>CAVRXJ010000014.1:0-63894 GCA_963725095.1 uncultured Acidobacteriota bacterium
GCCCGCAGGGGCGTCATCCCGAGCACGAGCTGCAGGTACTGCGCGATGAAGATGTAGATGCCGAAGGCGACGAAGCACGAAAGCATGTAGATCACGAGCGACGCGCTGAAGCCCGGCGCCCGGAAGAGACGCAGGTCGATCAGCGGGTCGGCGAGCGCGAGTTGCCGGCGCGCGAAGACGACGCCGGCCGCCAGGCCCGTCAGGATCGACAGCGCCGGCAGCCAGCCCGGGCCGTGCTCGGCGATCCGCTTGAGGCCGTAGATCACGGACAGGACGCTCGCCAGCGACAGCGCCGCGCTCGCGAGGTCGAGCCTCCCGGCCTCGGGGTCCCGAAACTCGGGCAGCAGCTTCGGGGCGAGCACCAGAAGCAGCGCCATCACCGGCACGGCGAGCAGGAAGACGGCGCCCCAGCGGAAGTACTGGAGCACCCAGCCGCCGAGCAGCGGTCCGATCGCGCCGCCGACCGAATAGCTGGTGATCCACACCGAGACGGCGACCGTGCGTTCCTTCGCGTCCAGGAACATGTTGCGGATCAGGGAGAGCGTCGAGGGCGCCAGGGTCGCGCCGGCGATCCCGAGGAGGGCGCGGGCCGCGATGAGCATCCCGGCGCTCGCGGGACAGGGCGGCGACGACCGAGGCGACGCCGAACGCCGCGGCGCCGATCATCAGCAGCCGGCGGCGCCCGATCCGGTCGCCGAGCGTGCCCATCGTGATCAGCGAGCCCGCGACCAGGAACCCGTAGATGTCGATGATCCAGAGCAGCTGCGAGGCGCTCGGCCGAAGCTCCGCGCTCAGCGCGGGCACGGCGAGGTTCAGCACGGTCAGGTCGAGCGAGTAGAGGATGCACGGAAGCGCGATCACGGCGAGCCCGATCCACTCGCGGCGCCCGGCCCGCTGTGGAATGCCGGCGGCGTCTCTTCTCTCGCGGCGCGTCGGCATTTCAGGTCTAGCGAACGAGCGAGGATCTCCAGCCATTCCGGTCATCGGCGACCGCTATGAATCGGCCGGCACCGATCTTGCAGTGTGGAGTATCGGTGGAGAATGCAGATCACGATGACGCCGGAGGAAAGCCGGAGAACCGACGACGACGCGATCCGCGCGGTCATCGATGCCATCACGAGCGCGGTGCGCACGAAAGATGTCGATGCCATGCTCGCGCTCTGCGCCCCCGACTTCGTGGCGTTTGACATGGTGCCGCCGCTCAATCACGAGGGCGCCGAAGCCATTCGCTCCCTGTGGGTCAACGCTCTGGGGCCCTTCCTTCCCCCGCTCGAGTACGAGGTCCGAGAGCTCGAGATCGCGGCCGACGGCGACGTCGCATTCAGCCGGAGCCTGAATCGGTTTGCCGGCACGCGAGCCGACGGCAGGCGCGTGGTCAATTGGTTGCGCTCGACGCTCGGGTTTCGCAGGGTGGGTGGCCAGTGGGGGCTCACACACCAACACGTCTCTGTGCCGTTCGACATGACGAGCGGCAAGGCGATGTTCGACCTGAAGCCGTAGCGCTCACCCTATTCCCCGGCGCACTTCGCCGACCGCTCGAGCAGAAGCCTGCGCTCGCGCGCGCTTCGCGTGAGCAACGCGGCCCGCTCGAACTCGCTGCGGGCATCTCCCCGATGAGCTTCCCCATCTCCTCCATTTCCTTCCGGGTCGGGGACGCCGTCGCCTCCCGGCCCGGCTCGTAGGGCATCATGAACCGTATGGTTTTGCCTCCTCACGTTGGCGTCGAACGGGCCCTGGGAAAATCGACATCCTCGGTATCTTTTCTCGCGAGTCTTTGCTAAGAAGAGCCGCCGCAGACCGGCACGCCATGATCGTTCACCTGATCGACGGCACCTACGAGCTGTTCCGCCAGTTCTACGGAATCCGCCGCGGCAAGGGGATCGATCCCCCGTTCGGGGCCGTCTCCGGCGTCCTCCACACCGTGGCGCAGATGCTCGAGGGCGGTGCGACGCACATCGGTGTCGCGACGGATCACGTCATCGAGTCCTTCCGCAACGGGCTGTGGCCCGGGTACAAGACCGGCGAGGGGATCGAGCCGGCGTTGTGGGCGCAGTTCCACCCGCTCGAGGAGATCCTCGCCGCCATGGGAGTCGCCGTCTGGCCGATGGTCGAGCTCGAGGCCGATGACGCCCTGGCCTCCGCCGCCCACCTCGCGGCGAGCGACCGACGCGTGGAAAAGGTCTGCATCTGGACGCCGGACAAGGACCTCGCGCAATGCGTCGTGGGCGACCGCGTCGTCCAGATGGACCGAAAGAGCGGGCAGATCCGCAACGCCGAGGGCGTGCGCGCCAAGTTCGGCGTCGCCCCGGCCCTGATCCCCGACTACCTCGCGCTGGTCGGCGACGCCGCGGACGGCTTTCCCGGCATCCCGGGCATCGGCCCCAAGACCGCCGCCCGGCGGATCGAACGCTACGGGCCGATCGAGGACTTCCCACCGGAAGTTCTCGGGGATCAGCGCGCACAGGCGCTTCTCTTCAAGACGCTCGCGACGCTGCGAACCGACGCGCCCCTCTTCGACGATCCGGAGCAGTTGCGGTGGCGCGGAGCGACGGCCTCTTTTCCCGCGGCGGCGGAGAGGATCGGCGACGCGCGCCTCGCCGCACGCGTGCGGAATCTGGAAGCCAGGCCGTGAGCGGCCCTCGCGGCAGCGGGGCGCCCGAGCCGCGGCGCGGGGGGTGTCAGCTCTTGCGGAGGTAAGTCCCGTCGAAGGCGGTCGTCCAGGTCTTGCCGCCGTCCTCGGAGGACTGCCAGAGTTGGCGCACGCGGTTGGGATCGCCGTTCAACTTTTCCCATGTGATCCGGTCGATCACCGTCTGGCCCTTCGCGCCCTTGCGCTTTCCTTCGAGGATCATCCGCCCGCCGCGAAATTCTCCGTCGAGCAGGAGCAGATCGCCGCTCGAATCGACCCACGACTGATGCCACTTCCTCGCGGCCGCGTCGTAGATGTTCAGGCTCGTGCCCTTGGATCCGCCGGCCCCCTTCCAGTTCTCCTGGAGGGCGCAGCCCCCGAGGATGCTCGCAATGTCGTTGGATCCGGCGGGCTTGCCCTTCGCGTCCACGACGTCCCAATGACCGATCCAGAAGTCGAACTGGCGGCGCTCGGGCGCCGCGCACGGATCCGGAGCGGGTGTCGGCGCCGCACCCCCGCCGCTCTGCGCGGCCGCGAACGGTCCGGCGATCGTCAGAAGGCAAGCCGTCGCGAGCGCGGCCCGGACGAGCGGAAGTCGCATGTGGAAGTCCCCCTTCCCGGCGCACGCTAGCCGGGAGGGGCGCCGCGCGCTACAACGATCTTGCGGAGCCGGACGTCAGACTTTCGCGATCGGCCGCACGAGGATCCTGCCTCCATGGCGCAGGTGCGGGCACTGGCGGGCGATCGCGAGGGCCTCGTCGAAGTTCCCCGCGGAAATGACGAAGTAGCCGCGGACCTCTTCCTCGGGAGCGGACGCCGGCGCGCCGGCCGGTGCGCCGATCTGCTCGCCCCGGTCTTCCAGTTTCTCGCCGCTGACGAAGCGGCCCGCGCCTGCGAGGCCGCGCGCCCAGGAGCGGTACTCCTCGACGCGCCCCGCCTCCTCCTGCGGGTTCTCCGGGAGCAGCTCCGAGCCGCGCAGGAGAAACAGCGCAAAGCGCGGCTCCGCCGGCGCGTTCTCCGCCCGCCCCGCCGAGCCGCGACCCGCCGCGAAGCCCGCCGCGACGAGCGCCAGTCCCGCCGCCGCGGCCGCCAGGCGGGCGGCGAAGCGCGACCGCGTCCAGGACGTCCGGATCAGGCCGCGGGCGCGCAGCGCCGCGACGATCCGCTCCTCGACTTCGGGCCGCGGAGAAAGCTCCCTCGGCAGATCGGCGGAAAGCCGCTGCGGCGCCTCGCCGTCGTGCTCGCTCATTGATACCTCTCCTTCTCTTCGTTTGAAGTCCCGGCGGAGAGCCGGTTGCGCAGATAGCCTCGCGCCCGCGAGAGCTGGCTCTTCGAGGTCCCCGGCGCGATGCCGAGCAGCCCGGCGATCTCTTCGTGCGTGTGCCCCTCGATGTCGTGAAGGACCAGCACTTCCCGGTAGCCCTCCGGCAGCCGGCGCACTTCCTGCTCGAGATCGAGGATCGCGTCGCCGTCGCGCGAATCCGCCGCGGCCTCCATCAGCTCCTCGCGGGACGCGTCGAGAAACGAGCCCGGTCCCCGCCGCGCCCGCGCCGCCTCCCGCCAGGCGTTCAGCGCGATGCCGTAGAGCCAGGTGGAGAGGGCCGACTGCCAGCGAAAGGACCGCAGCCCCTGCGCCGCGCGGATCCACGTCTCCTGCAGCAGGTCCTCCGCCTCCGACTCGCGCCCGCCGCAGAGTCGCAGCAGCGACAGGTAGAGCCTCGGCGCGTGCGCGGCGTAGAGGCGCCGGAACGACGCCTCGTCGGCATTGGCGAGAAACGCCGCGACCAGCTCCCGGTCCTCGTCCGTCATGGCGTTCGTTTCCCCTTCAAGACTTCCGCGTCAGGCGGATCTCCTCCAGCCAGCGCTCCTTGCCGTCCTGGTACCAGGTCCAGCGCGTCGTGACATGGTCCGCGTCCTCGAAACGGAAAACCGCCGCGTCCATGTGGCCGCGATCCCGGGAAGGGAGGTTTCCTCCATCGACGAAAGTGAACGTCACCGTTTTTCCGCCGTCTTCGAAGGACGTCGCTTCCAGGCGCGGCTGGTTCTTCGCGACGCAGTAGTGTGTCAGCCGCAGGCGCTCGCCGTCCATCGCGAAGAGCGTCAGCATCGTCTCGTCGGGGTGGGCGTCGAAGGACGTCTCGACCACCGTGGACCCTCCGGCGATCGTCCGGAACGAGACGTCCTCCTTCCATCCCTTCGTGCTTTCTCCCCGCCAGGTTCCTTCCAGCTTCTGGAAACGCTCGAAGGCGGCCCGGGCCGGCGTCAGGGCCGGGGCTTCCGGGGGGGCGCCGGCGGCCACGTCCAACGGAACGAAGAGGGCGAACAGGATCGGGAGCCAGGCAGCGAGCATGGAGACCTCCTCTGGATACTCGTGGGTGACGGGAGGAGGCCGAAGGGTTGCACCCGGCCGGGGGACCGCGGCGTCAGTAGTTGAAAATGAGAACCATCGCGAGGATCAGGGCCGCCAGGTACACGGCGGCCGAAACGACGATCCACCGCGGGAAACCGAAGATCAGGACGGGCTGGCCGGCGGCCGCGCTCGGCTCCTCTTCTTCCTTGCGGCGCTCCGGTCCCGTGTAGGTCTTGCGCCGGGACGGGTCCCGCCGGTCGGGCTTTCCCTTGGGAACGTGCTTGACGGATGCTCCCCGGGAGCGCCGGACCACACCGGTGCTCGCGTCGGCCAGGGGATCGGTCGGCATCTTGGACGTCATGGCTTGCGCGCGGCTTCCAAAGCGATCGTTTGGAAAAATTGTACACGACCGGCGGCCCCGGCGCCGACGGCCCTTGTTTCTCAGGGGGACTGCGCGGCGAGGGTCTTCTTGAGCGACGCGATCTGGGCCTCCGAGCGCTGGCCTTCGGGCAGCGCCTCCGCCTCGCGGATCGCCTCTTCCATCGCGATGCGCGCGGACACCTTGTCCCCTTTCTCCCGGTGGATGCGCGAGCGGACCGTCAGGATGCCGACCTTCCGCGGCCCGTACGACTTGGAAAGCGCCTTGTCCGACGCCTGCAGCGCCATTTCGTAGTCCTTCATGGCCTCGTAGGCGAGGGCCAGGCGCGCGTCGGGATTGTAGTCGTCCGGAAAATCCTCCTCGGACGCTTCGAGCATCGGGATCGCGCGCTGCGGCTGGCCGAGCGCAATGTAGACGGAGAGCCGGTGGGAATCGAAGACGGCGCGCGCTTCCGGGGTCTTCGCCGCGCCGGCTGCTTTCTCGAGGAAGGCCGCCCAGTCCGCGAGCACCTTCTGCCGCCCCGGCTCGTCCTTGGCCTCCTCCCGCTCGTCGGCGAGCACGCCGTAGAGGGAGGAGATGTCGTCGGCCGCGATGTCGGGCGGCGGCGCGGCGAGCACCTTGCGCGCGTCGGCCGTCAGCGCCGCGACCAGGGCCGGACGCGCCGGATCGCTCTCTTTCATGGCGAGCGCGCAGTCGAGGCCGCTTCCCGCCACACTCGCGGCCGACGACGTGGCCGCGAGCTTCCCGAAAGTGTCGCGCGCCAGGTTCGCGCACCCGGCGTGGTCGTCCACCTTCTGG
The DNA here is from genome assembly GCA_963725095.1 of uncultured Acidobacteriota bacterium. GTDB lineage: Bacteria > Acidobacteriota > Thermoanaerobaculia > UBA5066 > Gp7-AA6 > DATBFU01. The sequence goes on from CAVRXJ010000014.1 coordinate 6,157, forward strand.
AGGGCGAAGAGGAGCGATTCGACCGCGCGCGCGTAGGGCGGCCACTGCGGCGGCGCCTTGGCGAGCGCCGCGCGGTAGGCTTCCGCGGCTTCGGCGTTCCTCTTCTGGCCGTACAGCCGGTCCGCCTGCGCGAGCGCCGCGGCGGCGCCCCGGGGGCTGCGGGCAAGCACGCGGGCGCCGTCGTCGAGGAGCTTCTCCACCTGCGCGACGGAGGCACCGCCCACCCACCGGATCGCCGCCGTCTGCGACTTCGGATCGATGATGAAGAACGACGGCCAGGCCTCGACGGGGTACTTCACCAGGAAGGGCGCATTGGCCTTCTTTTCGGTGTCGATCGCGAGCCAGACGAACTGGTCGGCGCGGGGTTTGAGCACGGGATCGGTGAACACGAACGCCTGCATCGACCGGCACGTGTGGCACCAGGGAGCCCAGGCCTCGGCGAAGATCGGCAGGTTGCGGGAGCGCGCTTGCGCGAGCGCCTTGTCGTAGTCGTCGTCGATGAACGGGAGCACCGGCGGCGTGGTCTTCTTCTCTGCCGGCGCTTCCTGCGCGGCCGCCGCGGCGGCAATGGAGACGAGGATCGGAAGGCCGAGGAGCCGGGCGAGTCTCATGGTCGGACCTCTTCGGAAAACGGGGTTACGGGATCGCCGTGGCGAGCGTGTCATGGTGCTCGCGGATCAGGGTGCGCAGGTACGGGCCGATGAAGCGGGCGCCCTCGAAGCCGGCCGCCCTGGCGGCGGCTTCCTGCGACGCCGCGGGGATGTCGGCGCTCTCGGCGTAGTGCTTCAGGTCGCGGTAGCAGCCGATCGTGAAGAGGTCCCAGGCCGCCCCGCGGTCTCTCGTGAAGATCAGGTTCTCGGGCAGGCCGAGCGCCTTGTCGTACGCGTTCTCCATTTCACGCTGGCGGAAGAGGTCCGCCTGCTTTCCGGGCAGCGCGACGAACATCTCGACGTGAAAGTAGCCGGCCTTCGCGAAACGCTCACGGACCTCCGAGAGCGGCGGCCCATAGACGAACACGTCTTCCTGCCAGGCGACCGCGTCGCCGGCCCTGGCCCGCGCAGCGTCCGACGCCGTCTTCCACCGCTGCCGGCGCGCGACCCGTTCCGCGCCGAAGAAGTCGGCCCAGCTCCCCATCGGATAGAGGATCAGGAGATCCCACTTGTCGCCCTGGCTGTGGCGCATCCAGAGCGGCGCTTCGTCCCCGCTGTCCGCCCAGGCGGCGCGCAGGGCCTTCTCGTCGTCGATGAGCTCCAGCAGCCGGCCCGGCGCGGCCTGAACGAGCGTCGCGCGGTAGAGCATGCGGCCGCCCGAGGGCTCGGCGGCAGGCGCGAGGAGCGCGAACGAGAGGGCGACGAAGGCCAGCGTCACGTCGGAAGTCTATGCCGGAGGGCGGCCGGGCTCCTCCGACCGGATCTCGTCGTCGCCCTCTCCGTCCGGGAGCGCATCCCGCTCGGTCCGAACCGCATTCTGCTGTTCGAGGTGATGGCGGGCGCCCGATTGGAAGAGGGACTGGATGCCGAGGAAAGCCGGGCCGATCTGTCCGGTGTTGATCCGGCCGGGGTCGGTCCGCCGGTAGTCGATCCAGCCCCTCCACTCCATCCAGAGCAGGAGCCGGTCGATGGCCAGGACCAGAAGGGCGAGCCCGGCCGCGGCCGCGAGCCACTTCACGGTCCGCATCTTAGCCCGGCGAAACCTTTGGTCGGGCGGACCGTCTCCGGGTCTGAAGGAACTGGAGGAAAACCATGCTCAAGCACCCCGTTTGGGTCCCCGCACTGGCCCTGGCCCTGTGTCTTCCCGCGACCGCGTCGCTCCAGGCCGGAGACGGGCAGACCGAGGACAAGGTGATCGTTCTGTCGGACGATGGAAACGCGGATTTCGACGGCGACTTCGAATTCGAGGCGCCCGAGGCGTCGGAATCCGGCGACGTCGTCGTCCGCATCGCGCGCGACGGCCAGCGCGGATACCTGGGCGTCCAGCTGATCGAGATGACGCCGGACCTGCGGACGCACTTCGGAGCGCCCGCGGACGCCGGCGTGTTCATCGGCAAGGTCGAAAAGGACAGCCCCGCGGCGAAGGCCGGCATCCAGGTTGGCGACATCGTCACCGCCGCCAACGGCGCGCGCGTCGATTCGACCCGCGACGTGTCCCGCGCGGTGCGCAAGACGAAGGCCGGCGAGACCGTCCAGCTCGACCTCCTGCGCGACAAGACCGCCCGGCACATCACCGTGACCGTCGGAGAGCTCCCGGAGAAGGAGATCCGCGTCGGCGAGCTCACCCCGCAGTTCCGCAAGCACGCGAGGGTCTTCCGCAGCAAGGACGGATTGGGAGCCCATGCTCGCCCCGCTCCAGGATCTCGGCCACCTCCAGGAGCAGCTCGACGACCTGAACAAGCGCCTGAAGGATCTCGAGAAGAAGCTGCCGGCGAAGTGACGCGCCGCCCGCGAAGCGCGCGGCGCGTCATCCCGACGGCGCGAGAGCGCCGAGGGATCCCTGACATCTTTCGCTACGAGCCGTCTGACTTCGCGCTGTCTTCCCATCGGCCGCGACGCCACGACCTCCGCGTCGATCGCCCCTTCGCGCGGAACCTTCCGCGCCCATCCCCGCGTCACGAAGAACGCCGCGGCCGTCCATGTCGGCACCAGATCGAGGCCCGGCACGACCTCCGCGACGAGCGACGGCAGGAACGCCCAGTGCCAGCCGAGCAGCGCCGTCATCGCTCCGGCCACCGCGAGGTCGAGCGCGTCGCTCCAGGGAGACACGGCGCCGGGCAGGAAGAGCGGGAAGAGGACGATCTGCAGCAGATCCGCGGCGACCGCGATGGCCCGCGCGCTCCAGACCCGCCACCGCGTGGCCCGGCTCGCCCTTCTCCATCGCCCGAGACTAGCAAGGGTTGGGCGAAGAGAGCACCGATCGTCCGGCCGCTCGCCCTCGGAACGCGGCCTCTCCCCCCGTCGGGGAGGAGAGGGGACAGCTCTCTCGGGGGTCGTGGCGAGCGCGACGGAGCCGCCTCTCGCCTATGCTCTGCCGATGAACCCCGCACCGATCAAACCCACGATCTCCAAGGAAGACCTCGACCGCGTCGACATCCGCGTCGGCACGATCCGAAACGTCGAGGACGTTCCCGCCTCGAAGAAGCTTTCGCGGCTGACGGTGGACTTCGGCGGCGCGACGCGGCGCATCCTGGCCGGGATCCGCGGCGAGCGCGCGGACCCGCGGGAGCTCGTGGGCCGGCAGGCCCTCTTCGTCGTGAACCTCGAGCCGCGGCGAATGGCCGGCGAGGTGTCGGAGGGCATGCTCTTCGACATCGGGTACGCGGACGGGATCAGGCCGGTGCTCGCGGTGCCGGAGGCCCCGGTCGACGACGGCGCGCGGGCGGGCTGAACTCCGCCCGGCCCGCGCGCCGGCATCCGGAGCCCGCTAGTTGATGTCCTTCCCTGCCTGGAGCTTGTCGATCAGCCCCTGCAGGTACTTCTTCTGCGCCTCGGGCGCCTTGGCCTGCGCCTCCTTCATGTTTTTCAGCGGCGTCCTTGTAGTTGCCCTGCGCCGACTGGGCGCGGGCGAGGCCGGCGTACGTGAACCAGACCGTCGGATTCTTCTGGGCGTTCATCTGGAAGATCTTGACCGCCTCCGCCGTCTTCTTCTCGGCGAGCAGCTGGCGCGCGTAGTTGTGGAGTTGCGCCGCGCTGGCCTTGGAGAGCGCGTCCTTCATGGTCGCGTCCGCCTCGGCCGTCTTTCCCATCAGGGCCTGCAGCTTCGACTTGGTCTCGAGGTTCTCGAAGCGCTCCTCGTTCTGGATCGACGTGTCGACCCACTTGAGCGCTTCCTCGTAGTTCGTCTTGTGCTCGACGCAGTAGGTGGCGGCATCGTTCCAGCCCGCCCAGGTGAAGCTCGGCACGGTTCGCAGGTCCCGGCGGATGCCGGCCAACGTCAGCTGCGTGACGTCGACGGCCACCTTGAAGGGCACGGCCAGCTTGTCCCACCGCAGCGTGGCCACCGCCGACTCGGGCTTCAGATCGTCGAAGTCGTACGTCAGGGCCTCGTGCATGTCGGTCGGGACCGCCTTGACGGTCACGCGGAGGGCGTCTTCCTTTTCGTCGTAGGAGAAGCTGCCCCAGGACGTGGCGTTCTTCGAGAAGATGACGATGAAGGACGTTTCGGAGGGCAGCATGTGAAGCCCGTAGGAACCGGCCGGCAGCGGCTGGCCTTCGACCGTCACCGGGTCGCTGAAGGTGATGACGGTGTTCTCGTTGGCCCCGGCCCTCCAGACCTGGCCGTACGGGACGACGTCCCCCCAGATCGTGCGGCCCTTCACCAGCGGCCGGTGGTACGTGATCGTCACGTCCGTCAGACCCGAGGCGTTGGCGAACCATGGCGGCCTGGCTCGCGCGCGGCGCGTTGATCGTGTAGAAATCGGTCTGGGCGCCGGCCCGGGCGGGCGCGAGCGAAGCGGCGCACAGCGCCAGCGCGGCGGCGCGCAATCTGCGGAACGTCATTGCCGAATCCTCCTGTTTCCGGCAGAGGACTCCCTGCCGGCGGTCACTCATCACATACGTCGGGCCGGGATGAGGGTTTAGGAATGGGACGAACGGAGGGACGAGATGCGGAGGCCCCCCGACGACATCGATCTCTAGAGATCCGCCCCCTCTCCCCACGGGAGAGGGTTGGGGTGAGGGGGGTGCTCTCGAGACTTCTGTCGCCGCACGAGGATGTAGAGAAGAGGGGCCCCCCCTCACCCTCCCCCTCTCCCCCCGTCGGGGGGAGAGGGAATCGAGGCTCCACTCCTACGGCAGGTAGGCCTTCGGGATCGGGTTGTCCGGGCGCTCTTCGTCCCAGATCGCCGACGCGATCCACCAGCGCTTGCCGTCCCAGAAGAGCTCGATGCTGTTGATGCCGCGCGCCAGGACAGGGCCGTCCGGCTTCTCGCGCGTCTCGTACGTCGAGAAGACGTGCGCGATGTTGCCGAACCGCTGCGTCACGCGGTGGATCTCGCGCTCGTCGAATCCCTTGGCGACCATCGAGGGGTTGGAAGCGTCCACGAATTGCTGGTGGCTCATGATCCGCGGATCGGGCTGGCCCTTCGCGTCCACCTCCATCGCGACGAAACGCAGGTCCGGAATGTAGAGCGTCCGATCGCGCGACCACTGGCGCGGCTGTCCCGGCGGACCGGTGATGACGTCGTAGTAGGCCCGGATGATCCCGTCGATCGAGCCGACGTCGGCCGGCTGCGGCGCGGCGGCCGGGACGTCGACGTGCGCAGGGGCCTTCGCCGGTTGCCCGCCTGCGGGAACCGCGACACCGAGGAGTGCCGCCACGCCGGCGGCCAGAATCTGAGAACGACAACGCATCACGGCTACCTCCGGAGCGCCATCTTCTCCGAAATCGGTCCGCGGCGCTCCGAGAGAGCCTCGCGCTACACGATCCAGCCCTTGCTCTGGTACTCCATGTAGACGGCGGTGCGTTCGGCGACGGGGCGCCCGAAGTAGCGTTCGACCACCCGCAGCGCCAGGTCGATCCCCGAAGTCAGGCCCCCGGCCGTGCAGATCTTCCCGTTCTCGACGAAGCGCAGCCCGCGCCGGACCTCGACGTCGGGAAATTCCCTGGCGAGCGCATCGGTGAAGTCGTGGTGCGTGGTCGCGGCCTTTCCGGCGAGCAGGCCGGCGCGCGCGAGCTGGAAGGCGCCGGTGCAGACGGACATCGTCAGGTCCGCCTTCTCGCTCGCCTTGCGCAGCCACGCGTGCAGGGCCTTGGAGCCCTTCTGGGCGGGAACGACGATGACACGGGGCTGCGGCGCCTGTTCGAAGGAAAAATCGGGGACGATCTGCAGCCCCGCGCTCCCGGTCACCGGGCGCGTCGATTCCGAAACGGTGTACAGCTGAAAGGGTTGGTCTTCGCGGTCGGTCGAGACGTCCTGGAACACCTCCCAGGGCCCCGCGAAGTCGATGACGGTGACGCCCTCGGAGATCGCCACGGCGACCGGGATGCTCCCGTGTTCCGGAGGCGTCAGCTTCCCGCCGCCCGGGACCGCCGTCTTTCCTTCCGCCGCCGCCCGAACCGCGGCGCCGGCCTTCCCCGCCAGCCCCGCCATGGCCACGGCGGCGCTTCCCGCCAGGAATTCTCTGCGTTTCATGGGCCGTTCCCTCCTTTAGACATTCGACAAGGCGAACGCTACGGCGTCTCTTGTAGAATGTCAACAGGAAAGCGACGGGCTCCGGCCCGGTGCGGGGATAGAGTCGCGCCGATGACGCCGTCGGATCTCTCCTTCGTGCCGGAGGATCCCGACTTCGCCGAGCGCATCCGCTCGAGCTTCGGGCGGCAGGGCTTGATGCGCACGCTCGGCGCGGAGCTGTCCGATGTGCGTCCGGGTTCCTGCGAGATCCGGCTGCCCTACCGCGAGGAGCTGTCCCAGCAGCACGGCTTCTTCCACGCCGGCGCGACGGGCGCGATCGCCGACAGCGCCGGCGGTTACGCGGCCTACAGCCTGATGGGAGCCGGAGACTCGGTCCTCTCCGTGGAATACAAGATCAACTTGCTCGCGCCGGCCCGCGGCGACCTGCTGATCGCGCGCGGCGAAGTCCTGCGCGCCGGGCGCACCCTGTCCGTGTGCCGGGTGGACGTCGCGGTGCGGCGCGACGGAGTGGAGACGCTCTGCGCCACGATGCAGCAGACGCTCGTCCGGCTGTCCGGACGCCCGGACCTGCCGCGCCCGGGCTAGGAATCAGTCCGGCGGCGGGGCGGTCTGAGCCGTCGCGCGCCGGCGGCGGCTCTTGCTCGCCGAGGTGAGGCCCAGGACCAGAAACGTGAACGCGCCGAGACCGGCGCCGATCGCCTGCGTCTTGAGCAGGCGCACGCTCGTGTACTTGATCACCTGCGGCAGATTGACCAGGGCCTGCACCTGCCCGCTCTGCGACAGGAAGCCGGCCTCGTTGTACCAGCCGAGAACCGGAGGCGCCACGAACGAAGCGGCGACGGCTCCCAGGATCGCGCCGAGCAGCACGAAGATGATCACCGTCTTGGTCACGAGGCCTCCTTCCCGCGTCCGGCCGGAGGGCGTGCGCGCATCCTAATGCGCAACGTGCGCCGAAAGCACGCGCCTCGCGAGATGATGGCGTTTCGGAGGACCGGCCCATGAACCGAGACGACTGGCACGTCACCGCCGAGAAGGCGCTCGCAAGGGTTCCCACGGCGGAGGGGAAACGGTTTGCGACGATGCTCTCGCACGGCTCGCTCTCCGTCGAGATCTACGCGCCGCGGGGCTCCGACCCGCAGACCCCGCATTCGCGCGACGAGGTTTACGTCATCCTCGCCGGCCGCGGAGACCTCGTCGTGGACGGGCAGCGCCGGCCTTCGGGCCGGGCGACGTGCTCTTCGTCCCGGCGCGGGCCGTGCACCGCTTCGAAGGGTTCGGCGACGACTTCGCGACCTGGGTGTTCTTCTACGGCCCCGAGGGCGGCGAGGCCTCGGCTTCCGCTCCCTGACGGGCGGGGGAATGGCGCCCGGCGCCTTTTCGTTGTTTCCGGGGATGTTTCGCCCGGTCCTTCTGCCAGCCCTCTTCGCCCTCTCGGGAATCGCCGCGGCGGAGGATTCCGAAACCGCCTCAAAACCCCTGCCGGACGCGCGCACGTTCCTCGAGGCCGTGCGCACGAGCCTGCGCAGCGACGAGGCCCTGCTCGCCGAGTACACCTTCATGGAGAAGCACGTCGAGAACAAGGTCGACGCGAAGGGCCGCGTCAAGAGCTCGAAGACGGAGGTCTACGAGGTCTACCCTTCGACGAAACTCGGACGCCTCTACCGGCGGCTCGTGAGCGTCGACGGCAAGCCCGTGGACGCCGCCGATCTCGCCAACGAGGACCGCAAGCATGACGCCAAGATGGAGAAGCGTCGGGTCGAGCTCGAGAACGAGACGCCCGAGCAGAAGGAGCGCCGCCTCGCGAAGGACGCGGATCGGGAACGCCGGGAGCGGGAGGTCGTCGAGGAGCTGTTCCAGATGGACGACATCGAGATCACGGGCCGCGAAGTCCTCGACGGGCGCAGCGCCGTGGTCGTGACGTTCCGGCCCAGGCCCGGCTACAAGGCCCAGACCAAGGGCGGAAAGGTCCTGCAGAAGCTCGCCGGGCGGGCGTGGGTCGACGAGGACGAGCATCAGCTCGTGCGCATCGACGCGGAGCTGCTCGACGCGCTCGGCGTGGGACCGGCCGGCGTCTTCCGTCTGCAGAAGGGCGCCCGCGCCCACTTTCAACGGCGCCGCGTCAACGACGAGATCTGGCTCCCCGCCGAGGCGCGCTTCTCCGGCGCCGCGAAGGTCCTCCTCTTCCTCGTCGGGCGCCTGGACGCGCGCAGCGAGTACAGCGACTACCGCAAGTTCAGCGTGACCACCTCGACCGAAGTCGGCAGCATCGAAAAGTCCGCGGAGTAGCGGGGTCGGTCCTGCTCACGGATCCTCGAGCGCGAGGAGTTCCTTCGTCCCGCGCGGGACGCCTTCCGAACGGCATCCGTGGAAAGGCGAAGGCCGGTGTGATACGAGACCCGCGTGCTCGCGTACGTGTTCTGGCACTGGAAGTCCGACGCCGTCGCCGAGGACCGCTACGAGGATGAGGCCCGGGCCTTCCATTCCTCGCTCGCCCGCAGGCGGCCGCCGGGGTTCCTGCGTTCCGCCGCCTTTGCGATACCCTCGGCCGCATGGATCCCCGAGGGCCGCGGCGCCTGCGAAGACTGGTACCTCATCGAAGGCTCGGCGGCGCTCGACGGGCTCGACCACGGCGCCGTCTCGCCGCCGCACCAGGAGCCGCATGACGCGATCGCCCGGTCCGTGGCCGGTGGGGCGGGAGGCCTGTACCGACTGCGCGCCGGAGAGTCCCGCGAGGATCAGGCGCGCTCGGCCTCCTGGTTCCGAAAACCGGAAGGCATGACCTATCCGTCGCTCTACCGGCTGCTGGAGCCTCTGACGCAGGGCGGGCGCGCCGCGCTCTGGGGGCGCCAGATGGTCCTGGGACCGGCGCCGGAGTTCTGCCTCCAGTCTGCGGAGCCTCTCCCCCTGCCCGCCCCGATCGACGCGGCGACGCTGGCGCTCCGGCGGATCTGGCCATGACGCGGCGCATCGGCATCGTCGCCTGCAGCGCGGAAGGGGCGGCCCTCTGCTACCGCACCATCGCCCACGAGGGCGCTCACGTCATGGGCGAGCACGACCATCCCGAGGTCGCGATGCACTCGATCCCGCTGGCGCGCTACATGGAGCACATCCGCCGCGACGACTGGGACGGCGTCGCGGACCTGATGCTCGTGTCGGCGCGCCAGGTCGCGATGGCCGGGGCGGACTTCGCCATCTGCCCGGACAACACCCTCCACCAGGCCCTCGACCGGGTCCGGCCCGCTTCGCCGATCCCGTGGCTCTCCATCGCGGAGGTCGTCGCCGAGGAAGCGCACCTGCGCGGCTTCGACCGCGTCGGGATCCTCGGCACGAAATACCTGATGGAAGGGCCCGTCTATCCCGAACCCCTCGCCAGGCGCGGCATCTCCTGGAGCATTCCGCCGGCCGCCGACCGGGAGGTCATCAACCGAACGATCTTCGGGGAGCTCGTCAACGGCGTTTTCACCGACGAGTCCCGCGCGATGTTCGACCGGGTGATGGAGGCCCTCGCCGCCGACGGCTGCGACGCGGCGGCGCTCGCCTGCACCGAGATCCCGCTGATCGTGCGGCCGGAGACGGCGCCGCTTCCGACGCTCGACTCGACGCGGCTGCTGGCGCACGCGGCCGTCCGGCGCGCCCTCGAACCGTAGCGGGAGCACCCGGACGCCCCGCGGCTGGCCTCGGCGGAGGCCATCAGCCAGAATGCGTCCGATGGCTCTCATCCGCATCATCACGGCGCCCGGAGAGGTGCCCCGCGAAAACCACCATGTCATGCGGCTCGCGGAGTACTGGAAGGACGACGGCCATCACGTGGCGGTTGGCCCTGCCCGGGAGGTGTCCGGGGACATTGCGATCCTGCATGTCGACCGGACACGTGTCCCCGACGAAGCCGTGCCCGCCAATCCCCACGGGATTCCCCTGCTCAACGGCCGCGTCCTGGACATCTCCAAACGCATCGTGAGCCGGAATCTCGTCGGACGGGGCGACGGCTACGACGGGCCGGTCATGATCAAGACCGACGCCAACTATTTCGGCGCAGTCGAGGCGAGGGACAGGCCGAAGGGCCGCTTCCGGCGATTTGCCGAGAACAACCTGCCCTGGCGCCTCACACGAACGTTGCCGCGAGGCTCCTACCCGGTTCTCGAAACGCCTCAACAGGTCCCGGACTGGGTTTGGGAGAACGACGCATTCGTCGTCGAACGTTTCCTTCCCGAGTTCATCGACGGACACTACGTGCTCCGGATCTGGGTCTTCCTTGGCCGCTCGGAGTACGCCGTCAAGCTCTACGGACGAGATCCCGTCGTCAAGGCGGCGAACACCGTCAAGAAGGAGGACCTCGAGACGGTGCCGGATTCCCTTCGCGCGGAGCGAGAACGCCTGGGCTTCGACTTTGGAAAGTTCGACTACGTCGAACGGGACGGCGAGGCCTTTCTGCTCGACGCGAACAAGACGCCCACGGTCTTGAAGCAGCGCAGCGCCAATTTGAGAAAGCTGGCCGACGGGTTGGCCGGCTTTCTGGAGTAGGAAGAGAGGGTCGAATGGGAGAGCCCATCCGGCCCTCGCTCTGGCTCGACGAGCTGCACCCGGCAGGAACGGTCCTCGCTCCCCGTTCCTCCGCCGACCGGACACACTGGATGCGATTTCCTCCCTGGCGGCTCGACGCCTTGACCGGGATGGCCATGTCCTGCATGGGATCGATGCCCCTCATCTGTCACGAGGGGGTCGCGACCCCGGAGATCCTCGCCTTTCTGGAGGGGGCAGGCCTCGAACGGCCGCGGTCCCTGCTCCTCTACCGAACCGAGTCTGAGGCCGTGGCGCGCGCGCGCGAATGCGCCGCGAAGGGATCGCGGCTCGCGTATTTCTTTCCGCCTCCCTCCGGCTCCGACGCCCCCGAGATCCTTCTGCTTTCGGTCGCGTTGTACGGTTTCCTGAACAACAAGGCCCGCCTCGGCGAGTTCGTCCCTCCGCAGCATGTCCCGAACCGCCGCGTCATCCCGGCCGAGGGGATCGCCGCGATGCGAAACCGGCCGCCGGAACGCCCGGTCTTTCTCAAGGCCGCCGTCGAAGGCGCAAGCGGCGGAGGCAAGGATCTGCGTTATTGCACCGATGCATCGGACTGGGAGCGCGCCATCGACTGGTTCCGGAGCCAGCAGCAGCATCTCGCGGGCCTGATCGTCGAGGACGCGATCTCGGTCGCCTCGACGTGGTGCCTGAGCTTTGCCGTGCTCCCGGACTCGTCGCTCTATCTGGGAGCGGCCGAGCAGATTTTTTCGGCCATCGGCATCCAGAAGGGCAGCCGGATCGACCCGTCGAACCCTCCCCCGGGAGAGGCTGTCGCGATCGGCCGGGCGATCGCCGAGAAGGCGCGGGCCCGTGGCTATCTGGGAGTCTGCGGCTTCGACGTCGGCGCGGATTCCGCGGGCCGCATCTTCGTCTTCGACCTCAATTTCCGGATGAACGGCAGCACGCCGCAGGTCCTGATGCACTCGGGCACCGCCGTGCGCGACGGCAACCGGGTGAGCCAGTCCTTCGCGTCTCCTTTCGCCGGATCGGTCACGGAGGGGCTCGCGCGCCTCCAGCCCTATGTGCGGGAAGGGCGCCTGATTCCCCTGCGCGATCTTCGACGGCGCGCTCGCCCAGGGCCCGGACGCTCTCAGTTTCGTCTCGGGCCTGGTCCTGGCCGAGGACAGCATCCGGGCGGCGGAGCTCGAGTCGGAAGTGTCTGGACTCTTCGCAGCCGACTTCGACAAGTGCGAGAATCCCGGGCGCACGAAAGGAGCTGCACCATGACACTGCTCGGTGTCGGCGACAAGGCGCCTGATTTCCAGACGACCGACCAGGACGGCGAGAAGGCGTCGCTGAAGGACTTCAAGGGACGCAAGGTCGTCCTTTACTTCTACCCGAAGGACGACACGCCCGGCTGCACGATCGAGGCGTGCTCCTTCCGGGACGGCTTCTCGAAGTTCCGCCGGAAGAAGATCGAGGTGCTCGGCGTCTCGGTGGACGACGAGAAGTCGCACAAGAAGTTCGCCGAGAAGTACGACCTGCCGTTTCGCCTGCTTGCGGACACGGACAAGAAGATCGTGCAGGACTACGGCGTCTGGGGCGAAAAGTCGATGTACGGGCGGAAGTTCATGGGCATCAACCGCGTGACGTACCTGATCGACGAGAAGGGCAAGATCGCCGGTGTGTGGCCGAAGGTCAAGCCCGACGGCCACGCCGACGAGATCCTGGCGGCGGTTCAGTCCGCGTAGAAGGTGACGCGCCCCTTCTCGAGGTCGTACATACCGCCGACCAGGCCGACCGCGCCGGATCGGATCGCCTCCGCGAGGATCGGGCTCTTCTCGAGGATCTCCTTCATCGCGACGTGCACGTTCCCCTCGGCGACGCGCGCGACGTAGGCCGCGTCCTTCGAGGACTTCTTCGGCCCGGCGGCGTCGATCGCCGGCTGGATCTCCGCCAGGAGCCCCGTCAGGTTCCCCATCTTCACGCCGTCGATCGCCCCCTTGACGGCGCCGCACTGGGAGTGCCCGAGGACGACCAGCAGGCGCACGCCCACGACCTTCACCGCGTACTCGAGGCTGCCGAGAAAATTCGGGTCGACCACGTTGCCCGCCACCCGCAGGCTGAAGACGTCCCCGATCGCCTGATCGAAGACGATCTCGATCGGCGCGCGCGAGTCCATGCAGGAAACGATCGCGGCGAAGGGGTACTGATCTGCGGCCGTCGCCGCGACTTTCGCCGGCAGGTTGCGCGTCAAGCCGCGGCCCTCGGCAAAGCGCGCGTTGCCCTCCTTCAGCCGCTCGAGCGCCTTGGCCGGCGTCATTTCGGCCTGTGACGCCTTGGTCTGGACGGCCGGCGTCGGGGCTGCATTGCTGGAGGGAGCCTGCGCGATCGCGCCGGCGATCCCGCAAAAAATCAGCGCGGCGAGGGCGAACGGCGAGAGAATTCTTCGCAACATGAAACCTCCTCGCGCACATCCTACCGGAGAGCGGCCATGAGCCGTGCGGCGCTCGGACTGCGGGCGCACTCGGGCTGGGCGGCGCTGGTCGCCGTCGGCGGGCCGGCGCAGGCGCCCGTCGTCCTGGACCGCCGCCGCATCGCGCTCTCGGGCCCCGGGATTCCGAAACAGCCCTACCACGCGGCCGAGAATCTGGCGCTCGAAGAAGCCCGGGACCGCCTTCGCGTCTGGGTGAACGGCTCGCGCCGGCTGGCCGTTCAGGCCTTTCGGGAAGTCGTCGGCAAGCTCCAAAAGGACGGCCACGAGGTCGTCGGCTGCGGCCTCCTGCTCGCCTCCGGACGCCCGCTTCCGCCCCTTGCCGCCGTCCTCGCCTCCCACGCCCTCATTCACACGGCCGACGGGGAGCACTTCCGCGCAGCGATCGTCTTCGCCGCCGGCCGGTCGAGACTGCCCGTGATGGCGGTGCGCGAGAAGGACGTCTGGGCTCTGGGATGCGGCGAACGGGGCGCGACGATCGGACGGCTGCAGAAGGAGATCGCGAGCTCGGAAGACCGCTCGGGCCTCCGTGGACGCAGGACCAGAAGCTCGCCGCGTTGGTGGCGGGGATCGTCCTGCATCGCGCCGCGCCCGCGGACGGAAAACACCGCGCTCGCAAATCCGTACCGTCTTCCGAATGAGCGACCTCGAGACCCTGCTCAAGACGTTCGACGCGCCCGACGAGGTGCGCGTCTTCGAGAAGGGCCGCCTCGAGCTCCTGCGTCTGGGCCCGATGGTCATCGGGCGGGCCACCTACGAGCCCGGCTGGAGGTGGTCGCAGCACGTCGGCCCGACGGCGGGCACGCCCCTCTGCGAGGTCGAGCACGTCGGCGTGGTCCAGAGCGGCCGGGCCGCGGTCCGGATGCGCGACGGGAGCGAGCGGGTTCTGGAAGCCGGCACGGCTTTCTACGTGCCCCCCGGGCACGACAGCTGGGTCGTCGGAGAAGAGCGCTACGTCTCGCTGCACATCCTGGGAGCGGACGCGTACGCGCGGGATCCTGGCGGAGGGCGGACCGCCTAGTCCGGTTCAGCGCCGGTGGCGGAGGGCGACGGCGAAGCCTTCGGCGGTCTGGCGGAGGGTCGTCGCGACGGATTCCCGGGCCCGGTAGGAGGATTGGGCCGCGGCGCCGGCTTCGCCCGCGGGCCTGGGCGGCAGCGCCTCGTCGATTTCGAGGGTCAGGTCCTGGAGCCACTGCGACAGGAGCCGCAGGGTCTTCCCCTCGGGGCTCGGCGAAGAGTCCCGTTCCGGGAACTCGCCGCCGGATTCTTCAGCCACCGGAGCGGGCGGCGACGCCGGCGTTGGTCCGATTTCGCCGCGCCGTGACGGAAAGCTGCGCCTCGGCCTCGCCGCCGCGAACGCGACTGGGCTGGATGCGCGTGGTCTCCGCGCAAAACTCGCAGCTCGCGGTCCCGTCGGAGGCGACTCCGGTCCGGTTGGCTCGGCCGCAGTTGCGGCATTTCCAGGTTCGAGAGCCGTCGTCCATGGCGCACCTCGCTTTCTCGCCGAAAGACCGGCGACGGCTGACACGGGTTGGCTGGCGTGGTCCGTCGGAGGAATCGGAGGCTTTCAGCATACCACCCCCTTGGTCCCTCCGCCGGCGCCTCCCGGCTATCGCGCGGCAGCCGCCGGCCGGATTCCGAGCGCGCGGAAGATGGCCTCGGGGTCGTAAACGACTCCATCCTTGACGACGGTCACGACGCGCCGCACGTCGGAGATGCGCGCCGACGGGTCCCCGTCGACGAGGACGAGATCGGCCTTCTTGCCGGGGGCGATCGAGCCGAGCTCCGCGTCGCGCTTCATCACGCGCGCGGCGCCCAACGTCGCGATCTGGAGGACGCGGCGGCGCGGGGATTCCCGCCTCGACGTAGAGCTCGAGCTCCCGGTCGAGCGTGAAGCCCGCCAGCGGAGTCGGTTCCGGCCACGATCGGGATGCCCTCGGACTCCAGACGGCGGACCATTCCGAGAATCGCCCGGAAGGAGTCCCGGTAGCGCTGGTCGCTGCCCTCGGGCACGGGGAGCCCTCCCGTCAGGAGGCCGCGCCGCACCTGAACCGGCAGCCGGTCCGCGATGGCGGCGTAGCCGGGCGAGATCGTGCCCGGCCGGCCGACGAACATCTCCTCGAAGATCGCCACCGTGGGATCGCTCACCGTGCCGTGCTCCTTCAGGAGGCGCAGGAACGCGCGCACGCGCTCGGAATCCAGATCCAGCTCCGCCGCGTTCTGCGCGACGGCCGTGAAGCGCAGCGGGGTGCGCGTGTCCTTCACGGTGTCGCCCCAGAAATTCAGGAAGAGAAAATTGGCGTGCTGGATCTCGTCGGCGCCGAGGCGGACGAACTGGTCGGCCGTCATGAAGGCGGGCACGTGGCCGCTGACGCGCATCCCGCGCTCGTGCGCCGCGGCGATGATGACGGGGACGAGCTCGGGGCGCAGCGAGCTGTACACCTTGATCTGCGGGTATCCGAGCGAGGCGTAGCGGGCGACGGCCGCGCGGGCCTCTTCCGGCGTGTCGACCAGGACCTTCGTCGGGCCGGCGTAGGGGCCCGGGCCGTCGATGAAGCCGGCGGCGATCACCCGCGGACCGACGGCGGAGCCCTCGGCCCAGCTGCGGGAGAGGGCGGCGAGCTTGTCGATGTCGTTGGCGAGATCCCGCACGCTCGTCACGCCCGAGGCGATGTTCAGCGGTCCGTCGAGATCACCGACGTGCACGTGCATGTCCCAGAGACCGGGCAGGAGCGTCCGGCCGGCCGCATCGATCACCTCCGCGCCTTCCGGAACCGGCGACCGCGCCGTCGGGCCCGACGGCGGCGATGCGCTCCCCCGACACGACGACGGTCATTCCCTTCCGACTCGTCGTGGTCTCCGCATCGAAGAGGTTCGCGCCTCGAAACACGAGGGGCCGTCCCGGCCGGCGCGATGCGGCCTTCGCGAGGGCCTTCGCCCGGACCGACTCGGCCGCCTCCTGCGCTTCCAAGAGCTTCGGGACGGCCCCCTCCCAGCCTTCGCGCACCGTGGTCAGCCACGTCGAGGCCGAGGCGAAGTACGTCCCGTCGCGGTCGAGCCAGACGAACTCCGGAGCGAAGCCGAGACCAGTGATCGCAAAGAGGGTCACGGTCTGTTCGTCCGAGCCGGCGCGGACCTTCGCCTCGGCCACGCGCTCGATCGAGGCTTCCCCGTCGGGCAGCAGCGCGAGCCGGCGCCCCGGCGCGCGCAACATCGCCCGCGCGAGCAGGCCGGTCTCCTGCGGGACACCGTTCAGGCTCAGGTAGTAGGCGCTGCTTTCGAGCTTCCGATCGCCCTTCTCCGACGGGTTCTTCCACGACGCGACGCCCTTCTCGACCGCGAACCTCTCCGTGACCGGGCTCTTCAGGTAGTCGTTGCCCTGTGTCTCGATGAAGATCGGCGCACCGTCGGCGCCGAGCGCCATGCGGGTTTCCAGTTTGGGACCGCGTCCGCGGTCATTGAACTCGAAGGAGAAGCGTTGCTCGCCGCCGGGCCCGGCCGCCGTCGTCGCCGTTCCGGCGGCATTGCCGACGAGGAGCACCTTGTACGAGATCTTTTCGGGAGCTGGCGGCGCTGTGGCTCCCGACGCAAGGGCGGCAAGGACTCCGACCAGAAACAGACCCGATGGTTGCGATTTCATGCGCGGATTCTAGCCGTCGATCTCCCGCAGGACCCGAAAGCCATAGTCCGAGTAGCGGAAGTCCGGAGGCAGGCTGCTCTGCGCCGAAGGGGAAGACCAGCGGATTTCATGACGCCACGAGCCGCCCCGGCTCGCGCGTCGGGCGGGAGCGCCGGTCCGCGTGGGCGCGGCCCAGTTCTCGCACCACTCGTGGACGATCGTGCCCATGTCGCAAAGGCCGAAGCCGTTGGGTGTTCCGCGCCCGGCCTCCCACGGGCCGGCGATCGGGCCCTCGGGAATCTCGCCGGGCGGGACCGCCTCTCCCCACGCCGTGCGCGGGCTCGCGAGCCCGCCGCCGGCGGCGAGTTCCCACTCCGCTTCCGTTGGCAGGCGCCAGCGCCCGCCGGCCCCATCCGCGAGCGCCTGCGCAGAACGCCATCGCGTCGTCCCAGGTGACGCCGACGACGGGTTGCCGCGGCGCGCGAAAGCCAGGGTCCGTCCACCACGGCGGCGGCGCAACGCGCCCGGACGCGACCAGCGGCGCGTACTCGCGATTGGTCACCGGAGTGCGGCCGAGGAGAAAAGGCCCGATCACCGTGCCGCGGATTTCACCGCCGGGGACCCGCACCAGCTCGGGCATCGGGGAATCAACCGCGGCGGCGTTCGGGTCGGACACCGCGACGAATCCTAACGCGCTCATGAAAGACTCGGACACGATGAGCCTGTCCGGCCAGACGATCCTCATCACGGGCGCGACGGGAGGAATCGGCCTCGAAGCGGCGCGGGCCCTCGCGGCGATGGGCGCGCGCATCGTCATCGGCGCCCGCGACGCCCAGCGAGGACAGGCCGTCGTCGCGGAGCTCGCCCGCGCCGGCAGCCGCGCCGAGCTGCTGAGGATCGACATGGCTTCCTTCGCGTCGATCCGCCGCGCGGCCGCAGAATTCCTCGCCGCGCACCCGGCGCTCGACGTTCTCGTCAACAACGCCGGAGTCGCCGTCAAGGACCGCCGCGTCAACGCCGACGGGCACGAGGTCACGTGGGCGACGAACTTTCTCGGGCCCTTTCTTCTGACGAAACTCCTGATGCCCGCGCTCGAGAGGGCGCCCCGGCCGCGCGTCGTCAACGTGAGCTCGGCGGCGCACCGCACGGGCCGCATCGACTGGGACGACCTCGAGCTGTCGCGCGGCTTCGGCGGCTTCCAGGCATACGCGAACACGAAGCTCGCCCTGGTGCTCTTCACCCGAGAGCTCGCGCGGCGGCATCCGAAGGTCGCCGCCAACGCCGTCCACCCGGGCGCGATCGCGACGGGCATCTGGCGCGCGGTGCCGCAGCCGGCGCGCTGGTTGATCGTCGGCGGCGCTGCCGTCGGCGAAGAAGGGCGCGCGGCCCGTCGTCCGGCTGGCCGCGGCGCCGGAGCTCGACGGCGTGACGGGCCGCTATTTCGACAAGCTTCGGGAAGCGACTCCCGCGCCACCGGCGGCCAACGACGCCGACGCCGCCCGGCTCTGGCAGATCGCCGAGAAGGCGACCGCCGCCTCTCCGTAATCCGGCGCGCGCGCGGATCGTCCATTGGTTGAAGGCGACGGCGGCGCCCGCATCTGCCGAAAGGAGTGTCCCAACATGAAACGGTTACTCGCTCCCGCCGCTTTCGCCCTGCTCACGCTGGCGGCCGGCGCCGCGTCCGCGCAGGAGGACGGGACCGCGGGCGCCGGTCCCGGAGGCCTCCCGCACGCGCGAAAGGGCCGCGGCCTCGCGCGTCTCGGACGGTGCCTCTCGACCCTCGACCTGTCCTCCCAGCAGCAGACCGACATCTCCGCCATGCTTTCGAGCGGCAAGGCGACGCTCCGATCGAGCGCCGCCGCCCTCAAGGCCGACCGCCTCCGGCTGCGCGCCGACATCGCCGGCGGCGCCGAAAAGTCCGTCCTGGGCCAGGACGTGCTCGACGTGACCGCCAGCCACAAGCGCCTGCGCGGCGACGCGCTCGCGGTTCGCGCGCAGATCGAAGCGAAGCTCTCCCCCGACCAGCTCGCAACCCTCGGGGAATGCGCCCGGCCCCAGGGACGCGGGCGGTGGAGCGCTGACACGTCGCGATAGTCCGCGACCCGTTCTGCGGCGGCAGGCTCCACGGCGGAGGCCCGACCCCATAGAATGCCGTCGCCTTGGCGGAAACCAGTCGGATCGCTTGCATCGGCTGCGGCGGCTCCTTCGAGCAACGGGACGGCCCCACGCATCGCTACATGGAGTCCTCGCCCGGCTGCTGGGCCGCCTTCGGCGAGGTTCTCGCCCTCGAGTACAGCGAGGCCTCCTACGCGCGCGCGCACCGCCTCTCCGTCGACGCCTACGCCGTCCAGCATCCCGGCCGGCCTTCGCCGCAGAGCGTCCAGTCCGTCGCGCTCCACCTGATCAGCCTCTGCCTGATCCTGGAGCAGGGGCTCGACTTCGGCGAGGCCACCGACGCGATCCGCGCGGCGGCCGACGCGAAGGGGCGCTTCTGCTGGCTGACACCGCCTCCCCTGCGCGGCGACCGGACTGTGGCCGACGTGATCGGCTCGCAGGACGGCGACGAGCACGAACGGAGGGTCCGGGCCTGGGCCGCGTCCGCGTGGGCCGCGTGGGCGCCGCACCACGCAACCGTCCGGTCGTGGCTCACCCCGCGCGAGGAAGGGCCGCGCGCATGACGGGGATCGCGCCACGGCGGGGCCGCGGCGCGGTTCTGTGCACGCTCGCGTGGGTGCTGGCGTCGGCCGTTCCCGCGCGCGGCGCGGATCCCGAAGGCTTTCCCGCCGGGGCGCTGGCGAAGGTCGAGGCCGCCGTCTCGGCGGCCATGTCGAAGAACAACGTCGCGGGCCTTTCGGCCGCCGTCGTCCTCGACAACCGCCTCTCCTGGTCGGAGGGGTACGGCTTCGCGGATCTCGAGAACTTCGTTCCGTTCCGGGCCGCGACGGTGCACCGCATCGCGTCGGTCTCCAAGCCGATCACCGCCGTCGCCGCGATGCAGCTCGTCGAAAAGGGAAAGCTCGACCTGGACGTTTCCATCCAGACGTATTGCCCCGCTTTTCCGAAGAAGGCGCAGGCCGTCACCACGCGGCAGCTGCTCGGCCACTTGAGCGGCATCCGCCACTACCGGCCGGGCGAACCGACCAGCACCCGGCATTTCGAGAGCGTCGTCGAGTCGCTGCAGGCCTTTCAGGCGGATGCGCTCCTGCACGAGCCCGGAGTGAAGGAGACGTACTCCACCTTCGGCTACGTCGTCCTCGGGTGCGTCGTCGAGGGGGCGTCGCAAAAGCCCTTCGCCGCCTACGTGCGCGAGAACATCACGGAACCGGCCGGCATGGCGCGCACGCGGCCCGACGACCTTTGGGCGATCATTCCGAACCGGGCCCGCGGGTACGCGAAGCTCGAGGGCGGCGCGCTGCGCAACGCGGACCTGGCAGACACGAGCAACAAGGTCCCCGGCGGCGGCATGGTCTCGACGGTCGACGATCTGGCCCGGTTCGCGGTCGCCCTCGACACGAACCGGCTCCTGAAGAAGGAAACCTTCGCCCAGATGCAGGTCCCGATGAAGCTGAACGACGGTGCCGCCTCGCCCTACTTCGGCTGGTCGATCGAGGAGCGCCGGGGCGAGAAGGTCCTCCGCCACAGCGGCTCGCAGGAAGGGACCAACTCCTACCTGCTGATGATCCCGTCCCGAGGTTTCGCCGTCGCGCTGCTCGCGAACACGGAGGGTGCGGGGCTTCGCGACCTCGCGCTCAAGCTCACCGACATCCTCCTCCCCTGACGCCCCGGCCTACTCCGAGCGAAGGGCCTCCAGCGGATCGACGCGAGCCGCGCGCAGCGCCGGAGCCGCGCTCGCCGCGAGCGCGATCGCGAGGACGAGCAGCGGGACGGCGAGAAAGGTCCCCGGGTCCCGCGGCGCGACGCCGTACAGCATCCCCTCCATCAGCCGCGTCAGGAGCATCGCCCCGAGCACGCCCGCGGCGATTCCCGTTCCGGCGGTCGCCAGCCCCTTGCGCAGCACGAGCCGCACGACCATGGCGGTCGAGGCGCCGAGGGCCATCCGGATTCCGATCTCACGGCGACGCCGCGTGACCAGATACGCCAGCACGCCGGTGATGCCGACGGCCGCCAGGAAGAGCGCGAGCCCCGCGAAGATCGAGAGCAGGGCGCCGGTGAGCCGCGGCGTCGCGAGTGAAGTGTCGACGACCTTCGTCATCGGACGGACGTTGGCGATCGGCAGGTTCGGATCGAGCCGCCGGACCTCGGCGCGGATGGGGCCGACGAGCGCCAGCGGATCCCCCGACGCCCGGACGACGAGGTTCATGTTGCGCGCCGCGAAGCCCGCCGCGGCCGGGAACTGAGAGTACGGCACGTAGAACTTCTCCTTCACGACGGCCGTGACGCCGTTGTGCCGCACGTTGCGCACCAGTCCCACGACCGTCATCCAGGGACGCTTCGGGTCGTCCGAGCCCATGCGGAGGCGCTTTCCGATCGGATCCTGGCCCGGCCAGTACGTCTGCGCGAGCGTCTCGTTGACCAGCACGACCGGCAGCGCCCCGGCCACGTCCGTTCGCTCGATGAGGCGCCCCCGAAGGGCCCGCTCCCCCAGCGCCTCGAGCGCGCCGTCGGAGACGACCTGCCAGTCTCCCTTCGCGTTGTGGCCCGCCGACTCGGCGTAGCCATCGATGTCGAGGCCCCAGTCGCCGATCGCCGAGCCCAGGGGAAGCGACCGGACGATGCCGGCCTGGCGCACACCGGGCAGGCCGCGGACGCGGTCGAGCAGCGCGCGGTAGAACGCCACGACCTGCTCCGGGTTCTCGTAGGCGAGCTCGGGAGGCCGCAGCTGGAGCGTCAAGACGTGCCGGGGCTCGAAGCCGAGATCCACGCGCAGGAGCGCGTGGAGGCTGCGCAGCATCAAGCCCGCGCCGAGAAGCAGCATCACCGCCATCGCCATCTGGAACGCCGCGAGCGTCCCGCGCAGGTTCTGGCGGCCGAGCCCGGCCGACACGCTTCCGGAGCCTTCGCGCAGGGCGTCCGCCAGATCCATGCGCAGGATCCGCAGCGCCGGCGCGAAGCCGAAGAGGATCGTGGTGAGGACGGCGAGGCCCGCGGCGAAGAGGAGCATGCCGCCCTGGATGCCGATCGGCTCGAGCGGCGGCAGTCCCGCCGCGCCCCGCGCGGCGATCAGCCGCACGCCGACCCAGGCGAAGAGGAGGCCGAGCAGTCCGCCTCCGATAGCCAGCACGAGGCTTTCCGTCAGGAATTGGCGGGCGAGCCGAACCTTCCCGGCGCCGATCGCGGCGCGGACCGAGATCTCGCGCTGCCGGCCCTCGGCGCGGGCGAGCAGCAGGTTGGCGACGTTGGCGCAAGCCATGAGGAGGAGAAATCCGACGGCGCCGAACACCAGCAGCAGCGCCTGCCGTGCTCCGCCCCGGATCTCCTCGTCGACCGGCACCGCGAAGGGCGCGAAGCGCATCTCGACCGGGTAGGTCCCTTCGCGCGTCAGCCGCGCCGCGAGCGCCTTCAGCTCCGCCGACGCCTGTCCGCCCGTCGCCCCTTTCGCCAGGCGCGCCGCGGCGTACAGACCGTGCGAGCCGTGGTCGTTCGCGTTGGCCGGATTGAGCTGGAGCGGAATCCAGATCTGAGACGGTTCGTCCGCGCTGACGGTGAAATCCGTCGGCAGCGCGAAGCCCCGCGGCATGACGCCGACCACCCGGCGGGCCACGCCGTCGAGCTCGATGACCCGGCCGAGCGCCTCCGGGTCGCCGCCGAACCGGCTCTTCCAGAGGCCGTAGCCCAGGACCGCGACCGGCGCGCCCCCGGGACGATCCTCCTCGGCGGTGAATCCGCGACCGAGGATCGGGTCGACGCCCAGGGTCGCGAACGTGTTCGCGGTCACGGCGCCGGTGCCGACGCGGACGGGCTCCCCGCCGCCCGTCAGGTTGGCGTCACCGGCGTCCCACGCCGCGACGCTCGCGAGGCTCGGGCAGAATCGGCGATAGTCGTGGACCTCGCCCTCGGCGACCCACGTCTTGTCGAAGTCCTTCCAGCGGCTCCAGATCATCGCGACCGACTCGGGCCGGCCGTACGGAAGCGGCGAGAGCAGGACCGCCCGGATGACCGAGAAGATCGCGGTCGTGGCGCCCATCCCGAGCGCCAGCGTCAACACCGCGGCGGCGGTGAATCCCGGCGCCCGCCGCATGCCGCGCAGCGCGTACCGAACGTCCTGCAGGAAGATCTCCATGGCGCTCCGCTCCCGTTCCGCCGGTCCGTCGGGCGGCCCCTTGACCCGGTTACGCCTCCGGAGGCGAAAGGTTATGCAGCCCTATACACTCCGGGCCCGTGAAGACGAAAGCGCGGAAAGAGGGCCCCGACCGGTCGGCCGGCAAGCTGGCGCGCGTCTGCGCGGCCCTGCGAAAGTTCGCGCTCGCCTTCCCTGGCGCGAATGAGGATTTCCCCTGGGGAGAGCGCGTCGCCAAGGTCAACGGCAAGGTCTTCGTCTTTCTCGGCGCCGATCCCGTTCCCGGCGGCGGCATGGGATTGTCCGTCAAGCTGCCGTCCTCCCGGGAGGAGGCGCTCGACCTGCCCTTCGCCAAGCCGACCGGCTACGGCCTCGGAAAGTCCGGATGGGTCACCCTTCAGTTTTCGGCCAGTGACGAGCCGCCGGTGGAGCTGCTGGAGTCGTGGATCGAAGAGAGCTACCGCGCCATCGCCCCGAAGAAGGTCTCGGCGACGCTCGATTCCGCCGGCCGCTGAGCCGGCCGTTTCACTCCGCCCGGATCGCTTCGACCGGATCGACGCGCACCGCGCGCAGGGCCGGCCACAGGCTTCCGAGCGCTGCCATCGCGAGCGACAGGGTCACGGCGGCCGCGAACGTCGCGGCGTCGGCCGGACTGATTCCGAACAGCAGAGCCTGCATGGAGCGTCCCGCCGCGTAGGCCAGCCCCGCGCCCAGAACCACTCCTGCCCCGGCCAGCCCGACGCCGCGCCGCAGAACCATCCGGAGGATCTCGCCCGAGGGCGCTCCCAGCGCGATCCGCACCCCGATCTCCCGCGTGCGCTGGGACACGGTGAACGCGAGCAGCCCGTGGATGCCGATGCCCGAGAGCACGAACGCGATGACGGCGAAGACGACGACGACCCGCGCCTGAACCCGACGGGGCCCGGTATCGGACTCGACGACGGCCGACAGCGTCTGGACGTCGGAGACCGGAAGCTGCGGATCCGCCTTCGCGATGATCGACCGGAGCGTCGGGAGCAGCGCCGCGGGCGCCACGGAGGACCGGACGACCAGATCCTTCGGGACGTACCAGATGATGTCGCCGTCTTTGACCTGGCGGGACGGGACGTAGACCTGCGGCTCGCTTTCCTGCTCGAGTCCGCGGACCTTGACGTCGCCCACGACACCGACGACGGTGCGGTCGTCCTGGGCGAAACGAAAACGCTGGCCGATGGGATTCTCGCCCGGCCAGTACTTTCGGGCAAAGGACTCGCTGACGACGGCCACGTAGGGCGATTCCCGGGTGTCCGAGTCCGCGACGTCGCGGCCCAGGCGCAGGGGAATCCCGAGCGTCGCGAAGAATCCGGGCGTCACGTACCGCAGGCTCGCGGCCGCATCCGCGTTCCCGCCCGTCGGTTCTCCGGCCTTTCCGACCGGCCAGATTCCGCCCCGCATGACCATCGGCAGGAAGCTGATGTACGCGGCATCGGAGACGCCCGGGATCGCCCGGACCTCCGAGAGCACGGCCTCGTAGAACCTCGACCGCCGCTGTGTCGGCTCGTACTTGGGCATCGGGAGCGCCGTGCGCAGCGTCAGAACGCCCTCCGCACGGAAGCCCGGGTCGGTCCCCTGCAGCCGCCAGAGCGCCCGCAGCAGCAGACCCGCGCCGACCAGCAGCACGACCGAGGTCATGACCTCCGCCACGACGAGCGCCGACCGGAGCCGCTCCGTCCGCCGCCCGACTCCCGCGCGGGCGCTTTCCTGCAGGGCGTCGCCGCCCGCGCCGCCGCAGGCCTTGAGCGCCGGAACCACGCCGAACCCGATGCCGGTCGCGGCCGTCAGGACCGCGGCGATCAGGAGCATGCGCAGATCCACCGGAGGCAGCTCCGCGATGGGCAGGGCGTTGGGAACCAGCCGCGCGATCAGGGGAACCGCGCCGGCCGCGAGCAGCACGCCGAGCGCGCCGCCGATCCCGGCGAGCACCAGGCTCTCGGTGAGCAGCTGGCGGACCAGCCGGTCGCGTCCGGCGCCCAGGGCGGCCCGCACCGCGAGCTCGCGGCGGCGGGTCAAGGCCCGCGTGAGGAGGAGGTTCGCCAGGTTCGTGCAGGCGATCAGCAGGACGCTGACCGCCGCGCCGACGAGCGCCAGCAGCAGCAGCCGCGCCCGCCAGGTCACGTCGTCGCGCAGCCGCACGACCGTGGCGCTGATGTGCTCGTTCTCCTTCGGGTAGGCCTTCTCCAGCTGCGCGGCGATGACCTGCATCTCGGCCCGCGACCGCTCGAGCGAAACGCCGGGGCGGAGCCGTCCGACGATGTGCATCCACGTGTCCGTCCGGTCTTCGTAGTTGGACTCCTGGAACCGGAGTGTCGTCCAGAGCCGCGACTCGCGGCGCGGAAAGGAGAAGTCCGCCGGCATGACGCCCACGATCTCGTAGGGAGCGTCGTTCAGCAGGACCTTCCGCCCGAGGACGCCGGGATCCGCGCCGAAGCGCGTCTGCCAGAGCCCGTGGGAAAGGATGACCGTGCCGGGCGCGCCGGGCCGGTCGTCGGCCTCGGTGAAAATCCGCCCGAGGGCGGCGCGGACGCGCAGGACGTCGAAGAGATCGCCGTGGACCGAAGCGCCGTCGAGCCGCTCCGGCTCGCCGCTGCCGACCAGGTTGGCCGAGAGGTAGGTGTAACCCGAAATTCCCTCGAAGCTCCTGGTCATTCGCTTCCAGTCGCGGAAGTTCCCCGGCGACACCTCCATCCGCGAATAGCCGCGGAAGGACTCGTCCTGCCACACCTGGACCAGCCGCTCCGACTCCGGGAACGGGAGCGGCCGGACCAGGACATGGTCCAGGATCGAGAACGTCGCCGTGGTGGCCCCGATCCCGAGCCCGGCGACGACGATGGCCGTGAGGGTGAAGCCCGGCGAGCGACCCAGGGAGCGGGCGGTGTACCGGAGATCCTGCCGGAGGATGTCGGCGTGGGCGCGCGCGGCGTTCAAAAGAATGTCGGCCAGGGCTCCGACCCAGAGCGCGAACCGGGCGGCGCCGCCCGAAGTCGCCCGCAGACGCCGCGCGAAGAGCGCGCACATCTCCTCGCCGTACTCCGCGCGAAAGGAGGACGGGTAGAAACGCAGCAGCGTGCGGTAGAGACGCATCAGACGCTCCGCGGCACGAATCCGCTTCCCCGGGCCAGTTTGACGAGGTCGGAGAGGCGCCGCGTCTCCGCCCGCGCCGTCGCGCTCCCGAAGGGCGTGATCCGATAGTAGCGGCGCCGCTCGTCGTCCTCTTCCGGCGCGGGGCGTTCCCGGACCTCCACGACGAGCCCCTGCTCGAGCATGCGCTGGATCGAGCGGTACAGCGTCCCGGCGCCGAGCTTCACCTGGCCGCGCGTGCGCGCCGCCACGTCCTGGAGGATGGCGTAGCCGTGCCGATCCTCCTCCGCGAGGGACATCAGGATGTGGAAGCTCGCCGGGGGAAGGGGGAGCATCGCCTCGACGCGAAGTTCTTCGTTCATCATGGCCTCACTATATCCATACGGAATATATCGGCAAGGGTTATAGAGGCCCCGGCGGGGTGTCCGGATCCGGGACGCGCTTTCGCGAATGCGAACAGCCGAATCCTCGGAACCGGGCCGGCGCGGGACCGAATGCCCCTGTTTTCCGTACCATTCAAGGAGGCCCGGCCTGGCACCGCGTTTGCCAATCTTCCAGGAAGGAATGCTCGCAAGGAGGTCCCGATGAAGACGCTCGCCCAGGACCTGCGGTACGCCTTTCGCGTGTTGTGGAAGAGCCCCGGCTTCGCCGGCGCGGCCGTCCTCATCCTGGCCCTCGGCATCGGGGCGAACACGGCGATCTTCAGCGTGGTCAACGCCGTCCTCCTGCGCCCGCTCCCCTTCGAAGACGCCGACAGACTGGCGAAGGTCTGGCACGTGCCGCCGGCCGAGCTCTTCCACGGCATGACCCGGTTCAGCGTGTCTCCCGGCAACTACCTCGACTGGCGCCGCCAGAACGGCAGCTTCGAGACGATGGCCGCCTACGCCCTGACCTCGGTGAACCTCACGGGCCTCGGCGCGCCCGAGGCGGTCCCGGCCACCGTCGTGACGGCCGACTTCTTCTCCGTGATGCGCGCGCGGCCGTCGATGGGCCGCGCGTTCGCCCCCGGAGAGGACGACCCCGGAAAGGGTCCGGTCGTCGTTCTGAGCCACGCCTTCTGGAAGAGCCACCTCGGGGGCGCCGCCGACGCCGTCGGCCGGAAAATCCAGCTCGACGGCGCGGCGTACACGGTGATCGGCGTGATGCCGGCGAAGTTCGATTTTCCCGACCGCACCCAGCTCTGGACGCCGCTCGCGTGGAGCGAGGCGGACCGCGCGGTTCGGGGCATCCACGACTACCTGGTCGTCGGCCGTCTGAAAGACGGCGTCGCCGTCGCGAAGGCCCAGGCGGAGATGGACACGATCTCGCGGCGGCTGGCCGATCAGTTTCCCAAGGACAACAAGGGGTGGGGCGCGGTCGTCGTCCCGCTGCGCGAAGACTTCGTCGGCGACGTCCGGCCGGCGCTGCTCGTCCTGCTCGGCGCCGTGGCGTTCGTCCTGCTGATCGCGTGCGCGAACGTCGCCAACCTCATGCTCGCCCGAACGCTGGCCCGGCAGAAGGAGATCGCGCTGCGCACCGCCCTGGGCGCCAGCCGCGGCCGGGTCCTCCGCCAACTGTTGTCCGAGAGCCTGCTGCTGGCGTTGACCGGGGGCGCCGCGGGCCTGCTGCTCGCGCGCGCGGCGATCGATTCGATCGTGACGCTGCTCGCGCAGCGCCTGCCGCGCGCCGGGGAGATCTCGCTCGACCTGTCCGTCCTGGCGTTCACGTTCGCGGTCTCCGTCGCCACCGGAGTCCTCGCGGGGCTGCTGCCCGCCTGGCGCATGACGAAGACGAGCGTGAACGACGCGTTGAAGCAGGGTCTGGGCCGCGCAGATACGGACTCGGGCGGGACCGGAACGCGCGGCCTGCTCGTCACCGCCGAGGTTGCCCTGGCGCTCGTCCTGATGGTCGGCGCGGGACTGATGGTGCGCAGCCTGTGGCAGCTGCGCCGGGTCGATCCGGGTCTCGACCCGCGCAACGTCCTGACGATGTCGCTGGCGATCCCGCAGGCCCGCTACGCGGAGCCCTCGCGCCAGAACGCCTTCTACGAGCGGGTCCTCGATCGGACCCGCGCGCTTCCCGGCGTCGAGGCGGCGGGCGCCATCAGCACCATCCCGATGACCGGACGGGGCTCCACGCAGCCGGTCGCCATCGAGGGCCGGCCGGCCGGAGACCTTTCGGAGCAGCCCGAGGTCGCGGTTCGCCTGATCACGCCGGGAGCGCTGCGCACCCTGCGCATCGCGATCCTGAAAGGGCGCGACCTCGCGCCTTCCGACGCGGAAAAGAGCGCCGCGGTGGTTCTCGTCAGCGAATCGATGGCGAAGCGCTTCTGGCCGGACGGGGACGCCCTCGGCAAGCGGCTCACGCTCTCCTTCTTTCCGGGTGTCACCCGGGAGGTCGTGGGCATCGTCCGCGACGTGAAGCTCACGGGCCTCGACGTCGTCAATCCCGTCCCGACGCTGTACGCGCCGCTCGCGCAGATCCCGATGCCCTACATGGCGCTCGTCGTCCGGACGGTCCCGCCTCCGGAGACGCTCACCGCCGCGGTGACCGCCGCCATCCACGAGATCGATCCCGAGCAGCCGGTCGTGGACGTCGCGACGATGAACGCGCTGGTCGACGGCTCGCTGTCGCCGCAGCGCTTCAACATGCTCCTGCTCGCCGCCTTCGCGCTTCTGGCGCTGCTGCTCGCCTCCGCCGGGATCTACAGCGTCCTGTCCTACGGCGTGCGGCGGCGCGCGCGGGAGATCGGCATCCGCATGGCCCTCGGCGCGCAGCTTTCCGACGTTCTGCGGATGATCGTGGTCCAGGGGATGCGCCCGGCCCTGCTCGGCCTGGCGATCGGCCTGGCGGGGGCGCTCGCGCTGCGGCGCGTCATGTCGAACCTCGTCTTCGGCGTGACCGCGTCCGATCCGGCGACGTTCGCCGCCGTGGCGGCGCTGCTCGCCGCGGTGGCGCTCGCGGCGTGCGCCGTTCCGGCGTACCGCGCGACGCGGGTCGAGCCGATGGAGGCGCTGCGCGAGGGGTAACGGAAAGGAGGCACCCTTCTCTCCATGCGGGAGAGGGTCGGGGGGTTGAAGGGGCGCCTTCCGTCCCGGCATTACGTCACTCCGGCGCGTACATCCCTTCGCCTCCTGATACGCGCGCTCGACGGCCGGCGTGACGAAGTAGGCCTGGAACATCCGCGTGACTCGGGGATCGCCCTTGGAGCTCCTTGTCGAACGCTTCGAGGTTCACACTCTCGCGCGTCTCTTCGAGCGTCGCGCCCGCACGACACTCGGGGACGAACGGGCGGTTTCGCAGGACGGAAGGATGGGCGGCGCGCGACACGGCGCCCCGCCTCGGGCCGACTGCAATTTCCCGCTCACGCGCGCCGGTTCCCTGATAGAAAGCCCTCGCCATGAAGACACGATGCCGCTGCGCCATCGCCTTCGCCCTCGCTCGCTTCGCCCTGACGGTTCCAGCTCCCGCGCCCCTGCCCAGACGGCGCCGCCGAATCCCTTCTTCGCGCCGAGCCCGCTTCCCTTCCAGGCGCCGCCCTTCGACCGGATCAAGGACGGCGACTTCCAGCCGGCGATCGTCGAAGGGATGAAACGGGAGCTCGCGGAGATCGCGGCGATCGCGGACGACCCGCAGGCGCCCACCTTCGCCAACACGATCGAGGCGATGGAGCGCTCGGGAGAGCTCCTGACGCGCGTCGGGCAAGGTCTTCTCGAACTTGACCGAGTCGAACACGAACGCGGCGCTTCAGAAGATCCGGGCGGAGGTGGCGCCGCTCTACGCCGCGCACCAGGACGCGATCTACCTGAACCCGAAGCTCTTCGCGCGCGTGAAGACCCTCTACGACCGGCGCGAGAGCCTCGGGCTCGGCGAGGAGCAGAAGTACCTCCTGGAGCGCTACGACAGCCGGTTCGTCCGCGCCGGCGCGCAGCTGACCGAGACCGACAAGGCGCGGCTGCGCGAGCTCAACCAGGAGGAATCGAAGCTCACGACCGAGTTCGCCGAACGGCTGCTCGCCGACACCAACGACGCCGCGTTGCTCGTCGGAAACCGCCGGGAGCTCGTCGGGATGAGCGAGGCGGAGCTCGGCGCGGCGGCGCAGGCCGCCCGCGAGGCCGGGAAGCCCGGCCAGTGGCTCCTGACCCTCCAGAACACGACCCAGCAGCCGGCCCTCGGGTCGCTTCTCGATCGCGCGGTGCGCGAGCGCCTGCTCCGGGCGTCGCTCGCGACGCGGAGACCACGGCGGCAAGAACGACACGCGCTCGACCGTCGCGCGGCTGGCGCAGCTGCGCGCGCAGAAGGCGCAGCTGCTCGGCTTTCCGACCGAGGCGGCCTTCGTCCTCGACGACGCGATGGCGAAGACGCCGCAGAACGCCGAAAAGCTGATGACCGACATGGTCCCGGCCGCGACGGCGAAGGCGCGCGACGAGGCGGCCCGGATGCAGAAGATCGTGGACGCGGAGAAAGGCGGATTCACGCTCGGCGCCGCCGACTGGGTCTTCTACGCCGGAAAGGTGCAGAAGGCCGAGTACGACCTCGACGCGGCGCAGGCCGCTCCGTACTTCGTGCTCGACCGCGTGCTCGTCGACGGCGTCTTCTTCGCCGCCACGAAGCTCTACGGCATCTCCTTCAAGGAGCGCAGGGACATCCCCGTCTACCAGGCCGACGTCCGCGTCTGGGAGGTCGCCGACGCCGACGGCAAGCCGCTCGCGCTCTACTACGGCGATTTCTTCTCCCGGCCGAACAAGAGCGGCGGCGCCTGGTGCGACACCTTCGTCGACCAGAGCCGCC
Organism: uncultured Acidobacteriota bacterium; assembly: GCA_963725095.1. Classification (GTDB taxonomy): domain Bacteria; phylum Acidobacteriota; class Thermoanaerobaculia; order UBA5066; family Gp7-AA6; genus DATBFU01. The sequence continues at coordinate 37,022 of CAVRXJ010000014.1, forward strand.
TGCTCGGAACGAAGCCCGCGGTCGTCAACGTCACGAACTTCTCCAAGCCCGCGGCCGGACAGCCGGCCTTCCTGACTTTCGACGACGTGACGACCCTCTTCCACGAGTTCGGCCACGCCCTCCACGCCATCTTCCAGAACGTCGGCTACCCCGCGCTCGGCAGCATCCCGAACGACTTCGCCGAGTTCCCGTCGCAGTTCAACGAGCACTGGGCGCTGGAGCCCTCGGTGCTGGCGCACTACGCCCGCCACATTCGGACCGGCCAGCCCCTGCCGCAGGCGATCGTCGAGAAGATCAAGCGCGTGGGAACCTTCAACCAGGGGTACCTCACGACCGAGTACCTCGCGGCGGCCCTTCTCGACATGGCCTGGCACACGCTGCCTCCCGACGCGCCGCTGCAGGACGCCGACGCCTTCGAGCCCGCGGCGCTGCGGCGCTTCCAGGTCGACCTCCCGCAGGTGCCGCCGCGCTACCGCACGACGTACTTCTCGCACATCTGGGACGGCGCCTACGCGGCCGGCTACTACGCCTACCTCTGGAGCGACGTGCTCGACGAGGACGCCTACTCCTGGTTCGAGGGGAACGGGGGCATGACGCGGGCCAACGGGCAGCGATTCCGGGACATGATCCTCTCGCGCGGCGGCTCGCAGGACGTCGCCTCGCTGTACCGGGCCTTCCGCGGCCGCGATCCGATCGTCGAGCCCCTGCTGCGGGAGCGCGGGCTCCTCCCTCCGGGCCCCTCGGTCCCGTAGCCCGGCCGAAATGCCCTTGAGGCCGCGCCGGAGTCGTGGCAAGGTTGGCTCCGGATGGTGGCGACCCCGAGAGCCGCGTCTCGCCACTCGGCAGCAATGACCGAGCGGGTCGGCGCGCTCGCGCCGGGCGTCCCGACGGACACCCTGGTCGCCCGCACGATCTTCGGGCTCGTCGTCAGGGAGACTCCGGAGGGCGCGATGGCCAAGCCGGCCGGCGTGCCGGAAGAGGCGGGCGGCGCCTGGACACCGCTCAAGCCCTACTCGACCGACGACGCCGCGGCCGGCGAGATCGTCGCCCGGTTTCGCCGCCGCTTCGAGTTCCGGGAGATCCGCGACGGATTCGACTGGGTGGCGGTCTTCGGCTTCTTCGCCGACAAGGACCGCGTCCCGACGATCAAGATCCTCGTCCAGGTGCGCGCGGCGACGCGGCCCCTCGCGATCTGCGAGGCCGGTCTCGCCCTGGTGGACCGGCTGGCGCAGGGCCTGATCTGAGCCCTTGCCGGAAACCCGGCTGCGCCGCCGCCGTATGAGCGGACGAGGAGACCGATGGACAACAACGCGGGCGCCGGAGCGGGCTCGAAGACCTGAGCTAAGCTCCCGCAACCCATCAGGAGAAGAAGCGACATGAGACTCCGTCTGTATTGCGCCCGCGCCCTGGCCGCCGCCGTCCTCCTCGTCGCGCCGCTCGGCGTGCCGGCGACCGCTCAGGAATCGGAGGACGCCAAGACCGAAGGCAAGGCCGGCAAGGAGCCCACGCCCTCCCCGACGCCCGCCCCCGCGCCGGCGCCCGCCTCGATCGCGCCGCGCCTGACGCTCGGCGGGAAGCCGATCGCCTACACGGCGACGGCCGGGACCATCGACCTGAAGGACGCGAAGAACGAGACGACCGCGCGCGTCTTCTCCGTCGCGTACACGGCCGACGGCGCCGACCCGAAGCAGCGGCCGGTGACGTTCCTCTTCAACGGCGGCCCGGGCTCGGCCAGCCTCTGGCTCCACATGGGCTCCTTCGGGCCGATGCGCGTCGAGACGCCGGACGCGCAGCCCGCGCCGCCGCCGCCGTACCGGCTCGTCGAGAACACCGACAGCCTCCTCGACCGGACCGATCTCGTCTTCGTCGACGCCGTCGGGCACCGGATTCTCGCGGATCGTCGGAAAGGGCGAGCCCAAGGACTTCTACGGCACGGACCAGGACGTCGCGGCGTTTGCCCAGTTCATCGAGCGCTGGGTCGCCGCCAACAACCGCTGGAACTCGCCGAAGTTCCTGCTCGGCGAATCCTACGGAACCACGCGCGGCGCGGCCCTCCTGCTTTCCCTCGAGCGCAAGGGCATGGCGTTCAACGGCGCGATCTTCGTCTCGTCCTACCTGAACGCCTGGGACGACTTGAACGGCCCGCCCTTCGCCAACGACCGCGCCTACCAGCTCTACCTGCCGACCCTCGCCGCCACCGCCTGGCACTACAAGAAGGTCGACCCGCGGCCGGCGGAGCTGGCCGTCTTTCTCGACGAGGTCCGGAAGTTCTCCCTCGGCGAGTACGGGCAGGCGCTCGCGCAGGGAGCCAGCCTCGACGCCGCCACGCGGGCGAAGATCGCGGCGAAGCTGCACGCCTACACGGGGCTGCCGGAGGCATACATCCTGAACGCGAACCTGCGCCTCGATCCCGAGCCGGTTCCAGAAGGAGCTGCTCCGCGGCGAGCGGCGCACCGTCGGCCGCCTCGACGGCGCGCTACCAGGGCATCGACCACGACGCCGCCGGAGAGTCGCCCGAGTACGACCCGTCGGGCACGGCGATCGCCGCCGCCTACACGGCCGCCGTCAACGCCTACGTCCGCGGAACGATCGGCTACAAGACGGAGGAGCTCTACAAGCCCTCCAACTACGAGGAAGTCGGGCAAGGACTGGGACGACCGGCACCGCACCGACTTCGGCCGCGCCCCGATGCCCGACGTCGCCGAGGACCTGCGCGCCGCCATGACGCTCAACCCGAGCCTGAAGCTCTTCGCCGCCAACGGCTACTTCGACTTCGCGACACCCTTCTTCGAGACCGAGTACACGATCTCGCACATGGGCCTCGATCCCACGCTCGAGAAGAACATCGTGTACGGGTATTACCCGTCGGGCCACATGATCTATCTGCACGAGCCCTCGCTCAAACAGATGAAGGCGGACCTCGCGCGCTTCTACGACCAGACGCTGGCGCGGTAGGCCCTCCACCCCCCAAGGGTGACGGCTCGGGCGGGATAATCACGGGACGTGGATTCCCTGATCGGCCAGACCCTTTCTCACTACCGCATCGAGAGCCGACTCGGCGCCGGCGGGATGGGGGAAGTCTTCCTCGCGCGGGATCTGGCGCTCGGCCGAACGGCGGCCGTCAAAGTCCTCGCGCAGCCGCTGTCTTCCCCGTTCCGGTCCCGCCTCGAGCGCGAAGCCGAGGCCTGCGCGCGGCTGCAGCACCCCGCGATCGCGACGTTCTACGAAGCGGGCGACGCGTCCGGGGTCGCGTTCCTCGCGATGGAGTACGTCGCCGGCGAGACCCTTCGGGAGCGCCTGCGGCGGGGTCCACTCCCGCTGGCGGATGCCTTGCTCGCGGCCGGCTGCCTGCTCGAGGCCCTGAACCACGCGCACGCGGCGGGCGTGCTCCACCGGGACATCAAGCCGGAAAACGTCATGATCACCGCGGGCGGCCTCGCCAAGCTGCTCGACTTCGGAATCGCCCGCCTGATCGGAGGCGGGGACACGGGGAGCGAGACGCCCACCGCCGCCGCGCTGACCGAGGCCGGCGCCGTGGTTGGGACGCTCGGGTACATGTCGCCGGAACAGCTGAAGATGCGTCCCCTCGACGAACGGTCGGACCTCTTTTCGCTCGGAGCGGTTCTCTACGAAGCCCTTTCGGGCCGGGCGGCATTTCCGGGAAACACGCCCGCGGACCGCATCGCCGCGATCCTGTCCGACGACCCCGCGCCGCTGCGGGCGGGAGGGGTGCCGGCCGAAATCGACGCCGTGCTCTCGCGCGCCCTGGCGCGGGACCCGGAGCGGCGGTACGCCACCGCGGCCGCTTTCCTCGCGGACCTGCGGGCGGCGGCCTCGGGTGAGTTCGTCGCGGCGCTGCCGGACACGCTGGCGGTGATCGACTTCGAGAACCTCTCGAAGGACCCGGAAGACGACTGGATCGGAAGCGGGATCGCCGAGAGCCTCGCGACGGACCTCTCGCGCGTCGACGGGCTCTCCGTCGTGGCGCGGGAGAAGGTCCTCGCCCTCCGCGCGACGGTCGGGCCGACGGAGCGCGCCGCGGCGTCGCTCCGCATCGGCCGGCTTCTCCCGTGCCGGTGGGTACTCTCGGGCGGTTACCAGCGCGTGGGGCCGCGGCTGCGCGTGACGTCGCGGCTGACGGAGGTCGCGACCGGAGAGGCGGTCGCCAGCGAGAAACTCGACGGCGCGATCGAGGACATCTTCCGCCTGCAGGACCAGCTCGCCGCGGCGACCGTCGAGAAGCTCAAGCCCGGCGGAGCGCCGCTGCGTCCGTCGCCGGCCCCGCGGATCGATGCCTACGAGCGCCATGCACGCGGCCGGCGGCTCTTCCTGCAACTCGAGAAGGGCTCCCTCGACCAGGCGAGGCAGTTCTACGAACAGGCGGTCGGCGCCGACCCCGCCCACGCCCCGGCGCTCGCGGGGCTGGCCGCCGTCCACGCCATGCGCTTCACCTTCACGACCGACGCGCGGGAGCTCGACGCCGCGGCGGGCTACGCGCGGCGCGCGATCGCGGCCGACCCGGACCTCGCCGAGCCGCGCATCTGGCTCGGCTACACGCTCTTTCGCCAGAGCCGGGTGGACGAAGCCGTCGAACAGGAGAGCCGGGCGATGGAGCTCGATCCCTCGGCGGTCTTCGCTCCGTATTTTCGCGCCTGCGCGCTCGCGCTGCCGGGACGCCACGCGGAGGCCGCGCCTTTCTTTCAGCGCGCCCTCGAGATCGAGCCGCGCCACGGCTGGGCCTGGCTCGGGCTCGGCTGGGCGCATCTGGAGACGGGCTCCGGCTCGGAGGCGCGCTGGTGCCTGGAGAAGGCGGTGGAGCTCGAGCGCCTGCAGTCGCCCCATCCGACGGCCGGCGTGAGCGGCTACCTCGGCGAGTGCCTTCGCCGCCTGGGGGATCCCGCGGGCGCGCGGACGCGCTGCCTCGAGGGCCTCGAGGCCGTCGAGCGCTCGGACAGCATGTACCGCGACTCGTTCCGCGCCGTCTGCCTGTGCGCGCTGGGCCGGAGCGCGCTCGACCAGGCCGACACGGCGGCCGCCCGCGCCGCGTTCTCGCAGGCGGTGACGCACCTGCGCGGCCGGACCCACGGCCTGGGAGGCGGATACCTCCTCGTTCAGGCGCTGGCCGGTCTCGCCCGGGCGGGAGCCGGCGCCGAGCCCTACCGGGAAGCCCTCGAGCTCTACCGCTCGCGCAGCGGACACGACTTTTCCTTCCTGTGGCTCTGCTCCGACGACGTGACGCTGCTCGAGCTCGCGAAAGCGGCGAGCGCTCTCGGCGCCAAAGGCGAAGCCGAGGATCTCTTCGCGCAGGCCCGGGCGGCGGGATCGCAGGAAGGGCTTGCGAGCGCGCCTCCGGTGTGACGGAAGGGCGCTGCGAGACCGTGTGCCCGCGGGGAACATTGCGCCGCACCGTTGCGTCTAGAGATGAGAGCCCCTGCTCTTCTTCCGGAGGACCCGATGACGATGTCGCGTCTCGCAATGGCCGTCCGCTTGTCGATGCTCGCAGCAGCGGCTGCCGCCGCGCCGGAATCCGGCGAGGTGGAGGGCGCGCGCCGAGCACTCGCAGCGTCCGCGAAGGCCTACCGGGCGGCGCCGGCGCTGTCCGACACCTTCACCTATGTCGTCAAGGGCCCGAACATGGACCGCGAGCCGAAGACGATCGAGGTCCGTCTCGGAACGGGAACCGACGCCTCCGTCGCCGACGCGCTTCTTTCCGCCGTGGCCGTCGGCAAGACCTTCTACCTGACCAAGAGCGACGCGCCGGGCAAGTACGTCGCCCGGCCTTTCTCGGGAGACTTCGGCAAGACGCTCGTCGAGATCGCGGGCAGCCAGAGCTCGCTCTTCGAGCCGATCGAGATCGCGCTGCGCTCGGGCAAGGGCGTGGACGCCGCGATCGACGCCTTCCGGTTCAACCTGCTCGGTCCGCTGCACATCGCGGGATTCAGGCGTGTCGCCGGCGAGGGGGACCGCCCGCTCGACGAGATCCGGCTCGAGGCCGACAACGGCCATGCGGTCGTGCAGCTCGACGCGAAGACCCGCTTCGTCCTGTCGGTCGCGCTCTCGGTGCAGCCGCCCGGCGCACCGAGCGGCGTCTCCGTCGACATCCAGGGCACCTTCGCGCCGAAGATCCTGAAGGAACCCGGCCGGCGTCGTCGCCTTCGACCCCGGCGCGCGGCGCGCCGTCGCGACGGTCGCGGACCTCGACTCCGAGAGCCTCCCCGTCGGAAAGCCCGCGCCGGCCTTCGACCTGGCGTCCCCGGCCGGCACGCGGATGACGCTCGCGGACCTGAAGGGCCGCGCCGTCGTGCTCGACTTCTGGGCGACGTGGTGCGTCCCGTGCTGGAAGACGCTGAAGGAAACGCAGAAGGTCGCCGACTGGGCCGCGGCGAGCGGGCTGCCCGTGACGGTCCTCGCGGTCAACACCATGGAGCGATTTCCGAACGAGGCCGAGCGGAAGTCCCGCGTCGAGGCCTTCTTCAAGTCACAGGGACTCTCGATCCCGACTCTGCTCGACGACGGCACGAAGACGTTTCAGTCCTTCGGCTCGCCGGGGCTGCCTTCGATGGTCCTGCTCGGCCCCGACGGGAAGATCCTGCGATACCACCAGGGGCTGATCCCCAACGCGGTCGAGACGCTGAAGGAGGAGCTGACGAGGGCGCTAGCGGCAAAGCCCGACGCGTCCTGAGGGCCCCGGGCACGGCCCTCGTCAGAGCCGCTTCCGGCTTCCTCGCGCGCCTCACTTCTTCAGGCTCTCCTGCCAGTTGAGCACGAGCACGAGGGGAATCGGGGTCTTGTCCCCCGCCCGCACGAGCGCGAGGAATCGCCCGTCCGGCGAAACGTCGTAGCGTGTGAAGCTGGTCGAAACCGGGATCGTTCATGGCGAGCAGCGGAACCGCGAAGAGCGGCCGGCTGTCGCCGAAGGAAAGGGCTTCCCCCTGTCGGAGGATCGGCGACGGCCATGAGCTGTCCCGAGCGGACATAGAAGAGCTCCCTGCCGTCGTGGCTCCAGCGAGGCTGCGAACCTCCCTCCGTGGAAACACGCAGGCGACGGGCCGGATCCGGAAACGGGGCGGCGTAGACCTCTTTTCTTCCGGTCTCGTCGGAGGTGTACGCCACCCAGCGGCCGTCGGGAGAGAAGACCCCGTTGGTCTCGTCGTCGGTCGTCGCGACGTACGTGCGAACCTGACGGTCTCCCGTCAACGAGAGGACCTTCAGGTCTCCCCGCGTCCCGGCGTTGAACTCCCGAAACAGGAGCCATCGGCCGTCGGCGGACACGTCGTCGGCGGTCTTGGTCGAGCCGGACTCGAGCAAGGGCCTCTGATCTCCGCCGCTCGTCGGCATCTCCCAGAGATCCCAGGGGCCCTTGAAATTCGAGGAGAAAAAGATGCGTTGTCCGTCCGCCGAAAGGAGCGGTGCGACCTGAGCGACGGCGTCGCGGGTCACGCGGATGCCCCTCCCCACGGCGGTATCGAAGAACCAGAGGTCGGGCGGCATAGGGTCTTCGATTCGCGCCGTGACGACGGAACGCCCGTCGGGGGCGACGCCCAGGTAGACGTAGCGGTCCGGAGGCCCGATCGTCGAGAGCTGCTTTCCCGACCGATCCAACCAGACCATCTGCGCCGGCGTGGCCCCGACGATCGGTGAATAGGCGAGCATGTTTCGGGAGGCGGCGAAGATGGAGGCCCCGGTTCCGGCGAAGCCCTCGATGTCGCGCGCCAGTACGACGGGTTCTCCGCGCAGGGCGAGCGAGTCCGGATCGCAGGCCACCGCCATCAAGTTGTTCGCGCGCCGGAAAAGGAGGTACCCCGGCGGGCTGTAGACGGCGCTCGTATCTTCGGGCAGGACGAGCCGCTTTTCCCTCCCATCGAGCGAACCCACGTAGATGGCGTGCGGTCCGCCCTGGAGCGACTTCCCATCCGGTCCCAGCTTTCGGACCTCATAGAGGAACCGTCGCCCGCCCGGAAGAAACTGCGGCCAGCGGTGCGCCGTTTCGCCAGAGGCCCGATCGAGCTGCGTGGCCGGTGCCGGCGTGCCGCCGGAGGCTGGAACGCGCATCACCGGGACGAAGTTCTGCGGCGCGTAGAGAATCGTTCCGTCCTCTCCCCAGCTTCCACCGCGCGGCTCCAGGACGTCGGCGAGCTCGCGCGCGGGCGGAGGCGACGGGGAAGCCTCGACCACCTTCAACCTCCCCTTCGCGAAGAAGCCGACGGAACGGCTGTCGGGCGACCAGAAGGGAAAGAGCCCGCCGTCTCCTCCGGGCAGGGCGTAAGGCTCCAGGGTGTCCAGCTCCTTGATCCAGAGGCGCGAGGATCCGTCCGCCTCGCGCGTCCCGAAGGCGAGGCGCCGTCCGTTGGGAGCCAGTGCGACCCCGGCGACGTTGGCCCCGTAGACGTGAAAGGTCGTGTTCGGCGGCGGAAGGAGCAAGGACTTCAGCACGAACGGCGAAGGCTTCGGCCTCGGCCACAGCACGAAGACGAGGGCAGCGATCGAAGCGGCCGCTGCGATCAGCCAGGGAAAGACGATCGATCGCCGCGCGGCGGGCGGGCAAGGCCCGGCCCCGGCTCGGCCGCCGACTGGTCGCGCCGGATCCCGTCGAGCTGGAGGGCCACGTCGTGCGCCGTCTGCCAACGCTGCTCGGGCTCCTTGGCGAGGCACGTCGAGACGACGCGGTCGAGCGCGCGGGGCGCTACCGGCTGCAAGCGCGAAATCGGCGCAGGTTCGTCCCGGAGCACGGCTCCGATCAGGGACGCCCGCGTCGCGCCGGAGAAAGCCTTCTGCCCCGTGAGCATCTCGTGGAGGACCAGGCCCACGGCGAAGATGTCGGTCCGCGCGTCGGCCTCCTTGCCCTCGAGCTGCTCCGGCGCCATGTACTGAACCGTGCCGAGAAGGGTCCCCTGCTCGGTCAGGGGCGTCTGGGTCTCGAGATCCGTCAGCGCCGCGGCGGCTGCGCCAGGGCCGATCCCCTTGGCGAGCCCGAAGTCGAGGACCTTCACGCCCGAGGACGTCAGCATGATGTTGCCCGGCTTCAGGTCCCGGTGCACGACGCCCTGCCGGTGCGCCTTCTCCAGAGCGTCCGCGATCTCGGTGCCGAATCGCAGCGCCTGGTCGAGCGGCAGCGCGCCCTTCGCCAACCGCTCGGCCAGCGTCTGCCCCTCGAGAAGCTCCATCACGAGATAGTCGATTCCGTCCTGGTGGCCGACGTCGTAGAGCGCGCAGATGTGCGGATGGGAGAGCTGCGAGATGGTCTTCGCCTCGCGCTCGAAGCGCTGGCGAACCTCGGGAGAAGAGCGGTGCGCCGGAAGGATCTTGATTGCGACGGAGCGGTCCAGCCGAGTGTCGCGAGCCCGGTACACCTCCCCCATCCCTCCCGCGCCGATCGGCGCGAGGACTCTCGTAGGGGCCGAGGCGGGAGCCCGCGGGAAGCGTCATCGGTCGGCGCCCGACGGCCAGTCGAGAACGACCGTGACCGGAAGCGACGGGTCTTCTTCGGACAAGTTCACGAGAAACCGCTGACCATCGGCAGAGACGTCGTACTGCGCGCCCGGAAGCCTCTTGATCTGCGCCTTGAACAGAAACCTTGGAGTGCCGGCCTCGAAGGAATCACCGGTCTTGACGTCGACGGCCATGAGCCGCCCGCCGGGCGCGAAGTAGTAGAGCTCGCGCCCGTCGGGGCGCCACCGTGGAGTTTCGCCGCCGGCGTTGGAGACCTGCCAGCGGCCGCCGGGACCCGGGAAGGGTTGCACGTAGATCTCGAACCTTCCCGATTCGTTGGAGAAGTAGGCGATCCAGCGGCCGTCCGGAGAGAAGGCTCCCGAGGTGTCCGAGAAGGCCGAGGAACGGAACGTCGTCAGCTTGCCGTCGGGAAGCGAGAGGATCGAGAGGTCCCAGGCCGCGTTCGATCCGACGCCGAAGGTCTGGAGAACCAGGGAGCGGCCGTCGGGAGACCAGTCGTTCACCTCTCCGATCGCCTTGGCCGAAGCGAGCATTCGCTCCGCCCCTCCCGCCGTCGCCGGCTTCAAGTAGAACTCCAGCGTGTTTCCGCTTCTGCGGGTGAAGAACACCGAGCCGCCGTCGCGCGTCCAGATGGAAGAACGATCCTCGGCCGGATCGAAGGTGAAACGCGTTGCGAGCCCTCGCGCCAGGTCGTGCAACCAGATGTCGGAACCTCCGGGGTCGCGAACTTCGACGGCCAGCCGCTGCCCGTCGGGAGAGAGCCGGGGGCGGCGATATCGGGCCGGAGCGCCGACGGAGCCGAGCTCCTTTCCGGTCCGATCCAGCCACACCAGGCGCGAGAGCTCCGTCCCGCCTCCGTGATACGCGAGCGTGCCCGTCTCCGAGGCGGAAAAGAGCGCGCGAATGAGCAGATCGTCGTAACGAACCCCTTCGGCCACCGGGAAGGCTTCTCCGGAGAGAACGAGCCGATTCGCGTCGAAGCGCTGCGCGAGCAGGGTTGTTCCCCGGGCGAAGAGCAAGTGGCCCGCGGAGTAGACCGCATCGGACCTCGTCTGGAAGAGCGGCCGCGCCGACTTCGAGTCGAGAGAGGCCAGGAACACCGCGTTGCTCGGGCCTGCGCCGGAGACGTGGCTGGCCGCCGAGAAACAGGAAATGACGGCCGTCCGGGAGGAAGTGAGGCCAGCGATGCGTCGTTTCGAGGCGGGCGGCGTCGATCTGCGTGACAGGCTCCGAAGCGCCGCCTCCCGCCGGAACGCGATGGATCGCCCCGAAGGGCCCGGGAGCGAAGAGGATCACCCCGTCTCGACTCCAGCTGCCTCCCCGGCCGTCCGGAGCGGCGCAGACCGTGACCGCCGGACCCCCGGAGACTTCGACCTTTCGCAGCTCCCCGAAGCCGAAAAACGCCACGGTGCGCCCGTCCGGCGACCAGAAAGGAAACGAGCCGTTCTCCGTCCCGGCCAACGGGCGCGCCGAAAGGGAATCAAACGGACGCAGCCAGAGCTGCCTTCGCCCGTCGGTCCCGCTGGCGCTGAAGACCAGATGGCGTCCGTCGGGAGAGATCTCCACCGGGCCGCCGCTGGAAGGCCCGGTCGGCTCGAAGTCGGTCTTCTCCGGCGGAAAGACGGAAAACCGAACGGGACCAACGGCTCGCGCGGGTCGGCGCCCGGCGCTGAACCAGGTCGCGGCGGCGATCGCGAGGGCCAGCGCCGCAATGCCCCAGGCCACGAGCTCGCGCGTCTTGCGAGGCTGGACGCCCGGCGCGGGTCGTGCGGTCGACTGGGACCCGCCCCGCGCGATCCACTCGAGCTGCAGCCCGACGTCGTGGGCCGTCTGCCAGCGGGACTCCGGCTCCTTCACCAGACAAACTCCGACGACTCGATCCAGGGCCGGAGGGCTCATCGGCTGGACCTGCGAGATCGGCTGAGGCTCGGAGGTCATGATGGACGAGATGAGAGACGCCTGGCTCGCGCCCGAGAACGCTTTCTTCCCGGTCGCCATCTCGTAGAGAACCGCCCCGAGCGCGAAGATGTCCGTCCTCGCGTCGGAGTCCTTGCCTTCGAGCTGTTCCGGCGCCATGTACTGGAACGTCCCCAGGATCGTCCCTTCCTGCGTCAGGTGGGCCTCCGTGGGAAAGGACGTGAGGCTCCCGGGCGTCGTCACCGGCGCAAAAGCCTTGGCCAACCCGAAGTCGAGCAGCTTCAGACCCGAGCCCGTCACCATCACGTTGGACGGCTTCAGGTCACGGTGCACGATCCCCTGCCGGTGAGCCTTTTCCAACGCGTCGGTAATCTCGACTCCGTAGCGCAGCACCTGCTCGACCGGCAGAGCCCCGCGGGCCGCCAGGCGGTCGGCCAGCGTCTCTCCTTCCAGGTACTCCATGACGAGGTACTCCGTCCCGTCCTGGTTCCCGACGTCGTACAGCGCGCAGATGTGAGGGTGCGAGAGCTGCGAGATCGTCTTCGCTTCACGCTCGAAGCGCTGGCGCACCTCGGGCGAAGTGCGGTGCGGCGGGAGAACCTTGATCGCGACCGTGCGATCGAGCCGCGTGTCGCGGGCCCGGTACACCTCCCCCATCCCCCCGGCGCCGATCGGCGCGAGGATCTCGTAGGGCCCGAGGCGGAAGCCCGGCGGGAGCGACATGCGGTTCGAAGCGATTCTAGCGGCTACTCGGGGAGCTGAGAGGGAAAGCGGGCACAATCCGGGAGCCGGACCTGGAGGAGCCCACGCGATTCCCTCCCTCCGGGTCCGGAGAAGAGAGACGATAGGCTGTGCTGCATGCCGATCTCGGAGATTACGCAGGGCCCGGAATGGCGCGCGGCGGGGAGAACGATCATTCCGTTCACTCGCGCGCTTTGGTTGCGTTTGCCCGGATCGACGGGAGGGCTCGTCTGGAGCCGGCCCCTGAAGATCGCGGTGGATGAAGCGGGCCGACGCCGCTTCGTGAAGGTTCCCGACCGGACCCGACAGCTCCAGTGGATCCTGCTGGGTGCCGGTCTGATCGCCGGACTCTGGATCCGGCGGTCGCGGCGGAAGTTCTCGCGGAGGTGATTCATGAGTGAGCGGGACTCGGCGGACGTCTCGGACGAGACCGCTCCCGGCGCGCGCGCCGCGGCGGTGATGGAGAAGCTGATCGCGGCCGCGGACGTGTCGCGCGTCTACGGCGAGCCGATCCGCCACGCCGATTCCCTGCTGATACCGGTGGCCGAGGTGCTCACGGTCGGCGGCTTCGGGATGGGCTCGGGCAGCGGCATCGGAGCCGACCGGGACGGAAGCCCGCGCCGCGGCAGCGGTGGGGGCGGAGGAGGCGGCGGGCAGACCCTGGCGCGCGGTGTCGCCGTCATCGTCGCCTCGCCCGACGGCGTGCGGGTCGAGCCGGTCTTCGACGTCACGAAGATCGCGCTCGCCGCGCTCACCGCCGCCGGCTTCGTCTGGGCTTCGTGGAGGGGAATGTCGAAGACCGAAACGGTCCTTCCGGCGCTGAGCCGGATTTCGAGAGTCTTGGCAACCGGGAAACTGAACAGAAGCCGGCGGCCGGCCTCTCCCGGATATCGTCGGGAGTCCGTCGCGCGGAACAAACAACGTCGAGGAGGACGATCATGAAGAGACAAGCCACGGCCGAGTGGAAGGGCGACCTGAAGACCGGAAAGGGCAAGCTGACGACCGACAGCGGCGCTCTGAGCCAGACCCCCTATTCGTTCACGACACGGTTCGAAGGCGAGAAAGGGCACCAACCCCGAGGAGCTGATCGCGGCCGCGCACGCCGGCTGCTTCACGATGGCGCTTTCGGCGGAGCTCGGCAAGGCCGGCCTGACGGCGCAGAGCCTGCGGACGACGGCCACCGTCTCGCTCGAGAAGGACGCCGCCGGCTGGGGCGTGACCGAGTCCCATCTCGACCTGGTCGGCAACATCCCCGGGGCCTCGGAAGAGGCGTTCCGCAGCGCCGCCGAGATCGCGGAGAAGAACTGCCCGATCTCGAGGCTGCTCAAGGCGCGGATCACGCTGACGGCGCGGCTCGAGGCGTAGGGGCCGCCGGCGCCGGGGGAGCGGACCGGATCGCCTCGAGCGTGCGCTTGGTGTCCTCGTCGCTGCATCCGAGGGAGCGCAGCGCGTACTGCGCCATGCCGAGCGCGAGCTCGCGCTCCCCCATCACGGCCCGGCCGACGCCGAGCTTCTCGAAGTAGGCCTGCTCGCCCGCCGTGTGCGTGCGGACGACCGTGTCGAGGCGCGGGTTGCGCTGCCGCGCCATCTCGACGATCCGCCGGCCCTGGTAGGCGTCCGGCGCCGCCACGACGAGCAGCCGCGCCGTCTCCGGATGCGCGTGCTCGAGGATCCCCGGGCGCGCCGCGTCGCCGTAGATCGCCGGAGCCCCCCGGCGCCGCAGCGCCTCGACGGTCTTGCGGTCCTGTTCCACGACGACGAACGGGACCCCGGCGCGCGTCAGCGCCGCCCCGATCGTCCCGCCGACGCGGCCGTACCCGACGATGATCGCGTGATCGCGCAGCTCGCGCGTCTCGTGCACCGCGGCCGGCTCCGCTTCCTCCAGGCGCTTGCGCTCCAGCGCCTCGAGGAGGCGCGGCCGCTTCGCGAACCAACGGGCGATCGGCTCGATGCCGTTGAACACGAAGGGATTCAGCGTGATCGACAGGAGCGCTCCCGCGAGGATCAGGCTCTGCCCCTCCGCCGGCAGCAGGCCGAGCGATTGTCCGAGCCCCGCCAGGATGAAGGAGAACTCGCCGATCTGCGCGAGGCTCGCGGAGATGGTCAGCGCCGTGCGGAGAGCGGTGGCGGAACGCCAGCACGATCCCGAACGCGACGGCGGACTTGCCGACGAGGATGATGAGCACCACGAGCAGCACCTGCAGCGGGCGCTGGACGAGCACGGCCGGGTCGAACAGCATCCCGACCGAGACGAAGAAGAGCACCGCGAAGGCGTCCTGGAGCGGCAGCGCGTCGGCCGCCGCGCGATGGCTCAGGTCCGATTCGCTGATCACGACCCCGGCGAAGAACGCGCCGAGCGCGAACGACACGCCGAAGAGCGAGGCGGCGCCGACCGCGATGCCGAGCGCGACGGCCAGCACGCCCAGCGTGAAGAGCTCGCGCGACCCCGTGCGGGCCACCCGTTCCAGGATCTTCGGAACCGCGCGGCGGCCGACGAAGTGCATGACGGCGACGAACGCCGCCACCTTGGCCAGCGTCAGCGCGATCGTCGCGGCGATGCCCGCGCCTTCCGCCTGCGGCAGCCCGCCGAGCGGATGCGCGAGCGCCGGGAGGAGGACCAGCGTCAGGACCATCGCCAGGTCCTCGACGATCAGCCAGCCGACGGCGATCCTGCCGTTGGCGGAATCGACGAGCCCCCGTTCCTCGAGCGCGCGCAGGAGGACGACGGTGCTCGCGACCGAGAGGCAGAGCCCGAACACCAGGCCCGCGCCCCACGACCAGCCCCAGGAGCGCGCGACCAGAGCGCCGAGCGCCGTCGCCGCGGCGATCTGGGCCGCCGCGCCGGGCAGGGCGATCTTTCGTACCGCGAGCAGGTCGGCCACGGAAAAGTGAAGCCCCACGCCGAACATGAGGAGGATCACGCCGATCTCGGCGAGCTGGCTCGCCAGGCCCGCGTCCGCCACGAACCCCGGCGTGAAGGGCCCGACCGCGACGCCCGCCAGCAGGTATCCGACCAGCGGCGGCAGCTTCAGCCGCGCGGCGATGAATCCGAAGACGAAGGCGAGACCGAGCCCCGCGGCGACCGTCGCGACGAGGGCGGTCTCGTGCTCCACGCCGGGATTCTAAGGGGAGAAGACCGAAACCTCCGGTGCACCGAGGCGTCTCCACGGCCAAGGAGGATCCATGCCCATCCGCCAGCCTCTGCTCGTGCTCGCTCTGGCGAGCCTCCCCCTGCGCCTCGCCGCGCAGCCGGATCCCGGCCCCCATGCCGAGCGCGCGCCCGACCGCGTCGAGCTCGCGACACCCGAGGTCGCCGTCCCCTTCCGGATGGAGAAAGGCCGGCCCGTCGTCGACGTGACGGTCGACGGAAAGGGTCCGTTTCCCTTCGTCCTCGACACGGGCGCGGGCGGGACCGTGCTCGAGAGCGAGCTCGCGAAGGAGCTCGGCCTGCCGGAGGCCGGCGAGGTCCGCATCGGGGACCCGATCAACCCGCACTCGATCGCCGCCAAGCAGTTTCGGATCGACCGGCTCGGCGATCGGCGGAGCGGCCTTCTCCGGCATGGTCGCCACCGCGATGGAGAACGGCGGGCTTCCAGCAGCATCTGGGAGCCCGCGGCATTCTGGGCATGCCGCTGTTCGCCGAGCTGCTGCTCACCCTCGACTACGGGCGCGGGGAGCTTCGCATCGGCCGCGGCGAGCTGCCCGCCCCGGACGGCCGGGAGCTGGTCGCCCTGAGCCACGGGTTCGGCGGAACGATCCGCGTCCCGATCACGGTCGCCAGCCTCTCGATCGAGGCCGACCTGGACTCCGGGTCCGCCGGGGGCGTGAGCCTTCCCGAAAAATACATGGAAGAGCTTCCGCTGGAGGGAAAGCCCGTGGAAGTCGGCCATGCGCGCACGGTCAACTCGCAGTTCGTCGTCCATGGCGCAACACTCAAGGGGACGGTGAAGATCGGCGGGCACAGCCTGGAGAACCCGGCCCTGCGCTTCAGCCGGCTCCCCGTGGCCAACATCGGCAACGAAGTGATGCGGCGCTTCGTCCTGACGATCGACCAGAAGGCCGGGCGCATCCGGTTCGCGGAGGTGAAGGCCGCCGCGGGATAGACCGGCCGCCGGCTGGTGACATCATGGGGGAATGAAGACCGAAGAGCTTCGCTCCCTGCAGGCGCCCCTGAAGGAGCGCTACCGGCAACAGCCCGATGCGGCGCTGATCACGCTCGAGGCGGAAGGCCGCATCGGCGAAGGGATCACCTGCAAGGTCGCGACGGGCAAGGCGCTGGTCGAAGCGGGGCTCCATCCGGCCACCGGCGGCGACGGAATGGCGGCCTGCTCGGGCGACATGCTGCTCGAGGCCCTCGCGGCCTGCGCCGGCGTCACGCTGGGAGCCGTCGCGACGGCGCTCGGGATCGGCATTCGCGGCGGAACGGTCCGGGCGGAGGGCGACCTGGATTTCCGGGGCACGCTGGGCGTCTCC
Organism: uncultured Acidobacteriota bacterium; assembly: GCA_963725095.1. Taxonomy (GTDB): domain Bacteria; phylum Acidobacteriota; class Thermoanaerobaculia; order UBA5066; family Gp7-AA6; genus DATBFU01. Next base: position 53,603 of record CAVRXJ010000014.1, read on the forward strand.
AAGGAAGCGCCCGTCGGCTTCCAGCGGATCCGTCTTCACTTCACGCTCGAAACCGACGCGGCCGACGAGGCGCTCGCAAACCTCCTGCGCCTGACGGAGCGGTACTGCGTCGTCCTGCAGACGCTCCGGCAGCCGCCCGAGATCGCCGTTTCGCGCAGCGCCCGCCCGGCCTGACCGGGACCGGCGGCCGGAAACCGGGACGAACCCACGGTCTCGGGGTTCCGAGGTCAGAACCCCCGGACCTCGAATCCGTACTCACTGCGGAGGAGGGGTGTGCTCCACGTGATCAGCGGTCGCCGTGACTTTCGCGTCTTGAGGCCCGTCGCCCTCCTGGTCCTCGCCGTCGCCGCGCTGGCGGCCACCGCCGCGTCCAACACCCCCCAGGACCCTCTGGCCGCGGAAATCGATCAGTGGAACGCCTACGTGAAGGGCAACACGTCCAAAGACGAGACCTGGCTCCAGGTGAAGCAGTCGGTCGAGCCGCTGCTCGCCGGCGCCGAGGAAGCGCGCAAGAGCGGGCGGCGGCTGCTCGCGCTGCAGCGGCTCGGAACGGCGCGCGTCTACCTCTCCGCCTCCCGCTATCTCGACGGTTTCTCCGCGGAGAAGAAGGCGGACGGCGCGGCTTTCGAGGCGGAGTGGTCGCGCATGGGCGGCTCGCTGCGGGATTCGCTCGGCACGATTCCGCCCGGCGTCCTGGACGGCGTCGAACCGGCTGCGGTGCGCGCCATGGGCGAAGCGGCCCTGCCGCAGATCAAGGGCTACTACGACGCGAGCCTCGAGTACGGCCGCAACACGATGGCCCAGACCGGGCTCTTCTACATCGGATCGGCGCAGGCGCAGCGCGAGTTCGTGGCCCTGTGCCGCGCGCTGTCGGCCCCCTCCGGGCGCCCCGCGCCCCCGCTGCGCTCCCTGGCACCGGAGATCGAGCGGCTCGAAGGCGAGCTGCTCGCCGCCTATCACCCGCCCGCCTCGATCGACCGGCACTCCGAGTTCATCGGCGCGAGCGCTACCTTGAACGAGGCCCGCGAGCTCGACGACGCGGGCCTGCGCTACGGCGCGATGCACCGGTACCTCCAGGCATCGCTCCGCGCGGCCCCGCTCCTGCCGCCCGGAAAGCCCCTGGACGCTCCGGCGGTCCGGGCGCGCCTGAAGGACCTCCGCGCGCGCCTCGCCGCGGCCCCGTACGACAACTCGATCGGCCAGCTCTGGGTCGAATACGGCGAAGCCGAGCTCGAGGCCGCCGGGTCGAAGCCGCCCGACACGGCGGCCGCGGTCGCGGGCGACGTCCTGCCCCGCTACTTCGCCGCGCTCGGGCCCGGAAGGCCCGCGGCGCCGCGGCCCGCTCCGGAGGTGACGGTCACCCTGGTGCGCTGGCCCTACACCTGAAACGTGTCCGATCCGGCAAGTTTGCTGGCACGCAGCGTCGTCGCGGGGTTCGTCGGGAAAGGCCCGATTCGTGTCCGAGAACTACGGCGACTCGAAGCTCGCGGCGCGCTACGGCGTGACGCGTTACCCGGCCATCTTCGTGGATGACATCCTGCTCGCCACACCCAACGACTTCGGCTTCTTCGGAAAGGGCGAGGAGGGGGCCGGCGGCCGCTACGCGCCTTTCGTCAAGAACGCCGCCTCGCACGACCGTTTCCGCGCCGATCTCACGCGCATGATCGAGCTCCTGCTCGCCGGAAAGAAGGAAGCCGCCCGCGCGCAGGCCGCGCCGTCGAAGGCGGAAGGCGTCGCCGCGCTGCCGGACGTGACGATCACCGACCTCGACGGCAAGCGCCTGACGCGCGCGGACCTGCGCGGACGCGTCGTCCTGGTCGAGATGTGGGCGACCTGGTGCCCTCCCTGCCGCGGCACGCTCGCGTGGCTGGGCGAGCTCCAGAAGCGCTATGGCGACCGGCTCGCGATCGTCGCGCTCGCGGTCCAGTCGGAGGACGCCGCCGTGCGAAAGCTCGTCGGCGAGCTCAACCTCCCGCTGACCTGGGCCATCGGAACCCCGGAAATCGTGCGTGCGTTCGGCGACGTCAGCTCGGTGCCGACCCTGCTGCTCTTCGACCGCGAAGGCCGCGCCGTCACGACGTTCTTCGGCGCGCCGCCCTCGCTCCACACCGAGGCCGAAACCAGACTCGCGAGCCTGCTGAAGTAGCGCGCGGGCCCGCGGAAAAGGAGAATCAATGGGAATCGATCGCACCCGGCGCCGTCCTCGCGGGAATCGGAATCAGCCTCGTCGCTCGGCGCCGCCGTGTCGCGGGCCGACATGCCGCCCGAGCGGATGTTCCAGACCGTCGAGGCCGGCCCGGGTGTCGTGGCGTTCATCGCCGCCGAGACGAACGGCCCGATCCCGTCGGGCAACGTCGTCGCGGTGATCGGCGACGACGGCGTGCTCGTCGTGGACTCGGGGCGCTTCCCGACGCTCGCCAGACGCATGATCGCGGAGATCCGCAAGCGGACCGACAAGCCCGTTCGCTACCTCGTCCACACGCACTGGCATCTGGATCACATCGCGGCCGACGGCGAGTTCCAGAAGGCGTACCCGGGCATCCAGTTCGTCACGACGGAATTCACGCGGCGCAAGATGCTCGAGAAGCAGGCCGCCTACCTGCGCGACGTCGAGAAGAACAACGCGGGCTACGTCAAGGACCTCCAGGATTTCGTCGCCGCGGGCAAGCGCTCCGACGGCAAACCGCTGACGGACGCCGACCGCCGCTACCTGCTCGGGCAGGTGACCGACATCCAGCTCGAGACCGCGGAGCTCGCGGGGTCGAAGCTCATCGAGCCGGACGTCGCGTTCGCGAAGGAACTGCGCGTCTACCTCGGCGCGCGCGAGGTGCGGATCGCGTTTCTCGGCAACGGCAACACGGCCGGCGACACGGTGACATTCGTTCCCGACGCGAAGGTCGCGGTCGTCGGAGACCTGCTCGTCTATCCAATCCCGTACGGCTACGGCTGCCACCCCGCCGAGTGGATCCAGACGCTCCAGAAGCTGATGGCGACCGACGTGACGACGATCGTGCCCGGCCACGGCCCTGTCCTGCGGGACTGGGACTACGCGAAGAAGGTGATCGCGCTGCTCGAGTCGATCCGCACGCAGGTCGCCGCGGCCGTGCAGGCGGGCGCGACGCTGGAGGAGACGCAGAAGCGCGTCGACGTTTCGGCCTTCCAGAAGCAGTTCGCGGGCGAGAGCGACGCGGCCGGCCGCGCCTTCCGCAACTTCTTCGTCGCTTCCGCGGTGGACCGCGCCTATCAGGAGGCGAAGGGGCCGATGGCCGAGGAGTAGGCCCTCAAGACCTTCGCTCCCGGCTTCTTCGGCGCCGCCACGCCGCTCGAGATGATGAACATCCTTCCCGAGTGGAACCCGTGGATTCCGCTCCACGCCGAGGTGATCAGGAAGTCGATCGTCCCGTCGCCGTCCACGTCGCCCATCCCGACCGCGTCGAAACCGAAGGTGTCGCCCGGCACGCGGCAGGTGTAGGTCTTCAACAGACGGCCGTCCTTGCCGGAATAGAGATACGCGCGGCCCCCGGAAACCGCGGCGCCCGCGTACTGCCACGCGCCGACGATCAGGTCCGCGCGGCCGTCGCCGTCGACGTCGCCCGCGCCGGCGGGACCGATGCCGAAGCCTTCCCCCGCCGTCTCCCCGGTGAGCGCCAGGAGGCGGCGGCCGTCCTTGCCCGAGTGGACGTAGATCCGGCCGGTCGAGGGGCCCTTCGCCGCGTTGGAGAAGTCCGACGCGTACACGTCGGGAACGCCGTCGCCGTCGAGGTCGCCCGGAACGGAAACGAACATTCCGCCGAGCGCGTTGCCCGTCTCGTCCGACTCGATGACGAAGGCGGGCTTCGCGGAGAGGCGTTCGTAGACGTACGTGCGCCCCGCGCCCCGCGGCCCGGCCTGGGGCGCGCCGACGACGAGGAAGAGATGCCTGCCGTCGGCATACCCGGCCACCGTGCTGCCGAACCCGTCGCCTTCCTTTTCTCCGGTCAGGGTGAGCAGGACGCCGGCCGTCCCTGCCCGAATAGACGTAGGCGCGCCCGGCGCCCTTGCCTCCGGCGTTGTTTCCCGGAGCGCCGACGATGACGTCCGCGTACCCGTCCCGATCGACGTCGCCGGCGCCCGAGACGTGGCGGCCGAAGGTATCGGCCTTGTCCTCGGCCGTGAACGTGAGCAGGACGCGCCCGTCCTTTCCGGAGATAGACGTAGGCCTTCCCGCCGCCGACCGCGCCGGCGACGACGTCCGGAATGCCGTCGCGGTTGACGTCGCCCGCGCCTTCGACGCCCGTGCCGAGCTGATCCTTCGGCTGCCCGTCGACCTTCCACAGGAGCTTGCCGTTCTTCGTCGAATACACGTAGACGCGGCCCGCCTGCTCCCCGCCGCCGTTGCTCGTGGGCGCCGAGGTCACGACGTCGGCAACGCCGTCGCCGTCCACGTCGCCGAGGTTGCGCGCGATCCAGCCGAACTGATCGTTGATCGCCTCGCCGTCCCACTCGCGCACGACGCGGACGGGCTCGACGAAGGGATTCGCGAAGTCGGCGGGCTTGGGCAGGAGACCCTGGAACCGCGGGTCCGCCTTGAGGCTCTGCGAGGTCCGCGTCGGTCTGGATGGCCGTCATGTCGAGCCGTCCCGTGGCCTTCGCCTTGGCGAGCCATCCGAATGCCCCGTCCTTGTCCCCCTGCAGCGCCGCGATGACCCCGAGGTTGTAGAACGCCTGCGGCGTGCCGGGCGCGAGCGCCAGCACCTTCTCGTAGCTCGACCGCGCTCGGGCGTAGTCCTTCGCCTTCAGGCACGCGTAGCCCAGGTACCGCCAGGCGACGGCGTTCTTCGGCTCCCGCGCCGTCACGCCTTCGAGGACCTTCGCGGCGCCGGCGAAGTCGCCCGCGCCGACCTTCGCCAGCGCCTCCGGTATTCCGGCTTGCGGTGCCGGCGTTTCCGACGGGCCCGTCCGACGGCATGGCGGCCCGTCCCGCGCCGGCCGCGAGCGCCACGACCAGTACGGCCGCTCCGAGCTTCCCGAATCGCACGGCGACGCAAACTCCGATTTCTCCGCATCGCGTCTCCCTTCGCCGAGATCATTCGCGCTTGTAGCTACGAATGCCCGGCAGAGGAGTTGCGCGGAGAATCGCGCAATCTCGTTACGGTCGCGCGCGCGCGCGGCGCGCCCGGGATCTACTTCGTCGCGGTGTGCGTCGGATCGTCCTTCGGATTCACGTAGATGAGCTGGAAGGGTCCCTCACTGTGAATCTGGACTTCCGTCGCCCCCTTGGCCCACGCGAAGTGGCGCATCTTCGCGGGCATCGTGGCGAAGGCGCCGGCCGTCAAGGCCGTCGTCTTCGACGCGTCGGCCGTGTCACCGGTTCCCAGATTGAACGTCCCGGAGATGATCGTGAGGTTCTCCGCCGTCGGGTGCCAGTGCGGAGCGACCTTGTAACCGTCCCCGACCTTGAGTCGCACCGTGAAGGGCCCGGGCTTGTTCGGATCGCCCTGCAGAACGGCCATCTTCGCTCCCGCCGGGAACACGGGCGGAGCATCCATCCACTGGATTTCCGATTCGTTCTCCATGACGTGCGCCTTGGGTTCCGCGGGAGCGGCCTTGCCCTGACCGAGGGCCCATCCGGTGGCGCAAACCGCGACGAGGGCGAGTGCCGTACCAAGGATTCCTTTCATGGGTACCTCCTCTGCTTCGATTCTATTTCCACGCGCTCCCCGGCCTCCTACCGGCCCGTCTCGCGGAGCCGGTCGGGCCTGCGGATCAGCACGTAGAGCAGCGCCCCGAGAAAGTGCAGGAGGGCGATGGCGAGGATCCAGCCGACCTTCTGCGATCCCTCGTTGGGCTCCTTGGTGGCGCAATCGATCAGCGCCCAGATCCAGAAGACCATCCCCGCCAGTCCGCAGGCGACCAGTGCGAGGATGCAGCCGATTCCGTAGGCGCCCGGGTGGTTCCAGATCATCGCGGCCTCCTTCCCGTCACCGCCCCGGGGGCGCCGCCTTCACGGGAAACGGCGGGCGCTTCGGGGCCTTCGGCGGGTTCTTCTTCAGATCCTCCAAAATGATCGCGATCGCCCGCTCGAGCTGCGGGTCGTGCCCCGCGATGACGTCCGCGGGAGTCTGTTCGACGTCGACGTCGGGCGCAACGCCCTCGTTCTCGACGGCCCACCCCTTCTCGGGATCCCAGAAGGCGATGTTGGGCGCCGTGATGACGCCGCCGTCCATCAGGTCCGGGATAGCCGAGGATCGCCGACCAGGCCGCCCCATGTGCGCTTCCCGACGATCGGGCCGACCTGGAACTTGCGGAACATCCAGGGAAGCAGGTCGCCGCCCGAGCCGGCGTCCTCGTCGGCGAGCAGGACCTTCGGGCCCTGGACCGAGCCCGACGGCGTCTTCATGTCGGCGCCGTAGCGCATGACCCAGTACGCGATGAGCTTCTTCTGGAGGACGTCGATGTAGTAGTCGGCCACCGAGCCGCCGCTGTTGTGGCGCTCGTCCAGGATCACGGCCTCCTTGTTCGCCTGCGGGTAGAAGTAGCGCGTGAAGTAGGTGTAGCCCTGATCCGCCGTGTTGGGGACGTACACGTAGGCGACCCGTCCTCCCGTCGCCGCGTCGACCTTGCGCCGGTTGCCTTCGACCCAGTCGCGGTTGCGCAGCTGCAGCTCGTTGGCGATCGGGAACCACCGAGACGGTGCGCGAGCCCTTCGCCGTCGGGCGAGGGGCCCGACGGTGATCTCGATCAGCTTGCCGGAAGTGTTCTCGAAGAAGCTGTAGAGGTTGGCCGGGGCCTGGACGTCCCGCCCTCCGACCGACAGCAGGTACTCTCCCGCCTTCACGTCGACGCCGGGCTCGGTCAGCGGCGAGCGCAGCTCGGGATTCCAGTTGAGGCCGCCGTAGACCTTGGCGAACCGGTAGCGCCCGTTCTCGATCGCGTAGTCGGCGCCGAGCAGTCCTCCCGGCACGGTCTTGACCTCCGCCAGCGTGTCGCCGCCGCCGCCGCGGTGGTGGCCCACGGACAGCTCGCTGCACATCCACTGGATGACGCGGGTCAGGTCCGGCCGGACGGCCAGGTCCGGCAGGAACTGCCCGTACTTCTGGCGCATCGCCTTCCAGTCGACGCCGTGCATGTTCGGGTCGTAGAACCAGTCGCGGTTGATCCGCCAGGCCTCGAGGAAGATCTCGGGCCACTCGGCGCGCGGATCGATCTTCACCTCGATCGCGCCCATCTTGACCGCGCCCTCGCCGCCCTCGATCTTCTTGGCGCCGGAAGACGCGATCGCCCAGTTGTCCTTGGCCTTGTACAGGAGCTTCTTGCCGTCGGCCGAGATCTGGTAGGCGTCGACGTCCGGCAGCAGCGTCTCGGTCTTGCGGTCCTTCAGGTCGAACCGCTGCAGCGCGTTCTTCCCGTCCGACGTGCGCACGAAGAAGATCTGCCCCGCCTCGCCCGCCTGCAGGTTCGACAGCTCGGCCTCCGGAACGGGAAGGTCGAGGATCCGGTAGCTCAGCCCGTCGAAATCGATCCGCACCGGCTCGACGACCGGGGGCGCCTTGGGCTTCTCGTCGGACTTCGCGTCCGTCTTGCCCGGCCCCTCGTCCTTCTTCTCTTTCTTGTCCGCCTCGGCGCCGCCCTTCTTGTCGGCCGCCTCCGCCGCCCTTCTCCTCGTCGCTCTCCTTGACGAGCGGCGAGGGCAGGTCCTTGCGCAGGACGGCCATGTAGATCGCGCTGCGGGCGCGCAGGTCCACCGACTCGAGCGTGAACCAGTTGTTGACCGGGCCCGCGTTGGTCGAGGCGAAGAAGAAGAGGTACTTGCCGCTGCGGTCGAAGACGGGCTGGCTCGCGTCGGACAGGCCGTCGGTCACCGGGATAGGACTTGTCCTGATCGAGCGAGTACACCGACACGGTCTGGAGGAGCGCCGCGTTGTTGAGCCCGTAGGCGATCCACCGCGAGTCGGGAGACCAGGCGGGCCGCAGGGTCTTGTACGGCCCGTAGTAATAGTCGGCGCCGATCTTTCGGCGTGATGCCCGTCGCCACGTCGATCCAGTAGAGCGCCCGGGCGTTGTCCACGTACACGATCTTCTTGCTGTCGGGCGACCACGCCGGCGATTCGTAGAAACCCGCGCCCGCGAGCTTCCACTTCTTCGGCTCCCCCTTGCCGTCCTGGCCTTCGATCCAGAGCTCGTATTCGCCCGACGCGTCGGAGAAGTACGCGATGGAGCGCCCGTCGGGCGACCAGATCGGGGAGCGCTCGTTCACGGCGGGGCTGTTGGTGAGGTTGCGGACGTCGCCCTTCTCGGCGGGAACCGTGACGATCTCGCCGCGGAAGTCGACGGCGACCCGCACGCCCGTCGGCGAGATCGAGAAGTCGCGGATGTACTCGTGCTCCTGGGTCTGCTTGACGAAGCGCGGGCGCGTCTCCAGCAGGTCCGCCGCGACGCCGATCGTCAGCCTCTTCGCCGTCGCCGTCGCGGGGTCGAAGAGGTGGAGGTAGCCCGCCTGCTCGTACACGATGCGCCCGCCTCCCGACGAGGCGTTCAGGACCGGGAAGTCCGTGTGGTTGGTGAGGCGGCGGATGGCCTTCGACTTCGTGTCGTAGGCGTAGAGGTTCAACTCGCCGTCGCGGTCGGACCGGAAATAGACCGTGTCGCCCATCCACATCGGACCGGCGTCGTTGGCGCGGGTCTCGGGCTGCGGAACCTTTTCGATGGCGTGGGTCGCGACGTCGTAGAGCCAGAGCTGCGAGACGGCGCCGCCGCGGTACCGCTTCCACTGGAGAAACTGGGGCGCGCCGGGGTTGTAGGCGATGCGCTTGCCGTCGGGCGAGTAGACGCCCCGGTTGGCCTGCGGGATCGGGAGCGCCTGCTCCGGCCCGCCGTCGACCGGCACCGTGAAGAACTGCGTGTAGCGGCCGGTGAAGACGGCGCGGGGCGACGTGAAGAGGACCGACTGGCCGTCCGGCGTGAAGCCGTTGACGATGTCGTTGCCGGGATGCCAGGTCAGGCGCCGCGGGACGCCCCCCTCGGCGGCGACGACGTAGACGTCCGTGTTTCCCTCGTACTGGCCGGAGAACGCGATCCACTTTCCGTCGGGCGAAAAGGCCGGCCGCGACTCCAGGGCGAGGTCCGACGTCAGGCGCCGCACGTTGCCGCCGTCCAGGCCGCAGGTCCACACGTCGCCCGCGTAGACGAAGGCGATCCGGTCGGCGCTGATGGCGGGTTCGGAGAGGAGGCGCGTGTCATGGACGTTCGGGCCGGCCGTCGGGGCAGAGGCCGCGAGCAGGGAGCCGGTGATCAGCGACAACAGAAACCCAAGCCGGGCGTAATGCCTCATCTCGTCCTCACTTGTCAGGTTGTGGCGGGCGAAACGATATCAAGGCCCGGAAGGGGGAAGGGTGCCGGAGGAAAGGGCTCGAGGGCTCTAGCCCCGGCGCCGCCGATCCTCCTGGCGCCGCTGGAAAACGCGGCGGTCGAACACGAGGGCCTGCGGGTCGGGCACGTTGACGGCGGCGCGGCGCTCCCCCTGCCGGCGCTCGCCCTCGCGGCGCTTCGGGGGAGCGACCGCGTAGGGCGAGACTTCTTCTTCCTCGGGAAACTCGACTTCGAAATCCGGCCGCGTCAGCGGATTGGAAACGTCCTCGAGCTTCCAGCCTTCGAGCGCCTCGGTCGGAATTCCGCGTACGCCGTTGATCGCGGCCACGATGCGCCGGGCGTCGGCGACGCTGCGGCCGCGCACGACGATCGCGCCGAAAGCATCGCGGATGTATCGGCCGTCCTGTTGCCACGGCTCGGCCGCGTGCTCGCGAGGTTCCGCCGTATCGGCAAAAGGATCGTCGGTCTCGCGGTCAGTCACGGGATTGGCGCTCATGAACCTCCCCTTCAATCGATATGTCAACACGCCGGCGCTCGCCCCTCCGCCGGTCCCCGAGGCGGCGGTCTTCGTCGCCGATGAATTCCTGAATCGCTCCGACGGCATCTTCCGGAATCGCGGACAGATCGGGGTCCGGGCCCGTGCCCGCGCCGCCGGCCACCTGGATGTTCCAGCTCTCGATCGTCTCGGTCGGGACCCCCATCAGCGCGTTCACGCACGCGACGACGCGCCGCGCGTCCACCGGGTTCTTGCTGCGGATGACGATGCGGCCGTTCGCGTCGCGCACGTACCGGCCCAGCTGCCCCCAGGGCTCGGGCGCGGCCTTCTGCAGCTCTTCCCGCCTCACCCGGCTGTGGGCGTGAGGCGGCGCCGTCATGGCTCCGCCTCGATGCGGACCTCCGTGACGGCGCGCCGCCGGTCGATCTGGCGGCGCTCTCCGCGGCGG
>CAVRXJ010000015.1:0-15876 GCA_963725095.1 uncultured Acidobacteriota bacterium
TCCGCTGGGTCTGGAGGCTCGCACCCATTCTCGCGCTCACCGCGTACGGGCTCTTTCTCCTGCGCTACAACTCCAACTCCGTCGGCGGCTCGGACAGCTCGGCCTACGCGAACACGGCCCGCAGGATTCTCCGGGGATCGCTCGTCGAGAGACCGGCCGCGCTCGATGCGCTCGAGCTGCCGGACGACTTCTCCTCGTCTTCCTTCCGATCGGCTTCGTTCCCGGTCCCGTTCCGGGCACGACGGCTCCGATGTACCCGTTCGGGTTCCCGGCGCCCGGCGGTGGCGACGCTCGTGCTCGGTCCCGATCGCGGCCGTTTCTCGTCAGCCCGATCGCCGCTCTGCTCTGCCTCGTGCTCATCTACTTCGTCGGCCGGGAGCTGTCCCTCTCGCGGCAGGGCGCCGCCGGCGCGGCGGTTCTGCTCGCCGCCTGGCCGCCGTTTCCCTTCCAGGCGATTCAGCCGATAAGCGACATCGTCGCGACGTTCTGGGCGCTCGCCGCGATCCTCTGCGCCTTGAAGTCCCGGTGTCGCCCGCGTGGGCGGCGGCGTCGGGCGCGGCGTTCGGGATCGCCATCCTGGTGCGGCCGACGAACGCGGTGCTTGCCATCCGCTTCTCTTCGCCCTGCCGTTATCGCGACGCCGTCTCGCCCTTTTCGGGTCTGGGGGCCTTCCTGCCGCCGCGGGCCTCGCCTTCGCCAACCGTCACTCCTACGGGAGCGCGCTGACGAGCGGCTACGCGCAACTCGGTCTTCTCGACGCGTTCGCCGTCGCGAACTCCCGCCGCGCTTCGTCTCCTACGGCGGCTGGCTCCTCCGCACCCTGACGCCGTCCCTCTTCGGCGGCGATGGCGCTCGCCTTCCAGTCGCGGGTTCCCCGATCGCGGCGCGCCCTGCTCCTCTTCGTGGTTCGGCGCCTATCTGGCCTTCTATTGCTTCTACGGTCCCTACAAGTCCTTCCCGTTCCTCCGATTCTTGCTTCCGGGAATTCCCGGTTTGCTGCTTGCCGCCGTTTTCGGCGCCGAGGGGATCCTGGAACGACTCCGACCCGTGACCGCCGGGCTCCTCGCGGCCGTGGCGCTCGCGTGGATCCTGTGGGTCGATAGCCGTCTCATCGCAACGGTCGGCGTGACCTGGATAGCGGAGCAGGAACGCGTGTACCCGCTTTCCTGCGCCTGGGTGAACCGGAACCTGCCCGAGAAGGCGATCGTCGTCGCCTTCGATGCCAGCGGCGCGCTCGGCGTACTACTCCAGCCGTATCTTCGCGCGATGGGAGGCGATCTCGCCCGAGCGGAATCGGGCCCTGCGAGCGGCCGCCAGGAACAAGGGATATCGCTTCTTCGCCCTCCTCTTTCCGGAGGAAGACAAGGATCTCGCCGTCGCACGTCCCGGGCGAATGGCGAAGGATCGCGCGCGTTCGCGACTGGGGCGTCTGGGAGCTCGCAGAGGACGCTCCCCGCCCCGGTGATCCTTCGGCGCGTCACCGGACGCGGATCGGACGGCGCAGCTCCGTCGTTCCGCCGTCGACGGCCTCCACTCGCACGACGAGAACGTGGTGCCCCGGCGGCAGGTTGGGGATCGCAAAGTGGAGGCCGGGTTCCTTCGAGTTCGCGAAGCCCCACAGCAGCTTTCCAACGTCTGGCCGGCCCGACCCGAACGTCGCCGGCACTTCCTCGCCGGACTCGGTCGAGACCCGGCCGCTGGCGATCCCGGAATCGTCGGCGGCCCAGCCATAGGCGATCTCGCCCGGAGCCACCTCGTATCCCGCCGGCGGAAAGTCGAGGAGGACCAGGGGCGGTGATGCATCCGCTCCCGGCCGAACGGTCATCTGCTCGAAACGCCTCGCCGCTTCCTGCGTTCGCTCGACGGGGATTCCGGCATCGAAAGGCGGCGCGCTCGAGACGCGAAAGACGTAGTCGGTGTCCTGCCCGTGTGGAAAGGCGTCGAGGATCTCGAGGCGGCCCTGCTGCACGCCGCTCCGAACGGCCGCGCGCGTCGCCACCAGCAGGGGCCCCGGCGCGTCATGCGGATGAAAGACGAGCACGGAAGCCCCGACGGCCCGGACGCGGTCCCAGACCTCCCCCGGTATGGGGCTCTTGCGCAACTCCATCCAGAGGGAGAAGTACAGGGGCGGCGCGAACCCCGAGGCGCCGTTGACGATCGGCTTCCAGTGCGCCGTGGACCGGAACTCGTACTCGTAGTCGAAGGGAAACCCGAGCGGCCATTCCATGACCGCCGGCGGAACGGATGCCCGCGCGAGCCAGCCGTAGACGGCGGGCGGGCTCGGGCACCGGGTGGACGTCGATCGGCCAGGCCCGGTATTCGACTCCCACGGCGATCAGGGCTGCCGCCACGATCAAACCTCGCCGTGACTTCCTGCCGCCCTGCCGCGTCAGGCTCGCGAGGCCGATCGCCGAGAGCACACCGAGGCCGAGATGGAACAGGGTAATGCCCCGGGAAGGCGCGCGGATGCCACGAAAGACGGGCCCGAAAGAATCAAAGAGAAAGCGGTAATACGGCGTGTGGAGCCCGAGTGCGACGACGACGCCCGCCAGCGCAATCGCCGCGAACAAGACCTTTCGGTGGTCCAGGGGACCGCGCGCCAGGAAGTCGCCGAGGCTCCCGTATCGCCAGCCGTGCGGGAAGGCGATCGACAGCCGCAGGAACAGAGCGGCCGTCGCAAAGACGAGCAGGCGCTGCGGATCTCCCAACCGCAGCGGCCCCAGGCGCAAGCCCGGCCGGAGCGTCGCGGCAAGCCAGATGGCGAGCAGGAGCAACAGCAGGAGGTCGAGCGCGAGCGTCCCCGCACGGCGCGCGCCGGCACGGGCCGGGAGGCTCCCGTTCGCGCTCTCACGAGATCCCGACCCTGGTTTGGTTCCGAGCAGACCGACGAGCGCCAGTGCGAAGGGCACGAGCCCGGGGAAGAAGTCTCCTTCGGGCATGGCGAACCGCTGCGTGATCGCCCCGTAGAGATGGTTGCGCGAGCCGGCGGAGAGGAAGTCCCCTGGACGTCCCGAATAGGTCTCCGCTTCGGCGGTCGACCGCTCGAAGCCGTAGAGACGCGACGCGCGGGCATAGGGCACGAGGAAGACCGCGACGACTGCCCCGGCAGCCGCCGCTGCCGGAAGCAGCGCCAGGACGCGACGGCGCTCTATCGGGCCGCCCGGAAGCCAGGCCCAGACGCCCGATACGACCAGAAGCACTCCGGAAAAGATTGCGTAGTGAATGTTGCAGAGGGCGTTCCAGGCCAGACACACGCCGAACAGCACGCGGTCGCGCGGCGCGCCGTCGCGCACGTAGCGCAGCAGGAAAAGCAGCAGCAGCGGGAGGAACGCTCCCCACTGGTGCTGGATGTGCGGGATCTGCGAAATCCGCCAGGGGCCGAACGCGTAGACCACTCCGGCCAGCAGCGAGGCGGCGTTGTCGCCCGTGACTTCCCGGGCCAGCAGCCACGCCGCCAGGGCCGACAGGAACATTCCGAGGAGGAAGAGGACGTTGTAGACCGCGAGCGTCGAGACTCCCGCGGCGAAGAGCGGGAAGCCGAAGAGCGCCGCGCCGAAGAGGTTCTCCGAGAAGGCGAGCGCGTACCGGGCCGGATGAAAGATGTTCGCGTCGAAGAGGTGAAGGGGATCGCGGAAGGTCTGATGGAAGTCCCAGTGGAGGATCCAGGCGTTCAGCTTCGCGTCGTAGAGGTCCTGCAGGCCCGACCCGAGGTGCAGCGCCAGCGGCCACGTCGTCAGCAGCGTTCCGGCCAGGAGGAACGCCGCGGCGAGCGCCACCTCTTTCGGGCGCGCCGCCCCGGACCCGGGCGGGCTCAGCGCCTTCGGCTCCGGGCGTTGTTGGCGATCATGATCGCCTGCTGCAGGCGCTGGAGCCTGCGCTGCCTGTTCTGCGTCGCCATCACGTCGTCGGCCGGGGCCTGGGTTCCTCGGACCTCGCGCAGCAGGCGGTCGGCCTCGAAGAGGAACGTCTGGAAGTCCGGAGCCTTGAACTGCTTGAAGGTCAGCTCGGTCGCGATGATGTAGCCGTCGGCGATCGATTGCGCCATGTTGTAGGCCGATCCGCCGCCAGCAAAGACGCTCATCGTGTTTCCCGTGCATTTTACGCCCCCGGGGGGCGCCACCCGACGGCCGACCGGGAAGCGAGGGACTTGAGTTACCATCCGCGGCCTCAACGCAAGGAGTTCCGCGTGGCAACCAACGTCGACTATCTCGACTGCGACACCCTTCTGACCGAGGAGCAGCGCCTGATCCGCGACACCGTGCGCGGCTGGGTCGAGGACAAGGTCCTCCCGATCATCGAGGAGGCGGCCTGGGAAGGACGTTTCCCGAAGGAGCTGATCCCGGAAATGGCGCAGATGCACCTCTTCGGGTCGACGATCGCGGAGTACGGCCTGCCGGGCCTCGACAACGTCGCCTACGGCCTGATCATGCAGGAGCTCGAGCGGGGCGACTCGGGCCTGCGCTCCTTCGTCTCGGTCCAGTCGGGCCTCGTGATGTACCCGATCTACGCCTTCGGCTCGAAGGAGCAGAAGGACCGCTGGATCCCGCGGCTCGCCAAGGGCGAGGCCATCGGCTGCTTCGGCCTGACCGAGCCCGACTTCGGCTCGAACCCGGGCGGCATGCGCACCACCGCGAAGAAGGACGGCAACGGCTACGTCCTGAACGGCGCGAAGGCCTGGATCACCAACGGCTCGATCGCCGACGTGGCGCGTCGTCTGGGCGAAGCTCGACGGCGTCATCCGCGGGTTCCTCGTCGAGAAGGGAACGAAGGGCTTCTCGACCTTCGAGCACAAGGGCAAGATGTCGCTGCGCGCCTCGGTCACCTCGCAGCTCGCCTTCGAGGACTGCCGCATCCCCGCCGACGCCATCCTGCCCGGCGTCGAAGGGCTGAAGGGGCCCCTCTCCTGCCTGACGCAGGCCCGCTACGGCATCGCCTGGGGGGCGCTCGGGCAGCGCGATGGCGACCTACCAGGCGGCGCTCGACTACGCCAAGAGCCGCAAGCAGTGGATGGACCGCCCCATCGCCGCCCACCAGCTCGTGCAGGAGCGCCTGGCCTGGATGATCACCGAGATCACGAAGGGGCAGCTGCTCGCCTGGAAGCTCGGCTCGATGAAGGACGCCAAGACGATGAAGCCGCACCACGTCTCGATGGCCAAGCGCAACAACGTCTGGGTGGCGCGCGAGTGCGCCAAGCTCGCGCGCGAGACCCTCGGCGCCAACGGCGTCGTCAACGAGTACCCGGTCTTCCGCCACCTCGCCAACATCGAGAGCGTCTACACGTACGAGGGAACGCACGACATCCACACGCTGATCATCGGCGAGGCGGTGACGGGGATCGCCTCCTACAACCCGCCGTCCGAGTAGCGGCCGCTCGGGCCCCGAGGCAGCCCGGCCGGCGGTCCGCGGCCTTTCCGCGGCGTTTTCGGCCCGCCGACGCCCGCAACCCATTTCGTTTAGAATAGATACGGTTCCGGACAACATAGAGTGGGAATTAGCGGCAATCTGAACACGATGCAGCTCTCGGAGCTGCTTCAGTGGCTGTCCCTCGGGCAGAAGACCGGAACTCTGCTCATCGAGGGGCACGGTGTCGAAAAGCGGATCTACTTCCAGAACGGCCGCATCAACTCCTCCTCCTCCTCCGACCAGCGCGAGTACCTCGGGCACTTCCTCGTTTCGCACGGGTACATCACGGAGGAGGAGCTCAAGATGGCCATGGAGGTCCAGGAGGAGTCCAACATCCTCCTCGGCAAGATCCTGGTCATGATCAACGCGATCGCGGAGACGGATCTCCTCCGCCTCATGCGCAAGAAGGCGGAGGAGTCGATCTACGACGTCTTCCTCTGGGAGCAGGGCAACTTCGAGTTCGTGGACGGCGAGCTGCCGGAGCTCAAGATGGTCCCGCTCTCGCTCGACGTGACGGGCATCATCATGGAGGGGCTGCGCCGCTACGACGAGTGGAAGCGCATCCGCAGCTCCGTGCCCGACAACCAGTCGTCCCGCGGCATCGTCAAGCCCCTGAACCTCGACACCCTCTCCGAGCAGGAGAAGCTCATCGTCCCCTACATCGACGGCCAGCGCACGCATCGAGGAGATCGCGCTGCAGACGCACAACGCCGAATTCAACGTGTCGCGCCTGGTCTTCGAGGGCCTGCGCGGCGGAGACGATGGCGCTCGTCGAAGGGTCCGCGCTGCGCCGCCGGGCCGCCGCCGGCGGAGCGTCGATCGGCGCCGACGAGGTGGAGCACTTCCTCCAGCGCGGCGTCTCGCAGCTCAAGCAGGATCCCCAGGCCGCCTACAGGATGTTCAAGGTGGCCTCGGACCTGAATCCCGTCCGACGGCCGCGCGGCCGAAGGCATCCGCGACGCGGAGCGCATCATCAAGCAGAGCCTCGAGAAGGACGGCATCAAGGGGGAGAAGGTTCCCGAGCTCGCCATTTCGATCTCCGCCGTGACCGAACGCACCTTCTCGCCGCACGAGGGGTTCGTGCTCTCGCGCATCAACGGGCAGTGGGACGTCAAGTCGATCATGAAGATCTCGCCGATCCGCGAGCTCGAGGTCCTGATGATCTTCCAGCGGTTCCTGAAGGACGGCGTCATCCGCTGGAAGGCGAAGAAGTGAGGCCGCCCTGCCCCCGGCCATGAGGCCGGCCGCTCCCGCACCCGTTCCCGACCGGCGCGACCAGGCGTTCCGGGCCCTCCAGATCGCCGTCGTCGCGGCGACGGGGCTGCTCTTCGTCCTCGAGATCCCCTCGATCCCGCTCGGCCGGGGCCTCGAGATCGCCTTCTTCACCGGCCTGACGACGCTCGCCTTCCGGCTGCGGGTCCGGTACGCCGGGCAACTTCCTGGGCCTGGAGGCCGCGGCCCTGGTGCCCGTGATCCTGCTGCTCGACTCGCCCGGCGCGACGATGCTGATCTGCCTCACGGCCGACGTCCTGGCGAAGCTCCTGGGGCGGACCCGCCGCCTGACGCTCGCGACCGCCTTCGACCTCTCGCAGCTCGCCTTCTCGTACGGCGTCGCCGCGGTCTTCTTCCGGGCCCTGCACCACCCCTCCCCCGGCCCCTTCCCGACCGCCGATCGCGGCCGCGGCCGCCCTGCTCGTCTTCTTCTTCGTGAACACGCTGCTCGTCTTCGCGTACCTCGAGCTCGGCCGGCTGGTCCCGTCCGAACGGCTCCTCGGGAATGGGCCTCTTCCAGCTCGTGGCCCTGCTCCTGCTCGTTCCGATCGTCGTGCTCGAGATCCTGATCTACGCCCACTACGGCGTCGTGGGCCTGCTCCTCGCGTTCTTCCCGGTCGTGCTCGCCTCTTTCGTCCTGCGGGGCTTCTCGACGATGGAGGAGAAGTACGCCCGCGTCGCGCGGGAGAACCGCGAGCTCGACGTCATGCGCGAGATCTCCAACATCTTCTCCCTCGGCGCGCGTCCGGATCGCTACCGGCGCGCCTTCGAGGCGCTCCGCCGCCTGCTGCCGGTCGAGGCCATGGCCTTCGCCGAGTGGGTCGAGGACACCGGCGAAGACATGGAGATTCACCTGGAGGGATCGACCACGGCGGGGCGGCACGGAGATCCGCGAGTGGATCCGGAGCCGCCGGCTCCACGAGACGCTCGACGCGACCTCCGAGATCGTCTGGGCGCGCACCGGCGAGCAGCGCGAGGTCCGGCTCTCTCCCGGGACGCGCCACCAGCTGATCGCGCGGCTCTCGACCTACGAGCTCAACACCGGCCTCCTCATCCTCGAGAGCTCGTTCTCCGCGCTCCAGTCCGGCGCCGCCGTCGGATCCCTCACGGGCGCTGGCGGGGCAGATCGCGCTCGTCCTGCAGGACCGTGCGATCCGCGCGCAGGTCCAGGAGCTCTCCGGCCGCAACCGCGACCGCGCCGAGACGCTCCACCAGATCCTCGAGGTCTCCAACGAGGTCAAGAAGCACCTGAACCCCGACGCGGTCTTCCAGTCGATCGTCGCGGCCGTGGCGCGCAGCCTCGGCTTCGACGCCGTGCTCCTCTCGCTCTACGACGCGGAGAAGGACCTCTTCGTCCGCCGGTCGCAGTACGGCCTCGATCAGCGCTGGGCGGAGATCCAGGGACAGGAAGTCCCCGCGGCGGAGATCACGCGGCACTGGACCGACCGCAACCGCGTCTCGAAGTCCTACTACGTCCGCGACCGCACCTCCGACGAGCTCGGCCGCTACGACGTCGTGACCTCGACGCCGCGGCGGCGCACGGCCAACGGCTGGCGGGCCTACGACATGCTCTTCATCCCGCTCCTCTCGGGAGAGAGCCTGGTCGGCTGCCTGTCCGTCGACGAGCCGCGCAACGGGCAGGCGCCGACGCTCGAGACCGTGCAGGCCCTGGAGATCTTCGCCAACCAGGCCGTCACCGCGATCGAGAACGCCCGCCGCTACAGCGACGCCCGGGAGCAGAGCATCCGCGACGGCCTGACCGGAGCCTACAACCACCGCCACTTCCAGGAGTCGCTCCAGCGCGAGGTGGGGCGCGCCGAGCGGCAGGGGCGCACGCTCTCGGTCCTGCTCCTCGACATCGACGACTTCAAGGCGGTCAACGACCGGTACGGGCATCCGGTCGGCGACGCGATCCTCGAGCGCATCGTGGCGGAGATCCGGAGCGAAGTCCGCGGCGACATGGACCTGGTGGCGCGGTACGGCGGCGAAGAGTTCGCCGTCATCCTGCCCGAGACGCCGATCGAAGTGGCGGCCGAGGTCGCCGAGCGGATCCGCCGGCGGATCGACGAGCGGCTCTTCCGGCCTCCCGAGGCCGAGGACGTCATCCGCGTGACCGTGTCGATCGGTCTCGCCGCCTACCCCAACGACGCGTCCAACAAGAAGGAGCTCGTCGAGCGCGCCGACGCCGCCCTCTACCGCGCCAAGCGGGGCGGGAAGAACGCCGTCGTCGCGACCTCCGAGCCGCGCCCCGAGCAGATGCCCCCGCTGCCGCACTGAGATTTCCCCGAGGCGATCGGCAGGAGACTCGCGTAACCTCGCCGCGATTCCGGCGTACTACAGGGCATGAGGATCGCCGCTGGGACGCCTGCTCGCCCTCGCCCTTTCGCTGACACCCTCGGACGCCTCCGCGCGGAGCCGCGAAGGAGAAGCCTCGGAGCCGGGACTCCTACGTCCTCTCCCGCGGCCACTCCTCGAGCATCAACGGGTCGATCGAGGAGTTGGAGGTCCTCCGGAAACTCTACGCCGGCGACTTCCTCTGGGCTCGCCGGTCCGGCTCCGCGTACGTGATCCGCGACCCCCGGCTTGCTCGAGGAGGCTGCCGGGCTCTTCGACGGGCTCCGCGCGCTCGAGCCCGAGCAGGCCGCGCTCGAGCGCCGGCAGGAACAGCTCGGACGCGAGGAAGAGCGCGCTCGACCTCGAGCAGGAGAGGCTCGAAATCGACTCCGACCGCCTCTCGGACGACGAGGCCGAAGTCTCCGCCGGAGCGGGCCCCTACCCTGCGATCGAGGAGCAGCAGCGCGACATCGAGGCCCGGCAGGGAGAGCTCGAGGCGCGCCAGCGCGAGCTCGACACCATCGAGCAGGACCTCGACCGGCGCGGCGAGGAACTCGAGCAGCAGGCCGAGGCGGCGCTCTGGAAGCTCATCGACCGCTCCATCCGCGACGGCTCGGCGGCGCCCGTCCCCCGCTGAGGATCAGCGCCGGGAGACGGCGGGGGAAGCCGCATCGAAGAAGCGCAGTGGCCACTGCGCCGCTTCGCCGGCGTAGTCGACCCCGACGCGCCGAGAAACCGCGATCCGCGGTCGCCTCCCCGGCCGGCGGAAGATCCGCATCGGGCCGTCCCCCAGGAGGTCCCGGCCACTGTCGCGCGTCGTGATCCCGAGCGCCGTGCAGAGCTTCGCCGGCCCGGAGAGCAGCCGGGGCGGCGCGGCCTCGGGCGCCTCCCCCGCCCGGAGCAGCACGGCCTCGGGCGCCCCGCGCGGCGCGTCACGACGTTGGCGCAGTAGTGCATGCCGTACACGAAGTAGACGTAGAGGTGCCCGCCGTCCGCATACATCGGCTCGACGCGGGGAGTGCGCCGGCCGCCCCAGGAATGCGCCGCGCGATCCCGCGGCCCGAGGTACGCCTCCGTCTCGACGATCCTCGTCCCGTACCAGAGTCCGCGGTAGCGCCGGGCGATCCACGCGCCGATCAGGTCCCGGGCCACGGTTTCCGTCCGGCGGCGAAAAAATTCGCGGTCCGCAACCGGAAGCGCGAGGACCTCGGCGTCGAGCCGCAGCCGGCGGTCGGGGCGATCGCCCGCCATCACCGGGGCGATGCGCCGTTGCCCGGCGCCGCGAGGCAGCGCTCGAGCTCATCGGCCAGAAATCGCACGTTCCTCGACAGGCCCATGGCGTGGCTGCCCGGGATGACGTGAAGCTCGACTTCACGCGGCGACCTTGCGCCACGCGTCGGCCTCCTCCTCCGGCGCCTCCGGCCCCTCGCTCGGCCAGAGGAGAGTCACCCGACCGGCGTAGGGGCCAGGGAAATACTCACGGTCGATTCTGAGATAGACGTCGCGGATCGACTCCGCGGCCGGGCGACCGCCGGCTCTCGCCTCCCTGTGCGCCTCAGCCCCAGAACCACCGCGGAATTCCGGGGGATCTTCCCGGCCCTCCGCACCAGATAGACCCCCGCTTCCACAGCGGCATCGGATCGAGGTGAAGGGTCACGGCGCGCACGAGCGCGAACAGCTCGGATCGTTCCTCGGGCGACTGCCGGAGCAGGCCTCCCAGGATCTCGGTCCAGCGCGACGAGGCGTCGGAAGCGGAGGTTCGCGGCGGACGCCGCCGAACAGGACGAGCAGTTCGACGGACTGCCCCGCGGCCTCGAGCCGGCGGGCCATTTCGTAGGCGACCAGGCCTCCGTTGCACGTTCCGCCGAGCCGGTAGGGGCCTTCCGGAAGGACTTCGCGCAGCGCGCGGACGTGAAGGTCGGCCATCTCGCCGTAGGTCGGCGGGATCGGCCCCCCGTCGAGCCCGCAGGGCGCGATGAGGTAGAGGGGCTGGTCCGGGGACAGCTGGCGCGCGAGGCTCATGCAGTAGAACCCGCCGCTCTGGTAGTCGCCGTGGACGTAGACCAGCGGGGGACGCGCGCCGCCGATCTTCAGGGCGAGGACGGGCGCCTGCAGCGGCCCGGCCTTTGCGAAGGATCACGGTCCGCGCAGCCCTTCGACCGTCGGCGCTTCGAGCAGGATCGCCGGGGAGAGCTCGACCTCGAACTCGCGCTGCACCTGCGGCAAGCAGGCGCATCGCCAGCAGGGAATTGCCGCCGAGATCGAAGAAATCGTCGCGGGAACCGATGGGCTGGACTTCGAGCAGCTCTTCCCAGATTTCCGCCAGACGCGTCTGCACGGGCGTGGCGGTCGGGGCGTAGGCCGAATCGAGGGCCGGCCGTTCGCCGGTCGGCGGCGGAAGGGCCCTTCGATCGATCTTCCCGTTGGCGTTGCGCGGGAGCTTCTCGAGCGGGACCCACACCGACGGGATCATCGACGCCGGCACGGCATCGGCGACGCGGCGGCGCAGCTGGCTGACCGTGGGTCCCGGGGATTCCGCCGGGACGACGTAGGCCACCAGGCGCGCTTCGCCGTCCCGGTCTCTCGCCGCGATCACCGCGGCGTCCCGCACGCACGGCAGATCGAGGATCGCGCCTTCGACCTCCGCGGGCTCGACGGATTCCCCGCGGATCCTCACGCCCGAGCCCTTGCGGCCAAGATGCGTGAGACAACCGCCCGCGTCCATGCGGCCGACGTCGCCGGTCCGATAGGTTCGGCGCCGGCCTGCCCGGTAGGTCTCCCCGAACCGCTCCCGCGTCAGGTCCGGTTGGTTCTCGTAGCCGACCGCCAGATACTCACTGGAGACGGCGATCTCGCCGACGTCGCCCGGCGGGACGGGCCGACCGTCGTCGCCGACGACGGAAACCTCCATCTCCTCCACCGCATGGCCGACGGGAAGCACGCCGTCGGGGATCTCCGCGTCCCGACCGACGAAGTACTGGCTCGACGAGGCCGGTCTCCGTGGTGCCGAGCCCGTTCACCAGCACACATTCGGGCCCGAAGTGCCTCCGGAAGAGATCGACGTCGAACCTCGGCCGCCTGGTCGCCCTCCAGCCGGATCACGCGAACGTCCGGAAAGGCGCAATCGCCGACGAGGAAACTGCGGAAGATCGTCGGCACCGAGTGGTAGACCGTGACCCGCTCGCGCGAGAGCCATCGGGCCAGGTCCTCGCCGGAGTGAATGTCGAACGGACACACGCAGGCGCCGTTGAGCAGCGCCGCAAACAGGCTCGAGACCGAGCCGCTGAAGCTCGGCGGCTGCAGCAGGCTCAGGCGATCTTCCGGCCCGATCCGCAGCGAGTTCGTGTACCGCAGGACGTTGTGGAGCACGTTGCGGTGGCAGTCGATGACGCTCTTTGGCCCGCCGGTCGACCCGGAAGTCTGGAAGAGGTAGGCGAGCGCATCGCGAGAGATCTCGAGCCCGAGATCGTCCTCCGAGAGACCGGGATCGATCCGGTCGAGATTCAGGATCTCGCATCCCGGAGGCGCAATCCTCGCCGCGAGATCCCGATGCGCTTCTTCCGTCAGCAGAAGTGGCGCGCGGGCGGCGGCCAGCACGGCCTGCAGGCTCGGAGGCGGACGGCGGGCATCGAGGCCGACGTAGAACTTGCCGGTCTTGAGGACGCCGAGGATGCCGGCGATCAGGTCCACGCCCTGGCCGAGGAGCAGACGCTACGGCCTCCGGCGATGCGCCGCGCCGCGAGAGGAGCGGCGCGGCCGATGCGGTTCGATTGCCGGTTCAACTCCTCGTAGGCTGGTCGTCCGGCCGCCGGCGCTCACCGCCGCACGAGCGCCGCGTCGCTTCGCCTGAGCCTCGAATCGATCGGGAATCGACTGCTCGATCTCGCCGCGGCCGAACGGGACGAACGCGCCGCCGTGGTCGCCCGTGGCGGCCGTCCGTCAGTGTCGCAAGAGGCCTCGCGACGACATGCTCCATCATCGCCTGTTCGAGCCGTGGCGGACAACGCCCGCCAGCGCTCGGCACCTTCGTGCGGGGACGCCGGGACCGCGTGCGATACTGAAGGGCAGGCCCGCGGCGGACTCGAGAGTGGCCGCGGCTCAATCAGAAAAGGGAAAGGCGGCTGGCGCGCATGAACATTCTGGTCACCGGCGGAGCCGGCTTCATCGGCTCGCGGATGGCGGCTCGGCATCTGGCCGACGGGCACAAGGTCGTCGTCGTCGACAACCTCTCGACGGGTTCGCGCGAAAAGGTGCCCGAAGGCGCCCGGCTCGTCGAGGCCGACGTGGCCGAGACCGACCTCGAGCCGCTGCTGCGCGTCGGAGAAGATCGATCTCGTTTCCCACGCACGCCGCGCAGATCGACGTGCGCCATAGCGTCTCGGATCCCGTCTTCGACGCGCGCTCCAACATCCTTGGATCCCTGAAGCTCTTCGAAGCCTGCCGCCGCGCGGGCGTTCGCCGCGTCGTCTTCGCCTCGACGGGGGGCGCCCTTTACGGCGAACCGGAAGGCGGACGCCCGTCGCCCGAGTCGCACCCAACCAACCCCATCTCCCCCTACGGCTGCGCCAAGCTCTCGATCGAGAAGTATCTGCATTTCTACCGCGTGGTCCACGGCTTCCAGACCATCGTCTTCCGCTACGCCAACGTCTACGGCCCCTTCCAGAGCGGCACGGGCGAAGCCGGGGTCGTCGCGATCTTCGCGCAGGCCATGCTCGGGCGCCGGGCGCTCAAGATCAACGGACCCGGCAACCAGACCCGCGACTACGTCTTCGTCGGCGACCTGACGCGCGCCGCCGCGGCCGCGGTCCAGACCGACCGGAGCGGAACCTGGAACCTCGGAACCGGGATCGAGACTTCGGTCAACCGCCTCTTCGAGCTTCTGGCGACGGAGTTCGGCTACAAGGACGCCGCGCCGCACGGCCCGCCGAACGCCGGCGAGCAGGAGCGCAGCGTCTCTCGACGGATCGGCCATTCGAGGCGACTTCTCCCTTCCCGCCTGGACACCGCTCGCGGACGGCCTGAAGGTCACCGCAGAGTACTTCCGCAAGCAGGTCCAACCGCCCCGGGCATAGACTCCCGCGGCAGATGCCCCTCGCCTCGGGTACCCGCCTCGGGCCCTACGAAATCCTGTCGCCCATCGGCGCCGGCGGGATGGGAGAGGTCTACAAGGCGCGCGACACGCGCCTCGACCGGACGGTGGCGGTCAAGGTCCTTCCCCAGCACCTCTCGAAGGACGAGGAACTGCGCCAGCGGTTCGAGCGCGAGGCGAAGGCGATCTCCTCCTCTCGCACCCTCACATCTGCGCCCTCCACGACGTCGGACGGGAAGGCGAGGTCGACTACCTCGTCATGGAGTATCTGGAGGGCGAGACGCTCTCGGATCGGCTCGACGCGGGGAGCGCTGCCGACCGAGCAGGTGCTGCGATTCGGCGCGGAGCTGGCGGACGCGCTCGATTCGGCGCACCGGCAGGGGCTCGATGCACCGGGACCTGAAGCCCGGCAACGTCATGCTGACGAAGTCCGGAGTGAAGGTCCTCGACTTCGGCCTGGACGGGCTGCCGAGCCGATCGAGGCGCCTCCGGGCTGACGTCCCTCCCCACGATGGCCGGCAACCTCACGCAGGAAGGGACGATCCTGGGAACCTTCCAGTACATGGCGCCCGAGCAGCTCGAAGGGAGGCCGACCGACGCCCGGACCGATCTCTTCGCGCTCGGAGCCGTCCTGTACGAAATGGCGACGGGCAAGAAGGCGTTCTCGGGCCAGAGCCAGGCGAGCCTGATCGCGGCGATCCTCGAGAAGGAGCCCGCGCCCATCGCGTCCTTCCAGCCCCTGACGCCGCCGGCCCTCGACCGCGCGATCCGCACGAGCCTGGCCAAGGACCCGGAGGACCGCTGGCAGAACGCGCGCGACCTCGCCAACGAGCTGCGCTGGATCGCCCAGGCGGGGTCCCAGGCCGGAACCCCGCGCCGACGATCGTCCGACGCAAGACGCGCGAGCGCGTGTGGATGGGAGCGGCGTTGGCTCTGCTGGCTTCGACGGTCGCGCTGCTCTGGTCTGCGCCACCCTTACTTCGTCGAGGCTCCGGTTCTGCGCCTCTCCGTCGCGCCGCCGGAGAAATCGAGCGTCGTGGGCACGATCGCGGTGTCTCCCGACGGCCGGCGCATCGCGTTCGTCGCGGCGGATGCCTCCGGAACCGCCCGCCTCTGGATCCGGCCGGTCGATACGCGCGTAGCGACGCCCATGGTCGGGACCGAAGGGGCAAGCCATCCCTTCTGGTCGCCCGACGGACGCTTCATCGCGTTTACTGCCGAAGGAAAGCTTCGCAAGGTCGCCCTCTCGGGGGCCGCGCCGCAAGCCCTCTGCGACATCACGGACTTTCGCGGCGGAGCGTGGGGCGAGAAAGGTGACATCCTCTTCTCACCCGACGCCAGCGAAGGGCTCTATCGGGTTGCGGACACCGGCGGCCCGGTGACGCGGGTGACGTCGCTCGACCCCGCGCGCGAGGACTCGAGTCACCGCTGGCCCGCTTTCCTGCCCGGCGGCCGTCGCTTCCTGTTCTTCATTGTCGGGCAAGCCCAGGGCATCTACCTCGGCTCTCTCGACAGCAAGGAGCTGAAGCGTCTCGTCGACGCCGTGAGCGCACCGACGTTCGCCCCACCATCGCACCTCCTGTACGTGAGCCAGAGCAGCCTCGTTTCGCAACCGTTCGACCCGGAGCGCAGCGAGGTGTCTGGCGACCCGGTCGCCGTCGCGGAGGGCATCTGGAGGGATCCTTCGCTCTGGGGACTCACGGCTTATTCGGTCTCCGCTACCGGCCTGCTGGCCTATCGGCCGGGCTCCGGCGCGGAAATGCAGTTCACGTGGTTCG
>CAVRXJ010000016.1:0-13976 GCA_963725095.1 uncultured Acidobacteriota bacterium
GAAGAGCGGCGTCGCGCTCTCGAGCTTCGCCATCCATCGCGGCGGCTGACTGCGGCCGCGCTCCGGGACACCTTCCAGGCGAGAAGACCAGGAGGGCGATGATCGCGATTTCGATGACGCGCTCGACCGGCGCGTCGCCTACCAGAGGCGTCGCACCCCTTCGTTTCAGGAGACCGGTCAGGAAATACGAGGCCGTGACGCCGATGAACGTCGCGGCGCCGGCGCCGAGCAGGAAGAACGCCGAATCGCGCCGGGGCCGCATCCCGTGGCCAGCAGGATGGCCGTCACGATCTGAGGCCCGGCGACCATGACGAAGGCCATGGGAAGAACGATGGGCAGGGATCATGGCGGCGTCGGGAGTCTGTCGCAACGGCGAGGCGGAGCAGGGACAACCGATCGCGGGCAGCGGCGCACCGGCCGGCGCGAAGGAAGCCGCACGGTGGCGCGTTCTGGCGGTCGGCGCCAGCCTGGCCTGCTTCGGTTCGAGCGTCCGCCGGCGCACAGAGCTCCGAGACGGCAGGGGAGTTCTGGCCGGCGTTCGATGTTCACAGCCAACTCGGCTCGAACGTGCGGCTGATGGGTTGGGGCGAACTGAAAAAGGGAGAGGACTTTCCCTACCAGCAAGGCGACCTCGGGGCGGGTGTCGGATACCAGTGGAAGCGCTTTACGAAGCCGCATCTGGAGAACGTCGACCCGGACAAGGAGAGCCTTCTCGTGGCCGGTGTCGGCTACGAATATCTTCGGACGATCCAGTCCGGGAAAGGACAGCCAGGAAGACCGTTTCGCCGTACAGGTGACGCCGCGCTGTTCGCCCGCCGGCAGAATTCCTGTTGACGGACCGGAACCGCGTCGAGTTCCGATGGGTCAACGGCGAGTATTCGACGCGGTATCGCAACCGGCTGACGGTCGAGCGGGCCGTTTCTCGTGCGCGGGTTCCGGTTCGACCCCTACGCGTCGGCGGAGTTCTTCTACGACATCTCGAAGAGCTCCTGGAACCAGGAGCAGTACGCGGCGGGCGTCCAGCTGCCTTACCGGCGGATCCTGATGGTGGACTTGTACTACCTGCGTCAGAACTGCGACACGTGCAGTCCGGAGCATCTGAACGTGTTCGGGTTGACGGTCAACGTCTACTTCGGGAGCCGCAAGTGAGACGGGCGTCTCGCGGATCGGCGACAGTGAGGTCAGTGAGGCCGGTCGTCGGCCATCCGCGGCACGTCGCCGGGAGAGGCGACCGTCGCGTTCGCCGGCGCCCAGGCGTCGGACACGCCCGGGAGTCCCACCGTAGTACCAGTTGTTGGAAGAGCCGGCGGCGTTTGCGGACCCGGCGTTGCTCAGGCTCGAGGGCCCCGCCTGGCTGCTGCCGACCGGCGCCACGGGACCCCCGATCTCGACCACGTTGGCCGTGCCCTGCATCCCGAGGCTGCCGATCTGGCTCTCGCCGAGGACGGCCTGTTGGGCCCAGAAGGCCTTGTCGCCCGTCAGGGCGTTGATCTTGCCCGGACGTCCGTCTGCCGCAGGCTCATGCACTTGCCGTCGCGCCACGTGCGGAGCACGTAGGTGTTTCCCTTCAGGACCGGATTGTCCTTGGCGAGCACCGTTCCGCTCGGGATCAGCTCCACCTGGTACACGGTCTCGCGAACCGCCCCTGTCA
This sequence comes from uncultured Acidobacteriota bacterium, assembly GCA_963725095.1. GTDB lineage: Bacteria > Acidobacteriota > Thermoanaerobaculia > UBA5066 > Gp7-AA6 > DATBFU01. The sequence continues at coordinate 1,652 of CAVRXJ010000016.1, forward strand.
GGCGCGTGATCTTTCGGACTCTCATCGACTTCAGCTTCGTGGGCAAGCGTTCGGGCCAGGAGGTGAACACGTACATCCCATTCTTCAAGACCGGCTCGTCCATGGAAACCATGGCCCCGGAGGGGACGAGCTCGATCCGGAACATGTTGACCTGACCCTGGAGCGCGAAGGCGCAGGCAAAGAGAACCGCCGCGGCCACTCCGACTCGGTTCCTCATGGCCCACCTCCCCGGTGGAGCTTATCAGCCGGGAACGCGCCGGTGTTCAGTCAACCCCCGCGACGGCACCCTCGTGCTTGCCGGAGCCCACTAGGTGCCGGCTTTGCGGGCCCCTTCATTTTCGAGTCCGGGGCGACTTGCTCTGCAGGCGCCGTCGTTGAAGGGGGTTTCGAAACGGCCGGCCGCGGGAGGTAACATGCGCCCGGTTGAGACGCGAAGCGCTCGAAGGAGATGTAATGACGATGAAACTCAGGCTCGTACTTCTGACCATGGCGGCTCTTGCGGCCAGCCTCGCCGTGACCCCATCCGCAGCGGCGCAAGCGGCCGCCAAGAAACCCAACATCCTCATCCTCTGGGGCGACGACATCGGCTACTGGAACGTGAGCGCCTACAACCAGGGGATGATGGGCTACAAGACGCCCAACATCGACCGGATCGCGAAGGAGGGCGTTCTGTTCACCGACTGGTACGGCCAGCAGAGCTGCACGGCGGGCCGGGCGCGCCTTCATCACCGGCCAGTCCGGCTTCCGCACAGGCCTGCTCAAGGTCGGATTGCCGGGCGCTAAGGAAGGGCTTCAGGCCCGCGACGTGACGATCGCGCAGCTGCTCCGAGCGCAGGGCTACATGACGGCGCAGTTCGGCAAGAACCATCTCGGCGATCTCGACGAGCACCTGCCGACGGCGCATGGCTTCGACGAGTTCATGGGCTCGCTCTATCACTTAAACGCCGAGGAAGAGTTCGAGAACGAGGACTACTTCGTGGACCCCGCGTTGATCAAGAAGTACCAGACGCGGGGCGTGATCCACACCTGGGCAAATTCGGACGGCACGCAGAGGATCGAGAGCACCGGCGCGTTCGGCAAGAAACGCATGGAGACGATCGACGAGGAGATCACGAAGGCGTCGCTCGACTACCTCGAAAAGGCGAAGAAGGCGAACAAGCCGTTCTTCCTCTGGTGGAACTCCACTCGCATGCACATCTGGACGCATCTGAAGAAGGAGAGCCAGGGCAAGACCGGTCTCGGCGTCTATCCCGACGGCATGGTCGAGCACGACGCGATGGTGGGCCAGTTGCTCGACAAGTTGAAGGAGCTCGGCCTCGAGGACAACACCATCGTCATGTACTCCACCGACAACGGAGCGGAGTCGTTCAGCTGGCCCGACGGCGGCACGACGCCCTTCCGCAACGAGAAGGCCACCAACTGGGAGGGCGGCTTCCGCGTGCCGTGCGCGATCCGCTGGCCCGGCGTGATCAAGCCCGGGACCGTCAGCAACGACGTCTTCGCCCATGAAGACATGCTGCCGACTCTGCTGGCCGCCGCGGGCGTGCCCGACGTGAAGGAGCAGCTGCTCAAAGGTATGAAGATCGGCGACAAGACGTTCAAGGTGCACCTGGACGGTTACAACATCACCGACGCCCTGGCCGGAAAGGCGCCCGACCCGCGCAAGGAGTTCTTCTACTTCAACGACGACGGGTCACTCGTCGCGCTGCGCTACAACCAGTGGAAGCTGGTCTTCCAGGAGCAGCGCGCGCACGGCTTCGATGTCTGGCAGGAACCGTTCACGCCCCTGCGCCTGCCAAAGCTCTTCAACCTTCGCTCCGATCCGTTCGAGTTGGCCGACCACGACAGCATCGGCTACCCCAAGTGGCGGATCGACCGCGTCTTCCTCCTCGTGCCCGCGCAGGAGTACGTGGCCCGGTTCCTGGCGAGCTTCAGGGAGTTCCCGCCGAGCCAGAAGGCCGGCACCTTCTCGCTCGATGACGTGCTGCTGTCCCTCCAGCAGGGCAGCAAAGCCACGAACTGACGCCGGGCTGATCGATCGCTGACCCAATCCGCCGGGCCGCACCCGTTCGACAGGGTGCGGCCCGGTGTCACTTGCCGCTCCCGGCAGGTGATGTGATAAATGAGCGGGCTCCAAGCCCTTTTTTTATGCCTGAAAGAGCCGCTCCTCCCGAACTGTCCGAGGCCTCGCGGAGGCTCGAAAAGACCTTCGACCCGGCCTCGTTCGAGCAGCGCTGGTACCGGCTCTGGGAGGCCGAGGGACGGTTCCAGCCGGCCGGGCCCGGCGAGCTCGCCCCGCTTCGTGATGGTCATTCCGCCGCCCAACGTCACCGGCCGGCTCCACATCGGCCATGCCCTGGGCCGCACGCTCGAGGACGTGCTCGCCCGCTGGAAGCGGATGCAGGGATACCGCGTGCTCTGGGTGCCGGGCACCGACCACGCGGGCATCGCCACGCAGATGGTCATCGAGCGCCAGCTCGCAGCCGAAGGCACCGACCGCAAGGCTCTCGGACGGGAAGCCTTCATCGAGCGCGTCTGGGCCTGGAAGCGGGAAGCCAAGGACACGATCCAGACGCAGATGAAGCGCCTCGGCTGCTCGCTCGACTGGACGCGCGAGCGCTTCACGCTCGACCCGGACCTCTCGCGCGCCGTGCGGCGGGCGTTCGTCCAGCTCTGGAAGGAGGACCTGATCTACCGCGGCCGGTACGTCGTCAACTGGTGCCCGCGCTGCGGGACGGCCGTCTCGGACCTGGAGGTCGTGCACCGCGAGGTGGACGGCAAGCTCTACAAGATCCGCTACGACGTGCCCGGCGTCCCCTCGGGCGCGGTCGTGGCCACGACGCGGCCGGAGACGATGCTGGGGGACACGGCCCTCGCCATCCATCCGGAAGATCCGCGCACGGCGGCGCTGCGGGGCCGGAAGGCGATCCTGCCGATCGTCGGGCGGGAGATCCCGATCATCGAGGACCCGATCCTCGTGGACCGCGAGTTCGGCACCGGGGTCGTGAAGGTCACGCCCGCGCACGACGCCAACGACTTCGCGACGGCGGAGCGCCACGAGCTTCCGGCGGTCGTCGTCATCGGCCCCGACGCGAAGATGACCGCGGAGGCCGGCGCGGCCTTCGCGGGACTCGACCGATTCAAGGCGCGCAAGGCGGTGCTCGATCGCCTGGAGGCCGAGGGCCGCCTCGTCGCCACGGAGGACCACCGCCACGCGCTCGGCCACTGCCAGCGCTGCGACACCGTCATCGAGCCGTACCTCTCGACCCAGTGGTTCGTGAAGATCCAGCCCCTGGCCGAGCCGGCCATCCGCGCCGTCGAGGACGGGACGATCCGCTTCGTGCCGGAGTCGTGGGCGAAGACCTACTTCGAGTGGATGCGCAACATCCACGACTGGTGCATCTCGCGCCAGCTCTGGTGGGGCCACCGGATCCCCGCGTTTCACTGCGACAACGGGCACATCACGGTGTCCGAGGAGGACCCGACCGCCTGCGCGACCTGCGGCTCGGGCAAGCTCCAGCAGGACCCGGACGTTCTGGACACGTGGTTCTCGTCCCAGCTCTGGCCCTTCTCGGTCTTCGGCTGGCCCGACGAGACGACGGACCTGAAGGTGTTCTATCCGACCGACGTCCTCGTGACCGGCTACGACATCCTCTTCTTCTGGGTGGCGCGGATGATCATGGCGGGCCTCCACTTCACCGGGAACGGCGCCGTTCCACACGGTCCATCTGCACGGCCTCGTGCGCGTGGGCGGCGAGAAGATGTCCAAGACCAAGGGCAACGTGATCGACCCGCTGGAGGCGATCGACGAATTCGGCGCCGACGCCGTCCGCTTCGCGCTCGCCGCGGCGGCTTCGAGCGGGCCGACGGTCTCCCTCGAGAAGCACCGCCTCGCCGGCTCGCGGGCCTTCGCGACGAAGCTCTGGAACGCGTCGCGTTTCGCCCTGGGGCAGTGGGAAGCGGAGCGTCCCGCGGGCAAGCCGGACGGCCTGACGCTGGAGCTTCCGGACCGCTGGGTGCTCTCGCGCCTGTCGGCCGCCGCGGCGGAGGTCTCGACGGCAGCTCGCGCTCTTCCGCTTCGACGAAGCGGCGCAGGCGATCTACTCCTTCGTCTGGCACGAGCTCTGCGACGGTTACATCGAGATGGTCAAGCCGCGCCTCTCGGGCTCGTCGGCGCGGCCCGAGAGCCGGACGGCCGCTCGCGAAACGCTCGCGCGCTGCCTGACGGATTCGCTGGCCCTGCTGCACCCCTTCATGCCCTTCGTGACCGAGGAGATCTGGGAGAAGCTGACCGGGCATGGCGGCACGCTCGTCGTGACCGCGTTTCCCCGGGAGCGGCCCGAGTGGGCCGATCGCGCGCGCGGAGGGGTCGGTCGGGGCTCTGCGGGCTCTCGTCACGCGCGTGCGCAACTTCCGCTCGGAGCACGGAGCCTCGCCCACCGAGCCCGTGGCGCTCGCGGTCGACCCGGCGGTCTCCGACGCTGGCCTGCTGGCCGATCTGCGCGAGCTCGCGCCCCTGCTGTCGCACCTGGCGCGTCTGTCCGATCTTCGCTTCGAGCCGCCTTCCGACGACGCGTCACGCGACGTCGTCGAGGGGATCTCCGTCGGCCTCTCGATGTCGCGGCCCGCCGCCGCTGCCGACCCTTCGCGCGTCGAGAAGACCCTGGCGGAGATCGACGAGGAGATCGCAGGCGCTGGCCGCCAAGCTGCGCAACCCCTCCTTCCTGGACCGCGCGCCGGCTCCGGTCGTCGAAAAGGTGCGGCTCCGGATGGTCGAGCTCGAGCAGCGGCGCGCCGCCCTCACCAGCGCATGACTCCTTTCGCCGACGGGGGGATCGAGGCGCGGCACTGGCGGACTTTCGAGAACCTCGCCTGCCTGGCGCGGATCCGCTCCTCGAACGACCTCGCCCGGGAGCTCATCGAGCTGTACTTCAACGAGGACCAGGCCCTGCGAGCGGACCGTTCTCGTCGCCGAGAGCCAGACGGCGGCGCGCGGACGCAACGGCACCTGGCATGCCCCGGCAGGGCGCGGGCTCTACTTCACGTTCATCGTCGCGGCCGGGGGATCCCGCTCTCCGTCGTTCCGATCGCCGTGGCGCGCTGGGCCCGGGAGGCGGTGCGGGAGAGCTCCGGCGTCAATCCCGATCTGAAGTGGCCCAACGACCTCTACGTCGGAAGGCGCAAGCTCGCCGGGATCCTGCCCGAAGCGCGCACGCAGGGAGAAACGACTTACCTGGCGGTCGGGATCGGCCTGAACGTCACGGGCCGCGGCGAGACGCTCGAGGCGTCCGGAGGCCACGACCCTCGAGGAGGCGGCCGGGCGCGCGGTTTCGCGCGCGGCAGTCCTTCAGGCGCTGCTCGACCGGATCGATCGGGAGCTCGTCGAGCCCGATTGGGACGGAGAGATCGCCGCGTGGGAGCAGGCCTCGCTCCACCGGCCGGGCGATCGCATGACCATCCGCCGCGAGGGAGAAGAGGTGACGGGGGAGTATCTGGGACTCGATCCCTCGGGATTCCTGCGGCTGAAGACCGCGTCGGGCGAGGCGGTGCTCCCGGCCGGGGAGGTGGCCAAGTGGTGACGAAGGCGCGGCTGCTGGCGGTCGACGTCGGCAACACGAACACGGTGCTCGGCCTCTACGAGGGCGACACGCTGCAGCGGCACTGGCGGCTGACGACCCGGCGCGACGCGACCTCCGACGAGATCGCGCTCTTCGTGCGCGGCCTGCTCGGATGCGGACGTCCCCGCCGGCGATCGCCCGGACGTGATCGTCGCGAGCGTCGTGCCGTCGCTCAAGTTCCCGCTTCGGCAGGCGTTCCGCCAGATGTTCGGCGCCGAGCCTCTGTTCGTCGAGCCCGGTGTGAAGACCGGGATGCCGATCCTCTACGAAGTTCCCCAGGAAGTCGGCGCCGACCGCATCGTCAACGCCGTCGCCGCGCACGCGCGGCTGGGCGGCCCGTGCATCGTGGTCGACTTCGGCACGGCGACGACCTTCGACGTCGTCACGGCGAAGGGGGAGTACTCGGGCGGCGTCATCGTGCCCGGCATCTCGATCTCCGCCGAGGCCCTGTTCGAGAAGGCGGCGCGCCTCTGGCGCGTCGAGATCCGGCGTCCCGAGAAGGTCATCGGCAAGACGACGTCGGCCTCGATCCAGTCGGGGCTCTACTTCGGCTACCTCTCGCTCGTCGACGGGGTGATCGGCCGGATCGAGAAGGAGCTCGGCGCGCGGCCGCGCGTGATCGCCACCGGAGGGCTCGCGGAGCTCTTCGGCGGAGGCTCCGAGCGGATCGAGGAGATCGACCCCCTGCTCACACTGACGGGCCTGCGCCTGATCCATGAGCGAAACCGAGGCGGATAGAGCCTTCTACGCGGCGGGCGAGGCGGCTTTCATCCGGCGGCGCGGCACCCCCTTCCTGCTCTCTCCCAGGGACTTCGCGCTGCTCAAGCAGTGGCGCGCGCTCGGCGTGCCGATCGAAGCCGTCGAGCAGGGCATCGACGAGGCCTTCTCGCGGCGCGAGGAGCGCGCGGCCACGGGGAAGGTCAACTCCCTCTCTTATTGTCGCGACGCCGTGCTCGCGGCCTGGGAGCGGCGCGCGGAAAGCGCCGTCGGGCGGGGGGAGGGCCGGGAGGCGTCGCCCGATGCCGCGGCGGCGCTCGACGCGCCTGACGGAGTCGCTTTCCGCCGTGGCGCTGCGGCGGCCCGACCTCCGTGAGCCCCTCGACGCAGCAATGCGCTCGCTCGGGCGGCTCGCAGGGGGCAACCGCGAGCCGGGAGAGATCGAGGAGTCGCTCGCACGACTCGATCGCAAGCTCGCAACGTCGCTGTACGAGGCGCTGCCGGCGGAGGAGAGGGCGGCGCTCGACGCGGGGATCGAGAAGCAGCTGTCGACGCTGCGCGACCGGATGGACGAAGAGACGGCGCGGCGGACCGGCAGGGCGCTGACCCGCCGGATGCTGCGGGAGCGGCTCGACCTGCCGCGGCTGACGCTGTTGTAGGTGGCCCATGCGTCGCGACAATTTGATGGTGGATGCTGCCGTGGAGACCGAGGCACGCCCCTCACCCCAACCCTCTCCCGTGGGGAGAGGGGGCGGAGCTCTTGGGCGCGTCGGCGCAGTCCTTCGGACAAGGGCGGTGCTCGGAGAGGTTCCTTCGTGAGAGGCCGATGATCCGGCGCGTCCGGATCGACGGTCTCGCGCCGACGGGGGAGGGTGTGGCCCGCACGCCGGAAGGCGTCGGGTTCGTCGCGGGGGCCCTGCCCGGAGAGGAGGTGGACGCCGAGGTCGGAGAGTTCCGGAAGAAGTTCTGGAAGGGAAGGGTCGTCGGCGATTCGCGATCGCCTCTCCGGACCGCGCAATCGGGAGGCCATGCCGACGGGTGCGCCGGGTGCGACTGGGCGCACCTCGACCTCGCCCGGGCCCGGGACTTCAAGCGAGCGCTCTTTCTCGAGACGATGGAACGCATCGGCCGGCTCCCGCGCGAGCCCTTCGGAGAGCTGCCGGTCGTCGCTTCGCCGCCGGGCTACCGCCTGCGGAATCGTTTTCACGTGACCGGCCGCGGGGCGTCCGCGGAGGTCGGGTTCTTCGCCCCCCGCTCCCACCGGGTCGAGCCGGCCGGAGCCTGCGAGGCGCTCTCGGAGGGAATGCGCGCGCTGATGCCTCGCCTCGCCGCGGCCGTGGCGGCAGAGCGGTGCCGCCGTCTCCGAGATTGCGACGGTCGAAAGCCTCGACGGCGCGCAGCGCCTCGCCGCGGCGGCCCTGTCCCCGGACGCCGACCGGCGCGACGGCCAGGCGCTGCTCGCGGCGCTCGCCCCGCTCGTGGATGGGCTCGTCGTCAGCGGACGCTTCCGGCGTCGCGCTCGGACGCGGCGGACTGACGGCGTTGTGGCTTCCGATCGGCGGCCGCGAGTTCCCGGTAGCGGCCGGGACGTTCTTCCAGGGCAATCGTCATCTCGTCGGCGTCTCTGTACGGCGACGTCGCCAGGGAAGCGGCGTCGATTCCTCCGGGCCGCGCGCTCGACGCCTTCGGCGGCGTCGGCCTCTTCGCCGGGGCCCTGCTCGACGCCGGGCACGAGGTCGTCACGGTGGAGGGCGACGCGGCCGCCGTGGATCTCGCCCTCGAGGCGAAGAAGCGATGGGGCGCGACGGGCTGGACGATCGTGCGCTCGGCCGTCCTGCCGTTCATCTTCGGGGCGAGCGACCGCTTCGATCTCGCCGTGGTCGATCCGCCCCGGGCGGGCCTCGGCTTGAAGCTCGCCGCGGCGCTGCCGCAGCGCCTCGGCCGCCGCCTCGTCTACGTCTCCTGCGATCCCGCAACGCTCGCGCGCGATCTCGCTTCCTTGACGGCGGGCGGGCTCGTCATCACGGGCGCCCGCCTCTACGACCTCTTCCCGTACACGCACCGCATCGAGGCGGTCGTGACCCTCGACCGGCCGCCGGTTCGGTGATCGGGCCGATCGCCCGCGAAGGCGAGGCGCCCGCGGTCCCGGCGGCCGTGGCACTCGTCGTCGGGATCCTCCTCGGCAGCCGTTCGACGTCCGGAGAGCTTGCGGGCATCTCGTTGCTGGCAATGGCCGCGGCGTGGCTCTTCCTCCGTCGGGACGCCGCGGATCGTGACTTCCCATGCGCCATTGCCCGGGTCCTGCTCTGGCTGGCGGCGGGGTTTCTGTCCGGCCGCCTCCGTGTCGCCATCCCGGCCGAGGCTTCCCGCGTCGCGTTCGCCTCCCTTCCGGCTGCGTCCGCCCGCGCGCTGCAGGTCGAGGGCGTCCTGACGGACTTCTGGTCGGGAACTCCTCCGCAAGTGCGAGGACGGCTCGACGCCAGGCGAATCCTCGTCGAGGGCCGGGCACTGGAATTCCCCGCGGAGGTGTTCCTCTTCGTCGGAGGCGAGAAGCCCGTCGGCGCGGGGAGCGGACGCGGCGACCGGGTCCTCCTGACGGGGCATCTGCGGCCCGAGGACGTGCCCGCCTCCGAGCGGGACATCGCGCTGCCCTGGACGCGATACCGGCTCTCGGTCAAGAGCGGGCTGCTCGTCGAGCGCCGGGGCGGCACGCCGTTGTCCTGGCTGCAGGCCCCCAATCGGCGGCTCTTCGACGCGATGCCGTCGCGCGGCGCCGCCTTCGAGCGCGACGTGCGCGGCCCGCTCGCGGCCCTGCTGCTCGGTCGAACCTCGGAGCTCGATCGCGGCATGGTGGCGCGCTACCGCCGCGGAGGGCTCTACCATCTGCTCGTCGTGTCGGGGCTCCACGTGGCGCTGGCGGCGGGCGTGGTGTTCTGGTGCCTCCGCGCGGCCGGAGTCCGCGGCCGCCTCCGAGACGCGGCCCTTCTCGCCGCCGTGCTCCTGATCGTCCTCGTCGGCGGCGCCAATCCGCCGGCCGTGCGCGCCGGGCTCGTCTTTGCCGTGTTCCTCGTCGCGCGCCTGATCGAGCGGCCGATCCGGGGCGCCCAGGCGGCCGGACTTTCGGCGATCGTGCTCTTCCTGGCGGCGCCGGCGCAGGTCTTTTCGATCGGATGCGTCCTCACGTTCGCGGCCGTCGCCGGGATCGGGTTGTTCTCCGGGCCGATCCGCGCGCGGCTGCCCGAGCGCCCCGAGTGGCTCTTCGGAGGCCTCGCGACGGCGTTCGCGGCGGAGGTCGCGACGGCTCCGGTCCTGCTCTGGCGGTTCAACCTGCTCGCGGCGGGAGCCTGGCTGACCGCACCGCTCTCGATCCCGCTCTCCGGGGCTCTGATCGCGCTCGGCGGACTGCTGCTTCTCTTCTTTGCCGTCGGGGTCTTTCCCGCGCCGCTGGTGCTGCTGTTCGCGGGCGGCTCGCGACTTCTCGAATGGCTCGCCGAGCGCGCCGCGGGTGTGGCGTTGCTTCGCCCGACGCCGCCCCTGCCGGCGGTCGTCGCCGTCGGGGCGCTGCTCCTCGGGGCGGCTCTGGCGCCGGCGCGGCTGCGGGCCTGGTGCGCCGGCCTCGCCGCCGCGCTCTTTCTGGTCGTCGCGCTGCGCCCGGGCCCCGCGGGCCCCGACCGGGGGTTCTCGATCGAGGCTCTGGACGTCGGCCAGGGCGACGCCCTGCTCCTGCGCTGGGAGCGCCACGCGATGCTCGTCGACGGCGGCGGCCCCTTCGATCTCGACGCGAGGGACTTCGGCCGGACACGGCTGCTGCCGAAGCTGCTCGATCGCGGCGTGACGCGTCTGGATGCCGTCGTCCTGACGCATCCGCACCCGGATCACGCGCTCGGCCTCTTCGCCGTTCTCGAAGAGCTTCCCGTCCGGAACCTCTGGCGGTCGGCCGGGGACGACGAGGGCGGCCTCGATGCGGCCCTCGAAGCCGTGGCGATGCGCCGGGGCGTCCGGGCGGCCGCGCTCGAACCCGGTGTGGTATTTCTCGCCGGCGCGCCGGCTGACGGTCCTTCAGTCCGGAGGGCCGCGCCGGAAGCGCGACTCGGTCAACAACCAGTCGGTCGTGGCGGTCTTCGAGAAGGACGGGCGCCGGGCACTGCTCACGGGCGACGCCGGCGCCGCCGCGGAGGAGAATCTGCTGAGTGAACGGGTGCTCGAGGGTGTGGACGTGCTGAAGGTCGGCCATCACGGAAGCCGCGGCTCGACCACGCCGGAATTCGTGGACGCCGTGCGCCCGCGGCTGGCCCTCGCTGTCGTGCGGGCGCGAGAACCGGTTCGGCCATCCCGCCCCCGAGACCCTGGCGACACTGGCGTCCCGGCGGATCCCCGTCTACCGGACGGACCTCGCGTCGGACGTGCGGGTGGACCTGCTGCCCGGCGCGACGCGCCTGCGCCTGCGGGGCCTGCGGTGACCCGGGACGCCCGCCCGCCGCTGCTGATCGTGCTCGGCGTGACGGGCTCCGGCAAGAGCGACCTCGCGCACGCGATCGCGCGGGAGCGCGGCGGCGAGGTCGTCTCGGCCGACGCGTTCGCCGTCTATCGCGGGTTCGACATCGGGACGGCGAAAGCCTCTCCCGATCGCCGCCGCGAGGTCCCGTATCACCTGATCGACGTGGCCGATCCTTCGGAGACCTACTCCGCCGGGCGCTGGCAGAAGGAGGCGCGGGCCCTCGTCGAGCAGATCACGGCGCGCGGGACGCCTCCCGATCGTGTGCGGGGGGAGCGGCTTCTACACCTACGCCTTGCTGTCGGGGCTTCCACCGGACGAGGCCACGGATCCGGGCCTCCGCGAGGCCCTCCTGCGGTGGGGCCGCCGCCGGCCCGACGCCGCGCGGCGGATGCTCGAGGTCAACGACGCGACGGCCGCCGCGCGCATCGAGCAGGGGAACCTGCGCTACGTTCTGCGCGCCCTCGAGATTCTCCTGATGACGGGACGCGCTCCTTCCGAACGACTGCAGCACGCCGACACCTGGGCGCAGCGCTACCGCGTGATCAAGGTCGGGATCCGCCGGTCGCCCGAAGACCTCTATGCTAGGATCGCCCGCAGGGTTCGCGAGATGCTCGAGTCGGGGTGGGAAGAGGAGGTCCGGCGGCTTCTCGCGCAGGGTGACTCGCACGACGCGAACGCCTTTGGGGCGATCGGGTACCGGGAGCTGGCGCAGGCGCACCTTTCGGGCCAGGGCGATCTCTCGGAAACGGAAGGAAAGATCGTGACGGCGACGCGGCAACTGGCCAAGCGGCAGGCGACGTGGTTCCGGCGCGAGCGCGACACCGTCTGGGTGGAGCCCGAGACCGCGAAGGCTCGGGTCCTGGAACTTCTGGACGCGGGAAAAGAGACGGAGAGACACGGATGAACAAGGCCCCGATCAACGTGCAGGACTCCTTCTTCTACAACCTCCGGAAGGACAACGTGGCCATCACGGTCCGCCTGACCTCGGGAGAGGAACGGATGGGACGGCTGCGGCGCTTCGACAAGTTCGCGCTGGTGCTGGAAGTCGACGGGCGCGAAGAGATGATCTACAAGCACGCCATCGCGTCGATCCGTCCCGAGAGCCTGCCGACGGGCTCGTGAGCGGGAGGCCGCGATCGACCGGCGTCTGTCCCCGCTGACCTTCGGACGCAAGAGAACCCTTTTCGTGAACCGGGCATGGCGGCCTGCGGCGCTGCTCGGCCTCTCGCTTTTCCGCGCGGCCTGCGCCTCGACGCCGGGCGGCGGCACGGTCCCCGCGGATCAGTTTCCCCTGGACCCGCGGCAGGGGCTTTCGGGGCCGTTTTCCTCGGGCATCCGGGCCGGATGCGGACGCGCTCTCCACCAGGGACCTGCGTCGCGCGCGGGAGCAGGTCGAGAAGGCGGAGGCGCGCCAGCCCGGGCTGGCGTCGCGGATCGGGTTGATGAGGTTCTCGTCCTGGAGGGATCCCTCCCCGAGGCCATCTCGTCCTGC
>CAVRXJ010000017.1:0-129812 GCA_963725095.1 uncultured Acidobacteriota bacterium
GAGTCTGCCGAGGAGGTCCGGCATGAGGAAGGGTGTCCTTCTGGGGTTCGGCTTGCTGGCGGCGGCCGTGGCATCCGCCGCGGAGATCCACGGCACGCTCAGTCGGGACGGCAAGCCGCTCCCGAAGGGCTCGGTTCTGAAGCTCGAATGCGCCGAATCGTCCGCTCGGGCCGAGACCGACGAGTTCGGGGCCTACAGCCTGAAGATCGGCGCGACCGGGGAGTGCCGCCTGAGCGTCGAGGTCGGAGGAGCGAGCCCGTCTCTTCGCCTCACCGTCTACGAGAAGCCGAGCCGGTACGACATCGAGGTCGCCGCGGAGGCGGGCAAGCCGGTTCTCCGGAGAAAGTGAAGAGAGTGAGTGTGGCGGAGGAGAGGGTCGAGAGGCTCGCCGCGCTCCCTCCGACTCGCGACGCCTGGGAGAAGGCCGACATCATCCTCGAGCCGGTCGGCGGGCTGCTGACCGCGCTCGCCGTCGCCGTGCTGGGATTCTGGACGTCGAGCTTCCTGCGAGAGCGGGAGGCGCGCGAGTCCGCCTTCCGGGAACGGATGCAGACGAGCGGAGACCAACACCCGGCTCTACTCCGAGCTGATGAGCCGGCGCGAGGAGTCGGAGAGCGCGCTGCGCAAGGACATGTTCGTCGTCGATCATCACCTCCTTCTGGCGCCGGCGCGCCACGACGGCTCGAGCGAGCAGTCCTCAATCTCGAGCTGCTCGTCTACAACTTCCACGAGTCGCTCAACCTGAAGCCGCTGTTCCTCCACCTCGAGCGGCTGGCGCGAAGAGAGAGCCCGCAGCGGGCCGAGTACGTCGCCCGGCTGAACCGCGTCGCCGAGGAGGTGACGAAGAAGCAGATGCTCATCATCGAGGAGGGCGGCCGGACCTTCGATGCGACCGCCAACCTGAAGACGCTCTCGTTCGCGTCGCCCGACGGTCTCTCGGAGGTTTCCGCCGTCGCGCGGGACCTCTCTTTCGACGGGATTCACCGCGCAACTTCAAGCTCGAGGTCCTGGGCGCCGACCCCGGCAACGAGCAGGTTCAGCTGCGCGTGACCGTGCGCGGCGGCGCCCGGGCGGCGGCGAGACGACATCGACGGAGTTCTGGCTCGGCTACTTCGACTTCCCCATGATCGACAACGTTCGACTGCCCGACGATCAGCGGCTGGCCGTGGTCCTAACAACTTCGACGCGCGCCACGAGAGCGCGGACCTGACCGTGGCGTATTTTCCCGGCAAGTACGCCGGCCTGCGCGAGAAGCCCTACTACGACGAGATCCTGGCGAAGCTGCTCGCCGCGAACCGCAACGCCGCGGCGGCCACGGGCGGCCCGGCCGTCAAGTGACGGGGAGGACCTCCGTCATCGCTTGAGCCGTTGCTCGAGAGCCTCGGCGCGCTTCTGCGCCTCGGCCAGCGCTTCCTCGGCCGGCGTGTGCACGCGGCGTCCGAACTCGGCATTGGCGAAGTCCACCCAATCCGGCATCTCGATCCCGAACGCCTCGATGTCGGCCTCGTTCAGCAACTCGATGGAAAACACGTGGCCGTCCCAATGGAGGTTGCGCGCGCGAACGCCTTGCGTGCCGAACGGGGCCTGCCGCAGAGCTCGATCCAGTGCGCCGGCGGCGTCGGCGACGGCTGCCACGCCACGAGGAAGCTGGTCACGAAGTCGTGCTTCGTGAGCTCCCCCGGTCTTTCCGCTGGCGGGAACGACGTGGGGCCGCACCGCGGGTGCCCATGCGGATGTGGATCTCCGCCGGCTCGGCGCCGGACTCCTTCTCCGAGCGAAACGGCTTTTCATCGAGGGGCGGCATGGCTTTCTCCTGGCGGCGGCGCTACGCCCGCGGAAAGATGGCGATCCAGTACAGCGCGAAGACGAGCATCACGCAGGCGACGCACAGGATGCCGACGCGCGGTCCGCGGACCTTGAACCGCTGGCTCAGAGCCGTCAGCAGCAGGACCGTGGCGAGCACGACGGTGATCCGGATGTACTTGTCGCCGGTTTCGCGCGTTTCGACGCCGGCGCGAAAGAAGCCTGCCGCCTGTTTCGAGAGCTCCCGCGACCGTTCGAGGCGGGCGCTTTTGTACTCGGGCATGTAGCCCGGGCCCGGGGGAGCCTTCAGGTTGTTGAGCGGGTCCGTCTTCATCCAGGCGGCAAACGCCACCGCGTATTCGGGTCGGAACCGCCGCTCGAACAGCTCGGCGAGCCAGTGCTCGCCGCGCAGCTTGGCCTCGATCCACGAGTCGAAGGTCGTGATGTCGTACTGGTGCTCTTGTCCGGCCAGCGTCTGCTGCTCCTGGGCGAGCGTGTTCGTCGTGGCGGCCTGCGCGTAGCCGGCGGCACTCTTGGCGTCCCACCGCGCCGCCTGGTAGCCGCTCCACGCAGTCAGGACGGCCACGGCCGCCAAAACCACAGCTTCGAGGATCTCGAGCCACTCGCCTTTGTGCGAATCGGGCCGACCCCCGAGTGCCCCTGCTCGTGGATCCGGTGCGCGAACTCGATGTTCGACGTGGTTTCAGGCATCGCATTCTCCGCTCAAAGTCGGGACGGCGTGAGGATACACGGCCCCGCAAGTTCGGCCGCCCCTTCAGGTATCGAACGAAGCGTGCTGCAACGTCCGGCGCTCGCGGAAGAACCCAACGGCATTGGCGAGCTGAGAGAGCCCCATCAGGCCCGCGAGGGCGAAGGCTTCGAGGCCGGCGTGCTGATCGAAAGGCGTCTGCAGGAGATCCCGATAGAAGCCGAGCGGCTCGATTTCGACCGGCTCCTGCTGGCGCGCGGCGCGGGCCCGACGGAAACGGTAGGCTCCCCGTCCGTACCAGTCGTGCTGCTTCCAGAACCCCGTCAGGGAGAGCGCGTGCGCGTGCGACACGACGGCGTCTCGGCAATACACCAGCCGTGAGCCGGCGTGGAGAAGACGGTCACACAGATCGCGGTCTTCGCCGCCGGCGAGGCCATACGACGGGTCGAAGCCGCCGATGCTCCGAAAGGCGTCGGCCCGGACCGCCAGATTGTTCGTGGCGAAAAAGGTGGCGGCGAAAGGATCCGGGTTGTAGTAGCGGTAGACGTAGAGGAGCAGGAGCTGACTGGCCTCGGAGCACAGATTGCGGGGAAGCGCGTTGACGGTCCGTCCACCCACGCCTTCGGCCTGGGTCTCCCCGAAGGCGGCCTCGAGTTTCGCCAGCCAGTCCGGCGCGGGCGCGCAATCGTCGTCGGTGAACGCGAGGAAACGGCCGCGCGCCTGCGCCGCGCCGGTGTTGCGGGCCACCGAGGGACCCGCGTGGGGCTGGCGCAGGAAGCGCACGGGAAAGGAACGTGAGACCGGCGTCGGCCCGGGCAGCGACCTCTCGCCCTCTTCGTCGGAGACGACGATCGCCTCGAAGCGCCCTTCGGGGTACTCGAGGCGCGCGAGGGCTTCGAGGCACTCGGCGACCTGACGCGGACGCCGGTAGGTGGGAACCACGACCGAAAAGACGGGGTCAGGCATCGGCGGGTGGCTTCGGCCGGCGCGAGAGGTGACGGTGTCTCTCGAGCTCGAAGCTGCAGCGGCGAAACGGCGCGTCGCCTTCCCCGGCGAGATACCCGATCGCCTCGCCGACCGCCTCGACCGCTCCGAGCGTGACCAGGATCGGCAGCAGCTTCGGAATCATGCGGCCTCGCCCGTTTCGGGCGATGATCGCGAGGCGACGGCGCAGCACGAGGAAAGGGACGAGCGGCGCCCCGGCCGCGTAGGCGAGGCGCCTCGCCGCGGACCAGCCGGAGTGGCGCGCCCTGGCGGCGCCGTACAGCCGTGCGCCATGGTACGCGGCGGCGAGGTTCGACGGCAGGCGTGAGATGTTCTGGTGGCTCGATCGCGCGACTTCCGAAAGGCGCAGGAGGACGCCACGCCGGTTCAGGTCGGCGTGCAGGATCCCCTCGCACTCGAGCATGGCGGCGAGGCCGTCGCCGTACTCCATCAGGAGCGCCGTCTTGTAGCTCGTGTGGTGCGAGGCCAGCTTGGGAACCTCGCCTCCGGCGGCCGGAGCGACCCAGGGCCCGAAGTCCACGTAGATGTGGGCCCAGCTCAACAGGCTCTCCGGGTTGTCGTTCTCGATGAGCCCGCCCGCGGCTCCACAGGGCCGCGCGTGTTCCTCGAGGAGCGCCTCGGCCCATCCGGAGCCGGGATACGAGTGCTCCTCGGCGTAGGCCACCACCGGCGCGGTGGCGCGGCGGACGCCCGCCGCGACGGCCCCCCCCGTCGAGCGGATGGGTCCAAACTCGACGATCTCGTGCCGGAGGAACGCGTCGAAGTCCCGTTCGCATCCGGCCAGGCGCGCGCGCGACGGCGCCACGACGATGAGCTCGAGCCGGTCCCGGATCGTTTGAGCCTTCAGGTGCGCGATCGTTTTTTGGATGCGGTCGTAGCCGTCCGGAGTGACCGTCACCACCGTCATCGAGGGGAGGGCACGGGAGGCGCTCATCGGGCTTCCCTCTCGCGCCGCCCCGGAGGACCGAGAACCGAGCGAGACGGGCGTCCCCGCCCGGGCGGAATCGGCGGCCGCGAGCGCCGCGGCGAGGGCCGCCCGGCCATCCTCGAGGGTGGCACTGCCGCGCGCGCCGGTCGCGGTGGCCTTTGCAAATTCACGCCACTGGCGCCGGTAGGACGAGGGATACGCTCCGCCGTTCCATCGGTCGGAAACCAGACCCGCCATCAGAGCCGCGCCGCTCCAGAATCCGAGCGTCCCGCCCCGCAGGCCAAACGAATCGTAGAAGGAGATCGCCAGACGCCCGTTCTCCCCGTCGAGCTCGAGCCGGTTTCGGCCAATGCCGTCTTCGGCCGCGCCGATGCGGAGGTCGGCGTGCGCGCCGTTCGACATCGACGCGGTCACGTTCGCTCGCGAGCCGTCCGGGGCGACGTCGGCCTCGATCTCGACGATTTCGGCCTGCAGGAGGAATCGGAGCAGATCGAAATGATGGACGCCGAGGTCGAGGAGCGGGTCGCCGCCCCAGTCCGGCTGGCTGCGCCAGTGATCGTCGGGGGAAGGGAACGCCTGGGTGAAGACGGTGCGGACCCGCCGGACGCGGCCCAGACGCCCGGATGTCACCATCCGGCGGGCCTCCCGCGCCAGCCGGTGGGCGCGCAGATTGAAGCCGATCGTCGCGACGGCTTGCCGGCGGGCGCCCTCCTCCACGAGGGCGTCGGCCTCGCTCATCGAGAGCGCGATCGGCTTTTCCAGGAACAGGTGCTTTCCCGCCCGCAGAACCTCGAGCCCGATCCGCGCGTGGTCCCGAGGGGGCACGCACACGGCGACGGCTTCGACGTCGGACCCGATCAGCGAAGAGGCGTCGGCGTAGAAGGTCGGGATCCGAGGCCCGTCGGCGAGCGCGCGGCACCGCGCCGGGTCGAGGTCCGTCAGGGCGACGACCGCGATCTCCGGGACCCGCCGCAGGGCGGGCATGTGAAACCGCTCCACGACCGATCCGCAGCCGACGAATCCGAGACGGAGGGGTCCTGCCGGCGTCACGAGTCGAGCGGGCGCACGGGGCGCAGCCGCCGGGCTGCCGGGCGCAGCGCCATGGCGGCGGCGGTCGCGAGAAAGGCCGTCCCGCTGTAGGCGTAATAGAGCAGCTGCATCACGAACGCCCGCAGCGCAAACACCGCTCCGCGCCGGTCGAGGAAGAACCGGTAGAGGGGGCGGTTGATCCAGGCGATCGCGGCGAGCAGCGCGGGCGCCAGGACGAGGAACCGGGGATCGGCGAGGCCGAGGAGGCACGCCAGCAGCGCGGCGGCGAGCAGCGTCGCGCTCGCGCGCTCGGACTTCTTCAGGTTGAGCTCGTTGGTGAGCGTGCGCCTCTGCGAGCGCGAGCCTGGTCCAGGGGACCGCGCGGCAGAAGATATCGGCGCGCACGAGCGAACCGAGGGTCCAGCGCTTCAGGTGTGTGCCCTGAATCGCCGGGTCGAGCCGGATGGCGCACCCGGCGTCGGTCAGGCGGTAGCCGAGCTCGATGTCGTGCATGCAACGCAGATCCTCGTCGAACCCGCCGACCGAGGCGAGGGCGCTCGCCCGCACGGCGCCCAGACCCGTCCAAAACGTCGAGACGCGGCCGGCCCCGGCCGTGTGCACGTGGTGGTGGAGGAGGTTCTTGTACTGCGAGCAGAAGTTGCCCTCGGCGGGCGAGTCGTCGTACGCACCGAAAACCGCCGCGACCGCGGGCTCCTGGTCGAAGAGCCGGAGGACTCTGGCCGGCGCGTCGGCGTGGATCTCCACGTCGGCGTCCACGAAGAGCAGGATGTCGGCCGTGGTCTCCCGTGCGCCGGCGTTGCGCGCGGCCGACGGGCCGCGGTTGTCCGGGAGACGCACGACGCGCGCCCCTCGCGCCGTGGCGATCGCGGCGCTCTCATCGGTCGAGCCGTCGTCGCACACGACGACCTCGAGGGCCGGCTCCCGGACGTCGGCCAGAGCGGCGAGGCAACGGTCCAGGTGTGCGGCCCCGTTGTGGACCGGAACGATGGCCGCGATCCGCACCGGCCGGCCCGGGTTCACGCGCGCACGCGGCGCGGGACGCGCGGCTGCGTCTCCTCGAGGCGTTCGAGCTCCGCCCGCAGGCTCTCGGTTCCGTCCGTCTCCTCGTGGTAGCTGTCGTCGGTATTGACCTGCCAGAGGTCGTGGCGGGCGCCGAGGATGTTCTCGACGGCCAGCATCGCCGACAGCATGGAGTGGTCCTGGTTGTTGTACCGGTGCGTCCCGTTGCGGCCCACCAGATGCAGGTTCTCGAGCCGGTCGGTGAAAGCGCGCACCGCCTGGAGCGACTCGCGGTGCGTGGCGTCGTAGACGGGATAGGCCTTGGGCATGCGCACCACGACACCGTCCTCGACTTCCTCCCGGCGCACGAGGTTCAGGCGCACGAGCTCCTCGGTGGCGAGCGCGATGAGCGCGGGGTCGTCCAGGCGCCACAGGTCGTCGTTCTCGAAACAGAAGTACTCGAGCCCGAGGCAGGTCTTGCGCGCGTCCGGGACCATTTCCGGGCTCCAGTTCTTGAAGTTCTGGATGCGCCCGAGCCGGACGGAGGGGTCGTGGATGTAGAGCCAGTTGTCGGGGAAGAGCTCGGGGCGGTCGATGATCAGGGCCACGGTCAGGAAGTCGCGGTGCCGCAGCCGCGCGGCGGCCTGGCGGATCGCCGCGGGGGCCGGCGGGTCGAGCATTTCGACGAGCTCCCGAACCGGAACGGTGCTCACGAAGTGCGAGCCCTCGATCCGCTGGACGCTCCCCCCGGTCCGGGCCACGACGGCGTCGACCCGGTTTCCCTGCCAGTGGATCTTCTCGGTGACGGCGCCGCGGCGGATGTCGGCGCCCCGGCCGGCCGCGAGCTCGGCCGTCTTTTCCCACATCATCCCGGGCCCGCGCCGCGGGTAGTCGAACTCGTCGACGAGCGTGCGGATCGCCCCCTGGCCGTTGGACCGTGTCGGGCCGCCGAGCGTCGCGCGCAGCGCGGTCCAGAACGACAGCCCCTGGATGCGCTGCGCCGCCCAGTCGGCGGAGATCTCGCTGCAGGGAATTCCCCAGACTTTTTCCGTGTAGGTGCGGAAGAAGAGCCTGTAGAGGCGCCGGCCGAAGCGGTTGCAGACCCACTGCTCGAAGGTCTTCTCCTCGGGGAGCGGCGAAATGCGGGCCCGGATGTAGCTCGCGAGAATCAGCAGGGAGTTGATCGGCCCCAGTCCCCTGAGGGTCGCCCACGGCCGCAGTGGATACGGGAAGAAGGTTCCGTCGTAGTAGATCCGGGACAGGCGCTTGCGGCGCGGGAAGTCGGAGGGCGGGAGGATCTCGCGCCAGAGGTCTTCGACGGGGCGCGACTTCGTGAAGAACCGGTGGCCGCCGATGTCGAAGCGGTAGCCCTTGTACTCCACGGTGCGTGCGAGACCGCCGACGACCGCATCCTTTTCGAGCACGATGGACGCGATGCCGCGCCCTCCGAGCGTGTAGGCCGCCGTCAGTCCCGCCGGTCCGCCTCCGAGGATGACCACGGGGCCGATCGGCGTCGGGGATGGCCGGCCGGGAGCGGGGTTCGCGTTCATGGGTTCTTGACTGACGGGCGGCGGCGATGATACCGGAGCGCGGAATCCGTCTCCCGCGAGCGCAAAGAGCCGCATGCCCGGAGGCGAAGCCAGGGGGCGGAAGAGGGTCTGAAATTCTGCGCCGACCGGCAGCGTGACGGGCTGACTTCCCGGGCAGGTGAGCAGGTGCGTGGCCCCCATGCCCCGGAGCGTCGCGTGCAGGCGCCGCGCGTCCGGGAGGGAATCGAGCACGAGCGCGTAGCGCTCCTGCCCGAAGTAGTCGCCGAGGAAGCGCCCCTCTGCAAAGTAGCCGGCGTTGGCGCAGAAGAGTCCGTAGAGCGTGTAGCGATCTGCAAGAGTCCGATTGAGCCCCGCGATCGCCGGGTATGCCGGCACGTACTTCGCCAGGTAGCGATCCCTTTCGTTCGTGGTCATGGGCAGCCAGCCCCGGTGCCGCAGCGTCTGGCCGGCCCACGCGAGTCCCGGCAGCAGAAACACGAGTGCAACCCCAGCGCTCAGGAGCAGGGCCTGTTTCGGCGCCGTGACGGGGCGCCATCGCCGGAGGGCCCGATCGAGCACGACCGTCGAGGCAAGCAACCCCGCCGGGAAAATCGGGAAGAGGTATCGCCGGTCGGGGCCGAGCAGATACCAGAGGAGCCCATAGGCGAACGTCAGGGCGGCGAGCGGCCGGAGGCGCGGGTCCGCAAACGCCGCGAGGAGAAACGGGGCGAGCAGCAGGAGCGTCGGGGAGAAAACCGTGCCGCGGGAGAAGCCCGCATCCGGCGTGACGAGCTTCCAGGGGATTCTCGCGATCCTCCCGGGTTGAGCCACGAGGCGAGCCACCCGCGACTGAACCTGCGCCATTTCCGCCGGTGGAGGGCCTTCTCGGGAGGCGAGCGGATCGATCCCCTGGCTCCAGGCGGTCGCTCCGAAGAGGCGCGAGAAGTACGGAAACACCGGATTGCCGGTCCACGCGAGGATCCGCGCGTAGAAGGGCGCCAGGACGAGCAGCGCGGCCACGGCCACCCGCAGGGCGCGGCGCAGTCGGCCCGTGCCGGGGACCGCCGAGCAGCGCCGCCGCGGGCAGGGCGGCGACGAAGAAGAGGCCCAGGTACTTCGTGCTGGCCGCGAAGCCCGCAAACGCGCCGGCTGCCGTCAGCCACCGGACGTCGCCGTCGTCGCGCCAGGCGAGCCACGCGAAGATCGAGAAACCGGCAAAGAGCGCGGTGCCCGTGTCGACGTAGGCCCCGGCGCTCACGCCGAGAACGAGGGGACTCCCGAGCCAGGCCGCGGCGGCCCAGAGACCGGCGCGCGGAAACCCCAGGCGGCGGCCGGCGGCCAGGAGCCCCGCCGCGATCAGGGCGAGGCCGGCGAAATGGGTCAGTTGCGCCGCGACGCCGTCGGAGAGCGAGAGGCTCGCCGCGAACAGCAGTTCGTAGAGCTGGGGAAAGACCGGGAACCGCAGGTCCGGGAGAAACGAGATCGTGTGGTTCTGCGAGAAAGCCTTCGCGACCGGCAGGTGGTAGAGCGTGGCGTCGAAGGAGGTGGGCGGGTAGAGGGCGAGGGCGAGCGTGGCAAGGAGGGTCCCACCGAGGAGGAGGGCGCCGGCTCTGCTCGAAGCGCTCGAGGAGGAGGCGGTATGGGCCGGACGCGCTTCCGAACGGAGCGTGCGCGGCCGCGGGAGCCGTGACCAGCGGCGAGGATCGCGCCGGGTAGAGCCAGCCCACGAGCCCGAGCAGGTTGAGCAGGCTCGCGAGGACGCCCGTGCCGAGCGCGCAGGCGAAGGCGGTCTGCTCGAGCCCGTCGCGAAAGGGGAGACGATCGGGTGAGAATTCGCCCGTAGGCAAAGATCGCCAGGACGAAGACGGCGAACTCAGCGCCGTGGCGGAGGACGTAAAGCGCGGTCAGCATCCGGCCGGCGCATTCTCACATGCACGGCCGATCGGTCGGACGGACTTGCCGCCGCAACCCCTCATTCGCCCGGTCAGATGACGGGGCTGCCGAATCCTCCGAACCATCTCGGCCCGCCCGGGCGGGCCCGACGGTCAGGATGCTGTGTGTGAAACTAGGCTTCGGCTCGACGCAAACGGGGCTTGCGCTGCGGGGTCCAGTGCTCGCAGACCTGCTGCTTTTCGCGGCCGTCGCAGCGGGCGCAGTGGAGGACGTTGTCCGCAAACGCGCGCCAACCGTGGACGAGGATGCGTGTCGCTGCGTCCTCCATGTCGTAGCCGCGGACCAGGAGGCTCTTCTCGCAGTGAGCGCATTCCATCAGGAACGGGCGTTTTCCTTTTGCGTGAGCGTGTGTCATGTGGCTCCCGAGCATCACCTCCACCCCCAATCCTAGGAGGAGCCTATCAGGCGACAATGGCACCGCGGTGGTGCGCCGGGAGGCACCCTCCTGCGGGCCGGGCGCGCGGAGTCGGGTCCCGGGCGCAGGTCTCTGGTCTGTAAGGACTTGAACGGGGCCCGTTCTCAGGGGACGACGCGGATCAAGCCGTGCATGTTGTCGTGCTGGTTCGACCCCGTGCCGCAGTCGGTGAACGTGCAGAGGTAGGGAAAGTCGCCCGTGACGTCCGGAGTGATCGTCTGGACGGCGTCAGGGTCGCCCGGTCGCGAGCGACATGCCGTTGAGTCCGAGGGCGGCGACACCGCTGAAGGAGTGCGGCGGCAGCTGTGGCTCGAGATCCGGTCCGTCGTTGTAGATGTGGAACTCGTAGGTCTGGCCCTTCTTGAGCGTGATCGTGTTGACGCCCGGAAAGGGCGCGGTGCTCGACGTGTTCGGACCCGCGACGAAGTCCCACTGCCAGTAGATCGCCCGCAGGCGGACGACGATGACGGACGGCGCCGGAGTCGGTGTCGGCGTCGGTGTGGGCGTGCTGGGTGGGTGTCGCCGTCGGGCCGGGCGCCGTCCGGGTCGGCGTCGGGGTCCGGGTCGGGGTCAGCGAGGGCAAGGGCGCCTGGCCGCCCCGGAACTCGATGACCGTCGTCGTCGGGCACGCGGCTGCCTCGGCCTCCGACCGGCGGTACGCCGCGGTCTCCCCGGTGACCGTGTCGCGAACGGTGAGAATGTAGTCGAGATCCGTCAGGCCTCCCCAGGTGACCCTGTAGCCTTCGCCGCTCGCCGAGGCATCGATGACCCTCACGAGGACTTCGGCCGCGGGAGCGCCGGCAGTCGGAGCGGGCTCGGGAAGCGTGAAATAGCCGAAGGCGTCGCTCACGGCGACGGCCCTGGCGGTCGAGGCCTGCCCGGTTTGCGGATCGGTGAGCACGAGGGAGGCCTCGAGCGGATGCTTCGAAACGAGGCGAAGCGTTTCGGCTGCGGCGACCTCGATCCTCTCGGTGGCCGAGGTTCGTCCCGACGCGCCTCCGACGATGAGCGTCACGGTGTAGGTGCCGGCAGCCGTGTACCGGTGGACGGGGTTGCGCTCGGCGGACTTCTCTCCGTCGCCGAAGCTCCACCTCCAGAACGCAGGCGTTCCCGTCGACTCGTCCTGGAATCGCACGGGAATTCCCGCCGAGGGGTTTCCCGGCTCGACGCGGAACGCGGCCGAGGGAGGCCCCGCGTCGCGGGGCTCGATTCCGGAGAGCAGCAGGAGCAGCGCCGCGGCCGAGGCCGCCAGGCCGTCCATCACCGCTGGCCCGGCAGGCTCCGGCCGATCGCCGTGATCGGGCCGGCCGAACCGATCACGCGAGGAACCCGAGGTCCGCGGTCGTGAAGCGGCCGATCAGCGGGAAGACCGTCGCGATGTCGGCCGGCGCCACGCCGTACCAGCTGGCGAGCGTCGCCGCGTACTGCTCCACCGAACAGGTCGGGATCCAGCGGCCGCGCGAGTCCGTGTCGTCGGGGCCGCCGAGGGACAGCGTCGGAAAGACGGTTCCGTTCGAGCCGGCGACACCGTAGAAGTCCTTGCCGGCCACGGCGTCGCCCATGACGAACTGATGGTTTCCCCAGCCGTGGTCCGAGCCGACGGAACCGGCGCCCGACCCGGAGGGCTGGAGCGTGCGGCCGAAGTCGGACAGCGTGAACGTCGTCACCTTCGAGCTCACGTTCAACTCCACGGTCGCGTCGTAGAACGCCTTCATCGCCTGCGAGAGGTCCGTGAGCAGGTCGGCCTGGTTGGTCAGCTGGTTCTGGTGGGTGTCGAAGCCCCCGAGGTTGCAGAAGAAGATCTGCCGGTTCAAAGACAGCGTCGGGGAGGTCAGGTTCAGGCTGATGAGCTTGGCGACCTGCTTCAACTGGTTGCCGATGTTCGAGCCGGGGAACACGGTGACCAGGGCCGGGTCGGAAGAGAGCGCCTGGCCGATCGTGATGGCCTGCTGGATCGCGTCCTCGGAGGCGGCCACCATCGTGACGTCCGTATCCATGCCGCGGATGGCGTCCATCGCCGTGCGGCGCGCGACCTGGGAGCTCGAGCCGCCGAAGCCCGACAACACGAGCACCTGATTCAAAGGCGTCGGGGCCCCCGAAATCGAGAGCGGGCGCGAGTTCAAGCCGATGCCGAAGAGCTGCTGTCCGGCCGTGGAGGTGACGATCGGGAAGGCCGACCCGTTGTTGAAGGCGAGCGTCATGTCGCCCGCGCGCCCTCCCCAGCCGACGTGCTCGCGCGTGTCGGCGCGGGAGGTCTGCCATTGCGCCACCTGGTCGGAGTGCGAGAAGAGCTGGTAGGGCCTCGGAGCGCCGCTCTTGTACTCCTGCCGCGTGATCGGCTGGACGAGAGGGCCGACGTTGCAGACGACGGCGAGGTGGCCGTCGTCGAAGAGCGTCTGGATCTCCGGCAGGCTCGTGTGCAGGCCGAACGAGTCCCCGATGCTCACGGGCGTGATCGGGAGGAGCGTTCCGCCGTCGAGCGCCAGGCCCGAGGAGGATCGGGCGGACGTGTAGGACGTGTTCTGGGTGCCGGTGAGCGGAACGATCATGTTGTTGCCGTCGTTGCCGCCGTTTAAGAAGATGCAGACGAGCGCCCGGTAGTCGGTCGGCGCCAGCGTCTCGGCCATCGCGCTGATGAGGCCGAATTTCTTCAATCCCGAGGAGAAGGCGGCCGCGCCCAGGGCGGCGCAGCTGGTCCGAATCAGGAAATCCCTTCGCGACTGGTCCATGTTCACCTCTGTACCTGGAATTGCGAGGACGTGGCCACGAGATAGAGCGCCTGCTGGGCGCGCTGGAGCGTGTTCGTGCTGGAGACCGCGGAGACGGCCGTCATGATGGCCGTCTTCATTTCGGCCGACATCGTCCCGTGCATCAACGACCGGTTCAGCTCCGTGACCAGCGACTCGGGGCTCGCGGCGAGGGCCTGCAGCTTCGAGAGGTCGAGCGACGTGCCGCTCGGCGCATTGTTCGAGGTGTTGATCGCGCCGAAGGCCATGGTGTTGACGAAGTTCGCGCGCCGCAGGGCGGTCGTCGCCGAGAGGATCCCGAACTCGGGACCGGCCATGTCGGTCGTGTCCGGCACGAGGTAGTCGGAGGGGTAGTAGGAGAAGACGCTCGTCGGCCTCCAGACGTCCTGGCCCATGTTGGAGGACTGCGGGTTCAGGTACCCGTCGCTTGCGGCCGCGCCGTTGGCCGAGCGCGCGTTGAAGGCGCGCAGGATCTGGTTGATGAACTGGACGGGCTCCTTGAGCCGGCCGTAGGTCAGGTCGGGCTTGGAGTCTCCGCGCGCTTCCGGGTCGAGCAGGATCGCCTGGACGACGGCCTTGAGGTCGCCCCGCACGCCGGCGCCGTTGTTGTCGAAGGCGGCGGCGACGCGCTGGACGTAGGCGGGGCTCGGGTTGGAAGTGACGAGCGCGCGGATCAGGTGGATCGAGACGAAGGGCCCGACGTTGGCGTGGTTGAAGATGTTGTCGAGGGCGTCGTTCAGGTCCTGAACGGCCGTCTGTCCGGCGGGCAGCGTGATGCCGTTCAAGAGCTGCTTCGTGCCGGTCTCGTGGTTGCTCGCCTGCAGGACCATCGGGTCGAGGTAGTTGGGCGTGTCGGGATCCGGGCGGGGCGCGCTCTTCCAGCCCGTGAACACGCGGGCGAATCCCGTCACGGTGTCCTGGTCGTAGGTCGGGATCGCCTGGTCGTCGTCGTCGGTCTGCACGGTCCCGTCGGGGTTGAACTTCTCCAGCCCGATCGAGAAGAGCTGCAGGATCTCGCGCGCGTAGTTCTCGTTCGGGTTGGACTTGGTCGACGTGATCATGTCGAGGTAGCGGCCCATCGCCGGGTTCAGCGTGATCTCGTAGAGCAGCTGCCGGAAGTTGCCGAACGCGTTGCGGTCCAGGATCTGCAGGTACGGCGTCATCCAGCTCGGCTGGTTCAGGTCGTTGCCGGAGATCACGATCATGCGGTGGAGCGCCCAGGCCACGCGCTGGCGCAGCTGGTCGGATGCCGGTCATCGCGTTGGTGTAGAAGCGGCGCTGCAGGAGGTACATCGAGTAGTTGTCGCGCTGACAGTTGGAATCGCAATCCACGGGCACCGACGAGGGCCAGAGCGCCAGCGTCGGATATCCGGTCGACGGCGTCGTGAACTGCGCGTTCAGCCAGGCCGGGATGCCGACCGTGCGCACCCGGTAGATCAGGTACTCCGTCGGTCCCCAGGTCGCCTGCTCGAGGAGCCGCAGGATGTCGCCGTTGAAGGTCTTCGAGAGGAAGACCGCCATCTGGCCGCGCGTGACGCTGCTGCCGGGGCAGTACATGCCCGGATTGCAGCCGCCCGTGACGCCCTCGTTGGCGAGCTGCTCGATCCAGTTGGCGAAGAGCAGCGTCGTCGGAACGTCGGTGAAGATCCCGACCGGCGGCGGCGGCACGAAGCTCGAACCGTGCTCCGCCCGGAGGAGGAAGACCGCCATCGCGTCCCGGGTCACGTTCTGGGTGGGGCAGTACTTTCCGCCGCCGCATCCGGTCGTGATGCCTTCGGCGGCGAGCTGCTCGATCCAGGGGGCGAAGGGCGTGCCCGTCGTCACGTCCGTGAACTTGGTTCCGGTCGCCGGCGGCGGCGAGTAGCCCGAGCCGTGCTTGCTCCGCAGGAGGAAGACCGCCATCTCCCCGCGCGTGACGAGATTGTCCGGGCAGTAGTTTCCGCTGCCGCAGCCCGGTCGTGATGCCCTTGCGGGTGATCTTCTCGATGGCGTCGTGGAAGAGGTAGCTCTGCGGCACGTCGTTGTAGTTGGCAAACCAGCCGCCGGGAAGCGTCGCCGTCGAGGCGTCCGGGTTCGTCAGGAGGACGTCGCTGACGGTGCCGGCGGTCGCCGGCCGGCGTCGTGGCACCGATCTTCGCCGCGTTCGTGTAGGACAGGCCCGTGGCGAAGCCGGCTCCGACCTTGAGCGTGGCCCCCGACTGCATCCGGTATCCGGTCACGACGATCGGTGTTCCTCCCGAGGCGGGGCCGGAGCTCGGCGTCAGGGACGACACCTGCGGCGCCGGCGGCGGCAGCGCCGGCATGAACTGGCCGGCCGCGACGCCGTTGCCGAGGAGGCCGGCGAGGCCGAGCAACCCGAGCGAGCAGGAAGTCGCGAAGCCCTGCGACGGCCTCGCGGCCGACCCTCCCGTCGCGCCCTTGTGTCCCTTTTCATCCGTCCACCTCCTCGCCAGGCGGGTCCGGTCGTGCCGGGGCCGCCTGGACGGACCGAACTCGGATCTGGCAGTACGAGAGACTTCGCCGCGGGAAACGCCGGTTTCGACGGGGGCACCAATTTGTCGAACGATTGGACGAGGGGAGAGAATCGCGCGTTTACGTTGACTCGGAAAAAGGCGTGGCCGAATACGCTTCGAGAGACCGCGGGCACGACTCTCCCGCAGTCTCCCGTCGGCCGGAGCGCCGAGGAGGAACGAGCGGGCCAGCCGGCGACCCTCTTTCCTCCCCGCCCCTCCCGGGTCGGGGGATGCATGTTGCAGTGAGGAATGAGCAAGCTTTGGACCAGCGGGGGCGCGGACCTAAGGCCTTGACCGCTCTGCGGCTTGCTTTATCCGCATGGGCGCCTTTTTGTTGGTTCGGAAGGGCGAAGCGCGACGAAATTGTGTCGGCCGGGTCGAGCCGCGTGCGCTCCGCGGGCGCTACTGCAGACCGAAGGTGTTGGTGATGAACTTCGCCATCTCGCCGCGCGTGACCGTGTTGGTCGGGCAGTAGATCGGTTTTCCGTTGGCGGTTCCGCAGCCCTGCGTGATGCCCTCCGCCTCGAGCTCCTCCATCCATTTCGCGAGAAAGGTCGAGGCCGTCACGTCGTCGAACACGGCTCCCGTCGCGGCGGGCGGCGCAAACGCGGAACCGTTCTTTCCGCGAAGCAGGAACACCGACATGCCGTCGCGGGTGACGGGCGAGGTCGGGCAGTAGGGAGGCGGAGCGCCGCCGCCGCAGCCGGTCGAGATTCCTTCGCGGCCGAACTGCTCCATCCACTTGGCGAGGAACGTCCCCGCGGTCACGTCGCTGAAGACGTCGCCCTGCGCGGCGGGAGGATCGTAGGCGCTGCCGTGCTTCCCCCGGAGGATGAAGACGGCCATCGCGTCGCGCGTCACCGGGTCGTCGGGGCAGTAGTTGCCGCCGCCGCAGCCGGTCGTGATGCCGTTTCGCGCGACGGCGACGACGGCGTTGTGGAAGAGGTAGGCGGGCGGCACGTCGGCGAAGTCCACCTGCACTTTCGACGCGGCCGGCCCCGAAGCGCATCCTCCCGTCCCGGTCTCGACGACCGAAAGGCTCATCGTGCGTTCCCGGCGAAGCCGCGGAGAACAGGATCTGGTTGGAGCCCTGCCCCGAGGTGATGGAGCCGCCGGTCAGCGTCCAGGCGTAGGTGGAGCCGGCGTGGGAGGGAGCGCTCGCCGCCACTCCGGTCGCGCCGACGACGACGGACTTGGGAACGGTGACGACCGGGGTGGACGGGATCGGATGGACGGTGACCGTCGCGGCGCCGGAGGTCTGCGTCTGTCCCAGCCCGTCGGTGACACGGACGTCGTAGCTGCCGGAGTTGCCCGTGCCGCTCGGGTCGATCGTCAGCGTGTCGGTCGCCGTTCCCGAGAGCGGCGCGCCGTCGGAGAGGTCCAGGCCTCCTTTTCGCCAGCGGAACGAGAGCGTCGGCTGTCCGGAAGCGGTGACGGAGAGGGAGACGGCGGCCCCGGCGCAGACGGACTGGCCCACGGGGTTCGACACGTTCAGCGGGACACGCTCGTAGGCCCCCATGTCGACGATCGGTGCCGTCCCCGAGCCGGTGTCGGCGGTCAGGGGATCGTCGAAGAAGCGGGGCAGCCCCGCAAGATCCGTCGCGAGCCCTGCGGCCGCGGCGTTGCTTCCCGCGTCGACCGCCGGTGAGCCGGCGCCCAACCGGTAGTCTCCGGCGCCCGCGTTCTGGAAGAGGGGGTTGGCGTCGATGAGCCCGGTTCCGCCGACCGGGCTCCCGTGGACGTCGCTGTACGACACCGAGAAGCCCGCCGAGAATCCGAGGAAGACGTCGCCGGCGCCGTTGCCGAACAGAATGGAGTTGGCGATCGTGTTGTTGGGCCCTCCCTGCAGCGCCAGACCGTAGCCCGGATTTCCGGTGAAGGTGCAGTTGGTGAAGGTCGCTCCATCCTGGGCGATGGACCCGCCGTTGGGGGAGTTGCCGACGACGAGGCAGTTCTTCGCGGCAACCTTGTTGGCGTCGAAGCCGCCGCCGCGCCCGGCTCCCGTCGCGTTCCCCTTGAAGACCACACCCTGAATCAGGAGCGCCGCGCCGGAGGCGGAGGAGAGACCGCCCCCGGCAATGCCCGAAGAGTTGGATTCGAAGACGCACGCCGTCAGCGTCGGCGCGCCCGACTCGACGCGCACGGCGCCCCCGCGGTCCACCGCGAAGTTGCCCGAGAAGTCCAGGTGCGAGAGCGTCGGGCTGCCGCCGTTGACCAGCAATCCCGCCGCCGCGCAGGTCTGTCGGCGCGACGCCGTCGGCATAGCCCCGGATGACGGCGAAGCCGTCGAGAATCGCGGTCGACGAAACGGTCCCGTCGGCCGTCACGACGTGGTAGCTGTTGTCCGTCGCGGCCGCGGTGTTGATCTCGCCCGAGAGCGTCGTCACGTGCGCCGCCGGATCGCGCTCCGACCGAAGTCGTCTCGGTGCCGTCGAAGCCGCCGTAGACCGCGATACCGTTCTTGAGGGCGAAGCTGACGCCGCGGTCCGAGGTGTGTGGCTTGTAGGTCGCCGCCGCGACCCAGATCTCGCTTCCCGCGGAAGCCGCCGCGAGCGCCGCCTGGAGATCCGAGTACGCCGTCGTCCAGGTCGCGCCGTCGTGCGCGGGTCCGGGCGCCGCGGGGTTGACGTAGAGGACGGCGGCGCCCGCGCCGCGCGGCGAGCGCCAGCGAGGACAGTGTCAGAAAGGCGCGTCGCAGAAGGGTCAAGTGACGCGATTATCGCGCCGCCGCTCGGGGCGGCGCGTCAGGGCAGGTCGAACGTGCGGGTCAGGAACGCGGCCATCTCGCCTCTGGTCAGCGACTTGTCCGGGCAGAAGTTCCCGCCGCCGCAGCCTCCCGTGATCCCCTCCGCCTTGAGGTCTTCAATCCATGCGGCGAGGAACGTTCCCGTCGAGACGTCCGCGAACGCCGTTCCCGTGGCCGCCGGTGGCGTGTAGGCGGGGGTGTGCTTTCCGCGGAGCAGAAAGACCGCCGCCGCCGACCGGTTCAGGGCGTCGTCGGGGCAGAACTTCCCTCCTCCGCATCCGGTCGTGTAGCCCTCGTTGGCGAAGGCTTCGATCCAGTCGCCGAGGAAGGTCCCGAGCGGCACGTCGGAGAACTTGGTGCCCGTGGCCGCGGGAGGCTTGTAGCCCGCCGGCTTGGAAGCGCGCAGGATGAAAACGGCCATCTGCGAGCGCGTCACGAGGCCCTCGGGGCAGAAGTTGCCCGCGCCGCAGCCGGTCGTGATCCCGCTGCGCGCGACGGCGACGATCGGGTGATGGAAGAAGTGGGAGGGCGGCGCGTCCAGGAAGTCGACCTGGACCTTGGCGGTGCCGGCCGGTGAGCTGCAGGCCGCCCCGAGGGAGTCGACGACCGAGAGGTTCATCGTCGTTCCCGCGGCGCCGCTCGAGAAAGTGATCTGGCTCGTTCCCTGCCCGCCGGTGATCGAGCCTCCCTGGAGGGTCCAGGCGTAGCCGTGCGCGGGCCGCTCCGGAGCGCTCGCCGACGGATCCGGGAGTCGCCGGAGGCAACGGACTCGGGCGCCTCAATCGCCGGCGCCGGCGGCGGGCACTGGATCCAGGCGAAGGCGGCGGCGGCGTCGATGCGCCCGTAGCCCGCCGCGTCGTTGGGGACGTCGCCGGCCGCATGGCCTCCGCAGGTGTCGGCGGCGGTCTTGGGCACGGCTGTCCCCTCGAGGATCGCCTGAAGCGCGTCGACGTTGCCCGAGAGCACCGGCGCGGCCGAGAGGAGCAGCGCCAGGGCGCCGGCCGCGTGCGGGGCGGAGGCGCTGGTGCCGTCGATGATTCCGTAGGCCGCGTCGACGGCACAGCTGCGCACATTTTCGCCGGGCGCAACGACGTTGGGCTTGGGCGACGCGCCTTCGCCGGGGCCGCGGCTGGAGTAGTCGGTGAGCACGTCGCTCTCGTCGGTGGCGCCGACGGTGATCGACGCGTCGTAGATCCCGGGGACTTCGATCGTGTCGCAGTCGGGCCCGTCGTTGCCGGCGGAGACGACGACCGCGATTCCGGCCGCCCGGAGGTTCTCGACCGCCGTGCGGAGAATGTCGGGGGTCGTGCACCCCTCCTCCGGCGGGCAGTCCCAGGAGTTCGTGATCACGTCGGGCGCGAGGCTGGGATCGGGGTTGGTCCCCGCCAGATTCGTCGGTGCGAGAAACCACTGGAAGCACTCCAGCGTACCTCGCGGGCGTCCCGGTCCCTTCGTCCATGTTTCGGCAGCCGATCCAGCGCGCCGCCGGGGCCATCCCCACGCGGTTGCTCCCGCCGTCGTCGCCGACCGCGACCCCGATCGTCTGCGTTCCGTGGCCGTCGTCGTCGCAGGGTGCCGTCAGGTTCGAGCCGCAGAAGTTCCCGCTCACGGCGTTGTGGACGGCGTCGTGCCAGTTGTAGTTGTGGTTGACGGACGTTCCGTTCCATCCGCGGTACTGGGGCTTCAACGCGGGATGGTCCCACTCGATCCCCGTGTCGGCGCCTCCGATGACGACGCCCTGGCCCGTGAACCCGGCCGCCCAGAGGTCCGGAGCTCCCAGCAGAGCGAGGTTCCACGGCGTGGCGGCCGTTCGCAGGACCGCCGCGGCGGCGTCGGGGCGCGGGATCGGCCAGTCGCGCGCGCATCGCGGGGTTGCGTTCGACGCGGGCGACCTCGGGCCGGCGGGCGACGGACTCGAGCGACACCGGTCCGACCTGCGCGCGGATCATGTTGGCGACCCAGTAGGGCTCCGGCTGCGCGCCCTGCGACTGGAGCCAGCGGATGAGCGGCTGCTGCGTGCGCCGGGCGGCTTCGTTCAGGCGCTCGAAGACATAGCGCCCCTTCTCGGCCTTGCTCGCCAGGGACCGGGCCGCCGACAGGTCGGCCTGCTCGGCGAGGACGATCAGGACGTCCTGGCTCGCGCCGGCCGGAGCGGCGAGCAGTCGCGCGTCGACTTTCTCCTTCCACGAAGCGGGAAGTGTCGCGGCGCGGGCAGAGCAGAGCGCGGCCGCAGCCGACAGAACGGCGGCGGAGACCATGCGCCGAAAGGGAAGGCTGAACCTCAAGCCGCGAAGCTTAGCAATTCACGGAGGCTTCGGCGCGGGATGAAGGGGGGCTTAAGGCGGCAGGGTCGCCAGAAAGGCACGAAGGTGCTCCTGCCAGATCACCGGAAAGGAGTGCGTCCCGTGCCCGCGGGTCTCGGTCGAAGCCGGGATCAGCACGTACCGGCCTTGCCGGACCCTCGTGATGAGTTTGTCCAGAATCCCGAGCTCCGGCGGATTGATCGCGTCGTCGGCGAAGTTGATCGCGAGCAGCGGCCTCTCGATGCGCTCGAGCCCCGTGGAGGGGTCGTAGTCGCGCGAGGCGTCGAGGGCATAGAGGAGGTTGTTGGCGTCGACGCCGGACAGGCGCGTCGCCATCTGCTCGGACAGGACGCGGTCCGCGTCGTCGCGCGTGGGGGCGGCCTTCTGCCACTGGAGGGGGCTTCCGACCATCAGGACCATGATCTGGACGCCCGCCGTCAGTCCGCGCGGTTGCCGCTCGTAGTTTCCCTGGTTCCAGTCCGGATCATTGCGGATGTCGTCGGCGATCATCTTTCGCCAGGCGCGGTTCCTCCCGGCGATCTGGACCGGCAGCGAAGCGAGCGGGACCAGCCCGTCGGCAAAGTCCGGATACTTCTCTGCCCAGACCCACGTGTGCATGCCCCCCATCGAAGTGCCGAGGAGGAGGCGCAGGTGGTTGACGCCGAGACCCTCGGTGAGCAGCCGGTACTGGGCGGTCACCATGTCGTCGTAGGTGTATCTGGGAAAGCGCGCGCGCAGCCCGTCCGAGGGCCTCGACGAATCGCCGTGACCGATCCCGTCGGGCAGGATCAGGTAGAAGCGCTCCGCGTCGAGCTGCTGTCCCGGGCCGAAGAGGACGCCGGCGAAGTTGTCGGTGAAGAACTGTTTGCCCGAGCCGCCTGTGCCGTGCAGGATCAGGACCGCGTTGCGCACCACACCCTGCGCGTCGCGGCGCGGTGATCCGAGCGTCCGGTAGTGGATCTTCACCTCCGGCAGCGACTCGCCTGTCGCGAAGCGGAAGTCGCGAAGCACGTAATCGCCCTGAACCGGAGTCGGGACCTCGGCGCCCGCCGTCCGCGCGAGGAGGCAGACGACGACCGCAAAGGAGAGCCTTCGGATCTCGGATCCCGAATCCCGGATCGCGCGGCGCGCATCCCGCGTCCTCTCCGCCCTCATGCCACGTCCCAGCGCCGCGCCAGCCGGCGCGCGAGCGCGAAGAGGGCGACTGCCGCGGCGAGAAGCACGGCCACCTGCGGCCACAGCTTCCAGAGGGGCTCGTCGCGCCAGAAGACTTTGAGGAACCCGTCGATCGCCCAGGCGTTCAAGGTGATCAGGCCGAGCCGCTGGATGGTCTCGGAGAGCAGGTAGCGCGGGACCATGCTGCCTCCGAGGGCCGACATCACGAGGATGAGCAGGTTGGAGAGCGCGACCAGCTGCATCCGCGTCTTCGAGGCGGCCGCGAGCACCAGGCCGAAGCCCGAGCAGGCGACGGCCGT
Organism: uncultured Acidobacteriota bacterium; assembly: GCA_963725095.1. GTDB lineage: Bacteria > Acidobacteriota > Thermoanaerobaculia > UBA5066 > Gp7-AA6 > DATBFU01. Next base: position 22,176 of record CAVRXJ010000017.1, read on the forward strand.
CACGACGCTCATGACGAGGAAGCCCGGCAGGTGGCGCAGGAGCTCGACGCCGAAGAAGATCTGGCCCCACACGAACATGATCGTCAGCTGCGTCACCGCGACCGCCGAAAGGTACAGGAGCTTTCCCAGCAGAAGCTCGGTCATCGTCACGCGCGTCCCGAGGATCCGGTCGAGCGTGCCGCTCTCGGCTTCTTCGATGAGCGCGCCGCCCGCTCCCGCGGCCGAGAAGAGCAGGAACATCACGCCGAGCCCCGCGGCGAGAAGCGCCGACGCCGGATTCTTCTTGCCCTCGCCGAGGACGTCCTTCACCTCGACCGCGACGAGGCCTCCGCCGCCGTCCCCGGCCGGACCGGCACCCGTGGCGCGACCGCGCAGCTTCTCCATGCCTTCCTGGAGCCGCGCCTTCTGCTCCTCGGTCAGGGACGCGCCCCAGCGGTCCATCTGCGTGATCCCGGTCGCGGCCATCGCGTCGGGCAGGGCCGTCATCGCGACCTTCTGGAGCAGGCCCGTGAGGATCTGCGGCGCGACGGGATCGGCGCTGTCGGCCAGAAGGAGCAGCTTCGGCGCGCCGGCGGACGGCCCGAAGTGGATCGGCGCCGCTCCGAAGCCCGCCGGAATCACGAGGGCGAGCGGCAGCCGGCCGCCCTGACGGCTTCCTCGGCGCGGGCGCGGTCATAGGGGACCTCGGCCGAGCCGCCTTCCGGAATGACGCCCGTTTCGACCCGGAGGCCCTTCTCGCCCTTCAGAGCCTCGACGAAGCGCCGGGCGTTGTCGCTTCCGTCTTCGTCGACGACGGCGAGCGGGATCCGCCGGGTTTCCCCGCGGGGCCCTCCGAAGATCAGGGCGAAGACGGAGAAGAAGACGATCGGCACGATGAAGGCGAGCGTGAACCCGGCGCGGTCGCGCTTCAACCTGGCCAGGTGGGTCCGGCGACGGCGAGGATCATTCGCGCAGCTCCCGACCCGTCAGCTGCAGGAAGACGGCCTCCAGGGTGGCGGCTTTCAGCGTCAGGTCGCGCACCGGCGCGCCGGCGTCGCGAAAGAGGGCGAGCACCTCCGGGATCTCCCGCGCCGGCTCCTCGACGGGAATGACCGCGCCCTCCGGCCGCAGGGTGGCGCCGCGCTCGGCGAGCCGCCGGCGCAGCGCTTCCGGCAGCGCTCCGGCGGAGTCGATCGTGAGCATGCGCTCCTTGCCCAGATTGCGCCGCACGAGCTCGTCCTTGGTGCCCTGCGCGATGATCTTTCCGTGGTCGATGATGGCGATGCGGTCGCAGAGGCGCTCCGCCTCCTCCATGTAGTGGGTCGTGTAGAGGATCGAGACGCCTTCGCCGCGCAGCTCCTCGATCATGCCGTAGATGCGCTCGCGGGACTGCGGGTCGACGCCGACGGTGGGCTCGTCCAAGAGCAGCAGGCGGGGGCGGTGGATCGTCCCGGCGGCGATGTTGAGCCGGCGCTTCATGCCTCCCGACAGACGCTCGGTCCGGTCGTCGGCGCGCTCGGCGAGGGCCGCCCAGGCGAGGCTGCGCACGGCGGCGGCCGGCAGGTCTCTTTCGGCGAGGCCCTGGTAGCGCCCGAAGCTGTAGAGGTTTTCGCGGGCAGAGAGCAGGGGATAGAGGGCGATCTCCTGCGGGACCCAGCCGCGCAGGGCCGCGGAGGCCGGATCGGTCGGCGAGAGGCCGAAGACGCGCAGGCTCGCCGGCGTCGGGGCGGACCCGCCCGACGACGCTGCGCACGAATGTCGTCTTGCCCGCCCCGTTGGGCCCGAGCAGGCCGAGGATCTCTCCGGACGACAGCGAGAGCGTGACGCCGTCCAGAGCCGGACGGCCGTCGAAGGACCGCGTCAGCTGCCGGGCTTCGATCGGCGGAGGGTCGGTCGCCATGCGCGGGCGAGGATCGTCTCCCGGAACCCCCTCAAAGTCCAGCAGGCCGCCCGCGCCCTCCGGTCGGCCGCGGTTGCTGTATGCTCCGCCGCTCTCACGTGAGACCCCCGTCGGCATGAACCGCTTCCTGTTCCCCCTCCTGCTGCTGCTCGGCAGCTCGGGGATCCTGCTGTCTTTCCTGCGCGCGCGATCCCGCGCCGTTTTCGCTCAGGACGGGTTTTCGACGCCCCTCCGGAGGACCTCGGCCGTGTTTCTGCTCACGGCGGTCCTTCTGCTGACGGTCGCCTGGCCCTTCGCGATGGGCTTTACCGGAGTGGAGCCGGAGGCGCGGGATCTTTCGTTCGTGTCGCTCTTCGGCGTCCACGTGATCCTCGCCCTGTTCCTGGTCTGCTACTACCTGCTCTCGGGTCACCGCTCCGCGGCGGACTTCCTGAGGCTCCGCAGCGACCGGCCCCTGTCGGACGTGACGGCCGGGGTCTTCATCGGGGCAGCCGGATGGCTCCTGACGATCTTCCTCGCGGCGCTGTTCGTCGGTCTCTGGTATCTCGTACGGGGCGTACCGCCCGGCGCTGAGGCCGGGGCGTCCGGCTCGCGGGTTTCGCCGATGATCGTCTGGCTGGTCGCGCAGCCGGCCGCGGTGAAGATCTCCATCGTGATGCTCGGCGATGTTCGTCGAGGAGTTCTTCTTCCGGTCGTTCCTCCAGACCCGCGTCGGCCCGCTCGCCGCGACGCTGATGTTCACCGCGGCGCACGGCGCCTATGGCCAGCCGCTCGTTCTGGTGGGCATCCTCGTGATTTCCACGGTGCTCTCCGTCGCCCTCGTGCTCTACCGCAACGTCCTGCCCTGCATCGTGGCGCACGGGGTCTTCGACGCGATTCAGATGTTCGTCGTGATCCCGCTCGTCCTCAAGGCGGTCCCGGTCTAAGAGGCGGGCGCCCGCCGCACCGGCGCGTCTAGGATCGGGGCAGGAGCGCCGAAAGCTTCTTCCAGTCCGGGGCCTCGGGAAACCCCCCGGCGATCAGGACGTCGGACCCCTCCCGAAGGGTCGCTTCGGGCCTGGGTGTGGGATTGGCCTTGCGCGATTTGCGCAGGGCGGTTTCGAGGCGGTCGGCGGCGGCGGTTCCGTCCAGGCGCAACCTCCAGAAATAGGCGATCGTTCCGTCGGGCCGGGAGAAGAAGGCGACGCGGTCGCCACGCCAGCCTGCGGCGGCCGGGTCCGCCTCCGCGGGCTCGAGCCCGCGGCGAAGCAGGAAGCGGAGCGTCCATTCCCCCAGGGTGTCCGTGTAGAGCAGCCGGAAGCCCGGCGGGCCGAGCGCATCCGGGGCGGCAGGCAGCAGGCCGGTCGCCGGCGTCACCGGCCTGGCCTCGGGGTGCAGGATGTCGGAGGTCGAGAGCGGAGGGCTTCTCCAGAGCCGGTCCACCGCCGCCCAGCCGCCTTCCTTCTCGGCGCGCCGGACGTACGCGGTCCCTTCGACGTAGGGAAAGAAGAGTTGTTCGGTGAAGTAGGCGGGGACGCCCTTGGGGATGTTTCCCTTTTCGAGGGTTCCGGCCGACAGCAGGGGGGCGATCTCGTCCTCGACCGAAGCCGCGGCCGCCGGCAGGTCCGCGAGCGCGGCGCGGACCATCACGAGCGTGGCCTCGCCCTCGAGCAGGCACTGGAGGGCGAGCGCGCGGTCGCCGTTGTCCTTCAAGGCCTTGATCCTCCGGTCGAGGTCGAGGTTCTGGTCCTGGAGCGCATGGGTCAGCTCGTGCGTGTAGATGAGCTTCTCGGCGGCGCCCTCGAGCACCTCCGCGTCGAGCGCCGCCGGCGCGCCGGAAACCACGTAGAAGCGGCGCGGCTCCGGGTCGTAGAACGCGATCACCTGCGAGGCATAGAAGTCGATCAGTTCCTCCATCAGGTTGGGAGCGCTCTCCATCAGGCCGAGCGCGACCAGGGTGCGGAGGGTCTCCTCGGGGGCCGCCGGAAACGACTCGCCGAGCTTGGCGCGGAGCGTGATCTTGAGCTCCCGGACGTCGATCTGCCCGGCGGGAACGTCCCGGTCGAACTTGTGGCCGCGCACCGTCTCGACCACGCGGGCGAACTCGGAAACCTTCGCGGGAAGAAGGTCGGTGGCCCCCAGGGCCAGGCCCGCCAGCCCGGCGCCGCAGAGGGCCGCCAACGCCCGGGCGTGTCGCATCGCCTGCAGGGTAGCACGCCGGCCCGCGCGCGGAGGCCGTTCCGGCAGCAGCGTCCGCCGTTCCTTTTTTGAGGGGATTTCGCATAAGATCCGCCGGATTTCGCAGCCATCGCCCAATGAGTGCCACCAGACCGTCCGTCGAAGCCGGCCCCGTGCGGCTGTCGCTTTCGAGCCGGTTTGAAAACATCGAAATGGCCCAGCACCTGTGCGGTAAGCTGATCGAGGGTCGGGAGGTCGGAGAGGAGACGAAGCACTGGATTCTCATGGCGCTGCGTGAGGGGCTCGCCAACGCCATCAAGCACGGCAACAGTCAGAATGTCTCGAAGAGGGTGCACGTGGAAATGCGCATCGAGAAGGACACGCTGGAGATCCGGATCCGCGACGAAGGCCCGGGCTTCGACCCGGAGAAGGTCAGCGACCCTCTGGCTCCCGAGAATCGGCTCAAGACCTCCGGGCGCGGGATCTTCTACATGAGAACCTTCATGGACGACGTGCGCTTCGGGCGGCACGAGACGGGCGGAATGGAGATCGTCCTCACGAAGAATCTGAATGCGGGCAAGGAGTAAAGAGGGAGGAGAACGATGAAGACGAGTGTTCGTGAGGTCCGGGGCGTGTCGATCCTGGATCTCAAGGGGAAGATCACGATCGGTTCGGGCGACGTCCAGCTGCGCGAGACGATCAACAAGCTCGTGGAGGACGGCAAGCGGAACATCCTCATCAACATGCAGGACGTGACGACCATCGACTCCTCGGGAATCGGCGAGCTCGTCGGCTGCTACTCGTCGGTCACGAAGAAGGGCGGGAAGTTGAAGCTCCTCCACCTGCCGCCGAAGATCAGCGACGTGCTCACCGTGACGCAGCTCATCACGGTCTTCGACGTGTTCGAGGCGGAGCCGGAGGCCATCGCGAGCTACGCGGCGTAGCTGCGAGCCCGGCCGGCGGTGCGGCCGGCGGCGCCCTTGCTCGCCCGGGGCGGGAAGCCGCCTCCTGCGCCCGGTTCCGCCATGACGGCCCTCGCCGAAAAGGCCTTCGATCGTTTCGCCGAGAAGGCGCGCCCCGCCCTGGAGGCGGAGCTGCTCCGCTGCCTTCCGGAAACTTCTCCCGCGAGCCTCGCGCGGGCCGTCTCCGACGCGGTTCTTTCCCCCGGCAAGCGCTTTCGTCCCTTGGTCGCGCTCGCGGCCGGCGATCTCGCCGGCGCGCCGCCGCCGGCCGCCGCCGCCGTTGCCGCCGCCGTCGAGTACGTGCACGCCGCCTCCCTCGTCCTGGACGACCTGCCTTCGATGGACAACGCGCGGCGCCGGCGGGGGCGCCCGGCGCTGCACGTCGTTCACGGCGTCGCGGCGGCCGAGCTCGTCGCGGTCCTTTTGGTCGCCCGTGCCGTCGAGGTCGTGGCCGGCGCGCCGGGGGTGTCGGCGGCCACGCGGGCGAGGATGTCGCGGGAGCTCGCCGAGGCCGTGGCCGCGTGCTGCGCCGGGCAGGCGGCCGACCTCGAGGCGCAGCCGGAGCGGCTCCACCTGGAGGACCTCGAGTCGATCCACGCGCGCAAGACCGGAGCGCTCTTCGTCGCGGCCGTGCGGGGCGGGGCGCTCGCCGGGGGAGCGCGCGAGCCGGTTCTCGACGCGCTCACGCGTTTCGCGCGCAACATCGGTCTGGCGTTCCAGATCACCGACGACCTGCTCGACTTCGAGGGAGATGAGGCGCTCATGGGCAAGGACCGGGGGCGCGACGCCCATCGCGCCAACTTCGCCCATCTGCTCGGTTCGGCCTCTTCGCGCCGGCTGGTCGATGAGCTCGGCGCCGCGGCCGTGGAGGCGCTCGCACCGCTCGGGAAGCGGGCCCGGGTGCTCGCCGATCTCGCGCGCGTGGTGCGCGAGCGGCGCGCTTGAGCGACCCGCGATCGCTCTCGCTCGAGGAGGCCCGCCGGCGCCTCAAGGATCTGGGCTACCTGGAAGGGCGCGTCGACCGATTCCTCTTCCGACGGGCCTTCGAAGGGAGGGGAGGCCTCCTGCTGCCGGCAATCCTCCTCGGGGCTTTCGCCGCCGCCCTGTCGTCCGTGGCGGCCATCGAGTCCTCGGAGGCCGCGTTCGGAGGGTCCCTGCGCGCGGTCCTCGCCCTGCTGGCGCACCTCTTCGCCGCCGACCTGCTGCCGGCCGTGATGGCCGCGCTCGCGATCGCCTTCCTGGCGGACCACTCCCGCGCGCCCGGAGGCTCCGGCGTCGCCGTCGGTGTCGCGGCCGCGATGGTGGTCTTTGCGCTCTGGGCGGGCGGCGTCTTCAGCCTGGCGCGCGACCTCACGCCGCGGGCCCTGCTTTGGGGGATTCCGATCGGCGCCGCGGCGCTTCTGGCGGCCGGAAGCGCCCGCGCCGGATTCCTCGCCCGGGCATACGCCCATTCGCACGTCCTCCCGTCACAGCGCCGCAGCCGATTTGTTCTCGCCGTGGCGGCTCTGGCCGGACTCTCGGGGGCGCTGGTCCTCCTCGCTTCCCGCCGCGATGCCTCTCCGGTCCCTCCGCCTCGGCCGTCCCCGCGCCCGGGGGCCGTCGTGGTCGTCGCGGTGGACGGTCTCCACTGGGAGGCGGACGCGGGCGAAGTGGCCTCGGCCGTCGGGGATCTGCTTTCGCGCGGTGCGAGCGGCTGGTGGCCTGCGCGGCCGGCTTCGCCGCCGGAAATCTGGACGGACCTCGCGACGGGGGAGCCGCCCGATCGCCATGGCGTCCGCGCGCTGGAGAGGGTGCGGCCGCTCGGCTCGCCGCATGGCCGTTCGCGCGCCCCTCGGGCACCGCGTGGTACCTGAAGCACCTGGGTCCCGCCCTCGGGTCTGGTTTCGAGCGCCCCGGTGTCGGCGGCGGACCGGCGCCGCCTCGCCTTCTGGGAGGTGGCCGCCTCGGCGGGATTGCCGACGCTCGCCGTCGGATGGTGGGCCTCCGGGCCATGGCCCGGCGCGACGGTCTTCGGCAACGAAGACGTGCTCGCGGCGGCCACCGACGGTCTCGAGGCCGATCGGAAAGCCCGCGAGCTCTTCCGCGCCAACGCCGGAGGCGGCCAGAGGATTCGCACGGTCTATCTGCCGGGCCTCGACATCCTGCGCGCCGACCCCGAGAAGCGGCGCCGTGCCCTGCGCGAGACGCTGCTCTTCCTGCGGGAGGAGGGGGAGGCGGCGGCGTCGCGGGGCGACACGCTCGTCGTCATCGCCGCCGACAGCCACGCGCCTGCCGGGGCGCTGCAGAGGATCATCGTCTTCGACGGGACCGGCGCCCGCACGCTGCGCGCCCGGCCCGAGGACGTCGCGCCTTCGATCCTGGCCCGCGCCGGCGTGCCCTTCGCCCGCGACCTGCCGGGCCGCCCGGTGGCGGCGCTCTTTGCGCCCGGCAGTCTCGAGACGCAGAGTGTCGAGACGTACGGCGCGCGGATCGCCCCGCTGCCGGCGATCCGGCGGGAAAGCGATCGCGAGTATCTGGAGCGGTTGAAGTCTCTCGGTTACCTGAACTGACCATCGACTAGGATGCGGTTCGAAGCGTCATGAAGGCCATTTTCTTCCGCCGGCACGGCGGCAACGAGGTTCTCGAGTACGGCGACTGGCCGGATCCGGAGCCGGGCCCGGGAGAGGTGCGCGTCGCGCTGCGGGCGGCCGCGCTGAACCACCTGGACCTCTTCGTGCGCAACGGCATTTCCCACGTGCCGCTGCCACAGATCCCGGGCGCCGACGGCGCTGGTGTGGTCGACGCGTCGGAGCCGGCGTCGAGGGCTGGACGCCGGGAGACCGCGTGCTCCTGCAGCCCGGCCTCTACTGCAACGCCTGCGAGTTCTGCCGGAGGGGCGAGCAGAGCCTCTGCGTGAAGTACCGCATCCTGGGAGAGCACGTGCCCGGCACGTTCGCCGAAAAGATCGTCGTGCCGGCCCGCAACGTCTTTCCGATCCCGCCGCGCCTCTCCTTCGAGCAGGCCGCGGCCTTTCCCCTGGTCTACCAGACCGCCTGGCGGATGATCGTCGGGAGGGCGGCCGTCCGTCCGGGCGAGACCGTTCTGGTCCACGGCGGCGGCGGCGGTGTCGCCGGAGCCGCCATCGAGATCGCGAGGCTCGCGGGAGCGCGCGTCTTTGCGACGACGTCGGGCGAAGAGAAGGCGAAGCGCGCTTTCGGAGGCGGGCGCCGAGATCGTCCTGGACTACCGGAAGGAGGACGTGGCCAAGGCCGTCAAGGCCTCGACGGGCAAGCGCGGCGTCGACGTCGTCGTCGACTGCGTCGGCGAGAAGACCTGGGCGGCGTCGCTGCAGGCCGTCGCCAAGGGCGGGCGCATCGTCACGTGCGGGGCGACGACGGGCCCCAATCCCAAGGAAGAGATCCGGCTGGTCTTCTGGAAGCAGATCTCGATCCTCGGCTCCACGATGTCCAACGATCGGGAGTTCCGCGCGATGCTCTCGGCCGTCGCGGCCGGCAGGCTGACGCCCCGGATCGATCGCGTCTATCCCCTCGCGCGTGCCCGGGAGGCCTACGAGCGCATGGAGGAAGGCCGGCAGCACGGAAAGATCGTGCTCGTGACGGGAGACGGCGAGGCCCGCTGGCCCGACGGAGACTGAGAGGAATTCGTGATCTGTGATCGGTGATCGGTGATGCCTCAAGCGAAAAGCCTGTCGATCCTTCAGGTTCTCGAGAAGGGGGACTTCAACACCGGCAGCGTCGTCCAGATGTACCAGCTCGCGCGCGGCCTGGCGCAGCGGGGGCATCGGATCGGCGTGGTCACGCGGCCGGGCACCGAAGTGGCCGAGCGCGCGCGCGTGGACGGGCTCGAAGTCTTCGAGCTTGCCGCTGCGCGGGTCGTTCGATTTCAAGAGCGCCCGGGCGCTCGGCCGCGCGTACGAGCAGACGCAGGCCGACCTCGTCCACGCGCACAAGGGGATCGCGCACGCCGTGGCGCTCGGCGCGACCTTCTTCTCGAGGCGCCGGCCGCTGCTCGTGGCCAATCGCGGCGTCTCCTTCCCGCTCTACTTCCTGAACCGGTGGAAGTACCGGGTCCGCCTGGCCGCCGTCGTGGCCGTTTGCGAGGACACGCGGCGGGTCGTCATCGCCTCCGGAGGACTCGCGCCCGAGAAGGTCCACGTCGTGCACGCGGGAGTCGACCCGGCCGTCTTCGATCCGGCCAGGGTCGACGGCGACCGGATCCGCCGCGAGTGGGGGATTGCCGCCGGGGAGAAGCTCCTCGTGCAGGTCTCGGCGCGCAACTACAAGGGCTGGCGGGACCTGCTGGCCGGCGCGGCGATGCTCTCCCGCGAGCATCCGCACTTGAAGGTCGCCCTCGTGGCGTGTCCCGATGAGCGCGTCCAAGGCGGCCGTCGAAGACGCGGCCCGGACCCTGGGAATCGGCAGACCGCGTGATCGCCGTCGGCTACCGCCAGGACGTGCCGGACATCCTCGGCGCCGCGGACGTCGTGGCGGACCTGTCGTGGGCGGGGCTCGGGATCACGGGAACGCTGCGCGAGGCCATGGCGCTCGGCAAGCCGGTCGTCGCTTCCTCGGCCGGCGGCAATCCCGAGCTCGTCGCGGACGGCCGAGTCCGGCCTCCTCGTGCCCCCGCGCGATCCGGCGGCCTTTGCCGCCGCCCTGCGCCGCCTGCTCGAAGACCCGGAGCTGGCGCGGCGGCTGGGGGCCGGCGGGCACGAGCGCGTGCTGGCCGGATTCACCGTCGAGGCGCGCCTGGACCGGATGGAGTCGCTCTACCGCCGGCTCATCGCCGCAGAAGGGCGAGCAGAAGCGACAGTAGAAGCGACAGCACGAGGCATGTGACGATCGGAAACACGAACGTGAATCCGGGCCGGCGCACGACGATGTCGCCCGGCAGCCGTCCGGCGTAGCGCGACAGGATCGGCCAGAGAAGCCCGGCGGCCAGCAGGAGGGTCCCGGCGGCGATCAGCAGGGCGCGCACGGTTGAATTCTCTCTCACCCGGTGGCATGATCGACGGGTCCTCCCTGCTCGGGTCCCCGCCGCGGCCCTTCTCCGGCGACTGCCATGACCGAGCCCAACCCCATCCCGACCTTCCGCATCCGCGACATTCCCTTCGAGGACCGTCCCCGCGAGCGCCTGTCGCGCCTGGGCCCGGCGGCCCTGTCGAACGAGGAGCTGCTGGCGCTGCTGCTCGGCACCGGATCGCGCGGCGAGAGCGCCCTCGACCGGGCGCGCCGCCTGCTCTCGACGCACGGCGGCCTGGCGGGACTGGCGGGGCTCTCGGGCGCGGAGCTGCGGCGCGAGCGGGGCGTCAAGCAGGCGCGCGGCGCCGCGATCGAGGCGGCCCTCGAGATCGGGAGGCGCCTCGCGACCGAGACGCTCGGCGGCCGGGACCTCTTCAACGAGCCGCGGCTCGTGAAGGAGTCCCTGCGGCGCTCGCAGGGCGACGGCACACAGGAGCGCACCGGCGCGCTCTTCTTGAACGCGCGGAATCGCCTGATCCGGCACGATCCCGAGATCTACCGCGGCACGCTCGACCGCGCCGTCGTCGAGCCGCGGGAGCTCCTGAAGCGGGCCCTTCTCTCCAACGCGGCGGGTCTGATCGTCTACCACAACCACCCCTCCGGAGATCCCACGCCGTCGCGCGAGGACCGCGAGTTCACGCGGCGTCTGGCGTCCGCCGCCGAAGCGGTCGGGTTGCGGCTGCTCGACCACATCGTCGTGGCCCGGGACGGGTGCGTGTCGCTGCGCGAGGCGGGAATGATGTAGGTGCGAAGTCGGAGTTGTCCGTCGTCAGTTCCGGAAACTGAGAACCGAAGACTGAAAACTGTCCTGATATCTTTCGCGTCTCCCATGAAGCCCTTCTACCTCACGACGCCGATCTACTACGTCAACGATCTGCCCCACATCGGGCACATCTACTCGACGGTGGTCTGCGACGTCGCGACGCGCTTCCACCGCCTGATCGGCGATCCGACGCGCCTCCTGACCGGCACCGACGAGCACGGGCAGAACATCGAGAAGGCCGCCGCGGCGCAGGGCATCGCGCCGATCGCGCTGGCCGACCGCGTGGTGGCGCGCTACCACGAGCTCTACGAGCGATTCGAGATCGCCCACGACGACTTCATCCGCACGACCGAGACGCGGCACCACCGCGGTGTCGAGGCCCTGATCGCCCGGATCGAGGCGGCCGGCGACTTCTACGTGGCCCGGCACGAGGGGTGGTACTGCTCGAGCTGCGAGGCCTTCTACACGGAGAAGGAGCTCGACGGCGAGAAGCGATGTCCCGGTCCACGGCACGCCCTGCGCCTGGGAGTCCGAGGAGAACGTCTTCTTCCGCCTGTCCCGCTACGCCGCGCCGCTGCTCGACCACTACGAAAAGCACCCCGAGTTCGTCCGGCCGGAGACCCGCCTGGCCGAGGTCGTCTCCTTCGTGCGCGGCGGGCTGAATGACCTCTCGGTCTCGCGGTCGAAGGTGAAGTGGGGCATCCCGTTCCCCGGCCGGCCCGGGCCACGTCGTCTACGTCTGGCTCGACGCGCTGGCCAACTACATCACCGCGCTCGGCTTCGGCTCGGCGGACGACCGCTTCTACCGGGAGTTCTGGGAGGCGCCGGAGGGCCGGCGCGTGCACCTGATCGGCAAGGACATCCTGCGCTTCCACGCCGTCTACTGGCCGGCGTTCCTGCTCTCGGCGGGCCTGCCGCTGCCGACGACCGTCTGGGCGCACGGCTGGTGGCTGCGCGACGCGAAGAAGATGTCCAAGTCCGTCGGCAACGTCGTGCGGCCCGACGCCCTCGTCGCGGCGTTCGGGCCGGACGCGCTGCGCTACTTCCTGCTGCGCGAGATGACCTTCGGCCAGGACGCGAGCTTCTCCGACGAGGCGTTCCTCGACGCGGTACAACGCCGACCTGGCCAACGACCTCGGCAACACCGTCTCGCGCGTCGCGGCGCTCTGCCGGCAGTCCTTCGGCGGCGTGCCTCCGGAGCGCTGCGACGGACAACGAGGTCCGGAGCGCGCTTCGAGCGCGACGCTGCCCGAGTGGCGCGCCGCGATGGAGGAGTTCGCCTTCAACCGGGCGCTCGAGGCCGTCTGGCGCCTGCTGACGGAGATCAACGGATACGTCGTGGCGCGCGAGCCGTGGAAGGTGCGCAAGGAGGAGGGGGCTTCGCCGCGCCTCGCCCGGATCCTCTACGCCGCGGCCGAGGGCGTGCGGACCGTGCGGCGTCCTGCTCTCGCCGTTCCTGCCCGCGACCTCCCGCCGGATCTTCGAGGCGTTCGGTCTCCCCGCGCGGGACGCCGCAGTCGTCCGACCTCGCGTGGGGAGCGCCTGGTCCCCGGAACCGCCGATGCCCGAGCCGCCGGCGCTCTTTCCGCGCGCCGACGCCGGCGCTTACTTTCGAGACGAAGGAGCCAGCCATGAGCGAGAAACCCGCCGAGCCCGCCGCCGTGCCCGACGGCCGCCGCCGCCGACGGCCGGATCGGGATCGAGGAGTTCCAGAAGGTCCAGCTGAAGACCGCGAAGATCGTCGCCGCCGAGCGCGTGCCCAAGTCGAACAAGCTGATGCGGCTGCAGGTCGACCTCGGATCCGAGCAGCGCCAGATCGTCGCGGGCATCGCCGCGAAGTACGAGCCCGAGGCGCTCGTCGGCCGCAACGTCGTCGATCGTCGCGAACCTGAAGCCCGCCAAGCTCATGGGCGTCGAGTCCAACGGCATGGTGCTCGCGGCCACGGTGGGAGAAGCGGGGGAGCCGTCGCTGCTCGAAGTCGCCGCCGACGTCCCGCCGGGGAGCAAGGTCAAATAGATCTGCCCTCTCTTCTCTCCGACTCTCACTGCCATCTCCAGATGGCCGCGGATGCCGACGCGCTGCTCGCGCGGGCGCGCACGGCGGGAGTGCGCCCGGTTCCTCGTTCCGGGAACGACGCTCGCGGACTCGGCCGCGGCGGTCGCGCTGGCGCAGTCGCACGGCGACGTCTGGGCGGCCGTCGGCGTTCATCCGCACGAGGCGAGGGACTTCGACCCGAAGCGGGACGGCGCGGCGCTCGAGGAGCTCGCGCGCCGGCCGCGCGTGGCCGCCATCGGCGAAGTCGGGCTCGACTTCCACTACGACCTGTCGCCGCGGGACAAGCAGATCGAGGTCCTCGAGTGGATGCTCGATCTCGCGCGCCGGCTCTCCCTTCCGGCGATCCTCCACAACCGGGAGTCGGGCGCGGAGATGCTCGCGCTCCTCGGCCGGCTGCCGGCCCGCGAGCGGCCGGGCGTCTTCCACTCGTTCACGGAGAGCGCCGCGTACGGCCGCCAGGCGGTCGACCGCGGCTACCTCGATCTCCTTCTCCGGAATGATCACGTTCCGCGCGGCGGAGAACATCCGCGAGGCCGCGGCCGGCCTGCCGCTCGATGCGATGCTCGTCGAGACCGACACGCCCTACCTCGCGCCGGTCCCCTTCCGCGGGAAGCCCTGCGAGCCGGCCTTCGTGGTCGAGACGGCAAGGAAGCTCGCGGCAGGTCAAGGGCGTCTCCCTGGAGGCGGCGGCGCAGGCGACGACCGCCAACTTCGACCGGCTCTTCGCCGTCGCGCGGTGAGATCCTCCCGCGTCACGCCCGCCCAGTTCGACGCCTACGTCGAGGAGGCCCTCGCCTCGGTGCCGGAGAAGTTCCGCCGCTACCTCGAAAACGTCGCCGTCCTCGTCGAGGAGGAGCCCTCCGAGGAGGACTACGACGAGACCGACACCGCGGACGAGGACGAGCTCTTCGGCATCTTTCGCGGGGTTCCGTACTTCGAGCGGGACGCCTCGGTTTCGGCGCTGCCCGCGCAGATCGCCATCTTCCGGGGCCCCATCCTGCGCGTCTGCGAGAGCCGCGGCGAAGCGGTCCGCGAGATCCGGGACACCGTCGTCCACGAGATCGGCCACATGCTGGGTCTCGGCGACGAGGAGATGCCGTACTGAAAAGGAACGGGCCGCCCGAAGGCGGCCCGGTGGTCTCCGCTCGACGGAGGCTCTAGCGCCGTGGTCCCCGCGGTCCGCGGTTGTCGCGGTTGGGATGGCCGCGATGCTCGGCGGGGCCGCGCCCGCCGCGCGGGAACTCGCCCCGGCCCTCGTCCTCGCCCGGCGCGCCCACGGGAGCCAGCGCCATCTCGGCCTCGATCTCCTCCTTGGAGAGCGCCTGCTTGCGCGAGAGCTTGATCTTGCCGGTCGGGTCGACCGCGATGATCTTGACGGTGACTTCGTCGCCTTCCTTGACCACGTCGGTCGTCTCGCGCACGCGGTAGGGCGCGAGCTCCGAGATGTGGACCAGGCCGTCCTGTCCGGGGAGGATCTCGACGAAGGCTCCGTACGGCTCGACCCGCCGCACCTTGCCCTTGTAGACCTTGCCGATCTCCGGCTCCTGCGTGAGGCTTTCGATGATCTCGATCGCGCGCAGGGCAGCCGCCTCGTCGGAAGAGGCGATGGAGACGCGCCCGGAGTCCTCGACGTCGATCTTGCAGCCGGTCGACTCGATGATCGAGCGGATCGTCTTGCCGCCGCTGCCGATGACGTCGCGGATGCGGTCGCGGGGAATCTGGATCGTGAAGATGCGCGGGGCGAAGGGGGAGATGTTCGGGCGCGGCCGGTCGAGCGCCATCGCCATCTTTCCGAGGATCTCGAGGCGTCCCCGGCGGGCCTGCTCGAGGGCCTGCTCCACGATCTCGCGGCGCAGCCCCTTGATCTTGATGTCCATCTGGAGGGCGGTGATGCCTTCGGCCGAGCCCGCCACCTTGAAGTCCATGTCGCCGTAGTGGTCTTCCTGGCCTGCGATGTCCGAGAGGATGGCGAAGCGGTCGCCGTCGGACACGAGGCCCATGGCGACCCCCGCGATCGGGGCCTTGATCGGCACGCCGGCGTCCATGAGCGTGAGCGTGCCGCCGCAGACCGTGGCCATCGAAGAGGAACCGTTGGACTCGAGGATGTCCGACACCACGCGCACGGTGTACGGGAAGGCTTCCTCGCTCGGGAGCACCGGCGAGAGCGCGCGCCGCGCCAGGTTGCCGTGTCCGATGTCGCGCCGCGAGGGCCCGCGCATGAACTTCGTCTCTCCGACCGAGAAGGGCGGGAAGTTGTAGTGGAGCAGGAACGTGTGCTCGGACTCGCCCTCGTACTCCTCGATGATCTGGGCGTCGTCGGAGGTGCCGAGCGTCGCCGTGACGAGCGCCTGCGTCTCGCCGCGTGTGAAGAGGGCCGAGCCGTGCGTGCGGGGAAGCAACCCCACCTCGCACGTGATGGGACGGATCTCGTCGAAGCGCCGTCCGTCGAGGCGCCGGCCGGCGAGGATCGTCTCCCGGGTGAGGACCTTGACCAGGTCGTCGGCGGCGCGGGCCGTCTGCTCGCGCCGCTCGGCCTCCGCCTCCGGAACGAGCGACGCGGCGGCCTTCTTGACCGCCTTGATCTCGGCGTAGGAGGCGATCTTCCCCTTCATCGTGAGGGCCGCCATCATCGGCGCCTCCCACTTCTGGCGGACTTCGGCGAGCACCGCGGCGGGGTAGGCCTCGGGGGCTTCCCAGTGCGGTTTCTGATACCCGGCCTTGGCGGCGAGGTCCTTCTGCGCCGCGACGATCCTCTTGATCGACTCGTGGCCGAAGAAGATCGCGTCGATCATGTCGCGCTCGGAGACCTCTCGGGCGCCGGCCTCGACCATGACGACGGCGTTCTCCGTCCCCGCGACGATCAGGTCGATGTCGGAGCGGTCACGGTCGGCGTTGGACGGGTTCACGACGAGCTGGCCGTTCAGGCGCCCGACGCGCACGGCGCCGACAGGCGAATAGAACGGGATCAGGGAGCAGGTCAGGGCCGTCGAGGCCGCGTTCAGGGCGAGGATGTCGGGGTCATTCTGGCCGTCCGCCGAGAGGACGAAGGCGATCAGCTGGGTCTCGTGGAAGAAGCCCTTCGGGAAGAGGGGCCGCATGGGCCGGTCGATCAGCCGCGAGGTCAGGATCTCCTTCTCGGTGGGCCGTCCCTCCCGCTTGAACCACCCGCCCGGGATGCGCCCGGCGGCGTAGGTGTTCTCGCGGTAGTCGACCGTCAGGGGAAAGAACTCGGCGTTTAACTTGGGCTCCTTGGCGAAGACGGCCGTGCCGAGGACGACCGTGTCGCCGTAGCGCACGACGGCGCTGCCGTCGGCCTGCTTGGCGAGCTTTCCGATCTCGATCTCGAGGGTATGGCTGCCCAGGGGGAGGCTGGTCTTGTGGATCATGGCTCTTCCTTCAGTTCAAGCGGCGCCGCGACGGGCGAAAGGGAGGCGGCGGCCGAGGCCGCGCTTCTCTCGGGGAGGTCGCCCGAGACCCGACGGGGGCCGTCGGGTCTACTTGCGGATACCGAGGCGTTCGATCAGCTTCTGGTAGCGCTCGGCGCTTTCGCTCTTGAGGTAGTCGAGCAGCCGCCGGCGCCGGCTGACGAGCTTCAGCAAGCCGCGCCGCGAGTGGTGGTCCTTCGCGTTCGTCTTGAAGTGGTCCGTCAGGTATCCGATCCGGTTGGTCAGCAGCGCGACCTGCACCTCGGGGGAGCCGGTGTCGCTTTCGTGGGTGCGGAACTGCCGGACGATGTTCGGCTTCTCCGTTGCGTATTCCGTGACGTTCACTGAACCTCCACTGCTTTCACTCACTCACACTTTTTCTATAAACGCGCAGCCTACCACGAAAGATGTGAGCTGTCAGCCATCAGCTTTCAGCCCTCCGCCGGCGTCGATCTCAGCCCTCCAGGACGATCTTCGGGCGCACCAGGCTGATGCCCCCGTGCCCGATCGGCGTCACCTGGCCGAGGGCCACCATCTCGTCTCCGGGCCCGACCAGCGTGACCCAGTCGCCCTCGCGCGCGGCGAGGCTGCGCAGGGGGATCGACTGGCCCTTGCGGAGCTTCCAGGCTTCGAGCGAGGCGACCCGCACGCGTTCGAAGGGGAACGGGACGCGCAGGAGCGGGACGGCATGGGGCGCCCGGAGCCGCTCCTCGTCCGGCATCCGCTCGAACGCTTCCAGCGGCAGGGCGTCGGAGACGCGGAAGTCGCCGACCCGGGTCCGCCGCAGGACCTCCAGGTGCGCTCCGCAGCCGAGCTTCTCGCCGAGCTCGCTCGCGATCGAGCGGATGTAGGTTCCCGAGGTGCAGGAGATCGAGAAGGGCAGGCCGCCGTCGGCGAGCGCTCCGAACTCGAGCGCGGAGACGCGGACCTTCTTGGGCTCGACCACCACGGTTTCGCCCTTACGCGCGAGCTCGTAGAGCTTGCGGCCGCCGACCTTCTTGGCGGAGTAGGGGGGCGGCGCCTGCAGGAAATCGCCGCGGAAGGAAGCGGCCGCCGCCTCGATGTCTTCCCGCCGCACGCCGCCGGCGTCGCGGTCCGGCCCGACGACGGCGCCCTCCTTGTCGAAGGTCGTCGTGGCCCGGCCGAGCCGGATGATCCCCTCGTAGGACTTGTCCATCCGCGTGAAGAAGCCCTGGAGGCGCGCCGCTCCCCCCGCGCAGAGCAGCAGGAGGCCGGTCGCCATCGGATCGAGCGTGCCGCTGTGCCCGATGCGGGGCAGCGTCAGGGCCCGTCGGACGTGCTCGACGACGTCGTGCGAGGTCAGGCCCGAGGGCTTGTCGATCAACAGGAGGAATCCCCGTCGCAGGGCGTCGGGAAGCCGCGGGGGAGCCGGGCGCGTCACGATTCGTCTTCTTCGGGCGGCGGAGCGGCTGCGCGCACCTGCGTCAGCAGCTCCTCGATGCGGGCGCCCCGCTCGAGCGTCGCGTCGAAGAGGAAGTGCAGCTCCGGGGCGTACCGCAGCCCGCAGCGGCGCGTCACCTCCCGGCGCAGGTAACCCGACGCGCGCTCGAGCGCCTCGGTCACGCGCTCGCGCTCGTCGGCCGATCCGAGGCACGAGAAGTAGACGCGGGCCGACTTCAGGTCCGCCGGCATCTCGACGTCGGTGATCGTCACCTTGCGCAGCTCCGGGTCGTGCGCCTCCATCAGCGCCAGCCGCGAGATCTCCTCGCGCACGAGCAGGGCGACCCTCTGGCTGCGGCGCGGGTCCTTCTTCATGGCCGCGCGCTCCGGGGCGCGGCGGGCTTGCGCTCAGACATGGATGAATTCGTTCTCGTATCCCAGGATCTCACCATCGAAATTGCTCTCCACGAAGCTCAGGATCTTCTGCAACAGGGCATCCAGGGGCGGCTGGTCGGGCCCGACGGCCGCGACCGCCAGCGACCCGCGCTGCGTCAGGTCCTGGCCGTCCACCTCGGCGGCGGAAACTTCGAACTCGCGCCGGATGCGGCTCTTCAGGCTGCGCAGGACCATGCGCTTGTCCTTCAGGCCCCGCGATCCGGGCAGGTGGAGGTCGAAGACGGCGTAGGCGATGACCACGGGGCTGAGGGCCGACGGCGGAAAGCCCGATCAGGCGTTCATCACCCCGGCGACCTTCTCGACCTGGAACGCCTCGATCACGTCGCCGACCTTGATGTCCTGGTACTTGTCCAGGCCGATGCCGCACTCGAAGCCCTGCTTGACCTCCGAGACGTCGTCCTTGAAGCGCCGCAGCGACCCGACCTTGCCTTCGTAGATCACGCGGTTGTCGCGCAGCAGGCGCAGGCTGGCGCTTCGCGGGATGGAGCCCTCCGTGACGTAGCAGCCCGCCACGATGCCGAACTTGGGCACCTTGAAGGTGTTGCGGACCTCGGCGCGGCCCCGCGCGACTTCCTTCAGCGTCGGGTCGAGCAGGCCTTCCATGGCGGCCTTGATCTCGTCGGTCACGTTGTAGATGACCGTGTGCAGCCGGATCTCGACGCCCATCTTCTCGGCTTCCGCCTCGGCCTTCTTCTCGGGCCGGACGTTGAAGCCGACGATGATCGCGCCGGAGGCCGAGGCGAGCAGGACGTCGTTGATGTTGATGGCGCCGACCCCCGCGTGCAGCAGCGAGATCTTGACCTTCTCGTTGGTCAGGTTCTTCAGGGACTGCGAAAGCACTTCGACCGATCCGGTCACGTCGGCCTTCAGGATGATCGGGAGGTCCTTGATCTGGCCCTCCTGGATCTTGCTGAAGAGCTGATCGAGGGAGAGCCGGCCCGAGGCGGCGGACACCCGGTCGCGCTCGCGCTGCTGCCGGAACGAAACGATCGAGCGCGCCTTCGCCTCGTCCTCGGAGACCTGGAAGGGATCTCCCGCCTGCGGCAGGTCCTCGAACCCCGTCACCTCGACGGGGGTCGCGGGCCCGGCCTCGGACAGCTTCTCACCGCGGTCGTCGTGCATCGAGCGCACGCGGCCAAACGCCGACCCGGCGAAGAAGACGTCTCCGACCTTCAGGGTTCCCGACTGGACGAGCACGGTCGCGATCGTGCCGCGGCCGGCCTCGCGCCGCGCCTCGAGCACGACGCCGCGCGCCTCGCCGCCGACGGGCGCGGAGAGCTCGAGCAGGTCGGCCGAGAGGAGGATCAACTCGAGCAGGTGATCGATGCCCTGCCGCTTCAGGGCCGACAGCTCGGCCGACGGCACGTCGCCGCCCCACGACTCGAGCAGCACGCCCTTGTCGGCGAGCTCCTTCTTGACGCGGTCCAGGTTCGCGTTGGGCTTGTCGATCTTGTTGATGGCGACGACGATCGGCACCTTGGCGGCGCGCGCGTGGTCGATCGCCTCGATCGTCTGCGGCATGACGCCGTCGTCGGCGGCCACGACCAGGACGACGATGTCGGTCGCCTTGGCGCCCGCGCGCCCGCATCGAGGTGAACGCCTCGTGGCCGGGGGTGTCGAGGAAGACGATCGCCCGGCCCTGCACGTCGACCCGATAGGCGCCGATGTGCTGCGTGATGCCGCCGGCCTCGCCCTGCGCCACCTTGGTCTGCCGGATCGCGTCGAGCAGCGACGTCTTTCCGTGGTCGACGTGGCCCATCACCGTGACGACGGGAGCCCGCGGGACGCGCGCCTCGGCCTTCGACGGGTCTTCGCTCGACCGGCGCCCGCGACAGCTCCATCTCCTCTTCGAAGGAGACGACGGCCGCCTCGACGCCCACTTCGCGGGCGATCTGGATCGCGGTCGCGGCATCGAGGGGCTGGTTGATCGTCGCCATCACGCCCCGCTGGAGCAGGAGGCGCACGATGTCCTTGGACAGGACGCCGAGCTTTTCGGAGAGCTCCTTGACGGTGACGCCCTCGGAAAGAAACACGGGCCCGCTCGGCAGCGGCTTCTTGAACTCGAGCAGCTTGCCGGAATCGTGCGCGCGCGTCTCCTTGCCGGCGCGGCGCAGGGCGGACTTGGACATGGGGCGGGGCTCGACGACCGGCTCCTCGCCTTCCGCGCCCTTCTCGATCAGCGGCAGCGTGATGTCCGAGTAGGTGTCTTCCTCGTAGGCGCCCACGAACTCGCGCAGGTCGACCTCGTCGGCCACCGTGATCTTGGGCTTGGCCCCGGTCTTCTTGGCCGTCTTCTTGGCCTCTTCCTTGTCGTCCTTCTTGCGCTTGATCGTCGGGCGATCGGAGACCGTCGGGCGGCGCGGCGCGGCCGGCCGGCGCGCCCGGACGCCCCATCGGGGCTCCCGGACGGGCCGGGCCTCCGGGACGGGGGCCCATCGGGCGCGTCGGCGCGCCCGGGCCGGGGCGGTAGACGGAGGGTCCGGACGGCCGCATGGCCGGTCCGCTCGGGCCCATCGGACGGCCGGTCGGGCCGCCGGCCGGACCGGTCGGACGCGGGACATCGCGGCGAACCGGCGGCGCGCCCGCGGCGGGGCCGGCGGCCGTCCGCGCGCCCGGGCACGGGGCGCGGCGGCAGGACGATCTTTCTCGGCGGCGGGGGCGCCGGCTTGACGGCCTCGGCCTCCGGCTCGGCCGGCACGACGGCGGTTCGCGCCGGCTCGGCGGGGGACTTGCTGCGCGCCTCGGCGGCGGCGCGCGGCGATGGCTCACCCGTCGGTGCCCGGCTTGACCACGGGCTTCTCGACGATCTTGATGCGCGAGAGCGCGCTCTTCTGCGGCTGAAACGACTTGGCCTCCGGATCGCGGACGATCAGCTGCTTGGGCGCGTGGGTCTTGCCCTGCAGGATCGCCAGGACCGTGGACTCGTCGAGGGCGGCCTGCGGCGACTGCACGTCGACGCCGATCGACTGGAGCAGGAAGAGGACTTCCTTGCTTCCGATGCCCATCTGGGCGGCGAGCTCTTCGACTCGGATCTTTCCCATGAACGCGGGCTACTCCGTGACCGTAGTCTCTTCGGGCGTTTCGGACACTGCTTCGGCGCCGTCGTCTTCCTCGGCCGGCTCCTCCGCTTCGGGCATCTGATCGGCGGCGCGCGCCGCCTCCAGGATCTTCTCGGCCGATTTCTCGCCGATGCCGGGAATCTGGGCCAGCTCCTCGGCGCTCTTCTCGAGCAGTTCGCCGAGCGTCGTCAGCCCCGCTTCGGCGAGCTTCTCGGCCGTCTTCTCGCCGACGCCCTCGATCTGCGCGACCGGCGTCTGGCGCCGCCGCGACGCCTGCAGCATCCGGGACAGGGCCTCGGCGACCTCGCCCTTGACCTCGGACTCTCCCTTGATCTCGATCTTCATGCCGATCAGCGCCGAGGCGAGGCGGACGTTCTGCCCCTTCTTGCCGATGGCGAGCGAGAGCTGGTCGTCCTCGACCACGCAATCGAGGCTCATCGACCCGTCCTCGTGGTGGATCGGAGAGACCCGCGTGATCTTGGCGGGCGCGAGCGCGTTCTGCGCGAAGGTGATCAGGTCGTCCGAGTAGAGGATGACGTCGATCTTCTCCCCGTGCAGCTCCCGCATGATCGACTGGACGCGGCTGCCCCGCATCCCGACGCACGCGCCGACGGGATCCACGTCCCGCTCGCGCGAACGGACGGCGATCTTGGCGCGCTCGCCGGGTTGCCGGACGGCGCCCTTGATGACGACCGTGCCGTCGTAGATCTCGGGCACTTCCATCTCGAAGAGCCGGATCAGGAGGCGGGGGTCGGTGCGCGAGAGGATCAGCTGCGGCCCCTTGGGGTTCTTGTGCACGTCGTGCAGGACCGCGCGGATGCGCTCGCCCTGGCCGTACCGCTCCATCCGCGACTGCTGGTCGCGCGGGATGACGGCCTCGCTCTTCCCGAGGTCGACGACCATGTCGCCGCGCTCGAAACGCTTGACCGTGCCGCTCATCAGCTCGCCGACCTTGGGGAAGAACTCGTTGTAGATGTTGTCGCGCTCGGCCTCGCGCACCTTCTGGTAGAGCACCTGCTTGGCCGTCTGCGCGGCGATCCGGCCCAGGCCCACCGGCTCGCGGTACTGCCGGACCTCGTCCCCGAGCGCGACTTCCGCGACTTCGACGGGCGGCTCGCCCTCGGGCCCCGGGCGCAGGACGCGGACGTCGCCGCGCGTGCCTTGCTTGGCGACGAGCTCCCGCGCTTCTTCGAGGAGCATCTGCGGCGGCGGCTCCTCCGATTCCGTGTCGAGCTCCTCGACCACGGTCCGGCGGGACGTCACGGTCATCTCGCCGGTCTTCCGGTCGATCGACGTCACGACGGCCTTGTCGCGGTAGTACTTGCGGGCGGCGGAAGACATGGCTTCCTCGAGCGCCCCGAACATCTTCTCCGGGTCGATGTCCTTCTCCCGCGAGACTTGTCGAATCACCGACGGATCGATGATCATTTTGGAAAAGCTCTCCTGCCCCGGTCCGGCCATTCGAAGTCGAGCCGGGCCAGCCGAATATCGGCGAAACGGACATTATAGATTTTGCGATTCTCCTCATCAACGACCGTCAGGACGTCGCCCGCGACGGTTTGCAGGACGCCCTGAAAGTTCCGCGCCGGCGACGGCGGGGCCTTCGAGGGGCCCTGGGATTCCGGGAGAATCGGCGTCTCCGTCTTGACCCGGATGCGCCGTCCGACGAAACGCGCCGCGTCCTCGAGGTCGTAGAGCCGGCGGTCCAGGCCCGCGGAGGAGACCTCCAGGGTGTACCGGTGGGGAATCTCGTCGGAGCCGTCGAGCAGGGCGGAGGCCTCCCGCGAGACGGCCTCGCACTCGTCGATCGTCACGGGGGTGCCGTCGGCACGCTCGAGGACCAGGCGCAGGACGGAGTACCTCCCCGCGCCGCCCGACTCGGCGGCCAGAAGCCGGCATCCCTTTTCCGCGGCGATCGCCCGGATTTCGTTCAGCGTTTCCTCGCTCAAACCCGTCATCGAACAAAAAAGCGGGCCGAGGCCCGCTTCCTTCTCCTCCAGAAGCCGAAAGCGTCATCTTTCTATCAGAAGGGGCAGGCTTTAAGCAACGAGGCCCCTCCGGGCGGGGCCGCAAACGCCGGCGGGAGCGGCGTTTCGTCACCCCATGTGCGAAAAAGAGGCTCCGGGCGAAATCGGGTGCTTCGGGGCAGCGTTAGAGAATGGGGACGAAAGTCCGTACGGCCAAGGACCGCGTGTTCGATTTCAAGCAAGAAGAAGACGATGACGGGCAGTCGCCGACCCAGTCCATTCTGGGTCTCGGGCGAATCGAGCATTCCCCGTTTCGCATGCCGCACGGGATCCCCCGCGACATCGGCCAGCCGCCGGGCCAGTCGCTGCTCGGTCTGAGCGGAATCGAGCCCACTCCCTTTCGGCCGGCGCCTCATCCGGCGGGGCAGCCCCCGACGGGCTCTCTTCTGGGACTCCAGGGACTCCGGCCCGCTCCGCTCGTGCGGCCCCTCTCCGCCGGGCCCGACGAACCGCCGCCCAACCCGTCGATCCTCGGCCTGGGCGGCATCCGGCCCTCGGACCTCCCGCCGGTCGCTCGCCGACCTCGCCGGGACGCGCGGCCAAGCCCGTCGTTCTTCGGCCTCGGAGGACCGGTCGCTGGTCCATCCCGGCGCGGCCGGGTGCGCCGGCCGGGAGCCGGTCCTTCTTCGGTCTGCAGGGGTTGCCCTATGCCGTCGGGCAGCGGCAGCGTCCGGCCTACCGTGAGCCCGCCGAGATCGACGTTCCCGAGTTCGAGCGCGACGTCGAGCACAAGGCCGAGCCGGCCTTTCCGGTCGAGCGCGCCATCCTCCTCTCGCTCGCCGCCCACATCCTTCTCTTCTTCCTGATCCTCGCGATGCCCTCGCCCACGCACGACCCCCGCAAGGGACTGCTCGCGGCCTTCCTCCCCCCGAGAAGACCGACGAGGAGAAAGTGCCGATCATCTTTCGCGAGGCGCCGGGGCCCGAACGGTCAAACCCCAAGAAGTCGGATCTGTCCGACGCGGACCGCCGGGCGGGGGGAGGCGATCGCTCGAAGCCGCGCGCGGATTCGCCGTTTGTCCCGCAGCGCCCCGGCAAGGAAGCCCTGCGTCCCGGGCGCGCGCCGTCCGCCGGCGGCCCCTCCGCCGGGCTCGGCGACCCGTCAGGCCGAGGCGGGCAAGGGGCCGGCCGCCGCGATCGCCGGCGAAGGGAAGGCCGTCGAGGAGCCGGCGCCGCAACACGGAAACGGCGCTCGTGGTTCCCAAGAGCACCAACGGGTCGGGCCAGACTCCCGGCGGGCGCTCGGCCGCGACACTTCAGGGATTGAACCAGGCGATCCGCGACGCGGCCCGGGGTGTCGGCGAGCAAGGCGAGGAGGGGGCCGGCTTCCCCAACCCCGGTGGAGGGTTCGTCGACTCGGGGCCCCTGTCCTTCGACACGACCTGGTACGACTGGGGCCCCTACGCGGCGGAGATGATCCGGCGCATCAAGCTCCACTGGGACGTGCCCGAGCTCGCCCGGTTCGGCTGGAAGGGCAGGGTCACGGTGCGCTTCTTCATCCGCGGCGACGGACGCGTCGAGGGCGCCACGATCCTGTCCCGCTCCGGAGTTCCCCCTTTCGACTACGCGGCCCTCCAGGCGGTCGTGACCTCTTCGCCCTTTCGGCGCCCTCCCCAAGGATCTGGGAAGCGACCGCGAGGGCGTGACCGTAACCTTTTTCTACAACCTGCGTCCTGGAGAGGCGGGGACCGAGGCCGCGAATTGAACGATTCGATCGAGATCCGGAAGGCGCTCGAGAGCGCCCGCACGGTGGCGGTCGTCGGCTGCTCCCCGAATCCCGCACCGTCCGTCCCACATGATCGCGCAGCGGCTCCAGGAGATCGGTTACCGCGTCGTGCCGGTCAATCCGCGGCCATCGGGAGATCCTGGGCGAGCCGTGCTACCCGAGCCTCGCCGAGATCCCGAGCGAGGTGTCCATCGACATCGTGGACGTCTTCCGCCGGTCCTCCGAGGTGGCGCCGGTGGCGGCCCAGGCGATCGCGCGGGGGGTCTCCTTCTTCTTCATGCAGCAGGGGGTCGTCGACCCGGCCTCGGCGGCCCGGCTGGAGGCGGCGGGGATCCCCGTGGCCATGGACCGCTGCATTGCCGTCGAGTACAGCCGGCTGGCGGTATCCAGGCGGAATTCAACCGCCTGATGCCGCGTTTCCTCTGACTGTCCGGGGCCTGGCCCCGGCTCAAGTAAGGAGCAAGTGATTCGTATGCAGAAGTCCACCAAGCGCGCGCTGTCCTTCTCCGTCCTGATCGCGGCCGCCGTCATCTTCGGGATGGTCGTGGCGGGCTCCGTCGATCTGACGCCGAAGTCCGAGGCGCAGCGCGAAACGTCGGCTCCCGCCCGGGCCGCGACCCTGGCGCTGCCCTCCTTTGCCGACATCGCCGACGAGGCGATGCCTTCGGTCGTCTCCATCACGTCCACCGACATCGTCAAGGGCCCCTCGGGCCGCAACCGGATGAATCCGTTCGGCGGCGACGGGGGCGGCGATCCCTTCGAGTTCTTCTTCGGCCAGCCGCTCGCCGCGGCGCGGCCAGCCCCGCGACGAAGACGAGCAGCACAAGGAGCAGCAGGGCGGGACCGGGTTCGTGATCTCCGACGACGGCGAGATCGTGACGAACAACCACGTGATCGACGGCGCCGACAAGATCGAGGTTCGCCTCGGGCGCGACCGCTACACCGCGAAGGTCATCGGCCGCGACCAGGCCACCGACCTCGCGCTGCTCAAGATCGACATCAACAAGAAGCTCACGCCCCTGCCGCTGGGCGACTCCAACCGCCTCCGCGTCGGCGAGTGGGTGATGGCGATCGGCGATCCGCTGAACTTCGACAAGACGGTCACGATCGGCGTCGTTTCGGCCAAGGACCGCTCCGGCCTGACGACCGACGCCACCGCGCGCTCCTTCGAGAGCTTCATCCAGACGGACGCCGCGATCAACTTCGGCAATTCGGGCGGGCCGCTGATCAACGTGCGCGGCGAAGTCGTCGGCATCAACACGGCCATGTACCGGCCGGCGCAGAACATCGGGTTCGCGGTGCCGGTCAACACCTTGAAGGACGTCCTCGGCCAGCTGCGCGAGCGCGGGAAGGTCGTGCGCGGCTACCTCGGCATCAACATCCAGAACGTGGACAGCGACAAGGCGGCGGCGTTCAAGCTGAAGTCGCAGGACGGCGCGTTCGTGCAGTCGGTGCTGCCGGGTGAGCCGGCCGACAAGGCCGGGGTCAAGCCGGGCGACACGATCGTCAAGGTCGACAACACGTCGGTCAAGGAGGTCCGCGACCTGATCGGGTACGTCTCCTCCCGGCCGCCGGGCAGCAAGGTGAAGCTCGACGTCGTGCGCGACGGCAAGGACATGGTCTTGACCGCCACGCTGACCGAGCGCGGCGCCGAGGGCTCCGACGACGACACCAAGGGCAAGGCGAGCTCCGACGACTCGCGGGGAAAGATCGGCGTCTCGGTGCAGGAGATCACCGCGCAGATCCGCCAGATGGCGAACCTCGAGCCGTCGGTCCAGGGCCTCTTCGTCGTGCACGTCAAGGAAGTGTCTCCGGCGGCCGATGCGGGCCTGGCGGACGGCGACGTCATCACGCAGGTCAACGGGCAGAACGTGTCCTCGACGGAGGAGTTCGGCCGCATCGTCAAGGCGGCCAAGTCCGGGGACTACCTGCGGCTCTACGTCTATCGCCCGCAGGCGAAGGTCTCGTTCTTCGCCCTGGTCAAGATCGACTGAGGCGCGGCCGCGAAGCCGATCGGCGCGCCCGCCTTCCGGCGGGCGCATCTGTTTTGGGGGAAGGAAACCGGGCGCGGCCAGTCGAGACCTGGGAGGGGACCGCGCCCGGAGTTCCGTGCGAATCCGCGATTCGGAGGACGAGCGCCTAGCCCATGGCCCAGACGCATCCTCGTCGTCGACGACGACGCCGGCATCCGCGACGCGCTGCGGATGATCCTCGAGTACGAGGGCTACGCGGTCTCGGCGGCGGCCGACGGCCAGGAGGGCCTCGCGGAGCTCGAGGCCAGGCCCCCGGCCGCGGTCCTGCTCGACATCAAGATGCCCGGGATGGACGGCCTCGAGGTCCTCGACCGCATCGTGGCGCGGGAAGGGGCTCCGCCCGTTCTGATGATCTCGGGGCACGGCGACATCGCGACGGCCGTCGAGAGCACGCGGCGCGGGGCCGTGGATTTCCTGGAAAAGCCCCCCCAGCGCGAGCGGATCCTCGTCTCGCTCGCCAACGCGCTCTCGCGCGGCTCGCTGGCCGCCGAGAACGAGCGGCTGCGCCGGCGGCTCGAGGAAGACTCGGTGCTCGTGGGCCAGAGCCCGCCGATGCAGCGGCTGCGCGACGAGATCGCGCGGGCGGCCCCGACCGGCGCGACGGTCCTGATCCAGGGAGAGAGCGGGACCGGCAAGGAGCTCGTGGCCCGCGAGATCCACCGCGCCTCCCGCGTCGCCGGGCGGCCCGTTCGTCCAGGTCAACTGCGCGGCGATTCCCGAGGAGCTGATCGAGTCGGAGCTCTTCGGGCACGAGAAGGGGTCCTTCACCGGCGCGGTGCGCCGCCAGGTCGGCAAGTTCGTCGAGGCCGACGGCGGGACGATCTTCTTGGACGAGATCGGGGACATGTCCGCCCGCGCGCAGGCCAAGGTGCTGCGCGTTCTGGAGGTGGGAGAGGTGGAGCCCGTGGGCGCGGCCCGGGTCCGGCAGGTGACCGTGCGCGTGCTGGCGGCGACCAACCGCGACCTGACCGCCTGGATCCGGGAAGGGCGCTTCCGCGAAGACCTCTACTTCCGCCTGAACGTCGTCCCCGTGCGCACGCCGCCCCTGCGCGACCGCACGGAGGACCTGCCGGATCTGGTCGAGCACTTCACGCGGGTCTTCTCCGACCGCGACCACCGCAAGCCGCGCCGTTTCGCGGCCGGCGCCCTCGAGATCCTGAAGGCGCGGTCGTGGCCGGGAAACGTTCGGGAGCTGCGCAACCTGATCGAGCGGGTCCTCATCATGACCGACGCCGATCCGATCGAGGCCCGGGATCTGCCGCCCGAGGCCCGCGTCTCGCCGGCCGAGATCTCCGAGAAGAGCGTCGGGCTCGCGACCCTTTCGGAGTTCAAGGAGTTCACCGAGCGCC
This sequence comes from uncultured Acidobacteriota bacterium, assembly GCA_963725095.1. GTDB lineage: Bacteria > Acidobacteriota > Thermoanaerobaculia > UBA5066 > Gp7-AA6 > DATBFU01. Next base: position 50,489 of record CAVRXJ010000017.1, read on the forward strand.
AGTTCCTCGTGGCCAAGCTCCGCGAGAACGGCTGGAACATCAGCCGCACCGCCGAGGTCATCCAGACGCCGCGCTCGAACCTCTACAAGAAGATCGAGCACCACGCGATCAGCAAGGAGAACGACGGATAGGGAGAACGCCGCGGACCTTGCTATCTTCCCCTCCCGTGATTTCCCTGCAGGATTTCATCGACACCGGAGCGCTGCTCGAGGGCCACTTCCGCCTTTCGAGCGGCCTGCACTCGGACCGCTACCTGCAGTGCGCGCGCCTGCTCATGTGGCCCGAGCGCGCGGAGGCGGCGGGCCGGGAGCTCGCGGAGCGGCTCTCGGCGTTCTCGCCGCGGGTCGTCGTTTCACCGGCCCTGGGCGGCCTGATCATCGGGCACGAGACGGCGCGCGCGCTCGCGACGCGGTTTCGTCTTCGTCGAGCGCCAGGAGGGAGCCTTCGCGCTGCGGCGCGGGTTCCAGCTCGAGCCGGGCGAGCCGGCCGTCGTCGTCGAGGACGTCTTCACGACCGGAAAGTCCACGCGCGAGGCGATCGGCGCCGCGGAACGGGCGGGGGGCCGCGTCGTCGCCGTCGGCTCGATCGTGGACCGCGGGCTTGCCGGCCGGGGCGTTCGCCGTGCCCTCCCGATCGCTCCTCTCGCTGTCCGTGCCGGCGTGGACCGAGGCGCAGTGTCCGCTCTGCCGCGAAGGGCGTGCCGCTCGACACGCCCGGCAGCCGCTTCGGGTCGGCGCGGGGATAAGATTCCGGCATGGACCTGAAGCGCGTTTGCGTCTACTGCGGCAGCAGCGCCTCCCGCGGCGACGCGGCGGAGACGGAGATCCGCTCCTTCGGCCGCGAGATCGCGCGGCGCGGCATCACGCTCGTCTACGGCGGCGCGTCGCGGGGCCTGATGGGCGCCGTCGCCGACGAGGTTCTCGGCGCGGGCGGCAAGGTGATCGGCGTGATTCCCAAGGCGCTCGAGGGCCGGGAGTCGGCGCACCGCGGCCTGACGGAGCTGCAGGTCGTGGCGCACGATGCACGAGCGCGAGCAGCGGCTGTTCGACCTCGTCCGACGCCTTCGTGGCGTTTCCGGGCGGCTTCGGCACGATGGAAGAGATCCTCGAGATGCTCACCTGGAAGCAGATCGGCATCCACGGCAAGCCGATCGTGCTCGCCAACATCGGCGGTTACTTCGATCCGCTGCTGGCACAGTTCGAAGCCGCGATCAAGAGCAAGTACGCCCGCGCCGGAGGACCGCATCCTGTTCGCCGTGGCCGAAAACACGAAGGCGATCCTCACCCTGCTCGACGGCGCCCCGGTCATGTCGCGCCGGGCCGGGGACTGGGCTTAGCCTAACGCGACCCGTCGCCGCGCAGCTTCATCTCCTCGAGCAGCGTGCGGTTGATCGATACGAGATCGGCCAGCAGCGCGATCAGGAACGTCAGCACGCCGACGAGGATCAGCACGGCCGCGAGGATCAGCGACTGGATGTGTCCCGCCGCGCGCTCGGTGAAGAAGAAGTAGTAGAGAAAGCGCGCCCCGAGGGCCGTGCCGGCCAGCAGGAAGAGGCCGGCCGCGGCGGAGAAGAGCTTGAGCGGCTTGTAGAGCGCCGTGATCCGAAGGATGTTGGCGCCCTGGACGAGCACGTAGTGCGGGACCGAGGAGAGCAGCCGCGAGCGCCTCGGGGTCTCGTGCGCGCGCACCGGGACCGAGACGACGCGCAGTCCCTTCGAGCCCGCCTGGATGATCGTCTCCAGGGTATAGGTCATCCGCGAGAAGACGTTCACGCGCCGGGCGGACTCGCGCGAGAAAGCGCGGAATCCCGACGTCGCGTCCGGCACCGCGATGCCCGCGGCCTGCTCGACGACCCAGCTTCCGAGGCGCTGGAGCAGCCGCTTGGCGGGGGAGAAGTGGGACAGGGTGCCGGGCCCGCGGTCGCCGATCACGACGTCCGCGCGGCCCGCGAGGATCGGCGCGACGAGGTCCGGAAGGTCGCGCGGGTCGTACTGGCCGTCGGCATCGAGGTTGACGATGACGTCGGCGCCCAGGCCGAGCGCGGCGTCGAGCCCCGCGCGGAAGGCGGCGGCGAGCCCGGCGTGCGCCGGCAGGCGAAGGACCCGCGCGCCGGCCGCCTGCGCGAGCTCGGCCGTGCGGTCGGTCGAGCCGTCGTCGACGACCAGGATGACGACCTCGGAAAAGGCCGGCAGGCTCCGGGGAAGAGCGGCGAGCGTCTGCGGCAGCGCCTCCTCTTCGTTCCAGGCCGGGATCTGAATGACGAGCTTCATGGGCGTCGGCCCGCCAGTCTATGATCCCGGGGTCCCATTCGCCCCTGCCGATCCTTTGTGCTAAATTCTCGCCCCCCCGGCCGGGCCGGGGAACGCTCTTTTTCAATCAGGGACGAAGGCCGGGATGAGGGGGCGGGGACCGCGAGGTTCCCCGAGACCCCGGGAAAGCCTCGCGGGCTCCCGGCCCGTAGCCCCCCGGGATCTCCCGGGACGCACGGAAGGCTCGTAGCTCAGGGGGAGAGCACTACCTTGACACGGTAGGGGTCAGCGGTTCAAATCCGCTCGAGCCTACCAACTTCGTTTGCGACGAAGGCGCTTAGCTCAGCTGGGAGAGCGCTACCTTCACACGGTAGAGGTCAACGGTTCGATCCCGTTAGCGCCTACCAAGACGAATGCGATGGACGCGGGGTGACCCGCGTTTTTGCTTTTTAGGGGAGATAGAGACAGGTCGGACATGGAAGCGCGGCGCAACGGTGACGATCACGCTGCCGGACGGATCGAAGCGAGCCGTCCCGAAGGGAACGACCGTCCGCCAGGTGGCGGAGGGCGATCGGGCCGCGCCTCGCCCGGGACGCCTGGGCCGGGAAGCTCGACGGCCGGGTCGTCGACCTGATCACGCCGATCGACGTCGGACGCCTCGATCGAGATCATCACGGCGAAGTCGCCCGACGCCGTTCCGATCTACCGCCACTCGACGGCGCACCTGACGGCCCAGGCGGTCAAGCGCCTCTTCCCGGACGTCCAGATCGGCATCGGCCCGCCGATCGAGAACGGCTACTACTACGACTTCAACCCGAAGCGGCCCTTCACGCCCGACGACCTCGCGGCGATCGAGGCGGAGATGCGCAAGATCATCGCGCGAGGACCTTCCGATCGAGCGGATGGACATGCCGATCGGCGAGGCGATCGCCATCTTCGAGAAGCAGGCCGACGACCTGAAGGTGGAGATCGCGCGCGGGATTCCGGAAGGGGAGCGGGTCTCCTGCTACCGGCAGGGCGAGTTCGTCGACCTCTGCCGCGGCCCGCACGTGGCCTCGACGGGAAGGCTCGGCGTCTTCAAGCTGACGCACACGGCGGGCGCCTACTGGAAGGGCGACGAGAAGAACCCGATGCTCCAGCGCATCTACGGGGCGTCGTTCCTGACCCAGAAGGAGCTCGACGACCACCTGAAGCAGGTCGGAGGAGGCGAAGGCCCGCGACCACCGCAAGCTCGGCAAGGAGCTCGAGCTCTTCGTCGTTCCATCCGTGGGCGCCGGCGTCGCCGTTCTTCCTCCCGAAGGGGGCGGCCCTCTACAACGGCCTGATCGACGTTCCTGCGCTCGGAGTACCGGCGGCGCGGCTACGAGGAGGTCGTGACGCCGCAGATCTTCGACGTCGAGCTCTTCAAGACCTCCGGCCACTACGCCAACTACCGCGAGAACATGTTCTTCACGGAGGTCGACGAGCGGGAGTACGGCGTCAAGCCGATGAACTGCCCCGGCCACTACCTGCTCTTCCAGGCGCGGCACTGGTCCTACCGCGACCTGCCGGTGCGGTATGGCCGACTTCGGCCGGCTCCACCGCTACGAGCTGTCGGGCGTCACCGCGGGGCTGACGCGCGTGCGCACGTTCTCGCAGGACGACGCCCACATCTTCACGCCCTTCGAGAAGGTCGAGGCCGAGATCTTCGCGTTCCTCGAGTTCCTGGACTTCGTCTACGGGGCGTTCGGCTTCGAGGACGTGGAAATCTCGCTCGGCCTGCGGCCCGAGAAGCGCATCGGCGCGGACGCGTTCTGGGACCGGGGCGAGGCGGCGCTCGAGGCGGCGCTGAAGGCCGCGGGCCGCCCCTTCGTGGTGACGCCCGGCGACGGCGCCTTCTACGGGCCCAAGATCGACTTCCGGGTGAAAGACGCCATCGGACGGCCCTGGCAGCTCGGCACGATCCAGTGCGACTTCGCGCAGCCGGAGAACTTCGACCTGACCTACATCGGCGAGGACGGAAAGCCGCACCGGCCGGTCGTTCTCCACCGGGCGATCCTCGGATCGCTCGAGCGTTTTCTCGGGATCCTGATCGAGCACACGGCCGGGAACTTCCCGTTCTGGATCGCCCCGGTTCAGGCCGTGCGTCCTGCCGGTCTCCGACCGGTTCGCGGAGGCCGCCCGCGCGGCCGCCGCGCGCCTCCAGGCGGCGGGGCTGCGCGTCGAGACGGACGACCGCAACGAGAAGCTCGGGCGCCCGGATCCGGCAGGCGGAGCTGCAGAAGACCCCGTGCATGCTCGTCGTCGGGGAGAAGGAGGCGGCCGCCGGGACGCGTGTCCGTCCGCCTGCGCCACGGCGGAGATGCCGGTACGATGTCGGTAGACCAGTTTGTCGCGGCCGCGAGGGCCGCGATCGAAGGCAGGCAACGTGAGCTTTCCGCGGAGGTGAAAGATCGATAAGAAAAGCATCCGAGTCAACGAACAGATCCGGTGGAAGGAGGTTCGCCTGATCGGCGAATCGGGAGAGGCCCTCGGGGTCGTCGCGATGGCCGACGCGCTCCAGAAGGCCCGGGAGGCGGCCCTCGACCTGGTCGAGATCGCCCCGACCGCGAACCCGCCGGTGTGCCGCATCATGAACTTCGGAAAGTTCATCTACCAGCAGAAGAAGAAGCAGCAGGACTCGAAGAAGAAGCAGAAGACGACGCAGGTCAAGGAAGTGAAGTTTCGTCCCAACATCGACGACCACGACTACGAGTTCAAGGTGAAGAACATCGTGAAGTTCCTCGCGCACGGCGACAAGGTCAAGGCGACGGTCCAGTTTCGCGGCCGCGAGATGGCCCGGCGCGAGAACGGGCAGAGGGTCCTCGACCGCCTGCTGCAGGACCTGACGGGCAAGGCCGTCGCGGAGTCGCGCTCGGAGATGCTGGGCAACCGTCTCTACCAGATCCTGGCCCCCGTGCGCGTGCACGAGAAGGGCGCCAAGGCGGCCCCGGCCCAGGCCGCGGACCGCTAGAACCTGCGCGCTCGACGAAAGGAATTTCCCATGCCGAAACTGAAGACCCACCGGGGCGCCGCGAAGCGGTTCAAGAAGACCGCGACCGGCAAGTTCAAGAGGGCCAAGGCCTACAAGAGCCACATCCTGACCAAGAAGGGGCCAGGCCGCAAACGCGGGCTCGCAAAGTCGACGGTCGTGTCCGCCTCGGACATCCGTCGCGTGCGAGAGATGCTGCCGTACGCCTGAGGCCGAACACCTGACGAGGAGTTTCAAATGCCACGCGTCAAAAGAGGACCCAAGAGGAAGAACCGCCGGGCGAAAACGCTCGGCCTGGCCAAGGGCTACTACGGCACGAAGTCCAAGTCGTACCGGATGGCGAAGCTCCAGGTCGAGAAGTCGCTCGTCTACGCCTACCGCGACCGCAAGGCCAAGAAGCGCGAGTTTCGCGGTCTCTGGATCGTGCGCATCAACGCCGCGGCCCGGGAGAACGCGATCTCGTACAGCCGCCTGATGGACGGGCTGAAGAAGGCGGGCAACGACATCAACCGCAAGATGCTCGCGGATCTGGCCATGACCGATCCCGGGGCATTCGCGCAGCTGGTGGGCGTCGCCAAGCAGGCGCTCGGCTCGGCGTAGGAGTTTGTCTCCGGACAGGTCGGACGATCCGGTCGCTCCCGTCCTCGCGGCCTTTCGCGAGGAAGAGGGCCGGGGTGTCGGCTCGCGGGCCGACTTCGAGCGGGTCAAGGGCCGTTTTCTCGGGCGGGAGACGGGGCCTCGTGCCGGCGCTCTTCGCCGGGGTCAAGGACCTGCCGCCCGCCGAGCGGGCGGGCTTCGGCGCCCGCGCCAACGCCGCCAAGCGCGAGATCGAGCTGGCGATCGAGCGCCTCGGCGAGGCGGTTTCCCGGCGCGAAGCGCGAGGCGCGCGAATCGGCGGGCGCCGTCGACGTCACGCTGCCGGCGCGGCGTCCGCGGTCCGGAGGGCTCCATCCGATCACGGTCGTGCGGCGGCGCATCGAGCGGATCTTCCTCCGCATGGGGTACGCGATCGCCGACGGGCCGGAGCTCGAGAACGACCACTACAACTTCGAGGCGTTGAACTTCCCGCCCGAGCATCCGGCGCGGGACTCGCAGGACACGCTGATGGTGGACCGCAAGGCGGCCTCGCCGCTCCTGCTGCGGACGCACACCTCACCGGTCCAGATCCGCGAGATGAAGAAGCGCGGCGCGCCGCTGCGCGTCCTCGTTCCCGGGCGCGTCTACCGGAAGGACGAGGTGGACGCGACCCACTCGCCCGTCTTCCATCAGGCCGAGGCGCTCGTCGTGGACCGCGGCATCGCGCTCGCGGACCTGAAGGGCACCGTCGAGGCGTTTCTCGAGGCGCTCTTCGGGCGCGGGACGCGCACGCGCTTCATCCCGACCTTCTTTCCCTTCGTCGAGCCGGGAGTGGACGTGGCGATGAGCTGCATCTTCTGCAAGGGGTCGGGCTGCCGCAAGTGCAAGGAGTCGGGCTGGATCGAGATCATGGGCGCCGGCATGGTCCACCCGCTCGTGTTGCGAGGCGTCGGGATCGACCCGGAGGAGTACTCGGGCTTCGCGTTCGGCCTGGGCCTCGACCGCGTCGCCCTGCTGCTCTACGGGTTCCCCGATCTGCGGCTCCTGTTCGAGGGGGACGAGCGCTTCCTCTCGCAATTCGCCAACGAATGAAGTTCTCTCTCGAATGGCTCAACGACCACGTGGACGTCGACTCGGCCGGCGGGGCCGGCGGCGTGCGCGCGCTCCTCGAGCAGGCGGGTCTGCCGGCCGAGTCCTCCGAGCCGTCGGGCGGCGACACGATCCTGGACGTCGAGATCACCCCCAACCGGCCCGACGCGATGGGGCACAGGGGCCTCGCGCGCGAAATCGCGGCGATGGCGGGCCTGGCGCGGCGTGCGGCCGCCCGCGCCGGACCTGCAGGGCGCCGGCGAGACGGTCGAGCGCCTGACCTCGGTCGTCAACCAGGTGCCGCGCCTGTGCCGCCGGTTCGGCGTGCGGCTGGTGCGCGGAATCCAGAACGGCGCGGCGTCGGAAGCGCGTGCGCTCGCGGCTTTCGCGCCTGGGCGCCAAGACGATCTCGTCGGCGGTCGACGCGACCAACTACGGGCTCTGGGACACGGGCCAGCCCCTCCACGCCTTCGACTTCGACAAGCTCGCGGGAGGCCTCCTGATCGTGCGCAAGGCGCGCAAGGGCGAGAAGCTCGTGACGCTCGACGGCGTCGAGCGGGAGCTTTCGGCCTCCGACATCGTGGTGGCCGATGCGGAGCGGGCGGTGTCGCTCGCCGGAATCATGGGCGGGCTCGACACGGCCGTCACCGGCGGAGACGCGCAACGTCCTCCTCGAGGGCGCCTGGTGGGACCCGGTCACCGTCCGCCGCACCTCGCGGCGCCTCGGCCTCCACACCGACGCGTCCCACCGCTTCGAGCGGGGCGCCGACCTCGAAGCGATCCCCGGGGCGCTCGATCTGGCGGCGTTCCTGATCCTCGAGGCTTCCGGCGGCCGGCTCGCCCCCGGAATGCTGGACGCGCCCGGCAGCCCGTTCCGCGTGCGGCAAGGCGACGCTGCGCCTCCAGCGGCTGCGGCAGCTCTCCGGGGACGATCGGATCACGCTCGAGTTCGCCGAAGAGGCCCTCCGGCGCCTCGAGTTCGCGCCCGAGCGGCGCGGCAAGCACCTGACCGTTTCGATCCCGCTCTTCCGCCAGGACGTGCGCCGCGAGGAGGACCTGATCGAGGAGGTCCTGCGGGTCCACGGGTACCAGCAGATTCCCTCGCGCCTGCCGCCCGCGACGGGCGCCGGAGGTTATCTGGAACCGCTTCGGGAGGTCGAGGACCGGATGGCCGACGCGGCCGCGGCCTCGGGCCTCTTCGAGACGGTCAGCTTCCCCTTCGTCGATGCCGCCGAGGAGCGCCCCTACGACGTCTGGCTCGCGCTCTCGGGAACGGCCGCCGAACGGCTTCGCCTGCGGCTCTCCAATCCCCTGGACGAGGGCCGGCGGCACCTGCGCGCGACCCTGCTTCCCGGGGCTCCTCGACGCGCTGGCGCACAACGTGCGCCGCGGCCAGGCGGACGCGGGGCTCTTCGAGATCGGGCGGACCTTCGGGCGCGAGGGCGATGCCCGACGCGCCCGAGTCCTTCGAGTCTCGCCGCCTCGCCTTCGCGCTCTGCGGGCAGGCGCGCCCGCACTGGAGTGAGCCGCCCGCCCGCCGCGCGGCGGACTTCTTCGACGCCAAGGGGATCGCCGAGCGCCTGCTCGAGCCGTTTGCGGCGCCGGAGACGCTGACGTGGGCCCCGTTCGAGTCGGACGGATTCGCGCGGGGCGCGGCGGCCCTGGCGCGCTCGGCGTCGGGCGCGCCGCTGGCCGTCGTCGGCGCGATCGCCGGGAGCGAGCGCGAGAAGCGCCGTCTGTCGGAAGGCGGTCTTCGCGGGCGAGATCCTGCTCGACGCGGTCCCCGCGCGGGCCGCCGCCGCGAGCTTTCGCCCGTACTCCGCCTTCCCGCCGGTTCCCGCGGACCTCTCCTTCGCCCAACCGCGGGACCTGCCGTGGGCCGAGGTCGAGAAGTTCGTCCGCGCACAGGGCCTCCCGGATCTCGAGTCGCTGCGGCTGCTGGATCGCTACGAAGGCAAGGGAGTCGGCGAGGGGCGCGTGAAGACGACCCTGCGCTTGACGTTCCGCTCTTCGGAACGGACCCTCGAGCAGGAAGAAGTCAATGCGCGGGTGCAAGGCCTCGCCGCGGCCCTGAAGGCGAAGCTGGCAGTGACCCTCTGACGGGCAGGAGGAAACATGGACAACGCGAAGATCTTCGACACCCTCGACCGAAAAATCGAAAAGCTTCTTTCCCGGCTGCGCGCGCTCGAGCAGGAGAACGACAAGCTCAAGTCGGACGTGGCGGCGGCGCGCCGGGCCGAGAAGGACGCGGCGGACTCCCGTGGAGCGACGGAGCGCCTCGAAAAGGAGCAGGAGGCTGTGCGGGAGCGCCTCCAGCGGCTGATCGAGTCGCTGGAGGCCGCCGAAGGAAAGGGCTGATTCGGCGCCCCTTCCCTCTCCTTTCGGACGCGGCCAGGCGTGGAAATCGTTGACTCCCTTGAGGGTTCACGACTAGACTCCCCCTCCGAAAGGAGTCTGCGTCTCGATTGGACAAGCGGGGCAGCGTGACTCAAGTGGAAATCTTTGGCCAGACGTACAGCGTCCGCGCCGAGGGCGACAGTTCCTACATCCACGATTTGGCCCGCTTCGTCGATTCCCGGATGAAAGAGGTGGCCGAACAGACGGCAACCGTCGATACGACGAAAATTGCCATCCTTGCGGCCCTCAATATTTCAGATGATCTTCATCGGGTCGAAAGAAGCCGAATGGACAATCCGACCGACGCGCTGGCGCGGGCGGAACGTCTGATTCGGAAACTGGACGACGCCCTGGACGCCTGAAGGCGACGCGTCGGCAACCCCTCGGGGGGCACGAAGTGAATCGATCGGTCGAATCGAAATTCCCTGGTGCCGGCAAGTTCGAACCCGCTCTTGCGGAGAGACTTCCGCATCATCGTGTAGCCGCCGTCGACTTTCGGCGTCCCCGGGCAGAGGGGAGCCGACATGAGCACATCTCTCGCGATCGCCGTCGCGGCGGGGCTGGCCATAGCCGCCGTCCTGGGCGGGATCGTCCTTTTCACCGTTGCGCCGGAAGCTCCAGCAGGAGCGGGCCGGGATCCGGACGGAGGCCGAGCGCATCCGGACGGAGGCCACGAAGGCCGCCGAGGCGAAGCTGCGCGAGGCCTCCATCGAAGCCAAGGAGAAGGTCCTCGCCGCGCGGGCGGAGTTCGAGAAGACGGTCCAGGCCCGGCGGCAGGAGATCACGGCGCTCGAAAACCGGGTCGTCGCCAAGGAGGAGAACCTCGACCGCAAGCTCTCGGCGCAGGAGCGGCGGGAGGAGGAATTCACCCGCAAGGAGAAGGGCCTCTCCGACCAGCAGAAGAAGCTCGACGAGATGCAGGGCGAGATCCAGAAGCTCATCGACGAGCAGCGCAAGCGCCTCGAGCAGATCTCGGGGCTGACCGCGGTGGACGCCAAGCGCGACCTGGTCAAGTCGATCGAGAACGAGGCGCGCGTCGAGGGGGCCGGCCTGATGCGGCGCATCGAGGAGGAGGCCCTGGAGCAGTCGACACAGAAGGCACGGCACATCATCGGCATGGCGATCCAGCGGCTGGCCTCCGACGTCGTCGTCGAGGCGACGGTGTCGGTCGTCGAGCTTCCCTCCGATGACCTGAAGGGCCGGATCATCGGCCGCGAGGGCCGCAACATCCGGGCGCTCGAGGCCGCCACGGGCGTCGACCTGATCATCGACGACACGCCGGAGGCCATCGTCATCTCGGCCTTCGAGCCGCTGCGCCGGGAAGTGGCCCGCCTCGCGCTCGAGAAGCTGATCGTGGACGGACGGATTCACCCCGCCCGGATCGAGGAGATCGTCGAGAAGGTGCGCTCGGAGCTCTGGGAACGGATCCGACAGGAAGGCGAGGCGACCGCGCTCGAATTCGGCATCCCGGACCTTCATCCGGAGCTGATCAAGCTGCTCGGGCGCCTCAAGTTCCGGACGTCCTACGGCCAGAACGTGCTCCAGCATTCCAAGGAAGTCGCGTGGCTCGCGACCAACATGGCGGCCGAGCTCGGCGGCAACGTCGAGGTGGCCAAGCGCGCCGGCCTGCTCCACGACATCGGCAAGGCGATCGACCGGGAGATGGAAGGCACGCACCTGGAGCTCGGGCGCGAGGTCCTGAAGAAGTTCGGCGAGCTGAACGAAGTCATCCACGCCATGGAGTGCCACCACGGCGACTACGAGCCGCGTTCGCTCGAAGCCGTGCTCGTCAACGGCGCCGACGCCCTGTCGGCCGCCCGACCCGGGCGCGCGCCGGGAGATCCTGGAGACGTACGTCAAGCGCCTGGAGAAGCTCGAGCACATCGCCGACGGCTTCAAGGGCGTGCAGAAGGCGTTCGCCGTCCAGGCGGGACGGGAGCTGCGCATCATCGTCGAGGCCAACCGCGTCACCGACGACGAGGCCCTCTGGCTCTCCCGCGACGTGGCCAAGAAGATCGAGTCGGAGCTGCAGTACCCCGGCCAGATCCGGGTGACGGTCATCCGCGAGACCCGGGCCGTGGAGTACGCGAGATGAGTCCCTCGTCCGTTGTCCGTGGTCCGTCGTCGATCGGAGACCAACAGCCAAGGCCCAAGGACCAAGGACCAAGGACCAGGGACTCGCGATACAGGGGCACGACGTGAATATCCTCTTCGTCGGCGACGTCGTCGGCTCCCCGGGGCGACGGGCGCTGCAGGAGGCGCTGCTCGGCGTCATCGACCGGCGCAAGATCGACTTCACGATCGTCAACGTCGAGAATGCCGCCGGCGGCTTCGGCCTGACCAACGAGCTCTTCGCCGAGCTCTCGAAGATGCCGATCGACGTCTTTTCTTCCGGAAACCACATCTGGGACAAGAAGGAGATCTACGACGAGTTGAACGCCTCGGACCGCCTCCTGCGCCCGGCCAACTACCCGCCGGGAAACCCCGGCAGGGGCGCCACGGTGCAGACGACCGCCGCGGGGATCCCGGTCGGCGTCCTGAACCTGCAGGGGCAGGTGTTCATGCCGGCGCACGCCGATTCGCCGTTTCGCGTCGCCGACGAGGAGCTCGCCAAGATGGACGCGCGGGTGATCATCGTCGACATGCACGCCGAGGCGACCTCGGAAAAGGCGGCGATCGGCTGGTACCTGGACGGCCGCGTGTCGGCCGTGCTCGGGACGCACACGCACGTGCCGACCGCGGACGAGACGATCCGGCCGGGCGGGACCGCCTACCTCTCCGACGTCGGGATGACCGGGCGCCTACGAGGGCATCATCGGGTTCTCCAAGGACCGCATCATCGAGAAGTTCCTGTCGCAGACGCCGCGCTCCTTCGAGACCGCCAAGCGCGACATCCGTCTTTCCGGCGTCGTGATCGGCGTGGACGAGGCGACGGGGAAGGCGACGTCGATCGAGCGGGTGCAGGTCCGAGTGGATTGAGGAATCGGGTGATCGAGCGATCGGATGATCGGGTGATCGGGATGCCGTTCGATGACCCGATGGCCCGATGACCCGATCTCCGCTGGCCTCTCGGCCATCGTGCCGACCTTCAACGAAGAGGGAAACATCGGCGACTGCCTGGCGTCGCTCGCGTTCGCCGACGAGATCCTGGTGGTCGATTCCTTCTCGACGGACCGGACCGTCGAAATCGCGAGCGCCTTCCCCAGGACGCGCGTCCTGCAGCACGAGTACTTCGGCAACGGCCCGCAGTGCAACTGGGCGATGGAGCGCGCCGCCCATCCGTGGATCCTGATCGTCGACGCCGACGAGCGCGTGACACCGGAGCTCGCGCGCGAGATCGAGGAGCTGCTCGCGCGCGGGCCGGCCGCCGACGCCTACCGGGTGCGGCGCGACGACGTCTTCTTCGGCCGGGTGCTGCGCCATGGCGGACTCGGCGCGCACGGGCTCGTCCGGCTCGCCCGAAAGGGCAGCGCCTCCTATCCCAACCGGCGCGTGCATGCCGACATGGAGGTCCGAGGGCCGGCGCCCGTGCTGTCCGGCCGCCTGACGCACTACACGTACCGTTCGTTCCCCGACTACGTCGGCAAGCTCGCCCGCTACGCGGAGTGGGGCGCCGCGGACCGATTCCGGGCGGGGCGCCGGGCGGGTTTCTTCGCGATCGCTTTCCATCCCGCCTGGCGCTTCCTGCGGATGTACCTGCTGCAGGCGGGTTTTCTCGACGGCGCCGCGGGCCTCGTGGTCTGCGGCCTGCAGGGGTATTGCACGTTCCTGAAGTACGCGAGGCTCTGGGAGTGGACGCGGATGGAGGCTCGGGGCGAGAGCGTGCCGCTGCCGGCGTTCGACGGGGAGCCGCCGCGCGCCGGATGCGGCCGGAGCGAGGGAGCCGCTGTGAGATTCTTCTGGCAGAAGGAGCTCCCCATGTTGAACGTCGGCGATCCGGCTCCCGATTTCGACGTCCCGGACCACACCGGGCGCCCGGCGCCGCCTCTCGGACTACCGGGGCCGGACCGTCGTTCTCTGGTTCTATCCGATGGCCGACACTCCCGGCTGAACGATCGAGGGCCGCGGGTTCCGCGACCTGGCCGCCGGTTACGAGACGAAGGGCGCCGTCATCCTCGGCGTCTCCTTCGACACCGATGGCGAAGAACGCCGCCTTCGCCGCCAAGTACGACTTCCCGTTTTCTCTGCTGTGCGACACGGAGAGAAAGATCGGAATGGCCTACGGCGCCTGCGACTCCCCGAAGGCGCGGTTCGCCGAGCGCATCACGTACGTGATCGGACCCGACGGAAAGATCCTGCAGGCCCACCCGAAGGTCTCGGTCAAGTCCCATCCGCAGGAAATCCTCGCGAGCCTCTAGTCGCGGGGATCGGGCGCGCCTCGGCCAGAGTGTCGGCGTAGAAGGGGATCGCGCGGTCCGCGAACTTCCGGCCGGTGAATTCGAGCGCCCGCGCCCGAGCCGCGAGCCCATAGCGGCGCCGCAGCGGCTCGGAGGCGGCGACCGCTCTCGAGCGCGGGCGCGAGGCCCGGCGCGTCGCGCGCGATCGCGCCCTCGACCCCGTCGGTCATCAGGTCTCGACGCCGGGCACGCTCCAGCGCGACCACCGGAAGGCCCGAGGCCATCGCCTCGAGGATGGCCCGCTGCCCCTGGTCGGCGCCCGAGGCGGTGAAGAGAAAGACGTCGCAGAGACGGTAGAGGTCCGGCAGGGCCTCCTCCTGATAGCCGAGCCAGAAGTTGCGGTCGGCCGCGCCGAGCGCCGCGGCCCTCTCCTTGAGGGCCGGCATGTGCTCGCCGTGCCCGACGTGAACCAGGCAGACGCCGGGCAGGCGCGCGGCCGCCGCGATCGCCTCCTCGTGCCCGCGCCCCCGCGACATCTTGCCGACCGTGGCCACGAGCAGGGGTCCGGCCGGAAGGCCGAAGCGCCGCCGCAGCTCGGGCGAGCCTCGCGCCCGGCCGGAACCGCTCGCCGTCGACGACCGGGGAGAGCACCGGGCCCGGGCGTCCGAAGCGGCCGGCAATCGCGCGGTTGGCGTAGGCGAAGGCGTCGGTGCGGCGGAAGACGAGCGCCGTCAAGGGGTCCGGGCGCGCGTGCCGGATGTGGTGCAGCGTGCGGACGAGGGCAACTCCCGTGGACCGGACGGCGAGGGCGGCCAGGGTGTGGTCGTAGGAACGGTGCGCGTGGACCAGGTCGAACCTCTCGCGGACGAGGGTTTCCCGCAGGCGCCGCGCCTGCTCCGCGTAGTCCAGGGGCCCGCGCGGCTTGCGCAGCAGGGGCCGCGCCCAGCCGAGCCGCCTCCAGGCGCCCGGAGAGGAGGCTTTCTCCGATGAAGCCGAACTGCGCCTCGACGCCGGCGCCGATCAGCGCCGCCGTCTGGTCGAAGACGACCGCCGCCGGGCCGGTCCAGCGGTCCCCGTCGACCAGCTGCAGGACACGCATGCGCGAAAGCTAGCAGAGGCGCGGGGGAGGCGGGCCAGCGGGGTTCGGCCGCGGCGAGCCGGTATAGGATCCGCCCGACCAAATCGGTCAAACCACAAGAATCAACGAAGGAGTGGACGTCATGAAGAAGGTTCTGGTTCTCTTTCTGTTCGTCGGCCTGGCCGCCTCGGCCCTCGGCCAGCAGGCGCAGTCCTCGGCCTCCTCGCCGCCCAGCAGACCGTGGACATGGCCAAGTTCAAGATGGCGGTGACCGACGAGCGCCGCAAGCTCTTCGCCTCGGGCATGAGCAACCTGACCCCCTCACAGCTGGAGACCTTCTGGGCCGTCTACGGGGACTACGAGAAGGAGAAGGACGCCATCACCGCCGCCCGCCTGGAGATCCTTCGCAAGTACGTCGAAGGCTACTCGGCGCTGACGGACGCGGAGATCGCCGCGATGGTCAACGAGGCCGCCGACACGCAGAAGAAGAACGTGGACCTGCGCGTGAAGTACTTCGGCATCTACAGCCAGAAGATCAACGCGAAGGCGGCCGGGCGGTTCGTGCTCATCGACGACTACATCACGACCGCGCTGCGGCTCGCCCTCCTCAACCAGCTGCCGCTGCCAGTGAGCGGAACCGCAAAGTAGCTTCGGATCAGGGGTCGACCGGCAAGGCCGCGCCGGATGCGGGCCGCGGCGCCGGTCGACCCCGACCCCTGATAGGCTTCGTGGTGGAGGCAGCCATGGCCGTCGACCCGGAACTGCTCGCGATTCTGGTCTGCCCGAAGACCAAGGGCCCGCTGGAGCTGGTCGCGTTGAAGCCCGAGACGCGCCGGCTGCTCGTGGAGAAGTACCGGGAGAAGTTCCGCGACGAGGAGCCGGTCGTCACGCAGGGCCTCTACTCCCGGCAGGCCGACCTCGTGTATCCGATCGTCTCGGACATCCCCGTGATGCTCGTCGACGAGGCGCTCCCCGGATCCGAAGCCCGCTGATCGGGTCAGCGGCGGCGGGCGGTCCTCGGAAGGCGGACGGCTTGGCGATTCAACGGACGGCCTTCGCGCTCCTGCTCCTCTTCGCCTTCCTGACGCCCTTCATCGCCCCCGCCTACATCGTCGCCGTCCTGCTGCTGCTCGTCTGGATCGCGGACGCCGTCCGCCGCCGGCGCTGGCCGCCGTCCCTCTCCTCCTGGCCCGCGGCCCTCGCGGGTCTCCTCGCGCTGCTCGATCGCCGTTTCCACGCTCTTCTCCCGGGACCCCGGCCGGAGCGCGCGGCATCTGCCCGGCGTGTCGCTGCTGCTGCTCCTGCCGCTCGCGATCGACCTCCTCGGAGACACCCGCCGGGGGCGCGCGCTCTGCCTCGCGCTCGGGACGAGCGGTGTGGCGATCTCGCTCGCCGGGCTCTGGCAGTACGCCCACGGCGGAGACGATCTCCAGAATCGCATCCGGGCCAACCTGTCGACCTACATGACGTTCTCGGGGCTCGCGATGATCTCCGGCTGTCTGCTGCTCGGGTTCGCCTTCGAGCAGCGCGGCCGCCGGCGATGGCTGGGGCTGCGCGGCGGCCGTTCCTCTGGGCGCCATGCTCCTGACCTTCACGCGCGGCGCCTACGTCGGCACGATCGCCGCCCTGCTCGTGTATGGCGTGTGGCGGCGTCCCCGGTGGCTGCTCTGGCTGCCGCCCCTCCTCGTCGTTCTCTTCCTGCTGCTTCCCGCCGGGATCCGCGAGCGTGTCGTCTCGATCGTGGATCTCACCGACCCGAGCAACTGGGACCGCCTCGCGATGGTCCACGCCGGGCGCCGCATGATCGCGGACTTCCCGGTGACGGGGCTCGGGCCGGACATGGTCAAGCCGTACTACGTCCTCTACCGCGACCCCGACGCCACGCGGTGGCGGGTGCCGCACCTGCACAACAACGCGCTCCAGCTCGCGGCGGCGAGCGGGCTCCCGGCCGCGGCGACGTACCTCGCGCTGGCGCTCTCCGTCATCGCGGCCGCGGCGCGGCGGCTGCGCCGGGAGCGGCGGCCGGAGCCGGCGAGCCTGCTGGCCGGGCGCATTGCTGGCGTCCGTGGCGCTCTTCGTGGCCGGCTTCTTCGAATACAACTTCGGAGACACGGAGATCCAGATGGCGACGCTGCTCGTCTGGGCCGTGCCGTTCTCGGCGGCGACGGCGCCGGAATCCTCCGATTAGAATGTCCCGCATGTTCCCGAGCCCGGTGCCGGCCGCCGCGCCTCCGCGGCCTTACACCGTCTCGGAGTTGCTGTCCGAGGTGGGCCAGGTGCTCAAGAGCTCCTGGCGGGAGATCGCCGTGGCGGGCGAGATCGGCCGCTTCGACGTCCGCGGCGGGCACGGCTATTTCACGCTGCGGGACCGCGGCGGGACGCTGTCCGGCGTGATCTTCGCTTCCGACCTGAAGCGCATTCCGTTCGCGATCGAGCCGGGCCTCGAGGTCGTCGCCCGAGGGTCGCTCGACCTCTGGGCGCCGCAGGGCCGTTTCCAGTTGAAGGCGCACCACTTCGACCCGGTGGGCGCCGGGGCGCTCGCGCTCGCCTTCGAGCAGCTGAAGGCACGTCTGGCGGCCGAGGGACTCTTCGACCGCGAGCACAAGCGGCCGATCCCGCCGTTTCCCGGCCGGATCGCGCTCGTCACGTCCCCGGAGGGCGCCGCGATCCGGGACATCCTCGCCGTCCTCGCGCGGCGTTTCGACGGTCTCGCGGTGACGATCTACCCCGTTCGCGTGCAGGGGGAGACCGCGGCGGCCGAAGTCGCCCACGCCATCGGCGCCTTGAACCGACGCGGCCGCCTTCGACGTCCTCATCGTGGCCCGCGGGGGCGGTTCGCCCGGAGGACCTCGCGCCCTTCAACGACGAGCGCGTCGCCCGCGCCCTTCACGCCTCGGCGATTCCGACGATCTCGGCCGTCGGCCACGAGTCGGACGTCACGATCTGCGACCTGGTCGCGGACCTGCGCGCCGCCACACCCTCGGCCGCGGCGGAGCTCGTCGTGGAGAGGAAGGATGGCCTGCGCCGGCGGGTCGCCGACATCAAGCGGCGCTGCGAGCGGGCCGTCGTCAACCGGTGCCTCCTCGATCGGGCGCGCGTCGAGGCGCTCGCGCGGGCCGAAGGCCTCCTGCGGTTTCCCTACCGGTTGCGCGAGTGGCGCGAGCGCGTCGGACAGAGCCGGGGCGAGCTCGCCGCGGCCCTGGCGCGCCGGCCGACGGCCGAACGGACGCGCCTGCTGTCCGCCCGGGCGGCGCTGTCCTCCTTCGCGCGCGTGGCGGGGCTCGACCGGCAGCGGCAGCGCCTCGTTCATTCCCGGTCGCTGCTCGAGGAGCGCACGCGGCGTCGCCTCGACCGCCAGCGCGCGCGGCTCTCGGCGAGCGCCGAAAAACTCGGGCTCGTCAGCCCCCTGTCGGTCCTCGCGCGCGGCTACGCGGTGGCCTATCGCGAAGGCTCGGAGAGCCCGCTGCTCTCGGCCCGCCGGGTCCGGCCGGGCGACGGGATCCGGATCCGCCTGCACGAGGGAGAGATCCGGGCGGTCGCCCGCCAGACGTCGGCTCCCGCGGACCCGGGCCCGCTCTTTTCCGTCCCGCCCGCAAAGGAGGAGGACGCCATGACCGCCCGCGTCAAGAAGGAGAAGAGCTTCGAGGAGGCGATGGCGCGCCTGGAGGAAATCGTCGGGGCGATCGAGTCCGAGGAGCTCGGCCTCGAACGGCAGTTCGAGCTCTTCGAAGAGGGGATGCGGCTGGCGCGCTTCTGCGACGGCAAGCTCTCCGACGTTCAGAAGTCCGTCGAGATCGTCCTGAAGGAGGCGGCCGGCGAGTGGAAGACCGCTCCCTTCGAGTCGGACGAAGGCCCCGGCGGCGACGGGGACGACGATCGCGACTGACGGAATCGCCGCAGACCTTTCGCGGCGCAAGGGCGAGATCGACCGGGCGCTCGAGGGCCTCGTCCCCGAGGCGGGCGCCTGGCCCTCGACGCTGCACCGCGCGATCCGGCACTCGCTCTTTGCCGGAGGCAAGCGGCTGCGGCCGATCCTCGCCCTCGCGGCGGCGGAGGCCGTCGGCGGAGAGGCGGGCCCGGTCCTGCAGCCGGCGTGCGGCCTGGAGATGATCCACACCTACTCGCTCATTCACGACGACCTGCCGGCCCTGGACAACGACGACCTGCGGCGCGGTGTGCCGACCTGTCACGTGGTCTTCGGCGAAGCGATCGCCATTCTGGCGGGCGACGCCCTGCTGACGCACGGTCTGGGCCTGCTCGCGCGGTATCCCCGTGAAGAGGTCTACGCGGCGGCCAAGCTGAAGGCCCTCGACACGGTCGTCGACGCGATCGGAACCACCGGCATGATCGGCGGACAGGTGGCGGATCTCGAAGCGCCGGAGGCTCCGCGCCGCCGTCGGAGGAGCTCGTCTCCGCCATCCACGAGAGCAAGACCGGCCGCCTCATCCGCGCTTCGCTCGCGCTCGGCGGGATCCTCTCGTTCGCCGGGGACGAGGACCTCGAGCGGCTGGACCGGTACGGGCGCGCGCTCGGGCTCGCGTTCCAGATCAAGGACGATCTGCTCGACGTCGAATCCGACGCCGCGACGCTCGGAAAGACGCCCGGCAAGGATGCCGCCGCGGGCAAGGCGACGTTTCCGGGCGTGTGGGGCGTCGAGCGCTCGCGCCAGGTGCTGGCCGCGACGCTCGAGGAGGCGGTCGGCGGCGGCGCGGGCCCTGCCCGGGGGCGGCGGCCGGCTGCCGGATCTGGCGCGTTTCGTCGGCGAGCGCAAGTCGTGAGGAACCGGGTGATCGGTCGATCGGGTCATCGGATGAACGGAAGAGCCCCGACTCCATGAAAGCCTGGGTTCAGACGGCGATCGACCGATTCGAGGCGCGCGACCTGCCCACACCGCGGGCGGGACCCGGCGAGGTCGTCGTGAAGGTCCGCACGGCGCTGACCTGCGGGACGGACCTGAAGCTGTTGCGCCGGGGGCATCCGAAGATCGCCCTCCCGGTGACGATGGGCCACGAGCTGTGCGGCGACGTGGTCGAAGTGGGGGAGGGCGCCGACCCCGGGTGGCTCGGCAAGCGCGTCGTCCCCGCCGTGACCGGGCCCTGCGGCCGATGTCCCGACTGCCGCAAGGGCCTCGGCAACCTCTGCGCCGCCGGACACGCCGACCGCACCTGGGGCGCGTTTGCCGAGTTCGTGCGCGTTCCGGCTGGTGTCGTCGCCGGGAACCTCCACCGGCCGCCCGCCTCGCTCTCCGACGAAGCCGCGGCCTTCCTCGACCCCCTCGCGTCGGTCCTGCACGGCTGGAACCGCCTCGCCGCCGCGGCTCCCGAGCGCGTCCTGATCTACGGTTCGGGTGCCCTGGCGCTGCTCTGGGCGGCGACGGCGCGCGCGCGGGCCGTCCCCGCGATCGTGGCCGGGCGGCGGCCGGAGCGGCTGTCGCTGGCCGCCGGGTGCGGAGCGGAAGTGCTGGACCTGGACCGCCACGAGCCCGAGGACCTCTTCTCGCGCACCGGAACGCTGCCCGATGCGGCGGTGGACTGCACGGGAGACCCGGCCGTCTGGATGCGGCTGCCCAACCTCGTGCGCCATGGCGGCCGCGTGCTGCTCTTCGGCGGATGCGCCCCGGGCGCCTCGGTGACCTACGACGCCGCGCGCCTTCACTATGCGGAGCTGTCCCTGATCGGCTCGTTTCACTACACGGCGGAGGAGGCCCGCGCCGCGATGGCGATGCTCGGCGCGCGCGAGGTGGACCCTCGGCCCCTCGTGACCGAGGCGGGGGCGCTCTCCGACCTTCCGCGCTTTCTCGAGTCGCAGCAGCGGGGCGAAGGCGTGCGCTACGCCGTGCGCCCCGATTGAGGGGCCCGGCGACACGCGGAGGACGATGAGAGCGGTTCGTTTCGGCGAAGGCGGCGCGGTGACCCTGGCCGAGGTGCCGGTCCCGGAGATCGGGCCCGGCGAGGCGTTGATGGAGACCCGCGCGGCCGGCATCTGCGGCTCGGACCTGCTCGACTGGTACGCCGCGAAGAAGGCGGGCGCGGTCGCGGGGCACGAGGTCTCCGGCGAAATCGTCGCCGTGGGCGACGGCGTCAAGTCCTTCAAGGTCGGAGACCGGATCGTGCCCCATCACCACGCCCCGTGCCTCGCCTGCGAGGCCTGCCGGCGGGGGCGGTTCGTGCACTGTGCGGAGTGGCGCTCGTCGAAGCTCGACCCGGGAGGCATGGCGCAACGCGTGCGGATTCCCGCCGGCAATCTCTCCCGCGATACCCAGAAACTGCCGGCGTCGCTCGGCTGGGAAGAAGCGAGCTTCACCGAGCCGCTCGGCACGGTCGTCAAGGCGTTTCGCCAGGGGCGCTTTCACCACGACGACCGGCTCCTGGTCATCGGCCTCGGCACGGCGGGACAGCTCGCGATCCGCTACGCGAGGCTGCTCGGCGCCCGGGGGATTGCCGGCGCGGACGGCGTCGCATCGCGCCGCGAGAAGGCCGGCGAATCGGGGGCGGAGGAGCTCGCGGACGCCTCGCAGGAGAGCCCGGCCGCCGCGGCGCTCCGGATCACCAGGGGACGGGGCTTCGACTTCGTGTTCGTCGGGCCCGGGAAGAGCGCCGTCATCGCGGAGGCGCTCCGGGCCGTGGCGCCGGGAGGAACCCTGCTGCTCTTCACGATGCCGGCGCCGGGCGATCCGATCTGCCGTCGACGGGCACGACCTCTACTTCCGCGAGGTGCAGATCGTCCCTTCCTACTCCTGCGGACCGGTCGAGATGAAGCTCGCGCTGACGATGCTGACGGAGCAACGGCTCGCCGTCGGCGATCTCATCACCCACCGGCTTCCCGCTCGCGGAGGCCCCCGCCGCCTTCGCCCGCGCCCGGGACCCGAACGGCTCGCTGAAGGTGATGATCACGTTTCCCTAGCCCGCCATGCACGGCTCCTCGATGAAGTCCCGTCTCGATCTGCTCCTCGTTTCGCGGGGCCTTGCGCCCAGCCGCGAGAAGGCGCAGGCCATGATCCTGGCCGGGCTGGTCACGGTGGACGGGCGCCGCGTCGACAAGGCGGGAGCCCCGATCGCCGCGGACGCCGAGGTGCGTGTCGCCGGGCCGGCGCATCCCTACGTTTCCCGCGGCGGCGTCAAGCTCGCGGCCGCCCTGGACGCGTTCGCGCTCGATCCCGCCGGGCTCGTCTGCCTGGACGTCGGGGCCTCGACGGGAGGCTTCACCGACTGCCTGCTCCAGCGGGGCGCCCGGAGCGCGTCTACGCGATCGACGTGGGCGCCGGGCAGATCGACGCGAAGCTGCGGTCGGACCCTCGCGTCGATCCTGCGCGAGAAGGTCAACGCGCGATTCCTCTCCTCCGCGCAGGTCCCCGAACCGGCGGCGCTGGCGGCGATGGATCTCTCGTTCATTTCCGCCCGGCTGGTGCTGCCGGCCGTCGTGCCGCTGCTTTCGCCCGGGGCGTCGCTCGTCGTGCTCGTCAAGCCGCAGTTCGAGGCGGGGCGCAGCGAGGTTCCTCGGGGCGGCGTCGTGCGTTCGGAAGAGACGCAGCGCCGCGTCGTCCAAGAGGTGACGCGGGCGGCCGAGGCGCTCGGGCTGCAAACCCTCGGAGCGATCGCTTCCCCGATCACGGGCGCGGCGGGCAATCGGGAGTTTTTGCTGGCGTTTCGAGTCCAGAATCCCGAAGTTTCCCCTTAAACTCTCCCCATGAAGGGATTGCGCGTCTCCCGTCGGTCCCGGTTCCGGCGGGTCGGGCTGGTGAGCAAGCCCGTTCGGGACGCCCTCCGCCTGACCAGCGCTCTGGAGCGGGCCCTTCGCCGGCGGGGGCTCGAGGTCGTCTTCGACGAGGCGACGGCCGCGGCCCTCCATCGGAAGGACGGCGTGGCACGCCGCCGGATCGCCCGGGAAGCGGACCTCGTTCTGGTCCTCGGCGGGGATGGGACGCTGCTCTCGGTGGCGCGCACGGCGCCGTCGCGCACGCCGGTGCTCGGAATCAACGTGGGGGTGCTGGGGTTTCTCGCGGGCCTGCGGCGGGACGAGGCGCTCACGCGACTGGACGAGGTGTTGTCGGGCGGCTTTCGCGAGGACCGGCGGCGCCGGCTCGACGTCGCCGTGGCGGACGGCCCGCACCGAGGCACCTACCGTGCCTTGAACGACGCGGTCCTGAGCAAGGAGACGATCGCGCGGATCTCCACGTTTTCGGTCTCGGTCGGCGGCCAGCCGGTGGCGCGCTTCCGGGCCGACGGCGTCATCGTCGCGACGCCGACCGGTTCGACGGCCTACAACCTCTCGGCGGGAGGACCGATCCTGCATCCGGAGCTGCCGGCGGTCGTCGTCACGCCGATCTGCCCGCACACCCTGGCCCAGCGCCCCCTCGTGGTGCGCTCCTCGGACACCATCGGCCTGGTCGTGCTCGACCGCGGCCGCCACGAGGGGGTGCACCTGACGCTGGACGGTCAGGAAGGATTTCCGGTGCGGGCCGGCACTCCGATCGAGGTCCGCTCGAGCCCGTCCTCGGTGACGCTGCTGCGCGCTCCGGAATCGGACCACTTCCGGAAGCTTTCCGAAAAGCTCAACTGGGGGATCTGACGGCCTCCCCGTCAGTCTGAGGAGCCCGCTTGTCCGACCCGAAGCCGCCCGCAGAGACGCCCGAACCCCCGTTGCTGAAACGCCTTTCGACGCTGCGGCTCTTCACGATCATCGTCCTGTTCCTCGGCCTCGCGGGCTACGCGGTGTGGAAATCCGAGCGCTTCCAGAGCCTCCTGCACGGAATCTCCCAGGCGCGCCTCTCGGAGGCCCTTGGCGTTCCGGTGGATTTCGAGACGGTCGGCCTGCGCCTGCTGCCGCCGTCGGTCAGCCTCGTGAACGTGCGCGTCGGCAACGACCCCGCCCTCGGCCTTCCCGCGGACCGGCCGCTGCTGACCGCCGAAGAGATCTCGATCGCCGGCGGACGATCGCTTGTCCGGCGGCGAGCTGCGGCTGGGAAAGATCCGCGCGCTGCGGCCGCGGCTCGCCCTGCAGCAGCTGCCCGACGGCCGGTGGAATTTGCCGCCCGGACTGAGCGGGCCCTCCACGAGCCAGGGCGGGATCAAGGTCAAGATCGGCTCCCTGCTGATCCAGGAAGGGCTCCTCGACTTCGAAGGACGAAAGATCGGCATCGACGGGAAGCTCGAGGAGTTCGCCGCCGAGCTGACGGCGACGGGAGCCGACCAGTATCGCGGCGTCGTCCTGGCGCGCCGGGGCACGTTCCACCTGCCGCGGGCCGAGCCGATCGTGGCGGCGCTTTCCCTGCGCTTCGAGCTCGACGGAAAGCGCGGACTGACGGTGGACGACCTGCGGATGGAGGGCCCGTTCGGCCGGCTGATGGCCTCGGGCGCGCTCGAGGACTTCGCCCACCCGCGGACCGGGCTGCTCGTCTCCGCGGAGGTCTCGATCCAGGAAGTGGAGCGGATCTTCCATTCCCCGCTCGGATTCGAGGGCAATGCCTCCGTGCGCGCCCGCGTCTCCGTCCCTCCGGCCGGGGGCTTTCGCGTCACGGGGAGCCTGCGCGTGCCGCAGGCGCGGCGGCCGCCCTTTCTCCTGCAGGATGTCGTCGCGACGGTCTCGGCGAGCCCCGCGGAGCTGGTCGCGAAGATCGAGCGCGCCCGATACGCCGGCGGCGAAGCCCGCGGGACCTTTCGGATCGCGGACCTCGTCGCGGCACAGGCTCCCATGACGCTTGAACGTCGACGCCGGAGGCCTGTCGGTCGAGAGCTTCTTCGCCGATCTGGGCCTGCCGGGCACCGGGCTCTCGGGCGCCGCGGCGCTCGAGGTCACCCTGCGGTGGGGCCACGAGGGCATCAACCGCGCCAACGGCGGCGGGCGTCTCGACATCCGGGCCGGTCCCGCCACGTCGCAGGTGCGCGGGCGATTCGGCATTCCGACCGAGGGCGGCGGCCCGCTGACCGTCGTCGGCGGCCGGCTCGGCTTCGAGGCGCTGCGTCCTGCGTTTTCCCCGCTCGACGCTGGACTTCACGGGAGGAATCCCCATCGGAAACTGGCAGCCGGACTTCGACTTCCGGCTGCGCTCGCGCGATTTCTCCGAGACCGACCGTCTCTTTCAGAACTTCCTCGCGGCCAGCGGCGGCAAGCCCGAGCCGCTCGGCCTGGGAGGTTCCGGAGAAGTCGCGGGCCACATCGAGCACTCGTGGGCGAATCCGAACGTCTCGGCGCAGGTCACCGCCGAGAACGCGCAGTACGGCGGCGTCGTGTTCGGGAGCGCCCGCGGGACCGTCGACATGGCCGACGGCGCGTTCTTCTTCCGGCCGCTGCGCGTCTACGACGGGGACGACGCCTTGTCGCTCGAGGGCATGGCCGCGTACCGCGCCAAGCCCGGGCGCGAGCCGTTCGACCTGTCCGTCTCCGCGCGTCACTTTCCCTTGTCCCGGCTCCTCCGCTATCTGGACCTCGATTTTCCGATCGAAGGGAGGGTGACCGGCACGTTCCCGCTGCGCGGATCGCGCGAGGCTCTCGAGGGGGGCGGGGCGGCGGAGCTGACCGGCGCGGTTCTCTGGGGCCAGCCCTTCGAGCGGATCACGGGTCGGGCCGTCCTGACGCCCGGCCGTTTTGCGCTGGAAGAGGTGCGGGCGCCGCTCGGAAGCGGGATGGTGGGGGGCAGCGGCGCCTTCGCCATCCGCGAGAAGGAGTTTCAGGCGCGGCTGGCCGGCGACGGCGTTCCCCTGGACGCGATCGAGGCGTTGCGCGCGTACGCCACGGATCTCGACGGGAATCTTTCCTTTCAGCTTTCCGGCTCCGGAACTTTCGAGCGCCCCGATCTGACCGTGACGGCGTCGCTCGAAGGTTCGCGATTCTTCGGGCATGCGCTCCCCGCCGAGGGCGAGCCGACCCTCTCGGCACGCGTCGAGAAAGGCCGGCTCGAAGGCGAGGTCTCCGTCCCGGACGGTTTTCGTCTGACGGCTTCCGGAGAGGTCTTTCGCGAGGGCGCGCCGCATCGAGGTGTCGCTCGACGCCCCGAGCCTGCCGGCGCTGCTGCGGTTCACGCCGGCTCGATCTGCCCGAAGGCTACGGCGGCACGTTCGCCGTCTCCGGGACGCTCGTCCTTCCGCAGGGGCAGGAGGACTTTCCGTCGGGCGCCCTGCGGGTGACGCGGGCGAGCGTCGACATGCCGGGGCGGCCGGGCGCCCTCCGGGTGCCGAAGGACGTCGCCCTGGAGCTTCGCGACCGAAAGCTCACCTTCGAGCCCTTCGAGATTACGGGCGAGGGCACGCAGCTCGCCGTCCGGGGCTCGGTCGGGTTGTCGGAAGCTCACGCGATCGACGTGTCCGTCTCGGGGCCGTTCGATCCCGCTCTGCTTTCCGTCTCGCTGCCCGAGATCGGCCTGACGGGCCGCTTCCGGGTCGCCCTCGCGGCGACGGGCACCCTTTCGGCGCCGATCCTGACCGGCGAGTTGCGGGTCGAAAACGGCAAGTACCGGGTGCGCGGCGATGTCGCAGATCGTGGACGACATCAACGCCACCGTCCGCTTCGGCGGGGACGAGCGGGGGCGAAATCGAGGCGCGGGCCAGGGTCGGCGGCGGGGAGGCCTTCGCCGCCGGGCGATTCGGCCTCGAGGCTTTCGCGCTGAAGGATTTTCGCCTCACCCTGCAGGGGCGGCGCGTCACGGTGCGGTACCCGGAAGACGTCCGCCTTCTCGTCGACGCGGATCTCGTCGTGACCGGCGGCCCGTCGGGCAACCTCGTGCGCGGCGAGGTCGTTCTCCTGCGGGGAACGTATTCGCGGGACTTCGATCTGACGTTGACCGACCTGCTCGGCCAAGAGCCGCCCCGTCGGCGCCGCGGTCCGGGAGCCCTGGAAGGAAAAGACGCGCCTGGAGGTGCACGTCGTCTCGTCGCAGTCGCTGGAAGTCCGCAACAACCTCGCCCGCCTGACGGGGACCGTCGACCTGCTCGCGCGCGGCTCGCTCGCCGAGCCTTCCTTCATCGGCCAGGTAACGCTCGACGAGGGAGGCCGCGTGACGTTTCGGGACGTTCGCTACGAGATCGAATCGGGCACGGTCACCTTCGCCAATGCGCGCGGCCTCGTTCCGATCATCGACCTGCGGGCGCGGGCGGACGTCAAGGGTTACGACCTGGCCGTCAACCTGTCGGGCACGTGGCCGAGGCTCGAGACCAGCTTCAGCAGCGATCCGCCCCTGTCCGACGAGGCGATCGTCAACCTGCTCCTGACGGGAACCCGGCCCACGACCGGGATCGCGAGCGAGTTGAGCGCTACGCTCGCGAGCACGGCCGGGGGCATCGTCGGAACGGCGGCCACCGGCGTTCTCACGCGGCCCGCCCAGAAGCTCTTCAAGCTGGAGCGCTTCCAGATCGAGCCGATCTTCACCTCGAGCGGCCTGTCCGGAGCGACCACGACGGTGGGAAAGCAGATCAGCCCGAATTGGTCCGTGACCTACTCGCAGCCTCTGTTCGAAGCGGGAATCCGGGAGCCGATCGTCGAAATCGAGGGCCGCATCTCCAAGACCTGGGTGCTGCGGATCCGGAAGGACGAGAACGGCGAACTACCTCCTGGATTTCCGGCGGCGGACACGTTCGTAGGCCCGTCGTTGGCGGTCGCGTTCGAGGAGGCCAACCGTTGAGCGTCCGGCGGCGCTGGCTGGCCTTGATCCTCCTGCTCGGCGCCCTGGAGCCGGCCCGAGGGCAGGCGCCGGCG
The DNA here is from genome assembly GCA_963725095.1 of uncultured Acidobacteriota bacterium. Lineage (GTDB taxonomy): Bacteria > Acidobacteriota > Thermoanaerobaculia > UBA5066 > Gp7-AA6 > DATBFU01. The sequence goes on from CAVRXJ010000017.1 coordinate 77,912, forward strand.
GAGAGCCTGTACGGCCGGATCGTTCTCTCCATGGCCTACCGCTGCGACGGGGCGGTCGAGAAGGCCGACGTCGAGCGGCTGATCACGATCCGGGTCGGCTCGCCGTTGACCGACACGGAGACGGCGCAGACGGTCCGAAATTTCTTCGCGACGCGCCAGTTCTCCGACGTCCAGGTCGAGGCGACGCCGGTGGAGGGCGGCGTCGACGTGGTCGTCCTGCTCTTCCGTTCCTACCGCGTCTATCCGCTGAAGTTCGCGGGACGGCGCGGCCTCTCGGCGGACGAGCTGCGCCGGGCCCTGCCGTTCTTCGCCGGCAGCGTCTATTCGGCCGCCGACGTCGACGAAGGGGCCGCGGCGCTCCAGCGCCGCCTCGTGGCGGAGGGATTCCCTTCCGCGACGGTCGTGCCCGAGACGGACTTCGACCCGCGGCGCTTCGACGCCGGCGTGACCTACCGGATCGATGCCGGAGAGCGGGCCAGGGTCGGGCCGGCGATTTTCCAGGGGTCGTTGGATCCCTACACGGCGGACGAGTTGCTGGCGCACGCACGATTGAAGCCCGGCGACCTCTACCGCGAGTCGAAGGCGCTCGCCGACGCGACGCGGATCCGCGAGTTCCTGCACGCGGCGGGACGCCTCAAGGCGTCCGTCGATCTGATCGCGGCGCAGCCCGCCGACGGGGGGCGCATCCTGCCGGTCTACCGCGCGTCGGTCGGGCCCGAGGTCGTGTTCGAGACCGTGGGCCTGAAGGTCAAACGGGTGCGCAAGGACATCCACGAACTGCTCGAGGGGCAGGTGTTCGACGAGGACCTCGTCCTGCAGTACGTCGAGGCGGAGCAACAGCAGCTCCAGCGCAAGGGGTTCTACCGGGCGAGGGTCGTCTACGCGATCGACACGAAGCCCGGTGTGATCACCGTGCGGATCGATGCGGAGGTCGGGCAGAAGTACTCCGTCGAGCAGATCGTCTTCGAGGGCAACGCCTCGGTGGAGGACAAGACGCTCCGCAAGCTGCTGATCACTTCCCCCCGCGGCCTTCCGATCTTCTCGCCGGGCCGGCTGACGGACGAGGACCTGAAGGGCGACGTGGACGCGGTGCTCGGCTACTACCAGGCCAACGGCTGGGTCGGCGCGAAGGTCGGGCCCGCCGCCGTCACCGACGGCTCGCGGCCCGACCGCCTCGTCCTCAAGATCCCGATCCAGGAAGGCCCCCGGACGCATGGTCGAAAGCCGCACGATCCTCGGCGCCGGGCACGCGGACACCGCCGACCTCGATCGCCTCCTCGCGGTCACCGTGGGCCGGCCCTTCAACCCCGCGCTGCTGCGCCAGGACGTCGGCGCGATCCAGAGTTTCTACCTGGACCGGGGCTGGCTCGAGGTGTCGGTGCGCGAGGAGTACAAGCTGTCGTCCGACCGCACCGCCGCGGACGTGACCTACCGCGTGGAGGAGGGGCTGCGCTCCTTCTTCGGCAAGACCATCGTCCGCGGCAACACCGTGACCAAGACGGACCGGATCCGCGACCTGGCGTCCTGGAGCGAAGGGGCCCCTTTTTCGGAGGAGAAGGTTCTCGAGACGCAACGGCAGCTCTCCCGGACGGGCGCCTTTCAGCGCGTGGATGTCCGCCCGGAGCCCGCCGATCCGGCCGACCAGGAGCGCAACGTTCAGATCGAGGTCCAGGAGGCGCGGCCCCTCTCCCTGATGTACGGCTTCGGCTACCAGTACCTTCCCGAGGCGGCGGAGAATCAGAACGACCCCTTCGTGGTGGGCGGTGTCACGAGCCGAAACCTGTTCGGCGGGTTGCGCTCGGCGGGGCTCGAGGCGCAGATCGCCCTGTCCGGCCGGTACCGCGTTCAGGCGAGCTACCGCGATCCCTTTCTGCTCGGCATCGGCTTTCCTTTCGCGTCAGTTCTCTTCGCGGGGATCGAGACGATCGGGACCGTCAACCTGGAGCGCTTCGGGTGGGTCAACGAGGCGTGGCACTTCTTCGGGCCGTACCTGCGGGGCTCGTTGCGCGTCGAGTACCAGAGCAATCAGCCGACCAACCCGGAGGCGCTGTCGCCGATCGACCTGAGCCAGTTCTCCCGGCTCGACCAGCCGATCGAAGAGGCCGCGGTCGGCACGGCGTTTCTCTACGACCGGCGGGACGACCCGATCAACCCGCACCACGGGTACTACGCTTCGATCGCCGGAAAGTACGCGTTCCCGTTCCTGCGCGCCGAGGCGCAGTTCTCCAAGTTCGCCGCGCAGGGCGTCTACTTCCAGCCCGATCGGAAAGGCCATCCTCGGAGTCTCGGGGCGCGTGGGCGGCATCTTTCCCTACGGCGTCGCCAATGCGCAAGCGTCGACCAGATCCTCGTGCCCGTCGCCGAGCGTTTCTTCGTGGGCGGGCGTTCGACCGAGCGCGCGTTCGAGACGGACCTGCTCGGAATCCCCGGTAGCTTCGGCCTCCCCGGTGACGGCGCGAGGCGACGGTCGACTACACGACTTACGCTCGGCAGGCAGCGAACGACCCGGAACGGGCAACTGCGCGAGCCGTATCCGAACGTCGTTCCGCGTGGAGCACGTTCGACCTCCACGACTTCAATTGCACGGCCGGGCCCGAGCATCATCGGCGGGAACGGATTCGTTTCCATCAACGCCGAGCTTCGCGTGCCGATCGCCGGGAACCTCGGAGGCTCGGTCTTCTACGACGCGGCACAGGTGTGGAAGAGCTTCTCGAGTGTCGGATGGCACTTCGAGGGCAGCGACGGCCTGCGTCAGGCCGTCGGCGTCGGTCTCTGGTACATGCTGCCGATCGGTCCGCTGCGGGCCGAGTACGCCTGGAAGCTGACGCGCCGGGTCATTCCGATCACGATCGTCGACGTGACCCGACGCCCGACCTCGCTGGACGTGGCAACATCATCGGCAATTCCTCGACCCGCGAGGGCCCGGGCCAGTTCTACGTCTCGATCGGGTTCCCGTTCTGAGCGCAGGCACGCCGCCGGCGTCGCGCGAGAGCGCGCGCTCCTCCGCCGCCAGCGCGCGGCGCAGCGTCTCCGGGGTCCTCCTGCGTCGAGCCGGAGAGCCCGGTGAAGGGGGCCTCGGCGAGCGCCTCCCGCCAGGGCAGCGAGGGTAGCCCGCCGTCGCGCAGGGCGTGCGCGAGCTTGAGGGTCCGAAAGGCGTCGAACCAGGTGTGGAGGTGCCGCCGGAGCGTGGCCGCGTCGGAGGACCGGGCGCGCGCCTCGCGATCGCGTCGGCGACGCCGAGCTTCTCGAGGGCCTCGCGCAGGAGGTCGGTCCGGAAGAAGGGGCTCGGCGCGGGCAGGCTCCGCCATCGCGCGGTCGCGCGTCGCCCCCGGCGCCGGCGAAGCGGTCGAGCAGGCCGGAGCCAGGCCGCGAGGTGCGCGAAGACGAGCGGGATGGTAGAGGCGGAAGTTGGAGAGCGCCTCTCCGCTTGCCCGTCAGGTCCCGCAGCGCGCGGCCCGTGCCGAACGGCACGCGGTCCGACGGGCGCCCTTCGAGCGACAGCGGCGTTCCCGCCAGGCGCTCGATCACGCCGACCTTGGCGAGCTTGTCGAGGACGTAGAAGTCCTCGGCGGCGTTCTTCCGGGGAAACCCGCGCACCTTCGGCGTAGGAGCCGCCGGAATCGCCAGGCAGCTTCCCATGCTCTCGTACGCGTAGGGCGAGCCGGCCCAGGCGAGCCCCAGCACGTAGTAGCGCAGCGAGATCTCGTAGAGCCGACCGGCGAGCGCGAGGTCCGGGTCGGCCTCGAAGCGGTGCTCGAAGAAGTAGACGCGCCGCGCCGGTTCTTCCGGGTCGAGCGCCGCCGTCTGCTCGAAGTAGTCCCGGGTCAGGAGCGTGTCGGCGTCGGTGTTGTGGAGCCAGGGCGAGGCGAGGCGTCCCGCGGCGCGCAGCGCGAGCGCCGCGTCGTTGCCGATCTTTCGCGCGAGGCCGACCCCCTGTCCCTCGGGCAGGAAACTTCCGGGTGACGCGCGGTCGATCAGGAGCAGCTGTGCCGCCGGGCAGAGGGTAGGCGCGGACGGCGGGGGCATCGGAAAGGACCTGCGGCGGCGGCAACTCCCGGTCGAGGCGCTCGCGCGCGGCCTGGTTGGCCTCGTGGACGGCGGCGGGCGAGTCGGCGCGCGCGTTGACGACCACGACGATCAGGACCGGCCCGGCCGGCCCGCCCGGCACGGAGGCGAGCAGCGCGAAGAGGCTTTCGCGCTCGCCGTAGGCCGGAACGATCAGGGCGTGGCCGAAGTCCCCGCAAGCCGCGTCGCGGCCTCGGACTCCGGCTCCGCGTGGCGCGCGAGGTACTTGGTCAGGGACTTTTCGGGAGTCGGCTCATGCGGCGCGTAAGCCTATCCGATGGCCCTGGCTCGCGGTCGCGCTAGTACATCGCCGCGCGGACGGGGAGCTCGCGCGACGACGCGCGCCTCGACCTCGGGGAGCTCGTCGAGCCGCGCCGCCACCGTCTCCGGCCGGGAAGTACCGCGCGCGAGCGCGACGTAGAGCTCCTGGTGCCGCACCTCGGACCGCGCGATGCTCGCGGTAGAAGTCCTTCAGGTTCCCCTTCGGGCAGGGCCGCGGCCACCAGGCCGAAGCGCTCGCATCCGCGCGCCTCGACGATCCCCGTGACGAGCAGCCGGTCGAGGAAGTAGGCGTCGCTTCCCTTTCGGTACTCGCGCGCGAGCAGGGCCATGTAGGGGCTCTTGCGTGTCGGGCCCGAGCACGAGCCCGCGCGCGTGCGAGCCTCTCCCAGACCGCCTCGAAGTGCTCGAGCTCCTCCCGCGCGACGGCCAGGCACTCGCGGACGAGGTCGGTGCGGTCCGGGTAGTGCGCGATGAACGTCATCGCGGTGGCCGAGGCCTTGCGCTCGCAGGCGGCGTGGTCGAGCAGGAACGCGTCGAAGTCGGCGAGGACGGCATCGGTCCAGGCCGCCGGTGTTCGCGACTGGAGGATCAAGGCTGCGGTTCCGCCGTCCAGGCCCGGTAGAGCTCCGCGACCTTTCGCCGCAGGTCCTCGAGGGATCCGTCGTTGACGATCACGTCCTGCGCCCGATCGAAGGCCTCCGTGGGGCGGATCTGCGAGGCGATCCGTCGGCGCGCATCCTCGGCGTCGCCGCCCTTCTCCTCCCAGCGCCGCAGGCGCTCGGCTTCCGGCGCGACGACGAGCAGGACGCGGTCGTAGTCCGCCTCGGTCCGCGATTCGAGAAGCTGCGAGGCCTCGGCGACGGCGACGCGGGCCCCCTGGCGCCGCGCGTCCTCGAACCGGCGGGCCCGCTCGGCGCGCACGAGCGGGTGGATCCGCGCCTCGAGCGCATGGCGCTGCGCGGGGTCGGCGAAGACGATCCCGGCGATCCTCGCGCGGTCGATGCGCCCGGCCGCGTCGAGCACGGCCGTCGCCGAAGAGGTCCCTGGCCGCGGCCGCGCCGGCGCCCCCCGGCGCGTAGAGGTCGCGGACGATCTCGTCGGCGTCGAACACGACGGCGCCGAGCTCTCCGAGCATCCGCGCGACCGTCGATTTTCCGGAGGCGAGGCCGCCGGTCAGGCCGACTCGGAGCAAGCGCTAGCGTCCCGCCGGACCGCGACGACCTGGCCGCCCTTCATCACCCAGTCGATGCGCGAGAGGCACGAGACGTCGGCGAGGGGATCGCCTTCGACGGCAACCAGGTCGGCCCAGGCTCCGGCTTCGACGACCCCGGCCTTTCCCTGCCAGCCCAGCATCTCCGCGGCGACGGTCGTCGCGCTCTGGATCGCCTCGAGCGGCGACATGCCGAGTTTGACCTCCCACTCGAACTCCTGCGCCTGGTTGATCTCCGTCCAGGGGAACCCGCCGGCGTCGGTCCCGAAGACGATCTTGACGCCGGCCTTGCGGCAGTTGGCGAAGGACTTCGTCTGGATCTTCTCCGACTCCGAGCAGATCGCGCAGCCGGCCGCCGCCCGCAGGGGCGAGACGTAGCCGCACGACGGCCAGCGTCGGGCAGAGGAAGATTCCCTTGCGCGCCATCTCGGCGGCCATCTCGGGTCGGATCGAGTCGCCGTGCTCGATCGAATCGACGCCGGCCTCGACGGCGAGCCGCACGCCGCTGTCCGAGCGGGCGTGCGCCGCGACCTTCACGCCGTGCGCGTGCGCCTCGGAGACCACGGCGGCGATCTCCTCCTTCGTCCAGTTCGGCGGCGAGTCGACGTAGCCGTCGGGCGTGAGCCGCAGGCCGCCGGTGTTCGCGTAGATCTTCACCCAGTTGGTCCCGTACGAGAGCTGCTCGCGGACGGCCTTGCGGCAGCCGTCGGCGCCGTCGCAGATCTGGACGCCGGTCGGAAACTTCCAGTCGGGGCGGAAGTGCGTGATGGGGTAGCTGCCCGTCGTCGAAAGGGCCGGCCCGACGACCTGCATCCGCGGGCCGGGAACGACGCCCTCGTTCACGGCGTCGCGCAGGGCCACGTCGTCGTAGCCGGCGCCCTCGGTCTCGAGATCCCGCAGCCCCGTGAATCCGTGCTCGAGGGCGATCTTGAGCGCACGCACGGCGCGAACGACCCGGTGCGCCGGGTACTCCTGGAGGATCTGGTAGTTGTACTCGGGCTCCGTGGCGTCGCCCTGCAGGAGCACGTGCGTGTGCGACGTCGATCAGCCCGGGCAGCAGCGTGCGCGTCCCGAGGTCGAGGACCTTCGCGCCCGCGCGGGACCGACTTCGCCACGCTCTCGATCCGGTCGCCGCGGATCACGACGATGGGATTCTCGATCATGCGCCCGCTGCGCACGTCGAGAAGCCGCGCCGCGCGGACCGCCACGAGCGCCGGCTCCTCCGCGGGCGCGGCGAGAGAAACGAGCCCGGCGAGCAGGGCAAGCCCCGCGATGGGTTTCATCGGGTCACCTCGCCGCGGATTCTACGCGCAGCCGGGAGGCGTCAGAGCAGCTCGCCGCGCGAGACCGTCACCGCCCGGCCGATCAGCGCGACCCGGCCGCCCGCCGGAGAGGCGCACGCCGACGGTGCCGCCGCGGGCCGACGCCTGAAAGCCCGTCAGCTCGGACTTCCCGAGGCGCTGCCCCCAGAAGGGGCCGAGGCAGCAGTGGGCGGAGCCGGTGACGGGGTCCTCGTCGATTCCGGCCGCGGGTGCGAAGTAGCGGGAGACGAAGTCGCGCCCGGGCGATTCCGAGGCGGCCGTGACGATGACGCCGCGGGCCGGCCGGGTCACGGCGGCAAGGTTCACGAAATCGGGCGAGAGCGCCGACAGGGCCGCTTCGGAGTCGAGCTCGACGAGGAAGTCCAGGCGGTTTCGGCCCGTGAAGCGGGCCGACGTGACGCCGAGAGCGGGGAGAAGGCCCGGCGGAGCCGCGGCCGGAGCGGCCGGCTCGGCCGGGAAATCGAGCTCGATCGCCGCCCCGCGCCGCGCGGCGGTCAGGACGCCGCTCTTCGTCTGGAAGCGGAGAACCCTGCCCGAATCGGCCAGCCCCTGCTCCCAGAGCGCGTGCGCCGAGGCGAGCGTCGCGTGGCCGCAGAGGTCGACCTCGACGGTCGGCGTGAACCAGCGCAGGCCCCACGCTGTCGTCGGCGCCTCGGAGGAAGGCGGTCTCGGAGAGGTTCATCTCGCGGGCCACACCCGAAAGCCAGTCGTCCCCGCGCTCCTCGCGCAAGGACGCAGACGGCGGCGGGATTGCCGGAGAAGGGGCGCGTCGGTGAAGGCGTCCACGACGAAGAGGGGAGTGCCCATGGCGCCTGGTTGTAGCGCGCGAGGGTGCTCGGCTCCAAGGGCCGGATGCCGAAAAAGTGGACCGGGACGGAATGTCCCGGGAAGGACCCGTGCCGCCATTCGGCGCTTTCGCTTGGCGCGGCGGTCCGGCTCGCGTAGCCTTCGCCCGTGAAAGCACCCGCGCGCCTCCTTTTCGCGGCCGCCCTCGCGGTGATTCCCGCTTCCGCCGCCGGTCAGACGATGACGATCGAGGACTACGAGCCCCGGTCGACGCTCGTCGTTCCGCAACACCCGGTCCCCCGCGCGAAGTTTCCGTTCATCGACGTGCACAACCATCAGGACACGGATCTCTCCGCGGAGGCCGTCGCGCAGATGGTGCGCGAGATGGACGCCATGAACATGCGCGTGATGGTGAACCTCTCGGGCGGGCAGGGAGAGGAGCTCGTCCGGGCGGTCTCCGTCCTCAAGGGGCGGTATCCGAAGCGGTTCGTCGTCTTCGCGAACCTCGACTTCGACGGGATCGACGAGCCCGGCTGGGGAGAGCGCGCCGCGGCGCAGCTCGCGAAGGACGTCCGCAACGGCGCCCAGGGATTGAAGATCTACAAGGACTTCGGGATGACGGTGAAGGATCGGCAGGGGCGCCGCGTCCCGGCGGACGATCCGCGCGTCGACCCGGTCTGGGAGAAGTGCGGCGCCCTCGGGATCCCGGTTCTCATCCACACGGCCGAGCCGAAGTCCTTCTTCGAGCCGCAGGACCGCTACAACGAGCGCTGGCTCGAGCTCAAGCAGTTTCCGCGCCGGGCCCGGCCGCCCTCCGACTACCCGCCCTGGGAGCAGCTCATCGGCGAGCAGCACCGCCTCTTCGCGAGGCACCCGAAGACGAAGTTCATCGACGCGCACCTCGGATGGCTGGGCGGCGATCTGGCGCGCCTGGGCAAGCTGCTCGACGCGCTGCCCCAACGTCTACACCGAGATCGGCGCGGTGCTGGCGGAGCTCGGGCGGCAACCGCGGTTCGCCCGCGAATGGTTCGTCAAGTACCAGGACCGCGTGATGTTCGGAAAGGACACCTGGGCCCCTGCGGAGTACCCGGTCTACTTCCGCGTGCTCGAGACCGCCGACGAGTACTTCGACTACTACCGGAAGCGGCACGCCTTCTGGAAGATGTACGGCCTGGATCTGCCCGACGAGGTTCTGAAGAAGCTCTACTACCAGAACGCCCTGCGCGTGATTCCGGGGCTCGACGCCTCCGATTTCCCGAAGTAGCGCCGGGCCCCATGGAGATCACTCGGGTTGCGCCATTTCTCGACTACTGGGAGAAGGTGCGCGGGAGGACCCGGCGCGTCGTCGACCGGATTCCGGAGGACCGCGTCGAGTGGACGTGGCGGGCCGGAAAGTTCACGCTGGGAGACCTCGTGCGGCACCTGGCGGGCATCGAGCGCTGGATGTACGCGGAGAACGCGCGGCGCCTGCCCTCCCGATATCCCGGGCACGGCGCGGAGCTCGCCCGAGGCCTGCCGGCGGTCAAGGAATATTTCGAACGGCTCCACGCGGAGTCCATGGAGATCTTTCGGGCGCTCTCCGACGCGGACCTGGCGGCGCGGTGCGTCACGCCGGGCGGGGCCGAGATCTCGGTCGGAAAGTGGCTGCGCTTGATGGTGGAGCACGAGATCCACCACCGCGGGCAGATCTACCTGCAGCTGGCGATGCTCGACGTCGAGACGCCGCCGTTGTACGGCCTGACGTCCGAAGAGGTGCGCGCGCGGAGCGTTCGCGCGACCGAGGAGGAGTCATGAGGGTGGAGAAGGTCAATCTGGCTCAGAAGTTCTCTCGTTTCGCGGACCGCTTCAGCCCGAAGGTCGTGGCCGGTCTGAACGACCACCAGGTCAAGCTCGTGAAGGTCCTCGGCGAGTTCGTCTGGCACAAGCATGAGAGGGAAGACGAGCTCTTTCTCGTGGTGAAGGGCCGGCTCACGATCCGGTTCCGCGACGGCGACCAGACGCTCGAACCGGGGGAGTTTCTCGGTGGTTCCCCGCGGCGTCGAGCACATGCCGGTCGCCGACGAGGAGGCCGAGGTCGTTCTCATCGAGCCCGGGACGACCCTCAACACCGGCGACGTCGTCAACGAACGGACGGTTGCGGAGCTCGAGCGGATCTGATCGCACCCTCCGGCCGGTCGTCCACGGTTGCGCAATCTCTTGATAGGGCGGAATTCCCCCGGCGACGGCGGTGGTTGCAACAGAATATGGAAACAACGGTAGCGCCGGCCGAGACGGGCCAGACCACAGACGACCCCGTCCAGCGGGCCATTTCTCGGGTCGATCGGCTGATCTTCCGCAGCCCGTTGATCGCGATGGCCACCTTCCGGTGCGGTCCGGACGATCCGCTGTTTCCGGACTCGGGGCCGGCGGGCAACGCCATTTTCGTCTTCCCCCGGACCGTCGTTCGCATCCAGCACGAGGGGCGGCCTCCGTTCGTCTCCGGGCCGAATCTGGTCACCTTCTACAACCCCGGCCAGGCCTTTCGGCGCGCGAGCGTGGGTTCCGACGGGGACGAGTGCGACTGGTACTGGGTCGAGCCGCGCACGCTCCGGCAGGTCCTCTCCCGGTACGACCCGACGGTCGAGGAACGCGAGGGACACCCTTTCCAGTTCGCGTGGGGGCCGAGCGATCCGCGGACCTATTTGGCCCAGCGCCAGGCCTTTCTGCACGCGGCCACCTCCAGGAACCCCGACCGCTTGTACCTGGAAGAGACCATCGTCCGGATTCTGGACCGCGTCGTCTCGAGCGCCCTCCAGGTGCATGCGGCCCGGGAGCGGGCGACGGCAGCCGCCTCGCGCCGGCATGCCGATCTCGCCGAAGGGGCCAAGGCCATTCTGGCGCTGTCGGCGACTCAGCCGCTCGACCTTTCCGACCTCTCCGCGAAGCTCGGCTGCTCGCCGTTCCACCTCTGTCACATTTTTCGCCTCCAAACGGGCTTCACCCTCTCCGAGTACCAGCACCAGATCCGGCTGCGGAAGTCGCTCGACCGGGTTGCGGATCGTTCGACGCGGCTGACCGATCTGGCCAGCGAGCTCGGCTACGCGAGCCACAGCCACTTCACGCTCTTCTTCCGTCGGACGTTCGGCGTGACGCCGACATCTTGGCGGCGGCGGGTCTGTGCGTGATGGGCGTCCGGCCGGCGGGGCGACCCGCCGCCGAAGAGAGTTTCCAGTTCGCGTGGCTTGAGACGGCCTTCGAGGCTCGGGTTGGCTATTCTCTCGACCTGATGCGACACGACACCGGTATCGGAGGGCCGAGGAGCCGTTTCCCGACGACTCGAGTATCCGCGGTTCGCGAGGCCGGCAGCGCCGATCCGAACGTGCGGGAACGGGGGTTCGCCGCCGTCGTCGATGCCTACTGGAAGCCGGCGTACAAGTACGTCCGCCTCCGCTTCCAGCAGGACGGCGAATCGGCCAAGGACCTGACGCAGGGCTTTTTCGCGCGCGCCTTCGAAAAAGGGTGGCTCGCCTCCTACGATCCGAAGAAGGGGAGCTTTCGCACGTTCCTGCGGACCTGCCTGGACGGATTCGTCGCGAACGAGCGGAAGGCGTCGCGTCGCCTGCGCCGGTCTCCGGGAGCGCCGCTGCTCTCCCTCGACTTCGAGGGCGCCGAGGGGGAGCTCGTCGAGCGCGCGGTCCCGGGCGGGAAGTCGATGGAGGAGTTCTTTCACGAAGAGTTCGTGCGCGGGCTCTTCGGCGCGGCCGTCGGAGAGCTCGAGGCGCGCTGCCTCGCGAGCGGCAAGGAAAAGGCCTTCCGCCTCTTCGAACGCTACGACCTCGACCCGGATCCCGAGGGGGCGCCGACCTATGGAACCCTGGCCGCTGCGTTCGGCATGACGACGACGGAAGTGACGAACCAGCTCGCGTTCGCCCGGCGGACCTTTCGGCGGATCGTTCTCGAGAGGCTCCGCCGGATTACGGGAAGCGAACAGGAATACCGCGAAGAGGTGCGGATGATCCTGGGCTCGGCGAAGGGCTGACGCGGCGCCGACCTACGCCGGCTCGGCTCCTTCGGCGTGGGGGCCGAGCACCGCGGCGAGGAACCCGTGCGCCGGCGTCGGGACTCCCGACTCCCGACCCATCCGCTCGACGGCGCCCGAGAGCCAGGGCAGCTCGAGCCGGTTTCCGCGCGTCAGGTCGGTCAGCATCGACGAGACCGAGTCGGCCGGCAGGCGGTCGCAGACCGCCATCTGGCGTTCGACGGTGTCCTTCGGCAGGGAGATGCCGCGGGCCCAGGCGAGCGCGACCGCCTCGGCCATGGCCTGGGCGAGCAACTCCCGCGCGGCCGCGTGCTTGCGAAGGGCGCCGATGGGCAGTCGCGACGCGGACGTGAGGCCGCTGACGGCCGTCAGAAAGACGAACTTTTCCCAAAGTGTGATTTCGATGTCGTCGGCCACGCGCGCCTCGAAGCCCGCGCGTCCACAGGCCGCCGCAAAGTCGCTTGCGACCGCGGACTTGCGGCCGCCGAACGCCCCGATGGCGAGACGCGGCGTCGCGCTGCCGTAGCGGATTCGTCCCGGAGCGTCGATCGCGGCCACGATATAGGCCACGCCCCCGAGAACCCGTTCGGGCCCGACCGCCGTGGCGAGGATTCCGGGTGCCTCGACGCCGTTCAAGAGGGTGAGCACCTCGGTGTCCTTTCCAAGGAGTCGCTTCACGATTGGCGCCGCGTCTGCGAGGTCCCAGTGCTTGACGGTCACGACGACGAGGTCGGCAGCGCCGACTTCCTCCGGGTCGTCGGTGGCGCGCACCGGGTGGATTTGCATGGACTCGGCGGGGCCCGTCAGCACCAGGCCCTCTCGGCGCATGGCCTCCAGGTGCCGACCCCGTGCGAGGAAGGTCACTTCTTCACCGACTTGAGCGAGCCGGCCCCCGAAGTAGCCGCCCACTCCCCCGGCCCCGATGAAAACGACCTTCACGATCTCGCTCGCCTCAACGGCATGCCGTTCAGCATATTCCCCGGACCTCGGCCGGCGTGCGGGCCTTGTTTCCTCGACCGAATCGCCCGGATGGCCATTCCTCGGTCAAACCTCGGAAAGACCTCGGGACCGCGCGGGACCTTTTCCCGTAAGAGAGAATGACGAGGGAGGGACACGATGGCGCGTTTCGTCTTGACGGTCAACGGGAAGCGGCGCGACGTGGAAGCGGCGGACCCCGACATGCCGCTGCTCTGGGTGCTCCGCGACAGGTTCGGGCTGACGGGCACGAAGTACGGGTGCGGAGTGGGTGTCTGCGGCGCCTGCACGGTGCTCATGGGGGCGGAAGCGGTCCGATCCTGCCAGGTCCCGATCTCGGCGGCGGCGGGGCAGACGCTTCACGACGATCGAGGGCCTCTCGCGCGACGGCAGTCATGCCTGCCAGAGGGCCTGGCTGGAGGTGGACGTGGCGCAGTGCGGGTACTGCCAGCCGGGGATGATCCTGGAGGCGGTCGCCCTGCTGTCCAGGAAGCCGCGTCCGGCCGACGCGGACATCGACAAGGCCCTGGACGATCACGTCTGCCGCTGCGGGACGCACCAGAGGATCCGGCGCGCCGTGCACCGGGCGAGCGAGCTCGCCGGAGGTGCGCGATGAGCGCCACGCGACGCGACTTTCTGCGGCACGGGACGCTCGCCGGCGCCGCGGCCGTCGTCCTGCGCGTTCCGCTCCTGGCCGAAGGCGGCGAAAGCCGCGGCCGGCGCCGCGCGCTTCGCGCCGAACCAGTGGCTTCGGATCGCCGGGGACGGGCAGGTCACGCTCGTCGTGGCCCGCTCGGAGATGGGGCAGGGCGTGCGCACGTCGCTCGCCATGATCCTGGCGGAAGAGCTGGAAGCCGACTGGGCCGCCATCGCGATCGAGCAGGCCTCGCCGTCTCCCTCCTACGACGACATGAGCACCGGCGGCAGCGACAGCGTCAGCTCCTCGTGGGGGCCCCTGCGCAAGGCCGGCGCCGCGGCCCGGGAAATGCTGCTCGAGGCGGCGGCGCGGACCTGGAAGGTCGACCGTGCGACGTGCCGGGCCGAGAAGGGCTCGGTCGTGCACGCGGCGACGGGCCGGCGCCTCTCCTACGGCGCCCTCGTGCCGCTCGCGGCGACGCTTCCCGTGCCGAAGGAACCGGCGCTCAAGGACCCGAAGGACTTCCGGATCGTGGGGACTCCCGTGCGCCGGATCGACGGCCCGGAGATCGTGTCGGGCCGGGCGACGTACGGTCTCGACACGCGGGTGCCGGGAATGGTCTTCGCCGCCGTCGCGCGCTGCCCGGTGGCGGGAGGAAAGGCGTCGCGCTTCGACGCCGCCAGGGCGAAGAAGGTCGCCGGCGTGCTCGGGGTCTTCGAGATCTCGGGCGGGATCGCGGTCGTCGCAGAGGACAGCTGGTCCGCGCTCTCCGGCCGCGACGCGCTCGACGTCGCCTGGGACGAGGGCAAGAACGCGAAGCTCACGACCGAGGAGCTCTCGAGACGGCTCGACGAGGCGGCTTCCCGCCCGGGGCACGTGTCGCGCAAGGAGGGCGACCCGGACTCGGCCCTCGCCGCGGCCGCGAGCCGAATGAACGCCGTCTACCGGGACGGCTTCGAGGCGCACGCCACGGTCGAGCCGATGAACTCGATCGCGCGCGTCTCCGGCGGAAAGTGCGAGATCTGGACGCCCGCGCAGAATCCGCAGCGGGTCCAGAACGAGACGGCGAAGCTTCTGGGCATCGCCAAAGAAAACGTGTCGGTGCACGTGACGCTGATGGGCGGCGGCTTCGGCCGCCGGCTCGGAGCCGACTTCGCGACCGAGGCGGTCGAGGTCGCGCGCGCCGCGGGGCGCCCCGTTCAGGTCGTCTGGTCCCGGAAGGACGACTTCGAAGGTGACTTCCTGCATCCGGCGGGACGCGTGGACCTGGCGGCGGGGCTCGACGCCTCGGGACGGATCGTGGCCTGGACGCAGCGCTACACGAGCTTCCACCTCTCGATGTTCGGCGCCTTCGACCCCGGCGCGGGCGATCCTCCCGACGTGAACCCCTGGGGCGGCTACGACAACCCTTACGCGATCCCGAACCTTCGCGCCGAGTGGATGGACCTGGAGTCGCCCATCCGCACGGGAGCCTGGCGCTCCGTCTTCTACCCTCCCAACGTGTTCGCCCGCGAGAGCTTCCTCGACGAGATCGCCGCGCGGGCCGGACGCGACCCGCTGGAGCTGCGCCGGGAGCTTCTCACCGGGGACTTCGCCTTTGCCTCGCGACGCGTCGACCGGACGTCGCTGCGCGCGGTGCTCGATCTCGCGGCGGAGAAGGCGGGCTGGAAGGCGAAGGTGGCCGACCGGCCGGGCCGGCGCTCGGGACGCGGGATCGCCTGCAACGTCTACCACGGGCGCACGCTGATCGCGCAGGTGGCGGAGGTCTCCGTCGGGCCCGAGGGCGACGTGCGCGTCCACCGCATCGTCTGCGCGACCGACTGCGGACAGGTCGTCAACCCCCTGGGCCTCGGCGGCCAGGTCGAGAGCGGCGTCGCATGGGCGCTCTCCTATGCCTTGAAGGGCGAGATCACGATCCAGGGCGGCCGCGTCGCGCAGACGAGCTTCCGCGACTACCCGGTGCTGACGATCTCCGAGATGCCCGAGGTCGAAGTGCACAGCGTCGCGAGCGCCAAGGCGCCCGACCGGCTTCGGCGAGATGCCGGTGCCGGCCGTGGCGCCCGCCGTCGCCAACGCGATCTTCGCCGCCACCGGCCGGCGCGTGCGAAAGCTGCCGATCCGCCCGGAGGATCTTCGCGCGTAAGCGTCCCGGCGGACGTATGAAGGGCCGGTCGTGCGGGACGAAACCCGGATGCGCCAGGACGGCGTCGTGTCGTTCTATTCTCCGCGGACGATGACGAGCGGAAGACGCGTCCGGGGCTGCTCCTCGCCGTTGCGAGCGGTCGTTCTCCGGCGGCCCGCTGCGGCGGGCCGCGGTTCTCTCCGCCGCCGCTCTGGGGAAGCCTCGAGAGCGGCTCGCACGCCGTCGGGTTTCGAATGATCGGCGCGTCGACCTGTCGCGCCCGTCGCTCGCGCCGACCGAGAAGGGCGGCAGCGCGTCCCGGCGGGGCAGGGACGACCGATGCCGCTCGCCGTCTGGTATCCGGCGCGACCGACGACGGCCGCGCGCATGCGCTTTGGCGACTACGTCGCGCGCGCTGGGCCTGGAGGACAACCCGGGGACACCGGACGCGGGGCGGCGCGCCGCGGGTCGCGCGATCTTTCTCCAGACGGCCGTCGAGCTCGGCGCCGACGCGAAGACCCTCGAGCCCGCGATGAAGGGGCTCGAAGCGCTCGAAGCGGCGGCCGTCGAGAACGCGACGCCCGCCGACGGGAGATTCCCCCTCGTTCTCTTCCCGGCCTGGCGATCGCCGGCGGAGCAGAGCGTGATGGCGGAGTACCTCGCCAGCCACGGCTTCGTCGTGGCGGGGACGACGTTGAAGGGGACGGCGGACGCCGACCCGGAGATCAGCGCGGCCGGCATCGAGACGCAGGTTTCGGACCTGCGTTTCCTGCTCGCGTCGGTGCGTGCCCTGCCGATGACGGACGGACGGCGTTATGGCGCGATGGGCGTCGGCATCAACGCGACCTCGTGCCTCGCGCTCGAGATGCGTGATCCGGACCTCGGGGCGCTCGTGAGCCTGGATGGCGGCATTCCGACGGAGTTCGAGGACCGTCTTCTGCGGAAGAGTCCCTACCGCGACCTCGCGGCGGTCACGCGCGCCGATGCTGGCCATCTGGGCGCCGCACGAGTCGATCCGACCGGCCCTCTTCGATCAGTACCGGTACGCGCCGCGGGAGATCGCCGCGTTCACCGGCACCTCCGAGTACTACTTCCTGACCTACGGCGCGCTCGAGCGGTTTGCTCCGGCGATCGCCGGCAAGCCCCCCGGCGACGTGGGAACGGCGTTCGTGTGGGCCGCCCGCCTCGTCCGGGCGTTTTTCGCCCGTTCGCTCTCGGCAACGTCGGAGGATCTTCCGGCGATGGCAAAGTCCGCGCCGGCGGGGCAGTTCCGGGTCGAAACGAAGCCGGCGCTGCCCGGCTCCGCCGACCGCGAGCGAGATGAAGCGAATCTACCGGGAGAAGGGGATGGCCGGGCTCACGGCGCTCTACCGCGAACGGAAAGCGCTCGATCCTCAGCCGTTCGGTGCGCGGGCGTTGACGGTCTTCACGGCCTGGCTCGGATGGCAGCGCGACACCGAATGGGCCGCCCGCCGCGAGCTGGCGGGCCTGCGGGTCGAGAGCTTCCCGGGCTCGGCGCGGGCGAGGCTCGCGCTGGCGCAGGCCGCGCAGATGCGGGGCGAGAAGGCGCTGGCGGCGGCGGAGTTCGAGAAGGCCCTGGAGCTGCTCGCCGCCGACGATGACCCGGAGCTCGATCCGGCGACGCGGCGGGTGGTGGAGGCGGCGGCCCGCAGCGGTCTCGAGGCGGCGAAAAAGGCGGCGTAGGGAAGCCGCTACGCCGGGTTTTCGATGACCCGCACGTCGCAGGTGTGGCGGTCGATGCGGGGATAGACGATCCAGTCTTCGTCGCCGGACACCGCGAATCCCGACCACCCCTGCTCGGAGAGCGGCGCCAGGTCCACGGGATCGGACTTGCCATACGCGAGGAACGCCACCGCCGGGCCTTCGTGCCGGGGGCAGAGCTCGCGGAAGTAGAGGCCGCGGGCTCCGGCCGCCCAGTTCGCCCAGTCCTCCGGCGCCAGCCGGTCGGTCACGCGCTCGGCGGGACCGCCGGAAACGGCCTGTCTCCAGATCCCGGGCGCGTCCGCCCGACTGAAGAAGACCGAGCGGCCGTCGAGAGACTCCTGCGCCGCGTAGCCTCCGTCGGTAGTCACGCGCGCCATGCCCCGGCCCTCGAGCGCCAGTCGCCAGACCTGCCAGGTCCCGCCCTCGCGCCGTGAAGCGAAGTAGACGGAGCGGCCGTCGCGCGACCAGGACGGCGCGACGGCGTCGTCCGATTCGGCCGTCAAGCGCTCCGGTACGCCGCCATCCGCGGAAACGACGTACAGATCCGCGCGGGCCGGGACGCGCGCGGAGAAAACGAGGCGAGCGCCGTCGGGCGACCAGCGCGGCGTCTCCAGCCGCGCGCCGCGAAACGATGTCAGCCGCCGCGTGCCGCCGCCGTCGGCGTTGACGATCCAGATTTCCTCGCTGCCCGATCGCGTCGAGACGAAGGCGACGCGCCGTCCGTCGGGGGAGATGTGCGGCTCGAAATTCCATTCGTCCGCGGACTCCGTCAGGCGCACCGGCGGCGGCGATCCGGCGCCCGGGCGCGCGGGCACCCGCCACAGGTTCACTTCGTAGATCCAGTTCTCGAAGGCGATCACGGGCCGGCCCCGCGCGGACGAGGGGTGCTTCATCTTGGTTCCGCCGCCGGCGACCCACGCCGGCTCGCCGCCGCGGGCGGGGATCCGCCACAGGCTGTAAATCCCCGCGCGGCTCGAGGAGAAGACGATGCTCCGCCCATCCTCCGACCAGGCGCTCCCCATCGTGTCGCGGTCGTCGAACGTCAGGCGCGTGGGAGTTCCTCCCGCGACCGCGACGCGGTAGATGTCGTTGACCCCGTCGGTCAGGTTCCGCGTGAACGCGAGGGATTCCCCGTCGGGTGAGAAGGCCGGCGACGTATCGCCCAGGGTGCCCGCCGGCGGGGTCGAGAGCGCGCGGCGCTCGAGAGTCTCCGGCGACAGCAGCTCGAGAGCCAGGGCTCCACCGGACCCTTTTCGCGAGAGCGCGAGCCACCGGCCGTCAGGCGACCACGCGACGCGCCGGTAGTCGCGGTCGCCGCAGGGAGCGAGGACGCGCTCTTCGCCTCCCAGCGCCGAGACGAGGAGGATGCGGCAGTCCGACGGCGTCGCGCGCGTGAAGGCCAGGCGCTGGCCGTCGGGCGACCAGGCGGGGGTGCGGTCCTCGGCGCCCGGCGTCCGGGTCAGGCGCAGGGGCGCCTCGCCTTCGGTCAGCTGCACGTAGAGGCTCATGTCCTCACCCGACCCGCCGTTCCACGCGAACGCGACGCGGCTGCCGTCGGGTGAAATCGCCGGATCCCGTTCGGCTCCCGGCAGCGCCGTTAAAGAGCGAACCTTCAGGGGAGGCGAGGGCGCCGAGCGAGCTCGCCAGACGAGGAAGAGGGCGACGGCGGCTCCGAGGGCGGCGAGCGCCATTCCGGCCCGGACGAGGCGCGGGATCGGGCGCCGCCCCGGCGCCTCGCGCCCTTCCGAGGAAGGCAGCACCGGCAGGACCGGCGCGATCAGGCGGTAGCCCGACTTGCGGATCGTTCATGACGCGCGGGGTGGGGACCAAAAGAGGGGCCGGCCGCCCGGGGAGGGGGAGAAGGCCCCGCCCACCAAAGACTTCCTGACCCCGCGGGGGCGCCGCCGAGAAGGGACGCGCACTGGGGGGAGGGCCGGCTTGACGGGTAGGGGGAGGCCCGGGTAAAGGGGGGGGGCCCCGAGCGGGACTGTGGCTCGACTATGGGACTCCTGTAAGGCCCGGGGGGCCAGGGGGGGGGGGTTGGGGCCCCCCGCGCGGGGCGGACCGCCGTCCCCCCCGGTACACGATACGCGAAGAAATCGGTCGCGGCGGGATGGGAACCGTCTACCTGGCCGATGACGCCGCGCTCGAGCGGCCCGTGGCGCTGAAGGTCCTGTCGGTCGAAGCCTCCGACCCCTCCGAGGCCGATCGCCTGCGGCGCGAAGCGCTGGTCATGGCGAGGCTCGAGCACCCGGGCCTGGTGCCCGTGCATGACGCGGGGGTCCTGCCCGACGGACGCGTCTTCTACGCGATGAAGCTCGTCCGCGGGCAGCGCCTCGATCGGTATGCGGCGGCGCGGCCAACGCCGTCGGAGGGCCTCGCCGTCTTTCGCAAGATCTGCGACGCAGTCGCCTTCGCGCACGCCCGGGGCGTCGTCCACCGGGACTTGAAACCGGAGAACGTGATGATCGGCGCGTTCGGCGAGGTGCTGGTGCTCGACTGGGGGGTCGCGCGTCGGGCGGAAGACCCGGCCGAGCCGGGCGGCACGGTCGTGGGGACGCGCGCGTACATGGCGCCCGAGCAGGCCGAGGGGAGGACCGACGCCGTGGATGCTCGCGCGGACGTCTATGCGCTCGGCGCCATCCTGCGCGACCTGCTGCCGGCGGCCCCGAGGGCGCTGCAGTCCGTCTGGAACCGTGCGATGGCTCCCGCGCCCGAGAACCGATACGCCGATGTCCCGGAGCTCTCTGCCGATGTCGAGCGGTTTCTCGACGGAAGAGTTCCTTCGGCGCACCGGAGGGACCGATCGAGCGCGCCGGTCGCTTCGTCCGGCGGTACCGGACGCCGATCCTGCTCGTTCTGGCGTATCTCGTGATGCGGGCGATGCTGATCGTCTTCCTCGGCCGGTAGGTTGTCTGGGATCCGCGTCGCCCGAGGCCGCCTCAAGGAACTTGCCGATTGGGTTAAATAGGGGCAGGAGGACATCGCATGAGCAAACCGGTTTTCGGCCTGATCCTCGGGGGCATCCTGGGCGTCTTCGACGGGCTGACCGCGCTCTTCACGCCGGAAGTGAAGGGACAGATTGTCGGAATCGTCGTCGGGTCGACCTTCAAGGGCCTTCTGGCCGGGATCCTGATCGGCTGGTTCGCGAAGAAGGTCAATTCGCTTCCGCTCGGCATCCTCTTCGGCCTATCGATCGGGCTGCTGCTCGCCTGGCTGGTGGCGTCGATGCCGGGGCCCGACGGCAAGCACTACTACTTCGAGATCATGCTGCCGGGGGCGATCGTCGGCCTGTCGTCGGCTACGCGACCCAGAAGTACGCCGGCCGCGTGCCGCAGAGGGCCTGAGGGCCTTTTTTCAGGGACGAATAGCCAGAATTCAGGGACGAACGGCTGGTCACGGGTGAAGCTGATCACCCGAAAACGCGACAAATCTTTCGCGTCGAAGGCTCGTATCTACCAGGGAGAACTCACTTCTTGAGATACCGGGAACAAAGCCCGAAAGGGGAGCTTCGCCGTTTCGTCGAGTGTTTCTGGTTCCTCGAGCAGGAGGAATGCGAAGCGAAAGGGCAGCGGCCCGTCGAGCGGCTCCTTCCCATCGGCGCGATCGAGGTCGTCCTTCACCACGGCAGCCCGTTTCGGGAGTGGGTCGACAATCAGCCCAGGCAGCTTGCCCCGGGGGTGATCGCGGGGCAGCTGACCGGGCCCCTCTACATCCAGCCCGCCGGAGCGGTCCAGACCATGGGGCTGCGGTTCGTTCCCGGGGGTGCCTACCCGTTCTTCGGCACGCGGCTGGACGTCCTCACCGGAAAGCTCGCCTCTTTCGAAGAGATCTGGGGAGGCGAAGGCAGCCGCTTCGAGCAACGCCTGCTCGCGGCGGGCGACGATCCGGAACGCGTTCGGATCGCCGAGTCGTTTCTGCTGTCGCGCCTGGCGGCCGGCGGGAGGCGCGACGAGCCCGTCGAGACCGCCGCGGAGCAGATCCGCCGCCGCCGGGGCCGCTTGAGCGTTTCGGCGTTGGGGCGTTCCCTCGGCATCTCGGCGCGCCAGATGGAGCGGCGTTTCGGGTCGGCCCTGGGAATCGGCCCCAAGTCCCTCTGCCGCGTCGTGCGGTTCCAGTCGGTCCTGCGGCGGCTCGCCCGCTCGGCGAGGCCGGACTGGGCCGGCGTGGCCCTGGATTGCGCTTCTCCGACCAGTCCCACCTGATCAACGAAATCCGGCGGCTCTGGGGCGACGCCCGGGGGCTCGCGGAGAATCGCGCGCCCGGCGCGCCGACCGACCCGGGATTCATCCTCGACGGCGAGTCGGGGCTGCGGGTGTGTCCGGCCGGACCCTGAGGCCGTGCGCGGAACGAGCCGGGGAATGTCGGATTCTTCCAATACGCGGAAAACCCCGGCCGGTAGATTGGCTCGCATGTCGAGCGTAAAGTCGTTCCCCAAGCGTCCCCCGCAGGGTTCTCTTCGGCGCAACTCGGCGCTGGGGCTTGCGCCGCCTCCCTCCTCGCGTCTGACCGCCTGG
The DNA here is from genome assembly GCA_963725095.1 of uncultured Acidobacteriota bacterium. Classification (GTDB taxonomy): domain Bacteria; phylum Acidobacteriota; class Thermoanaerobaculia; order UBA5066; family Gp7-AA6; genus DATBFU01. Next base: position 99,571 of record CAVRXJ010000017.1, read on the forward strand.
GTCGCCGACGCCGACCCGCAGGCGCGGGCGTCGCTCGTCGAAGCCCTGGAGCGGGTCCCCGGGGTTTCGGTCGTCGGACAATCCGCGGGAGGTCTCGAAGCGCTCGAGGGAATTCGCGCGTCCCGACCCGATGCCGTGTTTCTCACGGTCGACCTGCCGGGACTCTCCGGCTTCGACGTGGTGGAGGCCCTCGAGGTGCTGGAGCCCGGCGCGCGGCCGGCGGCGGTGTTTCTGACCTCGGAGGAGCGCCATGCGGCGCGCGCCTACGAGGCCGACGCGGCGGACTGCGTCGTCCGTCCGTTCGTCCCCGAGCGGATCGTGGCGGCCGTGCGCCGCGCCCGGCAACGCCGCGGCGCCGGCGAAGGGCCGGCGCCGGCGCCCCGGCGTTTCGAGGACTGGATCCTGGTCAAGAAGGAGGGGCGGTCCGTCTTCGTCCGCGTGGCGGACATCGACTGGATCGGGTCCGCGCGCAACAACGTGATCCTCCACGTGGGAACGGAGTCGTACCTGCACCACGAGACGACCTCGGGTGTCGAGGCGCGCCTTTCCCCGAACAAGTTCCTCCGGATCCACCGTTCCGCGATCGTGCGGATCGACCGCATCAAGGAGCTGGTCCCGTGGTTCAACGGGGACCACCGCGTCACGCTGAAGGACGGCACGCAGCTCACCCTCTCGGAGGGCTACCGGGACCGCCTCAAGCGCTTCCGCGTGTAGCGTCCGACTTGCGGCGGTAGGTCAGGTCGAAGGTCGCCTTCCAGGTCTTTCCCCCGTCCGACGAGCTCTCGCCGAGCTGGCGAACGGCGCCGGCGGGACGGAACCGTTCCCGTTCAGACGGGGAGCCGGAGGCGGGCAACGCATCCGCGGAGGGCGGCGCGGCCTTCGAGGACGAGGGTTCCGCCGTGAGCCTCCGCAATCTGGCGCGAGAGAACGAGCCCGATTCCCGAGCCCGCCGGTTTCGTCGTGAAGAACGGCACGAAGAGGTTCGACGTGTTCGGCAGGCCCGGCCCTTCGTCGGTCACGGTGATCTCGACGTGCCGATCGGCGCCGCGCCAGGCGATCGCCGCGCCGCCGTGCGTTTCGAGCGCGGCGTCGGCCGCATTACGAACGAGGTTGATGAGGAGCTGCTCGAGCTGGTCGGGGTCCGCCGAAACGGCGAGGTCCGGCCCGCCGTCGACGCGGATGGGAACACGTTGCTCCAGTCCGGCGACGCGCGCGATCAGCGGCGTCAGCTCCACCCGCGAAAATCGCGGTGGCGGCAGGCGCGCCAGGCTCGCGTAGGCGCTTGTGAAGCGGGAGAGGGCCTCGGCGCGCGACGCGATCACGGCGAGGCCCCGCCCCGCGTCTTCGCGCCAGTCCTCGAGCGGCGCCTTCTGGGCCAGGAGACCCGAAAGGCTTCCCGCGATCGACTGGATGGGCGCGAGCGAGTTGTTCAACTCGTGGCCGAGGACGCGGATCAGCCGTTGCCACGCCAGCCGCTCCTGCTCGCGCAGCGGCCGGGAAAGGTCCGAGAGCACGAGCAGGTGGTGCGGGCGCCCGCCCTGGCGGAAGGAGCTGCGGCGCACCTCCCACCGGCCCGCGCCGGCGGGGAACGTCGCGTCGAGGATACGCGGGCTTTCCTCGCGCAGGCACTCGGCGAGGCCGAGCTCCTCGGCGCTCTTGCCGAGCAGGCGCGGCGCAGGCTGCCCGAGCAGCCGCTCGCCGGCCCGGTTGGTCAGCTGCAGCTCCCCCTGCTCGTCGAAGGCGAAGACTGCGACATCGATCTCCGCCATCACCCGCGAGAGCAGGGCCGTCGCCTCGAGCGCCCCGAGCCGCTGCCGCCGCAGCGTGTCGGCGAGCGCGTTGACTTCGACGAGCACCTCGCCCAGTGGATCGTTTCCGCGCGCGCCGCGCGCCCGGATCGAAAAATCCTCCTCCCGCATCGCGGCGAGCAGGTTGGAGACGGTCTGCAGCGGGCGGACGACCCGTTCCCACAGGGCATTCAAGAAAATGAGGGCGCCGAGCAGGATGGCCGCGGTCAGCGTCCAGCGGACCTTGTCCGAGTAGTCCCCGGACCAGAGCAGCGCGAGCGAGACCACGGCGGCGGGGAGCGCGGCGAGCGCGGCCAGGAGGATGACCCGGCGGTCGTGCGTGAGCTTCATGGAAAACGAAGGCTCTATAAGCCGAACTTCTCCATCCGGCGGTAGAGCGCGCTGCGGGAAAGTCCGAGGGCGCGCGCGGCCTGGCTGACGTTGCTGCCGTGCCGGGAGAGCGCCTTGCGGATCAGGATCTGCTCGACCTCCTCGAGCCCCATCTCCTCGAGCGGCGGCGTTGCGCCTTCGGGGGCGTGCCGCAGCCCGAGGTCCGCCGGCGCCACGCGCGCGCCCGTCGCCATCAGCGCGGCGCGCTCAACGGCGTGGTCGAGCTCTCGGACGTTGCCGGGCCACGGATAGGTCAGAAGGGCCTGCAATGCCGGGGGCTCGAAGCCGGCCGTGTCCTTGCGGTAGCGCCGGGCATGGGCCCGCAGGAAGTGCTGGGCGAGGAGGGGAATGTCTTCCCGACGGTCGCGCAGGGGCGGGAGCCGGATCTCGATCGTGTTGAGCCGGAAGAGCAGGTCCTGTCGGAAGCGCCCGGCCGCGACCTCGGCGTGCGGATCGGCGTTGGTGGCCGAGATGATCCGCACGTCGACCTTTCGCGTGCGCGAGGAGCCCAGCCGCTCGAACTCGCCCGTTTCGAGCACCCTCAGGAGCTTGCCCTGTTGGCTGGCCGGCACGTTGGCGATCTCATCGAGGAAGAGGGTGCCTCCGTCGGCGAGCTCGAAGCGACCGACGCGATCGGCGCGGGCATCCGTGAACGCTCCCTTCACGTGCCCGAAGAGCTCGCTCTCGAAGACGCCCTCGGAGATCCCGCCGGCGTTCAATGTGACGAAGGCCCGGCCCGCGCGCCCGGAGGCCGCATGCAGGGCGCGTGCGACGAGGCCCTTTCCCGTACCGTTCTCGCCGAGGATGAGCACGTTGGCGTCGGACGGGCCCACCCGAGCGATCATCTCGAGCACGGGCCGCATCGAAGGAGACTGCGCGATGATCGAGGGGTCGGGCTCCCGGCGCAGGATGCGGTTCTCGGCCTCCAGGCGCGCTCCCTGCCGCAGCGCCTGCCCGAGGGCGATCTGCGTGCGCAACGTCGCCAGAAGGCGCGTGTTTTCCCAGGGCTTCTGCACGAAGTCGCGTGCCCCGCGGCGCATGGCCTCGACGGCCAGATCGACGCTGCCCCAGGCCGTCATCACCACGACGGGCAACGTGGCGTCGATCTCCTGGATCCGGGCGAGCAATTCCAGCCCTTCCGCCCCCGAGGTCGTGTCCCGGGCGTAGTTCAAGTCCATGAGGACGACGTCGAAGTCCCTGGCGGCGACGGCCGCCGCAGCCGCCGCGGGCGACGAGACGGTTTCGGTCGCCAGGCCCTCGGCCTTCAGGAGCAGGCGCAGCGCCTCCAGCACGTCGCGCTGGTCGTCGGCGATGAGGACGCGGTCGGCCGGCCGGGGCATGGACGCAGCTTAACGGAAACGGTCGGTTGCCCGGCGGCGTCGGCAGGCGAACCTCACGGCGTGCGCCACACCGCGCGGAACAAGCGCGCCCGATGCCGGGCAGCATGCTGGCGCCTCAGTCGACGCGCATGGCCTTGATCGGGTCGACGCGTGCCGCCCGCCGGGCCGGCAGCGCGCTGGCAGCGAGCGCGACGCCCACCATCAGGAAAACGCCGGCGGCAAGCGTGACCGGGTCGGTGGCCCGGACGCCGTAGAGCTGGCCGCTGAGAAACCGTGTCAGGGCGAAGGACCCTGCCAGCCCGACGAGGATCCCGGCCCGCGAGAGGCGCATCGCCTGGCCGAGCACGAGCCGCAGGATGTCCCGGCGCTGCGCCCCGACGGCGATCCGGATTCCGATCTCGCGCGTCCTCTGGGCGACCGCGTAGGCCAGGACGCTCGACAGCCCGAGCGCGGCGAGCAGGATCGCCAGGCCGCCGAAGAGGCCGAGCAGCAGCGTCGACTGGCGCCGCGGCTCGACGGTGCGGTCGGCAACCCGCGTCAAGAGCGCGAGCCGCGAGACGGGCAGCTCGCCGTCGAGCCCGCGCACCTCCCGGCGGATCGGACCGAAGAGGGCGGCAGGATCGCCGGCGGTTCGGACGATCACGGAAAACGTCGGCACGGTGTACTGGAAGAAGGGAACGTACGTCTCCGGGAACAGGCTGGTCGTCGACCTGCCGCCCTCGGATGTCGGCCACGACCCCGACGATCTCGCGCCAGGTGTCCGGGCCAGCCCACGCGACCAGGATGCGTTTTCCGAGCGGATCCTCGCCCGGGAAGAATCGGCGCACCATCGTCTCGTTGACCATGGCGACGGGCGCGGCTCCGTCGCGGTCGGCTTCCCGAAAGGCTCGTCCGCGGCGCACGGGGATCTGGGAAGCGCGGAAGAAGTCGGGCGTCACGCTCCGGTAGTACGTGATCGGCTTCTGGTCGGGAGGCCAGGGCGGCCGCCCCTCGATCCGAAAGTTGCCGTTCACGCTCGACCCGCCCATGGGAAGGCTGTTGGTCGCCCCGGCGGCCGAGACTCCGGGCAGCGCCTCCAGGCGCCGGAGCGCTTCCCGGCAGAATGCGCGCTGGGCCTCGGCGGAGCGGTAGCGCGCCGCGGGCAGCGCGACCTCGAAGGTCGCCGCTCCTTCCAGCGGAAATCCGGGATCGACGCTCTGGAGGGCCGCCACGGTGCGGAGCATCAGGCCGGCGCCGACGAGCAGGACGAGCGCGAGCGCGATCTCGGCGACGACGAGCAGATTGCGCAGCCGTCCGCGGTCCGGCGCCCCCGTGCCGCTGCGGTCCACGGCGCCGGCCAGCGCCGCCGCGTCGGGCCGGGTGGCGGCGATCGCGGGGCCGAGTCCGAAGAGGATGCCGGTCGCGACCGAGACGGCGAGCGTGAAGATCAGGACGCCGCCGTCGATCGAGACCGGTGTCGCCTCGGAGAGGCGCAGCGGAAGAACCCGGACGAGCAGGTCGAGGCTCCACGTCGCGAGCGCCACTCCCAGCAGTCCTCCCGCGCCCGCGAGCAGGACGCTCTCGGTCAGCAGCTGACGGAAGATGCGTCCGCGGGCGGCGCCGAGGGCGACGCGCAGGGCGATCTCGCGGCGCCGCGTGAGCGCGCGGGCGAGCAGCAGGTTGGCGACGTTGGCGCAGGCGATCAGGAGAACGAACGCCACCGCTCCGAACAGGGTCAGCAGCGCCGGCCGGGCCGCGTCCGACAGCTGCCGGTCGAGCGGCAGCAGGTACACGTCGTGCCCGGCGTTGGTTTCGGGAAAGGCCTTCTGCAGCGCCGCCTCGATCGCGTGGAGGTCGGCGGCGGCCGCGGCGGGCGAGACCCCTCTCCGGAGCCGGCCGACGACCTGGTAGGTATGGTTGTCGCGGTCGGCGCGCTGCGGCGGCGTCAGCGCGAGGGGCGTCCAGAACTCGGCCCCCTCCGGGAAGTCGAAACGGCGGGGCATGACGCCGACCACCGCGTAGTCCTCACCCTCGAGCCGGATCTTCTGTCCGATCGCTTCGCGACCGCCCTGGAATTGCCGCTGCCAGAACCCGTGGCTCAGGATCACTTCGCGGGCCCCGGCGGCGTCCGGCGCGCTCGAGAGCGCTCGGCCGAGCTGCGGCCCGACGCCGAGCAGGGAGAAGAACTCCGGCGACACCCGCGCGCCGAGAAAGCGCTCCGGATCTCCCCGGCCGCTCAGGCCGTACCAGGCGTCCTCGGAAAAGGCGATCGCGTCGAAGCTCCGGCTCTGCGCCTGCCAGTCCGCGATGTCGCCCGCGGCTCCGGGAGCCCGGCGGGACTTCGGGCTGCTTCTCCCAGATGCCGACCAGTCGTTCCGGCTCGCGGAAAGGGAGGGGCTTCCAGAGGACGCCGCGCACGATGCTGAACACGGCCGTGTTCGCCCCGATGCCGAGGGCGAGCGTCGCGATGGTGGCGGCCGCGAAACCGCGGCTCTTGCCGATCAGGCGCAGCGCGTACCGCAGATCCTGGAGCAGGGAGGTCATGACATTCGCCGCGCGCCTGCTCATTCGCTGCGCAGGGCGTCCATCACGTCGGTGCGGGCGGCGCGGCGCGCCGGCGGATAGGCCGCGGCGAGAGAAACGGCCGCGAGCAGAGCGACGCCGGCGACGAAGACGGGCAGATCGGCCGCCCGGACTCCGAAGAGGATCGATTCGACCGCGCGCCCGAGCGCGTAGGCGGCCGGCAGACCGATGAGCCCTCCGATCGCGAGGAACCGCCCGACCTCCGAGAGGACCAGGCCCCGGACGGCGGCCGGAGTCGCGCCGAGGGCCATGCGGACGCCGATCTCGCGCCGGCGCTGCGCGACGGAAAAGGCCAGAACGCCGTAGATGCCGAGCGCCGCGAGCAGCGCCGCGAGGCCTCCGAAGGCGGCCGAGAGCACCATGACCAGCCGGCGGGAGAGCAGCGACTCGGAGATCTGGGTGCGCAGGGTCTTGACGTTGTAGACGGGCAGCTGCGGGTCGATCGCGGCGGCCGCGGCGCGCAGGGAAGGGACCAGGCGATCCGGATCGGTGTCGGATCGGGCGTAGAACGTCAGCGTTCCGAGCTCGGGATTCTGAAGCCACGCCATGTAGAGAAAGGGCTGCGTCTTCTCGTCCACGGTGGCGGACTTGCTGTCGCGCACCACGCCGACGACTTCGAGGTGGCGTCCCTGGCGTTCGATCTTCCCTCCGATGGGATTGCGGGACCCGAAGAAGCGCTTCGCCAGGGACTCGTTGATCACGGCGATCGGAGGCGCGCCGGCGTCGTCCCGCCATGAAATCTCGCGGCCCGCGACGAGAGGGATGCCGAGGGTCGCGAAGTAATTCGGCCCGACGAAGTTGATCTGCGCGTGGCTCTCGGCGCCCTCCGCCAGCGCCGCCCCTTCGACTTTGATCGATGCCGCCGTAGGTCTCGTTGGCGAGCGTGGCCAACTCGGCCGCCGTGGCGGAGCGCACGCCGGGCAGGGCGGACAGTCTCTCCGTCAGTTCCTTTCCGAGCCGGGCGGCGCGCTGTGCGGTGTAGCCGCTCAACTCCGGCGACACGGTGAACCCCACGATCCCGTCCGGCCTCAGGCCGAGCTCGACGCGTCCGAGGTTCTGGAGTGTCCGGACGAAGAAGCCGGCGCCGACTAAGAGCACGAGCGTCAGCGCGACCTGCGCGGTGACGAGCCAGCGCCGGAACGAGAGCGCCTCGCGGACGGCGGAAACCGAGCCCCAGCCGGCGCCCCGCAGCGTCGACGCCGGATCGAGCCGGACGGCGCGCAGGGTGGGCGCGAGGCCGAAGAACAGCGCCGCGATCAGGGAGAGGGCCGCGGTCAGGCCGACGACGCGCGGATCGATCTCGACCGCGAGCAGTCGCAGCTCCGACTCGGGAGGAAACGTCGACAGCAGCGCATCGAGCGTCCAGCTCGCGACAGCGACCCCGAGGGCCCCGCCGGCGGCGCAGAAGACCAGGCACTCGACCACGGACTGGCGCACGAGCTGTCCCCGGCCGGCGCCGATCGCCAGGCGGATGCCGTACTCGCGCTGTCGGGCGGCGCCGCGGGCCGCGAGGAGTCCCGCCAGGTTCGAGCAGGCGATCAGCAGGACGAGGGCGACCATCCCCATCAGGGAGATCAGCGGCGTTGCGATGCCTTCCCGCAGGACCCTGCGGCCCGTGCCGCCGGGCAGGAGCGTGAGCTTCTTTTCCAGGAATCTCTTGCGGTCCGTTTCGTTCCAGTCGGTGATGTGCGCGAGCGCGCCCTGGAGCAGGGACCGGTAGAGGGGAGCGAGGCGCGCCTCCGCTTCCGCTCGGGTGACTCCGGGTTTCAATCGGCCGACGATCTGTACCCAGTAGTCCTTGGGATTGTCGAGGCCGTTCCAGAACGGGGTCATCTGCGCCTTCTGCATCATCGGCACGAAGAGGTCCACCGGACGGCCGGGCTGGATTCCCGAGAAGCCCTCGCGGGCGACGCCGATGATGGTCAGCGCGTGCCCGTTGACGACGATCGTCCTGCCGAGCACGGCCGGCTCGGCCGCGAAGCGCCGCTTCCAGTAACCGTGCGACAGCACCGCGATGGGATGGCCGCCGGGAGTCCGGTCGTCGGCGGCCGTGAAAAGCCGACCAAGCGCCGGGACGACGCCGAGCACTTCGAAGGCGTTTCCGCTGACGAGATCGCCGGCGGCACGTTCCGTCTGGTCGCCGCGTTGCCACACTCAGGTCCAGCGGAAATTCCGCGAGCAGGCCGGCGAAGGCGGAGTTGCCCTCGGCCAGGTCGCGGTACATCGGGTAGGTGAACGACGTGCCCATGTCGGAATCGCTCCAACTGTGGCCCTGGATGCGGCCCTTCGAGTGGAGCAGCACGAGCTCCTGCGGGCTGCGAACCGGCAGGAGCGTGAGCAGCACGCGGTTGACGAGGGCAAAGATCGCGGCGTTGGCCCCGATTCCGAGCGCCAGCGTCAGCACCGCCGTGATCGTGAAGCCGCGGCTCTTGCCGAGCGTGCGCAGGGCGAACTTGATGTCCTGGAGAATCGCGCGCATCGTCAACCTCCGTGCGTGGTCGTTTGTCGTGCCGGAGCGAAGGGGTTCATTCCGACCTCAATCCGTCCATCGGGCTCAGCCGCGCGGCGCGGCGTGCGGGCAGGTAGCTCGACGCGAGGGTCAGCACCGCGAGCAGCGCGAGCACCGCGCCGAATGTGAGCGGGTCGAGCGCCGTGACACCGAAGAGCATGCCGGCGATCAAGCGCGTCGCAGCGGCCGTCGCCAGGGTCCCGGCGGCGAGGCCCGCCACGGCCACCCGGACGCCGCGCGCCATCTCGAGGGTCAGGATGTCGCCCGGCGCGGCGCCCAGAGCCATCCGTACGCCGATCTCGCGCCGGCGCCGGCTGACCGAATACGCGACGAGCCCCGCCAGCCCGACCGACGCCAGGGTCAGCCCGATCGCGCCGAGCGCCCCTGCCAGCGCCGCGGCGACGCGCTGGGGCAGCATCGAGAAGCCCATGTGCTCGCGTACCGGAATCACGGCGGAAAGAGGCAGCGCGGGCTCGAGGCGGTGAATCTCGCGGCGGATGGCCGCGGCCAGGGCCTCCCGGTCTCCGGTGGCCCGCACGACGAGGTTTTCGCGCGCCCGTTCCTGCTGGCGGGAGGAAAGATAGAGGTACGCGCGCGGGGCTTCCCAGGGGCGCCGGTACTTTCCGTCGCGGGCCACGCCGACAACCGTCAGCGCACGCTCGCCCTTGAAGAGCGTCTGACCGAGGGGATCCCGGCCGGGCCAGAGCATCTTTGCGAGCGTCTCGTTGACGATCGCCGCCGGAGGTGACCCGGGAACGTCCCGGCTTTCGAACGGGCGGCCCTTGAGGATCGGGATCCGCATCGTCGCAAAGTACGTTTCGCCGACGTCGGTCAGGTCGACCGGGACCTGATCCTCCCGGCCGGTTCGTCCGGGCAGCGCGACGACGTCCGTGCGCTCGCCCGGTCCGAGCGGCACGACACCCGCCACCGCCGCGGCCGCGACGCCCGGGACCTGCCGGACCCGCTCGATCAGCTCGTCGTAGAACGCGCGCGCCTTGACTGCGTCATATCCGAGCATCGAGAGATCGACCTGGGTCATGACGAGTCCTTCCGGATCGAAGCCGGGATCCACGCGAGACGCGTGCTCGACGGTGCGCAGGAAGAGCCCCGAGGTGACCAGCAGGAGGACGCAGGCCGCCACCTGGAGGGCGACGAAGATCGACCGCAGGCGCGAGGCCGACCGCCGTTCGGTCGCCGCGCCCGAACGCAGAAGCAGAGACGCGGACGGGCGCGTGGCCGGCAACGCGACGATGAGGCCGAACAGAATCCCGCCGGCGGCGGCCGCCAGGAGCGCGAAGGCCACGACCCTCGGCCCGGGGGAAAAATCGAACGCGAGCGGGACCGGCAGGGGCAGGCGGAACTTCTGGAGCAGCGGCGTCGTCAGCGTCGTGAGAAGGGCCCCCGCCGCCCCGCCTGCGGCGAAGAGGAGGAGCGTCTCGGTGACGAACAGACGAACGAGCCGCTCCCGCCCCGCGCCGAGGGCCAGGCGAACGCCGATCTCCTTTTCACGCGCGAGCGCGCGGGCGAGCAGGATCCCCGTGACGTTGATACAGGCCACACCGAGCACGACCGCGGCGAGCGCCCCGAGAACGGCGAAGAATCCGATCGCTGCGCCGCGCATGGAGTCCTCGAATCCCTTGGCCGGGCGCAGGTCGTAGCCGACGCCGCGCTCGGAGGCCGGGTACTCGCGCTCGAGCCGGCGCGCGAGAACGTCCAGCCGCTTCTGCGCGGCCGCGATCGAGACTCCGGGACGAAGCCTTCCCACCATTTCGAGCCAGGTCTGATCGCGTGCCTGGAATCCCTCGCCGATCGAAAGGGCGGGCGCCATCATCGTCGGGATCCAGATGTCGAAGGGAATGCCGAGGAAAGTCCCCGTGAACCCGGGAGCCGCGACGCCGACGACGGTGAAGGGGCGGCCGTTGACGGACACGGTGCGGCCGACGATCGCGGGTCCGCGCCGAACGGCGTCTTCCAGGCGCCGTATCCGAGAACGGCCACGGCGTCGCGTCCGGGGACCGCGTCTTCCGCCGGGCCGAAGAAGCGGCCGAGCGCCGGCCGCGCTCCCACGACGCCGAAATAGTTGCCGGTGACCACCTGCGCGACGGCCAGGTTCGGATCGCCGCCTCCGGAGAGGCTCACGAGCCGCGAGCTGAAGGCCGCCAGGCCTGTGAAGCTTCCGCCGCCGTCGCCCAGGTCCCGCCACGTCGGGAAGGAGACGGAATGGAAGCTCGAGCCGTCCGGAGCGGTGGCGTGCACGTTGACGAGCTCCGAGGGCTTCTCGACACCCGGCAGGGGTTTGAAGAAAAGCGTGTCGATCAGCGCAAAGACCGTGGCGCTCGCGGCGATCCCGGCCGCCACGGTGGCGATCACGACGACCGCCTGCGCCGGCGCGCGCCGCAACCCGCGGACGGCGTGCCGCAGGTCCTTCAGCACCGACGTCACCGCTGCCCCGCGACCGCGTCCGCCGCTCCTTCGATCCAGCCGTCGCGCAGGCGCACGATCCGGTTGCCGTAGGAGGCGTTTTCCTCGGAGTGCGTGACCTGAATGATGGTCATGCCCTCGTCATTCAGCTTCTTGAAGAGGCGCATGATCTCGCGGCCCTGGTCGCTGTGGAGGTTGCCGGTGGGCTCGTCGGCGAGCAGGAGCTTCGGCTTCGCGATCAGCGCCCGCGCGACCCCGACCAGCTGCTGCTGTCCGCCCGAGAGCTGGCTCGGGAACAGGTCCTTCTTGCCGACGATGCGGAACCGGTCGAGCGTGTCGGCGACGATGGCCGCCCTCTCGGAGCCCTTGACGTTGCGGTAGGACAGCGGGATGTCCAGGTTCTCGGCGACGGTCAGGTCGTCGAGCAGGTGGTACTGCTGAAAGACGAAGCCGATGTGCTTCTTGTTGAGCTCGACGCGGTCCTTCGGCTTCTTCCCGTGGACGGCCTCGCCGAGGAAGAGGTATTCCCCGGTCCAGGCATGGTCGAGCATGCCGAGGATCGAGAGCAGCGTGGACTTGCCAGCGCCCGAAGGTCCCATGATCGTCACGAACTCTCCCGCGGCGATCGAGAGCTCGATCCGGCGCAGGACGAAGGTCTGCCCGGCGCGGGATTCGAACGCCTTCTCCAGGTTGCGAAGCTCGATCATCGGTTGCTCCTCGCTCTTCTCACTCGGTTCGCAGGGCCTGCATGGGATCGACTTTCATGACCCGGCGTGCCGGCAGGTCGGACGCGAGCAGGGCGCTCGCCGCGAGCACCAGGACGGCGGCCGCGAATGTCGGCAGGTCGCTCGCCGTGACGCCGAACAGGAACCGGTTCGCCAGGCGGCCGGCCGCCAGGGCGAGCACGAGACCCGCCGCGAGCCCGACGCCGACCGGGACGGCGCCCTCCCGCAGGACGCGCCGCCGGAGGTCCTCCGGGCGCGCGCCGAGCGCCAGGCGCAGGGCGAGCTCGCGGGTCCGGCGGGCCGCCGCGGCGGCCACGACGCCGTAGATCCCCACCGCCGAGAGCGCGAGCGAGAGGACGGCGAAGACGCCGAGCATCGTGCCGCCGACCCGCTGGGCCATGAGCTGGCTGGCGGTGATGTCCTCCAGGGTGCGCGGCGCCGAAGACGGGAAGCGTCGGATCCAGGCGAGCAACCTCGGCCGCGATCGGCCCGGCCAGCGAGGCCGCGTCGCCGTCCGTGCTCGCCAGAAACGTCATCGCCGAGAGGACGGCGTCGCCTCCCAGCTGATTCATGGGCACGTACAGCATCGGCAGGTGCGCGTCCGTCAGCGACAGGAAGAGCGAGTCCGCGCAGACGCCCACGACGGTCGCGTCGGTCTCGCCATAGCGGACGCGCCGGCCGACCGCTTCTTCGCCGGGCCAGAGCCATCGGGCGGCCGCCTCGTTCACGATGACCGCGCGCACGTCGTCGGCGGGCATCTCGGTGGAATCCTGAAACTCGCGCCCGCGGACGATCGGGTGTCGGAGCGTGCGGAAGTAGCCCGGGCCCACGGCGGCGATTTCCGCGAGCTGCGTCCGCGTGGGTTCGCGATCCGTCGTGAAGGTTTCGCGGTTGCGGTCGCCGGAGAGCGGCAGCAGGCCTGCCCAGGCCGTCGCCCGCACTCCCGGCAACGCCGCGACGCGCGCGCCGAGGTCCGCGGCGAACCGGTTCGCGCGGGCGGCGTCGTAGCGCGCCAGGCCCGAGCTCGACCGAGGCGGTCGCGACACCGCGCGCCTGGAAGCCCGGGTCGGTCGCCAGGGCGCGCTGGAGGCTGCGGAGGAAGAGACCTGCCGTCGCGAGCAGCACGAGGCACAGGGCGACCTGGGATGCGACGAGGACGCCGTAGAGACGGCCGCGCCCCGCGCCCGAGGACGAGCGTTGCTTGAGGGCGGAGACGACTTCCGTGCGCGCCGCCTGCAGGGCCGGAGCGAGACCGAACGCCACCGCCGTGAACAGCGTGACGGCCGTCGCGACCAGGAACGCGCGCAGGTCGAGCCCGGGCGCGAAGACCTCGAGACTCTCGCCGCCGGGCAGCGGCGCGCGGATCGCGAGCGCGAGCGTCCATTCCGCGACGAACAGCCCGCCAACGCCTCCGAGCACCGCCAGCAGAAGGCTCTCGGTGAGCAGCTGCCTTCCGATCCGCAGGCGTCCGGCTCCGAGCGCGAGTCGCACCGCGATCTCGGGGCGGCGCGCGAGGGCGCGTCCCAGCAGGAGGTTCGCCAGGTTCGCGCACGCCACCAGCAGCACGAGACCGACGGCGCCGCACAGGAGCGCGAGGAGCCGGGCGGGGGAGGCCTCGGCCGAGGACCCCGACGCGGTCTTCGAGAGCGGCACGAGCGGGATCGGCTTGCCGTCCAGCACGCCGTCGGGATCGGCGGCGGCGAGCCGCCGGACGAGCGGGTCGAGCGACGATTGGGCGAGCGCCGTGGACACGCCGGGCTTGAGACGGCCGAAGGCCGAGAGCCAGCCCCAGCCACGCCGGCGATAGTCCAGGCGCGCCAGAGCCCCGGACGCGGTCTGGCGGAAAGAACCGATGGGAATCCAGAGGTCGGCCGGCTGCCCGAACCCGACGCCCCGGAATCCGGGTCCGGCCACGCCGACGACCGTGAACGGGACGCCGTTCAACCTCAGGGCCGAGCCGACGACCGACGGAGCGGCCCCGAACGCGCTGCGCCAGAGGCGGTCCGAGAGAACGGCGATCGGCTCGCCGGACTGCTCGTCGGCGGGAGCCAGCAGGCGGCCGCTCTGCGGGCGCACGCCGAGCACCGAGAAGTAGTCGCCGGAGACGACGCCGCCGCGCAGGCGCCGTGCGGCGCGGGGCGTCGAGAGATCGAAGGACCGCATGCCCCAGGCGCCCACGCCTCCGAAGACGGCGGCCTGCTGTCGGATGTCCGCGTAGGTCGGATAGGAGAGCCCGCCGGCGCGCAGGTCCACGAGATCCCCCGGGCGCCGCACGCCGGGCAGCGGGCGCAGGACCACGGCGTCCAGGAGGCTGAAGGCGGCCGTCTGGATCCCGATCCCGAGCGCGAGGATCGAGAAGGCCGCCGCGGCGAAACCGGGCGAGCGCCGGAACGTCCGGAAGGCAAAGCGCAGGTCCTGAGAGATCATGGCGTCTTCTTCACTCCGTTCGCAGCGCGGTCGAGGGCTCGACCGCCGTCGCCCGGCGCGCGGGCAATGCGCAGGCGGCCAACGACGCCGCGGCGAGCACGGCCGCGACCGCGACGGAGACCCGGACGTCGCCGGGTCGAATTCCGTAGAGAAGGCTCGCGAGCAGGCGCGAGGCCGCGAGCGCCGCCGCGGTTCCCGCCGCCAGGCCGATCAGGCAGCGCCGCATCCCCTCCGCGACGACCATCCGCGCGAGCTCGGCCCGCTGCGCGCCGAGCGCGGCGCGGATGCCGATTTCGCGGGTGCGGCGCGCCACCGAGTAGGAAAGCAGCCCGTAGAGGCCGACGGCCGAGAGCAGCAGCGCGACGCCTCCAAAGAGCGAAAGGAGGGTCGCCCGAAAGCGGGGCGAGCCGACGGACTCTTCGAGCAGCGTCCGGGCCGTGCGGACGTTGAACAGGGCGACATCCGGGTCGACTTCGCGCAACGCCTCCCGAAGGACGGGAGCGAGCGAGGCCGGTTCGCGCCCCGCCGGCGCCCGGACCACCACCGAGAGGGAGCTCATCGGAACCTGGAGGAGGGCGGGGTACACGGCGGGCGAAGCTTCGAGCGCCGGGCCGCGAAAGCGCACGTCGCCGACGACGCCGACGATGCGCCGCGGGAGCTCCCAGAAGCTGACCGTGCGGCCCACCGGATCGCCCTTGCCGAAATACCGGCGCGCGAAGGCCTCGTTGACGACGACCACACTCGGCGCGCCCCGCCGGTCCCGGGCGTCGATGTCCCGGCCGCGGCGCAGCGGGGAGCCGACGGCGCGGAAATACCCGGGAGCCACGGGTCGGATGTAGACCTCGTCGCGGGCGCCCGGCTTCTGGGGCCGCCCTTCGATTTCGATCTGCGAGGTCCAGCCGGGCTTCAGCGGGTGGTTCAGCGCGAGCGAGGCGGCCTCCGCCCCCGGCAGCGCGGAGAGGCGCGGGAGCAGGGCGTCGCAGAACCGCAGGACCTCGGGCCAGTCGTAGAAGTCTTCCCTGCCGGCGCGGCTCGGGGTAGGTCGCCTTGGGCAACTGCAGCTCCGCCGTGAGGAGCCCGTCCGGCCGGAAGCCCGGATCGACTTGCTTCAGGTTGCGCAGGCTCACGAGGAGCAGGCCGGCCCCGGTCGCCAGGACGCACGCCAGGGCGACCTGACCGACGACGAGCGCCGAGCGCATCCGCTCGCGGGAGACCCGCGAGCGTCCCGATGGCGGCGAGCAGGCCGTCGCGGCCGCGCAGCAGTCGAAGCGCGGGCGCCAGCGCCGCGGCGAATCCCGCGCCGAGGCTCGCGACAAGAGTGAAGGCGAGCACGCCGGTGTCCAGTCGGATCTCGCTCATCCGCGGGATCGCGTCCGGCGAGAGGGCGACCAGGGCCTGTGTGCCCCAGGCCGCCAGGAGCAGGCCCCCGGCGCCGCCGGCGAAGGCGAGCCACAGGGCCTCGGCGAGAACCTGAAACGCCAGCCGGGCCCTGCCCGCGCCGAGCGCCCGACGAATCGCGATCTCGCGCTCTCGGGTTCGGGCGCGCGCGAGCAGGAGGCCCGAAACGTTCGCGCATCCGATCAGGGTCACGGCGACGACGGCGCCGAGCAGAATGTAGAGCTCCCGGCGAAAGTCGCCGACGACCGCCTCCGTCAAGGACTGAACGCGCGCGCCCCGGCCCGCGTTGTCGTCGGGATAGGCCCGCGCGAGCCGCGCGGCGATTCCCGCCATCTCCGTTCCCGCCGCCTCGATCGAGACGCCGTCCTTCAAGCGCGCGATCGCCATCAGGTTGTGGACGCCGCGCGCATTCGACAGCGCTTCGTTCGCGGGCCTGAGGGCCACCCAGGCGCGCGCGCGTCCCGGAAAATCGAAGCCGGCCGGAAGGACCCCGACGACGGCGGTCGCCTTGCCGTCCAGGGAGATCGGCTTTCCGAGAACGTCGCGGGACCCGCCGTACCGCGCGCGCCACAAGGCGTCGGAGAGCACGACGGCTCCGGGGGCTCCCTCCCGATCGTCGGCCTGCGAAAGGCTCCGGCCGAGGGCCGGGCGGACACCGAGGACCGCGAGGAGCTCGGAAGAGACCGCCGCCACCGGGATGCGTTCCGGCTCGCGCCCGGTCTCGGTCAAGTTCATCTCGAGCCAGCGCGAGGCGGCGATGCCGGAGAACGACCGCGCCTGCTCTTTCCAGTCCCGGAGGTCCGGCGCCGAGACGCCTTCCTGGAAGCTCGCGTTGTGCGCGTCGGTCTCCCAGAGGATGACCAGCCGCTCGGGCGCCGCGAAGGGGAGCGGGCTCCAGAGAACGGCGCGTACGACCGAGAAGACCGCCGTCGTCGCGCCGATCCCGAGCGCCAGGGTGGCGACGGCGACCGCGGCGAAGGCGGGGGTTCGCGAGAGGCTTCGGAAGGCGTGCTTGAGGTCCGTCAAGTTGCGCTCACTCCGACCGCAGCGCCGTCGTGGGATCGACCCGCGTCGCGCGCAGCGCGGGAACGAGGCCCGCTCCGAGCGTCGCGGCGAGCAGCAGCAGCGAGACGGCCCCGAAGCTCGCCGGATCGGAAGCGGTGACGTCGAAGAGGAACCCGCGCAGGAGGCGGGCGGACGGAATGGCGAGGAGCAGCCCGGCGAGGAGGCCGGCTCCCGCGACCCGCGCCCCGTCGCCGAGGAACAGGGCGACGACGTCGGCCCGCCGGGCGCCGAGCGCCACGCGGATCCCGATCTCGCGGGTCCGCTCGGCCGCGGCGCAGGCGGCGACGCCGTAGGTGCCGACGACCGCCAGCAGCAGCGCCAGGGCGGCAAACACGCCGAGCAGCGTCAGCGTGAACCGCCGCGACTTGAGCGCCCGGGAGACCTGATCCGAGAGCAAGCCGACGCCGTCGACGGGCAATGGCGGGTCCAGGGCGCGCACCTCCGCGCGCAGCATCGGCGCGAGGCGGAGCGGGTCTCCGGTCGTTCGAACGAGAAGCGACACGTCCGACCACGGCTTTTGCGCCGCGGGGACGTAGATTCCGCCGGCCGGCGGGTCGACGGGACTCTCCTCGAGCACGTCCCCGGCGACTCCGATGACGCGGCGGGGCGTCTTCGTCCGGTCGCCGATCACGATCTCCCGGCCGATGGGGTCCTGGCCCGGAAAGCACCTGCGCGCCGCCGTCTCGTTCAGGATCGCGACGAGGGGAGAGCCCGCGCGGTCCTGCTCGGTGAACGGGCGGCCGCGCTTGACGACGACGCCGCTGGCCGCGAAGAAGTCGCCGCCGACGGCGCGGTAGGCGAGCGAAATCTCGTCGCCTTCCGGGACCGGATGTTCGGGAATCTGGACCGAGTACATCCACCAGTTCCCGCCGGACATCGGGAGGATGTTCGTGGTCGCGACGGCGGTCACGCCGGGCAACCGCCCAAGGCGCGCGATGAGCTCGCGGGAGAAAGCCGCCGTCTTGTCGTCGTTGTCGTAGCGCGACGACGGGAGGATCAGTTGCGCGGTGAGGACGCCGTCGGGCCGGAAGCCCGGATTCACCCGAAGCGCGGCACCGAGGCTGCGCAGCAGCAGCGCGGCGCCGGCGAGAAGCAGGAGGGTCACGGCCACCTCGGTGGCCAGCAGCGCCCTCCGTGCCGCGACCGTGCGCCGGCTCGCGGAGCCGCGACCGGCCGCCTCGCGCAGGGACTGGCCGTCTTCCGCGGCGGACGAACGAAGCGCCGGCCAGAGTCCCGCGAGCACGGCGGCCGCGAGCGAGATCGTCATCGTGAAGAGCAGGGCGCGGCCGTCGACGCCGGCTTCGGCCGACCGAGGCAGGCTGTCGCCGCCCAGCGCGACCAGCGCGTCACAACCCCAGATGGCCACGACCGCCCCGACCACGCCCCCGGCGGCGGCGAGCAGGAGGCTCTCCGCGAGCAGCTGCCGCACGATGCGGGCGCGGCTGGCCCCGAGGGCGGCGCGGATCGCGACCTCCCGCCGGCGGGCCACGCCGCGCGCCAGGAGCAGGTTGGCGACGTTCACGCAGGCGATCAGGAGCACGAATCCCACCGAGGCGAGCAGCAGGATCAGCGGACGGCGGGAGCTTCCGGCGATCGCGTCGGAGAGCGCGACGAGCTCGGCGTTCCAGCCGGCGTTCTTCGCCGGATAGGCCGCCTCGAGGCGGGCGGCGACCGCTCCCAGATCGGCCTGGGCCTGCCTCACGGAGACGCCGGGCTTTCGCCGCGCGATGACGCTGACCCAGTGGGCCCCCCGGTTTTCGAGCGCCTGCGCGTCGAGGACCAGCGGGAGCCACACATCCGTCGAAGGGTTCGGGAAGCGGAATCCCCGGGGCATGACACCGATGACCGTCGAGGGCGGACCCGCGAGGCCCGCGCCCGCCGCGTCGGTGTGAACCTCGTCGAGACGGATCGTCTTGCCGACGATGCCGCGGTCGCCGCCGAACCGGTGCTGCCACAGCTCCCAGGAAAGCAGGACCGACGGCGGCCGGCCGGGCTTCTCGTCCGCGGGCTCGAAGGTCCGCCCGAGCAGGGGCGCGACGCCGAGCACGGAAAAGAGAGCCGGGGAGACCTGGTACGCGGTCAGGCTCTCGGCGCGTCGTCGCCGAGCAGGGTGGCCGACGTCTCCGTGTACGCCGCCATTCCGGAGAACGTCCGGTTCTGCTCGCGCCAGTCGACGAAATTCGGCGGCGAAGAGGAGAAGCGGGGGATGCCCCGGGACGGATTCGTGTCGTAGATCCGGACCAGCTCTTCCGGGCGCGCGAACGCGAGGGGCCGGAAGAGGACGGCGTCGGCGACGGAGAAGACCGCGGTGTTGACGCCGATGCCGAGCGCCAGGGTGAGCACGGCGATCGCCGTGAAGGAGGGAGACTTCGCCAGGGATCGGGCCGCGTGCTTGAGGTCCTGGAGAAACGCGTTCATGCGCTCACCGGCCGGCCGCCGCCCGGCGCGTGATCTCCGTGCTCGCGGGCATCAGCTGACCCGGTAACCGCTTTCCTTGAGCTCCTCCTCCGAGTGCGCCCGCTCCTGGCCCTTCTCGTCTTCGACCACGCGCCCGTCGAAGAGGAGGATCGTGCGCTCGGCGTGCTGCGCGAAGCGCGGGTCGTGCGTCACCATGCAGATCGTCGAGCCCTCGCGGTGCAGGTCGCGCAGGAGGCCCATGACGGCCTCGCCGTTGGCCGAGTCGAGGTTTCCCGTCGGCTCGTCGGCGAGCAGCACGAGCGGCTTTCCCGCGATCGCGCGGGCCACGGCCACGCGCTGCTGCTGGCCGCCCGAGAGCTGCGAAGGGAAGTGCTTCATGCGGTGGGCCATGCCGACCTTCTCGAGCGCCTCCTGGGAGCGCTTCTTGCGCTCCGGGCCCGGCATGCCGCGGTAGGTCAGCGGCAGCTCCACGTTCTCGTAGACCGAGAGGTCGCCGATCAGGTTGAAGCTCTGGAAGATGAACCCGATCTCGCGGTTCCGGATGCGCGCCCGCTCGGAAAGCGTGAGCGATTCGGCCGGCTTGTCGTTCAACCAGTATCGCCCGCCGCTCGGCGTGTCGAGCAGGCCGAGCAGGGAGAGCAGCGTCGACTTCCCGCAGCCGGAGGGGCCGGCGATGGAGACGAACTCTCCGTTTCGGATGGCGAGGTGGATGCCCGAGAGCGCGTGGGTCTCGACCTCGTCGGTGTAGAAGACCTTGGTCACGTCCTCGAGGCGGATCACCGGATGCCCGTTGCTGCTCATCGCTGCTCCTTCTTCACTTCAGCCGCACCCTGTCGTACGCGTCCCACGCGCTCATGTCGGAGAGGATCACCTTGTCGCCCGGCTTGACGCCCGCGAGGATCTGCACCGTCGTGACCGAGCTCTTGCCGAGCTGGACCTTCACCCGCGTCGCCTCGTCCCCGTCGGCGTTGACGCGGAAGAGGCTGACCTGGCTCTGCTCCTGCCCGAAGGCGGGGCGGCCCACGAAGGTCACGTTGGCCAGCCGGTCGAGCTCGACGGTGCCGTCCACGGAAAGGTCGGGGCGCGCGCCCTTGGGCAGCGGGCCCTCGAGGGCGACGTCGACGGTGACCGTGCCGTTCTGCGCCGCCGGATCGACGCGGGAGACGCGTCCCGTCACGATGCCGTTGCGCGTGTCGATCGACGCGGCCTGCCCGACTTCGATGTCCTTGGCCTGGGTCTCGGCGATCTTCAGCTGCGCCTTCAGGTGGTCGGGCTGGACGACCCGCGCCAGCGCCGTGCCCGGCGTGACGCGCTGGCCGACCTGCACCGGCAGCTCCTGCAGGACGCCGGCGATCCCGGCGCGCACCGAGAGCCCGTCGACCTGAGAGCGCTTGAGGTTCGCGAGCGCCCGCAGCTGCTCGACGCGGGCCTCCTGGACGTCGCTCTGCGCGCGGGCCGAGTCCGCGTACACGCCGAGCCGCTTCTTTTCGATCTCGTTGCGGGTCTCGAGCTCCTCCGCCCGAACCTTGGAGAGCTTCAGCGTCAGTCCGGCGACCAGGCCGTCTCGGAACATGCCCTCGTTGGCTTCGGCCTGAAGCTGCGCCTGGTGGTAGTCGGACTCGACCGACGCCGCCGTGGCCTGCTGGTCCATCAGGTCCCGCTGCAGGCGCACGCGCACGTTGGCCGCCTCGGCCTGCGCGGCCTTCAGCTGCCACTGCGCGTCGAGGGCATCGCGCTCGAGCTCGGGGTTCGACAGTGTCAGCAGGACGGTGTCTGGATTCACGACGGCTCCCGGCTGTACGAGGAGACGCTCGATCCGCCCGTCGGTTGCGGTCGAGATCACGCGGATCCCTTCCGCCTCCGGCACGAGCGAGCCCGGTCCCCGGACCTGCCGCAGCATCGGGCCCTGCTTGACGGTGTCCACCCAGACCGTGCTCTTCTCGACGGTCGGCGCGGCGGGCTTCAAACGTGAGAGCCCGAGCGTCAAGAGCAGCGCGGCGCCGACGGCGCCCGCCGCAAGGATCATGCGGCGGCGCCTCTTGCTCTCGACGACTCCCTCGCGAACGATATCCATGGCTTCGAGGTCTCTAGGGGCGAGATCCGTGCCAGGAGGATTTGCTCGTAACCACTTGTAAACACGATGGATCAACGAGGTCGAGCCTCGCTGTCATGATCGCTTCCGGGACCGGAGTGTTCGATTTCGGACAGGACGGAGAGGAAGACGAGGCGCCGAGCGGACTGATGCGAAGGCATCTGTCTGGCGGCAGTAGAAATTAGGAGATTAGGCCAAAACTCCGAATATTATTCGGAGGCCTCGGCCTGTCATCGCGGGTCGCCACTCGCGGCACGCCGGCCGCCTCGCCGAAGGCGCGCTGCCAGAACCGTGTTTCGGAGGAGCATTGCCACGGTCAGGGGCCCGACGCCCCCCGGGACCGGCGTGATCCGGGACGCGACGGGGGAGACGGCGTCGAAATCCACGTCACCCACGAGCACCCGGCCCCGGGTCTCGAGGGCGCGCGCGATGCGAGGGGACGTGCGCAGGTTCGCCGGGGCCTCGGCGAGCGAAGAGAGGCGGTTCATTCCGACGTCGACGACGACCGCTCCCGGACGAACGAACTCGGGCGTGACGAAGCCCGCCTTTCCGATGGCCACGACGAGCAGCTCCGCCTCGCGGCAGAGGGCGGGCAGATCGCGCGTTCGCGAATGCGCCAGCGTCACCGTCGCGTCCCGGGCCGTCAGGAGCGCGGCCATCGGTTTGCCGACGATGTCGCTTCTCCCGAGCACGACCGCCCGCCGGCCCGAGAGCCCGATCGCGTAGGCGTCGAGCAGCGCGACGATGCCGGCCGGCGTGCAGGGAACGAAGCGCGGGCGTCCCTGGTGGAGCAGGCCGACGTTCTCCGGGTGAAATCCGTCGACGTCCTTGGAGGGGTCCAGGGCGTCGAGGACGCGGTGCGTGTCGTGGGACGGCGGCAGGGGCAGCTGCACGAGCAGGCCGTCGACGTCGTCGTCGCGGTTGGCCCGGTCGATTTCGGACAGGAGCTGCCCGGGCGCGGAGTCGGCTGAGATCCGCACGGTCTCGGCGCGCAGGCCCGCCTCCCGCGCCGCCTTCGTCTTGGCCGCGACGTAGGCTTCCGACGCGGCGTTCTCGCCGACGAGGATCACCCGCAGCCGCGGCGGCGGAAGGTCCCGGCCGAGGGCCGAAACCTCCGCGCGCACGCGTTCGCGGATCTCTCGCGCCACGGCGGCGCCGTCGAGAAGATTTGCCGCGGATGCCGAATCGTGCGACATTGGGCGAAGGATAAACGAGGATGCGGCTGCTCACTTCGCTCGGCCTGCTCGCCCTCGCGCCGGCGGTTCTGGCGCAGGGCTTCGCCGAGACGCAGTTGCGGGTGGGGCAGGCGGCGCTTTCCGCCGGGCGACCCCAGGAGGCCGCCGACGACCTGCGCATCGCGGCCTTCGGATTGCTCGACCGGCCGGCCATGCTGTGCGAGGCGTTGGAGACTCTCGCCGTGGCGCAGGACAAGGCGGGCCAGAAGGCGCCGGCGGACGCGACGCTTGCGCGTCTGGTCGAGATCAGCCGGGCGTTTCCGGCCTGCCGCGAGGCGCGGCTGGAGCCCGGCCTGCGGGCGGACTTCGAGTCTCTCGCCCGGAAGAAGCTCTCGCCGGCGCTCGCGGACCAGATCCTTGCGTCGCCCCCGAGCCCGACCGCGGCCCCGACGGCTGCTCCGGCTCCGACGGCCCTGCCCGCGGCCACTGTCCGGCCGACCGCGGCGCCGACCGCGACGCGCGTGCCGATCGCGCCCACCGTCACGAGCGTGGCTGTTCCGACCCCGACGCCTCTCAGGTTCCCGCTCCGCCGGCCTCCCCAACGCCGGCGCCGCCGCCTCCCCGGACCGAACCCGCGGCCGCCGCGCCCTCGGATGACCTCGATCGCCAGCCGCAGCTCAAGGTGACGACCCGCCCCGTCTATCCGGCCGGCGCGCAGCGCTCCGGCGTCGGCGGCATCGTTCTCTTGAGGGTTCTGGTCTCCGAGAAGGGCGAGCCGGCCCGCGTGGAGGTCGCCCGCGGCGTGCAGGCGGACCTCGATCAGGCCGCCGTGGCGGCGGTCCGCCAGTGGCTCTTCGAGCCGGGCCAGAAGGGCGGGAAGGCCGTGGCTTCCTGGATGACCGTCGCGGTGCCGTTCGACGCCGGGCGCAAGTAGCGCGCGTGCTCTAATCCCGCCGGCCGCCGCCCATGGACGCTCCGAGCACGCAGGCGAGTGTCGCCGGGATGACCGGAATGGAGAGGTTGAACTCGACCAGGCCGTGCAGCGTCAGGCAAAGGAGCGCGCCGAATCCCGCGAGCACGAGGGCGCTTTCCTCGCGGTGTCGCTGGCGGGCCCAGGCTCGAAACAGGAGGACGAAGAGCGAGGCGAACAGCAGCACGCCGAGCGCCGCGCCCGACGGCACCGCCCGTGACCGCGAGCTGCAGGAGGTCGTTGTGGGCTTGCTCGACGAGGCCCTTGAGCTCCCGGGGCTGCACCCGGCGAAACGCCTCGCGAAACGTGCCCAGCCCCGAGCCGACGATGGGAAACTCCCGCCAGGCTGCGATCGATGTCTTCCAAAGCGCGACGCGCGTGTTGCCGGAGAGGTCGCGCGGGTCGGACTGGAGGAAACGGTAGAAGCGCGGCGCTCCCACCGCCGTCGCGACGAGGAGCGTTCCGAGGAGGAGCGCGGCCAGCCGTCGCGGTCGCGGCGCGCCGTGCGCACGCGAGCGTCGGTGGAGAATCGCGGCGCCGAGCAGGACCAGCGTCGTCAGCCGGCGGCCAGAATGCGCGCCGCGAGACTCCGTCAGCGCGATGCCGGCTGCGATGAGCGCCCAGACCAGGACCCGGACGGCCAGAGCCGGAAAGCGCCGCTCGAAGCGTTCGGCCTTCTCGGCGACGTCGGCGGCGCGGTCCCGGTTGGTCAGGACCTCGGCCCACAGGGCGCCGAACGCGAGGGCGAGCGCCATCTCGAGGTAGCCGGCGAAGTGATCGGGGTTGACGAAGGGGCCGTGGAGGCGGTCCTGCCCGGACTGGCGCACCGCGGCGACGACGACCTGAAGGAGAGCCGATCCAAGCACGACCCGGATGGCGGCGCGCCGCCGGGACCGGCCGCGCAGCAGGGTCGCGGCGGACAGAACGTAGGCGCGCCGCTTCTGCGACCGCCGTTCCAAATCCTCGACGACCTCGGGACCCGGATCGACCATCACGTCGCCCGTGGTGCTGCCCACGGCGAGCAGCGCCACGGGCGTGATCGCGCGGCTGGCCATCGGCACGCCGACGACCGCCGGCACGTGCATCGATCGCGCGAGGATGGCGGTGTGGTACGTCCAGCTGCCGGCGTCGGTGACGAAAGCCACCGACGCGTGCCAGTCGAGCTGGGCGACGACGAAGGGCTGATCTAGTCCGCGACGAGGACGGGCAGGTCCAGTCGATGTCGAGGACGAGGTACGACGGAGCTCGCCGGCCGCGAGGTTCTGCACGCGGCCGACGACGTCGTCGACGTCGCCCTTGCGCTCGCGCAGGTAGCGGTCGTCGGCGTGGTCGAGCAGCGAGGCGATTTCGTCGACCGCGCGCTGCATGGCGGACTCGGCGTTCAGGCGCTCGTCGTGAATGAGCGCTCCGGCGCGTCGACGAGCATCGGGTCGTCGAGCATCAGCAGTTGCGCGTCGAACAGGTAGGCGTGGTCCGCCCGGCGGCCCGCGATGCGCGCCCTGATTGCTGGAGCTGCTGCGTCCGAGCGTCCCCCGCGCCATCCAGCCGTTCCACCTCGCGCGGGATCCGCTTCGGCGGGACGGACACGCAGGTCGCGCGTGGCGGGTGATGACCAGCGCGCGCCCGTTGCCAACGCCTGCCGATACGCCGAGGCCGGTCAGACGCATGAGGCCTCTTCGAAGCCGCGGTCCACCAGCGCGCAGAGCGCGGCCATCGCCTCGCCTCGTCGTGTCCGTCGGCGGTGATCGTGATCGTGCTGCCGTGGGCGGCGGCGAGCAGCAGCAGGCCCATGATGCTCTTGCCGTCCATTTCGCGGCCGGCCTTGCGGTACGCGAATGTGAGCGCGAATCGTCCCGCCGTGTGAACGAACTTCGCCGCCGCCCGCGCGTGCAGGCCCAGCGGGTTCACGAGAGACGCTGCAGGTCACGCGCTCGATCACCCTTTCTCCCCGCGGATCAGGTCGGAGGCCACCCAGATCGCGTTCCGTCCGTGCTCGCGCATGTCGCGCGCGAGCGCCAGGCAGATCCGTGTTCTGCGGCGGCCGGGCGAGCTTGATCAGCATCGCGAGGTTCACGCCGGTGATCACCTCGACGCGGTCGGTCTCGAGAAACGTGACCGCCAGGTTCGACGGGCGTGCCGCCGAACATGTCCGTGAGCAGCATGACGCCGGCGTCTTCGGTCGATCCGTCGGCTTCTGCCGGACCGCGCAATCGCCCGTGCGATCTCCTCGCGCGCCAGCTCCACGTCGTCGTGCCAGCCAATCGACACGGCGGCGAACTGCGGCAGGTCGCCGACGATCATCTCGGCCGCGTTCAGCAGCTCGGTCGCGAGCTGCCCGTGCGTCGACGACAACGACGCCGATGCGCTTCATTGCGGTCAAGGGTGCCCTAGGCCCGCGACGTCGCGATGCCGGACGCGCAGCTGCACGCCCTTGGCGCCCGTCGAGCCGGCCGCCTCGAGCGCTTCCGCAATCGCCACCGATCGGTGACGTGCCGCCGGTGCAGCCGATCGCGATCGTCAGGTAGGTCTTCCCTTCCGCGACGTACTGCGGGATCAGGAAGCGCAGCAGCGCCGCGGTGTGCTCGCAGGAACTCGCTGCGGGCGGCCGCTGGCTCCAGGAGTACCGCGCGACCTGCGCGGTCCCGCCCGTCTGCGGCCCGCAGCGGCGGCACGAAGTGCGGGTTCGGCAGGAAGCGCACGTCGAAGACCAGGTCCGCGTCCGGCGGGCACGCCGTGCTTGAACCCGAAGCTGAGGACCGTGACCACGAGCGGCGCGCCTGGCGCGCGGCCGGCCCCCAGTCGCGGAACGCGTCGCCGCAGCTCGTGGACGGTCAGCGCGTCGTGTCGACGCATCGCGTCGGCCAGCCGGCGGACGGCTGCAGCGCGCGGCGCTCCTCGCGGATGCCCTCGGTCACCGAGCGACCGCGGCGCGAGCGGATGCGGGCGCCGCGTCTCGCTGAATCGCCGCGCACCAGCGCGTCGTCGGTCGCGTCGAGGAAGATCAGCACCGGGTTGAGCCGCGCGCATCGCGCTGCAGCCCTTGCAGACACGCCGGGAACTCGCCAGCGTACCGGCCCTCGCGCACGTCGACGACGACGGCGGCGCGCGCGATGCTCGCTGCCGCGCGCGCAGCGTCAGCTCCGCGAACGTCGGCAGCAGCGCGATCGGCAGGTTGTCGACGCAGAAGTAGCCGAGGTCCTCGAGCGCGCGGATCGCCTGGGACTTGCCCGAGCCCGACAGGCCCGTGAGCACGACGAACCGCGGCGAGTGGCCGTCCGTGCGGCGCCGGCGCGCGCTGCTGCGCTCGCGGTCATCGATCCGTCCTCCGACGTCGCATGGCGTCCGCCGTCGCGATCGGCCAGTGGCCCGAGCCGCCGCTCGAGCGCGCTCGACGAGCGACGTGCGCCGCATGACGGCCCGCGCCTGCGCAGCAACTGGTTGCGCGCCGCGACCTCGACGAGGATCGCGAGGTTCCGGCCCGGCGCGACCGGCATGCGTGATCGAGCGGCACGTGCACGCCGAGCATCTCGTAGTCCGTCTCGCTCGAGGCCCAGCCGATCGTACTCGCGGCGCCGGATCCCAGCGCTCGAGCTGCACGACGAGCTCGACGCGCTTCGAGGCCGCGTGGCCGCGACGCCGAACAGGTCCTGCACGTTGATCAGACCCCGATGCCGCGGATCTCCATGTGGTGCCGCGTCAGCTCCGGGCACGTGCCGATGAGCGATCGACTCCGCGCGGCACCGGACCTCCACGCGCGTCGTCCGCCACGAGCCGGTGGCCGCGACCGACGAGGTCGAGCGCGCACTCGCTCTTGCCGATGCCGCTCTCGCCCACGATCAGCACGCCGAGCCCCAGGATGTCCATGCAGCACGCCGTGGATCGACTCTCGCGCGGCGCGAGCTGGTCGTCGAGCATCGCCGTGAGCCGCGCGATGGCCACCGGGCGTGGACAGCGCGGTGCGCATCAGCGGCACGCCGGCGCGCGTCACGAGCTCGACGCCAGCTCCGGCGGCGCCGTCGAAGCCGCCGGTCACGACGAGGCACGGCAGATCGTGCGCGAAGAGCGCGCGCACGACGCGGCGGCGCGTCGGCCTCGGGCAGGCGTCTCGAGAGTAGCGCATCTCGCTCTCGCCGAAGACGAGGACGCGCCCGGCGCGCAGGTACGCGTCGTAGCCCGCGAGCGCGAGCCCGGTCTTCTGGATGGGGGCTCGTGATGCGGCGATCGACGCCGCCGGGCGCCGGCCAGCAGCTCCAGCTCGAGGATGCGCGACCCGGCCAGGTCGCGCAGGACGGTCGCGACCGTGGAGCGCCGTCACGACGCATCGGGCACTCCGTCAGCGAGTCACCGTTCACGCGGGCGTCTACGGCTCGATGAGGCCGAGGTGTCCGTCCTTGCGACGGTACAGCGATGCTGACGGCGTCGGTGCTCGGCGTTGCGGAACACCACGAACGTGTCGGTCGCTCCCTCGAGCGCGCATGCACGGCGTCATCCAGGACATGGGCTTGACCGCGGTACCGCGACGCCCGGATCACGCGCGGTCCGTCGCCTCGCGGCGGCCGGGGCTCGGCGGCGTTCGCGCCTCGCCGGACCGTGCGGGCTGCCCGCGCCTTGCGCTTGCGCTCCACCGGACTTCGATGACTTCTGCGCCTGCTGCTCGATGCGGGCGCCTCGTCGGCCAACGACGGCGTATCAGGCGTTCCCGTCACCCGTGAGCGCGCTGGAGCGGCTGGCCGCCGGCGACGTGGACGTCATCTCGACCAGGTCACGGTCCTTGCGTTCCTCGTCAGGATGATCTGCGCGGAGATGGCGCGGTGTTGAGCACGCGTTCGAGACGCCGCAGCCTTCGATCGATCGGCCGGCGGGTGGCATCGGTCACCGCGATGTGGCGGCCGGTGACAGTGAGCTTCATCGAGCCCGATCTGATGTCGAGACGCATCTAGTACAGGACCTTGCGCTGATTCGAAGTCGGGATCTTCAGCTCCTCCCGGTACTTCGCGATCGTGCGGCGCGCGAGCGCTAAGCCCTCCTTCTGGAGGATGTTCACGATCTTCGAGTCGCTGAAAGGCGTGCGCTGGTCCTCGTTCTCGATGATCTTCCGGATCCGCTGCTTGATCGTCACCGACGACACGCTGTCGCCGTACGAGCTGCTGATCGCCGCTGTGGAAGAAGAACTTCATCTCGAACACGCCTGCGGCGTGTGCATGTATTTGTTGTTCACCACGCGGCTGACCGTGGACTCGTGCATGCCGATGTCGTCCGGCGACGTCGCGCAGGACGAGCGGACGCAGGTGCTGCGATGCCGTGATCGAGGAACTCGCGCTGGAACGTTGATGATGCTGCGTCGCGACCTTCGAGATCGTCTTCTGCCGCTGGTCGATCCCACGGACTTGATCAGCCACAGCGCCGATCGGAACTTGTCTTTCACGTAGTTCCGCGCGTTGTCGGTGTTCGCCTCCGTGCCGGCGCGTTCTTGTCGAGCAGCCGGCGAGTACACCGGGCTGATGCGCAGCTGCGGCAGCCCTTCCTCGTTCAGCACCGCGACGTACTGCTCCTCGACCTTGACGACGTAGACGTCGGGAATGACGTATTGCGACTGCGACGGATTGAAGCCGGCTGCCGGGCTTCGGATCGAGGTGCCGAATGAGCTCGATGTGCTGCTTGAGGTCGTCGATCGTCAAGGCCGAGCTGGCGCGCGAGCTCCGGCACCTGGTGGTTCTGGAGCAGGCGCAGGTGCTCGGTGACGATCTTCTCGGCCGGCGTGCCCGCCAGGCCGAGATGCCGAATCTGCAGCAGGAGGCACTCCTGCAGGTCGCGCGCGGCGACGCCAATCGGGTCGAACGTCTGCACGAGCTGCAGCGCCCTTTCGACTCGGCCGACGGGCCACGGCCCCATCGCCGCGATCTCTTCGACCGACGCGACGAGCATCCCGTCGTCGTCGAGGTTGCCGATGATCGCCGCTTCGCCGATTTCGCGCAGTCGCGCGCGCTCGTCGGTCTGCAGGGAGAGCTGCCAGAGCAGGTGATCGGACAGCGACGGCCGCGTCGAGAGCGTGTTCTCGATCGGCGGCAGCTCCTTTGACCTCGGTCGGCGTGCGCGGGCGGTAGCCGTCGTCGAGGTAGTCGCCGAAGAAGTACTCGTAGTCGCGATCGTCCCAGGGTCGGCTTTTTCCGTGCGTCGGCTTTCTTCGGCCTGCTCGTCCTGCGCGGCTCCGACGGCTGGAGTTCTTCCGTCGGGACTTCCTCCAGCATCGGGTTCTCGACCATCTCCTGGTTCAGGAGCTCTGACCAACTCGAGCGTCGACATCGGCAGCAGCTTGATCGCCTGCTGCAGCGACGGTGTCAGAATGAGCTTCTGGACGAGCTTGGTGTGTGAGGTTCTTGCGAAATCGCCACGGCTGATCTGATTCTAGTTCATCAGAGGCCCAAATGGTTCACCGGGTTGTGTTTCCCGGCCCCGTGCCGAGCCGAATATCCTGTGCCCCCGGCCGTTAGCGAGCGAGCACAGCGAGCGAGCCACGCGCCCGGAGCGAGCCGGCGCAGCGGCGAGCGAGGGCGCGTGCAGGGGCCCGCCTTCGCGAGGCTACGGCGGGTCCGCCGTAGCGCTTCGCGCGAAGGCGGAGAGTGCCGGGCAACGCCCCTGGCCGTTAGCGAGCGAGCACAGCGAGCGAGCCGCGCGCCCGGAGCGAGCCGGCGCAGCGGCGAGCGAGGGCGCGTGCAGGGGAGTCCGAGGAGTAACCGGATGAGACTAGTCCAATCGGAAGTCGGCTCCGAGGTAAATCCGCTTCACGTCCTCGTCCGCCGCGAGGCCGGCGGGCGTGCCGCTCTTGAAAATGACGCCGTCATGAACGATGTACACCCGGTCGGTGATGCGCAGGGTCTCGCGGACGTTGTGGTCCGTGATGAGCACCCCGATCCCCCGTTGCTTGAGGTGGAGGGTGCGATTTTCTGGATGTCCGTGACCGCC
>CAVRXJ010000018.1:0-61202 GCA_963725095.1 uncultured Acidobacteriota bacterium
AGACGCGGCCTCTCGCGCCCTGGGCTCGTGACAGGGAGTTCGAGCCGACGGCCGTTGGTCGCTGCGGATAGTGCTTGAACGAACCGCAACTACTGCCGGTGTTCGCAGCGCTGTGCCGCGACATCATCGCCTTTACGCGTGCGGGCATCGACGAGACACGGCTGGCAGCCGCAGTGCATCGGCCGAATCGATCGATGGCGCAACCTTCTCGAGCGTGACGCAGCGGGCCTCGGGGAGTCTGCGCTTCGAGGATTGATCGGCGAACTGCTTGTGCTGGAGATCGAATTGCTTCCTGCGCTGACTCCCCGCGATGCCGTGACTGCGTGGACTGGGCCCCACGGTACTCCTCAGGATTTTCTCCTTCCTTCGGGCACGCGAATCGAGGTAAAGACGATCGGTCGTGATGCCGGCACAGTCCGTGTCAACGGCCTCGGTCAGCTCGATGCCGAGCATGGATCCACTCGTTCTCATCGTGGTGAGGGCCGAGGTGACGGGGGCTTCGGCACCGGGAGCGGTCACTGTGCCCGTGTCTGGTATCCCGGCTCCGAGCGAGACTGGCGCAGGATCCTGATGCCTTGGTTGCTTTCGATGCTGCGCTCGCGAGCGTAGGCTGGCACGATCATCCCTCGCACGACGGTTTCGCGCTGCGGCCAGTCGCTTTGGAGGCGCACGACGTTGATCGTCACTTTCCCAGGTTGACTCGCGCCTCGGTCCCGGATGGCGTTGAGGACGCCGACTACTCGATCGTGTTGCCCAGGCAATGCCGTACCGTCTGGCGAGGCGAGACGTGACCGAGGACGAGTTCCGGGCCGATCTGCTCGCCGCCGCCGCGTCCCGCGCCGAAACGCATGCAACAGGCCTGCGCGAGGCGTTCGTCGCCGAGGTGCTTGGACCGGCTGCGGGAGGCTGGCGAGGCGCCCGAGGCCGAGATCTGTGCGGAGAGAGCTTGACGGGCACCGCGGTCGTCGTCTCGAGATCGACGCGTTCTCTTTCGACGATGCCGACGATTCACTCCACCTCTTCATCGCGATTCACGACGGCGGGCAGGCAATGCCACCGAGAATCACCCTGTCGGAGGCGCGCGAGCAAGGATTCAACCGCCTGCTTGGGCGTGTTCGAGCAGGCTCGGGAGGGGTGGCTGACACGAAACATCGAAGAGAGTCGGCCTCTGTGGGCTCTCGCCCGCCGGTTGGAGACCACCGGGAAGCCCTCAGCCGTGCGCCTTCACGTCGTCACCGATCGCATGGTGAGCGAGCGCCTGCGGGAGATCCCGCCCCAGGCAGACCTCGGAGAGACGTCCCCGTTACATTCCAGATCTGGGATGTCACGCGGCTTCAGCGGATCCACGAGGCACGGAACGCCCGTGACGACCTGTTCGTTGACCTGACTTCGCTACCCGGCGGGGGCCTTGCCGTGTTGCCCGCGGCTGTCGGCGTCGGCGATTACGACGCATACCTCGCCGTCATCCCGGGCGATTTCCTCGCCGGACATCTACCTCCGCCACGGCAGTCGCCTGCTGGAGGGCAATGTCCGGACGTTTCTCGGTCGCCGCGGCAACGTCAACAAGGGGATCGCCTCCACGCTCGCGAAGGAGCCGGCTCGCTTCTTCGCCTACAACAACGGGATCGCAACGACGGCGTCGGCCGTGACCAGGATCGAGGGCCCGGACACACTCACTTGCTGACCGGCGTGAGCGACTTGCAGATCGTCAACGGCGCGCAGACCACGGCCTCACTGGCGGCGCTCCGACGCGAGGGGAAGCTGCCTCTCTCGTCGGTCTTCGTCCCGATGAAGCTCTCGGTCGTAGCGCCCGAAGTGGCCGGTGGGTTGGTCCAGGAGATCTCGAGGTGCGCGAACAGCCAGAATGCTGTCCGGCAGAGCGACTTCTTCGCGAACCACCCCTTCCACCTGCAGCATGGAGGAGATCTCGAGGCGCATCCTGGCCCCGGCGATCGGCGGCTCGCAGGTGCAGACTCACTGGTACTACGAGCGGGCGCGGGGCCAGCATCTCAACGACCAGGCGAGCCTGAACACGGCCGCGAAGCGGGAGCAGTTCCTGCGGCGGAACCCGCGCCACCAAGTGATCACCAAGACCGACTTGGCGAAAGTCGAGAGCTGCTTTCGACCTGATGCCCGACATTGCCTGCAAGGGCGCAGAGAAATCGTTTGATGCGTTCGCCGATCGTGTGGCGGAGGAGTGGGAGGACGAGGGCAAGCGGAGCCTCTACGGCGACGACTGGTACCGCGGTGCCGCGGCCCGAACGATCCTGTTCCGCGCTACCGAAGCTCTTGTATCGAAGGCGGACTGGTATGAGAGCGGTAGAGGATACCGGGCGCAGATCGTAGCCTACGCGACAGCACGGCTCGCGGCCCTTGCTGAGAAGAGGTCCGACGGCGGCCGGCTCGACTACATGAAGGTGTGGAGTGCTCAGGCTGCTGGCGAGGTTCTGGAACGCCAAGTGCTGAAGATCGCCGAGATCATGAAACAGGTCCTGTGGTCACCGCCGCAGGCTGGACAGAACATCTCCGAGTGGGCGAAGCAGCAGGCCTGCCGAAAACGCGCGCTCGAGACGGATGTTCCGGTTGTCCCGGCTTGGACGCGTTTCTGGTGGACAAAGGCAGATGCACGCTCGAACGACCGAAAGCAGCGCGAGGATCAGCGCGTGACGGATGGCCTCGCGAGCGTTGACCGAAGTGGTGACGCTTGGGCGCTGCCTTCTGGCAACGACTGCGGGCCTTCGCGCGGAACAAAGCGGCTGACATCGCCGAGGAGGATTCCGCGCTCGCGATCGCCTGCTGCGATTCCGCGCAAGGTCCCGGCTGACTGGCAGGCGTCTCGTGTTCTCGCTGTCAAGAAAAGGTGCGAGGAGGCCGGATTCGAAGGCAATTAAGATAGCTCCACTGAAGCGTGAGCCTCCGCGCACCAACATTCCAGTTGTGCCGCGATGCAGGGCGTGACCCTTCCGCACAGCGACTTCGATAGGAACATCGCGCATTGGATGTACCATCACCAACCAAGCTGCTTTGCCAGACCGGGCTCCGGATACGGAGGAGCTGCCGATCCTTCACAGCGAGGCCAACTCGCCCGCCTTGGTGCGGCGGTCTCGATGGCGGCCCGAGCGATGGCACCTAGCACCGTCGCGATCGGCGACGGGTCTGACCCTGGGCCAGGGGGTCGCCACTGCCGCTCGCTGGATCTGCCCGGTACGCCGCCTGAGCAGCTCGACGAGTTCGACCGGCCCCTGAAGCCGTTCGCGGAGCACAGCGGGCAGCACGGCCCGCGCCTTTGAGACGTCGACCTCGAAGGCTCATCGAGTCGGGCATAGAAAGCGATCGACGCTCGTGCGAGTTTCACGTGTTCGTCGAGGGCGCGCATACGACTCCATCCACCGCTCTGGATCATGCGGTTTGCTCGGTATATGTAGAAGCCCTGCTGAGCGTTCCACTTCCGGACCGCACTGGCGGTGGAAGGCTTCCTCGCTGGAGAACGCACGCCCGCGGCGGCAGGAAGCACGAATGGCTGAAATCGCGCCAGGCCAACGCTCCCCGCAGTCACGTCGTCGATTTCGCACCCGGGCCGCCCTCGGTTGCAGGCTCATCTCGTGCAAAAGGATCCCAAGGGGATACCGGCGGACCGTTAATCTTGATGGGAGTCGCTTGCGACCGGTTCAATTTCACCCGAAAGAAAGCGGTGAAAGGTCATGCCGAGGTGAAGATCCAGTCGCTCAGCGAGTGAGTCAATCGCAGACCGCACCCGTTTCCCCGCCGGGATCTTGTAGCCAAGCACACGATCAAGTAATTGCCACAGGACCACGGTTCCGGCTGCGTGTTGGAGAGGCTCGATGAGCCTTTCGTCACACCGGTGGGGTCAAGCACAAATATCTCCGACCGGTCCGATTCGAGGACATGATCCAGATCAAGCTTTCGTCTTCAATCCGTGTTCGCCCTCGGGAGCCTTTCGGCTCGAATACGGATAGCTGCCTACACTGAGAGAGGGACGCAGTCTTCAGGCCCAATCCGAACTTGCCGAGTGCGTCCTCTTCGTTAGGACTGCTTCGCGCCGTACCGCATCGCTTCCGTCACGGCGTCTCCCATCCATCCCCGACCCATTGTCAGAGACGCGGAGCCAAGACTCTTGACCGTCGAAACGCAAGTCGATACCGATGAGTGTCGCCCCCGCCGCGATGCTGTTGTCGATGACGTCGGCCACGGCTTTTGGAAAGTCGTACCCGAGGTCCCGCAGTGAGTGAACGAGGCGGCTCGCAGAAGGGATCACCTTGATGGCTATCATCGAACTTGGCGTCATCCTGGACCTCGAGATTTGATGATGGGCAGAATCGGGCGACCGGTCATTGCGAGCAGTTGGGACTCTTGGCTGTGCATACCGCGCGGCCAAGTGCGTACACCGCCGCATTCAGGGCTGGAACTCTCCCCCGTTCCCAGCAGTAGGGCCACTGCGAGGCGTCCGTCTGAAAGACGACGCCCTTCATCGATATGACTCGCGGTGAGGCGTGCCACCACCCTTAGTGAGGGGGCCGTTGTGAGGACCCTGGTTTCGGTTGAGCCCGATTGTTCGGACGATGGCATCATCGGACGAGCCTAAGGAAGCGGCCGTCGCCCACCGACCATTGGCCCAAGCTTGTTTGTTATTCGCCAAGACGCGCGCCGTGCGCGCGAGGGTAAGAAGGCCGCCGCGACGGGTCCCCGACTGCCGCCTCGCTTCCTTCACGATCGCCTCGTACGCGGCATGTGTTGGCGAGGGGAATTGCCCAAGAAACACCTCGACCATTTTGTCCCGCGCGCCGATCCGATCGCCAAGGCAAACGCCTGCGAGAACCTGCCGAAGGGCGTCCGGGATGACGCCAAGGCGCCTTCCTTGCGTCGCCGGCTCCCCACTTGAGGAGAGCCGTACGGATTTGCGCGAGTCGGTGTGAGGCGCGTTTCACAAGCGGCACCGGAGCTCTTCGGACGGCAGCAGCAATCTCGCGCCCTACCGCTTCCGCGAGAGCTGCCGGCACAGCGTTTCCGATCTGCCGGAAAGCGTGGCTGCGCGTTCCGGCAAAGCGGAAGTGATTCGGAAAGGTCTGAATCCTCGCCGCCTCCGCACTGTTAGCGTGCGCTGCTCCGAAGGATGAATGTACCAGTATCCGTCCTTAGCGAGGTGCGCCGTAATCGATCGGGAAACTTCATTCCAGGAGAGTCGGTTGTACTTGTCATTGAAGATGTCGTCACGGTATCGCCGGAGGTGCTTCGGTAGCTCTCCGTGACGTGTCGCCGGGCTTCATCAGGCGGAGACGCCGCGACGTCATCGGCTCGCACCTGGCGACTGGTATGGTCGAAGACGATCGACCGTTCGTTCATTCCCGCCCGAGCGCGCCGCTGGAATGCAGAGAAGCTGGGAGCGGCGGGCATGTCGAGTCGACCCTGCCCTCCCCGAAGCGGAGGGAGGTCACCAATGGCCTCCCGAAGCGTGATCTTCTTCTGTTCAGCGGGCCACGTGTACATCTGTCCATCGCGCAATGCCACCAAGATCAGTCGCTGCCGATGCTGAGAACCCCGAGGCGCCAGCTGTCAACCAATCTCATATGAACGTCATAGCCGATTTTCTCGAGGCGTTGCGTCATCGCGCGGGGAATCGCCACCTCGTCGCCAAGCGCCATGTCAGGAACGTTCTCGAGCATCATGGCCGCCGGGCGCAGCCGTTCAACGATCGAGACGAACGACTGCCAGAGCTCAGTGCGGTCGTCGGTGGCCGATCGCACACCGCCGCGAACCAGATCGCGTAATTTCGACCGTCCGGCTCGACTGAAAGGCTGGCACGGAGGCCCACCCGCGACTAGGTCGATGGGCAAACCCTCCAACAGGCGCACGAGATCCTCAATTCTCTCAGGGTCTGACAGGTCGAGGTCGATCGCCGCTCCGGGCAGGTTGTGACGATGTGTCTCGAGAGCCCACTGGTCGTTGTCTACCGAGAGAACGACC
Organism: uncultured Acidobacteriota bacterium; assembly: GCA_963725095.1. Classification (GTDB taxonomy): domain Bacteria; phylum Acidobacteriota; class Thermoanaerobaculia; order UBA5066; family Gp7-AA6; genus DATBFU01. Next base: position 5,983 of record CAVRXJ010000018.1, read on the forward strand.
GTGTAACCGGCTTGCTCGAGGCCGATGCTGAGCCCGCCGCATCCCGAAAACAAGTCGATCGCCAAGGGACGGCGCTGCCTCGCGACCCAACGCCGAAAGCTCTCGGTTCGCGCGGCGTTTGGATGGACGGGAAGTCGCAGGGGGGCGCTGCGTTCCGTCTTGAGGCGGTCGGTTGCGGTGGTCATGGAGCGCAGCAACTCATATCACCCCAGATGCGATCGCCGCACTAGCGAATGGTCGGGACAGCCAGATGGTCAAGACGAGTCTGCCGATCACCTCTACGAAACAGCTCGTCGGACGAAGAACCAAGGTTCGCATGGCTTCGCAAGGATTTCCATCCGGGCCTGGGCAGATTCGCTGAGACCCGGGCTGGCGTGAACCACTGTTCGCACGCTGGCTCGCGGCATACTCTCTCTGAACATGGGGCTAAGTCGGTCCGAGCAGATGGCGCGGATCCGGAGTCGGAATACGACACCGGAGCTCGTGCTCCGTCGACTGCTTTGGAATGCCGGCCTGCGGTACCGCCTGCTACGCGAAGACTCCCGTCGGACACCCGGACATCTCCTTCCCGGGCGCACGCGTAGCTGTCTTCGTTGACGGTTGCTTCTGGCATGGCTGCCCCGATCACTACGTCCGCCCGCGAAGTTCCTGCGATTTCTGGTCCCGCAAGCTCGCCGAGAACGTCCAACGGGACAGCACACAGACGAAGCGCCTCGAGGCTCTCGGCTGGCGGGTCTGTCGATTCTGGGAGCACGAAGTCTTCGAAGCAGCAGACAGGGCCGTCAGGCGCGTTCGGTCGGCAGCGGTCAGCCCCCGATGGCGGCCGCCAGTCTCGTGGCGGGTCATGAAGGTTGTCGTAACCGATCAACCGTTCGACTTGGAGCGCCGATACCTGCGTGACCTCAGAGACTCTAGGTTGAGAAGGAGCCTCACGCAGCGCAGGAGTACGAGAAAGTGGCGGAGAGGAGTGCCGCCAGTCTGATTTGTCTTCGACGTGCGTCGACGAAGGCGGCAGATTGCGGATCGCTAGTAAGTGTTCGGAGCTCGGAAAACGCATTGCCAATCGTTGTCAGCATCGTGCGTTGACAAGGACAGATGGAGTCCTAGCCGGGCAGCTCGAGAGTGAACCTGCTTCAGCAAGAGCCTAAGTCCGGCTATTCCTGGGAAAACCGAAGCTTGGCTGCAGAGCCTCCCTCAGAATGGGGGTGCGCGCCCTCACCGCGCCCCTCCCACCAGAAACAGATGCGACGACATCCTCCGGCAGCTGTACGCGTGGCTCTTCCCATCGTCGCTGATGGTGATGGGAGAGATCTGGAGGACTCCCGTCAGGTCCGCCGGGCCGAGGGTCTTGAAGAGCTCGCGGCGGCCGGTGGCGAGGTCGAGCTTCTCGACGCGGGCGGGCACGTTGGAGAAGTTGTGCACGAGGACGGAGCGGCCGTCGGGGGTCCAGCGGATGACGGTGTCGTTGGCGCTGCCGCCGGGGACGTCCTTCGCGGCGCCGCTGCCGTCCACCGGGTAGAGCTGGAGGCCCTTTCCGGCGTTGCGCACGAGAACCTGGGTGCCGTCGGGTGACGGGAGGCCTTCGTTGGTCCCCTCGGGAGTGACGGGGCGGGACTTGCCGGTCTCGATCTCCTGGACGTAGCAGCGCACGGCGCGGCCGGGCTCGTGGCCGCACGCGAGCACCCTTCGGCCGTCGGGGAAGAGCACCGCCGTCTCGAACGCGACGAGCCCGCCGCGGTCGAGCTTGCGCGGTTGACCGGCGCCGGTCGGATAGAGGACCAACTGCGCCGGTTCGGCCGGCAGGTTCGACAGCACGAAACGGCCGTCGCGCGAGATGTCGAGCGCCGCGCCCTCGCCGAGCCTCACGACCGGCGAACCGTCGGTCTGGCGTATGCAGGTCGCGTAGCCGGCTCCCATGCTCCCGCTCTCTTCCGTGAAGAGGAAGGTCTTCCCGTCGGGGGTCAGCGCCACGGCGTAGGTGAGATCGAGCCAGGCGAGGTTGCGCTCGCGGTCCGCGCCGGGGGCGAGCACCGGAGTGTCCCGCCACTGGTCGTCGCGGCTCGCGATCCAGCGCCCGTCGGGGGCGATGTCGAGAAGCGTCAGCCCTCCCGCGCTCTGGAGGGCCGTGCGGCGCTTGCCGTCGAGCGTCACGCCGTAGATCTGGAAGGTGTTGTAGGCGGTCCCCGCGGAGAACATGACCTCGCTTCCGTCCGCCGACCAGGCGAGGCCCTCCTCTCCCCAGTAGCCGTCGGAGAGCCTCGTCTTCTTTCCCGCGAGGTCGATGACCTCGACCGAGCCGCGGTCGTCCCATTTGAACGGGTGCTCGAAGAAGGCGATGCGGTCGCCCTTGCGCGAGAAGCGCGGGTGACTGAAGTAACCGCCGGTCTCGGCCAGCACCTTGCCGGGCGGGTACTCGAGGCGGTCCTTCCCGTCGACCTCGTGGATGAGGACGAGGTCCGACCCGTCGGGAGTCCAGTCCACTTCGCGCACGCCGTCGGCGATCTCGCGCGGCGCGCCGCCTTCGAGCGGCATCCGCGCGAGCGTGCCCACGAAGAGGCTGTGGCGGAGGTAGCGCGGCTTGGTCAGGACCGCGAGCTCTCCCTTCGAGGAGACGGAGAGAAGAGCCAATCCGGGCCGGCCTGTCGGGAGGGTGCCGGGATAGTCGGGGCGCATCGTGATAGATCTCGGGAGCGTTTCCGGAGGGAGCGGCGCTGTAGACGACGGTCTTGCCGTCGGGAGCGAAGCGGGCGTTGAAGATCGGTTCCTGGATGAAGGTGAGCTGGGAGAAGGTGATGGCGGAGTCTTTCGGGGAGGCGGTCGCGGCTGCCGCGGCCTTGCTGCGCTGGCCGAGGCGGTAGGCGGCGGCGATGCCGATGAGGGCGAGGACGGCGGCGCCGGCGGGCAGGAGCCAGCGGCGGGACGTGCCGGCTGACGCGAGGCCGGCGGTCGTCGGGCGGCCGGTGCCCGAGACGTTCGAGAGCGCCTCGAGGTCGAAGGCGAGGTCGTGCGCGGAGTGGAAGCGCTGCTCGGGGTTCTTCTCGAGGCAGTGGCGGACGATGCGCTCGAGGCCGGGCGGGACGTTCTGGTTGGTGATGGAGAGGTCCGGCGGGTCTTCCTTCAGGATCGCCGACATGGTGTCGGCGGCCGAGTCGCCGTGGAAGGCGCGCTTGCCCGAGAGCATCTCGTAGAGGATCGCGCCGAAGGAGAAGATGTCCGACCGCGCGTCGGCGGGCCGGCCGCGGACCTGCTCGGGGGACATGTAGCCGAGCGTGCCCGAGGACGACGCCGGGCTCCGTGCCGGCGGTGGCGGTCGGGAGGCTCGTGACCTGGCCCCGCTCCTCGGTGTGCGTGAGCTTGGCGAGGCCGAAGTCGAGGATCTTCACCCGGCCGTCGTTGGTGACGAAGATGTTCTCGGGCTTCAGGTCCCGGTGGACGATCCCCTTCTCGTGCGCGGCGGCGAGGCCGTGGATGATCTGGAGGGAGTAGTCGATCGTCTTGCGCGTCGAGAGCTTGCCGCCGGAGAGGACGGAGCGGAGGGTCTCGCCTTCGAGGAGCTCCTGGACGACGTAGGGCGCGCCGTCGTGCTGGCCGATGTCGTGGACGGCGGTGATGTTGGGGTGGTTGAGGACGCCGGCGGCTTTGGCCTCCTGCTCGAAGCGGCGCAGGCGATCGGCGTCGGCGGAGAAGGTGGCGGGGAGGACCTTGATCGCGACGTCGCGGCCGAGGCGCGGGTCCTTGGCGCGGTAGACCTCCCCCATGCCGCCGGCGCCGATGGCGGAGAGGATCTCGTAGGGGCCGAGGCGGGAGCCGGGGGTGAGGGGCATTGGGTCGGGGGGATTCTAGTCGCGGGGGGGCTCGAGAAGAGCCCCCCTCGCCGCGACCCCTCTCCCCCGTCGGGGGGAGAGGGAATTCCGGCGAGCGGAAGCGTCACTCCACCGCCTGGCATGAGAAGAGTCCTATTCCGGGGCGCGGATTCGCCGGTCCAGCTCGCCGAAGGAGAGTCGGAGCATCGCGCGGAGCTCCGACATCTCGCCTCGGACGGCGCGAAACTCCCCTGCGGTCTCCTCGCGAAAGCCCTGGAGACCTTCCGCGACCATGCGGATCTCCGTTCGCAGCCCTTCGGCGACGACGTTGAAATGACGCTTGATCTCTTCGACGGTCTCGCTGTCCATCGGTACTTACTTGTCGCGAGCGTACCACCGGGAGAGGGAATCCTTTGGAAAAGCGAGCTACCGGGCGCCTTCCACCAGGAAAAGATCGGAGCGGCGCTGCATCGTGGTGTAGACGACGGACTTTTCGTCTCCTGCGATGGCGAGTGCATAGATCCGGACGACGCCGGAGAGGTCCGGGGGGCGAGGCGGCGGATCGGGGTTCGGCGGCCGGTCTCGAGGTCGACACGGTCGAGGCTGGCGGGAACGTCGGACCAGCGGGTGGCGAGGACGCCTTTCCCGTCGGCGGTCCAGCGGTACACGATGTCCTGCGGCGTCAGCGCGGTGACGGTCGGGGATCGCCGCCGGCGGACGGGTAGAGCTGGTACTCGTCGTGGACTCCCTGGACGAGAAGCTGCGCGCCGTCGGGTGAGACGAATCCCCTGCGCGCGCCCTCGGAGGTGACCGGCTGCGGTTTGCCGCCGGCGGTGTCCTGCACGTAGCAGCGCGAGGCCCCCTTGGCTCCGGAGCCGCAGACCAGGAGGCGCTTTCCGTCCGGGAACCACTGCGCCGCGCTGTACTCCAGCACTTCGCCGCTCTCCAGACGCCGCGCCTCGCCCGCGCCGGTGGGATAGAGCATGAGCTTGTCGGGCGACGTGGGGATGACCGCCAGGGCCGACCGGCCGTCCGGCGACAGGTCGCAGGCCCAGCCTTCTCCTAGGCGCACGACCGGCGACCCGTCGGTCCCGCGGAAACAGACGGAGTAGTTGCTTCCGAACGCGCCGCTGTACTCGCTGAAGAGAAGCGATCGGCTGTCGGCCGAGAGCGCCACGGCCGACGAGCCGTCGAGCCAGGAGAGATCCCGTTCCGCCTCGGCGCCGGGAGAGCCCCGAAGATCCGCCACTTGATGTCCTGGCGCGCGGCGAGCCAGCGGCCCTCGCGGGAGATGTCGAAGATCGTCAGGCCTCCGGCGCCGGGCAGCGCAACCCGGCTCTTGCCCGCCAGCGTCACGGCGTGGACGTCGAAGCTCGAATAGCCGGGGCCGGCGGAGAAGAAGATCTCCTTGCCGTCCCGCGACCAGGCCAGGCCCTCGATTCCCCAGTACCCCTCGCCGAGGACGGTCTTCTTGCCGGCAAGATCGACGACCGCCACACTGCCCCGGTCGTCCCACTGGAACGGATGCTCGAGGAACGCGATCCGGTCACCGCTCGGCGAGACCCGGACGTCGCTCAGGTACCCGCCCGCCGCATACAGGACCTTGCCGATCGGGAACTCCAGGCGATCTTTTCCATCCAGCTCCCGGATGACGGCGAGCGTCTCGCCGTCCGGCGACCAGTCCGCCTCCCGCACGCCTTCGAGAATTTCCCGCGGAGCGCCGCCGCTCAACGGCATCCGCGAGAGCGTGCCGATGAAGAGGCGGTGATGGATGTACCGGGCGCGCGTGAGCAGCGCGAGCTCGCCCTTCGAGGAGACCGACAGGAGCTGCGCGTCCGGCACGTCGAGCCGGCGCGGGTCGGGATAGTCGGGAGCGATGGTGAAGATCTCCGGCCTGTTTCCCGCGGTCGCCGCGCTGAAGACGACCGTCCGGCCGTCGGGAGCGAAGAGCGCGCGGAAGATCGGGAACGACCGGTAGGTCAGCGGGGTGAACTTCAGCGCCGGCGGTCCGCCGGCCGTGCCGACGCGCCGGCCCGCGAAGAACGACGCGGCGGCGATGGCGCAGGCCCGCGGCGAGCACGGCCGCCGCGACGAGCCATCCCTTCGGCCGCGCGCGGACGGGAGGCGCCACCAGGCTCGCGGGAGCCGAGAGGCCGGAGAGCGTTTCGAGATCGAACGCGAGGTCGTGGGCGGAGTGGAAGCGCTGCTCCGGGTTCTTTTCGAGGCAGTGGTGCACGACGCGCTCGACGCCCGGAGGGATGCTTTGATTGGTGAGGGAGAGCTCCGGCGGGTCTTCCTTCAGGACCGCCAGCATGGAGTCGGCCGCGGAGTCGCCGTGGAAGGCACGCTTGCCCGAGAGCATCTCGTAGAGGATCGCGCCGAAGGAGAAGATGTCGCTGCGCGCGTCGGCGGGCATCCCCCGCACCTGCTCGGGGGACATGTAGCCGACCGTGCCCATGACCATCCCCGGCTCGGTACCGGCCGCCGTCGGTGGGCACGTTGGTCGCGACTCCCTGCGCCTCGACGTGGGTCAGCTTGGCGAGGCCGAAGTCGAGGATCTTCACGCGGCCGTCCCGGGTGACGAAGATGTTCTCGGGCTTGAGATCCCGGTGGACGATCCCCTTCTCGTGCGCCGCCGCGAGGCCGTGGGCGATCTGCAGCGAGTAGTCGATGGCCTTGCGCGTCGCCAGGCGCGTGCCCTTCAGGACGTCCCGCAGCGATTCGCCTTCGAGCAGCTCCTGGACGACGTACGGCTCGCCGTCGTGCTGGCCGATGTCGAGGACGGCCGTGATGTTGGGGTGGTTGAGGGCGCCGGCGGCCTTCGCCTCCAGCTCGAAACGGCGCAGGCGGTCGGCGTCGGCGGAGAAGGTGGCGGGGAGGACCTTGATCGCGACGTCGCGGTTCAAGCGCGGGTCCCTGGCGCGGTAGACCTCCCCCATGCCGCCGGCGCCGATGGCGGAGAGGACTTCGTAGGGGCCGAGGCGGGAGCCGGGGGTTAGGGGCATTGGGTGAGGGGATTCTAGTCGGTGTGGTGGCCGCGAGAGAGTCTTGACGAATATTGCAAACCCGACGGCCCGGCCGGTGCGGTCGAGCCATCCCTCGTGCGTGGTGAAGCGGCGGATGAGCGCTCTCCCCAGTTCCCCGCTGAGACGTTCAGTCGGGACGCCGAGTGGGGCGGGAGAGATCACAGGGCAAGCCGACTCTTCGGGCGGCGAGAGGACATGGTTTGTCCGTGAGGGCGCCGTAGCGTCGGAGCCATGGCAAAGCCGAAACCTGCGTGAAACCGCGAGCACTTCTTCGACGAATTTCCGACGGCGCCCTGAGCAATGTTGCCTTCGGAGACTTTCTCAGGCTGGCCCAGAGCGTCGGATTTCGGGTTGCCAGACGGAGTGGAAGCCACCACATTCTCGCTCACCCGGCGATTCCTGAGCTGCTCAACCTTCAGGAAGTGCACGGCGAAGCAAAGCCTTATCAAGTGAGGCAGTTTCTGCGCCTGATCGAACGTTATAATTTGCGATTGGTGTCCGGCGAATGAGCGACTATCACATCAACATCTTCTTCAGCGAGGAGGACGGCGGCTATATCGCCGACATCCCCGACCTCGAGTCCTGTTCGGCGTTCGGCGCCACGCCGGAGGAGGCGCTGGCGCAGGTCGAGCGGGCTCGCGACGCGTGGCTCGAGGCAGCGCGTCAAGAAGGCAAGCCGATTCCGCCACCCCGATATCGGCCCGCCATCTATCAATTGACTCGCTAGGGGGATTGCCACTCCTCCTCCCCTCTCCCGTCGAGAGAGGGAAGGAGCCTTGAGGAGACCCTAGCAGCAGCCGGGCGTGGCGGGGTCTTTGGCGCCCTCGACTCGCGCGAGCATGTCCCGCGCCCATCGCTTCCAGGCGGCGGACATCTGGGGAACCTCGATCAACCTCCGGCACTCGTCCCGATCCTTCGTGTAGATGCGGAAGACGTCGCGGATCGACAGGTCGTGATCGGGCTTGGAGACGACTTGAATCTCGTCCCCGGCTCCGAGGTCGCCCTCGACGACGATCCGCAGGTACGGTCCGGGGCGGAGGGCCTGCGTGAAGCGGCGGATGAAGAGCGGGTCGTTCATTCGGACGCCGAGCCGCCAGCAGGGCACGCGCGGCTCGGAGACCTCGAGGACGGCCGTTCCGATCGCCCAGCGCTCGCCGACGAGCGCGTCGTTGACCTCGATGCCTTCCGTCGTGAGGTTTTCGCCGAATTCCGCGTGCGCGAACGGCCGGCCGATCTCCGATTCCCACCACCGCGCGTCCTCGACGGCGTAGGCGTAGACCGCCTTGTCGGGACCTCCGTGCGCGTCCCGGTCCGCCTGGTCGTCCCCGGCGAGGTTCACGCCCCGGACGGCGACACGGCCCGCGACCGGCGATTTCCAGATCGCGCTCTTCGCCGGGCGGCCGTGGTAGTCGAACGCGCGGGGGCCCCCGACGCTGACGGAGAGAACTCTGGCGGTTGATGGCATCTGTGGCGTGCCTGTCGAGCGATAGGAGGATCCCCCCCTCACCCTACCCCTCTCCCCCCGTCGGGGGGAGAGGGAATTCTTTTACGAGACGGAGCCAAAGAATCCGCTCCCTCTCCCGGTGACGGGAGAGGGTCAGGGTGAGGGGGTCAGCCTCGCCTTTCCTCCTCCGCCAGGACAGCCTTCAACCCGCGTTCGATGAGGCTGGCACGGCTCAGACCCAGACTCCGGGCAAGGTTATCCGACTGCGACAGGAGCCCCTTTTCGACACTCACGGAGATCACTTTGGCTCCCTTTCCACGCCGTGGCCGCCCCGGCTTCCGTCGCGCCCTTTCCCATTGCCGGCGCGCGGCGGGGCCTGGAGATTCGAACTCGTCGACCGCCATCTCGCGGCCATATGGCGCAGTCGCCTCCGCAAGCTCCTGAGCGTTCAGCTTTCCGAACTTGTGACCCTTCGTGGATGTCTTCTTCCTCATTTGCGCCTCCGTCGATATCGCTTTCTCTCCCTATCGGTCAGCGGTCGGGCATGGATGACGAAGATCGAGTCATCCGGATCGATGACAAAAACGACCTGCAGGAGCCGTCCGCTGGACTCGCTACCCCAAACGAGATACCGCTCATCGCCTTGAACGAGAGGATACGGAGCACGGGCGCCGCGAATGACTTCTTCCGCTGCATCGGGACTGACGCCGTGACGCGCAAGGTGTTCTTCATTCCATTCGTTCCAGCGAAACTCCACCTCGGCTCCTCCATTTCCTGTTCGAATTAATTATATAAGAAACTTGTCCTCATGCGCCCGTCCGAGGGGGGTTGACCCCAGAGTCAAAGAGGAGCCCCCTCACCACTGCCGCCTGACCGTCTGGTGACTTGGTGGGTTGGTGATATGATGCGTGTGGAGACCAGACACGTGCCACGCCTGACAATCACGCTTTCATCCGAGAGGCATCGCGCGCTGAAGGAAACGGCCGTTCGCCGCGGCAAGACGATTCGGAGCGTCGTCGAGGAAAGCCTCGACGCCTACGGCGTCAAGACGACGAGCCAGGCCGCGGCCCTCGTGGCACGGGCTCGGGCCCGCTCGGCGATGACGGAGACCGACGCGATCCGGCTCGCGGTCGAGGAGACGAAGGCGCAGCGGCGCCGGCGATGAAGTCGGCGCCGGCCGTGATCGACACCAACGTGGTCGTGAGCGGCGTTCTGACCAAAAACTCGTCGTCGCCGACGGTCCGAATCCTCGATGGCATGCTGGCAGGAAGGTTTCGATTTCTGCTCTCCGTCGATCTGCTGGCGGAGTATCGGGACGTCCTCTTGCGGCCGAGGATCCGCCGGCGGCATCGACTCTCGCCGACGGAGATCGACGTTCTTCTGACTGAGATCGCCGCAAACGGAGCGGTCGTCGAGACCGAGGCGTCGTCCGGGAGCACCGGGAAAGGAGATGCCCATCTCTGGCGGCTCCTGGACGCTGTTCCGCGTTCGATCCTGATCACCGGCGATCTGAGGCTCATCGACGATCCGATGAGGCACGGCCGCGTTCTCCTCCCGCGCGCCTTCGCCGAGATGCTCGAAGACTAGTTCCTCGTCCCCGGTCGCGTCGCGCTGCCACCGTCCGGCTAAGGGGCCTTCCGAGCTCGGGATGACAGGCTTCAGAGCTTCGCTGCAGTCTGTCATCCCGAGGAGTCCTCGACGAGGGATCCCGAGCGAGTTTTCCCCACCCGTGCCGGCTGCGCCGGCGCTTTGCCTAGAGGTTCCCTTTTCGTGTGAGCAGTGTTTGCGTGGGGAGTGACAGAAGCTCCATCACACCAAGCCAGTTCCCGCCGAGAAGGGGGCTGACGTCACGAGCGGGGTCTACCGTGCGTTGTATTGGTTCCCGTTAAACGCTATACTACGGCCGTGATCCGGTCGTTCGGTTCGACCGCGACGGAAGATCTCTTTCATGACCGGGAGGTCCCTCGCTTTCGGTCCTTCGAACGCGTGGCGCGGCGCAAGCTGCTGCTCCTGCACCGATCGATCTGCGTGCAGGACCTTCGCGTCCCGCCCGGGAATCGCCTCGAGGCGTTGAAGGGGAAGAGGAAGGGGCAGCACAGCATTCGGATCAATGATCAATGGCGTGTCTGTTTCGTGTGGCGAGGATCGGATGCCTTCGATGTCGAGATCGTCGACTACCACTGAGGGAGCGAAGATGGTTGTGAAACGTTTGGATCCGATTCACCCGGGAGAGATCCTGGAGGAAGAATTCATGCGACCGCTCGGCCTCTCCGCCAATGCGCTGGCGAGGGCGGTGGACGTCCCGGTCACCCGCGTGTCGGAAATCGTACGCGGCCGCCGTGGTGTGACGGCGGATACCGCCTTGCGATTGGCGCGCTTCTTGGGAACGAGCCCGGAGCTCTGGCTGGGCCTTCAGGCCGAATATGACCTGCGCTCGGCGAGACTCGAATTCGGAGAGTCAATCGATAAGAGCGTTTCGCCATTGAAAACAACTCACCGCGGCTACGAAAGCCGTTCGCACCGAGACGTGGATCAACTGGAGGTTCGCGAGTCGATGCAGGCTTACGGGCGGGCGCGGGGAAAACAGACCCGCGACCGCAGGCGGTCCCGTCGGGTCTCGTGAACCGGGCTGAGGTAACTGTTCTCCCCTGCCTCCCGCCGGGAGAGGGAGCAGACCTCGCGCTCCCCCGCTCCCGCCGAGAGAGGGAGATCTTTCAGGCTCACTCTCGCAAAGAGCGGGAGCCCCCCCCTCACCCTACCCCTCTCCCCCCGTCGGGGGGAGAGGGAACCTTTGGGGAGAGGGAGAAGAAGGAGGAGTCCCAACCGCCGGATAGGATGCCGTCGCGATGCGGGAGTACGTCGCGGCGATCGATCAGGGGACCACGGGGACTCGCTGCATCCTGTTCGACCTCCTGGGACGCCCGGCCGCCGCGGCCTACCGCGAGCACCGGCAGATCTTCCCGCGGCCTGGTTGGGTCGAGCACGATCCCGTCGAGATTCGGGAGCGCGTCGAGGAAGTCGCCGCGGAGGCGCTGCGCACGGCGGCGCCCGGGCGCGTGCTCGCGATCGGGATCACGAACCAGCGTGAGACCGTGGTGGCCTGGGACGCGCGAGACGGCCGGCCCGCCGCCAACGCGATCGTCTGGCAGGACACGCGGACGGCGGCGGAGTGCCGCGCGGCCATCGAGCGGGGATGGGAAGAGGAAGTGCGCGCCCGCACGGGGCTGCCGATCTCGACCTACTTCTCGGCGACAAAGATCCGGTGGCTGCTGGACAACGTCAGCGGACTCCGCGAGCTCGCTGCCTCCGGGTATCTGCTCCTGGGCACGATCGACGCGTGGGTCATCTGGAACCTGACCGGCGGGCCGCGCGGTGGCGCGCACGTGACGGACCCGACCAACGCCTCGCGCACGCTGTTGTGCAACCTCGCGGATCTCCAGTGGGACCCCTTGCTCTTGGACCGGTTCGGCGTGCCGCGGGAGGCGTTGCCGGCGATCCGGCCCTCCATCGCCCGGGAACCCTACGGTCACACGCTCCCGGACGGCCCGTTTGGCGCGCGCGTCCCCGTCTGCGGCGACCTGGGAGATCAGCAGGCTGCGCTCGCGGGGCAGGGTTGTTTCGCGGCGGGCGAGGCGAAGAACACCTACGGGACAGGATCTTTCCTGCTCGAGCACGTCGGCGAGAAACCGGTGACGAGCTCCTTTGGGCTGCTCTCGACGGCGGCCTGCGCCGGTCCAGGAGAGCGGGCCTATGCGCTCGAGGGCTCCGTCGCGGTCGCCGGCGCGGCCGTGCAGTGGCTGCGGGACAACCTGGGCTTGATCGGCAGCGCCGCCGAGACCGAGGCAATCGCCCAAAGCGTGCCGGATTCGGGAGGCGTTTACTTCGTACCGGCCTTTTCGGGTCTCTTCGCGCCGTATTGGGACATGGGGGCGCGCGGGGCGATCGTGGGTCTCACGCACCATGCAACGCGCGCCCATCTCGTGCGCGCCACGCTCGAGGCGATCTGCTTTCAGAGCAGGGAGGTTGCCGATGCGATGGCGGCGGACAGCGCAAGGCCATTCACCGCCCTGAGAGTGGACGGGGGGGCCACCTCGAACGATTTTCTGATGCAGCTCCAGGCCGACGTGCTCGGCATCCCGGTGGTTCGCCCGGTCGTGCGTGAGACGACGGCGCTCGGCGCGGCCTACGCGGCCGGCCTTGCCGCGGGCGTCTTCGAGTCCACGGACCAGTTGCGGCGGCTCTGGAAGGCCGATCGGACGTTCGAGCCGAGGTGGAACGAGGACCGGCGGGAATCGGCCTTTCGCGGCTGGAAGCGCGCGGTCGAGCGCACGCGGGGTTGAGCCGGATACGACCGCGCGCCGGCGGGCGCGGTCCTTCGCGCTGCGATCGATCGGGAAAAAGAAAAAGGCGGGGGTCGTGCCCCGCCTTCGCGAATTCAGTCAGTGCCGGGTTACGGACGCGGCACGAGGGATGGCTTCAGCTCCTGGGAGAGCACAAGCGCAGGTTGCTGCCCATCGGAGAGAGTCCCGTGGTCCAGGATCGAAGTACGGCTGCGGCGCCGCGGGCGCCGGCGCCGGATCAGCGTCATGATGCCGAACAGAGCGATGACGGTGACAGCGAAGAGGATCCAGCCGCCGATCCCCATCTCCCTTTTCAGGGCTGTGACCTCGGTATTCTCGTCAGCCGCCGCTTCAGCTGCAGGTGCGGGCGGGGGCGCGATGCTGCGGGGCGCCGTGCTCGCCGCGGCGCCAGGAGGCGGTGGCGTGTTCCCGGTCGTGTCAACGGCCGCCGTGCTCACCGCCGCTGCGGCCGCTTCGGTGGAGTCGGCTTCCTGACTCGCGGGCGTCTCCACTTGCTTCTTGACGGTCTTCTTCTTTTCTACGCGCTTGCTGGTGACGACTGCGGCCGGCAGCTTCTCGAGCGCTGGCGGGTTCACAGCCGGCAAAGCGACGGGCTCGACGGCCGGGGCGCTGCTCAGATCTGCAGGAGGCTCGGGCTGGACGAGCGCGGGGCTGTTCGGGCTCGCAGGAACCGCCGGCTCGACGGCTGGAGCGTCGCTCTGCGTGCCGGGTATCTGCGGTAGATCGGGGACGGGGGCCACGACCGGCTCCGGCACTACGGGCTGATCGCCGGGGATCGGCGGGACCGCGGGGACGGGCGTCGCGACCGGCACGGGAGCCGCCGAGGGGGGCGCCGCACTGTCCTGCGCCGAGACGACTCCGACGACCGCCATCAGAAGAAACGATGCCAGGAATATCCGACAAGTGGTCCGCATGACTTCCTCCTTCGCCGATTCAAGGTCATGAGCGGAAGCGCCACGGCGCGGCGCCCTGCATTCTCGTTGCCTTGTTTCGGTCGGGATTCGTCAGAACGGTCTGGCGGAAGGCGAGCGAAGCGAGAACGAAACGACTCTATCACACTTTCTGACTATCTGAATATCTGAATATCTGCTATCCTTCTGCGATGGGCGAACCCACCAGGATCGGCAAGCGGGGAACGATCGTTCTGCCCGCCAAGCTCCGAAAGCGATACGGATTCGGAGAGGGAACGCTGGTGGTCGCGGAGGAGTCCGAATACGGAGTGCTCCTGCGGCCCGCTGCGGTCCTGCCCCTCGAGATCTACACGCCGGAGCGAAAGGCCGAGTTTCTTCTCGCGAACGCGGTCGATGCAAGCGATCGGAAGAAGGCAGAGGCCGACGTCCGGCGGCTCGGGCTCGATCCTCGCAAGGTGCGTTCCCGGCGACCGCGCGGCCGGTGACGCCGGCGGCGCATGCGGCCTGTCTTTCTCGACACCAACGTTCTGTTCTCCGCGGCCTACCGCGAGGGGGCGGGGCTTTTGGAGCTCTGGCGGCTGCCGGGCGTTCAGCTCCTGGCCTCCGGCTACGCCGTGGAGGAGGCGAGGCGCAATCTCGACACGCCGGAGAGACGCGACCGGCTGGAGCGACTGCTGGCCGCGATCGAGATTGTCATGGAAGCTCCCAGCACGACCCTCCCGGACGGACCGCGGCTTCCTGAAAAGGACGAGCCGATCGTTCAGGCGGCTATCGCGGCAGGAGCGACGCACCTCTTGACCGGGGACATCCGAGACTTCGGGCACTTGATCGGCCGACGCCTGGGCGGCCTTCTCGTGCAGACACCGGGGAGCTTCCTGCGGTCGCGCTAGAAAGTCGCTGTCCTCCCTGGGGGGTAGGGCGACCCCCGCACCCTCGCCGGCCGCGGCCGGTGCTGAAGTGAGGCGCGGGGAGAGGCGATCGACGGTCTGGCACGAATACCGCTACAGAGAAGGATGCCGGCTCCCGCTTTCCTCGTTCGGCGGGTCCGATAGCCGGAAAAGGAGAGCCCATGGCGAACCTCAGCGGATCCGACTTCTCGGATGTTGTCTCGGTCAGCGCCTCATCCGCGCTCCTCCACCCCGCGGCGGAGGCGGGAACGGCCGGTCCAATCAGCGGCATGGACCTGGAAACGACCGATCGGATGTACGTCGTGGCGGAGGGCGACACGCTCTCCTCGATCGCCAGGAAGTTCTACGGAGACGCGAAATCCCGGAGACGGATCCTGGAAGCGAATCGGGCCCTCATCAAAGACACTTACCTGATACAGACGGGATGGAGGCTGCGGATTCCGTCTCGGTAACCGCCCCTCACCCCTGCTCTCTCCCGCCGGGCGAGGGAGAGGGCGAGCGAAATCGTGCAACACCCGGCGCGTTCCTGCGGTCGTGGAGCCCCCCACCCGCCCTCTCGGGGGAGAGGGAATCCTCTTGGCAAGAGTGACCTCGGATCCGCCCCCTCTCCCCACGGGAGAGGGTTGGGGTGAGGGGCGCCTTCACGGCTCTGCCAGTTGGGCCGGAAGGGCTCGCGTCGAAGTCCTCGGTGGGCAGGGCGAACAGGAAGCGCTGGCCGTCGGCTGAGACGGCGTACTGGTTCACGACGCTGTTCAGCCTCACCGGAGAGCGGAAAAGCGCCTGCGGAGTCCCGATCGACAGCGTCGTTCCGGCGACCGAAACGGGCGCCGCCATGAGCCGGCCGTCGAGAGACACGAAGAAGATCTCCTTGCCGTCCCGGCTCCAGGTCGGCTGCTGGCCCCCCGAGGTCGAGACGCGCCACGCCTCCTGCGTGATCGGGAATCGGCGCACGAAGATTTCGGTCTGGCCGGGCTCGTCCGAGCTGTAGACAAACCAATGTCCGTCGGGGGAAAAGTGCGGCGTGCGCTCGTCGAATTCGCTGCGAAGGAGCATCTCGGGTTTCGCGCTGCCCTGAAGGTCCTCGACGCCGATGTCGAAGTTGCCGCCCATACGCGTGTAGAGCATGTAGCGCCCATCGGGCGAAGTGGAGTGCGGCGTCGCGAAGCTGTCGACGACGCCGGCCGATTCGTCTTTCGGATCGCCGTGGACGGCTCGCCTCCGGATCTCGTACTTCTGCCCCTCACTGCGATAGACGACGGTGCGTCCGTCGGGCATCCACACGGGATGCGCCGCCGATTCGACGAGGGGCGTCGAGACATTTCGCGCGATGTCGATGATCGAGCTCGAGGAGGCGCCGGTCTCGATGGTGCGGACGGAAATCGCCGCCTCGCGGTCGTCCGGGGACAGCGTGACGCTCCAGATAACGTCGGGTTGTCCCACATTTCCCGAGAACGTTGCCCTTGCGGTCCATCCAGGTCAGCTGCCGCTCGGCGCTGCCGGCCCGATAGACGAGGATTCCGGTCTGCGACACCGTGAAGAGGTCGATGAAGGAGCCGAGCTCGGCGCGCATCACCGGGCGCACGACCGTCACGGGCGCGCCCGCGAGCTCGCCCTTTTCAGGATCGAAGTGCTGGGCGAGGAGGGCGGAGCCTCGGCCGTAGAGGAGTGTCGAGGGCGGGACGAAGACTCCGGTGGCGCCATTGCGGAGAACGAGGCGGCGGCTCGTTTGACCGAGCGAGGTCAGGTACGTGCCGGTCGTTTCGGGGTTGGCCGTCTTGACGAAGAAGAGAAAGCGCTTTCCATCCGGCAGGAACTGCGGCCAGCGGTGCAGGAAGTCGCCTTTCTCGAGCGCCGTCGCGACCGTGACGGGCCCGCCCGAGGCGGCGACCCGGTAGATGGCGCCGGCCGATTTCTGGGCGAAGAGGATGTCGCCTTGAGCCGACCAGGCTCCCCCGCGTCCCGTTTCGGCATCGGCGAGCGACCTCGATCGATCCGGTCGCGACGTCGATACGCTGAAGCTTGCCGCGCGAGACGAAGCCGAGCGAGCGCCCGTCGGGCGACCAGAAAACGGACTCCGCCGAATTGGTTCCCGGCAGGGTGCGCACGGCGCTCGAGCCGAGCTCACGAAGGCGGAGGAGGGATTTGCCCGAAACGATCCCGGAGAACGCGAGTGTTCCTCCATCGGGCGACAGGGCGAAGAAGTCGTTCTGGATCGTGCGCTCGGGAAGGACGATCGAGAGCTCCATCCGCCGCGGCGCGGAAGGGGCGGGACGGCGGGCGGCGATCGCGATGAGCGCGGCGGCAATTACGGCCGCTGCGGCGATCACCCAGGGGAGCCAGGCGCGCCGGGCGGAGGGCGAGGGCGACGCGGCGGGCAGGCCGGCCCGAGAGTCCCCGCCGATCCAGGCGAGCTCCCGCCGGATGTCGGCGGCGCTCTGCCAGCGCTCTTCAGGATCCTTGGCGAGGCAGGTGCGGACGACGCGATCGAGGGCAGCGGGCGACGCCGGCTCGACGGCGGAGATCGGCGCCGGGTCCTCTTTCATGATCGCGGAGATCAGCGACGCCTGGCTCGTTCCGGAAAACGCCTTCTTC
This sequence comes from uncultured Acidobacteriota bacterium, assembly GCA_963725095.1. Taxonomy (GTDB): domain Bacteria; phylum Acidobacteriota; class Thermoanaerobaculia; order UBA5066; family Gp7-AA6; genus DATBFU01. The sequence continues at coordinate 23,028 of CAVRXJ010000018.1, forward strand.
CCGGTGGCCATCTCGTAGAGCACGGCGCCGAAGGCGAAGATGTCGGTGCGCGCGTCGGCGTCCTTGCCTTCGAGCTGCTCGGGCGCCATGTACTGGAAGGTGCCGAGGATCGTTCCTTCCTGGGTGAGTCCCTGCTGCGTCGGCAGCGCGGTCAGGCTGCTCTGGGATTTTTCCGGCTCCACGGCCTTCGCGAGGCCGAAGTCGAGGAGCTTGACGCCGGACTTCGTCAGCATCACGTTGGCGGGCTTCAGATCGCGGTGCACGATGCCGCGGCGGTGCGCCTTGTCCAGGGCGTCCGCCATCTCGACACCGAACTGCAGCGTCTGCTCGAGCGGCAGCGGGCCCTTGACGAGGCGGTCCGACAGCGTCTCGCCGTCGAGCAGCTCCATCACCAGGTACTCCGTCTCGCCTTCGCGCCCGACGTCGTACAGCGCGCAGATGTGCGGGTGCGAGAGCTGCGAGATGGTTCGCGCCTCCCGCTCGAACCGCTGCCGCACTTCGGGCGAGGAGGCGAGGCGTTCGGGGAGAACCTTGACGCGCCACGTCGCGGCCGAGCCGCGTGTCTCTCGCCCGGTAGACCTCCCCCATCCCGCCGGCTCCGAGGGCGGAGAGGACCTCGTACGGACCGAGGCGCGAGCCTGGTGTCAGGGGCATCTGGGTTGGGGGGATTCTAGCGGGGACGGGTGAACGGGCGCCGAGTGGCAGTCGGCGCTGAAAAAAGCGCCCCTCCTTGAAGACCACTGTTGCTCGCTTGACATAGACCATGTTTAGTGGTCATATGACCAATTATTATGGTCGATCAGTCTTCGCCGTTCGGATCGCCGAGCCGAACCCGGTCGCTGATTGCTCTGCGGCTGCTGGAGGAGAGCTATCCTCGGGAACTGGCGAGATTGCTCGAGCTGAGGCTCTTTTCCATCCAGAAAGCGCTCGCGAGCCTGGAGCGCGACGGGCTCGTGTCCGCTCGCTCCGGGGTCGTACGCGCGTGTACCGGATCGAGCCGAGGTACTACGCCAGGGACGAGCTCGCCGCGTATCTGGACCGTCTTGCGGCTCAGGAAACCGAGATCGACGGGCGAATCCGTCAGATCCGCCGGCGGCCGAGAAGGACCGGGAAACGCCTCTGAAGATCACGGCGACTTCGACACTCGAGCAGGTCGCGGGAGCCGTCGGCGACGCGCTCCGACGAGCCAGGATTCGGGCCGTGCTCACCGGAGGAGCATGCGCCGTCATCTACTCGGAAGGTGAGTATCAGTCGGAGGACGTCGACCTCATTCTGGAATCGGCAACGACGCAACAGAATCTCGACGACGTGCTGGGCCGGATTGGCTTTCGCCGGCAGCGCGACCATTACGTTCATTCGAAGTCGCGCTTCTTCGTCGAGTTTCCGCGAGGGCCCCTTTCGATCGGCCGGGACGTCCAGATCCTGCCGGTGTCGATCCGGGTGGCGGACGGAGAACTGCTCGCCCTATCGGCTACGGACTCCTGCCGGGATCGGCTGGCTGCCTTCTATCACTGGAATGATCGGCAGAGCCTGGAAACCGCGGTGTCGATCGCGCTTCGTCGAAAGGTAAACATGGAAAAGATTCGAGAGTGGAGCGCCGCGGAGGGTTCGGCGACGAAGTTCAAGGAGTTCGCTCGCGAGGTGAAGGGGCGAGGGAAGACTCGGTAGCCGACTCGTCTGCACGAATTTGGACGCCGGCCGCGGCCGACGGCTAAGAGGAGCGCCCCCTCACCCTACCCCTCTCCCCCCGTCGGGGGGAGAGGGAAGAGTCGAGATTGAGGCGGTAGCGGACTACTGCTTGTCGTAGACCGCCTTGTTGTGGAGTTCCTTGCCGCTGGCGTCGGTTCGCCTTGGTCTCGACCGTCCGGGTCTTGCCGTCATGAGCGAGCTCGATGTGGCCGGTCAACGTCACCTTGCCGCCCTTCGACGCGCTCAGGCCCAGCTTGTGAGCGTCGATCATCTTGTAGGACCGCATGTCGGAGGTGCGCATCGCCGGTGACCGGGTAGTCCTTGCCGTCGAACTTGCCCGTCCACTCGTTGTGCGTCGGCTTGCCGTCCTTGTCGACGCCATCCACCGTCACCTTGATGTTGTCGCCCGCGGCCGCATAGACGACGGTGTGGTTCTTCGTCGCTCCCGGGGCGAGCTTCGACTTCGCCTCGTTCAGCTTCCAGGTGCCCATCCACGGGTTGTCGGCGGCGGCCAGGGAAAGTGCGAAACCCCCAAGAAACACTGCCAGAGACGCCAGGATTGTCTTCTTTCTCATGTCCTCTCCTCCTCGTTTCGAATCGGTCGTTATTTCGAAGCGCTGTGGACGGTATATCCGATGTGCTGCGGGAGCAAGCCGAGGAGCCCCCCTCACCCTACCCCTCTCCCCCGTCGGGGGGAGAGGGGAGCCTTTAGCGAGAGGGAGCCTGAAATCTCCACCCTCCGCCGTCCTCCGTCAGAATGGGCCCCCATGCCGACCTCCGCTCCGCCCGCCTTCTCCGCACTCGAGCTCGACCCGAGGCTCCTCTCCGCCTTGACAGCCCTCGGCTACGAAGAACCCACGCCGATTCAGCAGCAGGCGATTCCGCCGCTCCTCGCCGGGCGCGACGTGCTCGCGCAGGCGGCGACCGGTACGGGAAAGACGGCAGCCTTCGCGCTGCCGATCCTGCAGGCCATCGCGGCTGCTCCGGAGAAGGGCTCCGCTCCCGCCGCCCTGATCCTCGTTCCGACACGCGAGCTCGCGATGCAGCTCGCGGAGGCCGTCCACCGCTACGGCAAGAACATCGGGGTGCGCGTGCTGCCGGTGTACGGCGGCGCCTCGATGGACTCGCAGCTGCGCGCGTTGAAGCGCGGCGTGGACGTCGTCGTCGCCACACCCGGTCGGGCGCTCGACCACGTGAACCGCAAGACGCTGAAGCTCGAGGCCGTGCGGACGCTGGTGCTCGACGAGGCGGACGAGATGCTCGACATGGGGTTCGCGGAGGACCTCGAGGCGATCCTGGCGGCGACACCTTCGGAGCGGCAGACGGCGCTCTTCTCGGCGACCCTTCCACCGCGCATCGTCACGATCGCCTCGAAGCACCTCAAGAACCCGGTGCGCATCGCGATCGCGCGGGAGACGACGGCCGCCGGAAAGATGCCGAAGGTGCGGCAGACGGCCTACATCGTCGCGCGCGGGCACAAGCGGGCGGCGCTCGGGCGGGTGCTGGATCTGGAGTCGCCGACGGCGGCCCTCGTGTTCTGCCGGACGCGGCTCGAAGTGGACGATCTGACGGAGAGCCTGAAGGGGCGGGGCCTGCGCGTCGAGGCCCTGCATGGCGGGATCTCTCAGGGCGAGCGGGATCGCGTGATGAAGAAGCTGCGCGCCGGAACCCTCGAGCTCGTCGTCGCGACGGACGTGGCGGCGCGGGGCCTGGACATCGGGCACCTCTCGCACGTCGTGAACTACGACGTGCCCTCCTCCGCGGACGACTACGTCCACCGGATCGGCCGCACGGGGCGGGCGGGGCGCGAGGGCGTCGCCATCACCCTCGCCGAGCCGCGCGAGCACTGGCAGCTGAAGAACATCGAGCGCGCGACGAAACAGAAGATCGAGATCGGCAGCGTGCCGACGGTGGCGGACCTGCGGGCGAAACGACTCGAGCTGACGCGGGCGTCGCTTCGGGAGTCGCTGCTGGCGGGCGGGCTCGATGCCTACCGCGTCGTCGTCGAGTCGCTGGCCGAAGAGTTCGACCCGCTCGACGTGGCGGCGGCGGCCGTGAAGATGGCGGACCCGTCCGCGGCGGGCTCGGCTCCGCGGGCGACGAGCACGAGATTCCGGCGGTCGCGGCGCCGCCGGCCCCACGGGCGGCAAGGGCGGATCGAAGTTCCGGCCGCGCGACGGGAACGTCACGAAGGTCTTCGTCGGCGCCGGCCGGGCCGACAGTCTCCGGCCGGGAGATCTCGTCGGCGCGATCGTCAAGCTGGCGAAGGTCCATCCGCGCGAGGTCGGCTCGATCCAGATCTCCGAGCGTTTCTCGCTGGTCGAGGTTCCCGAGGCGATCGCCGACGACGTCATCCGCGCGCTGCGCGTCTCGGGGGTCAAGCGGAAGAAGGTCACGGTGAGGCGGGAAGTAGGCCTCACTAGGGAGCGACTCCCGCACTCGATTCCCTCGCCCCCCGACGGGGGGAGAGGGAAGCCTACTTCCACCCTTGACGAGAAGGTCCGAAGCGAGACGCGGTTACAGCCTCCGCCGTCCTCGGTCAGAACGGGGGCCCGCATGCGGACCTCCGCTCAGCCTCGCCTTCTCCGGGCCTCGAGCTCGACCCGAGAATCCTCTCCGCCTTGACGGCCCTCGGATACGAGGAGCCGACGCCGATCCAGCAGCAGGCGATTCCGCCGCTTCTGCGGCGGCGCGTGACGTCCTCGCGCAGGCGGCGACCGGAACCGGAAAGACCGCCGCCTTCGCACTGCCGATCCTGCACGCCATCGCAACCGCCCCGGAGAAAGGCACGAGCCCCGTCGCCCTCATCCTCGTTCCGACGCGCGAGCTCGCAATGCAGCTCGCCGAAGCCGTCCATCGCTACGGCAAGAACATCGGGGTGCGCGTGCTGCCCGGTACGGCGGAGCCTCGATGGACTCGCAGCTGCGGTGCGCTGAGGCGCGGCGTGGACGTCGTCGTCGCCACACCCGGTCGGGCGCTCGACCACGTGAACCGAAAGACGCTGAAGCTCGAGGCCGCTGCGGACCCTCGTGCTCGACGAGGCGGACGAGATGCTCGACATGGGCTTCGCGGAGGACCTCGAGGCGATCCTCGCGGCGACGCCTTCGGAGCGGCAGACGGCGCTCTTTTCGGCGACCCTTCCACCGCGCATCGTCACGATCGCCTCGAAGCACCTGAAGAATCCCGTGCGCATCGCGATCGCGCGGAGAGACGACGGCCGCGGGGAAGATGCCGAAGGTGCGCCAGACGGCCTACATCGTCGCGCGCGGCCACAAGCGGGCGGCGCTCGGGCGCGTGCTGGACCTCGAGTCGCCGACGGCGGCCCTCGTGTTCTGCCGGACGCGGCTCGAAGTGGACGATCTGACGGAGAGCCTGAAGGGTCGGGGCCTGCGCGTCGAGGCCCTCCACGGCGGGATTTCGCAGGGGGAGCGCGATCGCGTGATGAAGAAGCTGCGCGCCGGAACGCTCGAGCTCGTCGTCGCGACGGACGTGGCGGCGCGGGGCCTCGACATCGGGCACCTCTCGCACGTCGTGAACTACGACGTGCCCTTCCTCCGCCGACGACTACGTCCACCGGATCGGCCGCACGGGGCGCGCGGGGCGCGAAGGCGTCGCCATCACGCTCGCCGAGCCGCGCGAGCACTGGCAGCTGAAGAACATCGAGCGCGCGACGAAACAGAAGATCGAGATCGGGAGCGTGCCGACGGTGGCGGACCTGCGGGCGAAGCGGCTCGAGCTGACGCGGGCTTCGCTGCGCGAGTCGCTGCTTGCGGGCGGGCTCGATGCCTACCGCGTCGTCGTCGAGTCGCTCGCCGAGGAGTTCGACCCGCTCGACGTGGCGGCGGCGGCGGTGAAGATGGCCGATCCGTCTGCGGCGGGTTCGGGCTCCGCGGCCGACGAGCACGAGATTCCGGCGGTCGCGGCGCCGCCGGCCCCGCGGGCGGGCAAGGGCGGACCGAAGTTCCGGCCGCGCGACGGGAACCTACGAAGGTCTTCGTCGGCGCCGGCCGGGCCGACAATCTCCGGCCGGGAGATCTCGTCGGCGCGATCGTCAAGCTGGCGAAGGTCCATCCGCGCGAGGTCGGCTCGATCCAGATCTCCGAGCGCTTCTCCTTAGTCGAGGTGCCCGAGGCGATCGCCGACGACGTCATCCGCGCGCTGCGCGTCTCGGGGGTTAAGCGGAAGAAGGTCACGGTGAGGCGGGAACGGTAGCGGCGTCTTTTCCCTCTCCCCCCGATGGGGGAGAGGGGCAGGGTGAGGGGGGGCCATCAGCCCCTCTCCTACTTCCACCCCTTCACGAGAAAGAGGCCGCCGCGCACGCGCGCGGCATCGCCCCCCCGCCGGTCCGGATCAGTCTTCGTCCAGGTACTCCTGGGGCACGTCGTCGACGGGAACTTCCCGCGTGCGGACCTCGCCGAACTCGTCGTCGGCCTCTTCGACCCCGCTGATCACGCCGGCTTCGAAGGCCTGCCCCTCCTCGAGGAGCTCTTCGACGCTCTCGGAGTCCACGTCCTCGACCTCGCTCAGGTCTTCGATGTCGCCGGACTGTCCGCCGGCGCGCGCGCCCATGCCGCGGGCGTAAGGCGGCAGCTCGAGGCTGCTCTCGGTCGAGCCGCGGCGCAGGCGCGCAGGTTTGGCGGGAGCCTTCTTCGCGGGTTTCGCCTTGCGCGCGGCAGCGCGGGGCTTCGCCGTCGGCCTGGTCTTCCTGGTCTGCTTCTTCGCCTTCGCAGCGCGCTTGGCCTTCCGGCCCCTCACGCCTTCGCGCGAGTGGCGCATGATCGGTTTGCGCTTCTTGGCGGCGGACTTCTTCGCGGCGGGTCGGGTTCGTTTCTTCATGGTTGTCTCCCCGACCCGGATCGTAACGCCAAGAGGCTACCCGCCTCACCCGTCCAAAGGATCCCCTCTCCCCCGACGGGGGGAGAGGGGTAGGGTGAGGGGGGGTCCTCTCCTCTCCCCCTCCGCTACTTCGCCAGCGCCGACGCCCAGTTGGAGACCAGCACGACGCGCGGCGCCTCGACTCGCCCAGCGCTGTTGATGAGGATTCGCTTGCCGTCGGCGGCGATGTCGTAGCCGCAGGAGATGCGCGGGCCCACGAACAGGTTCACGGGAAACAGCGGCTTGACGTCCGTCACGTTGAACTGCGTCCCCTTGCCGTCGACGGAGGCGGCCATGAGCTGGCTCGCAACGGAAACGAAGTAAAGAGTCTGTCCGTCGGCGCTCCAACGGGGCTGGGTCCCGCTGTTGGCGGACACCTGCCAGCGCGCGCCGCCTGCCGGAAAGGACGTGACGTAGATCTCGAGCCTCCCCGACTGCTGCGACATGTAGGCGACCCACCGGCCGTCGGGCGAGAACTGGGCGTTTCCGTCCAGAAAAGGAGACTCCACCAGCGGAAACGCCTTGTCCGGCGCCGCGAGCGGCATGGCCCAGATGTCGGTCGCGCCGATGGTGCCCTTGTCCAGCAGCACATAGCGGCCGTCGGGCGACCAGTCGGTCGGCTCGATCCGCACGGGAGACTTGAAGAAGACTTTCCTCTGGCCGGCGCCGTTGGCAGGAAGAGTTGCCAACACGTAATCGACTTCCGCCTTCTGAAGACTCTCCCCGGTCACGAACAGAATCGTGGAGCTGTCCCGCGACCAGCAGGGCGCCACGATGACTTGCGCGTTGGTCGTCAGCCGCGTCCGCACCCCGCGCTCGAGCTCGGTGATCCAGATGTCGTTGTTCGGATCGCCGAGCACGAGCGACGCCCGGCGGTTGTCGGGAGACAACCTCAAGGCGTACGACTCGCTCCGGTCGCCGATCGTGGAGAGGGGCCGGCCGGACATGTCGATCCAGGTGAGCTGGCCGCCCACCGCGTCCCGAACGACCTCGTAGACGAGCACACCGTTCTGGGACGCGGTGAACACGCCCCGCCAGGTCCCGAAGTCGAAGTTGGCGTCGCCGGCGAGGCGGACCGATTCGCCGAAGACCGACAGCTTGCCCAGGTCGAAAGGCGCCGCCATGAGGTTCGAGTCGCGAACGGACAGCAGGTAGCCGGGGACGTACTGCGCGCTTCCGTACGAAGGCATCACCCGGCGCGGCTCGCCTCCGTCGAGCGAGGCGACGTAGATGCCGGACTGCTCCGAGCGCGGGTTGCCGTGGCTTGCGGCGAGGTACAGAACATGCCTGCCGTCGGGCAGGAAAGACGGCCAGCGATGGGTCGTGTGAAGCTGAAGGTTCACCTTCGTCAGCGGAGTCGCCGCGCCGCCCGGGGCGGGGATGCGAGAGAGCCCGCCCCGAAAGTCCGGGCAGAAGACGATGACTCCATCCTTGCCCCACGTGCCGCCGCGGGGCGTCGGCGCGTCGGCGATCACCTGCACCGGGCCGCCCGAGGCCTCGACGGTCTTCAGCTTCCCGGTAGCGAAGAAGCCGATCGATCGGCCGTCCGGAGACCAGAACGGGAACTGCGCGCCTTCGGTCGAGGCCAGAGACGCGGCCTCTCCGGTTCGAAGGGACTGGACCCAAAGCTTGTTCCCCGCCCCGAAGGCGACTCGGGCGCCGTCCGGCGAGATGGCGATGGGGGCGGCCTCATCGCCGGTGAGGCGGAATGTCGTGCCCTCGGGCGGGATCAGATAGGAATGGATCGGCTGCGGTTTGGCGCCGCGCGTGCGGACGAGCTCGCTGCCGAGATAGAGGGCGCCGAGGAGGAGCAGAGCCGAGACGGCCCAGGCGAGGCGCCCCCCCCTCACCCTACCCCTCTCCCCCCGTCGGGGGGAGAGGGAGTTGACCGGGACGCCGGCTTGTGAGCTTTCTCCGATCCAGCGAAGCTCCCGCTTCAAGTCCGCGGCCGATTGCCAGCGCTCTTCGGGGTCTTTGGCGAGGCATGTTTTCACGACGCGGTCGAGCGCGGCCGGCGCCATCGGCTGGACCTGCGAGATCGGCACCGGCTCGTCGCGCAGGATCGCCGAGATCAGGGATGCCTGCGAGGCGCCGGCAAAGGCTTTCTTCCCGGTCGCCATTTCGTAGAGCACGGCGCCGAAGGCGAAGATGTCGGTGCGCGCGTCGGCGTCCTTGCCCTCGAGCTGCTCGGGCGCCATGTACTGGAAGGTGCCGAGGATCGTGCCTTCCTGGGTCAGATTCGCCTGCGTGGGGAGCGCCGTCAGGCTGCCGGACGTGGCCGCGGGCGCCAGACTCTTGGCCAGACCGAAGTCGAGCAGCTTCACGCCCGAGCGCGTCAGCATGACGTTGCCCGGCTTCAGGTCCCGGTGGATGACGCCCTGGCGGTGCGCCTTGTCGAGAGCGTCGGCGATTTCCGTGCCGAAGCGCAGCGTCTGGTCGAGCGGAAGGGCGCCGTTGCGCAGCCGCTCCGCGAGGGTCTCTCCCTCGAGCAGCTCCATGACGAGGTACTCGGTGTCGCCCTCGTGCCCGACGTCGTAGAGCGCGCAGATGTGCGGGTGCGAGAGCTGCGAGATCGTCTTCGCCTCCCGTTCGAAGCGCTGGCGCACCTCGGGAGACTTGGAAAGATGATTCGGCAGAACCTTGATGGCGACGGACCGCTCGAGCCGGGTGTCCCGGGCCCGGTACACCTCCCCCATCCCTCCCGCGCCGATCGGCGCGAGGATCTCGTAGGGGCCGAGCCGGGAGCCGGGCGTGATGGGCATTGGAGTCGGAGGGATTCTAGCGGGGATCGGAGCCTCCCTCCTCTTCCTTTCCCGTCCCGGGAGCGGAAAGGCGCGCCGAGTGGTAGCGTCACGCCAGCGTTTTCGAAAAACAAAGGAGGTATCCGTGAAGGGAAGAACCATCCCGGCGTTTGCTGTCTCGTTCCTGCTCGCGGCCGCAGTCATCGCGCAAGGCGCCAAGCCTGTCGTTTGGCCCGCGGCCGATCTGAAATGGGCCGACGTGCTCAATGCCCCGCCCGGTGTCAAGCAGGTCATCCTCTGGGGTGACCCGGCGATGGGCGCGTTTGGCGCGCTGCAGAAGTTTCCGCCGGGATTCTCGGCGCCGCTGCACACGCATTCGGCCAATCTTCGGTGCGTCGTCGTCTCGGGCACGATCATCCACGGCCCGGAGGGAAAGCCCGCGGTCAGGCTGGGCCCCGGCTCCTACCTGACGCTGCCTTCGACCTATCGCCACACGACGGCCTGCGACAAGTCCTCGGAGTGCGTCTTCTTCACCGAGGGCGACGGCAAGTTCGACGTGGTCCCTGTCGAAAAGGGGAAGATGTAAGGCCTCGACACCCTCCCTCCTCTCATGAGAGGGAGGGCGTCACTGGAAACGATGACGCCACCCGGGTCGAATCCGCCCACCAGATCGGCGGTTAGCTCCTCGCCGGCTTCGTGATCGCCTGGATGTACCGAAAGGGCTGAGCTTCTTCACGCCGGGCGAGGGGGTCACTCCCGCCCTCTTCCGCCGGGAGCGGGGGCAGAGGAGGACGGCGGGCGACGGACGCCCCACGCCCCGCACACCGAGGCGAGGATGGCGAGCGCGGCGCAGCTGAACGCCACCGTTCGAAAGGACGCGGCGATGGAGGCTCGGACCGCCTCTTCGATCGCCTGCTTCTCTCGCGTTCGGACGCCGGCGGGCGGCTCGATCGCTCCGAACTTAGACCGCTGGGAGCTCAAGGCTCGCCGTATTTCGGGCGAGACACCACTCTGCGCCAGGCGGAGGTCGAGGGCGCGGCCGAAAGTCGCAGTCGCGACGATCCCGAAGACCGCGATCGCGAGCAATGAGGCGACCCGCGCGACGGCGTTGTTGATTCCTGAAGCGGCGCCGGCGTCGCTGCGATCGACGGCGTTTAAGACCGTCGTCGTCAGCGGCGCGACGGTCGTCGCCATGCCGAGACCGAGAACCGAGAGCGCGGGAAGCAGAGTGCCCGCGAAGGAGCCTGAGCGCCCGGAGAGGGCGAGCAGAAGAAAGCCGCCGCCTGCCACCGCCGGACCGATCGTGAGCGGAAGCCGCGCGCCGAACCGATCCGCGAGGCCGCCGGCCGATCTCGACAGGAGGGTCATGGCGAGCACGAGCGGGAGCATCGACGCGCCCGCGGCGGCCGGCGAATAGCCTCTCCCCTGGATCAGGTCGAAGGGCAGGAAGAAAAACGTCGCCGAGAGCGCGGCGTAGAGGAAGAACGTCAGCAGGTTGGCCGCGGCGAAGGATCGGATCCGGAAGAGGCCCGTCGGCACCATCGGATGGCTCGACCGCGACTCGACGGCGAGGAACAGAACCAGGGCCGCGACGCCGGCGGCGACGGATCCCCACGCGCGAAGATCGCCCCAGCCGATCGACGGCGCCTCGATCAGGCCAAAGATCAGGAGGCCCAGGCCGACGGCTGCAAGCGCTGCGCCGGCGAGATCGAGCGAGCCGGCGGAGGGATTCCGACTCTCGGGAACCTTGCGCGCGCTGATCCAGAGCACGGCCGCGGCAATCGGAAGATTCAGATAGAAAACCGCCCGCCACGACACCGACTGCACGAGCCACCCCCCGAGGATCGGCCCCACGGCCGCCGAGACCGCCGTCAGCGCAGACCAAGTGCCGACGGCGCGGCCGCGCTCGCCCGGCGAGAAGGCCGCGCCAAGGATCGCGAGGCTCGACGGCACCAGCAGCGCAGCGCCCACTCCCTGAACCGCGCGCGCCGCGATGAGCAGACGAACATCGGGCGCCAGGCCGCCGGCGAGCGACGCCGCGGCGAACACGACAGTGCCAACCGAGAAAATCCGGCGGCGGCCAATCCGATCCGCCAGGGACCCGCCAACCAGGACGAGGGCGGACAGAAAGAGCGCGTAGGACTCGACGATCCACTGCGCGCTCGCGACGGAGGCCTGCAGGCTCTTCTGGATGACCGGCAGAGCGACGTTGACTCCCGTTCCGTCGATGAAAGCCATGCTGGAGCCGAGGATCGTGGCGGTCAGAACCCAGCGCCCGGCGGAGGGGGCGCACGGCGACGGCGGCGTCTGGAGGACGACGCCTTCATCGCAGGGAGGGCGCGGGGTGGACAGGACAAGTCCTCGAGAGGCGTGACGTTCCGGGACTACTTGCCGAACACCTGCTTCAGCAACGAGGTGACCTGCGCCGCCGGATCCGTGCGGATCTTGCGCTCCTGCTCGCCGAGCACGAGGAAGAGTCCGTCGAGCGCCTTGGCGACGACGTACGCCTCGATATCGAACGACGGCAGGCTCGACGAGAACGGCAGGGACTGGTACGAACCCTGAAGCTGCTTGTACTGCTTGACGACGCCGACGTCCTTCATCGATTCGTCGACGACGGGCCGGAAGGCGGCGGTGAGCGCCTCTCCGGTCTTCGCCTTGAAGTAGTCGGTCGCGGCAGTGTCGCCGCCATTCAGGATCTTGCGGGCGTCGTCGATGCTCATGCCCGTGATGGCATTCCAGAAGATGTCCTTCGCGGCCGGCGCGGCCTTTTCCGCCGCACGGTTCATGCTGAGGACGAACGCGTCGACCTGCTCCCCCTGGCCGAGGGCGCGCAGGCCCTTCTCGACCGTGCGCAGCTGCTCGGGCATCAGGATCTTGATCGCCTCGTTGCCGAAGTAGCCGTCCGTCTTGCCGGTCAGCTGGACGGTGTTGTCCGAGCCGACCTTCAGCGCCTCCTTCAAGCCCGCGACGATGTCGGTGTTGCTCAACTTGCTCTTCGAGTCGCTCTTGAGCCACTTCGAAGGGTCGATGGTCTGGGCGGAGGTGACCTGAGCGGAGACGAGAAAAAGGGAAATGACGAGAGCCAGTCGTTTGCGCATGGGTGGGCTCCTTCCGCTGCGCCGAGCCTTCATCAAACCATGCCCAGGCTCGTGCGGCCCCCAAAAAAAAGAGGCCCCTCATCGGGGCCTCACACGGACGGGCGCCAGCGCGCCCGCCTTCTTCCTACGCGCGAAGGTACGTGGAAGCCGTCTCGTAGGTCTCCACCTTCGGCGTTCCTTCGATCACGGTCGTGAGCTTGGCCAGAACCTGCGGATACGTCGCGGTCTGGTAGGTGTCGGCGCTCTTGCGGTCATCCCAGAGGCTGATGCCGAGGGCACCGGTCGGGTTGACGAGCGTGACTTCCTGCTGGAAGCCGTTCTGCTTGCGGAGCATCGGCAGGACTTCCTTCTCGAACAGGTTGGAGAACTCCTGCTCTTTCCCATTCTTGATCTGGAAATGGACGTTGCGTGCGAATCTCATGACACTGTCTCCTTGGCCCTTGAGGTAGGTGGTCTTCACCGGGAGGTGCCCGACGCCGAAGGAAGAGCGGGGACGACAAGGTTTCGAAGCCGCAGGACCTTTGAAGAATTAGACCATATCACAGATGCGAGGGTGTCAACGGCGCGCGGACATTTCTCTTCGCCGAGAGATCAGTTGGGAGACGACAGAAGTGTGCAGTAAGAGCGCAGTCTCGCGAGTCGTCCCGCAAACCGGGCGTCATTCTCCGATTACGCGGAGAGACCGGTCGGTGGTGCCTTGAGGCGATTCAACCTCGAAGCTACGAGCCGGAGAAGGCGGCCATTGACAAGCTCTGCGGCCGACGATTCGCGACTCGGTTTCTCCCTTCCGCCCACGAATGAACGACTGTCGGCCGTCCAGTGGCGCAACGTCACTCCCGCCCGGCTGGCGCGCGGCAGGGCGCTCATGGCTGCCTGCTCAGAAACGTCCCGGTAACCTGCAGGAGGGCGATTCCGAAGAGGAAGATGCAGGCTCCGACGAGAGAAAGGACGAAGGGCAGAGACCGGCGCATGCGATACCCACTTTCTGCCGAAGGCCGGCGGCGGGTATTGAGGTCTTACGGGGAGAACTCAGTCCGTCGGAGGAATCGGAGACCACACCTTATCACGTCCGCGGGCATTTCGGGTCGGATCGCGCTTGTTGTCCGGCGTGCACGCCGATCGATGGGAGGTCATGACGGCTCAAACGCGAATCCCCGTAACCCGAGTCCTCCTGACCGGCGCGACCGGTTACATCGGAGGACGGCTTCGGTTCGCGCTCGAGCAGCGCGGCATTCCGCTGCGTTGTTTCGTGCGCCGGCCCGAGGCGCTGCGCGGCCGTGTCGCGGCGTCGACCGAGATCGTCTCCGGCGACGCGCTGGACGAGCCGGCGGTGATTCGCGCCTGCCATGGCGTCGCGTCGGCGTACTACCTCATCCACTCCATGGGCGGCGACGAGGACTTCGCCGAGCGCGACCGCCAGGCGGCGAGGATCTTTGGAAGGGCTGCGAAGGCCGCCGGCGTTTCGCGCATCGTGTACCTCGGCGGGCTGGGCGACCGCTCGACGGGCCTCTCGGAGCACTTGCAGAGCCGCCAGGAGACCGGCGACATCCTGCGCGAATCGGGGGTTCCGGTGGTGGAACTGCGGGCGTCGATCATCCTCGGATCCGGAAGCCTTTCCTTCGAGATGATCCGGGCGCTCGTCGAGCGTCTTCCCGTCATGATCTGCCCCCGCTGGGTGTCGGTGGAAACGCAGCCGATCGCGATCCGCGACGTCGTCGCCTACCTGGCCGCGGCGGCCGATCTGCCGCCGGGCGCCGAGCGCATCTACGAGATCGGCGGTCCGGATCGCACGACGTACGGCGACCTGATGCGCGAATACGCGCGGCAGCGCGGTCTGCATCGCCTGCTGATCCCGGTGCCGCTCCTGACGCCGCGCCTCTCGAGCCTCTGGCTCGCCCTCGTCACGCCGCTGTACGCGCGGGTCGGAAGGAAACTGGTCGAGAGCCTTCGCAATCCGACCGTCGTGCGCGATCCTTCCGCGCTCGATGCGTTTCCGGTGCGGCCGTGCGGCGTGCGCGAAGCGATCGCAGCGGCGCTCGTCAACGAAGACGAAGCCTACGCGCGCACCCGCTGGTCGGACGCCTTGTCCTCGGCCGGGCTCAGGGAGCGCTACGGCGGCGAGCTTACGGGAACACACTTCGTCGACTCGCGCGCCATCGTCGTCGCCGCCTCCCCCGCCGCCGCATTCCGGTCCGTGATTCGGATCGGCGGGTCGAACGGCTGGTACTACGGCGCTTGGCTGTGGAAAGTCCGGGGCCTGATGGACCTCGCGGTGGGAGGCGTCGGGCTGCGGCGGGGGCGGCCGCACCCGGAGGAACTCGGCGAAGGCGACCCGCTGGATTTCTGGCGCGTCGAGAAGATCGAAGACGGGAGGCTTCTGCGACTGCGTGCCGAGATGAAGGTGCCGGGCCGGGCGTGGCTGCAGTTCGAGACGACGCCCGCCGGAGGGGGCACCGAGATTCGACAGACGGCGATCTTCGACGCGGCCGGGCTGTTCGGGATCACTTACTGGTACGCGCTCTATCCGTTTCATCGGTTTGTCTTCCGGGGCATGCTCCGTGGCATCGCGCGGGACGCGGCGCGCCGCGAGAACACGCTGGCGCTGCCCCTGCCTGTCACGGGGAGAGACGGGTGAGGGACAAGGCCTCCGCCCTCAGTGCGGCGACGGAGTCGGGGTCGGCGGCGCCTTGAGGAACTGCTGCAGGAGACTCAGCGGATCGGTCTTGCCGTCGCTGCTCTCGAGCGCGTCTCCGATGACTTTCCCGGCGCCGCCCGGGATCTGGTCCCGAGTTCGGCGCGCGAGTACCCGGCGGCCGAGCTCGAGGATGAGGGACTCGTCGACCACGACTTTCGGCGCCGCAATTGGTCCCGTCGCGCGGAATGGCAGAGAAAGACGTCCCTGCTCGTCGGCCAGATATCGGCCAGTGTTGCCGAGGCTCTTGACGACGGCGGCGCCGAGCGTGACGCGGCCCGCGTAGGCGAGCGTGCGGTCGAGACCGATCGAACCCTCCGCGCTCGCCGCGACGTCGCGACCCGAAAGCGTGAGGCCCGGAGTCGCGAGGCGGCCGTCGGCCAGACGCAGTCCCGTCTCGAGCGTGGTGAATCGGGTCGATTCGAGGCTCGCCGGAACCTGGAAGCCCGCCACGCTTCCGACGGCGTTCAACGTGCTCGCGATCCTGGGCATGAGCTCGACGGTCTTCAGCTCGGCGTTTGCCAGGGAGAGCCTTCCCTCGCCGAGCCCGGTTTTCGAAAAGTCGTCCCACGTGAGGCCGCGGCTCGCGACGGACATCTTCGCCGTCAGCACGCCGGAGATGACGTTGCGCAGCGACGTGAGCGACTCGACGAGCGGCTGAGCCTGAACGCCCTGGACGTCGAGGCTGACCTTCGACTCGGACTTCGGGCGCGAGAGGTCGGCTTCGACACGCCCGCGCAGCGTGCCGCCGAAGGTGCGCATCTCTTGCGACAGGGTGAGCGCCCCCTTGTCCCACGTCCAGTCCGCCAGAAGGTTCTGGAACGGCAGTTTCTGGAGCGTGCCCGATGGCGCCGTGACGCGGCCCGCGAGCGGCTGCTTCCCGCGCGAGGCGAGCGTGGCACGAACGGCCGGCGCGGCGAAGAGGGGTGCGCCGCCGCGCGTCACGGAGAACGCCGACGCGTCGATGGACGCCCGCGTCTCGAGATCGGAGGCCGGGCCTTCGACCGACGCCTCGAGCCTCACGCGCCCGGAGAGCTTCACGTCGGGAGGAAGCGAGCCCGAAAGACCCGGAAGGCCTGTCACGGAGTCGAGCGGGACCTCGCCCGGCGTCGCGATGCGCAGATCGACGCGGGGTGACGCGCGGAGACCGTCGACCCGTCCCTCCGCAGTCAGCGGCAACTTCGCGACCGCCAGAAGCGACTTCGCGATTGCGAGCGACCCGGCGGGCCAGTCGAGGGTCATCGCGAACTTTCCCTCGACGGGAGGGATCGGGGAGGACGCGGACGGCGGGGCGAGCGCGGCACTGCCGGCCAGCTGCAGGGAGCCGAGAGGCGCACCCTCCAGGGTCCCGTCGATCGAGAAGACGCCCGGATCCGGACCGCTCGCTCCGATGTAGGGGCGAAGGCGCACGAGCGCGAGTCCCTTCGCCGCGAACGCGGCCTTCAAGGGAGCCTCTCCGAGCCCCTTTCCCGGCACCGGCGGGCCGAAGGTTCCCTTCAGCGTCAGGTTCCGCCCGGTGTCGGCCAGGAAGCGCGCCGCGAGGTCGAACCGGGCGGCGGATGTCGGGCTGACGTCGGCGATCTCACCCGTCAGGTCGTCGAGAGCGATCGTGACGGTCTTGCCGGGAGCAACTTTCCGGTCGACGAAGAGAAAACGCCCGCGCACGACCTGCAGCCGCGCCACGAGAAGCGACGCGGCGGACGGGGCCTCGGGCTCCCCGCCGCCGGCGGGCGCGGGGGCGAGAAAGTCGCTGACGTTCAGGACGCCGGCGGGATCCCGCTCGATCGTGACCGCCGCGCCTTCCAGCACGATCTTCCGCACCTCGATGCGCCGCGAGAGAAGCGGCCAGAACGCGAGCTTCACGGAGAGACGGTCGGCCGAGGTCAGGTTCGGCGTCTCCCAGCCGGGACCGTTGCGCACGGTGAACTTCTCGATCCCTGCGCCGAGGCCCGAGAAGATCTCGAGCCGGATCGCACCGGCTTCGACCTTGCGGTGAAGGGCCGATTCGACCGCGCCGAGGATGCGCGCGCGCATCGCGTCGAGCGAGAGGATGGACGGAAGGGCGAGGACCAGCGCGATCAGAAGGCCGGCGAGGGCGCCGAAGGCGATGAGGAGGCGCTTGCGGGTCACATCTCTTTATATCGCTCTGGAGGGGGCCCGCCCCTCACCCCAACCCTCTCCCGCCGGGAGAGGGGGCAGATCTCTGCGGCCACACTCTCGCTATGGAATTCCCTCTCCCCCCGACGGGGGGAGAGGGGTAGGGTGAGGGGGGCTCCCCTCCTCAGTACTTCCAGCTCGTCAGGTCCGCCCCCGGCGGCGCGCTCTTCGCGATGCGCTCCATGATCTTCGGGGCGAACATCTGGTGGTAGCGCAGGCGCGACTCGTAGTTGGGGCGCGTGTGGTCGCCGTTCCAGCAGTGCTCGGAGCGCGGCTCGTAGTCGATCTCGCCGCCGTAGTTGGGGTTCTTCGTGGTCTTGAGAAAGTCCTCGGCGAGGTAGACGGCGTTGTTCAGGTAGTAGTTGTCCATCGCGCCGACGTAGATGTGGATCTTGCCTTCGAGCTTCTTGCCGAGGCCCTTGTCCCAGTCGCGCTTCAGGATGTTGACGAGGTCGTAGTTCTCCTTCCAGTACGCCGCGACGGACTTGTCGATCACCCCGGTGCGCTTGTCCCAGATCGGCTTGGGGTAGCCGTCGCTGCCCACCGGCGAGTAGACGGCCTGCCAGACGTCGTACTGGCCGCCGGCGCGCGTGTTGGGGCCGATCACGTTCTCGACCCGGTTCATCTGCTCGACGGTCGAGGAGATGTGGCCGAGATAGTTCCGGTGGCCGGGCCTCGTGACGACCTTCCAGGGGCCCTTCGCGTAGTAGGCGTTCTCGTCCTCGTAGATGTTGACGACTCCGTAGGCGTGGAAGTCGATCGGATCGGGGCAGGCCGCCCACGCGCCGTTGTACTCGTCGGGATAGAAGATCTGCGCGCCGAGCGACTCCCAGCCGCCCGTCGAACCGCCGTACATGAAGCGCGCCCAGCCGGCGCCGATCGCGCGGTACTTCTTCTCGAGGTAGGGAATGAGCTCG
This sequence comes from uncultured Acidobacteriota bacterium, assembly GCA_963725095.1. Taxonomy (GTDB): domain Bacteria; phylum Acidobacteriota; class Thermoanaerobaculia; order UBA5066; family Gp7-AA6; genus DATBFU01. Next base: position 41,200 of record CAVRXJ010000018.1, read on the forward strand.
TACGTGATGGCGTCTCCGTAGGGGCCGACGTTGGCCGAGTTCACCGCGTAGGAGTCGTCGTAGAAGGGGTTTGCGTGCTGGATCTCGATGACGATGTAGCGCGGGTAGCTCGCGGACGTCCAGTCCTTGTAGAGCTGGTAGCCGAATTCCTGCTGGATCTTGTTGTAGCCCGAGATGTGGAAACGCTCGGAGTAGTCGGGCTTCAGGTTCGGATCGGGCGGCTCCTCGCGGAAGATGCCGATCGTGTCCGGGAAGTGCCCGTGGTTGATGACGAGCGGGTAGCGGGCGTTGGGATGCGCGTCGAAGCCCTCCGGAAGGAGGATGTGCGCGCCCAGGTACACGTCGCGGCCCCAGAACTTCGAAAGCCGCTCGCTGCGGATCTTCTCGTGCTTGACGTACTTCGTCGTCGGCGGGTCCGGAATGGGCGGGATGATCTTGTCGAGCGCGATCGTGATCGTGTCGCCCTTCTTCGGGTCGAAGGCGATCTCGCGCGGCGTCGAGTAGAGGTTGCCCGGCGCCTTGCTCCACTGCTGACCCTCGCCGCGGTCGGGCGGGAGCTTGACGGTGTGGCCGTCGGCGCGGTGGAAGGTCTCGTAGCGGTGGAGCAGCGCCTGCACCTGGTAGGTGCCGGCGGGGATCTCCGCGAGGCTCACGGTCGGATAGCCGAGCACGTCGGCGGGAAACACGGCCTCCTGGCCGGGCTTCCAGCCGTTGACCTCGATGCCGAAGACCTGCTGGCTGTCCAGGCTGATGTCGCTGATCTGGAACCGGGGCTCCTGGCTCTTGTCCGTCGAGAGGAGCAGCAGCACGCGGCCGTCGAGGGGCGCCGAGACGCTCGATCCGGGTCCGTACGTGACGACGAATCGCGGGGCGGCGCCCGCGCGCCGGGGAAGGCCCAGAAACGCGGCCGCGAAGATCGCGGCGAGTGCGAGAAGGGATCCGGAACGCAGAAACGACATCGATGGCTCCTCCTGTTTCGGCCGAGAGTGTACAGGCTTGGGTTGCATCATTGGCGCGACGGGCTCGGAGGCAGGCGGCCGCCCTCGGCGGGCGTTCCGAGCAGGTTCTGGACAGCGATTGCGCGACCTGCCCTCCGGCGATACAGTTCAGGGTCTGCCGAAAGGAGGTCCGCGTGTCAAAGCTCCCCGCGCTCCGCACCCTGGCTCTGGTCCTCGCCGTCTCTTCATCCTCCGCTCTGGCGCGAGCACAAAGCGGGCCCAGCGAAAGCTACAAGAGCCGCGTCAAAATCGGCGACCTGCCGGCGAGCGCCGATCAGGACCAGGCCGAATCCCCGGAAGGGCGGATCGAGTGGCTGAAGGAAAAGATGGGCGGAGAGTTGCCCGCGGAATTCCGCACCCGCATCCTGGCCGAGGCGCAGCGCCTGAAGACCGTCGCTGCTCCGATCGGCGGAACCTGGAAGTCGCTCGGACCGGCGAACATCACGCGTTTTCAGAACGGCGTGAACAAGGCCAAGGACAACAACGGGCGCCTGCGCGCCATCCTCGCGGACCCGAGGTCCAACCGCGCCGGCACGGTGTATCTGCTCTCTTCGGGCGGCGGCCTCTGGAAGACGACGAACTTCGGCGCTCAGAATCCGACGTGGGTCCCGAAGACCGACGGGATCTACGCCACTTCGGGCGGCGGCGTCGCATTCGGGCGCACGCCGGACGTCCTCTACCTCGGATCGGGAGACCCGTTCGACCTCGGCGTGGGCGGCATCATGTACAAGTCGTCAGCAACGGCGGCGACACCTGGTCCGCGCCGATCGGCCTTCCGGGCGCGGCCCGGATCCTCGACGTGAAGGTGGACACGACCCAGGGCACGAGCGACGCGAGCGACATCGTTCTCGTCGGGACGGACGTCGGGCTCTATCGCTCGACCAACGGCGGCGCCTCGTACAGCTACCTCTCGGTGGACCCGGGGTTCGAAGCCTTCCTTGCCGGATTCGGCTACTTCCCGGAGGATTGGAGCCTCGTCAGAAGCAGCACGGGCTGGCTGGTGTCGCGAGCCTACTGGACGGTGTGCTCGAACTGCTTCGAGTTCACGGTCGTCTATTTCTCTACGGATCAGGGCGCGACCTGGAACTACATCCAGGACACGGGTGACCTCGGGTTCAACTTCAACACCGGCCGCACGACGCTCACCGCGGGAGGGCCGAACAACAGCGTCGTCTATGCCCTCTCGGCTCTCTACGACGGGAGCGACCAGCAGGACATCTACAAGTCGACCGACGGCGGGCAGAACTTCACGGCGCTCGGCGTCAACGCCAAGGTACCGACCAACCCGACCGTCTACAACCCGAACATGAACCTCATGCACGGGCAGGCCTGGTACAACCAGATGATCCTGGCCGATCCGACGGATTCGACCGGCAACACGCTCTACGCCGGCGGCAACTACAGCTCCGCCGTCAGCCGCGACGGCGGCAACACCTGGACCCTTCTGACGAACTGGCTCGGAAACATGGCGGCCAACTTCTTCGGAGCGCCGCTGCAGCTTCCCTACGCGCACGCCGACTTCCACTGCGCCGCGATCTCGACGGCGTCCGGCAAGAAGCGGATCTTCTTCGGCAACGACGGCGGCGTCTTCTACAGCGACGACAACGGCAAGTCCTGGAACGACAACGGCAACACGGGCCTGGTCACCAGCCTGATCTACACCCTGAACGTCGGGACCCAACACACGGACGACACCCTGGTCGGCACGCAGGACAACGGGACGTTGTTCCGCGTCAACGGCACGAGCTACACGGGCTCGATCGGCGGCGACGGGTTCGGCACCGGCTGGAGCCAGGCGAACAACGACGTGTCGATGGGGAGCCTCTACTTCCTCGACATCCGGCGCTGGCTGAAGAACCCGCCGAACAACCAGGCCAAGTACGACGTCCTCCTCAACACGTCGAACCTGGCGGGCCCGCCTCCGAACTACCCCTGGTACTTCGACTCCTACTTCGTGACGCCGATCGCCACTCCGACGGCGCTTGCCGATCCGACCGGGCACGTCTTCTACACGAACACCGCGCACTACCTGCTCAAGACCGTCAACGGCGGGGACTTCTGGACGCCGGTCTGGACCTCCCCGGGCGCCCGCTTCATCCGGGCGGTCTCCTTCGGCGTCGGCCTCGGCCCGAGCGATCTGAACCACATCGGGCTCGCCGGCGGCGGCGGTTTTTTCCTCGCGCACCCACAACGGAGGAACGACGTGGGCCGAGGTCAACGTCGCGACGGCCGGGATTCCGACGTGGCCCGGCTTCAATTCGGCGGTCGGCTGGGCGAACAACCACACGACGGCGTACCTGGCCAACGAGGCGACGATCGGCGGACCGCACGTCGCCAGGAGCCTCGACGGCGGAGCCACCTGGAGCGACGCGACCGGCGATCTGCCGCAGCTTCCGATCAACCGGCTCGTCGTGGACCCCAACGATTCCAGCGGCTCCACCGTCTACGTCGCCAATTGGATCGGCGTTTACCGGACCGGTCAACGGCGGCGGGCACTGGGATCCGGTCGGCAGCGGCCTGCCGCTCGCGATGATCTCCGACATGTACTTTCCGCCGACCGGCGAATTCCTCCGCATCTCGAGCTACGGCCGCGGCGTCTGGGAGCTCCCGCTCAACTAGGACCTCCCGGCAAGGAGATTCTTCAAGGGGCCGCCAACGGAGGCGGCCCCTTTTTCTTCGACGAACAAATGTCTGGATCAAGGCCGATATCATCGGGAGTGATGAAACGATCACGGAGTTTTTCCGTCGTCGCCGCTCTCGTGCTCCTCGCAGCGATTTCTCCGACCGCCAGCGCCGGTGTCGTGTTCACCGCGACGACGAAGGCGGAGAGCAAGACCGTGCGGCTCGCCGCCCTCACTGACTCGACGGTGCGTGGCTGGGTCGACGGGGACCTCGGCAGGATCGAGTTCCTCGAGAGCGGAAACGGCGCATGGCCCAAGGGAGGCTTCCTGCTGACGGGCGACGGCGGACGGACGGCCCGTTTCTTCGATCCGGCTGCCAGGAAATGTCGCTCGTGGGTACCCTTTTTCAGCGCCCGCTCCTCCCCTCCCGGGCCTGCGCGAGAGCCGGGTCCGTTCGAGAATTTTCGCGCCAAGAAGACGCTCGACGAGGCCGGTCCGGCGATCGCGGGCGTTGCGACGCGCCACTACCGTTTCGTCATCGCCTACGACACGAGCGTGAGCGGCGCCGCCGCTGCCCGCCGGCTTCACACGGAGAGAACCGACGACATCTGGGCCGCTCCGGGTCTTCAGGATCCGGCGCTCGCGATCTGGCTGACGGCGCGGGCCCGCCGGACCGGAAACGACAAGCTCGATGGAAAGCTGGATGAGGCGACAGCCGAGGTCCGAGGTGCGGCGCTCAAACGGGTCACGGTCGTGAAGGTCGAGCTCGAGGGTCGCCCGCCGCAAACAACCACGACGACGGTCGAGGTCACGCAGCTGACGCGGGAGGAGGTCCCGGCCTCGATGTTTCTGGATCCGTTCCCATGCAAGATCCTCACGCCCGAGGACCGGCGCTGAGACCGGGCCGGACCGGGTTCGCGTCCCCGGGACGCCGGTGCCTGGTCTCATGGGAGGCCAGATGAACACGCTCACGCAAGATCTCCGTTTCGGAGCTCGCACGCTGTGGAAGAGCCCCGGCTTCACGGCCGTGGCCCTGGCGACGCTCGCGCTCGGCATCGGCGCGAACACGGCGATCTTCAGCGTCGTCGACGCGGTCCTGCTCAAGCCGCTTCCCGTTCCCGAGCCCGAGCGCGTCGTCGCGGTCTTCCAGACGCAGCCGAGCCAGGGCGCCTTCAACAACGGCGTATTCCTGCCCGGCGCGCGATGCGGGTCGATCCGATGGTCGCGCTGCGGTACGAGTGACGACGGCTAGGGTTTGCCGCGCCGCAGCTCTCCCATGTCGAGGTAGGTCGGCTCGAACGCGACGACCCGCCAGCCTTCCGCGGTCTTGCGCACGGTCGCCGCGTCGTGAAAGTGGGTGACCATCGCGCCGCCGATTCCGGTCGTGACGCCGGGCGGATCGAACAGGATCGTCTGCCGGACCTCGAGCAGGACGTCTCCCTCCGGGGAACTTGTCCGCGACTCGACGTCGTAGCGGGTGCCGCGGAAGGCCTCGATCAAGGAACCGCTCCGGGTTCCGCGAATGGCCTTTCGCTCGAACGCGTAGCGAACCGTGTCGGCGTCTCCCCATTTCGCCGCCGCGACGCGGTCGCCGTGGACCCACGCCTCCGCGAACTTCTCGTAGCTCTCGTAGGCGCCCCGCCCGGCAAACCATCGGTACCCGAGAAACGCGGCGCCCGCCAGAAGGAGAAGGCCGAGCAGCTTCTTCAACGAGGTTCGGCTGCCGCGCCCGGGCTCGGGGCGCCCGCCGCGAGCGCCTGTCGCCCGGCACCGTCGCAGACGTAGGCGCGGACCGTGACCTGATACCAGGCCCCGAGCGTCTTCGGACAGTCGCCGATCGGCTGTGCGGCCGCGCAGTCGAAGTCCTCCCGCGGCCGGACGAGCTTCTCGACGAGCAGCAGCGCGTTCGCGCCGAGCGCGGCCGCGCGGTTCCGATCGGATCGGAAGGTGTCGGCCGAGACGAGGTCGGTCTCGCTCCAGAGCTGCGGCGGGCCTTCCGCGAGCATCCGGCACCCGGCGGGCATTCCGACGACGCCCTCTGGGCGCCACGGAGTCTGGTACACGGGAACCGCGGGCTCCCGCTTCTCCGGGGCGGACGTCGCCACGCAGCCGGACACGAACGCCAGGGCCGCGCAGGCCGCGCCGACGCTCCTTCCGGCGTTCGTCATCTACTTCGCCCTGGCAGCCGCGGCTCTCTTCGCCTGACCCTCGGCGACCGCCTTCTCGACCTCGGCGAGCTCGCGCGGCGCGCCGCACGAGAGGCACTCCATGCCCGACGGCGTGACCAGGACGTCGTCCTCGATCCGGATGCCGAGGTTCCACCACTTCGGGTCCGCCGTGGAATTTTCGGGAATGTAGATGCCGGGCTCGACCGTCAGCGCCATGCCCGGCGCGAGCACCGTCTGCGCCTTGCCGTACCGCTCCAGGCGCGCCACGCCGGTCGGGTAGTCGTAGCTTCCGGCGTCGTGGACGTTCAATCCGAGCCAGTGGCCCGACCCGTGGGGGTAGAACTTCTGGTAGGCGCGGGAGCGGATGATCTCCGCGCGGTCTCCCGCGAGGATCCCGAGCCCCAGGAGCCCGTCCACGATGACACCGACGGTCGCGTCGTGCACCTCGTGGAAGCGGACGCCCGGACGGACCTTCGCGAAGCCGGCGTTCTGCGCGGCGAGCACGATCTCGTAGATCCGGCGCTGCTCGGGGGAGAACTTCCCGGACACCGGGTAGCTGCGGGTCACGTCGGCGGCGTACATGTTGTATTCGCACCCCGTGTCGTTGACGACCACTTCTCCTGCCTCGAGCGGCTCGTCGTCGCGCACGTAGTGAAGGACGGTCCCGTTGCGGCCCGAGCCGACGATGGGCGGGTAGGCCATGCGCGCCGCGCCGCGCGAGAGGCAGAGGCCGACCATCGCGGCCTTCAGGTTCCACTCGTTGCGGCCCGGACCCACCTGCGCCATGGCCGCCACGTGCGCGTCGGCCGAGATGTGGCAGGCCTCGCGCAGGAGGTCCTGCTCCAGCGGGTCCTTGATCAGGCGCATCTGCCCGAGCACCGGTTCTGCTTCGGAGGCCGGTCGCGCAACGGTCGCGTTCGCGTTGCCGGCGTTCCACGCCTGGAGGAGCTTCGTCTGAAAGGCTTCGTCCCGCCCGCTGCCGTAGTAGAGGACCGGCGCCGCCGCGGAAAGGGCCGGGAAACGGGACCAGAAGTCTCCGATCGGGTACGCCTCCGCGCCGAAGTCCCTTTTCGCGCCCTCGACGCCGGCCCGCCATCCCGTCCACTGCTCGGCCGCGAAATCCCTCTGCCGCACGAACAGCAGGAACCGGTTCTTCCCGCCCTCGCCCGGAATGAGGACGGCGACGGAATCGGGCTCGGAGAATCCCGTCAGGTACCAGAAGTCCGAGTCCTGGCGGTACGGATCGGTGACCGCGTCGACGTTCGTCTCGGGGGCCGCGCGGAAGACCGCGATCGATCCGGCCGGCAGCTTCGCGAAGAAGGCGTCGCGGTGCGACGCAAAGAAAGCGGGCGTGGGCACGGGCGGCGCCGCGGGCGCCGGAGCCGCCAGGGCGAGGACCAGGGCCGAAACCGCGAGGGTCATGAAGTCTCCTTTTCCGGGTCGAGGAATTGTAAGCGGCATCCCGTCCTGCGGCGCGCTCTCCTTCGCGATAGCATGCGCGCCGACAAGAAAACTCACGCGCAGGAGGCCTGATGCGCCGCACATCTCCCACGCTTCGTTTGCCTTTTCTGGCAGTCGCGCTGCTCGCGCTCGCGGCCACCGCGCCCTCGGAAAACCCGCCCCCGCCGCCCGGCTCCAACGTCGACATGCAGTGGGGCGTGAAGATCCCGATGCGCGACGGCGTGACGCTCGACGCCACGGTCTATCAGCCCCGCGAGAGAAAGGAGCCGCTCCCGGTCGTCTTCACGTTGACGCCTTACATCGGCGACACGTATCTCGACCGCGCGTTCTACTTCGCCGGCCAGGGCTACGTCTTCGCGCTCGTCGACGTCCGCGGGCGGGGCAATTCGGGGGGCGTGTACGAGCCCTTCGCCAACGACGCGAGAGACGGCCATGACGTCGTCGAGTGGCTCGCGAAGCAACCCTGGTGCAACGGCAAGGTCGCGATGTGGGGAGGCTCCTACGCCGGCTTCGACCAGTGGACGACCGCCAAGGAGCTGCCGCCGCACCTCGCGACGATCGTGCCGGCGGCCGCGGCGCATCCGGGAACCGACTTTCCGTTCCAGTTCAACATCTTCACGCCGTACGACATGCAGTGGCTGACGTTCACGAGCGGCGTGACGCGCAACGGGAGCCTCTTCGGCGCCTCCGGCTTCTGGGGCTCGAAGGCGCGGCAGTACTACGACTCCCACGCGGCCTACAGCGGCTACGACCGGCTCGTCGGAAACCCGTCCGCCGTTTTTCAGAAGTGGCTCCAGCATCCGACCGACGACGACTACTACGGCGCGATGGTCCCGACGGCCGAGCAGTATGCGAAGCTGCAGATCCCGATCCTGACGATCACCGCCGCCTATGACGACGACCAGCCGGGCGCGCTGACCTACTACAAGCGGCACATGCAGTCCGGCAACCCGGAAGCGAAGTCGAAGCACTACCTGATCATCGGTCCCTGGGACCACGCCGGGACCCGGACGCCGAACCGGGAGGTGGGCGGATTGACCTTCGGGAAAGCGAGCTTGGTCGACCTCAACGACCTGCACCGCGAGTGGTACGACTGGACGATGAAATCGGGCGCCCGGCCGGCGTTCCTCAAGAAGCGCGTGGCGTACTACGTCGTCGGGGCCGACGAGTGGAAGTACGCGGACAGCCTGGAAACGGTCGCGAACCAGAGGCGGACGCTCTACCTCGGCTCGGACGGCGCGGCGGGAGACGTCTTCCACTCCGGGCGCCTCGCGGAGAAGGCCGGCGGCGCGGCCTCCGATCAATGGACCTACGACCCTCTCGACACGCGCCCCGGCGCGATCGAGCCCGACGCCGATCCCGCGTACCTCCTCTCGCAGCGCGCGGTGATGAACCCGTTCGGCAACGGCGCGATTTACCACAGCGAGCCCTTCGCCGAGGCCACGGAGGTCAGCGGCAGTCCGAGCCTCGCGGTCTGGCTGTCGATGGACGTGCCGGACACCGATCTCGAGGCGAGCGTGTACGAGATCCTGCCGGACGGCAGTTCGGTGCTCCTGACGTCGGCGACCATGCGCGCCCGATACCGGGAATCCCGCCGGAAAGAGAAGCTCGTGACCCCGGGCAAGGCGGAGAAGTACGTCTTCGACAACTTCCTGTTCTTCTCGCGGCGCGTCGCGAAGGGAAGCCGCCTGCGCCTGCTGGTCCACTGCATCAACTCGATCGCCACCGAGAAGAACTACAACAGCGGCGGCGTCGTGGCCGACGAGACCGCGAAGGACGCGCGCACGGCCCACGTCACGCTCTGGCACGACGCGGCGCACCCGAGCGTTCTCGAGCTGCCGATCGTCAGGTAGCCCGGAGGCTCAGGCCGAGAGCGTGGGGGAAATCTCCTCCACGGGGCTCGTGTCCTTCGGAAATCCCGACGTCAGCCACAGGTTCACCGCCGCGAGGCCGAGCATCACGGCGAAGACCGGCAGCAGCGACCGCTCGATCGCCTGGCGGAAAAGGGCGGGAGCGATCGGAGGCGTTCCGTCGGCGGCCGCAGCGTGCGGTCCGGCGAGGAGGCGGCTGGCCGCCTCCATCCCGCTGCCCAGGCGCATCGCGAGGCCCGCCGCGAAGACGCCGCCCAGGGCGCCGACGCCGATCGATCCGCCGACGGTGCGAAAGAAGGGAACGAGGCTCGTCGCGATGCCCCGCTGGCGCTCCGGCACGACGTGCTGGATGACGAGCACCTGAGAGAGTGATCCGAACCCGAGGCCGGCGCCGACGACCGCGCACGCCGCGCTGATCCAGCCCACGCGCGCGTTGCCGAGCGCGCCGGCCACCAGGCCCGTCAGCCCGAAGAGCACGAGAACGGCCCCGATCCTCGCGGTCCGTCGAAACCCGAGGCGCAGGATGACCCTGGCCGCGATGGCGGCGAAGAGCGCCCAGAAAAAGATGAGCGGCGTTACGACGGCGCCGGCCGCCCCGGCCGTCCCGCCGCGTGCGCCCTGAACGAAGAGCGGAACGAAAGTGTCGACGCCGTAGATGGTCGTTCCGAGCAGGATCCCGGCCAGGTAAGGGGCCGCCGGCTGCCATCCGGCGAAGAGCTCCGGAGGCACCAGAGGGTGCCGGCGCTTCGTCTGGATCCGCGCGAACACCGCCAGCGCCGCCAGGCCCGCCGCGAGCAGGGCGGCGCGGCCGGCCAGCGGCAGGCCGCCGGAGCCCGGAGCGTGCAGCACGCCGAAAAGCATCAGCGTGACGCCGATGGCGAGCGTCACGCTTCCCGCGACGTCGAGCGGATCGGCCAGCGGCGCGCGCGACTCGATCATGCGGGTCGCCACGAGAAAGAGGGCGACGAGCCCCAGCGGGATGTTGATCGAAAAGATCGAACGCCACCCGAAGTTCACCGTCAGAAAGGCCCCGAGCAGGGGTCCCACCAGGCTCGCAAATCCCCAGATTCCGGAGAAGAGCCCCTGGACGCGCGCCCGCTCCTCGAGCGAGTACAGGTCCGCCGCGACGACGAGCGCCACCGGCACGAGCCCCGCCGCGCCCAGGCCCTGGAGCGCGCGGGCGGCGATCAGCTGGGGCATCGAGCGGGCCAGGGCGCAGGCGACGGCGCCGGTCAGGAAGACGCCGATCGCCACGAGCATCAGGCGGCGCCTTCCGTGAATGTCCGCGAGGCGGCCGTAGACCGGCATCGCCACCGTCGAGGTCAGCAGATAGATCGAGAAGACCCAGGCGTAGAGCGGGAGGCCTCCCAGATCGCCGATGATCGTGGGCATCGCCGTCGAGACGACGGTCGACTCGAAGGAGGCGAGCGCGGTCACGAGCAGGAGGGCCGCCGTGACGGCGCGGCGGCGCTTCGGATCGAAGCGCGGTGCGGGCGTTTCGGACATGAGCGCGAAAGCCTAACAGGAGAACCGGCGGCGTCGTGGCCCGGGAATTGCTCCGGAAAGCGATCACCGCCGACGCATGGCGAACCCTGCCCGCCGGCCAGCGGAATGGCCCGACCTCCGCCCTGCCGTCGCTTCGCGATCGGAAAGTCGCCTCCTGTTCGACGGTGCAGCTTTCGCCGAGGCGGACCTCTTCGGACGCTGTCCTTCTTCTAGCCTTCGGGACAATTGTGCGCGCGCCCGCGCCCTCCTAGAGTGCCCGTCATCTCCCGAATACGGGCAGGCAGCCCGTCGATTCTCGAGAGCCGACTCGAAAGGAGGGTCACATGGGCTCGAGAGTTCCGCTTCATTTGGTGGGAATCGGTATCGCCGTCCTCGGTTCCATCGCGTTCGTACCCATAGGAGATAAGTCCCCGCCGGACTTCGGTGAACCGCTGCGCGGTCTGACGGCCGCGGAGCGCGAACGGTTCGAGGACGGCAAGGCCGACTTCCTCGAGGTCGAAACCGTCGAGGAGGGTCTCGGCCCCGTCTTCAACGACGTGTCCTGCGCCACGTGCCATTCGGTCCCCGCGGTGGGAGGCGGGAGCGAACGGCTCGAGACGCGATTCGGAACCCGTCTCTCCACGGGCAAGTTCGACCCGCTCTCTCAGTTCGGGGGTTCCTTGATCCAGGAACAGGGGATCGGCCCGAACGCAGAGTGCGAATACCTCGGCGAGCTCGTTCCCACGGGGGCGGCCACCATCGTCGCCAGGCGGCGGTCGACTCCCCTGTTCGGCATCGGCCTCGTGGACCACGTCCCCGACGGCGTTTTCAAGCAGATTGAGTGGGAGGAATCGCGCGATCCGGGTGTGGCCGGCATCGCCAGCTCGGTCACGAAAATCGCGACCAGTCGCCGCGCCATCGGCAAGTTCGGATGGAAGGCGCAGGTCCCGAGCGTTCATCAGTTCGCGGGCGACGCGTACTTGAACGAGATGGGGATCACGAACCCGGAGTTTCCCGACGAGAGCTGCCCGCAGGGCGACTGCGCGTCGCTGTCGTGCAATCCGATGCCGGAGCTCAACGACGATGGCGAAGGGGTCATCGCGTTTCAGGACTTCATGACGTTCCTCGCTCCCCCGCCGCGCGGCCCGATCACCGCCGATGCGCGCGCCGGCGAGTACCAGTTCAACAATTTCGGGTGCGCGAGCTGCCACCGGGCCGACCTGCGCACCGGCTCGAGCTCCAGCGCGGCCCTGGATCGCGTGAATTTCCACCCGTACTCCGACTTCCTCCTGCACGACATGGGTTCGCTCGGGGACGGGATCACGCAGAACAAGGCCACGGGCCGGCTCATGCGCACGGCGCCGCTGTGGGGAGTGCGCAAGATCACGACCTTGCTGCACGATGGCCGCGCCAAGACGCTGCACGAGGCGATCGTCGCGCACGACGGACAGGGCCGGAGGGCCCGCAGCAACTACCTGCGTGCCCAGAATTGGCAAAGGGCCCAGCTGATCGCGTTCCTGAATTCTCTCTAGACGGAAGGAGCTGCCGCCCGCGGACACGGACGTCCGCGGGCGCGCGGCCCTGCGGTAGGCTTGCGGAGACCTTCGCATGCCTTCGCTCCGCCCTCGCTTCCCGCCGCACCGCGTGGCTCATTGGGCATCGCGGTTTTCCGATCCCGACGACTCGGCAATCGTCCGTGAGATCGCGGGCGCGCGCCGGCGGGGGTACCTCAAGAAGGCGGATCTGGTGGCGCTGGCGCGGTGGAAGACGCCCCGCAGCCGCAAGCGCGTCGCGCAGAACTCCGAGGGGTTCGTCAACGCCGTCACCGCCACGTCCCTCGCGACGCCGGACGAGCGCCTGCGCATCGAAGTCCTGACGCTGCTCGCCGGCGTCGACTGGCCGACCGCCTCCGTGGTGCTCCACTTCTGCCACGACGATCCGTACCCGGTCCTCGATTACCGCGCGGTCTGGTCGCTCGGCGTCGAGAAGGCGCCGTCCTACGGATTTGCATTCTGGTGGGCCTACACGCTGGCGTGCCGCCGCCTCGCGGCGCGGGCGCGCTGCCCGATGCGCACCGTCGACCGGGCGCTCTGGCAATACGCGAAGGAGCGTCAGGGCGCCCGATAAACCTCGCGACCCTCGAGCAGCGTCAGAACGACTTTCGTCTCGTGGATCTTTTCGGGCGGCACCTCGAAGAGGTTGTGGTCCAGAACGATCAGGTCGGCGGCTTTGCCGACTTCGATCGAGCCGGTCTCGCGCTCTTCAAAGGCCGTGTATGCCCCGGCGATGGTGTAGGCCGCGAGCATTTCGGGAAGCCCGACCTGCTCCTCCGGCAGAAAGGCCGGACCCGAGTCCGCGCCCAGTTCCCGGCGCGTGACGGCGATCTCGATCGCATCCAAAGGGTTCATCGACGAGACCGACCAGTCGCTCCCGCCGGCCACGACCGCCCCGCTCGCCAGGACGCTTCGGATCGGATACAGCCAGCGCGAGCGCTCCGGGCCGAGCTTGGGAATCGTCAGGTCCTTGATGTAGGGATCCGCCCACGCCCAGAGCGGCTGAAAATCGGCGACGACACCGAGCGCGCGAAACCGAGGGACATCGGCGGGGTCGATCAGCTCCAAGTGCGCGACGAACGGCCGGGCGTCGCGCGGGCCGTTGGCCTTTCGGGCGGCCTCCAGTGCGTCGAGCGAAAGCCGAATTGCGCGATCGCCGATGGCGTGAATGTGGATCTGGAAGCGCTCTCGGTCGAGCGCCGTGGCCAGCCGGTCGAAAGCCTCGGGCTCGAGCCGCGGTTTGCCGGAATAGCCCGGATGGCCGAGGTACGGCTGCAGCAACGCGGCAGTCTCGGACTCGATGACGCCGTCGGCGAAGATCTTCGCGGCCGTCGCACGCAGGCGGCCGCGCGTAAACGCCTGGCGCTTGCGGGAGAGATCCGCGACCTGTTCCGGGCCCTTCAGGACGTCGACAGAAAGCGACGCGACCACTCGGGAGGAGAGCCATCCCTCGCGCTCGGCTTCTGCGTAAGCCGCCAGGATCGCGTCGCCCGCGTTTGCCTCGATCAGAGACGTGATCCCGAAGCGGTTGGCCATCTCGAGACCGCGCCGAAGCCCTTCGACGTATGCCTTCGGCGGCGGGTCCGGGATGTGCCGGTCGACGAGACGCTGCGCCGACTCGCGCAGCGTACCGGAGGGATTCCCGTCGGCGTCGCGCTCGATGCGCCCGTTGGGGGGATCCGGCGTCGCGCGCGTGATGCCGGCGATCTCGAGCGCCCTGGTGTTGACCCAGGAGGAATGCCCGTCCGCCGCCGAGAGGGAGGCCGGCCGATCCGCCACGATCGCGTCGAGCTGCTGGCGGGTCGGGTTGGCGCCGGGAAAGACCGGCAGGTCCCATCCGCCCCCTTCGATCCACTTCTCCGAAGGATGCGCCGCCACGTACTTGCGGATCCGATCGAAGACTTCTCCCTGGTCTTTGGCGTTGTTCAAGTTGCAGAGCGCGAGCTCCATGCCGCCGCTGACCGGATGGACGTGCGCGTCGTGGAACGCGGGCAGGAGCATCCGGCCTTTCAAATCGACGACGCGCGTGCCCGGCCCCTGGAACGCCTTCGCGCCGGCCGGCGGCCCGACGTAGACGATCCGCCCGGCGCGCACCGCGACGGAATCCGCCCACGACCGCGCCGCGTCCACCGTGTAGACGGCGCCGTTGGTGAAAAGCAGGTCCGCGGGCTTCTCCGGGGCCGCGGCCGGAGCGCCGGAGGCCAGGACTGCGGCGGCGACCGCCACCGCGAGGGCAACCACTGTCTTGCCGGTCGTCGTCATCGTCGCTCTCCTTATCCGCGTCTAGCTGCCCAGAAGGGGCAGCCCTTTTTGAAAGCTCCAGAGGAGGAGGGCCGCGCCGAGCAGCCCCAGATAAATCCCGAAGGGGCGCAGCGTCCGCGTCTTCAGGTACCGGAGCAGGAACCGCACCGCGGCGTAGCCGACCACGGCGGACGCGAGGAACCCGACGACGAGCTCCGCCGCGCCGATCGGCGGCTCCGGGTGCTTCCGCAGGTCGAGCACTGCTTTGGCACCGGCGCCGAGGATGATCGGCAGCGCGAGGAGGAACGAAAACCGGGCGGAATCCTCGCGGGACAGCCTTCGCACGCGGCCGGTCGAGATCGTGAATCCCGAGCGGGAAAAGCCCGCCATCAGCCCGGCCGCGGCCTGCGCCGAGCCGATCCAGAGGGCGTCCCATCCGTTCAACTGCGCGAGGCGGCGCTCGCGCCCCGCGGCCCGGCGCCCGATCGCCTCGGCCAGGAAGAAGTAGGCGCTCGCGACGAGCATCGAGAGGCCGATCAGCCCGACTGACCGGAAGCTCTCGAACCTCTTGAGCAGGAAGAGGCCTGCGAGCACTCCGGGGATCGTCCCGATGACGATCGGCAGCAGGACGGCCCTGGCCGCGAGGTCGCGCGGCGGCCGGCCGCCGATCCACAGAAACAGCTCCGAGACGATCGCCGAGAGCTCCCGCCACGTCGCGAGGATCAGGGCGAGGACCGTGCCCAGGTGGAGCACGAGGTCGAAGGAGAGGGTCACCTCGTCGTTGCGGATGCCGAGCAGCGCCTGGACCAGGTAGAGGTGCGCCGTCGAAGAGATGGGGATGAACTCGGTCAAGCCCTGGACGGCTCCGAGCAGTAGCGCGTACGTCAGCGGCATGCCGTGGCCGCGCAATCTACCACGCAGGCGGGCGTTTTTTCGGTCGGACGTCTTCTGTCCGAGACGCCGCGGATGCTGTCTTCATGGGAATGGGCGAGATTCACCGGATCGGCGAGTGGCGGGCCCGGCGCGCGGCCGAGAACGACGTCGAAATGGACGCGCCGCCCTTCGCCCTCGAGGAGCCGTGCCCCGGCTGCGGCGCGCGCCGGATCGCCACCATGGTGTGGCGCAGCGGGTCCGCGGGGGCGCCGCCGATGGCCCTGCCCCGCATGGCGCCGCACTTTCTCTGCTGCGACGGAGAGGTCGTCTGGCAGGAGGTGACGGACGCCGGCATTTCCCTGTCGGGTTGGTCGCGGATCCTCGGCCACTTCGAGGAAGCCGCCTCGGGGTCGTAGCCGGCTCGCCGCCCGACGGACGAAACCGCCTCCGCCAGGGACGATCGGGCAACCTCTCGGGGGCCCTTTCGTAGGAACATCGACGTTCACCCGAGGAGGAGCCGTGACACGACGAATCGGAGGTCTCCTGTCCGCCTGCGCCCTGGCCGCCGCCGCCCTTCGAGCCGCGGAGGTCCACGGCGTCGACCCGGCCGACATGGACCCATCGGCCGATCCCTGCCGGAACTTCTACATGTATGCCGACGGCGGGTGGATCAAGAAGAACGCCATCCCTCCCGACTACCCGAGCTGGGGCTCCTTCTCCGAGCTCGAGCAGCGCAACGTCGAGTCGCTGCACGAGATTCTCGAGAAGCTCGCCGGCCAGAGCGGGACGGCGCTGCGGGGCTCGGAGGAGCGCAAGCTCGGCGACTTCTACGCGGCCTGCATGGACGAGAAGGCGATCGAGGAGCAGGGGATCGCGCCCCTGCGCGCGGAGCTCGAGCGGATCGACGCGATCGCGAACCTGGCGGACCTGCAGGCGGAGATCGCGCGCCTCCAGGCGCTGGGCGCCGGGGCCGTCTTCGGCTTCGCCTCGGAACAGGACCGCAAGAACTCGACCGACGTGATCGCCGCGGCGATCCAGGGGGGCCTGGGCCTGCCGGACCGCGACTACTACCTGAAGGTCGACGGCGAGTCGACGAAGATGCGCTCCAAGTACAAGGCACACGTGACGAAGATGTTCCAGCTCGCCGGGGACCCCAAGCCCCGGGCGGCCGCGAACGCGAAGACCGTCCTGAAGCTGGAGACGAAGCTCGCGCTGGCCTCGATGGATCGGGTCGAACGGCGCGACTCCGACAAGACGTACCACAAGATGGACGCCGCGGGCCTCGCGGCGCTGACGCCGAATTTCTCCTGGCCTGCCTACTTCCGGGACGCTGGCCTTGCGCCCGCGCCGGAGGCCGTGAACGTCTTCGAGCCGAAATTCTTCGAGGCCGTCAGCCGGCTGATGAAAGAGGCGCCGCTTTCCGACTGGAAGATCTACCTGCGCTGGAAGCTGCTCGCCGACGCGGCGCCGTCGCTCTCGGCGAAGTTCGTCGACGAGGACTTCGACTTCAACGGCCGGATCCTCCAGGGAACTCCCGAGAACCTCCCCCGCTGGAAGCGCTGCGTAGCCGCGACGGATGCGGCGCTCGGCATGGCTCTTGGAAAGATCTGGGTCAAGGAGCACTTCCCTCCCGAGTCCAAGAAGCGCGCCGACGAAATGATCCGCAACATGATCGCCGCGCTCGCGGAGGACATCCCGACGCTGCCCTGGATGACGGAGTCGACGCGCAAGGCGGCGCTCGAAAAGCTCGCGACCTTCGATCCCAAGATCGGCTACCCGGACCCGTGGCGCGACTACTCGGCGCTCAAGGTCGAGCGCGGGGCTCACGTCGTCAACGTCATGAACGCCGCAGAATTCGAGCAGCGCCGGGACCTCTCCAAGATCGGAAAGCCCGTGGATCGCACGGACTGGGAGATCACGCCGCCGACCGTGAACGCGTACTACAACCCCAACAAGAACGAGATCGTCTTCCCGGCCGGGATCCTGCAGCCGCCGTTCTTCGACGGGCAGGCGGACGATGCTTCCAACTACGGCGGCATCGGCGCGGTGATCGGGCACGAGATGACGCATGGGTTCGACGACGACGGGCGCAAGTTCGACGCGCAGGGCAACCTCAAGGAATGGTGGACGCCCGAGGACGTGAAGAACTACGAGGCTCGGGCCGTCTGCGTCGAGAAGCAGTTCTCCGGGTACGTCGTCGAGGACGACCTGTACGTCAACGGAAAGCTGGTCCTCGGCGAGTCGATCGCGGACCTGGGAGGCTTGAAGATCGCCTACAACGCCCTTCAGAAGAGCCTCGCCGGCAAGCCCGCGCCCGAGAAGATCGACGGCTTCACGCCGGACCAGCGTTTCTTCCTCGCGTTCGCCCGCAACTGGGCCGCCAACGACCGCTCCGAGTACGCGCGGCTGATCACGATGACCAACGAGCACCCGCTCGACCGGTTCCGCGCGATCGGCGCTCCCGCCAACATGTCCGAGTTCGCGAAGGCGTTCTCCTGCAAGGCGGGCGACCCGATGGTCCGAAAGGAGACCTGCGCGATCTGGTAGGGCCTGCAGGCGCCGCGTCGCTCCGGATCCGGTTTCTCGCGTCGGACGGAAATCGGCGGACCGGCCTCGAGCGGAAGGACACTTTTTGACGCCGAGACGAGTGTGTCGGGGTCAAGCCGTTGAATTTCAAGAACTTGGCGCTTGGTCCCGGCTTTGCTCCAAGAATGAAGTCAAGTGAGCACCGGAATGGATCCTTCGCCGACCCAATACGACGTCACCCTCGACCAGGCCGGCATGAACTGGCAGAAGGCGGGGCCGCTCTTCGAGCGGTACGCCGTCAATCTGATCGGGCGGGTCGACCGCCGGTGGGTCGACAGCTACGGTCAGGTCGCCAAGGAACG
Source organism: uncultured Acidobacteriota bacterium (assembly GCA_963725095.1). Taxonomy (GTDB): domain Bacteria; phylum Acidobacteriota; class Thermoanaerobaculia; order UBA5066; family Gp7-AA6; genus DATBFU01. The sequence goes on from CAVRXJ010000018.1 coordinate 59,359, forward strand.
TCCCAACCTCGCCCGCTTCCGGCTCGAGCCCGCGGCGAGTCAGGTCTCCTTCACCTGCCGTGCGACCGACGGGCCGGCCGAGGTGATGGGTGTCCTCAAGCGGCTCGAAGAGATGATCGGGCTGGTCAACCAGGCCGCCACCGCCGCCGCGAAGGCGGAGGCGGAACCGTCGAACGTTCGCGCGCACCCCTCGGCGAAAGGCGCTCCGAGCGCCGTTGCCGGAGCGGCCGGGCTCGCCGCCGGTCTCTTCGCCCGCCTCTCCCGCCGGTAGTTCTCTCCCGCTTCCGTCGCACGCTCCACTCCCGCGGCTCTCGGATATCCTCGGGCGCATGGCGAGAGAAATTCCGGTCGCGGAAGACGTCGCCTCCGTAGCGGCGATCCGTTCTCAGTTCCCCGCGCTCGCGCGCCGGCACAATGGCGCGCCCGTCGCGTACTTCGACGGCCCGGGAGGCACGCAGGTGCCCCAGGCCGTCGTCGCGGCGATGGAGGACTACCTCCTGCATCACAACGCCAACACGCACTGGCACTACCCTTCGAGCGCCGAGACCGACGCGGCCATCGCGCAGGCGCGCCAGACACTGGGCGAATTCGTCAACGCTGCTCCGGACGAGATCGTGTTCGGCGCGAACATGACCACACTCACGTTCCACCTCGCCCGGGCCCTCGGGCGGGGATACCAGCCGGGCGACGAGATCGTCGTGACCGAGCTCGATCATCACGCCAACATCGATCCGTGGCGGGCGCTCGTGCGCGACCGCGGGGTCACGGTCCGGATGGCGAGGCTCGACGCCGGTTCGGGCCAGCTCGACATGGAAGACCTGGCGCGCGCGATCGGGCCCCGCACGCGGCTGCTCGCGATCGGCGCGGCCTCGAACGCGCTCGGCACCATCAACGATCTGCCGCGGGCGCTCGCCATGGCCCGCGCCGCGGGCGCGCTGACCTTCGTGGACGCCGTCCATTTCGCGCCGCACGCGCTGCCGGACGTCCGGAAGCTCGATTGCGACTTCCTCGCCTGCTCGGCCTACAAGTTCTACGGGCCCCACGTCGGCGTGCTCTACGGGCGGCGGCGCCTGCTCGACGGGCTCGACGTGCCCCGGGTCGAGCCCGCGTCCTCCGAGGCGCCGGAGAATCTCGAGACCGGCACGTTGAACCATGAAGGGATCGTCGGAGCGGCGGCGGCCGTCGATTTCCTCGCGTCGCTGGGCCACGCGCCGGGCGCGAGCCGCCGCGAGGCCCTCGCGCGCGCCTTCGCTGGCCTTCACGAGCGCGGGCAGGCGCTGTTCGCGCGCCTCTGGAAAGGGCTCCGCGCGATCCCTGGAGTCACCGTCTACGGGCCTCCGCCGGAGGCGCCGCGCACTCCCACGGTGTCCTTCGCGGTCGCCGGCCGAAAGGCGGACGATGTCGCGCGCTCGCTCGCCGAGCGGGCGGTGTTCGCCTCGAGCGGCGACTTCTACGCCTTGACCGTGATCCGGCGGCTCGGGCGCGAGGCGGACGGCGTCGTGCGCGCGGGTTGCGCCTGCTACACGACGGAGGATGAGGTCGACCGGCTCCTCGAGGGCGTCCGGGAGACGGCGAAGACCTGAACGGGCGGCCCCCCCTCACCCTACCCCTCTCCCCCCGTCGGGGGGCGAGGGAATCTGTTAGCGAGATGCGGCTCGAAAGATCCGCCCCCTCTCCCCACGGGAGAGGGTTGGGGTGAGGGGGGCGCCTTTGACTTTCGCCGCATGAGCAAAAAGGGAAGCGGGGATGCCCCCCCTCACCCTACCCCTCTCCCCCCGTCGGGGGGAGAGGGGATCGAGAAGCACCCCCGCTACGGCTGCCACCAGTACTTCGGGCGCTTCGCC
>CAVRXJ010000019.1:0-114945 GCA_963725095.1 uncultured Acidobacteriota bacterium
GCGGACAGGCCGAGAACCGAGAAGACGAAGAGGCAGCGACGGATTGATCGGAAGATCATCAAATGGTCAACTTTCGGACGAAGTCGGTTGCGACGGGTTATAAGACTGTAACGCCGCTCCGCCCGGCGTGCTAGAATTGTTCGACAGGATCCACTCGAAGATTCTCTTTCCGGACCCGCGCGTAGCCGCGAGCCCCGACAGGGAGCCGTTGAGCGAGCCGTTGCACTCCGGCGAGCGTAATTGGCTCCCGCGCTGGTCGCTCCGCCTCCGCGCGGCCCGCCATCCTGTTCACGGTTTCGGCAGCGTCCCTGTTCCTGTTTCTGTCCACGTCCGGTCAGGGCGCGACCTATTCCCATACACCGACAGCCTTCGGCTGGATCGATCCGTCCGCGCATGTCTCGGTCGCCTGGAGCAACCCGACGATCTGCACCGGCTTCGGGGACACGATCGGCGACGATGCGTTGACCAACGCAATCTCCATCGGTTTCACGTTTCCCTTCGGCGCGTCGAGCTACACGCAGCTGTACGTCATGACCAACGGCCGCCTGCAGTTCGGGAACACCCACTGCTATCCGGGCACCCAGGTCACGGGCCCGCCCCGCACGTACACGCACCCCGTATCCGGACCCGAACCTCGACCGGTACGATGCGCGTCTACGGGGCCGATCTCGACGCGAGCCCGAACGGCTCGGGGGGCGGACCCGGTCCGACGACATGCACCGGGCCCGGCTGCGGGGTCTTCTACACGGCGACGCCGCTGGGGACCGCTCCGAATCGCCAGTTCGTCGTGACGTGGGTCAACACACCCGATTGGGGCTCCACCGGAAGCTTCTTTAACGTGCAGATCATCCTCAACGAGGATGGGACGTTCGTCTACCAGTACGGGGCGAGCAACAATCTGAACAGCGGCCACGCGGACATCGGCTGGGAGCTCGGCATGTCGGACTACGACGCGCTGAGTTACAGCAACGTCGGCTCGCTCGCAGACACGGCGATGCTGTTCTTCGACCCTCTGGTCCCGACCCGCACGCCGACACCGACGCCGACGCTGATCCCACCGACCTTCACGCCGACACCGACTCCCACCGCGACGCCCACGCAGACACCGACCTTCACCCCGACGCCCACGCCCACCCCAACGCTGACGCCCGTTCCACCCACGCCGACTTTCACGCCGACAGCGACGCACACGCCGACTCATACCCCGACTCAAACGCCGACGTCGACTCCGACGGATACCCCGACGCACACGCCGACCGCGACCGCCACTCCGGTTCCGCCTACGCCCACTTTCACTCCAACGGCCACGCCGACGGATACCCCGACCGCGACGCCCACGGACACCCCCACTCCGACCCCCACGGCCACGCCGACCGACACCCCGACCGCGACGCCCACGGACACTCACACTCCGACCCCCACGGCCACGCCGACAGACACTCCGACCGCGACGCCCACGGACACGCCACGCACCGCCGACCGCGACGCCGACCCCCACTTCGACGCCAACTCCGACGGCGACCAGCACGGCAACCCCCACTCCGACTCCAACGCCAACACCGTCGGCTACGCCTTCCCCGACAGAAACGCCGACACCGACGCCGTCCGAGACTCCGACCGCCACCCACACCCCGACCCCCACGCCGACGCCGATCGTGATTGCGACCGCGTTGAGCATCGATCCCGCCGCCGGGGCGGGCTCGGACGGAAACGGCATCTTCGAGCCCGGCGAGACTTCTTTCATCGCGCCGTCCTGGAAGAACGAAGGAACCGCACCCGTGCTCCTCACCGGGACCGCCTCGGCGTTCGCCGGGCCCGGCGGAGGCTCCTACTCGATCGTCGACGGCGACGCCGACTACGGCTCCATCGGCGTCGGCGCGACGGCGAGCTGCGTCGCTACCGCGAATTGCTACGCGCTGTTTGCGGTCAGTTCCGGTCTGAGGCCGGTCACGCACTGGGACACGACGTTTCTGGAGTCGCCGAGCACCGGCGTCCCGAAGACCTGGACCCTGCACCTGGGAGACAGCTTCACGGACGTGCCCCGCTCTTATCCCTTCTATCGGAAGGTCGAAACGGTCTTGCACAACCGGATCACCGTCGGCTGCACGTCCTCGACCTACTGCCCCAACGACAAGGTGCCCCGTTCGCAGATGGCGATCTTCATCGCACGCGGCCTGACCGGCGGCGGAGTTATCCCGGCAAGCGGAATGGCGGGAGGGCAGCCGTACAACTGCGTCGCCGGCGGCGTTTCGCTCTTCTCCGACGTGTCACCCACCGACATCTTCTGCAGGGGCGTCCACTACATCCTGGCTCAGAACATCACATCGGGTTGCGCGGCCGGTCTCTACTGCCCGACCGACAACGTGTCCCGCGCCGACATGGCGATTTTCGTCGCGAAGGCGATGGTGGCTCCCGGCGGCGGGTCGGACGTTCCCACCGAGTACGGACCGGACCCGGTCACGGGGTTCTCCTACTCGTGCAATCCGGCCAGCCCCAACCTCCACTTCACCGACGTCACGGTTGCCGACAGCTATTGCCGGCACGTCCACTACCTGTGGGCAAGAGCCGTGATCTCGGGCTGCTCGGCGACGCAGTACTGCCCGAACCTCTTCGTCGCGCGCGACGAAATGTCGAAGTTCCTCTCCAACGCGTTCCAGCTCCTCCTCTACGGGCCGTAGACGTCCGGCCACCGCGGCGGCCGCGCGAACCTATTGAGCCGTCATGACTTGGTGCCCCAGCGGCCCCATCGTCTCGTGCGGGCATTCCCGGGGATCCCTTCCGGCTGATCGGCCTGCCCAGGCCGCCTGTGACTCCCGCAGGCGTATGCTCCCGCCGATTCCTCAGAGGCCGGCCCATCGGCGGCGCGGCCGGGGGGCTCCAGGATGCCCGGAAGACAGGGATTCGCGGTCAGCGTCCTCGCGCTATTCGCGGTGGCCGCGCCCGCGCCTCGGCTGGGCGCTCAGACGCTTCCGCCGGGTTTCCGCGACTCGATCGTCTTCTCGGGTCTCACGCAGCCGACGGCGATCGCGTTCTCGCCGGACGGCCGCGTCTTCGTCGCGGAGAAGAGCGGGCTCATCAAGGTCTTCGCGAGCCTGACGGCCACGACGCCGACGCTCTTCGCCGATCTGTCGACGAACGTCTACAACTACTGGGACCGCGGGCTGCTCGGCCTGGCGCTGGATCCGGGCTTTCCCACCAAGCCCTACGTCTACGTGCTCTACACCTACGACGGCGACATCGGCGGCGCGGCTCCCAAGTGGGGCACCGCCGGCGTCCTCTCGGACCCGTGTCCGACCCTCCGGGGGCGACGGCGGACGGCTGCACGGTGAGCGGACGGCTTTCGCGGCTGCAGGCCTCGGGCTCGGTGATGACCGGGTCGGAGCTGGTTCTGATCCACGACTGGTTCCAGCAGTATCCGAGCCACTCGATCGGGAGCATCGCGTTCGGCAGCGACGGCGCCCTTTACGCCAGCGGCGGAGACGGAGCGAGCTTCAACTGGGCCGACTACGGGCAGGACGGCAATCCCGTTGAATCCCGGCGGCGATCCGCCCGGTCGGAGTCGGCGGCGTGCAGACGCCTCCGACGGCGGAAGGGGGCGCGCTGCGCTCTCAGGACCTGCGGCAGCTCCGGCGACCCCGTGACGCTCGACGGAACGCTGATCCGCGTCGATCCGGCGACCGGGGCGGGGCTTTCCGGCAACCCGCTCTTTTCGAGCTCCGACCCCAACGCGCGCCGCATCGTGGCCCACGGCCTTCGCAACCCGTTCCGCTTCACGATGCGACCCGGCACGGGCGAGATCTGGGTCGGGGACGTGGGGTGGAGCACGTGGGAGGAGATCGACCGGATCGGCAGCACCGGCGACCCTGACCAACTTCGGCTGGCCCTGCTACGAGGGAACGGGTCCGCAAACAAGCTACGACAATCTGAACCTGAATCTCTGCGAGGACCTGTACGCCCAGGCGGGTGCGGTGACGGCTCCCGTCTATACCTACAACCACAGCGCGCAGGTCGTGTCGGGCGAGTCGTGCCCGACGGGCAGCTCCTCGATCTCGGGGCTCGCCTTCTACACGGGAGGCTCCTACCCCTCGGCGTACACGAACGCCCTCTTCTTCGCCGACTACTCGCGCCACTGCATCTGGGCGATGCTCCCGGGAACCAACGGCGATTCCGAATCCGAGCAGCCGCCAGACCTTCGTGGCCGGCGCCGGGGCGCCGGTGCAGCTGGTGACCGGGCCGGGGGGCGACCTCTTCTACGTGGATCTGAACGGGGGCAGCATCCACCGCATCCAGTACATGACGCCGACGGCGGTGCTCGCGGCCAACCCGACCTCGGGAAACGCGCCCCTGACGGTCGCCTTCGACGCGACGGGCTCGACGCACCCCGATCCCGGGAGAGCCGCTGACCTACTCCTGGGACTTGAACGGCGACGGCGTCTATGGCGACTCGACCGCGGCACAGCCGAGCTACACCTACACGATCAAGGGGAGCTACACGGCGCGCCTGAGCGTCACCGACTCGAAGGGCGGCTCGGACACCGACTCGAAGGTGATCAATGTGTCGAACTCGCCTCCGGTGCCGCGACGATCGCGACACCTTCGCCGACGCTGACCTGGAAGGTGGGTGACGTCATCTCCTTCTCCGGTTCGGCAACCGATCCGGAGGAGGGGACGCTTCCGGCCTCGAGGCTGACCTGGTCGCTGCTGATCCAGCACTGTCCCTCCAACTGCCACACCCACCCGGTGCAGGACTTCGTGGGCGTGGCGAGCGGCTCCTTCTCGGGCCAGGACCACGAGTACCCGTCCTACCTGGAGCTCAGGCTCACGGCGACGGATTCGTTCGGGCTGCAGGGCACGACGAGCGTCCTGCTCTACCCGAAGACGGTCGGGCTTTCGTTCACCTCGAACCCGTCGGGACTGCAGCTCTCCGTCGGCAGCACCAGCCAGGCGACGCCCTTCACGCGCACGGTCATCATCGGCTCCACCAACTCGATCAGCGCTCCTTCTCCGCAGACGTCGGGAGGCACGTCGTACCAGTTCGCGGCCTGGTCCGACCTCGGCGCCCAGAGCCACAACATCGTCGCTCCTGCCACCGCAACAACCTACATCGCCACCTACGCGACGACCTCCGGGGCCTGGGCGAGACGCCGACGTCGGCACGCGTCGGAGTCGACGGCAGCGCGACCGTCGATGTCCGGGACGTTTACCGTGAATGGCTCGCGGCTCGGACATCTGGTACCACGTCGGATCAGTTTCATTTCGTCTACCGGCCGCTCTCCGGAGACGGCCAGATCGTGGCGCGCGTGGTGAGCGTCGCAGAACACGAACGACTAGGCCAAGGCCGGAGTGATGATCCGGCGAGAGTCTCACTGCCGACGCGACGTACGCGGACATGATGGAGACGCCGGGCAACGGCGTCCTCGGGATTCCAGCGGCGGCTGACAGCCGGAGCGAACGACGGTCGGCATCGACGGTGGCGGGCCGAGCGGCGCCCCACTGGGTCCGGCTGATCGCAGCGGCGACACGTTCACGGCTTCGAGGTCCGATGACGGCGTCAACTGGATCGCGTCGGCACGACGACGGTCAACTGGCGAGCAACGTCTACGTCGGGCTGGCCGTCACGGCCCACGACAACACCGTCGCCTGCACGACGGTCTTCGACAGCGTTGCGACCACGTTCACGCCGCCTCCGACCAACACGCCCACGGCGTCCCGCACGCCGACCCGCACCGCGACGGCGCCGACGACAACTCCGACACCGACGCGCACCCGCGCACACGCCGACCCGCACCGCACACCGGCTCCGGCAACTCCGACACCCACCCGACGCCGACACGCACCCCGACCGACCCACACCGACTCGCAACTCCGACACTCCACCCGCGACCCGCACCGCCACGCCGACTCGGACGGCCACCCGAACCCCGACGAAGACCCCGGTGCCGTCGGCGGACCTCGCCATCGTCAAGGCCTACACCTTCACTTCGGGCGGCACCGTGACCTTTACTGTGGACGTTTCCAGCGCCGGGCCGGCCGCGGCGCAGGGTGTGACCGTGAGGGACAGCCTGAGCAGCCGGATCTCGTATCTTTCCGCCACGACGACGAAGGGATCCTGTCTCTACGAGGGCGGCCCCGGTCGGAGGGTGACCTGCTCTCTCGGCGCTCTCTCCTCTGGAGCCACGGCGAGGATCACCATCCGCGCGTTCATCAAGAAGCGCTCCGACTTCGACAATACGGCGACGATCTCCAACGACCACGACCGACCCGAACCCCGCCAACAACTCCTCCAAGGTTCGCGTCAACTTCTAGCCCGGGCTTCCCCTGCTAGAGTCAGGCCGTGAAGCCGCTGCGGCTGATTTCGTATCTCGCGCCCGAGCATCCCGGAGGGTCTCTTCCGGCTGATCGCGGGGGCGCTCGAGTCCGACCTCGGCGTTCCCGTCACGCTCGACTTCGAGACGCGGGTCTCGGGTCCTTCTCCCGAGGCGGACCCGTTTGCCGAGGGCCGCGCGGAGATCGCCTTCGTCTGCGCGCCGTCCTATCCGCTGCTGAAGGAGGCCGGATCGCCGGTCGCTCTGCTCCCGGCCGCGCCGGTCTTCGCCGACCCGCGCGCGGAGGGGCGCCCGGTCTATTTCTCCGACGTCGTCGTCCGGACCGGCCATCCGGCCCGAACCTTCGAGGAGCTCTCCGGCGGCATCTGGTCCTACAACGACCGCTTCTCCCGCAGCGGCTGGCAGAACATGCTGGCGCGGCTCTCCGAGATCGGCCACGAGGGCGCGCCCGAGACGTTCTTCGCCGGCCTCGTCCAGTCCGGCTCGCATCTGCGTTCGCTCGCCTTCGTCGAGAGCGGGCAGGCCGACGCGGCGGCGATCGATTCGAACACGCTGTGGCTGGCGCGCCGCCGCGACCCGTCCCTCGCGAGCCGCCTGCGGGTCGTCGAATCGTGGGGGCCCATGCCCATCCAGCCGGTGCTCGCCCATTCGGGCCTCACACCCGCCCTGCGCGGGCGCATCGCGCGCGTTCTGCTCTCCCTCGACGCCGACCCGATCCGTCGGGCCGGGCTGGAGGAGCACGGCGTCGAGCGATTTGCGGCGGTGGAGGAAAGCTCCTATGACGCCGCCGGCCTGCGAAATCCCGTTCCAGCCGCGGCGCTCGGGCGTTAGGATGATGGCAACCAATGGCTGAGCCGTCCTTCGAGGAACGCCGCTTCGCGCGGTGGATTTGCCGCGGCTGCCGCGCTGCACGGTTTGCGACCATCCCCCGCGACGGCCGGCTCAAGTGCCCGATCTGCTATGCGGGCGAGTCCTTCGACGCGAGGAAGCACGCGCGGCGCGATCCGATCAACCGGGGCAAGCGACCCGAGCAGATCCCGCCCGAGCCCTGGTAGCCGCCGCGAAGCGTAGAATCCCAGCATCTTGTCTCGTCCCGCACGAAGGCGCCGCGGGCCGTGGAAGCGGCCTCCCCTCTGGATCGCCGCCGCCGCCGGGGCGCTCTTCCTCGCCGGTTGGCTCGATTCGCGGACCGCACAGGACGTCGACTTCTCGCTCTTCTACGCCGCGGCGGTGGCCGGCGCCGGCTGGTGGCTCGGGAGGCGGTACGCCGCGATCGCCGCGCGTGATCGCGGCGGTTTCCTGGACACTGGCCGACCTCGGAAGGCGGCCGCCCGGGGACGCGCGTTTCGCCGTCTGGAACGGGCTCACGCGGCTCGCCCTCTTCCTCTTCATCGGCCTGGCCGTGGCGCGCGTGCACGCGGACCGGCGCCGCCTGCGCCGCTCCCGACGCGTTCTCGAGCAGGAGATCCTGCGCGCGCGCACGGACCTGCCGACCGAGCTCTCCAACGCGCGGGGTTTCCTGGAGCGGATCGACCGCGACCTCGCCGACCCGCAGAGGCGGGGCCTGCCCTTCGCCCTGGCCTCGATCGACATCGACGGATTCCGGCGCTACCGGGACGAGCACGCCGTCGCGGCCGGCGAGGCGCTCGCCAAGCGCATCACCGCCGTCCTGCGCAAGGCCATCCGGGCTTCGGACACGCCGGCGCGCCTGGCGCGCGACGAGTTCGCCGTGGCGTTCTGGGATGTGGAACGGGAGGTCATCGAGAAGACGCTGCGCCGCGTGATCTCGGGCGTTGCGGCGCTGGCGGCCGACGACCCGGAGGCGCGCGTGTCCGCCGCGATCGGCGTCGCGTTCTTCCCGATCGCGCCGGACGATCCCCAGGAGGCTCTGCGACAGTCCGAAAAGGCCCTGCACCTGGCGCGCGACTCCGGACGCGGGACCCTCTACGTCTGGGTCGACGAGGGCGCCGCCGCAGCCGGCCGCCGTCGCCGTCGCCGAGGCCGAGCCGAATCGCTAGGCGCCGGGGGCGCGTACTTGCGGCTGGAGACCCGGAGAACCCCATGCAAAGCCGTACCGTCACGCGCGTCGTTCCCGCCATCGCGACCCTCGAGGGCGCTGGCTTCCTCGTCCACCGCCCGTTTCCGACGCCCGAGCTCGACCAGGTCGACCCGTTCCTGCTCTTGGACGAGATGGGCCCTTCGGACCTCGGACCCGGGAGAAGCCAAAGGCGCGCCGGATCATCCGCACCGCGGCTTCGAGACGGTGACCTACATGCTTTCGGGCAGCATGGAGCACCGCGACTCCCACGGCAACGCCGGGGCCCTGCGTCCCGGCGACGTCCAGTGGATGACGGCGGGCTCGGGTGTCGTGCACTCCGAGATGCCCGCGCCGGAGTTCGCGAAGAAGGGCGGCCGCATGCACGGGTTCCAGCTCTGGGTGAACCTGCCGCGGCGCGACAAGATGATGCCGCCGCGGTACCAGGAAGTTCCCGCGGCGAAGATCCCCGTCGCGAAGACGCCCGACGGGAGCGTCTCGGTGCGTGTCCTCGCGGGCGAGGCGCTCGGCGAACGCGCCGTCATCGACACGCGAACCCCGATCCTGTACCTCGACGCGACGCTCGCGCCCGGGGCGAAGTTCTTCCAGCCGGTGCCGGAGGACTTCAACGTCTTCGCGTACCTCGTCGAGGGCTCGGGGACGTTCGGCGCCGACGCGCGGCCGGCCGACGACGAGCACGTCGTGCTCTTCGGCAAGGGCGGCGACGGCGTCCTCCTGGAAGCCTCGGCGGAGGCGGCGCTTCGCGTGCTCCTGATCGGAGGCCGGCCCCTCGCCGAACCGATCGCGCGATACGGGCCCTTCGTCATGAACACCCGAAGCGAGATCCTTCAGGCGGTCGAGGACTTCCAGAGCGGCCGCTTCGGCGAGATTCCTCCGGGCCGCTGAGCCCGGAGGGATCTTCCCCTCTCGCGGTTCGTTGGCACCTGGGTGCCATTGCCGCGGCACTCCCGGGGGATTGGCAGAACGCGGGCGTCCACCTACTCTCGATAACGCGATCTCAACACGACCAAAACTTGGACAACCGGGCGGCCTTAACAGCCGGCGGCCAGAATCGGCTCCCTTCCATACGGAGTGACGAACATGAGCCAGCAAATGACGTGGCGCTGCAAGGAATGTGAAGACGTCGTGACGGCCTCGAACGAGGACGGACGGCATGCGCCCGGATGCCCGCACTGCGGCACTCCCAGGGAGGCGCCGGGGCCGGCCCGCGAGGGCGACGGCGTCGAGGCCTACGACGCGCGCGCCGGCTCGCGATTCGAGAAGACGGCCGGACCGGAGCTCGATCGACTCCTCGCGCGCAAGGTCCTCGGCGGCCAGGGCGATCAGCCGGCGCCTCCGTATTCCTCCGAGGACCTGGCGGCGACGGCGCTCGCGGAGCTGGTCGGGCGCCAGAGCGGCTGGTCGTTTCACCTGGCGTTCTGCGGCGACGCGTGGATGGCGACGTTCACCGAGAAGGGCGAGCGCAAGAACGAAGTCCCGACCTCTCCCCTCGCCTCCCTCGTGTCGGCGACCGGACGCAGCCGCTCCCTGGCGATCTGCCGGGCGCTTCTGAAGGTCACTCGCTCTCCGCGCTGGAGTCCCCTCGGCACGAACTTTCTTCGAGCGGTGCAGCCGTCCCTCGTCCGCGCCGCGGGCTTCGAGCCCTCGCACCCGAAATTCGCCGCGGGGTAGCTCCACTGTCGACCGGCCCTCGCGCCCTCCCAGGCCCGCCTCGCGTCGCGTTCCGTTCTAAACTGTTGCGCGAATCGCCGACAGTTTCCGATCGGACGAACAGGACGGAGGTTCGCGATGGGGGGATGGGAGCTCGAGAAGCACCAGCCGGAGCCCTGGACGCTCGACGGGCGGCACATTCTGAGCGCGACGGGCTGGCGGCTGGCCAAGTCGGTGCTCGCGACCGACGCCCGGCGCATCGTCGCGGCGATCAACGACACGCAGGGCATTCCCACCGCGGCGCTCGAGGCCGGGTTCATCCGGGACCTGCTGGAGCTGAAGGTCTGGCCGCGCGCGGTCTGGGAGGGCCACGGCACACGCCTCCAGGTCGTCAACTCCGCCGACGTTTTCCTGCACGAGCCTCTCGATCCTCCGGAGCCCTTCTCCTTCGACCGCCGCGTGGGCGACCGGCGCCGCGGCGATCGCCGGCGCAGTCACCGCAGCCGATAGAAACACCCCGGCATTGACCCGGCGCGCGGCGGGGGCGTAGGCTCTCGGCGGGCCGACAGAGGCCCGCAACGGGGGGACCCCAATGGCCCCGCCTCCTCACGGACCGGATCACGGCGACGCCGGCCACGGGCATCACGACGATGCCCCGGGCCACACGGATCACGACGACGCTCCCGGCCACATCATCACCACGGACGGCCACGAGCACGAGCGCTCGGTCCCGCCGCCGCTGACGCCGGGCGATCCCGGCCCGGAGCAGGTCGAGGAAGCCGGCCAGTGCGAGTGCGCCGCGTACCGGCCCGACGGCGGCCGCTGGCGCCACCTCGAGCCCGCCGAAAACCCCGACCCGAAGGGCAGCTTCGGCTACGTCGGCGCGTTCACCGAGATCCCGGCCGGATCCGGCCATCACCACCGCGGCGGAACGCTCGTCTTCCCGGTCCACCCCGAGAAGCTCCGCGGAGTCGCGAAGGAGACGCTGCGCGTGTACCGCTGGGTCCAGGAGGAGAAGGGCTGGGAGCTCGTCCCGCGCTCCGCCCTCGGACAGACGCGCGCCTACGTCTGGGCTCGGATCTCGGAGCCCGGCCTCTACGCACTCATCGGCGTTCACTCGGACCCTCTGATCGCGCGCACGCTCGGTCTGCTCGCGTTGATGCGCGGATGGCGGGAGACGCCGCTCGAGGGATTCGGGCCCGACCTGACCGGGAAGCTCTGCGGCCTCCTGCTCTGCGACCCCGAGGTGCGGCGCAGGATGAAGGATCCCGCGCTCTATCGGTTCCTCGTCGAGGACAACCTGAGGCACGGTCTTCCGGGGACGTGGCTCCCGCACCCCAAGGGACACGAGTCGCCGCGGCCTCCGCTTCCCGAGGTCGACCCCTGCGCCATCTGCCGGGGGCTCGAGGAACGCCACGCGCGCCGGGCGAAACGCTCCCGCGTCTTCTTCCCGCCGGAAACCGCGACGGTCGCGTACGCGATGACGACCTCCTCCGGCGACGGCGAGTGGGACCTCGTCTCGCCGGTGCCGGCGGCCGACGACAACGTGCTCGCCGTCCACGCCGCGCTCCTTCCCGACGGAAAGATCGTCTACTTCGCCGGGTCCGAGAACGTGGGCGCGCAGAACGTCGCGGGCGGCGCCGCGATCGACAACACGCGGCTGTGGGACCCCGCCACCGGAGCGATCACCGTGCTCGGCTCTCCGCCGCGACACGATCTCTTCTGCTGCGGCCACGCGTTCTTAGCCGACGGAAGGCTGCTCGCCGCGGGAGGGACACGCAGCTGGGGCGGCGTTGCGCATCCCGAACCACGGCGTCAACTTCGAGGGCCTCCGTCAGGCCGCGATCTTCGATCCGGCGGCGCCCGCGGGAGCCCACCCCTGGACGCCGGTCGCGCGACTCTGCCCCGAGCGCGGCCAGACGCGCGGCGGCGGCTCCTGGTACCCGACCCTCGCGACGCTGCCCGACGGAAAGATCCTGAAGATGGGCGGGCCTCCCGAATTCGAGGATTCCCGCCACAACAACCGCACGCTCGAGATCTTCGACCCCGCGACGGGCCGGTGGACCGACCAGGGCGCCGGCGCCGACATCCCGGCGAGCGACACGTCCGACCTCCCGCAGTACCCGCGCCTCCACGTCCTCCCCGACGGGCGCGTCTTCTGCGCGACACCGATCGAAGGCCCGCCGGGAGGTCCCGGCTGGCACGAGCTGGACGTGGAATCCCGCCACGCAAGGCGTGGGCGAGCGTCGGGTCCGGGCCCGGGCGGCGAATACGTGGGATTCGACACCTCGTCGGTCCTGCTTCCCTTGAAACGCGCGGACAACTACCGGGCGCGCGTTCTGTACACCAACCGGCCCGACCCGAAGATCATCGACCTCTCGCGTCGCGGGCCCGACCTGGCAGACGACGTCGCCGCGGGCGCTCTCCGATCCGGTGACGGGGCCTCCCCTGCGCTACCACGCGACGTCGGTCATCCTGGCCGACGCCACCGTGCTCGTCATCGGCGGCCACAGCGATCCGAACAACTGGGACCCGCCGGTGCTGACCGCCGAGAAGTTCGACCCGTCGACCGACACCTGGTCGACTCTGGCGACGGCCGCCGTGCCGCGCGTCTACCACTCGGTGGCGCTCCTCCTGCCGGACGGCCGCGTGTGGACGGCAGGCTCCGACTACGGCAACGGCGTCCACGAGCCGCGCATGGAGATCTACTCGCCCCCTTACCTCTTCGCCGGCTCTCGCCCGACGATCACCGCCGCCCCGGACGTCCTCACGGTGGGCGAGGGCTTCGACGATCCAGTCTCCCGACGCCGCCGACGTCGAGACGGTCGCCCTCGTGCGCTGCGGGACGGCGACGCACGCCTTCTCGATCGACCAGCGGTGGGTCGACCTCGCCATCACGGACGTCCAGGGGGCTCGCCTCGCCGTCGCCGCGCCGCCGAACACGCGGCTGGCGCCGCCCGGCTACTACATGCTGTTTCTCCTCGATCACGCCGGAGTGCCGTCGGTCGCCAGGATCGTCCGGGTCCAGGCGGGGCACCAGCCCTCGATCTCGTCGCTCTACCCGCGCTCGGGACCTTCGGCCGGCGGAAGCGTCGTCAAGATCCTCGGGCTCAACTTCCAGGCCGGCGCGGCCGTCACCTTCGGCGGCGCGCCCGCGACGGCCTCGACCGTCGTCAGCGAGACGGAGATCACCGCGACGGCGCCCGCACTGCCGCCCGGCGCGCTCCACGACGTCGTCGTGACCAACCCGGACGCCTCGACACGCACGCTCCCCCGCGGCTGGTTCGCCGACTTTCTCGACGTGCCGGGCAACCACATGTTCCACGACGCCATCGAGAAGCTCTTCCGCAGCGGGGTCACGGCGGGCTGCGGCGGCGGCAACTTCTGCCCGAACGATCCGGTCACGCGCGCGCAGATGGCGGCCTTCCTGCTGCGGGCCGAGCACGGCGCGGGCTGGGTGCCGCCGCCCCCGACCGGAACGGTTTTCACCGACGTGCCCACCAACGCGTTCGCGCGCCGGCGCAATCGAGCAGGCCGCGGCCGAGGGCATCTTCCCGGGAGGCGGGGGCAACTTCGGCCCGACCGTCGCGGTCGACCGGGCGGCCATGGCGGAGCTGCTTCTGAAGGCGGAGCACGGGCCCGCCTACGTGCCGCCGGCGGCAACCGGCCTGTTCCTCGACGTGCCGGCAGCGTCGGCCGCCGCCCCCTGGATCGAGCGCCTCTTCAAGGAAGGGATCACGTCCGGCTGCGGCGGCGGTAACTATTGCCCCGGCAACACTTCGACGCGCGGCGAGATGGCGGTGTTCCTGGTCAAGACCTTCGGCCTTCCGTAGCACGAGGGTGCCCCGTTGCGCACCGGGCGGCACTGGTTGTGCGATAATTGAACGAAAGTTCAGTGAAAGTTCCATCGGCGTCCGGCCCGGCCCCATCGAGGCAGCCAGGGGATCGTGAGACCTCCCGATTCGAGATCGTCTCCGATCCGCCGGCGGCCTCCGACCGTTTCGACGGGGAAGAGACCTCCGTCACGCCGCGGCGGCGCGCCACCGACCCCGGCCCCGAAGCCAACGTCATCCTGATCTCGCATCCGGGCAACGCGATGCTCGGAACGCGCTACCGCTTCCGTCCGGGCTCGTCGCTGATCCTCGGGCGCGCCAAGGGCGCCGACATCGTCATCGCCGACGCCTCCTCGATCTCGCGCCGCCACGCCTCGCTGACCTATCGCATCGAGTCGGTGATCCTCGAGGACCTGGGCTCCACCAACGGCACCTTCGTCAACGACATCCGGATCGAGGAACCGACACTCCTGCGCAGCGGCGACCGGTTCCAGATCGGCTCGGTGCACTTCAAGTTCCTGCAGGAGCGCGACGTCGAAAACGCCTACCACCAGGCGATCCACGAAATGGTCGTCAAGGACGGCCTGACGCAGATCTCCAACAAGCGCAAGTACGAGGAGGAAGCCGTGCGCGAGGTCGCGCGGGCCAAGCGCTACGGGCGCCCGCTCTCGCTCCTGCTCTTCGACATCGACACCTTCAAGACGATCAACGACACGCACGGGCATCTCTGCGGGGACTTCGTCCTGAAGGAGATCGTGTGCGTGGTCTCCGATTTCTTCCGCAAGGAGCAGACGTTCGCCCGCGTGGGCGGCGACGAGTTCGCCGTGCTCACGCCCGAAGCGCGCACCGACGGAGCGAAGATCCTCGCGGAGCGCCTGCGCGCCCGCATCGCCAACCACGAATTCGCCTACGCCGGAACGCCCCTGCGCCTGACGTGCTCGTTCGGCATCGCCGAATACGACCCCGACATGAAGGGCCCGCAGGAGCTCTACGAGGCGGCCGACCGCGCGCTCTATCAGGCCAAGCATGCCGGCCGCAACGCGGTCCAGGTCTTCTCGCGCCCGTAGGCTCGCGGCGCGCTTCGTCCCGCTCGGCCATTCCCTCCCGGCGCCGCCGCATAATCTCCTCCACCCATGAGCTCCCGATTCCGGCGCCTTCTCGACGAGGGCATCCTCGTCGTCGACGGCGCGATGGGCTCCTACCTGCTGACGCAGACGGAGCTCGCCGCGCGGATGCGTCGAGGAGGCGAACCTCTCGATGCCCGACGCCGTCCTCGCCGCGCACCTCTCCTACATCGAGGCGGGCGCGCGCGTCATCGAGACCAACACGTTCGGCGCCAACCGGAACAAGCTCAAGGCGTTCGGCCTGCAGGACCAGGTCGAGGCGATCAACGGAGCCGCCGTGAAGATCGCGCGCAGCGCCCGGGAGGTCTCCGGCCAGGACGTGCTGATCGCCGGCTCCATCGGGCCCTCCGCGCTCCCCTTCGACCCGAGCGACGGCGATTCGGAAGAGACGCTTCGGGCGATCTTCCGGGAGCAGGCGCGGACGCTCGACGCCCGCGGCGTGGACCTCTTCATCCTGGAGACCTTCGTCTCTCTCCCGGAGATCCGCATTGCGATCGAGGCGGTGCGCGAGGTCTCCCCGCTTCCGATCGTCGCCTCCGTGACGTTTCCCGGAGACGCCTGGGAGGACCGGGAGGACACCGGCTGGCCCGAAAAGGTCGCGCGCCGTCTCGAGGCCCTCGGCGCGGACGTCATCGGCTCCAACTGCTCGCTCGGGCCGCGGGACCTCTTGACGGTCCTGGACGGGATGGCGTCCGAGACGGTCCCGCTCTTCGCGGCGCCCAACACCGGCGTCCCCTCCTTCGTCGCGGGCCGCTTCGTCTACCCGCACTCCTCGCCCGAATACTTCGCCTGGTTCGCCCGCGAGGCCGCCCGCCGCGGAGCGCGCCTGATCGGCGGCTGCTGCGGCACGACGCCCGAGCACATCCGCGCCGTGGCGAAGGCCGTCGAAGGAATCACGCCCGAGCGCATCCGCCTCTCGCCCGAGACGGCGCCGCCTCCGCTGGTCGCCGCCGCCCCGGCCGGCTCGCCCAAGACCTCGCGCGTCGCGACGCTGCTCGCGCGCGGAGAGTTCGTCGTTTCGATGCAGCTCGATCCGCCCAAGGGCACCGCCACGGAAGCCGTCATCCAGGCCGTCCGGACCTTCCGCGACAGCGGCCTCGTGCACGCGATCGACATCAACTCGAACCCGATGGCGCACCTGCACCTGGACTCCCTCTGGATGGCCCTCCAGTGCGAGCGGGAAGGCGTCGAGACGATCCCCCACATCACGCCGCGCGACGCGAGCCTGATGGGCCTCTCCGGCAACCTCCTCGGGGCCTGGGCGCTCGGGATCCAGAACGTCCTCGTCATCACGGGCGACCCTTCCCAGCGCGGCGACCGGCCCGGCTCGACCGACGTCTACCAGACCGACAGCGTCGGCCTCGTCAAGGTGATCCGCGACCTGAACGACGGGCAACGACCTCGCCGGAAATCCCGTCGGGAGCCCGCCCAATTTCCTGATCGGCGTCGCCGTCAACCCCAACGAGCCCGACCTCGACCGCGAGGTCGAGCGCTTCCAGAAGAAAGTCGAGCACGGCGCCGACTTCGCGATGACGCAGGTCTTCTTCGACTGGGAATGCTGGGACCGCTTCCTCGCCCGCTTCGGCGGAAAGCTGCCGATCCCGGCGCTCGTCGCCGTCTGGCCGCTGACGAGCCACAAGCTCGCCCTGCGCATCCACCACGAGGTGCCCGGCATCGTCGTGCCGGAGCGGGTGCTGCGCCTGCTCGAAAAGTCCGGCGCGCGGGCGCGCGAGGAAGGCTTCGCGCTCGCCCGCGAGATCCTCGCCGAAGCGCGCCGCCGCGCGCAGGGCGCCTACGTCATCGCGCCGTTCAAGAGCCCGACGAGCGCGCTGGAGCTGTTCTAGCGGCCTACGTTCGGGGCTCGCGCGGACGCCAGCGGGTCGCGCCGGGCGGCGTCGGGTTCGCGCTTCTCCGGCGCCGGCTTCCAGAGGCTCGGGATCGTCGTGTCGCTCGGGTAGATCGGAACGCCGGACGAGGTCCTGCCGGGACGCGCGCCGAGAATCGTCGCTCCACTTCTCGACCGTGTCGGAGCGCCGCGGCTCGCCGCGGGGACCGGTGAGGCTCTCGCGCGCCGCGGCTCCGACGGTCGCCGCCCTTGCGCCCGCGCCGGACATCCTGGAATTCCTCCGCGGAGAGGCGCGCGCGCGTCCCGCAGATCCCACGAGATCACGTGCAGCCAGTAGGCGGCCATGCTGATGACGGTGCGGACGGCTTCGAGCTGCGAGGTCGCCTCCTGGAACGTCTCCGCGCGCTCGAGGCGGTCGTGACGGTAGGCCTCGAAGAGGGCGCGCGCGCCGGCCGATCCGTGGCAGAGAAGAAGCTCGAAGACGGAGGTGCCGCCCCAGGGCTCCGGCGTCGAGCCGGACCAGCGGAGGAATTCGCCGATCGCGCGCTTCCAGTTGCGGCCCTGGAAGACCGGCAGGCGGGCGACCGACTGCACATCCACGCCCGGATCCCGCTCGAGCGCCCCCGCGCGCTTCAGGATCTGCGCGACCGAGGGGAGCAACTCCGGGATATTCGGTTCCGCCACGGCGCTACATATTCACGCTTTGGGGCGGCGGTCAAGCATTTCCGCGCCGTCCGGGGCCGGGCGAGCGTCTCCGCGGGCGTGCTAACCTCGGAAAAGCCATGCAGCAGAGGCTCGAAGAGCTCGTCCGCCGGTTCGGAGCCGACACGGGAACCCTCCACTGGCTCGAGGGGGATGTCCTGGTCCTCAAGGGCCAGGTCGGCATTCCTCCGCACGTCGTCGAGATCGTGCAGCGGGTCCCGGTCGGGCAAGGGAATGGCGGGGCTGGCGGCCGAGCGCAACGCCCCGGTGGCGGCCTGCAACGTCCAGACCGATGCGAGCGGCGACGTGCGGCCCGGGCGCAAGAGACACCGGCGTCAACGGCGCGATCGTCGTTCCGGTGCGCGACTCCGGCGGACATGTCCGCGGGGCGCTCGGCATCGGCGTTCACCGGGTGTACGAGTACACGGCGGAGGAGACGGAGAGACTGCTCGCGGAAGCTGCGGGGATGGGGCCGCCCGGGGATTAGGGCTCCCCCCCTCACCCTACCCCTCTCCCCCCGTCGGGGGAGAGGGAATCCTTTGGTGAGCGCGTGCGGGGCGCATCGCCCAGAAGGCGAGGCCGAGGAGCGACCAGAGAAGGAACGCGATCCACTCGGCGCGCGTGAAGCTGCCGGCGACCGACGGGAAGCGACCTTCATCGCGATCACGGCGGCGGAAACCACGGCGCCCGCCCAGGCCATCGCTCCGCCGAAATCGAACGAAGGCCGGCCGGCGCGGCGCGCCCGCGCCCGCTCCGAGAGGCAGGTCGAGAGCCAGCCGACGCCGACGGCGAGCGAGCCGACCTCCGTGACGGGCACGAGCAGCGCGTCGCCGAGAAACGCCGCGGCGGCCGAGAGCAGGGCCATCAGGAGGACCGCGTTTGCCGGCGTGCCGTGCACGCGGTGCACGCGCGCCAGCGACGGGTGGACGAGGCCGCGCTTGCCGATGCCGAAGAGCAGCCGCGTCGCGGCCACGAAGTTGCCGTTGAAGATCTTGATCAGCGAGAGAAAGCGCCGCAAAGAGAATCACAGCGCGCGATCGCCTGCGAGGAGAACGCCCGCGCGAAGGCCGCCTCCGTGCCCAGGTGCTCCGAGACGAGCGTCTTCCACGGAAAGACGACGGACGACCGCCAGGATGATCGTGACGTAGAAGAGGCAGCCGATCACGGCGGCGGCGAGGATCGCCCGGCCGAAGCCGCGCGGGTCGAAGCCCGACGCGCGCCTCTTCGGACCCCTTCCCGACCGACTCGAAGCCGGTCATGAAGTAGGGAACGACCTGCATCACGAGCAGGATCGAGAGCAGCGCGCCTCCCGCTCCCGGGCCGCGCGAAGAGCGGCGACAGGTTCGCCGTGTCTCCCTTCGCGAAGCCCATCGCCGTGAAGACGGCGAAGATCGCCAGCATCCCGAAGGTCAGGACCTTCTGGAAGACGCCGCGCTCGGCCGGATCCCGCGGAAGTTGACCCAGGCGATGCCCGCCGTCAGCAGGAGGCCCGCCGCGAGGCGCGGCAGCGTGATGGTCTTGCCGGCGATCGTGTAGAGCGGCACGGCGTTGAAGGACGGGAAGAGCCGCGCGAGCAGGTTCCCGATCGCGACCGCCTCCCAGGGGCAGACGATCGCGTAGGCGAGCACCATCGTCCACGCGGCGGCGAAGCTGACCGGCGCGCGGAAAGACGCCCTCGGCGTAGGCGATCTCCGCCCCCGCGTCCGGGATCTCGCGCACCATGCGGCCGTAGGTGTGGGCGACCGGCAGCAGCAGGAGCCCGCCGATCAGGAAACCGAGCGCCGCGCCGCCCGGCCCGCCGCGCGCGAGCCAGTCGTCCATCAGCACGACCCAGCCCGACCCCCACCATCGTTCCGAAGCCGAAGGTGAAGTACTCGGTCAGCGTCAGCGTGCGGACGAGGTCTTTCGGTTGTGTCTTCATGACGGGGATGTCGTCGGGACGGGATAGTCTAGTTCGCCCGATGCCCCGCGCTCGAAAAGGCCGCGCTCCGGCCAGCCGCCCGCCCAGGCTCTCGCGGCGCACGCGCCCGTTCCAGGAGTCCGTGATCCGCGAGATGACGCGCCTCGGCGCCGAGGTCGGAGGCGTCAACCTCGCGCAGGGCCTTCCGGACTTCGATCCGCCGCAGGAGCTGCTCGCCGCGCTGCGCCGCGCCGTCGACGCGCGGCCATCACCAGTACACGTACCCGTGGGGACGAGGAGCGTTTCGGGAGGCCCTCGCGGAAAAGTACCGCCGCTTCAACGCGCATGACGGTCGATCCCGCAGACCGAGATCACCGTCACCTGCGGCGTCTCGGAGGCGGAGGTCGCCGCGGTGCTCGCGCTGACCGAGCCGCGGCGACGAGGTCGTCATCCTCGAGCCCTGGTACGAGAACTACCTGCCGGCCTGCGTGCTCGCGGGCGTCACGCCGCGTTTCGTGCCGATGCGCGAGCCCGACTACGCGATCGACTTCGCGCGCCTCTCCCGCGCGATCAACAAACGCACGCGCCTGATCCTCCTGAACACGCCCGGCAATCCCTCCGGCCGCGTCCTGACGCGCGAGGAGCTGTCGGAGATCTCGCGCCTCTGCCAGCGGCACGGCCTGATCGCCGTCGTCGACGAGATCTACGAGCACATCTGGTATCAGGGGCACCGCACGTCAGCCTCGGCTCGATCCCCGGCATGGAGGACCGACTGCGTCACGCTCTCCGGGCCTCGGCAAGACCTACGCCGTCACCGGCTGGCGCGTGGGCTGGGCCGTGGCCGCGCCGCCGCTGACCGCCCTGATCCGGAAGGTGCACGACTACCTGACGATCTGCGCGCCGGCGCCCTTCCAGGAGGCCGGCCGCACGGCGCTCGCGCTGCCCGACTCCTACTACGAGGACCTGCGCCGGGAGTACGCGGCGCGGCGCGACATCCTGCTGCCCGCGCTGACCCGCGCGGGCCTCGACTACACGCCGCCCGAGGGCTCGTACTACGTCATGGTCGACGCCGCGCGCCTCGGCTGGAAGGACGACTGGGCCTTCGTCGATTTCCTCGCCCGCGAGGTCGGCGTGCTCGCCGTGCCGGGCTCCTCCTTCTACGCGCGCGGCGGCGGGAAGACGCCGGGCCCGCGTCAACTTCGCGAAGAAGGACGAGACCCTGCGCGAGGCGGCGCGGCGACTCGACGCGGCGGACCTGCGAAAGAGAGCTTCTCGCGGCGGGACGGCGAGGAGCGGCCTTTCTCGCAAACGGGTCTGAGCAACCCCCCCTCACCCTAGCCCTCTCCCCCCGTCGGGAGGGGCTGAGATAGGGCGCCGCCTCCGCCTCAGTGGCTCTTCAACTCCGCCATCCAGTTGACGACGACCGCGATGGGCGGCACTTCCCGCTCGAGGACGCGCGTGACGATCAGAAACCGCTGCCCGTCCGCCGTCACGTCGTAGCGCGAGCCCGGCTGGTTCCTCGCCCGCGTTTCGAAGAGAGGAACCGGGAGGCCCGGCTCGAGCGTCGCCCCGATCTGGATCGGGACCGACATCATCTTCCCGTCGTCGGCGATGTAGAAGAGCTCCTTTCCGTCGCCCCGCCATCTCGGGTTCCTGCCGCCCGCCGTCGAGATCGCGACCCTCTGGCCCGGGCCCGGAAACGGAGCCGCGTAGACGTCGGACTTGCCCGACTCGGTCGACGTGTAGGCGATCCACTTCCCGTCGGGCGAAAAGGCTCGCCCAGCCCTCCCTCGCCTTCGTCTGCTGAAACGGAATCGGCTTTCGATCTCCCTTCGAGGGGGAGGATCCAGATGTCCCAGTCCGTCGTCTCTCCCGGCGCCGCGTAGGCGAGGAAGCGGCCGTCGCGCGACCAGTCGAGCGGAACCTCCGCGTTCGTCGTTTTCAAGAGCGATCGCTCTGAGCCCGAGCCGCCGACGGGCCGCAGAAAGAGGCGGCCCGGACCTCCCCGCACCGAGCTGAAGGCGAGGCGGCTCCCGTCGGGCGACCAGACGGGAGTGTCGTCGTCCGACGACTTTTCCGAGCCGAACCGCGCCCTCGAACCTCGGGCGAGGTCGTAGATCCAGATGACTCGCGTTCGGTCCGGCGTACGCGCCACGGCAAGCCTCCGGCCGTCCGGAGACAGCCGGGCGTTCGCAGTAGTCCCCCGGCTCGCCGACGGAACCGATCTGCCTGCCCTGCCGGTCGAACCAGAGCAGGCGCGAAGGAAACGTCGCGGCGCGGGCGTAGGCCAGGACACCGGTGGAGGACGCCGAGAAGTAGGCGAGCTTCTTCGCGTCGTCGTACGCGACGCTCTCGCGCGACGGGGACGGCCTCACCGAGTGTCTTCGGCGATCTTCGCGTCGAAGGGCTGCGCCAGCAGATTCCCTCCCCGATGGAAGAGGAGGCGGCCGGGCTCGACGTAAGCGGCATTGGAGGCCTGGGGCACGACCTTGGCCGTGTCTCTTTCGAATCGAGCGAGCCGCACACGCACGCCGCCGTTCTGGTCGCGCGACTCGGGGTTGGCACCCAGGTAGGAGAAGTAGAGGAAGTGCCGGCCGTCCGGCAGAAAGTGCGGCCATCGCTGGCTGTCCTCGCCGTGTGCGGCGTCGAGCGCCAGGACCGCGACCGGTGCGCCTCCGGAAGCCGGCCACCCGATGGATCGGGCTGCCGGCGGTCGGCGGAAAAGGATCACGCCGTCGCGGCTCCAGGTACCGCCGCGGCCGACGGGAGCGTCACAGAGGACCTGGACCGGGCCGCCCGAGGCGTCGACCCTCTTCAGCTTCCCTTCGGAGAAGAAGCCGATCGAACGGCTGTCGGGAGACCAGAAGGGGTATTCCGCCCCTTCCGTTCCCGGAAGCGGCCGCGCTCACGAGGCTGTCGAGCGGCCGGATCCAGAGGAAGGCTCTTGCCATGGGCGTCCTCGACGTCGAAAGCGAGCAACCGCCCGTCCGGCGAAAGGGCCGGCAGCATGGACGACGTTCGAGCCCGACGCCCTGGTACGGCGGCGGCCTCGGAGGGCACGATCTCGAAGCGCAGCGCGCGAGAGCGGCGGCGGGGCGCGCCGGACGAAGGCCACCGCGAACCCGACCGCGGCGAGCGCCGCCAGGGCGAAGCCCGCCCAGGCGATCCGCTCGCGGCTCCGGCGGCGCGTCGTGACCGCGGCCGGCGCCGCGACACCCGCCTGCGAGCCCTCCGCGATCCACTTCAGCTCCGCCGCGATGTCGTGCGCCGACTGCCAGCGGTCTTCCGGGTCCTTGGAGAGGCAGATCTTGACGACGCGGTCGAGGGCCGGAGGCACCATCGGCTGAATCGTCGAGATCGCCGGAGGCTCGTCCTTCAGGATCGAGCCGATCAGGCTCGCCTGGCTCTTCCCGGCGAAGGCCTTCCGGCCCGTGGCCATCTCGTAGAGCACGGCAGCCGAGCGCGAAGATGTCCGTGCGCGCGTCCGCCTCCCGGCCCTCGAGCTGCTCGGGCGCCATGTACTGAAACGTCCCGAGGATCGTGCCGCCCTGCGTCAGGTCGGCGGCGCCGGCGACGGTCGGCAGGGCGGTGGCGCCGGAGACCGAGGCCACCGGCGCGAAGGCTTTCGCCAGGCCGAAGTCGAGCAGCTTTGCGCCGCCCTTGGTCACCATGACGTTGCCGGGTTTCAGGTCGCGGTGCACGATCCCCTGGCGGTGCGCCTGGTCGAGCGCCTCCGCCATCTCGATCCCGTAGCGCAGCACCTGCTCGGCCGGCAGCGGGCCGCGCGCCAGGCGCTGCGTCAGGGTCTCGCCTTCGAGGTATTCCATGACGAGGTAGTCGGTTCCGTCGGCCTGCCCGACGTCGTAGATCGCGCAGATGTGCGGGTGCGAGAGCTTCGAGATCGTCTTCGCTTCGCGCTCGAACCGCTGCCGCAGCTCCGGCGAGAGGGAGAGGTGCGCGGTCAGCACCTTGACCGCCACCGAGCGCTCCAGGCGCGTGTCGTTGGCCCGGTAGACCTCGCCCATCCCGCCCGCGCCCAGCGGCGAGACGATCTCGTAGGGACCCAGCCGGGTGCCGGCGTTCAAAGCCATGGGGAGCTCAGCGGATTCTATAGAGTCGCCGCGATGGAAGCGATCCGGCTCGCCGTTCCGACGCTTCTCCTCGTCCTGGTCTACCTCGTCGGCATCAACGTCCTCGGCGCCTGGCTCGGGCGCGGCCAGAAGGACGCGCGCGACTATTTCCTGGGCAGCCACGCGATGCCGTGGGGCGCGGTGCTGGCCTCGATCGTCGCGACGGAGACCTCGGCGCTGACCTTCCTGTCGATCCCCGGCGACGCCTATTCGAGCGGCTACACGTTCCTGCAGCTGGTCTTCGGCTACATCGTCGGGCGGTTCGCCGTCTCGGGCCTGCTGCTGCCGGCTTACTTCCAGCGCGAGATCCCGACGGCCTACGCGCTGCTCGAGGCGCGCTTCGGCACGCGGGCCCGGCGCTTCACTTCGCTGCTCTTCATGGTGACGCGCGCGCTGGCCGCCGCGGTCCGCCTGGCGGTGCCGGCCATCCCGATCGCGCTGATCCTGAACATCCCGGTCTGGGCGGCGATCCTGCTGCTCGCGGCGGGAACGACGGTCTACACGCTGCTCGGCGGCATCAAGGCCGACATCTGGATCGACGCGATCCAGGTTTTCCAGTACCTGACGGGGGCGTTGATCGTCCTCTTTTTCCTGCTGTCCCGCGTGCCGGGCGGCCTCTCCGGGCGCCCTCGCGCAACGCGCGGCGGCCGGCGCTCCGGTGCGCCTCTTCGACTTCTCCCTCGACCCGTCGCTCCCCTACACGTTCTGGGCGGGGCTGCTCGGCGGCGCCTTCCTGACGATGGCGAGCCACGGCGCCGACCAGCTCATCGTGCAGCGGCTGCTGGCCTGCCGCGGGTTGAAGGACGCGCAGAAGGCTCTGATCGGAAGCGGGTTCGTCGTCTTGATCCAGATGACGCTTGTTCCTGACGATCGGGGTCCTGCTCTTTGCCTACTTCGGCGGCCGGCCGTTTCGATCGCCCGACGACGTCTTCGCGACTTTCATCGCGAGGGAGCTGCCGCCGTGGGTGTCGGCGTACCTGGTGGCCGGGATCTTCTCCGCGACCATGTGCTCGGAGTCTTCGGCCCGCAACTCCCTCGCCTCGGCCCTCGCCCTCGACGTCGTCGGGCCGCTCACCGGCAACGCGGCCCTCGAAGGGCGCCGAGGGCTTCGGCTGGGCCGCGCGTTGACGGTCTTCTGGGCGATCGTGCTCGCGGGGCTTGCCGCGGGGTTCTCGCACCTGCGCGCGGAGCAGCCGGCCGTGCAGATCGCGCTGGGCCTGGCGAGCGTGACCGCCGGGGGACTGCTCGGCGCCTTTCTGCTCGCCCGCTACGGGCGGCGGGTCCGCGAGTCGGATCTGCTGTGGGCGATCGGCGGCTCGACCGCGTTCATGCTCCTCCTCTGGCTCGGGGCGAGGGGCTGGATCGCTTTTCCCCTGGGACGAGCGGTCGCCTGGCCGTGGTACTCGCTGATCGGCTCCTCGCTGACGGTGGCGCTGGGTCTCCTGCTGTCGCTGCGCCGCGGCCCCGAGCCCGCGGTTCGATAGGCTCTCCGCCATGGCGCGACCCGAGACCGTTCGTGCGGCGGTGATGCCCGGCCCGGGGCGGCCGATCGAGATGCGGACCTATCCCGATGCCGCGGGCCGAGCCCGGCGGCGCCGTCCTCCAGACGGTCGCCTCGGAAGTCTGCGGCACCGACGTCCACCTCCACCACGGGAGGCTCTCCGGCGTGCCCTACCCGATCCTGCCCGGCCACGTCAGCTGCGGGCGGCTGCTCGAGTCGAACGGGACCTGCGCGACGTCGAAGGGCGCGAGATCCCGACCGGGGCCCTGGTCACGTTCTACGACGTCTACGGAATCTGCGGCGCCTGCTGGCACTGCCTGGTCGCAAAGGCCGGCACGCGCTGCCCGCACCGGCGCGTCTACGGCATCACGACCTCGGCCGAGGAGGGACTGCTCGGCGGCTGGGCGGAGGCGATCGAGCTGAAGCCGGGCGTGCGCGTCGTGCCGCTGCCGGAAGGGCTCGATGAGCTCGACTTTCTGGGAGGCGGCTGCGGCCTGCCGACCGGGTTTCACGCCGTCGAGCGCGCCCAGATTTCTCTGGGCGACACGGTCGTCGTTCAGGGAACCGGGCCGGTCGGCCTGAATGCCGCGATCTTCGCGCAGCTTGCGGGGGCGGCCCGGGTCCTCGTCGTGGGAGCGCCGGCGGCGCGCCTGGCGGCCGCCCGGCGCCTCGGGGCCGAGGACGCCTGCGACATCGGCGACCGTCCAGGATCCCGCCGCGCGCGTCGGCTGGGTGCGCGACCGCACGAGCGGCCGCGGCGCGGACGTCGTCATCGAGGCCTCGGGCAATCCGGCGGCGGTGCCCGAGGGACTCGAGATGCTGCGCGACGCAGGGCGTTACGTCGTCGTCGGGCAGTACACCGACGGCGGCGACGTCGCGATCAACCCGCACCGGCACATCAACCGGCGCCACGCGACGGTGCTCGGGTGCTGGGGCTACGAGTTCACGCACCTCCACCGGGCGCTGGCCATGATGGCGCGACACAAGGACCGCTTCCGCTGGCGGGAGATGGTGACCCGGGAGTACGCGCTCGGAGAGGCGGGTGCCGCGCTCGCCGACATGGAGCGGCTGGCGGTCGTGAAGGCGGTGATCCGGCCGTAGCTAGTCAGATTCTCTCCCCCCGACGGGGAGAGGTATAGCCTCGTCTCAGCGCGGCAGCCGATCCTTCCGGATCTTCACGAGGACCGTGTACTCCGGGTCGACCATCTCGACGACCGGCGCCGAGGCGTTCTGCGACACGAACTGGTAGGCGTCCATCTCCGAAAGCCCCGTCTTCTCCTGCACCCAGCGCACCATGTCCTTGAAGGCGATGCGCGCCGCATCCTCGAGCGGGCGCGCGGCGCCGAGCGACATCATCCACTCGGCGTTCTCGATGCGCGGCCACGCCGTCTCGCGCCCCTTGATCAGGTCGACCGTCAGCTCGACGTTCATGGCGCCTTCGACGGCCGTGCCGATGATCTCTCCGTCCCCCATGGCGTAGTGCCCGTCGCCGAAGGACAGGAGCGCCCCGGGCACGCGCACGCCGAGATAGACGGTGTTGCCCGCGCGCACCTCCGGACAGTCCATGTTGCCGCCGAAGTCGTCCGGGACGATCGTCGAGCGCGCTTCGCCGTTTGCGGGCGACACGCCGAGGCACCCGAGGAACGGCGCGAGCGGCACCTCCCACGCGAGCTTCTTGTCCTGCGAACGGGTTCGGGCGACGCCCCTGGCCCGGTCGACTTCGTAGAACCAGACCGTCTCGGGCAGATCCGGCCCGAGGACGGCGGTGCGGTTGGTGCCGGTCAGGGCTCCGAAGCCGGGAAACGAGGACGAGATGCCGTAGTCCCGCGCCGGCTCGAGCTTCTCGATCCGGATCGCCAGCGTGTCCCCCGGCTCCGCACCCTCGACGTAGAACGGGCCCCGTCTGCGGGTTGTCGTGGCCCGGAAGCTGGACCTTCGAGGGGATGTCGCCCGGCTTCTTCACCGCGCCGTCGTAGCAGTCCTCCGTCCAGGAGACGATCCGCGTTCCCGGCCGGATCCGGTGCGTCGGCGCGACCCCGCCGAAGGTGTACTTCAACTCCTCGTGCTTCGGGATGTAGTGCAGGACGGGCGGTTCGGCGGCCGGCAGGGCGGCTCCGACAAGCAGCAGCAGGGCGCACGAAGTGGTTCGCATGGAGGTCCTTTCGTCCGGCCGATTCGGACGGCGGTTCGCTTCGCGGATTCTATGTGGGAAACTCCCGCCTTCGATAGAAGACAGCAGCTCAAATGGAACAGGAACTCCGGCGGGAGAAACATCCGCCGTTGTCGGGCGCCTTCGTCGCGATCATCATCTTCAAGTGGCTCAAGGCCACGGCGTTCGTGCTCTTCGGCATCGTCGCGCTGAAGCTTGCGCGGGCGAGCGAGATGCCCTCGGCCATCGAGATTGCGGACTTCTTCTCGGTCTCCCGCGAGAACGAGCTCGTGCACCACGTCGCGGATCTGATCCGCGCGGTCACCCCGCGGCAGGCGACCGGATTCGGCGTCGCGTCGGTGCTCGTCGGCGGGGTCTTCGTCGCCGAGGGAACGTTTCTCGCCTTCCAGATCTGGTGGGCGACCTACTTCACCGTGTTCCTGACCGCCATCGGCATTCCGCTGGAGCTGACGGAGATCGCCAGGCGGCCGGGAAGTCCGCGGCTCTACGTGCTGCTGGTGATCAACACGTTGATCCTCGTCTACGTGTGGAAAAGGCGAAACGAGTTTCGCGTCCCCTCCGTCCTCTCTCCCTCTCGTCCCCTCTCCCCCCGACGGGGGGAGAGGGTTAGGGTGAGGGGGGTCTAACTCCCTCCGGCCCCCGCTCCCGCCGCGGCCCCTTCCGGGAACCTCTT
Source organism: uncultured Acidobacteriota bacterium (assembly GCA_963725095.1). Classification (GTDB taxonomy): domain Bacteria; phylum Acidobacteriota; class Thermoanaerobaculia; order UBA5066; family Gp7-AA6; genus DATBFU01. The sequence continues at coordinate 27,912 of CAVRXJ010000019.1, forward strand.
CGCGAGCCACGCCTCGACTTCCTCCGGGTGGAACCCGAACGGCCCGGGCTTTCCCTTGTAGACGATGACCCCCTGCTCGTCCACGATGTAGAAGCGCTCCGGCCAGCCGGCGTAGAGCGCGTTGGCCGGGTTCTCGATCCGGTCCACGACGAGCGGGATGTCGTAGTGGAAACGCTTGACGAAGTCGTTGGCGATCGCGACGCGCTTGCCCGTCGTCGTCGGCTGCGGGTAGCAGACGTCTTCCTTCTCGTTGGACTCCATCTGCCACTCGTCGATCGGGTGCGCCTCCTTGATGTAGAGCGTCAGGAACCGCGCCCGGTCCTTGTACTTCTGGTTCATGGCCTTGATCCGCTCGACCGAGCGCCGGAACGGAGGTCAGGTGAAGCTGCCGAAGACGATGACGAGGGGCTTGCCTCCCACCGAGTCCTTGAGGCGCACGGGCGTCACGCCGTCGAGCGCGAGGAGCTCGACGTCCGGGGCGACGTGGCCGACCTTGAGCGTCCCCTCTTCCCGCTGGTCGTAGCGCAGCATCCCGATGATGTTGCGCGGCCCGATGGAGTACGACCATCCAGCCGGCCGCCGGCCAGCACCACGGCGCCGACGCCGATCAGGATCTTCTTCAGCATCCGCGCCTCTCCGCTCCGCCTACAGCTTGACCAGGCACCACTCTTCCGACCACGGCAGGCGCGACATCTGGAGGGCCGGCTTTCCGCCCGCCTGGACGGCAGAAGCCGTCGGACCAGTTCACGCCGAACCCGTTCTCCGGGTCGTAGAGCCCGGGCTCGACCGAAAAGATCATGCCGGGCTCGAGCATCGTGTAGTCGCCCAGCGACAGGTACGGCGGCTGGTGCCCCTCCGTTCCCATCCCGTGCGCCGGGCGGTGGTAGATGTACTTCTGCATCCCCTGCTTCACCTGGTGCGAGAGGATCTGGTACCCCACGGTCGAGCAGGTGATGCCCGCGCGGCTTAGGTCCTTCTGCATCAGGCAGCAGTCGCGCGAAACGGTCCAGACCTTCTTCATGTGGTCGGTCCAGGGAGCGATCAGGAACGCGCGGTAGAGCTCCCCGCCGCAGCCGCCGATCTCGACGCCGCCCGCGATCTGCAGCGCCTGGCCCTTCTGGATCTTGTTGTGGTGGAACTGATTGGGATGCGGGTACGCCGTGCCCCGCCCCGCGCGCACGCCGATCTCCATCTCGATGCCGACGGCCGTGTTCGGCCCGCCGTCGCGCTTGATCGTCTCCATCAGGCGGTTGGTGCCCCACTCCGTCGCCGCCATGCCGAGCTGGAAGTCGGTCAGGTCCGTGCCCTTCTCGAGCAGCAGGTCCCGCGCGAACGCGTGCGTCTCGTCGAAGACGCGGTAGGCGCGCCGCCAGAGGGCGAGCTCCTCGGGCGTCTTGACCATCCGCATCTTCTCGCAGGCATCCCCGACGGATTCCATCCTGGTGTCCTTCAGGAACACCTTGCCGACCGTCGCGAGCTGCCCGCGGGAGAGCTCCCGGTCCGTCGCGAGGCGCTTTCCGTCGTACCCGCGCTTCTTCAGGCCCTTGAGCGCCCACTCGAAGAGGTCCACGGTCGCGCCCTGCTGGACGATTCCCTCGTAGGGGATGCTGCCCTCGGCGTGGAGGAAGTCGAAGTAGGTCTCCTGCTCCGTCGCCCACCAGCTCTTGACCAGATCGCGGTCGAGGCCCGGGTTGAACCAGATCGTCGCGAGCCGGTCCGCCGGCAGGAAGACCCGGAAGGGCCGTTCGGTCGTCGTGAAGAAGAGCCCCGTGAAGTAGATGATGTTGCTCGGGTCCGAGAGGAGGATCCCGGCGTAGCCGTCTTCCTGAAGCTTCGCCTGGAGCAGCTTCAGCCTCGCCTGGTGCCACTCGAGCGGCAGCCGGTCGTAGGTCGCCGGTTTCAGACCGTCGTCTTCCGTCAGGAAGAGCGCGGCCGATTTCGAGCCGGTGGCGGAGTGGGCGGAGCGGGTCGAGGCGAGCGAGCCGACCGCGGCGGCTCCCGAAGTCGTCAGGAAACGGCGCCGGTTCCAGGTCATCGCGAAACCTCCTTGTCGAATGCGGGCCGAATCGTATCAGCCGTCAGCGGTCTCGCTAGAGCTTGACGAGGCACCACTCCTCCGACCACGGCAGCCGCGACATCTGCAGGGCAGGCTTGCCGCCCGGCTGCACGCAGAAACCGTCGGAGAAGTTGACGCCGAAGCCGTTCTCCGGATCGAAGAGCCCCGGCTCGACCGAGAAGATCATGCCGGGCTCGAGCATCGTGTAGTCGCCCAGCGCCAGGTACGGCGACTGGTGCCCCTCCATCCCCATGCCGTGCGCGGGCCGGTGGTAGATGTATTTCTGGACTCCCTGGGCGACCTGGTGCTTGTGGATCGGATAGGCGACCGAGGAACAGGTGACGCCCTCCCGCTGAAGGTCCTTCTGCATCAGGCAGCAGTCCCGCACGACGGTCCAGACCTTCTTCATGTGGTCGGTCCAGGGCGCGATCAGGTACTGCCGGTAGAGCTCTCCGCCGCACCCGCCGATCGCGACCCCGCCGTCGAGCTGGAGCGACATGCCCTTCTGGATCTTGTTGTAGTGAAACTGATTCGGGTGCGGGTAGGCGTTGCCGGCGCCGACGCGGCAGCCCATCACGAGCTCGATGCCGACGGCCGAGTGCGGCTTGCCGTCGCGCTTGATCGTCTCCATCAGCCGCCCCATGCCCCACTCGGTGGCGGCCATGGCGAGCTGGTAGTCGGTCAGGTCGGTGCCCTTCTCGAGCAGCAGGTCCCGCGCGAAGGCGTGCGTCTCGTCGAAGACCCGGTAGGCGCGCCGCCAGAGGGCGAGCTCCTCGGGCGTCTTGACGCGCCGCATCTTCTCGCACTCGAAGGCGACCGACTGGAACGTCGTCGGCTTCGTGAAGACCCTGGCGACGTCGGCGTTCTCGGAGGCCGAGAGCTCCCAGTCCGTCGCGATGCGCTTGCCGTCGAGGCCGCGCTTGCGCAGGCCCTCGAGCGTCCACTCGAAGAGATCGACCGTCGCGCCCTGCTGGACCCGGCCCTCGTTGGGGAACCCGCCGTCGGCGTGCACGTAGTCGAAGTACGACTCGGTTTCCGTCGCCCACCACGTCCGGACGAGGTCGCGGTCGAGGCTCGGGTAGAACCAGATCGCGGCGAGGCGGTCGACGGGCAGGTAGACGGAGAACGGGCGCTCGGTCGTCGTGAAGAAGAGGCCGGTGAAGTAGATGATGTTCCAGCGGTCGCGGAGCAGCAGGCCCGAGAAGCCGCGCTCGGCGAGCTTCTCCGGAGAGCTTCTTCAGCCTCGCCTGATGCCATTCGAGCGGAAAGACGGTCGTAGGTCGCCGGCTTCAGCCCGTCGTCTTCCGTCAGGAAGAGCGCCGAGGAGCGCGGCGTCGCGGCCGCCGGGGCCGCGCCGCGGGCGCCCCCCGAGGCGGCGATCGTTCCGACCGCGGCGGCACCGGATGTCGCGAGGAAGCGGCGGCGGTTCCAGGTCATGGCGACGCCTCCGAAATTTCGGCAAATCGTATCAGCAGCTTCTCGGAGCGCCCGCGATTGTGGTGTAGAAGTCTCGGCGTGACCGCGCCAGACGTTCCCGCCGACCCGAAGGCCTCGCCGCCGCGGCGCCTGCGGCGCATCCTGTCGTCCCTCGGCCCCGGGATCGTCACCGGCGCCGCCGACGACGACCCCTCCGGTGTCGCGACCTACTCGATCGCGGGAGCGCAGCTGGGCACTTCGCTCCTCTGGACGGCGTTCCTGACGTGGCCGCTGATGGCCGCCGTGCAGATGATGTGCGCCCGCATCGGCATGGTCACCGGGAAAGGGCCTCGCCGGCGCGCTGCGCGGGAAGTACCCGCGGTGGGTCCTCGTCGCCGCGTCGGTCGCCCTGCTTCTCGCCAACACGATCAACATCGCGGCGGATCTCTCGGGCATGGCCGACGCGGCCGAGATGCTGACCGGCTGGAACTCCCACCTCTTCGTCGTGCTGTTCGGCGTCGGGATCTCGTGGGCCATCATCCGCTTCCGGTACTTCCAGATCGCCAACGTCCTCAAGTGGCTGGCGCTCGTGCTCTTCGTCTACGTCGTCGCGGCGATCCACATCGGGCCCGACTGGAGCCAGGTCCTCCGCGACACCGTCGTGCCGTCCCTGCCCCGGGGACGCGCGGGCTGGGCGATGCTCGTCGCGATCCTCGGCACGACGATCTCTCCGTACCTCTTCTTCTGGCAGGCGTCGCAGGAAGTCGAGGAGGAGAAGGCGCTGGGGCGGCGCATGCTCGTGCAGCGCGAGGGGGCGACCGCCGTCGAGATCGACGACCGCGCCATCGACGTCGGCATCGGGACGGCGTTCTCGAACGTCGTGATGTTCTTCATCATCCTCACGACGGCCCTGACGCTCCACCGCCACGGCCTGACCCGGATCGAGACCTCGCGCGAGGTGGCGGAGGCGCTGCGGCCGCTCGCGGGCCGATTCGCCGAGGTCCTGTACACGGCGGGCCTGGTCGGGGTCGGCCTGCTCGCGATCCCGACGCTCTCGGGCTCGGCCGCGTACGCCTTCGCGGAGACCTTCGGCTGGGAACAGGGCCTCGACGAGAAGCTGCAGGGCGCGCGCTACTTCTACGCCGTCGTGGCCCTCTCGACGGCCGCCGGCGTCGCGCTCGACTTCGCCGACGTCAACCCCGTCAAGGCGCTCTACTGGAGCGCCGTCCTGAACGGACTGCTCGCGCCGTTTCTGCTGGTCGGGATCCTCGCCGCCGCCTCGGACCGGAAGCTCATGAACGGCCAGCCGAGCTCGCCCCTCGCCCGCTGGGTCGTCGGCGTCACGGCCGCCCTCATGTTCGCCGCCGCGGCCGGCATGTTCCTGCTGTAGCGGGCCGCTCGAGCCCCTCGAAGAAATCCACCACGCCCGTCTCCAGCGAATACTCGGCGCCGGCGACGAGGAGCTTCCCTTCCTGGATCAGCCGCTCGAGAATTTCCGACCCGTGCCGCAGATGGTCGACCGAGGCGCGGATGTTCGCCCGGACGGCCTGCCGGATCAACGCCTCCCGGTCGTGACGCAGCTCCGTCGCCAGCAGCGCTTCGACGGACGGCCGGACGCGGTCGACGATCGATCGCAGATTCCGCGACGGATGGTTCGCCTGCTGTTGCAGCTCTTCCAGGGTCGCCAGAATCGCTCCGCACTGGGAGTGCCCGAGAACCACGACGAGCGGCGTGCCGAACCGCGCCGCGGCGAACTCGACGCTGCCGACCTGAGACTCCGCCACGATGTTCCCGGCGATGCGGATGACGAAGAGGTCGCCCAGGCCCTGGTCGAACACGATCTCCGCCGGCACGCGCGAATCCGAGCATCCGAGGATGATCGCAAACGGCTCCTGGCCGGCCGCCAGGGCGTTGCGCCGCGCCTGGCTGGTGAGCGTCTCGCGCGCCCGGACGTCGGCGACGAAACGCCCGTTGCCTTCGCGCAGACGGTCGAGCGCTTCCTTCGCCGAGATCATTCGGGTTCGATCCTCGCCGGCTCTAGCTCTTCGGCAGCAGGATCGCCCGGCAGCGCGACACCGGCACGGGGCCCGGCGCGAGCATCCCGTCCATGAAGTCCTTCAGCTTGAACTTGTCGCCGCGGGCCTTCTTCACGTCGTTGTAGAGGTCGGTGACCTGGCGATACCCGATGTAGTACGTCGGAATCTGGGTCGGCGACGTGATCGAGCGCGTCCACATGTTCGAGGCGAACTGCGCGTCCTGGAGCGCCTCCTCCCGGACGAAGCGGATCACCTCGTCGCGCGTCATGCCCTTGGTGTGCACGCTGCACGTCCACGATCGCGCGGGCGATGTTCTCCATCTGCTTCTTCAGGTGCGCGAGCCGGTCGAGCGGCCCGCCCCAGCCCAGGTCCAGCATCAGGCGCTCGGAAAAAGTCCCCCAGCCCTCCACGTACACGCCGTCGGAGAAGAGGGCCCGGACCTTGCGCGGATGGTGCGCCGCGACCTTCAGCTGCAGGTAGTGGCCGGGCAGGATCTCGTGCGGCGTGATCATCACGTTGAAGTGGTGGTTGAAGTCGCGGAAGAAACCGTCGCGCTCCGCCGGCGTCGCCGAATCCGACGGCGTCGGCAGGAACCAGAGCGTCTTCGCGTCGGGTGCGTAGGGGCCGGCCGCGTACACGCCGCCGACACTCTGGCCGACGAAGAATCCCGGGGAGCGGTCCGTGTAGAGCGTCAAGGGGTCGGGGATCGTCACGATCTCGTGCGCGTGCAGGTAGACGTTCAGATCGGCGACCTGCTTGCGGTAGTCGTCGACGAACTCCTCGGTCGTCTTGGCGTGGTCGGCCGACACGCGCGCGAAGAGCTTCGTCAGGACCTCCGTGTCCGAGGCGGGAGGCTCCGTGCCGGGGAAGATCTCCTTCCAGACGGACCGGCCGTAGGCGGCGGCTTCCTTCTTCTTCGCCGCCAGATCGGCCTTGGCCCGGGCGAGCAGGGCGTCGGGATCCGGCTCGCCCGTCACGATGCGCAGCGCTTCCTTGTAGTCGGCGCCGAGGCGCGGCGAGCCCGTGGCGGTCTTCGAGAGGCCGTCGAGGTACGCCGCGAGGCCGTCGAGGGCCGCCGCGGCCTCCTCCGCCTCCTTCGTCGCGGCGGCCTTCTCCTCCGCCGGAGAAGAGAGTCGCGAAGCCCTGCTTGTAGAACGTGGCCGACGCGCGCGCCTGCCCCGCCGCGATGCGCGCGAAGTCGGGTGCGATCTTCGACGGCGGCGTCGCCGAGAGGGTCTTCTGCGCCTCCCTGCAGAATCGCGGCAGCTCCCGGACGCGCGCCCGCGCCGCCGCCAGCCGCTCGGGCAGCGGCGTGTCGTCGCGCACCAGGAGAAAGACCGTCGCGTTGCCGGCGATGTTGGTCCAGAAGAGCGGGTCCCGGGAAGCGCGCTCGAGGGTCGCAAGCTCCATCAGCTGCCACTCTGCCTGCGAACGGAGAAGCTCCGCGTCCAGGCGGTCGTCGTCCGACAGCGTCTTCGAGGCGAGCTCCGCGTCCAGGAGCTCCACCGTCTTCCGGTTGAACTCGACCCAGGCCTTCACGCGCTCGGGGGTCAAGCTCTCGAGCTGCCGGTCCCGGTCGTGGCGGCCGGCCTCGGTCGCCTTGCTCGGAAAGAGCTCGAAGTACTTCTCGATGTAGCCCGAAACCAGCTCCGAGGGCGCGGTCACGGAGATCGCAAGCGACAGGATGAGGTTCAGCATGGGCCGGATCCTATCGAAGCCCGAGGCTAAGATGATCCCGTGAGGGCGCTGATCCTGGAAGACGACGCGCGCCTGCGCTCGCTGGTCGTGCGGACGCTGACCCGGGCCGGCCTCGCCTGCGACGAAGCGGCCGCGATCGAGCAGGCCGAGGAGCTGATGGACCTGCACGCCTACGACCTGCTCGTGCTCGACCGCCGGCTGCCCGACGGCGAGGGCCTGGACGTGTGCCGCCGCGCGCGCCAGAAGGGCTTCGCGCAATCGATCCTGATGCTCACCGCGCTCGACGATCCGGAGTCGACCGTCGAAGGCCTCTCCGAAGGCGCCGACGACTACCTCGGCAAGCCCTTCGACCTGGAGGTCCTGGCCGCGCGCGCGAAGGCCCTGCTGCGGCGCAACAGCCGCCGCCCGACCGTCGAGCTCGTCTGCGGCGACCTGCGGCTCGACCCGGGCAAGCGCGGCGCCTGGAAGGGCGACGCGCCGCTCGACCTGACGGCGCGCGAGTTCGCGATCCTCGAGACCCTGATGCGCCGTCCCGGCGCCGTCATCTCGCGCGAAGAGATCCTGGAGGAGGCCTGGGGCGAGCGGGAAGAGCCGATGTCCAACACCGTGGACGTCCTGATCGCCCGCCTGCGCCGCAAGATCGACACGCCGAAGAAGGCCTCCCGGATCGAGACCGTGCGGGGGATGGGGTACCGGCTGACGTGACGGGATGAAGATCGCCCGATCCCGGACGCGGATCGCGCTGGCGGGCGCGGCGCTGTCGGCGGCGTTCCTGCTCGTGCTGGCGCTCTCGACGCGCGCCGTCATCCGGAGCATGACGTTTGCGGACATCGACGAGGAGCTCTACACGCTCGCGGCGGCGATCGGCTCGAGCTTCGAGCTCGAGGGGCTCGAGGAGTCGCGGCGCGACACGCTGCGGGCGGGGCTCGAGTCCAACGCGTTCGAGTTTCGCCTGGCCAACCACTCGGCGATCCTCTTCAAGGGCGAGACGCCCGTCGAGCTTTCCGGGAACCTGCTGCGCACGCACCTGCCTGGCGGCATCCTCCCGTACCGCGACCGTCCCGAGGTGCCCTACACGGCGGTCGAGCCCTACAGCGGACAGAACCGCGTCTGCCGCTTCCTCGTCACGCATCTGACCGGAAAGGCGACGGGAGCGACCCTCGTCCTCTTCCGGTCGATCGAGCCGAACCTGCACGGCCTCGCGCGGCTGGACCGCGCGCTCGCGGCGATCGTGCTGCTCGGCTTTCTCGGCACCGCCGGCATCCTCGCCTTCGCGGTGACGCGCGCGATCCGGCCCGTCGAAGAAGTCACGAAGGTCGCCGAGGAGCTGCAGGCGACCGACCTCTCCCGGCGCGTCCGCGTCTCCTCGGGCGGCGAGGAGTTCCGGCGGCTCGCCGCGGTGATCAACTCGCTCCTCGACCGCCTGGAAAGCGCCTTTCGGGCGCAGCGGCGCCTGATCGCCGACGCGGCGCACGAGCTGAAGACGCCGACCGCGGTCCTGCTCGGCGAGGCGCAGGAAGCGCGCCGCCCGGACGCGACGGCCGAGGAGACCCGCCGCTCGCTCGAGACGATCGAGCGCGCGGCCCGGGGGCTCGCCCTCGAGGTGGACGGCCTGATGCTGCTCGCGCGCGGCGACGCGGCGATGCCCGGCCGCCGGGAGCCCGTCGACCTCGCGCAGGTCGCGGCCGACGCGGTCGCGGCTCTGGGCGCCGTGCGCGGAGTCCGTCCGAGATTGAGCCGGGTCGATGAAGCGTTCGTCCTCGGTGACCGCGCCGGCCTCCAGCGCGCCGTCTCGAACCTCGTCGCCAACGCGCTCCAGTACACGGCCCCGCGGACCGAGGTCGAGGTGGAGGTCCGACGCCGCTCCGACGGCCGCGTCGCCCTGGAGGTCCGCGATCGGGGGCCGGGAGTGGCGCCGGAGGACCGCGGGCGGATCTTCGAACGGTTCGTGCGGCTGGACGCGGCGCGCGCGGGCTATCCGGAAGGATCGGGACTCGGGCTCGCGATCGTCGAGCAGATCGCCAGGGCCCACGGGGGCGCCGTCGAAGTGGAGTCCCGCGAGGGAGGCGGCGCCGTGTTTCGGCTGACGCTTCCGGAGGCGCCGCCGCAGGCCTCCGAACCGGCTACGGAGTCTTCGGCGTCGGGCTGACGGGGGCCGGGGACACGGCGGCCGCGGTCGTTTCGGCCGCCGGCGCGTGCACCTTGACGACGGTCGCGACCTTCTTGCCGTCGCGCGGCATCCAGCGCACCGTCACGGTCTCTCCCGGCTTCAAGGCCGGGCCCGTCACGCGGGTCGCGCCGGTCCAGACGACGTGGACCTGCCGCCCCTGGCCGTCCCGGACCACCAGGCTCTTGTGGGCCGTGTCGATCGAGGCGACCGTGCCCGAGAGCGTGCCGGCGTGGCTCTTGGAGGAGGGGGGATCGGCCGCGGCGGCCTCGCCCGCCATCGAGAGCGCCAGGATCAACCCCAGAGTCGCCTTCATGGGCCCGTTCCTTTCCCGAGGAGGCTACCGGCGCGGGCGTGAACCGTGCGTGAACGCGGCCGACCGATCATAGACTGCGCCCATGAAAAAGACGCTGCGCGGCCTGCTCCCATTACTCCTCGTCTCCGCCGGGCTCCGCCGGCCGAGGCTCCCCCGGCCGAGTACGACCTGATCTTCCGCGGCGGCCGCGTCGTGGACGGCTCCGGCGCCCCCTGGTTCGCCGCGGACGTCGCGGTGCGCGGCGGGAAGATCGCCGCGGTCGGCCGGCTCGACGGCGCGCGCGCCCGGCGCGTCATCGACGCGACGGGCCTGTACATCGCGCCGGGTTTCATCGACCTGCTCGGCCAGTCCGAATACAACGTGCTCGTCGATCCGCGCGCGGCGTCGAAGATCACGCAGGGCATCACGACCGAAGTCACCGGCGAGGGCGCCTCGATCGCTCCCTTGAACGACGCCATGCTCGCCGAAGGGCGCGACGTCTACGAGCGCTACGGCTTCACGCCGGATTTCCGCACGCTCGGCGGCTACTTCGCGACCTTCGAGCGCCGGGGCAGCGCGATCAACCTCGGAAGCTTCGTCGGCGCCGGGGGTCTGCGGGACTTCGTCATCGGAAAGGCGGACCGGCGCGCGACGCCCGAGGAGTTGAAGCGCATGTGCGACGAGGTCGACAAGGCCATGCGCGAGGGGGCGCTCGGCGTCTCGTCGTCCCTGCAGTACGTGCCCGACATGTACAACTCGACCGACGAGCTGATCGCGATGGCGAAGGTCGCGGCGCGCTACGGCGGCGCCTACTTCACGCACCAGCGGTCCGAGGCCAACGCCATCGACGCCTCGATGGACGAGGTCTTCCGGATCGCGAGGGAAGCGGGCATCCGAACCCAGATCTGGCATTTCAAGACGGCGTACAAGCGCAACTGGGGCCGGATGCCGGCCCTGCTGGCGCGCCTGGCGCAGGCGCGGGCGGAGGGCATCGACGTCGCGGCGAACCAGTACCCGTGGACGGCGGGCTCCAACGGCCTCGACGCGTGCCTGCCGCCCTGGATCCGGGAGGGCGGGCGGGAGGCGCTCTTGAAGCGGCTCGCGGACCCGGCGACAGCGCGAGAAGGCGAAGAAGGACATGCTCGAGGACTCCGACGCCTGGAGCAACCAGTACCTGGGCGCCGGAGGGCCCGACCGCGTCCTCGTCGCGTCCGTGATCAACCCGAAGCTCAAGAAGTACGAGGGCCAGTCGATCGCCGCGATCGCCGCCGCGGAGAAGAAGGACCCGCGCGACGCCGTGATCGACCTCGTGATCGCCGACCGCGCCAACACGGCCTGCATCATCTTCATGATGGACGACCAGGACGTCGCGGCCGCCCTCCAGAGCCCGCTCGTCGCCTTCTGCACGGACTCGGGGGCGGGCGCGACGGACGGGATCTTCTCCGAGGAGAAGTCGCACCCCCGCGGCTGGGCCTCGACCGCGCGGATCCTCGGCAAGTACGTGCGCGACGAGAAGGTGATCCCGCTCGAGCTCGCGGTCCGCAAGATGACGTCGTTTCCCGCCGAGGCCGCGGCGCTGCCGGACCGGGGCCTCGTCAAGGTCGGGTTCGCGGCGGACCTGGTGGCCTTCGACCTCTCGAAGGTCAAGGACCTCGCGACCTACGAGGAGCCCCGCCGGTACAGCCCCGGGTTCCCGTACGTCGCCGTCAACGGCGTGCTCGTCGTGGACGGCGGAAAGATCACGGGAGCCAAACCCGGCAAGGTGATGCGGGGCCCGGGATACGCCGGGCAAACCCGCTAGACTCCCGGCCGAGGAGATTCCATGCGCCGTCGTCGGAGCCCCGATCCGCCTCGTGCTTGCTCCTGACGCTGTCACTCATCGGCGCCATCGGCGCCGCTCCGGAGGTTCAAAAGGACGCCATGAAGGAAACGGTCGCGAAACTCGAAACCGAGCTCGTCGGCAAGTACGGCGAGGGCGAACGGGCGCGGATCCGTCTCGGATTGACGCAGGCCGCCGCGTTCTGGCGCGACAGTGACGGCGATGCGGCGGCCTTCGAGGAAGTCGCGCGGACGTACTTCGCCGGCGACGCCGCGACGCGCGAGGCGTTCTTCTCAGCGCATGGAGTTTGCGCTCGAGTCCTACGACGGGCACATCAACGAGATCGGGCGCGACTTCCGCAAGCAGTCGGACCTCGATCTGGGACCCATCTATCCCTTCGACGAGGTCCTGGCCGGCTACGACCCGAGCGCCCACTTCAGCGAGGATTCCTTTCAGAACCGCCTCGCCTTCGGCGTGCTGCTGAACTTCCCGGTGACGACCCTGGCCGACCGGCTCCGGGAGGGAGAGTCCTGGTCGCGGCGGCAGTGGGCGGAAGCGCGGCTCTCCGACCGCTTCTCCAAGAGGATCCCGGCCGAGGTCAACCAGGCGATCAGCCAGGCGGCGGCGGAGTCGGCGCAGTACATCGCCGAGTACAACGTCTGGATGCACCACGTCACGGACGCCAAGGGCGCGCGCCTCTTCCCGGCGAAGATGCGGCTGCTCTCGCACTGGAACCTCCGGGATCAGCTCAAGTCCGACTACGGCGATCCGAAGGCGGGCCTCGCCAAGCAGCGTCAGATGGCGCAGGTCATGCAGCGCATCGTGACGCAGACGATCCCGAGGTCGGTCGTCAACAACCCGGGCGTCGACTGGGACCCGTTTGCGAACACCGTGCGGCCCGCGGCCGTCAAGGACTCGGAGCCCGCCGCCGTCAAGGCGTTTGCCGCCGTCGAACGACGCCGAGCCCGACACCCGCTACGCGATGCTCCTGAAGTGCTTCCAGGCGGCGCGCCAGGCCGATCCCTATTCCCCCACCGCGCCCACGCTGATCGCCCGGCGCTTCGACGAGAACCGCCAGATCCCGGAAGCGCGCGTGCGCCAGATGCTGGAGGCGGTCGTGACGTCGCCGCTCGTGCCGCGCGTCGCGAAGCTGATCGAGCAGCGCCTCCAGCGCAAGCTCGAGCCCTTCGACGTCTGGTACGCCGGCTTCAAGCCGCGCGGCGGGCAGACGCGAGGAGCAGCTCGACGCGATCGTCAAGGCGCGCTACCCGACCGCCGAGGCGTACAAGAAGGACATTCCGAACCTCCTCCAGGGACTCGGCTTCTCCAGGGAGCGCGCGACGTACCTCGCCGACCACATCGAGGTCGATCCCGCCCGCGGCTCCGGGCACGCCCTCGGGGCCGCGCGGCGCGCCGACAACTCGCACCTGCGCACCCGCGTCGAGAAGGACGGCATGAACTACAAGGGCTTCAACATCGCCGTCCACGAGATGGGCCACAACGTGGAGCAGACCTTCTCCTTGAACGACGTGGACTCGACCCTCCTCCAGGGCGTTCCCAACACGGCCTTCACCGAGGCCCTCGCGTTCGTCTTCCAGGCCCACGACCTGGAGCTGCTCGGCCTCGCGAAACCGGACGCGCAGAGCGAGGCGCTCGAAGACCCTGAACGCGTTCTGGGGGACCTACGAGATCTCCGGCGTCGCGCTGGTCGACATGGCCGTGTGGCACTGGATGTACGACCACCCCGACGCGACGCCGGCACAGCTGAAGGACGCGACGCTCGCAATCTGCCGCGACCTGTGGAACCGCTACTACGCGCCGGTCCTCGGCGCCAAGAGACGTCGTGCTGCTCGGCATCTACTCGCACATGATCGACTCGTTCCTCTACCTGCCCGACTATCCGATCGGGCACCTGATCGCCTTCCAGATCGAGAGGCAGATCGAGAAGGCGGGCGGGCCGATCGGGCCGGAGTTCGAGCGGATGGCGCGGATCGGCAACGTCGCGCCGGACATCTGGATGAAGCAGGCGACCGGCGCGCCCGTGGGGCCGGCGGCGCTTCTGGAGGCGACGGAGAAGGCCCTGGCGGGCGTCACAAGGTAAAGGGGGAGGCGGCATGAGCGATCGCGACGAACCGGCCAAGCTCCCGTCACAGGCGGAGCCGCTCGAGCGGGAACCGGCGGGCGCATCCGCGCTGGTCGAAGTGGATCTCGCGGCGCTCTCGCACCCGGGCAAGGTCCGCCGCAACAACGAGGATCACTACATCGTCACGCGCTTCAACCGCGCCATGAGGACGCTGCTGACGAACCTTCCCGAGGGAGAGGTCCCGCGGGAGTACGACGAGACCGTTTACGCATACCTCGTCGCCGACGGCGTGGGCGGGGCGGCGGCCGGCGAGGTCGCCAGCCGCACGGCGATCCAGGCCCTCGTCGAGCTCGTGATCGAGACGCCCGACTGGATCATGCGCCTCGACGAGCCCCTCGCTCAGGAGGTCCTGCAGCGCATGGAGCGGCGCTTCCAGAAGGTCCGCGACGTCCTCATGGAGCGGGCCAAGGAGGAACCGGCTTTGCGCGGCATGGCGACCACGATGACGGTCGCCTGCACCCTCGGCCCCGACCTGTTGATCACGCACGTGGGCGATTCGCGCGCGTACGTCTTCCGGGACGGCCGTCTCTCGCGCTTGACCCGCGACCAGACGATGGCGCAATCGCTCGCGGACGCCGGCGCCATCACCCCGGAGGAGGTGGCCACCCACCCCGCGCGGCACGTCTTGACCAGCGCGATCGCGACGCGGGGCGCCTTCATCCAGGTCGAGGTTGGAAAGTCGCGCCTGCTCGACGGGGACCAGATCCTGCTCTGCTCCGACGGGTTGACGGAAATGGTCGACGAGACCGCGATCACCGCCGTGCTTCGGTCGGTGGGCCCCTCCTCGGACGCCTGCCGGAGGCTGGTCAACCTGGCGCTCCAGGCAGGCGGAGAAGACAACGTGACCGTGGTCCTCGGCCGGTACCGCATACCGGACGCGGTGTGCGCCAGGGCCTGACCAGGGCCTGCCTAGGAGTCGCGGCGGGGAGAGGGCATGGCGTGCCCGGCCGGTCCCTCGCCGAGGATCCGGGACCGAACCGGCTGCCCTTTCCGGACGAGGCCGAACTTCTCGACGGCGTGCGTCTGGATGTGGGCCATCGCTTCCTCGACCGAGTCGGTGAAGAGGAGCAGCTTCAGGTCCTCCGCCGCGATCGTCCCCGCGGCGACCATCTGGTCGAGCAGCTGCAGCAGCGGGCGCCAGTAGTCCTTGCCGAAGACGACGACCGGAAAACCCTGCGATCTTGCGCGTCTGGATGAGCGTCGCCGCCTCGAAGAGCTCGTCCATCGTGCCGAGACCTCCCGGCATGACCACGAAGGCGTAGGAGTACTTGACCAGCATCACCTTGCGCACGAAGAAGTGCTGGAAGGTCACGCACACGTCGAGGTAGGGATTCAACTTCTGCTCCTGCGGCAGCACGATGTTGCAGCCGACCGAGCGGCCGCCCGCCTCGCGGGCGCCGCGGTTGGCGGCCTCCATGATCCCCGGGCCGCCCCCGGTCATCACCGTGAAACCGAGCCGCGCCAGGCCGCCGCCGACCTGCCGCGCCAGGGCGTAGTAGGCGTGGTCCTCGCGAAAACGCGCCGAGCCGAAGACCGTGACGCAGGGACCGACGAAATGCAGCGTGCGGAAGCCGCGGATGAACTCCAGGGCGATCTTCCAGACCGAGAAGAGCTCGCTTCCGCGCGAGCGCGGCCCCTCGAGGAACCAGCGTTCCGCGGGCTCCGGACCCGTGCCCGACGGCGCCCTCGGCCGGGATGACGTCCGGAGCGGCGCTTGGCGTCACGCCGGGATCGTAGCAGCCTCGAGCGGCGGCGCGCTCGACGCCGGGCGACGGCGAGGCGCGCCGAGGCGAGCTCGAACCGGTCCCGGATCGCGGGCAGCGTCTCGCCGCTCGCCGTCGCCATCTCTTTTTCGGCGGCCGCCCGCTCGCGCTCGGCCGACGCGGCGTCGATCTGCGCGGCGGACTCGGCGCTGTCGGCCAGCACCGAGACGCGGTCGTCGGAGATCTCGGCGAAGCCGGCGGAGATCGCCATCGCCTCCCGCGCGCCGCCGCGCCGGTAGGAGAGGACACCCGTCTTCAGGAGCGTGATCAGCGGCGTGTGGCCCGGCAGGATGCCGAGGTACCCCTCGGAGCCCGGAAGCTCGACTTCGTCGGCGTCCGTCTCGACGACCCGCCGCTCGGGCGTCACGACCTGGAGCTTGAGCGCGGCCATCGCCCTAGGCCGCCGCCTTCGCCAGCTCTGCCGCCTTCTGCCGGACCTCTTCGATCGTGCCGACCATGTAGAACGCCTGCTCCGGCAGGTCGTCGCACTTGCCGTCCACGATCTCGCGGAACCCCTTGATCGTGTCGGCGATCTTCACGTACCGGCCCTCGAGGCCCGTGAACTGTGCCGCGACGAAGAACGGCTGCGAGAGGAAGCGCTGGATCTTGCGGGCGCGCGCGACGGTCAGCTTGTCTTCCTCGGAGAGCTCGTCGATGCCGAGGATCGCGATGATGTCCTGCAGGTCCTTGTACTTCTGGAGGACGGCCTGCACGTCGCGGGCGCACTTGTAGTGCTCCTCGCCGACGACGCGCGGCGACAGGATCGTCGAGGTCGAGGCGAGCGGATCGACGGCCGGGTAGATGCCCATCTCCGAGATCGCGCGGGAGAGAACGGTCGTCGCGTCCAGGTGCGCGAACGCCGCCGCCGGCGCCGGGTCCGTCAGGTCGTCGGCCGGGACGTAGATCGCCTGCACCGACGTGATCGAGCCCTTCTTGGTCGAGGTGATGCGCTCCTGCAGCTCGCCCATTTCGGTCGCGAGGTTGGGCTGGTAGCCGACGGCCGACGGCATGCGGCCGAGCAGCGCCGAGACCTCCGAGCCCGCCTGCGTGAAACGGAAGATGTTGTCGATGAAGAGCAGGACGTCCTTGCCCTCGGTGTCGCGGAAGTACTCGGCCACCGTCAGGCCGGTCAGGCCGACCCGCAGCCGCGCGCCGGGCGGCTCGGTCATCTGCCCGTAGATGAGCGAGCACTTGGACTTGGACGGGTCGCCCGGCGTGATGACGCCCGACTCGGCCATCTCGTGGTAGAGGTCGTTGCCCTCGCGGGTGCGCTCGCCCACGCCCGAAAAGACCGAGAAGCCGCCGTGGTGCATGGCGACGTTGTTGATCAGCTCCTGGATCATGACCGTCTTGCCGACACCCGCGCCGCCGAAGAGGCCCGTCTTGCCGCCCTTGGTGTAGGGCTCGAGCAGGTCGATGACCTTGATGCCGGTCTCGAACATCTCGACCGAGGTCGCCTGCTCGTCGTAGGCGGGCGGCTCGCGGTGGATCGGCCAGCGCTCCTTGGACTTCGACCGGGCCCAGTCCGTCCACCGGATCGCCGATGACGTTCAGGATCCGGCCGAGCGTCTCGCGTCCGACGGGCACCGAGATCGGCGCGCCGAGGTCGACGGCCTTCATGCCGCGCACCATGCCGTCGGTCGGCTTCATCGAGACGCAGCGCACGACGCTCTCGCCGAGCTGCTGCGCCACCTCGGCGATGACGTCGATCGGCTCGCCGCCGGTCTGCTTGCCGTCGTCCTCGACGTGGACGGCGTTGTAGATCGCCGGAAGCTTCCCGGGAGGAAACTCGATGTCGAGGACCGGCCCGATGATCGCCACGACCTTGCCGATGTTCTGTTCCGCCATGGTCTCGCCCCTGCTTCGACCTATTCCAGCGCCGCCGCGCCCGAAATGATTTCGATCAGTTCCTTGGTGATCCGCGCCTGCCGGGCGCGGTTGTAGGTCAGCGTGAGCTTGTCGATCATCTCGCCCGCGTTCTTCGTGGCCGCGCCCATCGCCGTCATGCGCGCGCCCTCCTCGGCGGCCGCCGACTCCGCGCAGCGCCCGGTACACCGTGAACTCGAGGTACCGCGGCAGCAGCCACGCGAGGATCGTCTTCGCGTCCGGCTCGTAGAGGAACTCGACGCCGCGGCCCTTCGCCGGCGTTTCCGGCGCCGCCGCTGGCTGCGGCGAGAGCGGCAGGAGCTTCACGGTGTGGACGACCTGCGAGAGGATCGACCGGAACTCGTTGACGACGATGTAGACCGCGTCGATCCGGTCGGCCAGGAACTCCTGCGCCAGGAAGCCCGCGATTTCCTTCGCGTTGGCGTAGCTCAGGCTCGAGAAGATGCCCGGATAGGTCTTCTCGGTGAAGGGGTACTTCCGGCGCTTCCAGAAATCGACGGCCTTCTTGCCGACCGGGAGGATCCGGACCTCGGTCCACTCGCGGTGTGCCGCCAGCAGGTGCGCCGTCGCGCGGTTGACGTTCGTGTTGAAGGCGCCGCAGAGGCCCCGGTCGCCCGCGACGACCACGACGATGACCCGCTTCTCCTCGCGGACCGCCAGCAGCGGATGCGAGACCTCGCCGGCATGCGCCGTGACCGAGGCGAGCACGTCGGAGAGGAGCTTCGCGTAGGGCCGCGCCCCGACGACCCGCTCCTGCGCCCGGCGCAGCTTCGCCGCCGCGACCATCTTCATGGCCTTGGTGATCTGCTGCGTGCTCTTGACCGAGCGCAGCCGGCGGCGGATGTCGATGAGGGAAGCCATGAAGCGAAGAGCCTACGCGGCGACGGCCGCGGCGTTGTCCTTCACGAACCGGTCCTTGAACTCCTGGATGGCGTGGCCGAGCGCTTCCTCCGTCGCCTTCTCGAGCTTGCCCGTCGCGACGATCGCGGCGAGGACCTCCTTGGCGCTGGCTCTTCAAGTGCTCGTGCAGCCCCTTTTCGAAGTCGCGGACCGACTCGACCTTGATCGAGTCCATGTAGCCCTTGGTGCCGGCGTAGATCGACGCGACCTGGAGCTCGACGTCCATCGGCGCGAACTGGGCCTGCTTCAGGAGCTCGACCATCCGCTGCCCGCGCGAGAGCTGCGCCTGCGAGGACTTGTCCAGATCCGAGCCGAACTGCGCAAACGCCGCGAGGTTGCGGTACTGCGCCAGATCCAGGCGCAGCGTCCCGGCCACCTGCTTCATGGCCTTGATCTGCGCGTTGCCGCCGACGCGCGACACCGAGATGCCGACGTTGACGGCGGGGCGCACGCCCGAATAGAAGAGGTCGTTCTCGAGATAGATCTGACCGTCGGTGATGGAGATGACGTTGGTCGGGATGTAGGCCGAGACGTCGCCCGCCTGCGTCTCGATGATCGGGAGCGACGTCAGCGAGCCGCCGCCCTCCTTGTCCGAGAGCTTGGCCGCGCGCTCGAGCAGGCGCGAGTGCAGGTAGAACACGTCGCCCGGGTACGCCTCGCGGCCGGGCGGCCGCCGCAGCAGAAGCGAGATCTCGCGGTACGCGGCCGCGTGCTTGGAGAGGTCGTCGTAGATCGTCAGGGCGTGCTTCTTGTTGTAGAGGAACCACTCCCCCATCGCGCAGCCGGCGTACGGCGCGATGTAGAGCAGGGGGGCCGGGTCCGAGGCCGTCGCGGAGACGATGATCGTGTGGCCGAGCGCGCCGTTCTCCTCGAGGGTCTTGGCCACCTGCGCCACCGTCGACTTCTTCTGGCCGATGACGACGTAGATGCAGACGACGCCCTTGCCCTTCTGGTTGATGATCGTGTCGAGCGCGATCGCGGTCTTGCCGGTCTGCCGGTCGCCGATGATCAGCTCCCGCTGCCCGCGCCCGATCGGGATCATGGCGTCGATCGCCTTCAGGCCCGTCTGCACGGGCTCCTTGACCGCCCTGGCGGTCGATGACGCCGGGCGCGATGCGCTCGATCGGGTAGAACTCGGTCGTCGCGATCGGGCCCTTGTCGTCGATCGGGCGGCCGAGGGCGTCCACGACGCGGCCCACGAGCGCCGGCCCGACCGGCACCTGGATGATGCGCCGGGTCCGTCGGACCTCCTGCCCTTCCTTGACCAGCTGCGACTCGCCGAGCAGCACGACGCCCACCTGGTCCTGCTCGAGGTTCAGCGCGAGGCCGAAGATGTCGTGGCCGAAATCGACGCAGCTCGCCCGCCATGACCTTGTCGAGGCCGTAGATGCGCGCGATGCCGTCGCCCACCGACAGCACGGTGCCCACTTCCGCCACGTCGATGGCCTTTTCGTACCCGGCCAGCTGCTGCTTCAGGATCGCCGTGATCTCGTCCGCTTTGATCTCCATACTCAGGCTCCCGTTCTCTCTTTCACTTGCGTCTGGAACCGCCGGATCGCGGCCGCCACCGAACCGTCGTAGACGTTGGACCCCGCCCGCGCGATGAACCCGCCGAGCAGCGCCGCGTCGAAATCGATGTGCATGCGGATCTTCTTGCCGGTGCGCAAGGCGATGGCCTCTTCGATCGCCTTCTCCTCTCCCTCGCGCGAGCGGCCCGGAACCGTGACGCGCACCCGCAGGATGCCCTGTCAGCGAGTCGTTCAAGTCGCGGAGGGCCTTGAACACCGCGCCAGCCTCGAGCAGCCGGTGGTTGCGCAGCATCACCTGGAGGAACCGCGCGCCGTACGGGTCGAGCCCGACCTTCTCCGCGAGCGCGGCGATCGCCTTGCTCTTGGCCTCGCGCGGAACGTTCGGGGCGAGCAGAAAAGCCCGCAGCTTCGGGTTGGCCTCGAAGGCCTGGACCATCGACTGGCCGGCCTCGAGGAAGGCGCCGACGTCGTAGCCGGACGGCGCGGCCTCCAGAAACGCCCGCGCGTAGGGATGCGTGAAGGAGCTCATCGGGCGTCCTTCAGGCGCGCGACACTGTCGTCCAGGAGGCGGCGGCGGTCTTCGTCGTTGATTTCGCGGGAAAGGATCCGAGTCGCCTCCGCGGCCGCCAGATCCGAGGCCACGTCGCGCAATTGCGCCTTGGCGGCCGTCAAGCGCCGCTCGATCTCTTCCTGGGAGCTCTGGCGGATGCGCTCGGCTTCCTGGCCCGCCCGCTCGACGAGCGCGCGTTTCTCGGCTTCCCCGTCCGCCGCGCCCTGGGCGCGGATCTGCGCGACCTCGCGCTCGAGCCGCGTCATGCGCTCGTGGATCTCGGCCTCGAAACGCGCCGCCTCCGCCCGCTGCTCCCGGGCCACCTTCAGGCGCTCCTCGACGTCGACCTGACGCTTGCGAAACGCCTCCGCCAGCGGCCGCGCGATGAAGTAGACGAGGACGCCGATGAAGAGGACGAGGTTGGCCAGCTGCCACAGCCACGCGGGCATGCCGAGGACCTTGCCGGCGTGCTCGGCCCCCTCCTCGGCGAGGCGCTCGAGCGGCGCGGGCAGACCGAGCAGGGGCGCACCGGCGAACCGGCCTGGAACACGCGGAGGCACGAGGCTCACGCGGCGAGCTTCCGACCGAGGATCTTTTCGGCGAGCGTCTGCGCGAGGCCCTGCGACTTCTCGGGCAGCTCCCGCGCGAGCTCGCTCGACCGCTCCTGAATCTGCCGGCTCGCGCTCTCGATCGCGGCCGTCGCGGCGGCGCTCGCTTCGGACAGGAGCGCCTCCAGGCGCGAGCGCCCCTCGCCCCGCAGGTCCTCGCGGATCTTCAGGCCCTCGCGCCGGGCGAGCGAGAGACTCTGCTCGGCCTCGGCCAGAGCCTTCTGCAGACGTCCGAGTTTTTCGGCGTGGAGCTCTGCCGCCTCGCGCTCCTCACGCTCCCGCTGATCGAGGATCTCGCCCAACGGGAGGAACAGGTACCGCTTCAGGATCGCGTAGGCGATCGTGAAGCAGATGAGCACGTAGAGGACGGTAACGTCCGGGAGCTTGATCATGGGTTGTCGGACCTTTGCGGCCCTGCCGGGCAGCCGCGAGAGCCTTCGCTTCCTTGCGCCTGGTCAACGCGAGAGCGCGGAGAAATAGCACACGCGGCGTTCGGAGTCGAGAGCGCGACCCGCGATCGCGGCGACCGACCGTGCGGGCTCGTGCCGCAATCCCTCCGCTGCGCCTGCCGGCGATTCATTATAACTCATTTGTTATCAATAGATTAACTATCTATCGGCGCGGCGATGAGGAGAGGTCGACGACGTTGGATTTCGCGTCCTCTCCCATGCGGCAGGAACCTTCGAATCGCGCGCCCTCTTCGATCTTGAGAACGGGAGTCGTCAGGTTCGCCTCGACGCGGGCACGCGCATGCAGCTCGATGCGCTCTCGCGCGCGCACGGTTCCCTTGAGCGTCCCGTTGACCGACAGCCTCCCGA
The DNA here is from genome assembly GCA_963725095.1 of uncultured Acidobacteriota bacterium. GTDB lineage: Bacteria > Acidobacteriota > Thermoanaerobaculia > UBA5066 > Gp7-AA6 > DATBFU01. Next base: position 49,597 of record CAVRXJ010000019.1, read on the forward strand.
CCTCGATCTCGCCGGTCACCTCGGCCGAATCGCCGAGGATCAGCTCGCTTCCCGAAAGGATCTTTCCCTCGAACTTGCCGTCGATGCGAAAGGTCTCCTCGAACGAGAGCTCTCCCTGAAGGTGGCTTCCCTTGTCGAGGAAGCCGTTCAAGCTCGTGCCTTCCGGTTTGGTCTTCATTCGTTCCTCCTGGGTTGAGGCCGGCCCTCAACTCTTCCCGGTGAGCCGTTCGAAGAGCCCGATCAACTCGTCTTCCGACGAGAAGGCGATCTCGATGCGGCCGCCCCGCCGCCGCCGGGCGATGCGCACGCGCGTGTGCAGGCGGCGCGAGAGCTTCTCTTCGGCGTCGCGGGTGAAGGGATCCCGGCGGCGCTCGCGCTTGACGGCCGGCGGCGCGAGGAGCGACGCCACCCGAGCTTCCGTCTGCCGGACCGAGAGACTGCGCCGGATGACCTCCTGCGCCAGGCCCTGCTGCTCGTCGGGCGTCGCCAGACCCGCCAGCGCTCGGGCGTGCCCGCCGGACAGGGAGCCCTCGCGCACGAGATCCTTGACGGAAGACGGTAAGTGCAATAGACGCAATGAGTTAGCTACTGTCGCGCGCTCCTTGCCGACGCGGCTCGCGATCTGCTCCTGCGTCAGCGAGAACTCTTCCTTGAGCCGGCCGAACGCTTCGGCCTCTTCCATCGCGTTCAAGTCCTCGCGCTGGAGGTTCTCGACGAGGGCGAGCTCCAGCAGCTCCCGGTCCGAGGGCTTCATCCGAACGACGACGGGCACTCGCGTCAGGCCCGCCAGCTGGGCGGCCCGGTAGCGGCGCTCCCCTGCCACGATCTCGAATTTCTCCCCGCGCGGTACGACGACCAGCGGCTGGACGACTCCGTGTTCCCGGATCGACGAGGCGAGCTCCGCCAGGCGCTCGGGCGCAAAGCCCCGGCGCGGCTGGTAGCGGCCCGTCACGAGGCGCTCGATCTCGATTTCCTGGAGCTGTGTTCCACGTGGAACATCCTCGCCCCCCGGCAGGAGCGCCGACAGCCCCCGGCCGAGGGCCTGCTTTCGCGTCATCAACGGCCTCCCCGGCGCTTGAGGAACTCCCGCGCCAGGGCCAGATACGCCTCCGCGCCCTTGGACTTGACGTCGTAGGCCAGGACGGGCTTGCCGAAGGACGGCGCCTCCGCGAGCCGGACGTTTCGAGGAATGACTGTCTCGAACACACGATCCCCCAGGTGCTTGCGAATGTCCTCGATGACCTGTCTGCCGAGGTTAGTCCGCTCGTCGAACATCGTCAAGACGACGCCCTCCAGGCGCACCTCGGGGTTGAAGGCGTTGCGGACCCTCTCGAGGGTGGAGAGCAGCTCGCTGACCCCTTCCAGGGCGAAGTATTCGGTCTGCATCGGCACCAGGACGGAGTCGGCCGCCGAGAGGGCGTTGACGGTCAGAAGGGAGAGCGACGGCGGGCAGTCGACGAAGATGAAGTCGTACTGGCTTCCCACCGACTGCAGCGCCATCCGCAGCCGGTGCTCCCGATCCGACTGCTCGATGAGCTCGACCTCCGCCCCGACGAGATCGCGGCCGGAGGGAAGCAGGGAGAGGTTCGGGAACTGCGAGGGATGGATCGCGCCCGCCGCCTCGCCCGAGAGGAGGGCCTGATAGCTGCCGGAGCTCGCCTCGGCCCGCGGGAAACCCAGGCCCGATGTGGCGTTGGCCTGTGGGTCGAGGTCGACCAGCAGCACCTTGCGGTCGAGGGCCGCCAGCGCGGCCGCCAGGCTGATGGCGGTCGTGGTCTTTCCGACGCCGCCCTTCTGATTGGCGATCGCAATGACGCTGCCCACGGGGGCGCAGAGTAGCAGGTCGTGTACCGGCGGCAATGTTCCACGTGGAACATCGGCCCGAGATCACACGCGCCGGCGAAAAACGGCGATGACCCGGCTCCGGGAGGCCGGAACCGGAAGGATGGCTCCCTGCCTCGAAGACCGGCTCCAGGGCCTTCGAAAGGCCCCGCGGATCGGTCGTCCAGGCCAGGAAGAGGCCCCGCGGTGTCAGGAACGCTGCCTCCCCGAGGACCTTGGCGAGTTCGCCGACGGCCCGGCAGGTCGCGGCATCGAAGCTTCCCGGAGGCCAGGCTCTCGGGCCGCCCTTCGATCGGATGGCAGTTCGAGATCGGCACGGCTCGCGCGACGTGCTTCAAGAACTCGAGCCGCTTTTTTCGAGGCTCGAGCGGGGCGACCGTCAGGTCCGGCCGGACGATCGCCAGCGGAACGCCCGGAAAGCCGGCCCCGGAACCGATGTCGACCACCTGCGCTCCCCGGGGAATCAGGGACTCTCCAAGGACGGATTCGAGCGTGTGCGCCGCGAGATCCTCGGTGGAGAGCCTCCCGGTCAGGTTGGTTTTCTGCCGCCATTGGTCGAGCTGCGAGAGGTAACGGGCCAGACCGCTCCTGGCGGCGGGGGAGAGTTCGATCCCAAATGTCGGGGCCGCCGCCGAGAGGAGCGCCTCGAACGCTTCAGGCGACTGCGGCGCGCGCGCGGAGGACATGCGCCGAGATTATCGCCACGGCGGCCGGCGTGACGCCCGGGATCCGGGATGCTTCGCCCACCGTCCGGGGCTGCCGCCGAGCGCACTTCTCGACGACCTCGCGAGAGAGCCCGGGGATGCCTTCGTAGCGGAAGTCCTGAGGAATCGAGCGGGACTCGAGAGGCTTCAGGCGTTCGACCCGTTCCTGCTCCCGGCGAACGTAGCCTTCGTATCGGACACGGCTCTCGAGAATGCTTCGCTGCTCACCGGTCAGGTCGCCGAGCAATTCCGGGACATAGGAGGCCAGGCGATCTGTTGATAAGTCATTTCTTTTCAATATGTTATATAGAGTTGTCGGCGCGTCGACCCGGATTCCAAGAGCCTCGAAGATCTCCTCTCGGACCTGTGCCGTCGGTGTCACGGCGCGCTCTGCGAGCTCGCGGGCAGCCCGGGCGATCCGCTCTTCGCCCCGCATCGCGAGTTCATAGTCGGCCTCGTCGATCAGGCCCAGGCGCCGGCCGTGGGGCAGCAGGCGGGGCAGAACCGAGTCGACGCCGAGCAGGAGCCTGAACTCGGCCCGCGACGTGAAGAGCCGGTAGGGCTCTTCCAATCCCTTGCCGATCAGATCGTCCACCATCACCGCCGCGTACGCTTCGCGACCGCTGGAGAACGAAGGGCTCCTCGCCGGCGACGCGCAGCGCCGCATTGATGCCCGCCCAGAGCCCCTGCGCGGCGGCCTCCTCGTAGCCGGAGGTGCCGTTGATCTGGCCCGCCAGGTACAGGCCGTCGACCGGCTGAGTCTCGAGGGTCGACCGCAGCTGATCGGGAAGGCTGTAGTCGTACTCGACCGCGTAGCCCGGACGGATCATCCGGGCGCCCTGGAGGCCCGGGATCTCCCGGAGGATCCCGCGCTGAACCTCCTCGGGCAGCGACGTCGACAGCCCGTTGATGTAGATCTCCTCGGCCTCCCAACCCTCGGGCTCGAGAAAGAGCGTGTGCCTCGGCTTGTCGGCGAACTTGACGACCTTGTCCTCGACCGACGGGCAGTAGCGCGGGCCGATGCCCTGGATCTGGCCCGAATACATGGGACTCGCGTGCAGGTTCTCGCGGATCAGCTCGTGGACGCGCTCGTTGGTGGCCGTCTGCCAGCAGAGCGCCTGCTCGAGCCGCAGGGCGCCGGTGCGAAACGAAAACGGAACGGGCGGCTCGTCGCCGCGCTGCGGCACGCAGGCGGCGTAGTCGACGGAGTCCCTCGAAACACGCGGAGGCGTGCCCGTCTTGAACCGCCCGAGTGTGAGGCCGAGGCGTGAAAGCGACCGGGACAGGCCCTTTGCCGCCGCTTCGCCGACCCGACCTCCCTCCGTTCGGATCGGCCCCGTGTGCATCAGGCCCCGCAGAAAGGTGCCCGTCGTGACGACGATCGTCCGCGCCGAAATCCTCGCGCCGTCGGCCGTCACGGCGCCGGCGATCGCGCCGCCATCCGTCTCGAGCTCTTCCGCCATGCCTTCGAGCACCGTCAGGTTCGGCGTCGCGGCGAGCGCTTCCTGCGCCAGGCGCGAATAGAGCGCCTTGTCGCATTGCGCGCGGGGGCCCCAGACGGCCGGGCCGCGCGAACGGTTGAGCATCTTGAACTGGATGCCGGCCCGATCGGCGAGCGTCCCCATCAGGCCGCCCAGCGCGTCGATCTCGCGGACCAGCTGGCCCTTGGCGAGGCCTCCGATGGCCGGATTGCAGGACATCCGGCCGATCGCCGCCCGGTCACCCGTCAGAAGCGCCGTGCGGCGGCCCATCCGCGCCGCGGCGTGTGCGGCCTCGATGCCGGCGTGCCCGCCGCCGATGACGAGAACGTCGAAATCCATGGGGAAAAGTTATCAGTTGTCCGTTTCGGCTTCTCGGCCGCGGAACCGGATCCCGAAGACTACTTCCCGATACAGAAGGTCGAAAAGATCCGCCGCAGCACGTCCTCGCTCGTCGTCTCTCCAAACAGGTCGGCCATGGCGTCGATCGCGTCGTGAACGTGCGAGGCGGCGTATTCGGGCGATTCGCCGCGCGAAAGCGACGCGAGCGCCAGAGACGCCGCGCCGCGCGCGCGCGCGGCCAGGTCGCGCTGACGCAGAGACGACAGGACTTCCGAGCTCGATGCCGTGTCGACCCGCGACGAGATCTCCGCCGCGAGCAGGGCGCGCAATCGGGCTCCCGCGCTTTCCTCGAGGCCGCAGAGGGCGAGCGCGGCCTCCGGAATCTTCCCAGCAGCCGCGCGATCGATCTTGTTCGCGATTGGCAGGATGGGTATTTCCGCGAAGCCATCGAGTGCGGCGCGGTCCTCGGGCGTCACTCCCTCCGCGGCGTCGATGACGTAGAGGATCACGTCGGCCTGCCCGGCCTGCTCCCGGGCGCGCGCGACTCCGATCCGCTCGACCGGGTCATCCGTCGCGCGCAATCCGGCCGTGTCGACCAGGGTGACCGGAACTCCGGCAACGTCGATTGCGGCCTCCAGGACGTCCCGCGTGGTGCCCGGAACCTCGGTGACGATCGCCCGGGCGGCGCCAGCTATCGCATTGAAAAGAGTGGATTTGCCTGCGTTCGGGCGTCCCAGGACGACGGCCCGGCAACCGGCGGAAAGAAGCCGTCCCGTCTGATAGGTCGCGAGCAGGCGGTCGAGCTCGCTCGACGGCCGACTCCAATCGCCGCGGCACTTCCCCGGGCACTTCGTGTCCCACGTCCTCGGCAAAATCGAGCGCGGCGCCGAGGCCCGTCGCCGCCGTCAGAAGATCTTCGCGAACGGCCGCCAGGCGCCGCGACAGGCCGCCCTCCAGACGCCGCAGAGAAAAACCCGCGGCGCAGGCGGTGCGGGCTTCGACCAACTCGGCGACCGCCTCGGCGCGAAGCAGATCGAGCTTCCCGTTCAGGAAGGCGCGCTCGGTGAACTCGCCCGGCAGCGCCAGCCGCGCGCCGGCCCGGTTCAGCTCGGAGAGCAGCTTCTCGACGACGAGCGGGCTGCCGTGCACCGAGATCTCGGCCGCGTCCTCTCCGGTGTAGGAAGCCGGCGCCGGAAAGAACGTCACGAGGCCGAGATCGATCCGCCCCCCCTCCGCGTCGCAGAGCGCCGCGAGCGTCGCCCTTCGCGGCTCGAGCGGCTCGGGGAGCCGCGGCGCGACGCGGCCGAGGATCGCGCGCGCGCGCTCACCCGAAAGGCGCACGAGGGCGACCGCGGAGCGCCCGGGCGGTGTCGCCAGCGCCGCGATCGTGTCGAGCCGGGCGTCGGTGTGAAGGCGCATGGGGTGGAGGATTCTCCTCCCTCGGGCCGCCTCGCGCGGAACCGAAGACCAGCTAGCTCGATTTGAGGCGGACCGCGACGCGCTTCAAGAAACCGCTGCCCTCGCTCTCGGTCTCGACTTCCGGGTCCTCGGCCAGCGCCAGATGCACCAGCCGCCTCTCGGAAGGCGAGAGCGGCGGCAGAAGCTGCGGGCGGCGCGTCTTCTTCGCCTCGTCGGCGGAGCGGTGGGCCAGATCCTCGAGGGTTTCCTTCTGGTGGCGCCGGAACCCCTCGGCGTCCACGCGGGGATGCACCGGGCGCGCGAGCTTGCGGCCCGCGATGCGGCCGGTCAGGACCTCGAGGCCGTTCAAGCCCTCGCCCTTGTTGGCGAGCAGGGGCTCGACGTCGTCCCCGATCAGCTCGAACACCATTTCCTCGGAGGACGGCCGGCGGCGAATCTCGACCAGGAGGCCCGCGGCCGACAGGAGCTCGGTCAGCGTGGCCTCGACGGCGGCCCAGGCCTCCTCGTCGAGCGCCGGCGGCTCATCCCGCAGCGGCCGCTCCGCAGCCGGAGCCGGTTCGCTTGCCGGGCCGGCGGCCCAGGCGCGGCCCTCTTCGGCGAACGCTCTCGGCGCTCGGCGAGGGGCTCTCCCCTTCCACTTCGATCTCGACCACCCGGCCGCCCCAGAAGGATTTCTCGTCGCGGACGATCTTGTAGCGCAGCTCCCCCGCCGCAACCCCCCGCTCGCTCGCCGCGGCTTCCACCGCCTCCGCCTCGCTCTTGCCTTCGTATCGCATCGGTTCCTCGCTTAGCGTTCGGCGCCCTTGGCCGGCGCCACTTTCGGCTTTCGTCCCGAGCCCCGCGCCGGCGCCGGCTCGTCATCCTTCACGATCTTGTTGATGAGCACCTGCTGGCCGATCGTCAGGATGTTCGAAAAGAGCCAGTAGAGCACAAGCCCCGAGGGCATGTCCTTCAGGAAGAAGCCCCAGAGCAGCGGCATCGCCATGAAGATCTTCTTCTGCGCGGGATCGGCGGTCGAGGGCGTCATGGCCTGCTGCACGTACATCGAGACGGTCATCAGGATCAGCAGCACGTACGTGTGGTCCACGGCCGACAGGTCCTTGATCCACAGGGCAAACGGCGCGTGGCGCAGCTCGATCGAACGCGACAGGACGTTGTAGAACGCGACGAGGATCGGCAGCTGCAGGAGGATCGGGAGGCAGCCGCTCATCGGGTTGTAGCCCTCCGCCTGATAGAGGGTCATCAGCTCCTGGTTCATCTTCGCGCGCTGCGCGGCGTCGGTCTTCGCCTTCTTGTACTTGTCCCGGATCGCGTTCATCTTCGGCGCGAGCTTCTGCATCTTCTTCATCGACGCGTAGCTCTTGTGCATCAGCGGGAAGAGCGCGATCCGGATCATCAGGGTCACCAGAAGAATGGCGAGGCCGTAGTTGCCGACGTACGAATACGTGCGCTTCAAGAGCCAGAGCAGCGGCCGCGCGAGGATCCCGTACCAGCCGAAGTCGACGGTCCGCTCGAGGCCCACGTGAAGGCTCTCGAGAATCTCGACGTCCTTGGGGCCGACGTAGACGCGGTCGGCGGTCTGGCCGCTGCCGGCGAGGGCCACCGAGAGCGTCGCCAGGGGCTTGCCGGCCGCATCCTTCGTCACGATGGGCTGGACCTGCGCGTCGGTCGCGCCCTCGGGCAGGAAGGCGAGCAGGAAGTAGTTGTCCTCGATCCCCGCGAAGCCCTTGGCCGGCACCGGCCAGCTCACGCCCTTGTCGCCTTGCTTCTGAAGCTTCTCGACGGCGATCTTCTCCAGGCCCTTTCCCGAATCGGCGACGGCGGTGGCCGGCATCACGTAGCGGTTGGCGAGCTCGTGTTCCTCGGGATTGCGCAGGCCCGACCCGACGGAGAGCCGGTAGGAAGGCCCGACCACGGCGACCGACACGTCGAAGAGGTAGCCGTCGGCGAGCCGGACCTCCTTGGTGATCTCGAACTGGCCGTCGGAAAAGTGCAGCCGCGCCGCGCGGTCCGAGATCTTCTCGACGGCGAAGAGCGCGGCCGCCGCGCGGGCCGTCAGGTCGTCGTGTCCCGGAAACTCGAGCGCGAGCGGCCGCGGCGCCGGCGGCGGCAACTGCCGGACGAGCTCGAGGGGGCGCTTCTGCTCGTCCTGGAACCTGGGCAGGATGGCCGACGAGATCACCGCGCCCCGGTTGCCCAGAATGAGCCGAAGGTTCCCGTTCTCGAGAACCGTCGTCGTCTCCTCGGAGGCCGAAACCGGAGGCGCCGCGGGCACCACGGGCGCGGCGACGGCGGTCGGCGCCGGGCCGGCCGATGGAGCCGCCGCCGTGGCCACCGACCGCGCCGCGGCCGGAGTCACCGGGACGGGCTTGGGCTTGGGAACGATCAGCTCCCAGAGCACGAGAACGGCGAGCGACAGTCCCGCCGCGATCAACAGACGTTTTTCCAAGACTCTCCTAACTTCGGCTTTCGATCGTTACGGAACCGGATCCAGGCCGCCCGGCCGGAACGGGTGACAGCGGAAGAGCCGCCGCAGCGCGAGCCAGCTCCCCCGCCGCAGGCCATACCGCTCGATCGCCTCGCGGGCATAGACCGAACAGGTCGGCTCGTACCGGCAGGCCCGGGGCAGCCACGGAGAGATCGCCGCCTTGTAGAACCCGAGCAGGGCCAGGGCCACGCGCGCCGGAAGGCTCGGCGCGTCCTGGGCAGCAGGCGCCGGTTCGCTCACCGTCCGCGCGCCAGCCCGCGCGCCACGGCCCGCCGGTATTCCTCGAGCATCTCCGCAAACGGCGCCGCGGCCGCCGCGGGTCGCACGTGGACGACCAGGCTCGCCGGCGACGCGTCGAAAAGGTCGCGGTTCCTCCGGAAGATCTCGCGGACGCGCCGCCGCAGCCGGTTGCGCACCACGGCATTGCCGACGCGCTTGGGGACCGAGATCCCGATCCGTGGCTTGTCCGGGCCGGGCCGCAAGAAGACCTGAAGAAGGCGACCGGAAACCCGGACGCCGGAGGCGTAGCACTCTTCGAATTCCCTTCGCTTTCGAAGGCGGTCGTCGCGGGAGAAGGTCTCCCGGGCGGCCGAGCCCGAGTTCACACCGCGAGTCTTTTGCGTCCCTTGCGGCGGCGCGCGGAAAGGACGGCGCGCCCGGACCGCGTGCGCATGCGCACGAGAAAGCCGTGGGTGCGCTTGCGCCGGCGATTGTTTGGCTGAAAGGTGCGCTTCATGAGGAGGGGGAATCCTAGGGGCAGGGGGGGCCGAAGTCAAGGCAATAGGGGCGGGTGCGGCGGCGGCCTCCGGCCGGGCGTATACTCCCGCCCCCCGAGCGGCCGAAAGCTTTCCACAGCTGTGGAAAACTTTGCGGATAACGGGGTTTTTCGATGACAGAGATCTGGACCTCCATCCTCAAGCGTCTGGAAGACAAGCTCGATCCGAAAGAGCTGAAGACCTGGTTCGCCCCGACGCGCCAGCTGGCCTTCGACGGGGCCACGACGGCCCCCAGCCTGACCGTTTCCGTCCCCAACCGCGTCTTCGCCGAATGGATCGAGACCCGCCACGGGGAGCTGCTCTCGCGCGAGGCGACAGCCGCCGGCCTGCCGGGTCTCGCGATCCGGTTCGAGCCGGCCTCCGTACCCGTGGCCGCGCCCGAGCCGGCCCCGGCCGCCGCCGCGGCTTCCCGGACACTGATCCTGAACCCGCGCTACACCTTCGAGACCTTCGTCGTCGGATCCTCCAACCAGTTCGCGCATGCGGCCGCCCGGGCCGTGGCCGAGTCGCCCTCGCGCGCCTACAACCCCCTCTTCCTCTACGGCGGCGTCGGACTCGGCAAGACCCACCTGATGCACGCGATCGCCCACGAGATCCTGCGAAGCTCCCCCAACGCCCACGTCGCCTACCTTTCGGCGGAGCGCTTCTTGAACGAGCTGATCAACGCCCTGCGCTTCGAGAAGATGCACGAGTTCAAGCGGCGCTACCGGGAGCTCGACGTGCTGCTGATGGACGACATCCAGTTCATCGCCGGCAAGGACTCGACCCAGGAGGAGTTCTTCCACACCTTCAACGCGCTGCACGAATCGCAGAAGCAGATCGTGGTCACCTCCGACGCGCTGCCCAAGGAAATCCCCACGCTCGAGGAACGCCTGCGCTCGCGGTTCGAGTGGGGCCTGATCGCCGACATCCAGCCGCCGGACCTGGAAATGAAGGTCGCGATCATCCGAAAGAAGGCGGCGGCCGAGAAGATGGAGATTCCCAACGACCTCGCCCTCTTCATCGCGGGGACCGTCAAATCCAACATCCGGGAGCTCGAGGGCCGCTTGAACCGCGTGCTCGCGTTCGCCTCCCTGACCGGAAAGCGGCCCTCGGTCGAGCTCGCCCGCGAGACCCTGAAGGACATCGTCGGAACCGAGGAAAACCGGGCGATTCCTTCGGAAATCATCAAGACCGTCGCGGCCCACTACGGGCTGCGCGTTTCGGATCTGAAGGCCCGTTCCAACGCGAAGCCGATCGCTTTTCCGCGGCAGGTGGCCATGTACCTCTGCCGCAAGCTGACCGGCCTCTCCTATCCCGAGATCGGGCGGCTCTTCAACGACAAGCACCATTCGACGGTGATGCACTCGGTGGAAAAGATCGAGCGCATGGTCGAAGACGACGTGAATTTCCGCAAGGTCGTCGAGTCCTTCCTGCAGCCCTACCGCTGACGCGATCGCTCGATCCCGGAGGTTTTCCGCCGCGGCGTTTTCCGGAGGCCGCTCGCGCCTTTCAAAGAGCCCGAGTTCTGCGGATCGCCGCGCGCGCGCTCGACAGGAGCGACATCGGTTTTGGGCCCGTTTTATCGGCCTTTTTTCACTCTTCCGAAGGCGATCCGCAGCTCTACGAATGCCTCTACGTGTGATAGACTTTTTTCTCTTTCCGGAGGTGGTTTGATCCCATGGAATTGACGTTGCGCAGGGGGGACTTCTTGAATGAGCTCACGCTCATGCAGGGGGTCGTCGAGAGGAAAAACACGATCCCGATCCTCGCGAACATCCTGCTCAAGACCTCCGACGGGCACCTGGATTTCACGTCGACGGATCTCGACCTGACGCTGCTGTCGAAGGCGAAGGCGACCGTGTCGCGCCCGGGCAGCGTCACGGTTCCCGCGCGCAAACTCTTCGACCTGATCCGCAACCTTCCGGAGGCCGATGTCGCGCTGAAGCTGCTCGACAACCACTACCTGGGAGTGACCTGCGAGCGCTCGAATTTCCGGCTCGTCGCCCAGCCGGCCGAGGATTTTCCGACGGTGCCGAAGGTCGAGGGGAAGGGCCACCTTTCCGTTCCTCTGGCTCTATGGAAGCAGTTGACCCGTAAGGTCTTGTATGCCGTTTCGGCCGAGGAGACGAGGTTCCAGCTCATGGGCGCGCTCTTGAAGGACAAGGGCAAGGAGTTCGAGCTCGTGGCGACGGACGGCCACCGGCTGGCGCTCGTTGATTTCGCCAAGGGCGAGGTGAAAGGGACGCTGCCCAACGTCCTGATTCCGAAGAAGGCCCTCGCCGAGATTCTGAAGATGGACGGCGGCGAGAACGAGAACCTCGAGATCCGGCACTCGGAAAACCACCTCCTCTTCACCGTCGGCAACCGGCAGCTGATCGCGCGGCTGCTGGACGTGAACTTTCCCGACTACGAGAAGATCCTTTCCAAGGACAACGACCGGGTGGCGGTCGCTTCGCGCACGGCCCTGCAGGGCGCGATCCGGCGCGTCGCCCTCTTTTCCTCGGAGCGCTCGCGCGGCGTGAAGCTCTCTTTCGAGAAGGGCCTGCTCACGGTGGCCTCGGCGAGCCAGGAGCTTGGCGAGGGAACCGAGACGCTCGACGTGCGCTTCGACGCCGAGCCGGTTTCGATCGGGTTGAACGCCCAGTACCTGCTCGATTTTCTGGACGAAGCCGAGACCGAGAACGTCGAGCTCGCGCTCAAGGACGAGAACACGCAGTGTGTGTGCAAGCCCGAGGGCGGCATTCCGTCGGCCTCGCGCTACTTGTACGTCGTCATGCCGATGCGGCTATGAAGAGGCGCTCGCCGTGTCCAACGAGAGCAGAGAGTCAGCGTATCTCGAGGGAAGGAAGCCGGTGCCCAGGGTTAGGACAAGAACGTTAGGCCGCCGTTCGCGAAGCGAACGCCTGCGGCCCTGATCAGAAAAGGACGCCTTGCGCTTCTCCGAAATCACGCCCCATCGCTTCCGCAACCTCGCCTCCGACACGATCCTGCTCGGCACGGGCCTGCACGTCGTGGCGGGGGAGAACGGCCAGGGAAAGACCAATCTGCTCGAGGCGCTCGCGCTTCTGTGCGGCCAGCGGTCTTTTCGCCGCGCGCGCCCGTCCGCCTGCGCGCCGGACGGGGAACGCTTCGCGGTCTCGGGCGAGATCGATCGGTCAGGCTCCCCCGAACGCCTCGGTGTCGAGTGGTCGCGCGCGGCGGGGCGGCGCTTTTCGCGCGGCGAGAAGGCGGCGTCTTTCCGCGAGGTGTCGGAGCTGGCTCCGGCCGTGTTCCTGGCGCCGGAGCACCGCGACGTGGTCTCCGGCTCCCCCGACGCGCGCCGGCGCTTTCTCGACCGTCTGGTGCTCGGCTGGCGGCCCGCCGCGGGAGACGACCTCTCGCGCTTCGAGCGGGCACTGGCGGAGCGCAATGCGCTGCTGGCCGCTGGGCCGCAGCCGTCCGGCCGGCGAGGAAGAGCTCGAGACGTGGACGGAGGAGCTCGTCCTGGCCGGCTCGGCCGTCCGGCGCCACCGCGCCGAGGCCCTCGCCGACTGGTGGGGGTTCTTCGAGCCCCTGGCCCGCGAAGCGGGAGCCGAGTTTGCCGGAATCCGGGCCGAATATCCCGCGGGGCAGGAAACGGCGGAAAGACCTCCGGCGTGCCTGCGAGGGGATGCGCGCCGTCGAGCAGCGGCGGGGCCACTCGCTCTGCGGACCCCACCGTGACGACCTGGTCTGGACCCGCAACGGCCGGCCGCTCCCGTCCGAGGCGTCCTCCGGAGAGATCCACCGGACAGTGGCCCTGGCCAAGCTCGCCGAATGGCAGACGGTCTGCCGCGCGCGCGGCGAGGAGCCGCTCTTTGCCGCCGACGACTTCGACGCAGGCCTCTCCCGCGCCTCCGTCGAGGCCTTCCTGTCCTGCCTGCCGGAGCGCGCCCAGGTGATCCTGACGACGGCATCCGACCCGGCCCGCTGGAAGGCCGAGCGCGGCGCTGCTCTGGATGCGGGCGGGCCGGGCGATCTTCCCGGCGCCGGCGCTTTCGGTATCGGGAGTCTGAGCCGCCCATGAGCACCGCCTACACCACCGACTCGATCAAGCTCTTGAAGGGCCTGGAGGCCGTGCGCAAGCGGCCCGGCATGTACATCGGCGACACCGACGACATCTCGGGCCTCCACCACATGGTCTTCGAGCTCGTCGACAACTCGATCGACGAGGCGCAGGTCGGCTACAGCGACCACGTCACGGTGACGATCCACGCCGACAACTCCGTCACGGTCGAGGACAACGGGCGCGGCATCCCGGTCGGGATGCACAAGGAGCACAAGCGCGAGACGCTCGAGATCATCATGACGGACCTCCACTCCGGAGGAAAGTTCGACGACAACTCCTACAAGGTCTCCGGCGGCCTGCACGGGGTCGGCGTCTCGGTCGTCAACGCGCTTTCCAAACGCCTGGAGGTCGAGGTCCGGCGCGAGGGCAAGGTCTGGCAGCAGGCCTACGAGCAGGGGCGCCCCGTCGCGCCGATCAAGGCCGTGGGCACGGCCAAGAAGACGGGAACGAAGGTCACGTTCTGGCCCGACCCGGAGATCTTCTCGGTTCTGGAGTTCCATTTCGACAGCCTCTCGCAGCGTCTGCGGGAGCTCTCGTTCCTGAACCCCGGGGTCGCGATCGCGATCCGCGACGAGCGCACCGAGAAGAAGCACGACTTCGCCTACGAGGGCGGCATCCGGTCCTTCGTCGAGCACTTGAACAAGACCAAGACGCCGATCCACGACAAGGTCATCTACTTCCAGGACGTCAAGAACGGCACGGGCGATCCCAAGCGCGACGCCGACAAGGAACGCGTGGAAGTCGCGCTGCAGTGGAACGACGGCTACTCCGAGACGATCTTCACCTTCACCAACACGATCAACAACCGCGACGGCGGCACGCACCTGGAGGGCTTCAAGACCGCGCTGACGCGGGCCATCCAGAAGTACGCCGACAGCAACGCCCTGACCAAGGCGCTCAAAGAGACGAGCCTCTCGGGCGACGATTGCCGCGAGGGCTTGACGGCCGTCGTCTCGGTCAAGGTGCGCGACCCCAAGTTCTCCTCGCAGACGAAGGACAAGCTGGTCTCCTCGGAGGTCAAGACCTGGGTCCAGCAGGTCGTCTACGAGAAGCTCGGCTCCTACCTCGAGGAGAATCCGCGGGTCGGGCGCAAGATCGTCGAGAAGATCGTCGAATCCGCGCGCGCCCGCGAGGCGGCCCGCAAGGCCCGGGAGCTCGTTCGCCGGAAGGGCGCGCTCGACTCGTCGGCGCTGCCGGGCAAGCTCGCCGACTGCCAGGAAAAGGACCCCGCGTTCTCCGAGATCTTCATCGTGGAAGGCGACTCCGCCGGCGGCAGTGCCAAGCAGGGCCGCGACCGCCGGTACCAGGCGATCCTGCCGCTGCGGGGAAAGATCCTGAACGTCGAGAAGGCGCGTCTGGACAAGATGCTCGCCTCGGCCGAAATCCGGACGTTGATCACGGCGCTCGGCACCGGGATCGCGCAGGACTTCGACGCGACCAAGGTCCGCTACCACAAGGTCATCGTGATGACCGACGCGGACGTGGACGGCTCGCACATCCGCACGCTGCTCTTGACGTTCTTCTACCGCCACATGGTGGCGGTCATCGAGAAGGGCTTCCTGTACATCGCGCAGCCGCCGCTCTTCAAGGTCATGGAAGGCAAGAAGGAGACGTACCTGAAGGACGAGAAGGAGATGTCGAAATTCCTGCTCGCCCGCATCGGGGACGACCGCACGCTGACCTCCGAGATGTCGGGGGCGACGGCCTCGGGCGCCAAGCTCGTCGTCGCTGCTCGAGAAGATGGAGGAGTACCGGGGCCACATCGCCAAGCTCGCCAACCGCGGCGTGCCGGAGGGCCTGGTGCGCGCGCTGCTCGACCGCGGCATGCTCGCGGCCAAGGACTTCGACGAGAAGAAGAAGGTCGAGGACCTGGCCAAGGCCTGCCGCGCCTTCGAAACGGACAAGCTCGAGGTCGTGGCCGACGAGGAGCACTCGGGCTGGGCGCTCGAGATGGTGCGACGGGTCAACGGCGTGCCGCGGACGGCCCGCATCGACGCCGACTTCGTCGGCAGCTACGAGATCAAGCGGATCCGCGAGGCCGCCAAGTCGATCGGCGGGTTCCTGGACGGCCCCTACGTCGTGGCGCGAAACGGCGAGAGCGAGCGCCACCAGACCCTGCCCGCGGTCGTCGACGCGATCTACGAGGCCGCCAAGAAGGGCCTGCTGATCAACCGTTACAAGGGCCTGGGCGAAATGAACCCGGAACAGCTCTGGGACACGACGATGAACCCGGAGACGCGGCGGCTCCTCCAGGTCGCCATCGAGGACGCCGTCGAAGCCAACGAAGTCTTTTCGATCCTGATGGGCGACGCCGTCGAGCCGCGCCGGGAGTTCATCGAGAAGAACGCGTTGAACGTGAGGAACCTCGATATCTAGCGCTACGGCGGATGAGCTGGACTAGCTGCACATGACCACCAACCTGCTCACTCCCGAAGAGAAGTTCCCCGTCACCATCGAGGACGAGGTCCGGCGCTCGTACCTCGACTACGCCATGTCCGTCATCATCGGGCGGGCGCTGCCCGACGTGCGCGACGGCTTGAAGCCCGTCCACCGGCGCTGCCTCTACGGCATGTGGGAGCAGGGGAACCTGCACAACAAGCCGTACCGCAAGTCCGCCCGCATCGTCGGAGACGTGCTCGGCAAGTACCACCCGCACGGGGAGAGCGCCGTGTACGACTCGGTCGTGCGCATGGCGCAGGAGTTCTCCCTGCGGTACCCGCTGGTCGACGGCCAGGGCAACTTCGGCTCGATCGACGGCGACAACGCCGCCGCCATGCGCTACACCGAGGTGCGGCTGACGCGCCTCGCGGGCGAGATGCTGGGCGACGACATCGACAAGGAGACGGTCGACTGGACCCCGAACTACGACGGTTCGCTGGTGGAGCCGATGGTCCTGCCGGCGAAGTTCCCCAACCTCCTCGTCAACGGCTCGGCGGGCATCGCGGTCGGGATGGCGACCAACATCCCGCCCCACAATCTGGCCGAAGTGGTCGATGCGACGATCGAGCTGATCAAGCACCCCGACGCGTCGCTCGCGCAGCTGATGAAGAAGCTGCCGGGGCCGGACTTTCCCACCGCCGGCTTCATCCACGGCGCGCAGGGGATCCGCGACGCCTACAAGAACGGGCGCGGGATCGTGCAGGTGCGCGCCAAGGCGTTGATCGAGAAGGCCGCCCGCGGCGACAAGGAGTCGATCGTCGTCACGGAGATCCCCTACCAGGTCAACAAGGCCAAGCTGATCGAGCGCATTGCCGAGCTCGTCAACGAAAAGAAGCTCGAGGGAGTCTCCGACCTGCGCGACGAGTCCGACCGCGACGGCATCCGGGTCGTCGTCGAGTTGAAGCGCGGCGAAAACGCCCAGGTCATCCTGAACAAGCTGTACTCCCTGACGCCGATGCAGTCGACGTTCGGGATCATCTTCCTCGCGATCGTCGACAACCAGCCGCGCATCATGCCGCTGCACGACCTGCTGCGCCATTTCATCGACCACCGAAAGGCGGTCGTCATCCGGCGCACCCAGTTCGACCTGAAGAAGGCGGAAGAGCGGGCGCACCTGCTGCGCGGCCTTGCCCTGGCGCTGGCGAACATCGACCTGGTCATCAAGATCATCCGCGCCTCCAAGGACCCCAAGGAGGCCAAGGAGCGCCTGATGGCCGAGGTCTCGATGACGCGCGCCGGTCTCGAGAAGTTCGTGGGCATGGCCCTGTCGGACGTGCCCGGGAAGGCCAAGGAGAAGGACGTGCTGCGCCTGGACGACATTCAGGCGCAGGCGATCCTGGACATGCGCCTGCAGCGGCTGACGGGACTCGAGCGGGAGAAGATCGTCGCGGAGTTCAAGGAAGTCCTCGCGCTGATCGCCAGGCTCAAGGAAATCCTCGGCTCCGAGAAGCTCGTGCTCGAGATCATCGTCGGGGAGCTTCAGGAGATCCGGAAGCAGTTCGGCGACGAGCGCCGCACGCAGATCGTGGCCGAGGCCTCCGACATCAACATCGAAGACCTGATCGTCGAAGAGGACATGGTGATCACGGTCTCGCGCGGCGGCTACATCAAGCGGTCTCCCCTGTCGCTCTACCGCGCGCAGCGGCGCGGCGGCAAGGGCCGCATCGGCGCGACGACCCGGGAAGAGGACGTCGTCGAGCACCTGTTCGTGGCCTCGACGCACGCCTACATCCTGGCGTTCACCTCCGCCGGCCGCATGCACTGGATCAAGGTGTACGACCTGCCGCAGCTCGGGCCCGCGACGCGCGGCAAGGCGATCGTCAACCTCTTGAACCTCGGCCCCAACGAGCGGATGGTGGCCATGGCCGCGACCAAGGACTTTCCGGAGGACCGGTTTCTGGTCTTCGCGACCAAGAACGGCCTCGTCAAGAAGACGGCGCTCTCCGCCTATTCCAACGTGCGCTCGGGCGGCATCATCGCGATCAACCTCGAGGAGAAAGACGAGCTGCTTTCGGTCCGCATCACCGACGGCGAGCGGCAGATCTTCATCGGAACCCACCAGGGTCAGGGCATCCGCTTCTCCGAGAAGGACGTGCGCCCGATGGGCCGCGACACGACCGGGGTCATCGGCGTGTCGCTCAAGAAGAACAACGATTACGCCGTCGAGATGGACGTCGTCGAGGAAAAGGGCCACCTGCTCACGGTCACGGAGAAGGGTTACGGAAAGCGGTCCGAGGTGTCGGAGTACCGCTTCCAGGGGCGCGGCGGCTCGGGTGTCATCAACATCAAGGTGACCGAAAAGAACGGGCCGGTCGTCGGGATCAAGTCCGTCTCCGACGCCGACCAGCTCCTGCTGATCACGCAGAGCGGCATGCTGATCCGCATCAAGGTCAAGGACATCCGCGAGACCGGCCGCGCCGCGCAGGGCGTGCGGCTGATCAACCTCGAAGAGGGCGACCGGGTCGTCGCCGTCGCGAAGCTGGCCGAGACGGACGAGGCCGAGGACGAGGCGCAGGCGGCTCTGCCGGGGGCGGAGGAAGCGAAGGCCCCGGAGTCCGGCGCCAAGGGCGGCAAGGCCGCTTCGCCGTTTCTCGAAGAAGACGACGAAGAGTAGACCGGGCTCGCTCGCGTCGCGGGACGAAGCCCCGATTTCCGCGGACAGCGGCGCAAACCCGCGCGCGGGAGCGCCCGTACGTACTCCCGTGAGAACCGCGAAGAGGTCGCACTCCCCTGCCGCGGGCCGCCGCTGTCGTCTGGTTGCTCGGGTCGGCCGCGGCCGTGGCGGCCGCGCAGACATCTCCGGCCGACACCGCCACGTTTCGGTTCGATAACCGGCACACGGGTGTCGCGCCCGGGCCGGCTGGCCCGGCCTTGGACGGGCTGCGGTGGAAGTTTGCGACGAAGGGCCCCGTGCGCAGCTCGCCGGTCCTGGCCGCGCGGGCTCGTGATCTTCGGCAGCGGGGACGGAAATCTCTACGCCCTGGAGGCGGCGAGCGGGCGCGAACGCTGGCGCCAGGCCTCGGGCGGCGCGGTCGCGTCGGCGCCCGCCGTTTCCGGCGGGCTGGTCGTGGCGACCGCCCGGGAGCGCGTGGTTTCGGCGGTGGATCTCGAGACGGGGCGGCCGCGCTGGCGGTTCGAGACGGGCAAGGACCTGCCCTTCGAATGGGAGTGGGACTTCTGGCTCTCCTCGCCGACCATCTCCGGAAAGAACGTCTACGTCGGTTCGGGCGACGGCAACCTCTACGCCCTGGAGCTTTCGACGGGCCGCAAGCTCTGGCAGTTTCCGACGGGCGGGCGCGTGCGCTCGACACCCGCCGGTCGACGGCGGCGTCGTCTACGTCGGGCAGCATGGACGGGAAGCTCTACGCCCTCGACGCCGCGACGGGCAGGAGCATCTGGACCTTCGAGACGGAAGGCGTCCGGATCGACCAGCAGAAGGCGGGCTTCGACCGCCGGTCGATCGTTTCCTCTCCGGCGGTGTCCGGCGACCTGGTCTTCGTGGGCTCCCGCGATGCCCGCCTCTACGCGGTCGACCGGAAGACCGGTCGCGAGCGCTGGCGGTTCGGCCACAAGATCGACTACATGGAGGGAACGCCCGAGTTCAGCTGGGTGCTCGGCTCCCCCGCCCTCTCCGACGGCCTGGTCCTGACCGGCAGCTCGGACGGCCACTTCTTCAACGCCATCGAAGCGGATCCGGGCAAGGAAGTCTGGAGGTTCAAGACGCCCGAAAACGTCCTGTCTTCCGGCGCGCTCGCGGGAGGGCAGGTGTTCTTCGGGTGCGAGGACGGACATCTCTTTGCCCTCGACGCGAAAACCGGCGCCGAGCGCTGGCGCTTCCGGACCGGCGCCGCCGTGGTCTCTTCGCCGGCGGTCAGCGGCGGCGTCGTGTACTTCGGAAGCGACGACGGATTCTTCTACGCGCTCGCGACCGGTCCCGAAAAGCCCGGGGCGCGCACGCGGCGGGCCGTGTACTGGAAGGACGTCGGCGAGAAGCGATGGTTTCAGGGCAACGTCGCGGTGAAGGACTATTTCGTCGGGGCCGGATACGAGCTGCTCGACGAGCCGGGGGTCGCGCGCTTTCTCGCCGAGACCTCGCAGGGCGGAAAGGTCGGTCGTCGTCGCGGCGGGAGACTCGCTTCCCGCCGAGACCCTGGCCGGGCCGCCGGAAGCGACTCCCCTGCGGAAGTATCTCGCGGCCGGCGGCCGGATCGTCTGGCTCGGCTTGCCGATCGATGGCATCGAGCGCGACCCGAAGACCGGCCAGGCCATCCGGTTCGACCCGTCCCGGACGACCCGATTGCTGGGCGTCCGGCACGAGTTGGGCCGGTCCGACTGGATGGGGGCCACGGCCACGGCGGAGGGCCGCCGCTGGGGGCTTCCCGACTGGTACGTGGGCGGCTTCGCGGTTCCACCCGAGGACGTCTCGACCGTCCTCGCCCTGGACGAGTTCGGCCTGGCGAGCTCCTGGGTCAAGACCTACGGCGCGCCGGGGTCGGGATTCGTCCGGCTGTGGGGTCGGGCCGCATCCGATTCCCGACCTCTCGTGGGTGCAGGCGGTGGCCGAGCACTAAGGCCGCAGGCGTTCGCTTCGCGAACGGCGGCCAAACGATTCGGCCGGACACGGGGCCTTCTGAATCTCCGCGGTGAACCGACTCGGCTCCCTCGTTCAGCCGCCTGCCGCGAAGAACCGCCGAGGGGCAGCTCTGGCATACAATCCGCCCCCCGATGCGGTTCTTTCTGGACAGCGCCAACCCCGACGACGCCAAAAAGGCGCGTGACTGGGGCCTGCTGGACGGCTCCTGGCTGACGCAGGAAGCGGTCCAGGCGGCGGGAGCGGATTTCCGGCGGGTCGTCCGGGAGCTCTCCTCCTTGACGGACGGCCCGGTCTGCGTCGAGCTCGAGGCCTCGGACGCCAAGGGCATGTACAAGGAGGCGCGGGAGCTCGCCAAGCTCGGCAAGGACGTCGTCGTCGCCGTTCCGACGCATCCGGAGGGCATGCGCGTGGCCCGGCTGCTCGCCCAGGACCAGATCGCGGTCTGCGCCTCGTCGTGCCACTCCGCGGCGCAGGCCCTGATCGCGGCCAAGTCGAACGTCGCGTACGTCGCCCCGGCGATCGGGCCCCTGGACGACACGGGCTCGATCGGGATGGACCTCGTCGAGCAGGTCATCCGCATCTACGACAACTACGGCTTCCAGACGCAGATCCTCGTGTCGGCGCTGCGCAACCCCGTCCACGTCCTCGATGCCGCCGTGATGGGCGCCGACGTCGCCACCGTTCCGCCGGCCGTCCTCGAGCAGCTCTTCCGCCATCCGCTGACCGACCAGATGCTGTCGACGAGGGGGCAAGTGAAGGCCTCTGCCGACCGGCTGCTCTACCTCTCGCGCATGATCACGCGCAAGCTCAAGGACAGCCACAACCTGGTTGCGCGCGCCGACGACGAGACGCTCCGCAGGGCCGTCATGCGAGTCCTCTCCGACAGCTTCAAGGAGCTCGACGCCATCGAGGAAAAGGTCCAGACGGCGCTCGCGAAGCGAAAGAACGTTTCTCCGCGGGATCAGGACTACCTCTTCAACCAGCGTCTCGAAGAGGAGCTCAGAAAGCACGGCGCCTGATCGAGATTCAATTCATACAGAATAAATTATTTATTAGCAAGTATTTACAATTATTCTACTGTAGATTTATTTGATTGAATTGAGCTTGACTGGCTAGACTCGATACGATACAATTGGCTCGGTCATGAGCCAATTGGATCTCGTCGATGTTCGTCTCGACCGATCGGGTCGAGAACCCCTGTCGGACCAGCTCGCCGCGGCGATCGAGGCTCGGATCGCGACCGGCCGGCTGCGGTCCGGAGATCGTCTGCCGACGACCCGCGACCTCGCCAGTGCGCTCCAGATCAACCGCGGCACGATCCAGGCGGCGTACCGGCGCCTGGCCGCGCGCCGCCTCGTCGAGGGGCGCGTGGGCAGCGGCACGGTCGTTCGGTCGGGCGCTTCGCCGGCGGCGGAGTTCGACCTCTCTACCCTGCTCTCGCGCCGGGTGCGCGGGATCGGCGAAGAGTCCTCGCTGTCGCTCGCGGCGCCGATCGTGGCGGACTTCTCGCGCCTGACACCGGATGAGCGGTTTTTCCCGCTCGAGGAATTCACGCAGACGCTCGCGGCGGTCTGGAGCGGTCGCAAGGACCTCTGGCAGTACGCCCCGCCGCTCGGCTTGCCGGAGTTGCGCGAGGAAATCGCCCGGCGCCTTTCCGAGCACGAGGTCGCGCGCTCGCGCCGACGAGATCCTGGTCACCAGCGGAGCCCAGCAGGGACTGGACCTGCTGCTGCGGACCTTCACGGATCCGGGCGACACGATCGCGGTCGAATCGCCGACCTACTCGGGCGCACTCGCCCTGGCGCGGTTTGCGGGGCTCGAGACGCTGGCCCTCCCGATGGGCCCCGAGGGACCGGATCCCACACCCCTGCTCGGCCGCCGCGTCAAGATCGTCTACCTGATGCCGGAGCGCCAGAACCCGACCGGGATCACGACGCCCGACGCCCGGCGCGAGGAGATTCTCGAGGCGGCCGTGGGCGCCGGGGCCCTGATCGTCGAAGACGGATACGAGGAGCCGGCATCCGGCCGGCGGCCGCTGGCCGCGAGAAGCCCCGAGCGGACGGTGTGGCTGGGGACCCTGTCCAAGGACCTGGTCCCCGGGTTTCGGATCGGCTGGCTCGCCGGCCCGGCCGCGATCATCGATCGGCTGGCCCGCGTCAAGCGGACCGCCGACTTTCAGACGCCGCTTCCGCTGCAGGCCGCGGTCGCCGACTTCCTGCGCGCCGGCGCGGACCGCAAGGCGCGGCAGAGGCGGGCCTTCGAGGTCGAGATGCGGCGCCTGGCGGCGGTGCGGGCGCTCAAGGCCCATCTGCCGAACGTGTCGTGGTGGGGAGGCGAGATCGGAAACCCGCTCTTCTGGCTGCGGCTGCCCGACGGCGTCTCCGGCCGCCGGGTGGCGCAGGCCGCGGCGGCGCGGGGTGTGGGGGTCGCCGCGGGCGCCGACTTCGACCCGAAAGGGGAGGACCGCCCGAATCTGCGCCTTTCGGTGTCGCGCGTGGACAAGCGCGAGGTGGACCGGGGAATCGCCATCCTGGCAGAGACCGTGCGCGACGCGATCGCCACGGCGGGAGTCAACGGAATACCGGTTGTGTGAGGCAGCCGCCCGAACCAAATTGGAGGACGAACAGTGAACAGCAGCGACAGTTTCCGGGTCAAGGTGGGTCTGGCCGAGATGTTGAAGGGCGGCGTCATCATGGACGTCGTCAACGCGGAGCAGGCGAAGATCGCCGAACAGGCGGGGGCGGCCGCCGTCATGGCGCTCGAGCGCGTGCCCGCCGACATCCGCCGGGACGGGGGAGTCGCGCGGATGTCGCCGGTCTCCAAGATCCGCGAGATCCAGCAGGCCGTTTCGATTCCGGTCATGGCCAAGTGCCGCATCGGCCACAGCGCGGAGGCGAGGATCCTCGAGGCGCTGAAGGTCGACTTCATCGACGAGTCGGAGGTCTTGACGCCCGCCGACGAGGAAAACCACGTCTACAAGCATGATTTCAACGTTCCCTTCGTCTGCGGCTGCCGCAACCTCGGCGAGGCGCTGCGCCGCATCGGCGAGGGCGCGGCGATGATCCGCACGAAGGGGGAGGCCGGCACGGGCGACGTCGTCCACGCGGTCAAGCACCTGCGGGCCATCCAGCGCGAGATCCGCAACCTGACCCTGATGTCCAAGGACGAGCGGATGCACGAGGCCAAGCGCCTCCAGGCGCCCTACGAGCTCGTGGTGGGCGTCGCCGAGACCGGGAAGCTTCCGGTTCCGAATTTCGCCGCCGGGGGGATCGCGACGCCGGCCGACGCGGCCCTCTGCATGTCGCTCGGCGCCGAGTCGGTCTTCGTGGGGTCGGGGATCTTCAAGTCCGACGACGCCGAGAACCGCGCCCGCGCGATCGTGAAGGCGACGACGCACTGGCGCGATGCGGCGGCGCTGGTCGAGGCGGAAGAGTCGCTCGGGGCCGGGATGAAGGGCATCGAGGCCGCGAGCCTCCCCGAGCAGGCGCAGCTGCAGACGCGGGGCTGGTGAGGGGAAGAATCCGCGATGGGTGATTTGTGATCGCCGTGCTCGCCCTTCAGGGCGACTTCGAGGCGCATCGCCGCAAGCTCGCAGAGATGGGCGTCGGGTCGATGGAAGTCCGGCGCCCGGGGGAGCTCGAAGCGGCCGCGGGATTGATCCTGCCGGGAGGGGAGTCGACGACGCTCTGGAAGTTCTTCGAGGCGGAGCCCTGGGAGGAGGCCATCGCGCGGTTCGCCCGGAGCGGGAGACCGATCCTCGGGACCTGCGCCGGGGCGATCCTGCTCGCGAAAGAGGTCTCCAACCCCGTCCAGAAGGGCCTCGGGCTGATCGACATCGGCGTCGAGCGCAACGCGTACGGACGGCAGCTCGACTCCTTCGTGGGCGACGTCGAGGCGCCGGGGCTCGGCGGGCCGACTGCCGGCCGTCTTCATCCGGGCGCCCCGGATCCGGCGTGTCGGAGCGGGCGTCGAGATCCTCGCGACGCTGCGCGGGGAGCCCGTTCTCGTCCGGCAGGGCAACGTCGTCGCCGCGACGTTTCATCCGGAGCTGACCGGTGACGCGCGGGTGCACGCGCTGGCGTTCTCGGGTGTCGCGCAGGGGGTCGGCGCGTGAGCCTGGTGCGCGTCGAGCGGCGCGATGACGTCGCCATCCTGACGCTCGACCGCCCGCGGGCCAACGCGTTCACGCCGGAGCTCGTCGAGGAGCTCGCCCGGGCGCTTGCCGACGGCGCCGACGCGGGCGCGGTCGTTCTCGCCTCCTCGGCGTCGGGGCTCTTCTCGGCCGGCTGGGACCTTCCGTACCTGGTCGCGCAGAGCCGCAAGGGCTTCGAAGAATTCGTCTTCGGCTATTGCGAGCTGATCCGCCAGGTCTTCGCCTTTCCGCGGCCGGTCGTCGCGGCGCTGCCGGGGCACGCGATCGCGGGCGGCCTGATCCTCGCGGCGGCAGCCGACGAGCGCATCGCCGCGCAGGGCAGGGGAGAAGTCGGTCTTTCCGAGGTGCTCCTCGGCGTGCCCGTGCCGGCGTGCCTCCTGGAGATCTTTCGCCACGCCATCGGCCCCCGCGCGACGGAGCGGCTCGCCGCGACGGGCGAGAACCTCTCCTTCGAGCGGGCGCTCGCGGTGGGCCTGATCGACCGCATCGTTCCGGCCGAGACCCTGCTCGAAGAGTCGGTGGCCCGGGCCCGGTTCCTCGCGGGCCGCCCGCGGGAAGCGCACGCGGCGATCAAGCAGCGCAGCCGCGCGGCCGCGATGGCCCGGTTCGATCAGGCCCGGGGCGGCGATCCGTTCGCGGACTTCTGGTTCTCCGCGGACGCGCAGGCCCGCATCACCGCGCTCGTCGCGAAGCTGACGAAGAAGCCGTGACGGGGCGGGCCCCCGGCTCGGGAGCGCGCGGGATTCCGCTGGACGACGTGCTCGAGGCCCTCGATCTGTCCCGGGCGGAGCCCGGGATCGGCCTGCTCGAAGCCCTCTTCGCGCGGTTCAACGCCGCAGTGCCCTTCGAGACGGTCTCGAAGATCGAGCGCGACGCGGCGGTGGCCGACCCGCGGAGAAGCCGCGGGTTCCGGAGGTCTTCTGGCGCGAGCACCTGGAGTCGGGCAGCGGAGGCACGTGCTTTGCCCGCGTCGCGGCGTTCCAGGCGGTTCTGGACGGCCTCGGATTCACCTCCCGGCGGATCCTCGGACGCGTCGTCGCGGACTTCGACCACGCGGCCCTCCTGGTGGACCTTCCCGGCCGCCGCGTGATCTGCGATGTCGGGTTTCCGTTTCCGGCGCTGCTGCCGGCCGGGCCGGGCGAAACGGAGACGGCGCTCGGGCTCGTGCGCCTCTCGGAGACGCCGCGGGGGCTGCTCGGCCGATCTCGGGGGCGTGCCCGAGGGACCGCGCCAGGTCGAGCTCTTCTTCGCGGAGGTTCCCGAGGCCGAGTTCACGCGGCATCTGGCGCAGCACGTTCCGTCCCGACTCGAAGTTCCTGTCTGCCGTCTCCCTGCGGAGGCAGTTCGCGGACCGCGCCGTCTCCTTCGCCCAGGGGGAGGTCCGCGTGGACGACCTGCATTCGCGCCTGACGGTGCCGCTGCTGCGGGCGCCGCGCCGCGCGGATTTCGGAGATCTTCGGGATCGACGCGGAGCGCGTCGGCCGGGCGCTGGCGCGGGTCGGGGACCCGGAGCCTCCCGCGGCCGGAGCGCCGGCTCACGGCCTATCTCGAGACCGATCGGGAGCCGCGCGCCGCGTTCTCCGCGATCGCGAGCGCGGCCGGATACGGACGCCTGCTCGAGGGCGTGGCGCCGCGTCGCGCTCTCGGAGGAATCGGCCGACGGATGGGTCTTCGAGCTGTCCGCGCCCGAGGCGGAGGCCCCGGGCCGTCGGGGTCGCTGCGGGAGGCGGTGACGGTGGATCCCGCAGCGGCGATGCTGCGCGTCGAGCGGCGATCCGGAGACCACGCGCTCCGAGTCGTTCTTCCAGGCGCAGTCGCGAAACGGAAGGACCTACCTCATGCGCGGCGCCCGGCTCTCCGGCCCGCGGGAGGACCTCCTGCGCAACGACTCGCTGCGCGGCCGCCTGGCGGGCACGCTCGCCGTGGACCTGCTCGCCTGGTCCGCGGCTGTCGGTCTGCAGGAGCTGGCTGGGACGCTCTAGAACCGGAAGCTCTTCTCTTCCTCGAGCAGGTGGAGGCGAGGCTCGCCGAGCGCCGGCGAGCTCACGCCGGATGCGGGCGAGCGAGAAGGGCTTGACGTGGTACAGGAGCACGGGCACGCGCGGCGGCAGCTTCGGCAGCTCCGCGCGGACCAGGCGCGGCGTCAGGTGGAGGGAGCTCGGCGGCCAGGCGCTCCTCCCGGTCGGAGAAGGAGCACTCCAGAAAGACGGCCTTCACGTTGCGCGCGCGTCGCGCGGCCGCCCAGAGCCGCTCGGTCGGGCCGGTGTCGCCGGAGAAGACCACGCTGCTGCCGTTGGCCGACACGATGTAGCCGTAGGACGGCACGACGTGGTTGACGGCGAACGGCGTGATCGAAAGAGCCCCCGCCCGCGTGGCCCGTCCCTCCGCGAGGGTCCGGTACCGGATCGTCGGACGGCGAACGGACGGAAAGCGGGTGAAGTCGGGCCAGGTCGTGTCGTTGAAGACGTGCCGCCGCACGGCGTCGAGCACCGGCGCGGGGGCCAGGATCTCGATGGGGGCCGGAAGGTTTCCGTGCAGGTTGGCGGCGAGGAAGGGGAGTGTGGCGATGTGGTCGAAGTGCGCGTGCGTCAGGAGGACCCGTCGGATCCGGCGCTGCGCCGCGAGCGGCAGCGTGTCGGTCAGGGCCCCGGCATCGAGCGCCGTCTCGCCGTTGACGAGAAACGTCGTCAGCCGGTAGCCGGGCGCGGACCCCCCATAGGGTCCGAGGACGCGGATGGCCAGGAATCTCTTGCGGGGCACGCGGCGACGATTTTAGCGCGGGCAGGCCGAGGACCGGGGATGTCATCCCGAGCGAGAGCGAGGGATCCCAAACTCGGCAGGATTCGCGCCACGGCGTCGAAGTCCGGGATTCCTCGGCCTGCCGGCCTCGGAATGACAGGCGGATGTCCTGGGGCTCGAAGCGACCCGCTCCCTAGAACGTGTACCCGATGTACCAGGAGAACTGGTAGGTCGAGGTGTTCAGCTGCAGAAAGCGCGCCATGTTCGTGTTCATCAGCCGGGCCCAGTCGAAATGGAACGGCAGGCCCAGAAACTGGATGTCGATCCCTCCGCCGTAGGAGGCGATGGCGTCCTGGAGCTCGTTGGTTTCCGAATTCCAGAACTGGAAGCTGCCGCCTTTCAGCTTCGAGCCGCCGATGTCGAAGAAGATGTGCCCGCGGATGTCGCTGAACGCGATGAACGGCAGCGCGATGAAGTCGATGAGCGGGAAGCGCAGCTCGAAGTTCGCGTAGGCGCAGGTGTTGCCGAAAATCCCGCCGTAGTTGATTCCCCGGAACGTGTCGAGGCCGCCGAACTGGCAGATCGTCGGGAACGTTGCCCTTGGACGAGAGTCCGGCGAAGCGGAAGGCGAGCAGCATGCGCTTGGTGATCGGAAGGTACTCGCGCGCGTCCCAGGCCACGTCCTGCGACAGCGTCGCGCCGATCGTCGAACCGGGCGGCAGCGACACGTCCTTCGAGAAGTCCGGGGCGTAGCTGCCCGCGATCAGGAGGCGGTAGCCGGCCTGCGGCCCCCAGATCTGGTACTGCGTCGTGTCGGCGACGAAGGAGAGCGTCGCGATCGGGTAGTCGTTCTTCAGGTTGGGCATGACGCCGCAGCAGTACGGGAATGCACCCCGGACCCCTCGATGATGTAGGGATAGTTCACGTTGCGGGAGATGTACCCGAGGTTTCCTTCGAGCCGGAAGAAACGGGAGAGCGGGTAGACGGCGCTCAACGTGCCGCCCGTGTACCGGGCGGCCTCGCGGACGCGCTCGACGGTCTGCTGGCCGCCCTGCTCTCCGAAGCCGAGGTAGTACGTGCGGTAGTCGAAGAGCTGGATGCCCTTCTGGAGGCGGTCCTTCAGGTTGTAGTACGAGAACTGGAACTGGCTGTAGCTCGACTGGGAGGAGATGACGGCGATGAAGCGGCGGTCGCCCAGGTTGTCGCCGAAGATGAGGACCGTGTTGGAGTAGAACGTCTGGTCGCTGTTGAGTCCGGCCAGGACCTGCGCGTTCTCGAGGTAGAGCTTTTTCGAGACCTTCGAGGCGACCTTCTCCGGATCGATCGCGACCTCGATCGTGGGCTCGTACGGCGTGATCTGAACGGCGGTCGCGGGCGTGATCTCGGGGGAGAGGTCGGGAAGCTTTCGGACCGGCTTCTTCGGGTCGGCGATGTAGAGCTGGAAACGGCCCTTGTAGTACGCCGAGAACACCAGCTTCTCCGCGCTGTCCTTCCCGATGAACGCCGTGGGCCCGAAACATCCGCCGACGACGTTGGTGTGGAGGAACATCTCGCCGTTTTCGAGATTGAGCGAGTAGATGTTGTAGATGCCGGAATCCCGGTCGGAGGTGAAGTAGAGCCGCCGGCCGTCGGGGGAGATCGACGCATCCTCGTCGTCGCCCTCGCCGTAGGTGACCTGCTCGCGCGAGTCGGGCGCGTCGGGATGGAGGCGGAAGATCTTCGTCTGGGTCCCGTGCACCGAGGAGTAGTAGATCCAGCGGCCGTCGGGCGAAAACACGGGCCCGAAGTCGAAGGACTCGTCGTCGGTCAGGTTGACGATCGTGCGCGTCGCCGTGCTGTACCCGAAGATGTCGGCCCGCCCCGCCCGCATCGCGTGGAAGACGATCAGGCTGCCGTCGGGAGAGAAGGCCGGGTTGAGCTGCTGGTCGAGGTCGGGCATTTCGATGCGCTCGCGGATGTCGCCGCTCAACGCGTCGAGCAGCAGGAGGTCCCGCCCGCGTTCGCGCCGGGCGAAGACGGCGACGGTGTTCCCGTCGGAGGACACGGCGAGGTCGAGGCCCTGCTGCGGCCCGGTCGTGATCCACTGCGCGACGATGTACTCGTAGGCCGTCTTGCGGCCCTTGGTCAGGTTCTTGAAGAGCTTGCGATCGCGCGTCGACATCACGACCACGTCGGCGTCTTCCTTGTAGGTCGAGATCGCCGCCACGAAGTCGCCCGAGGGATAGGCCCGCGGCGAGGTCTCGGCCGACGGCGTGTCCTGGACCTTGAAACGCTCGCCGAAGTCGGTCGGCTCGCCCTTCTCGACGAGGACCTTCAGGTACTTCTGCCGCAGGTAGCGGCGGAAACGGATGTCGAAGTCCTCGCCGGTGACGTTGAAGGTGCGCTTCAAGGCCCGCTCGACGTTGGGCCCGATCTGGTTGCGGTACTCGAAGAGGAAGTCGCGCACGGCGTCCTTGCCCCACTCGGCCGCGACGAAGTCGAACACCGCGTGGCCGAACCGGTACGCGATGAAGCCGTAGATGCCGCGCTGGGTGATCTCGGGGACGCGGTCCGACACGACGGCGTCGCGCAGCACCATCTGGTCCTTGGCGTCCTCGTCCTTGCCGAAGTACGAGGCCATGCCTTCGAGGAACCACTGCGGCGCGTTGGTCGTCAGGGCCCGCAGGAAGTTGCCCCCGAAGAGGATCTCGAACTGGAAGACGTGGGTCAGCTCGTGCGCGATCAGCTGCTGCAGCTTCAGGTCGGGCATGTCGACGGGCAGCACCATGCGGTTGCGCGTCGGCAGGGCGAAGGCGCCGACGCCCTCGGGGATGAAGCCCAGCTCCGTGTTGGTCTGCTCGAAGTCGGCGTGCGTCGCGTAGAAGATGAGGTTGACCGGCTTGGGGATCTGGTAGTTGAGCTCCCGCGAGATGTCGTCGTAGGCGCTTTCGGCGAAGGAAGCGACCTTCTGCAGGGAACCGGCTTCCTTCTCGTAGAAGAAGATCGTGAAGTGCGTCGAGCGGTAGGTCCGCCAGTCGAACTTGTCGTAGACGATCTTGTTCTCGCCGAAGGAGTAGTCCGGGTTGTTCACGTAGACCTGCGCGGCGGCGGGGACGGCCGCCGCCACCAGTGCCAGCGCCAGGACGATTCGCTTCATGGTTCCCCCGCCTCCTTGCGCGCGATCAGTTCGTGAAGAGATAGCGGTCCGCCTCCCGCTCGCGCGAAACGAACAGGTTGAGGATCTGGTTCTCGATCGAAAAGAGGTTCTCGAAGAGCCCCTGCAGCTCGTCGGAGCGGCTGTTGACGTTGGTCTGCCGGAAGTCCTTGAACTCGTCCTGCAGGAGCTTCTCCCCCGAGCGGCCGTCCATGACGAGAAACACGATGTCGAACAGGAAACCGCTCTGCTCGACGTAGACCTGCCGGTAGTAGCTCTGCCCGTTGATGGGGGAGACGTACGACTCGGTCTTGTAGCCCGACCGGTCCTCCACCTTGAACTCGAGGCTTCCCGAGACGATGACCTCGCCGCCCGTCGTGTTTCCGACGGAACGCCAGAACTCCGTCGACCGGCCGAGCTCGACCAGGTTCTGGGTGGGCAGCTTCAGGTCCGCGGGCGCCTCGACGACCTCCAGTTTCGTCTTCTTCTCGATCTGCCGCTTCAGGAAGCGATGAAACTCGGCCTGCAGGTCGATGTTCTGGAGGCGCTTGTCACGAGCCTGGTCGGCTTCCGTGACAATCAGGAAAGGGGCGAGCACGATCTTTTCGTTGCCCCGGAGGGGAAGGCGCGGCTTGAGCGGAAGCCGGAGGCGAACCTGGCTGACCGAACCGCAGGCGGCGGCCGCGAGGAGCAGGAGAACCGCGGCGGCGCGCCCCGAGGACCGGCGCGCGGGACTAGGGGCCACCGGACACTTTTCCCGTCGTTCGGGTGTAGGACGTGTAGAACTCCGCAAACCGCGCGTAGTTGCGCCGGATGTAGTTGTTCTGGGGGTCGAGCTCGAGCGCCTTCTTGTACTCCTCCAGCGCCCGGGCGAAGTCTCCCGTCGCCTCGAGCGCCACGGCCAGGTCGTTGTGCGCCCGCGCGTTCTTGGGGTCGGCCGCGATCACCTTCTCGAAGCGAAAGGCGGCCTCGCGCCAGTGCCCCTGCTGCGCGACCTTGGCCCCGAAGGCGATCTGGGAGCCCGCTTCGGACGAACAGCCGGCTCCGGTCGCGGCCAGGGCGACCCCGAGGACGGCGGCGTACGTCAAGTTCTTCAATCCGGCTCCAACGGTGCGCATTATAGGAAAGCCGCCGGATCGCCCGATTCTTCCCGCTGCGAAGGCCGCCGGGCACGGTGTCCGGTCCCGACCGCCGGCACGACGGACGCGGTGACGCGGGCGGACGCAGAATGTAAGGTTAGGGACGGATGAAAGACGCCTTTCGCCGCAGAGTGGCCATCGCGTGGGCTCGCGAAAGGGAGCTCACCCCGCAGCGGATCTGGCCGGCCCTGCGGGAGCGGGGCGGTGTCGAGGAATTGCTCGGAGCCGGAGACGAGGAGCTCGCGCGGCTGCTCGGATCTCCCGCCCGGGCCCGGGCGGCCCGGCGCGCTCCCGAGGACGGCCGGGCCGAGCGCTGGGCGGCGGAGATCGAGCGGTCCGGGATGCAGCTGGTCACGGCCTTCGACCCGGAGTATCCGCGGCCCCTGGCCGAGATCGCCGACCCGCCGCTCGTTCTCTACGCCCTGGGCAACCTCGACCGCCTGACGGGCCCGGCCGTCGCCGTGGTCGGGTCCCGCAACGCCACGCGCTACGGGCGCGACGTGGCGGCGGCGCTCTCGGGCGGCCTTTCCGCCGCCGGCGTCGCGTGTCGTGTCGGGGCTCGCGCGCGGGGTCGACGCGGCGGCGCACGAGGCGGCGCTCGAGGGGCCGGGCGGAACGATCGGGGTCCTCGGGTGCGGGCTCGACGTCGACTACCCGCGCGAGAACACGCGGCTCAAGGAGGAGATCGCGCGCCGCGGACTGCTGCTCTCGGAGTTCGAGCCCGGCACCGAGCCGCGCCCCCAGAACTTTCCGATCCGCAACCGGATCATCGCGGGACTTTCCTCCGGAGTCGTCGTGGTCGAGGCCTCGCGCCGGTCCGGCTCTCTCATCACGGCGCGCCTGGCGGCGGACTTCGGGCGCGACGTTTTCGCCGTGCCGGGCAGCGTGTTCTCGCAGACTTCCCTGGGAACGCACGAGCTGCTGCGCGACGGCGCGATCCTCTGCCGCGGGGTCGAGGACATCTTCGCGGAGCTCTTTCCGACGCTGGACGTTCCGGCGCCGCCGCTCTCGGCCCCGC
Source organism: uncultured Acidobacteriota bacterium (assembly GCA_963725095.1). Taxonomy (GTDB): domain Bacteria; phylum Acidobacteriota; class Thermoanaerobaculia; order UBA5066; family Gp7-AA6; genus DATBFU01. The sequence goes on from CAVRXJ010000019.1 coordinate 81,930, forward strand.
CGCGCGCGCCCGCCGACCTCTCCGCCGAGGCGCTCCGGCTCTTCGATCTGCTGCGCGCCGAAGGCGAGGCGTCGGCCGAGGATCTGGTACGTTCGACGGAACTGCCGCCGGCGCTGGTGCTGGCGGCGCTGTTCGAGCTCGAGGGCGCGGGCCTCGCCGCCGAGGCGCAGGGACGCTACGCCCTGGTGCGGCGGTCGGGATGACGGAGGCGCCGGCCGCGGAGGAGAGGCGCTCCGAAGAGGGTCTGCCGTGAAGGACTTAGGCGCCGGGAATGAGGTTTTGTTGTGGAGGGGCGCAAGCGGCGCGGTTTGCGCTTTTGTCGGGGTTGTGGCAGTTTCCACCGCCCTGTGACGACCGAAGCGGCCGCGCGGCGCGGCCGGGAGGGAGCAGCGAGCAGTCCGTGGCGATCACAATGAATGTCCGCAAGCGCCGCGGCGCCATCGCATGAAGCCTTCTTCGCGCAAGTCCCTCGTCATCGTCGAATCGCCGGCCAAGGCGAAGACGCTCGAGAAGTTCCTCGGCAAGAACTTTCGCGTGCTCGCGTCCTACGGCCACGTGCGGGACCTGCCCAAGAAGGGGCTGGGCGTCGATCGGAGCAACGGCTACGAGCCGACGTACGAGGTCCTGAAGGGCAAGGAAAAGACGCTCGGGGAGCTCAAGAAGGCCGCCCGCGAAGCCGCGGCCGTCTACCTCGCGGCCGACCCGGACCGCGAGGGCGAGGCGATCTCCTGGCACCTCCAGGAATCCCTGAAGCCGGGGACCAAGGGGACGGTCTTCAAGCGGGTCCGCTTCAACGAGATCACCAAGAGCGCCGTGCTCGCCGCGATGGAGGCGGCGGGCGAGATCGACGGACGGCTCGTCGACGCGCAGCAGGCCCGGCGCATCATCGACCGCCTCGTCGGGTACGAGGTGTCGGACCTGCTCTGGAAGAAGGTCTGGCGGGGCCTCTCCGCCGGACGCGTCCAGACGGTGGCGCTGCGCATCATCTGCGAGCGCGAGCGGGAGATCGAGGCGTTCCGTCCGGTCGAGTACTGGACGCTCGACGCGGACCTCGAGGCGGGCAGTCCGCCGCAGTTCACGGCGCGCCTGCAGTCCTTCGAGGGCGAGAAGCTCAAGTTCGACGGCGACGATCCGCGCCTCGAGTCCGAAGCGAAGGCGCAGAAGGTGCGCGCGGCCGTCGAGAAGGCGTCCTGGCGCGTGGCGAAGGTCGAAGCCTCGGAGCGGCGCAAGGCGTCCCCGCCGCCCTTCATCACCTCGCAGCTCCAGCAGGCCGCCGCGCGCCGCTACTCCTTCGCCGTGCGCCGCACGATGCAGATCGCGCAGCGGCTCTACGAAGGGCGCGAGATCCCCGGGCGCGGCACGGTCGGCCTGATCACCTACATGCGCACCGACTCGACGCGCGTCTCGGCCGACGCGCTCTCCGCCGTCCGGGAGCTGATCGCCCGCCGCTACGGCAGCGAATCGCTTCCCGAGTCGCCCCGGTTCTTCAAGAGCAAGCGCGACACCCAGGACGCGCACGAGGCGATCCGCCCGACGTACCTCGACCTGCCGCCCGAGGAGATCGAGCCGCACCTGGCGCCCGAGGAGGCCAAGCTCTACCGGCTCATCTGGCAGCGCTTCGTGGCGTCGCAGATGAACCCCGCCGTCTACGACACGGTCTCGGCCGAGATCGCGGCGGGGCCGGCGGTGTACCGCGCCTCGGGATCGACGCTGAAGTTCGCCGGGTATCTCGCGGCGTACGGTGTCGAGGTCGGCGAGGAAGAGGACGACCCGGCCGCGGCGGAGGGATCGGCGAAGCTGCCGCCGCTGTCCGAGGGCGAGACGCTGAAGCTGCTCGCGGTCAAGCCCGAGCAGAAGCAGACGCAGCCGCCGCCGCGGTTCAACGAGGCCTCGCTCGTCAAGTTCCTCGAGGAAAACGGCATCGGCCGCCCGTCGACCTACGCCGAGATCCTGCGCAAGCTCGAGCAGCGCGAGTACGTCCACAAGAAGGACCGACGCTTCATTCCGACCGCCCTCGGGCGCACGGTGCTCGAGCTCCTGATCCCGTACTTCGACGACTTCTTCGAGACGGGCTACACGGCGCGCATGGAGGAGGCCTTGGACGAGGTCGAGGAGGGCAAGCTCTCCTGGACCAAGGCGCTCGCGCAGTTCGACAAGACCTTCACGAGCGACCGCAACCGCGCGCTGCGCGACATGGTGTCGGGCAAGGCGGGGATTCCGCTCGGCGAGGCGCGCAAGCTCCTCTCCTTCCCGGTCGTGCCGGAGACCCCGGAGAAGTGCCCGCGCTGCGGCAAGAAGCTGAAGCTGCGGATGGGCAAGAACGGCCTCTTCGTGGCGTGCAGCGGGTACCCCGCCTGCACCTTCACGCAGAACATCCCGGACCCCGAAGAGGACGCCGTGGACGTCTCGGACCTGGAGAAGACGACCTGCGACGAGTGCGGGTCTCTCATGAAGGTGCGCCAGAGCCGGACGGGCTCGACCTTCCTCGGCTGCAGCGCGTACCCCAAGTGCCGCAACGTGATCAACGTCCACGTCGCCGGCGGCAAGGCGGAAGCCAAGCCCGACGAGCCGACCGGGCAGATGTGCCCCGAGTCGGGGCATCCGCTCGTGCGGCGCTACGGCCGCTACGGCGCCTACGTCGCCTGCAGCGGCTACCCCGAGTGCCGCTACAAACCGCCCAAGCCGGTCAAGGACACGGGAGTGCGGTGTCCCAAGGACGGCGGCGTGATCGCGGAGCGGCGCGGGCGGTTCCGGCCCTTCTACGGCTGCGTCAACTACCCGAAGTGCGACTTCACGCTCTCCGCGCGCCCGATCCCCGAGGCCTGCCCGAAGTGCGGCAACCCGTACCTGCTGCTGCGCGAGCGCAAGTCCGGAAACGCGCTGGCGTGCGACAAGGGAGGCTGCGGCTTCGAGAAGCCCGCCGGGACGCTGCCGGAGATGCAGGAAGTGCTTCTTTCCGCTCCCGCGGCCGAGACGAAGCCCGCGCGCGCCGCCAAGCCGAAGAAGGCGGCGAAGGAATCCGACGCGGACGAACCGGCCGCGACCCCGAAGAAAGCCACCCGGCGCAAAGCCGCGCGCTAGATTACGGAGCCGCGGGCCGCACCGCGCTCAAGCAGATGCGGAACCGGAAGGGGCGGCCAAGCAGCGGAATGCCTTTCAGGGCCAGGTCGAGGTAGCGGTAGATCGGATAGGGCGAGGCCGGGTAGAAGATCCGCTCGAGGGAGAGCCCGGCTTCGTCGAGAAACCGCAGGATCTGGCGCGGCGTGCGCACGGCGATGTGGTCGGGCTGCTGCTTCAGGATGACGTTTCCCGCCTTCAGCCGCTCGACGACGTGCTCGCGGTTGGGCGTGTAGCCGACGAAGCGGCCGCCGGGCTTCAGGACCCGCCGCACCTCCGCGAGCATGCGCGTCAGGGTCGCGTCGGTGACGTGCTCGAGGAAGTCGAAGGCCGCGGCCACGTCGATCGACGCGTCGGGGATCTGTGGGAAGTCGCCGGCGTCGGCGAGCACGAACTCGACGTTGGAGTGGCCGAGCTCCTGCGCGCGGCGGCGCGCGAGATCGATCGCGAGGGGCTCGCCGTCGAGGCCGATGACCTTCGCGACGCGCGGCGCGAAGAAGAAGCTCGTGTCGCCGCGCGCCGAGCCGAGCTCGAGCAGCGTCTCGGTGCCGGTCGGGCGGACGAGGTCTAAGAGGTTCTCCTCGCGCTCGCGCCACTTCCGATCCGGGCAGGTGAACCAGTGGTGGTGGTACATCTGCGCGTAGTACTCGGGGTCATAGACGTCCCGATTCGGCGAGGAGCTCTTCGTCATCGACGCGGAAGGCGAAGCGCCGCGGCTAGCCTTCTCCGGGAGGCACGTTCAGGAGCCTGCGGAAGGCGACCTTGAAGGGGAGGATCTGGGCGTACCGCCACACCCTCTCGGAGAGCGGGGGCTTCGCCGCGGGGTTCTTGAAGCACTCGGCGCAGCGCGGCAGCTTCGAGAAGTCGTGGCGCTTGAAGGCGTCGTCGATCGTCTCGAGGAACGGCGAACGGGCGATCTCCGAAATCTCCTGCTCGCGGATGTTGCCGAGCTTCTGCGTCCCGTCGTAGTCGTAGCAGCAGTGGGTCACGTCGCCGTTGCAGAGGATGACGAACCACTGGTACGGCGTTCCCTGGAAGCAGCCGTAGTAGGCCTGGTGGAGCTCGGTGACCTCGGAGGTGTCCAGGCCCTCGCAGGTCTTCTGGATGATGGCCGCCTGCGGGTAGCGGTCGAGGTGGAAGAACTCGCGGAAGTCCCTGATCGTCTCGTCGTGCGTCATCGTCGTGATCATGCGCTGGATCTCGACGGCGATCTTCTTGCCCTTCGACATCTCGAGGAACCGCCGGATGTTCGCGACCACGACGTCGAACCGGCCGCCCTTGCGCACGATGGGGTAGACCTCGGGCTTCAGGGTGTCGATGCAGAGGCGGATGCGGGAGAGCGAGCTTGCGAGCAGGTCCCGCGAGAGGTTCTCGTTCAAGAGGGTCGCGTTGGTGGAGACGCAGACGCCCGGGAAGAGGTCGATCGCCTCCGGCAGGCGCTTGTACATCAGCGGCTCGCCCATCTCGTGGAGGTACCGCATGGGGAGCTTCAGCTCCTTCATCTGGCGGGCCGACGTCGACGACCATGTCCCAGGGCGCGTCCTCGTAGGGGCGCGTCAGGTCGTCCATCGGGCACATGCCGCAGCGCAGGTTGCAGCGGCTGGTGAGCTCGAAGGCGAACTTGAGGGACTTTAAGCGCAGGCCGTTCTTGTCGCGGCTCATCGGAAAGGGCAGTCTAGCCCAGGGTTCGGTTACGATCGCGGACGTCGACTGCCAGGAGGAGCCCGCATGAGTCGTCTGTCCCGCCCTGCGCTGTGGATCGCGGTCCTGCTCGGCCTGGCCGCGGCGTCGCGGGCGCCGGCCAGGGAGCTCCACTGGAGCGCCGTGGACGTTCGCGCGCGCCTGGACTCGTCGGGCGCGCTCCACGTCGTCGAGCGCCAGGCGATGGTCTTCACGGGAGACTGGAACGGAGGAGAGCGGGTCTTCCGTCTCTTCCCCGGCCAGAGTCTTTCCCTGGATGGAATCACCCGGATCGGTCCGGATGGCGCGCGCCAGGCGCTCGCCGCCGGGGACCTCTCGGCCGTCGACCGGTACGCCTGGACGAACTCGCGGACGCTGCGCTGGAGGAGCCGCCTTCCGAGCGATCCGCCCTTCGAGGACACCGAGATCGTCTATGAGATCGCGTACACGCTCTCCGGAATCCTGCTGCGGGAGGGGGACCGGTACGTCCTCGACCACGATTTCCTCTTTCCGGAGCGCTCGGGGGCCGTCGAGAAATTCACGCTCGAGCTCTCGCTCGAATCTCCCTGGCGGCCGGCGCGCCCGTTCGAAGGATCGCTTTCGCGCGGGCCGCTCGCGCCCGGGCAGGGCGTCGTCCTTCGCGTCCCGCTCCTCTGGCAGGCAGCCGGCCATCCCGCGGGCGTGCGCGCGGTGGCCGGGCCCACGATGCGCCTCGCGCTCTTCGTCCTCCTCGTCGCCGCGGCGATCGCTCTCTATCTTGCTTTTCGCGCGCGCGAGGTCTTGCTCGGCCGGTATGCGCCGCCGGCGCGCGGCGGGGATCGACGCCGCGTGGCTCGACGAGAATCTCTTCTCGCTCGCGCCGGAGGAGGCGGGAGCCCTCTGGGACGGGAAGATCGGCTCGCCCGAGGTCGCCGCCGTGCTCGCGCGGCTGGCCGCGGAGAAGAAGATCGAAACGCGCGTCGAGGGAAAGAAGCTGTCCCTGTCCCTCCTCGTCCCGGTCGAGAGCCTCTCCGGATACGACCGGGACCTCGTTGCGAGGCCTCTTCTTCGGCGGCCGGAAGGAAACCGATACCGACGCGATCCGCAAGCACTACGCCTCCTCCGGGTTCGACCCCGCGGCGACGATCCGCCGCGGGCTCGAGGCGAAGCTCGAGGGCCGCGCGGAGCTCGAGGACGCCGCGCCGCCCGTCGCCTGGTGGCCGGCGCCGGTGCTCTTCCTGCTCGGGCGCCGCGGCGCTCGTGTGGTCGGTCGTCGCCTTTCACGAGGAGCCGGGCCGCGCGATCGGCATCGGGATCGCCTCCCTCGTTCTCTGGGGCGTGGGCGGCGGTCTCGCGCTTCTCTACCGCAGCCGCGCGGACAAGCCGGAAGGGTTCGCCGCCGTCTTCCTCTGGGTTCCCCTGGCCGTGGTCCTGTTCGCCTGGCTCGGGTATCGGGCCCCGCAGCCGGCGACGGTTCCCTTCGTCGTCGGAGTCTTTCTGCTGCGCCTGGCGATCCTCGCCGGCGTGTTCGCCGTGGCGAAGACGCGCGAAGGTCCGAAGCGCATCGCCCGCCGAAAGACGCTCGCGGCGGCGCGCGCCTACTTCGAGCGAGAGCTCGCGCAGCCGGCTCCGGCCCTTCGCGACGACTGGTTTCCCTGGATCGTCGCCTTGGGGCTCACGCACGACGCCGATCGCTGGTCCCGTGTCCATGGTCCGGCCGCGGCGACGGCGGGGTCCGGCTCTCGATCCGGCTCTGGATCCGGCTCCTCGTCCTCTTCGGCGTCGTCTTCGCCGTCCTCGTCGTGGACCGGCGGCGGCGGAGCCTTCGGGGGCGCGGGCGCCTCTGCCTCCTGGGGGCTCGCCGCAGGAGCTCTCGCTTCCGGCGTCTCGGCGCCTTCCTCGAGCGGCGGGGGAGGCGGGGGAGGAGGCGGAGGCAGCTCCGGCGGCGGAGGCGGCGGCGGGTGGTGAGCGCCGCGGCGGGCGGGGCCTGACAGCTTGCAGACGCCCTGGGGAAAGTTCTCCCTGCCCGGCCAGCAGGCGGCCCTGGCGAAGGGACATTCGCCGGAGTTTCGACGCGGGATCCGCGAGATCTTCGGGCCGCTCGTCGAATGGGTGGCCGCCTGGCCCCCCGGACCACACGCGTGGCTGATGGCCGAGGTGCCGGCCGACGGGTCGCTCCCGGGTTTCTTTCGCGACCTCGAGCGGCGGCTCGAGCCCGCGGGTTCCCTCTGGGTCGTGCTGCCGAAGAAGCCCTTCGCCGACGAGCTCTCGTTTCCGTTCACGTGGTCCGACGTTCAGCAGGCGGGCCTCTCCGCGGGGCTGGTCGACAACAAGATCGCCGCCTTCTCCTCGCGCCTGACGTCGATCCGCTTCGTGATCCCGCTCTCGCGGCGCCAGGGGCGCGCCTAGGCGATGCGGGAACGCGGCCGCGCGCTCTGGGCCGTGCTCCTGCTGACCCCGGGAGCGTGGGCCTGCCGCGACCGGTCGCAGCAGGTCGTCCGTCTTCCGCTGCCGGAGACGGAGTGGGTCGCGAAGTCCGCCGAGACGCGGCCCGGCTGCTGGCTCTCGTCGGGTGACGCGGTCGTCTGGGAGCTGCCGCCCGGGCCCGCGCGCCGCGTCGAAGGCGTGTACGAGAGCTCGCTCTCGGGACAGGGGACGGGAAAGCTCGAGATCGCGCTCCGATCCGACGGGCAGCGCGAGCCGGACTGGCGGCGCACGCTGAACGTCGCGACGGATGCCGGCGGGTGGAACCGGTGGTCCGTGGCGCTGCCGTCGACGAGGACGGCGGCGCGCCTCGAGATCACCTACCGCGACGCGAGCTCCAGGCGCGGCCCGGTCTCTCTTTCTCGGCGAACCGGCGCTGCTCTCGCCCCGCCGTCGGCCGCCGCGGACCGTCGTGCTCTTCGACATCGACACGCTGCGCGCCGATCACGTCTCGGGGTACGGATACAAGGTTCCGACGACGCCGCAGCTCGACCGCTACTTCCAGGGATGGCTGCGCGCGGAGACCTGCCTGCCCGCGGCCAACTGGACGCTGCCCTCGCACGCCTCGCTCTTTCTTTCCCAGTCCGTGGCGCGCCACGGCGTCGGGCGCGTCGGTCGGCTCCTGCCCTCGGGCGTCGAGACGCTCGCGGCGGCGGTCGGGCGCGCCGGGTACCGGACGCTCGCCGTGACGGGCGGGGGCTTCGTCGATCCCGCCTTCGGATTCGCGCGCGGCTTCGACCGGTATGCCGTGCTCGAGAAGCCGGCCCGAGAGGCCGTCGCGAAGGCGCTCGCGATGCTCGACGAGCATCGGGGCGAGCCGGTGTTTCTCTTTCTCCACACCTACCAGGTGCACGACTACATGCCCGAGGACTCCGTCGCGAGGCAGCTCTTCGGCAGCCTCGAGCCGCTCGGGCCCGACTGGCCGGGGACGGCCGGCGCGCTCGCCGGCACGCGCGGCGCGGATCCGGGGTTTCCGGGCTGGATCCGGGCGAGGTACGACGCGGCGCTTCGCAGCGTGGACGACGCGTTCGGGCGGCTGCTCGAAGGGCTCGCGCGCTCGGGGCGCCTCTCGGACACGGCGATCGTCTTCACCTCCGACCACGGGGAAGCTCTCTGCGGGCACGACTGGAAGGGGCAGTGCCTCGGCTGGACCCACGGCAACCCGTACCTCTACGAGGAGGAGATCGCCGTGCCGCTGCAGATCCGGATTCCCTGGAAGCCGCAGGCGCGCGGCACCTTGCGCAACGTCGTGTCGCTGCTCGACGTCGCGCCGACGGTGGCCGAGGCGGTCGGCGTTCCCGCGCCCGCCTCCTTCGAGGGCCGTTCGCTTTTTTCCGGCGAGCCGCCGGCCGACCGCAGCGTCGCGACGGAGGCGCCGCCGCTCGACGCGCTCGCCGCTGCGCGTGGGCCGCTACAAGCTGATCCGCCGCACGGGGGCGCCGCAGAACGCCTGGTTCGGCAAGAGCTCCTACCGCATCCTGCCGGCGGAGGAGTGCCTGGATCTTTCGAGCGATCCGGCCGAGAAGCACCCGGCGCCCTGCGACGCGGCATGGGGACGGTCCCTGCGCGAGCGCACCGACCGGTACCTCGTCACGGGATTCTCGGACTCGCTGGTGCTGCGCGTGCCGCCGGCCGTCCTCGGTTCGGGCGGGCGCCCGCTGCTCGTTCGCGCGCGCGGGCCCGGCGGACCTCCGGCGCTCCGGACCTTCGGACTGGCCGGACGCACCGCCGTCCTGGAACAGGCCGGAGCCGAGACGAGGGCGCGGTTCTCCTCCGGCGCCGCCCCGGTCTGGCTCGCCTTCGAGCCGTCTGGCGGATCGCAGGCCGTCGACGTGGAGATCGACGGCGAACGCGTGCTCCTTTCCGCCGGGGGCGGAGCGATCGGGGCGGGGAGCTATCCCTGGGCAGAGCTGCGGTGGGCGACGGGACGGGAGCTGCCCGACGCCCTGACGGTCTTCACCACGCCCCGTCTGGCCGGCGCCGCGGCGGACGCGACGCCGCTGTCGAACGAAATCCTCACGCGACTGCTGGCCCTCGGGTATCTCAACGGGTCGCCGGAGCTGCCGCCGGGCCTGCCGCCCGCTTCCCCCGCGCCCGCCTCCGGAGATCCGGGGCCGTCGCCCGGGCAGGTACGGATCCTCCGTGTCGAATAGGAGCGTGGCGGCGGTCCTGCTCGTCGCGGCGGCCTGCACCCGCCGGGAGGCGCCCGACCCGTCGATCGCGCCGGGCCGCCTGCACCGCGCGCATCCCGGTCCGGCGCGGGCCATCACGGCGCTCGTCCCGGCCGAGGCGCTCGCGGGCGAGGTCTTCCAACGCCAGCCCGACGGCCGGGCCGCCCTCGCGCTGCTCGGCACGGGCCTGGCGCAGGGCGACGAGATCTTCTGGGCCGGGCGCCGGCTGCCGACGACGTTCGGCAGCAGCCGCCTGCTGACGGCGACGGTTCCCGAGGAGCTTCTCGCCGAGCCCGGAGAGATCGAAGTCACCGTCGCCAACGCGGCCGATCCCTCCCGGCCGAAGCTGCGCACGACCTTCCGCCTGCGGCCGAAGACGCCCGCGCCAGTGCCGTAACTATATAAGAGTTGATATAGTCGGCGGCGTCCCGCCGATCCCGTAGAATCCGCGCCGTGGCAGACGACGTCACCGTCATCGGCGCGGGGCTCGCGGGCTCGGAGTGCGCCTGGCAGCTCGCCCGGCGCGGCCACCGCGTGCGGCTTTTCGAGATGCGCCCGAAGGTGCCCGACGGCCGCGCACCACACCGACCGGTGCGCGGAGCTCGTGTGCTCGAACTCCTTCCGCTCCGACAACCCCTCCAACGCCGTCGGGTTGCTGAAGCGCGAGATGGAGGCGCTCGATTCGCTCGTGATCCGTTGCGCGCGCCAGGCGGCCGTCCCGGCCGGCGACGCCCTCGCCATGGACCGCGACGTCTTCTCGCGCCTGGTCACGGAGGCGCTCGCGGCGCGGCCCGAGATCACGCTCGTGCGCGAGGAGGTGACCGAGATCCCGCCGGAGGGTCCCGTCGTCATCGCCACGGGCCCCCTGACCTCCGCGGCGCTCGACCGGGCGATCGGCGGCCTGCTCGGCACCGCCGACCTCTATTTCTACGACTCGATCGCGCCGATCGTGACGGCCTCCTCGCTCGACTTTTCGAGGATGTACGCGCTCTCGCGCTACGGCAAGGGCGCGGGCGCGGACTACTGGAACGCGCCGCTTTCCGCGGAGCAGTACGAGCAGTTCATCGCGGACCTGCTGTCGGCCGAGATCTCGCCGGTGAAGGACTTCGAGAAGGGCATCTACTTCGAGGGCTGCCTGCCGATCGAAGTGATGGCCGAGCGCGGCCCCGAGACGCTGCGCCACGGCCCGATGAAGCCCATGGGCCTGCCCGACCCGCGCACGGGCAGGCCGCCCTACGCCGTCGTGCAGCTGCGCCAGGACGACCTCGCGGCCGAGCACTACAACCTGGTCGGCTTCCAGACGAAGCTGAAGGTGCCCGAGCAGCAGCGCGTCTTCCGGAAGATCCCGGGGCTCGAGAACGCCGCCTTCGCGCGCTACGGCATGCTGCACCGCAACACCTACATCCACGCTCCCGCGCACCTGGACCGCTTCTGGAGGATGCGCCGGCGAGCCGCGGATCGCCTTTGCGGGGCAGATCACGGGCGTCGAGGGCTACGTCGAGAGCGCGGCGACGGGGCTCGCGGTCGGGATGACGCTCGCGCAGGTGCTCGAGGGCCGGCCGCCGCAGCCGATTCCGTACACGACGGCGATCGGGTCGCTCGCCCGCCACTGCTCGGAGCGGCCCCCTTCCGAGAAGTTCGAGCCGATGAACGTGACCTTCGGGCTGATCGAGGACACCTCGCACTCGCCCATCCGCGACAAGGCGGCGCGCCGGCAGATGATGGTCGACCGCGCGCTCGCGGCGATCCGGGAATGGCGGGACGCCGTCGAGGCGCCGGCCGGAGTGGCGCCTTGATTCCCTATTCCGAGATCGAGGCGGCGCGGCGGCGCCTGGCCGGTGTCGCGCACCGCACGCCGGTCCTGACCTCCCGGCAGTTCGACGAGGCCTGCGGCGCTTCGGTCTTTTTCAAGGCGGAGAGCTTCCAGCGGGCGGGCGCCTTCAAGTTCCGCGGCGCCTACAACAAGGTCAGGGCGGAGCTCGAGCGCCGGACCTTCACCGAGGTCGTGGCGTTCTCCTCCGGCAACCACGCGCAGGCGGTGGCCCTCGTCTCGAAGCTGCTGGGTCTCAAGGCGACGCTCGTCATGCCCAAGGACGCCCCGGCCGCCAAGCTCGCGGCCACGCGCGGCTACGGCGCCGAGATCGTCCTCTACGACCGGTACACCGAGAAGCGCGACGAGATCGGCGAGAGGCTGCAGCGCGAGCGCGGCGCCCTCCTGGTTCCGCCCTTCGACGATCCGCTCGTGATGGCCGGGCAGGGGACGGCGGCGGCGGAGCTGCTCGAAATGGTGCCGGACCTGGACTTCCTGGTCGTCCCGGTCTCGGGCGGCGGCCTGATCGGCGGCTGCGCGTCGGCCGCGCGGCACCTGCGCCCGTCGATCACGATCTACGGCGTCGAGCCGGAGACGGCCGACGACACGGCGCAGTCGCTCCACAAGGGGGAGCGCGTCGCGATCCCCGTGCCCCGGACGGTCGCCGACGGCCTCCAGGTGCCCTGCCCGGGCGCGCTGACGTTTCCGATCGTCCAGGAAACCGTCCGGGACATCCTGCTCGTATCCGACAGCGAGATGATCGAGACGCTGACCTGGATGCTCGAGCGCATGAAGGTGCTGGTCGAGCCCTCCGGCGCCGCCGGCGCCGCGGCGGTCCGCTACCGCAAGGCCGATTTCTCGGGCCGGCGCGTCGGCGTGATCCTTTCGGGCGGCAACGTCGACCGCGACCGCCTCGCGAAGTTCCTGGAACAGGCCGCGCCGTGATCCGCCGGGCGGCGCTTCTTTCGCTCGCGCTCGCGGGCCTGGCGGCAGCCGCCCGCGCGCACGACTTCTGGATCGAGCCGTCGAGCTTCCATCCGGCGGTCGGAACGGAGCTCATCAAGGCGGTCCACATGCAGGCGGCGCCCGCCGGCGTCGACGCCGACTGGGAGAGCGTCTGGACGTCGATGACGTTTGAGGTCCGTTAAAACCGGAAATACCAACTTCCTTTCCGCAATTAATAACTCGTCGATGAAGGTCCCGATCCTGGTCCTCCTGCTGGCGGCGTCGATCGCGGCCTGCCGAAAGGCCGAGCCGCCGGCGGCCGCCCCCGCGGCGGAGGCCAAGCGCTACCCGATCGCGGGCGTCATCCGCGGTTTGGATCCGGCAAAGCCCGAGATCACGCTCGAGCACGGTCCCATCGAGGGATTCATGGACGGCATGACCATGTCCTTTCCGGTCCAGGGAAAGGCCGCCGACGTCGCCGGTCTCCAGGTGGGCGACCGGATCGCGGCGACGCTCGTGGTGGAAGGCGACCGCTACTGGCTGCAGTCGATCGCGCGCGCTCCCGAAGAGCCTCCCGCGCCGCCGGCCGCGTCCTCGGGCGCGGTGGTCACGCCGCGCCCCAACCGCGGCGTGGCCGTGGGCGACGCGATCCCCGATTTCACGCTCACCGATCAGACCGGAAAGGCCGTCCGGCTCTCGCAATTCGCCGGCGAGCCGGTCGCGGTCACGTTTCTCTACACGCGCTGCCCGATCGCCACGGCCTGCCCGCTGACGACGGCCAAGTTCTCCAAGCTCGACGCGATGCTCAAGGAGAAAGGGTTCGGGGAGCTGCTGACGATCACCGTCGACCCGGAGCACGACACGCCGAAGGTCCTCGCGGAATACGCGAAGGCCGCCGGCGCCGATCCGAAGCGGTGGCGTTTCCTGACCGGGGACCCGAAGACGGTCGCGGATGCCGCGGAGCCCTTCGGGGTTCTCTACTATCCGGACCACGGGCAGGTCGTGCACACGCAGGCCGTCGCGGTGCTCGACCCGAAGGGCCGGCTGGCCAACGTCTATTACGGCGAGAACTGGGAACCGGAACACATTCTTCGTGACATGGAGAAAGCGAGGAAGGGATGAAGAAGACTCGGATCCTCGGAGGTCTCGTCTTCGGCGCGATCGCGGGGCTGGCGATCGCGGTCTACGCGGACGAAACCCACCCGTCCAAGACGTTCCTGCAGTACTGCGCGAAGTGCCACGGCGAGGACGGGAAGGCGCAGACGCCGAAGGGACAGCAGTTGAAGGCGCAGGACTTCACCGATGCGGACTGGCAGGGGCACGAGACCGACGAGGAGCTGATCAAGGTCGTCACGGAAGGCGGCATGGACATGCCGGCCTTCGGCAAGAAGCTTTCGGCCGATCAGATCGCGAGCCTGGTGAAGAACGACGTCCGGGGGTTCGTGAAGAAGTGACTGTCCTTCGCCGTCCCGTCTCAGTAAACCGGGTCCTCGAGCGACACGCCGAAGAACCCGAGCGCGACCTCGGGGGCCGCGCCGCGGCGTTCCCGCAGGGCGGCCTCTTCGAGGATCGCGCAGAGCTTGAACTTCGCGCCCGGGAGCTTCTCGGCCGCGGGATCCGCCTTCGAACGCCCGCGCCGTCTCCCAGAGCGGCCGGCCGCCGACGAGGTCGATCGCGGCGTTGCTCAGCAGACCCTGCAGCTCGACGTGCTGCGCGTAGTCGTGGATGCGGTGGGCGTCGTGGCGGACGCCGGCGCCGTCCTCGGCGGAAAGATCGGGCGGGCGCGTCGTCGAGAGCGCGCCGGAGATCGGGGCGCGCGTGACGAGCAGGCACGGCTCGAAGTCGGCGCGCAGCTCGCGCCGCATCGCGAGCCTCTCCTCCGGGCCGCGCGGGTCGGGAGCCTCGGCGGCTGCGGCGGGCTCGGGCGTCTCCGCCGCGAGGCGCACGAGGCCGACGAGCAGCGACACGATCGACGGCGCGGGCCTCCCGGGGGTCGTCTGCCGGTAGAGCCACAGCCCCGGCCGCCGCTCGCGCAGGAGCGTCCCGTCCTGCGAGCCAGGCCTTCAGGGTTTCCGCGGCGGCGGCTCCTCTTCCGGCGCTGCCGCGCGGCGGCAGGACGACGCGGAGGATGTTCTCCGGGCTCGCCGGCTCCGGCGGCGCGGCCGCGCCCGGGTGGCCGGCCGGAGGCGCGATCAGCGTGGAGAGCCCGCGCTCGAAGAGCACTCGGGGCGAGTACCGCAGCGAGCGGAATGGCTTCAGTTCCACGCGGACGCATTCTAGAGCGGGCTCGCGCGGCGCGGGGGTTACACTTTTGTTCCGTGATCACGCTCGCCCGCGGCATCGAAGGGTTCCTGGCGTACCTGTGCCGACGAGCGGCGCTTCTCCCCGCGCACGATCCTGGCCTACCGGACGGACCTCGCGCGTTTCACGGACTTCTGGGAGCGGGAGTTCGGCGAGCAGGCGGCGGCCCGGGCCCGCCTCTCGAAGGTGGACACGCTCGCCGTGCGCTCGTACCTGGCGGCGCTGCACCGCGCGGGGCTGAAGAACCGGTCGATCGCCCGCCACCTCTCGACCCTGCGCTCCTTCTTCCGCTGGGCCTGCCGGGAGGGCGAGCTGGAGAAGAACCCCGCCCGGGGGCTGCTCTCCCCGCGCGTGCCGCGAAGCCTGCCGCGGGCCATGACGCTCGCCGACACGGAAAGCCTGCTCGGCGCGTCGGCGGCCGAAGCCGTTCCCGAACGCGAGAAGGCGCTCTTCGAGCTGCTGTACGCGACGGGGCTGCGCGTCTCGGAGGCCGCGGGGCTCGATCTGGAGGACGTCGACCTCTCCTCGCGGCTGGCGCGCGTGCTCGGCAAGGGCTCCAAGGAGCGCATCGTCCCTTTCGGCGAGCAGGCGGAGGACGCGCTGCGCGCCTACCTTCCCGTCCGGGCGGCGCTCTGCGCCGGCGCGGCCGCCTCGCGGGAGAGCGGGGAGGCCCTCTTCGTCAACCGGCGCGGCGGGCGCCTGACGACGCGTTCGATGGCGCGTCTGCTCAAGCGGCGCCTGGCGGCGGCCGGCCTTCCGCAGGACATCTCGCCGCACGCCCTGCGCCACACCTTCGCCACGCACCTGCTCCAGGCGGGCGCCGACCTGCGCTCGATCCAGGAGCTGCTCGGCCACGCCTCGCTCTCGACGACCCAGAAGTACACGCACCTGGACGCCGCGCGGCTGGCCGAGGTCTACCGCAGCGCGCACCCCAAGGCGTGAGATCCGCGTGAGAGCGGCCGCGCTTCTGCTTCTCGGCGCGGTCTCCGCCGCCTTCCTCGCGGGCGCGGAGCCTGCCGCGCCGCCGACGGTGCTCTCGGAAATCGACCGGATCGTCAAGGAGCAGTTCTGGGACCCCGCGCGCGCCGGCGCCGAGTGGGACGCGGCGGTGCGGCGCGCGGCGCAGGAGCTGTCGGCGGCGAACGCGGCGGCCGAGCGCGACGCCGTCTACGATCGGCTGCTCGCGACGCTCGCCGACTCGCACACGTTCCGGATGCCGGCCGGCTTCCCGCAGCGGCGCTTGTCGACGGCGGGGTTGCGCATCGGGCAGGACGGCGACGGGTACGCCGTGAAGGGCGTGCTCCCGGGGCATGCGGCCGAGTCCGCGGGCCTGCGCCTCGGGAGACCGCGTGCTCTCCGTCGGCGGCCGCCCCTATGGCCGCGAGCGCGTGAGCTTCCGGGACCTCTTCTTCGTCTTCGAGGGGACGGCGGGCTCGACCGTCGCGGTGACGTGGCAGCCGGCAGGCATCGGCGGCGCCGAAGACGGCCCTCCTGCGCCGCGAGCCGGAGGAGCCCGGCGACGCGCTCGTCTGGCAGAGCGCCCGCGTCATCGAGCGGGGCGGCCGCAAGTACGGCTACATCCGCCTCTGGGGAATGAGCGCCGAGACGGCGCTCGCCGTCGTGGACCTGCTGCTCGACCGCGAGGAGATTTCGCGCGCCCGGCCGGAGCTGAAGGACTGGGCGTCGATCGACGGCCTGCTGCTCGACGTGCGGGCCAACAGCGGCGGCTACGATCCGAACATCCTGACGACGTTCCTGCGCGGCCAGTGGAGCGCCCGGGACTACGAGGTCATCTCCCGCGGGTCCCGCCGCGTCGTGCCGCCCGAGTACCGGAAGCTCCCCGTCGCCCTGCTCGTCAATTCCGGCACCGCGAGCGCGGGCGAGGCGCTGGCGCTCTCCTTCCGGACGCACGCGATCGGCCCGATCGTCGGCGAGGAGACCGCCGGGCATGCTTTCGGGGGGCGCCGCGTTCGAGAAGCTCCCCGACGGCTCGACGCTCTGGCTGTCGCGGCGGGCGATCCGGGATCTCGAGGGCAAGTCGTACGAAGGCAAGGGCGTGCCACCGGACGTCGCCGTGGCCGACCGGCCGGGCCCGCCGGGGGGAGAGGACGCCGTCGTCGAGGCGGGGGTCCGGGCGCTCGCGAAAGGCGCCGGTCCGTGAAGGGGCTGCGATAATCTGCCGACCATGACGGAAAAGCTCCAGTGGCACTCGACGACGGTCATCTGCGTGCGGCACGGCGGCCGGGTGGCGATGGCGTCCGACGGCCAGGTCACGCTCGGCACGACGGTCATGAAGCAGACGGCCGCCAAGATCCGCCGGCTGAAGGGGGGAGAGGTCATCGCGGGCTTCGCCGGCTCCTCGGCCGACGCCTTCGCCCTCTTCTCGCGCTTCGAGTCCAAGCTCGAGGAGTTCCGCGGGAACCTCGACCGGTCGGCGATCGAGCTCGCCAAGGACTGGCGCACGGACAAGATGCTCCGCCAGCTCGAGGCGCTCCTGATCGTGGCGGACAAGAGCACCTCGCTCCTGATCTCCGGCACCGGCGACCTCATCTCTCCCGAAGAGGGCGTGCTCGCCGTCGGGTCGGGCGGCCCCTACGCGCTCGCGGCCGCGCGCGCCCTCCTGAAGCACCGGCAGGACCTGACGCGCGGCCGACATCGCCCGCGAGGCGCTGCTGATCGCGGCCGGGATCGACATCTACACGAACGACCGGATCACGCTGGAGGAAATCTGAGAGGAGCCGTTCCGTCCCCATGGTTTTCCTGATGCCCGGTGAGAAGGCCGCGGAAGAGGCGCGGAAGGCTCCGGCCTCCTCGACCCCGCGGGAGATCGTCGCGGAGCTCGACAAGTTCATCGTCGGCCAGAAGAAGGCCAAGAAGGCCGTCGCCGTGGCGCTGCGCAACCGGTGGCGCCGCCAGCAGCTCGAGCCCGAGATGGCGCGCGAGATCCTCCCCAAGAACATCCTGATGATCGGGCCGACGGGCGTCGGCAAGACGGAGATCGCCCGCCGCCTCGCGCGCCTGGCGGGAGCGCCCTTCATCAAGGTCGAGGCGTCCAAGTTCACGGAGGTCGGCTACGTCGGCCGCGACGTCGAGTCGATCGTGCGCGACCTGACGGAAGTCGCCGTCCAGATGGTGCGCGACGAAAAGACCTTCGAGATCCGCGACCGCGCGCGGGCCCGCACCGAGCAGCGCCTGCTCGATCTGCTGCTGCCGGCGATGCCGGAGCGGGAGGGCGAAGAGACGCGGGTGAAGCTGCGGACGATGCTGCGCGACGGGCAGCTCGAGGACCGCATGGTCGAGGTCGAGGTCGCCGACAAGACGTTCCCGTCCTTCGAGATCGTGACGAACCAGGGCGTCGAGGAGATGGACATCAACGTCAAGGAGATGCTGCCCGGCCTCTTCGGCGGCAAGAAGAAGCGGCGCAAGACCACCGTCGCCGAGGCGCGCGAGATCCTGCAGGCGGAGGAGGAGGGGCGCCTCGTCGACCCGGGCCAGGTGGCGCGCGAGGCGGTCGAGCGGGCGCAGTCGTCCGGGATCGTGTTTCTCGACGAGATCGACAAGGTCGCCGGGCGCGAATCGGGCCGCGGCCCGGACGTCTCGCGCGAGGGCGTGCAGCGCGACCTGCTGCCGATCGTCGAGGGCACCTCCGTCAACACGAAGTACGGCTTCGTCAAGACCGACCACGTGCTGTTCATCGCGGCGGGCGCCTTCCACGTCTCGAAGCCCTCCGACCTGATCCCGGAGCTGCAGGGGCGCTTCCCGATCCGCGTCGAGCTCGAGTCGCTGACCGAGGAGGACTTCGTCCGCATCCTGACGGAGCCCGAGAACGCGCTGCTCGAAGCAGTACCGCGCCCTGCTCGGGGCCGAGGGCGTCGAGCTGTCGTTCTCCGAGGAGGCGATCCGCGAGATCGCCCGCGACGCGGAGCGCGTCAACCGCGCGCTCGAGAACATCGGCGCGCGACGGCTCCACACGATCCTCGAGCGGCTGCTGGAGGAGATCTCGTACGCGGGCCCCGAGAACGCCGGCCGGAAGATCTCGATCGAGGTCGACGACGTGCGCTCGGCGCTGTCGGATCTCGTGAAGAACGAGGATCTGTCGCGCTACGTTCTGTGAGGCGGGCGCTTCTCGCGGCGCTGACGCCCTTCCTGGCTTTCGCCCTGGCCTGCGGCAAGAAGGGCGACCCGACGCCGCCGCTGCCGCGCGGCCCGCGCGCCGTGTCGGACCTCGCGGTCGAGCAGGAGGGCGCCGAGGCGGTGCTGACGTTTTCGTATCCCGACCGCCTCTTGACCGGCGCCCCGCTGACGGACCTCGCGGCGATCGAGGTCTACCGCGTCGTCGGCGCGACCTCCGCGCTGACCGCGCCGCGCGGAGGCGGTTCGGCGGGCGCCGCGACCGACGAGGCTCCGGCGGCGGGAGCGCGCCGGGCGGCCATCGCGGCCCGCCAGGCGGAGGAAGCCTTCTACCGCGAGGCGAAGCCCGCGGCGAGCCTCGCGGCCTCCTCGCTCGGCCAGTACTCGCGGGGCGCGAGCGTCGTCTACCGCGACCCCCTGATGCCGCTGCTCGAGAAGGGGACCGTTCCCACGCTCGCCTATGCGGTCGTGTCCGTGCGCCGCAACGGCGAGCGAAGCCCCCTCTCCAACATCGTCACGCTCTCGCCGGAAGCGCCGCCCGACGCGCCGGTGATCGGCGACGTGTCTCCCCGAGGAAGGGAGGATCTGCCTCGAATGGACGGCGCCGGAGAAGGACCTGCTCGGCCGGCCCGCCGACGTCGGAGGGTACTTCGTCTACCGGCGGTCCCTGCCGCAGGACGAGTACGACCGGCCGCTCAACCCGAGCGCGACGCCGCTGACGTCGTACGCCGACACGGCCGTCGGCTACGGCGCCGCGTACTTCTACACGGTGCGCGCGATCCCGCTCGGAAAGCCCCGCATCGAGGGGCCTCCCGCCGATGAGGTCGGCGTCGTGTACCGCGACGTCTTTCCTCCGGGCGCGCCCGCCGCGCCTGGACGCGCTCTCCGAGGCGACGCTCGTGCGCCTGATCTGGGATCCGTCACCCTCGCCCGACGTGGCCGGCTACATCGTCTTCCGCGCCGAGGGCGACGCCGAGCCCGTGCGCTTGAACGACAAGCCCATCCCCGACACCGTCTTCACCGACGAGAACGTCCCGCAGGGCAAGCGCTACCGCTACACCGTCCGCGCAGTCGACGCCGCCGGAAACATCGGCCCCCCCTCGCCGATCTCGTTCGCCGAGCCGTTCTGACCGAGCGCAGCTCGGTCATCCCGAGCGATAGCGAGGGATCCCAGACTCGGCAGAGCCCTGAGCTGTGGCAAACAGTCTGGGATTCCTCGCCTCCGGCTCGGAATGACGGGCTCCTGCGCTGCACCCCTTAGACTCTCCCCGTGCTCCCCGCCCGCTTCACCAAGGTCGCCGGAGGCGGAAACGACTTCCTCCTCTTCGAGGCGGACGGCCGCGCGCTCTCGGAGGAGGACCGCCGCCGCCTGTCGCTCGTCTGCCGCCGCGGGCTCTCTGTGGGCGCGGACGGCGCGCTCTTCCTCTCGCCGGGCGGGGGCGCGGGACGGCTGCGCCTGGACTACTACAACGCCGACGGCGGTCTCGCCTCCTTCTGCGCCAACGGGACGCGCTGCGCGGCGCGCTACGCCGTGCGCCACGGATCTGGCGTCGGGGGAGCCAGTGCTCGAGACCGGCTGGGGCCCGATTCCCGCGCGGGTGGACGACCTCCGAGTGACGCTGCGCCTTCCGCCACTTCCGGCTCCGGAGCCCGATGTGCCGGTTGGCGGCGAGGGACTGCCCTCGACCGCGACCCCCATGCGCGTGGGGGTGCCGCACCTGGTGGTCTTCGTCGAGGGCAGTCTCGCCGCCCTGCCGATCGAACGGCTCGGCCCGCCGCTGCGCCGGCATCCGGCGCTGCCCGACGGCGCCAACGTGAACTTCGTGAAGGTCGAAGGGCGAGGCCTCGCCATCCGCACCTTCGAGCGCGGCGTCGAGGCCGAGACGCTCGCCTGCGGGTCGGGTGTCGTGGCGTCGGCGGTCGTCGCCGCGCGCCAGGGCAGGGTGTCGCCGCCGGTTTCGTGCTCCACGAAGAGCGGAGTCTCCTTCACGGTCGCCTTTTCGCCGGGCGGCGGCGCGATGACCGACGCGACCCTGACGGGAGACGCGCGCGAGATCTTCACCGCAGAACTGACCGAGGAGGCCTGGCAGGAATGAAACGCATCCCCTTCGGCTCGGCGGAAGCGCCGCCCTTTCCCTCGAAGATCGTCTGTGTCGGCCGCAACTACCGCGAGCACGCGGCGGAGATGGGCAACGTCGCTCCCGAACAGGAGCCGATGCTGTTTCTGAAGGCCCCCTCGGCCCTCGTGACCGACGGAGGCGACATCCGCATCCCTCCCGAGTCGGCGCGCGTCGACTACGAGGGCGAGCTCTGCCTCGTGATCGGAAAGCGGATCAAGAACTGGCCGCGGGAGCGCTGGCTCGAGGCCCTGGCGGGCGTCTGCTGCGCCAACGACGTCTCGGCCCGGGACCTCCAGAAGAAGGACGGCCAGTTCGCCCGCGCGAAGTCCTTCGACACGTTCTGCCCGATCGGTCCCGAAATCGTCGCGGGGATCGACCCGTCGGACCTGGCGATCGAGACGCGCGTCAACGGCGCCGTGAAGCAGTCCTCGCGCACGTCGAACGTCGTTTTTCCGCCGGCCTTTCTCGTCGCCTACGTCTCCCGGATGATGACGCTCCTGCCCGGCGACCTGATCCTGACCGGCACGCCGGCCGGCGTCGGCCCGCTCGCGGCGGGGGACGTCGTCGAGGTCGAGATCGAAGGCGTCGGCGTGCTGCGAAACCGGGTTCCAATGGGCCCGGTCATCCCGAGCGATAGCGAGGGTCCCGAACTCGGCAGGCTCCTGAGCCGCAGCGTCGGAGTCGGGATTCCTCGCCTGCGGCTCGGAATGACGCCTGGAGCGCCCTCAGAGCATCTCCAGCAGCTTCTCCGGCAGCCCGCCGAACGCGCCCGAGGACATGAGGAGCAGGACGTCGCCCGGGCCGCGTTTCCCGGCGCAGGTAGTCGGGGATTTCCTCGAGTTTCTCGGGCGCAAACGCGGGCTTGCCCTCCCGAGCAAAGCCGCGCACGAGGGCCTCGCGGTCGATGCGCGCCTCGGGGGGCAGCCGGCTCGAGTGGAAGACCGGCCCGATGACGAGGCCGCCGGCGCCGGCGAAGGCTTCGGCGTACTCCTCCTCGAAGATCTTGCGCCCGGCGGTGTTCGAGCGCGGCTCGAAGAGGACCCAGATCCTCCGGTCCGGCCAGCGCGAGCGCGCGGCCTGCAGCGTGCCGCGCACGGCGGTCGGATGGTGCGCGAAGTCGTCGACGACGAGGATGCCGTTCTTCTCTCCCTTCACCTCGAGCCGCCGGCGCACGCCCGCAAACCGCGGCAGAGCCCGGGCGATCTCGGCGGGGGAGAGGCCGAGGCCGCGCGTCAGGGCGATCGCGCCCAGGGCATTGCGAACGTTGTGGTGACCCAGCAGCGGCGAGCGCAGGCGCGCGGTCGGCGTGCCGGCCTCGACGAGCGTGAACGCGGTTCCCTCGGGATCGAAGGCGATGTCGGCCGCGGCGAAGTCGGCCGAGAGGTCCTCGGTCGAGACGAGGACGCGCCGGGCCTTCGCGCGCTCCGAGACCTCGACCACGCGCGCGTCGTCGCGGTTGACGACGACGACACCGTCGGGCGGCACGAGCGCCGCGACCTGGCGAAACGCTTCGAGGATGGACTCGAGATCCGGGAACAGGTCGGCGTGGTCGTACTCGATGTTGCCGATGAAGAGGTGCCGGGGCTCGTAGTGGAGAAACTTCGGCCCACGGTCGAAGAAGGCCGCGTTGTACTCGTCGCCCTCCAGCACGAAGTGCGGGCCGCCGCCGTGCCGGTAGCCGCGGCCCAGGTTGCGCATCTGCCCGCCCACCAGAAACCCGGGGTCCCTTCCGGCGTCGAGCAGCAGCCATGCGGTCAGGGCCGAAGTGGTGGTCTTTCCATGCGTCCCGGTGATCACCACGGAGGTCTTGCCGGGCAGCAGGAACTGCCGGATCGCCTGTGGCATGGAGAGGACAGGCAGGCCGCGCCGCTGCGCCTCGGCGGCCTCGGCGTTGTCCCGCGTGGCCGCGTTGCCGACGATGACCGCATCGCAATCCGCGCGGGATGTGGTCGGGTGAAAAGCCCTTGAATACGGGGATTTGGAGCGATTCGAGGAGGGTCGACATCGGCGGGTAGAAGTCGAGGTCGCTGCCCGTGACGCGGTGCCCGGCCTCCTTGAGCAGGGCCGCCAGCGGAACCATCGCCGTCCCGCCGATCCGCACCATGTAGAAGCTCTTCGCGGCGGGATTGGCCGAAGTCATTGGTATTTCGAGCTTTTTGTGGAAATATCCGCGGCCCTGTCTCGAGTTTCAGCCGGACGGTGTAACTGTAAGACAGGAGAGGAGTCGGAAGATGCGTCAGAGTGGAAAATCTGCTGGCCTCGCGGTCGCGGCCGTTCTCGCGGCAGCGGCGCTGGCCTTCGCACAGGACAAGGCCCCCGCGCCCCCCGCGGCCGCCCCGAAGGGCGCCGTCGCCGGCCCGAAGATCGAGGTCATTCCGGAGACCAAGGACGCCGGGACCGTCGCCAAGGGCCAGATGATCGAGTCGACCTTCGTGGTCAAGAACAACGGCGCGGCGGACCTGGTCATCTCCGACGCCCGCCCCGGCTGCGGCTGCACCGTGGCCTCCTTCGACAAGGTGATCAAGCCGGGAGCCGAGGGCAAGGTGATCTCCTCGGTGGACACGAAGAACTTTTCCGGCCCGATCTCCAAGTCGATCCTCCTGATCTCCAACGACCCCGACCGCCCGCAGCTGAACCTTTTCATCAAGGCGACGGTCAAGCCGTTCGTCGACGTGATGCCGACGGGCTATCTGCGGTTCTCGGTGGTCAAGGGCGACTCGGCGTCTCAGGACGTCGTCCTCGTTTCCGAAGAGAAGACCTTCAAGCCGAGCGTCGCCGAGATGGCTCAGCCCTACGTGAAGGCCGAGCTGATTCCCGCGGGCGAGAAGGACAAGATCGCCGGACGCTCGGGAGACCAGTACAAGCTCCACGTCTCGGTCACGTCCGACGCGCCCGAAGGGCTGCTCAACGCCCCGATCCGCATCACGACGGGCGTCACGCAGCAGCCGACCGTCGAGATCCCGGTCTCCGGGTACGTCCGCTCCCGCGTGTCGGTGACGCCCGCGCTGGTCAACTTCGGCAACTTCACCGCCGGCAAGGACGCGATCACCCGCAACATCATCGTCACCAACAACAAGCCCAATCAGCCGATCAAGGTCACCAAGGCCGAGGTCAGCGTGCCCGGCTTCCAGACCGACGTCGTCCCGACGCAGGAAGGCGTCTCCTACACGGTGGTCGTGAAGGCGAGCGACAAGGTCAAGAAGGGTACGATCGACGGCACGGTCAAGCTCTACACGACCGACAAGGAAAAGGCCGTCATCGAGCTTCCCCTGAAGGGCGAGGTCCTGTAAGGAAAACACCCGCATTCCGGGACCCGAAAAGCCCTGGCGAAAGCCGGGGCTTTTTTTGTTGCCGGCGGAGCCGGACAAGCGGATGAGGTGCCTGCGGGGTGGGTTAGGGTTAGGCTAGTGGTTGCAAGATCCGGAGGTCAGCTCTTGGTCTTGAACTCGAAGCCACGCGGGTCGCCGTCTCCGGCCGCCATGGCCGCCCTGGTCGTGGTGTATTTCCTGGCGGGCAAGCTTGGCCTGTCGCTCGCCTTCGTCAATGCCAGCGCGAGCGCGGTCTGGCCGCCGACCGGCATCGCGCTCGTGGCGCTGCTCGTGCTCGGGTATCGCGCCTGGCCCGCGATCCTCCTCGGGGCCTTCCTGGTCAACGTGACGACGGCGGGATCCGTGGCGACCTCGTTGGGCATCGCCGTGGGAAACACGCTCGAGGCGCTCGCGGGCGCCTACCTCGTCAACCGGTTCGCCAACGGCCGCCGAGCCTTCGACCGGCCGACGGACATCTTCCGGTTCGCGTTCCTGGCGGCGGTGGTGAGCACCACGGTCAGCGCGACGATCGGCGTCACCAGTCTTTGCCTGGGCGCGTGCGCCGCCTGGGGCAGCTACGGCTCGATCTGGTTGACGTGGTGGCTCGGAGACATGGCGGGCGATCTCGTCCTCGCTCCGGCGCTCCTGCTCTGGAGCCGAAGGCGACCCCTTCTCTGGAAGCGGAAGAGAGCCCTCGAGGCGGTGTGCTTTCTTTTCGCCTTCCTCGTGATCTGCGGACTGGTTTTCGGCGCGTTCTTTCCCGCCGAGAACAAGAACTATCCTTTGGAGTTCCTTTGCGTCCCGCTCCTGGTCTGGGCCGCCTTCCGCTTCGGCCAGCGCGAGGCCGCCGCGACGACGCTGGCGCTTTCCGCCATCGCGGTCTTCGGCACACTGCGGGGGCTCGGCCCTTTCCGGGGTGAAACGCAGAACGAGTCGCTCCTGCTGCTGCAGGCGTTCATGGGGGTGATTGCCGTGACGACCGCGGCCCTGGCCGCCGTCGTGGCGGAGCGCCGGCGGATCGCCGAGTCCCTGGGACTTCTCGAGTCGGCCGTCGACGGCGCGGTCGAGGGGGTCGTCATCCTCGCCGCCGAAGGGGGCCCGTCGGAGCCTCGCATCACGTTCGTCAACGGCGGGTTCACGCGGCTGACCGGCCTGACCTCCTCGGAGGCCCTCGGAGAAACGCTCGAGATCCTGCCGGTGCCGGAAGGCGAGCGGGAGACGGCCGAGCAGCACCGCCTCGCCCTCTCCGCGGGCCAGCGGTCCCACTGGGAACAGCGCGTGCGCCGGACGGACGGCACGGAGTGCACGCTCGAGCTCGAGTTCACCCCCGTGCCCAAGGACGCGGCGCGGCCGACCCACTGGATCGGAATCCTGCGGGACGTGACCGAGCGCATGGTCCAGTTCGCGACCCTCGAGCACCAGGCGCTCTACGATTTCCTGACCGGCCTGCCCAACCGCATCCTTCTCTGCGACCGTCTCGACCAGGCCATTCTGGCGGGCGATCGGGAGAGGGCGCCGCTGGCGCTCTTCGTGCTGGATCTCGACCGATTCAAGGAGGTCAACGACGCGCTGGGACACCCGGCCGGCGACGTCCTCTTGAAGCAGATCGGCGCGCGCCTGCGGGGCACGCTCCGGACCGTGGATACGGTCGCTCGCCTGGGCGGGGACGAGTTCGGAATCCTGCTTCCGGGCGTCGGGGACCATCCGGACGCGGTTCGGATGGCGGAGAAGATCGTGAAGGCGCTGGAGACGCCCTTCGTGATCGACGGAAACAGCCTGGTCGTTTCCGCGTCGATCGGGATCGCGCTCTGCCCGGAGCACGGCAACGACTGGACGACGCTGACGCGAAACGCCGATGCGGCGATGTACGACGCCAAGAGGTCGAACCGGCGCTACTCCGTGTATGCGTTGGGCGAGGGCGCCCTCCGCGAGAGCCCCCTGTCGCTCATGCGCGAGCTGCGGGAGGGAATCGGCGGCAGCGACATCCACCTCCGCTACCAGCCTCTGGCGGACCTGGGCAGCCGCCGCGTCGTCGACGTCGAGGCGCTGGTCCGCTGGCACCACCCGCGGCGGGGACTCATGTTGTCGGAAGAGTTCCTTCCCGGGGCCGAGAGGGCGGGAGTGACGCAGCCGCTCTTCGCGTGGGCCCTGGAGACGGCGCTCGGCCACTGCCGGGGATGGCGTGAGGCGGGCCTGCGGCTGAGCGTCGCCCTGAACGTTTCCGAGAGGGTCCTGAAGGACCCGGTTCTTCCCGAGCGGATCTCCGGTCTGCTGGAACGACTGCATCTGGATCCCGGCAGCCTGAAGCTCGAGGTGTCGGAGGGCAGCGTCGTCGACCGACCCCCGCCGGATCCTCGCGGCCTTGAACCAGATCAAGGCGACGGGCGTGTACCTTTCCATGGACGACTTCGGCGTGGGCCAGTCTTCGCTGTCCTCGCTCAAGCAGCTTCCGGTGGACGAGATCAAGATCCACAAGTCCTTCGTCCGCCAGATGGTGAACGATCCCAAGGACGCGGCCATCGTGGGCTCCGCCATCGACCTCGGGCACCGGCTCGGCCGCCGGGTCGTGGCGCAGGGAGTCGAGAACGGCGCGACCTGGGACCTGCTGGCAGCTCTCGGCTGCGATCTGGCCCAGGGCCGCTACGTGAGCTCGCCCCTGCCTCCGGAGAAGGTTCCGCGCTGGCTCGAGGAGTCTCCCGGGAACTGGCCGGCGGCCGAAGGGTTGGAGGGGGTTTAGGCGCCGGCCGTCGCCCTTCAGCGGCGCGTCACCTTCTGCAGGATGTCTCCTTCCCAGGTGTACCGCAGGCGCTTCCGCCCCCGGGCGGCTCCTTTCTGCAGCGCGTAGCCGTAGAGCAGGGGCAGGGCGACCGAGGTCTCGACGAACGCCATCTCGTGGGTCGCCTTCTTGGACACCTTCCCCCAGGAGGTGGCCTCCGAGAGGGTCGAGCCGCCGAGCCCTCCCCAGTGCGGCGCGTCCGTCGTGATCTGCAGGGCGTACTTGTGGCCGCCGGTGTCGATGCCGAAGATGTAGGACATCACGATCGAGTCGTTGATGTAGTTCTTGGGCACGCCTCCCGAAACGTAGATCGCCGCCGTCGCCGGGCTCTTCACCACGATCTGCGTGAGCTCGTAGTTGTCGCGGATCGAGCTGATCTGGAAGGGTTGCTTCCCCTTCTTCCGGAAGCGGTGGTAGTGCTCGGTCAGGCCGATGCCGATCGAGGAGTCGTTCAAGGCCGGCACGAAGAGCGGGATGCCGTTGCGCGCGCAGGCGCCGAGGATCGAGCCCTTGTCGCCGCGGGCCGCCGGCCGCGAGCTTCGCCAGAAAGGCGCGGGAGGAGAGGCTCGCCGGCGCGAGCCCGTCGGCGAAGCGCGACACGGCCAGGTCCGTGTCCCAGTACTTCTCCTCGTCGATGAACGTGTCGTAGAGGCGGTCGATGTAGAGGTCGCGCAGCTCCTTGTCGTCGGCGTTGACGTCGCCGTGGTAGTGCCGCCCGCCGCGCACCTGGTAGAAGTCCTGCGAGATGATCGCCCCGGTCGAGACGACCACGTCGACCATGTTCTTTTCGATCAGGTCGACGATGACCTGGCGCATCCCGGCCGCGATCAGGGAGCCCGCCAGGCCGAGGAAGATCGTCGGGCGCTGCCGGTCCCGCAGCATCGCCTCGAAGACGCCGGCGCACTTGCCGAGCGCCCGCGCCTGGAAGGAGGCCTGGCGGTAGGCGTCGAGCAGCTGCGAGACCGTCGTCCCGCGCTCGAGCTTTACCGGCGTCGTCGGCTTGCCGAGGAGCGCCTTCTTGCGGCGGCGGTTGACGCCGCGCGCGGCCTCGTGGACGTACTCGCGGGCGTTCGCGGAGGGGCTTTTCGATCCCATCGTCGAGGTCCTCCCGAAAGGATCCGGAACGCGGCCATCGCGGCGGCGTAGCCGGAGTCGATGTTGACCGCCGTCACTCCGTTGGCGCAGGAGTTGACGGCGGAGAGAAGCGAGGCGAGGCCGCCGAAGGCGGCGCCGTAGCCGCGCGAGGTCGGCACGGCGATGAGCGGCCGGCCCACGAGGCCGCCGATGACGGAGAAGAGCGAGGCCTCCATGCCGGCCACGGCGATGACGACGTCGGCCCGCTCGATCTCCTCGAGCCGCGAGAGCAGGCGCAGCAGGCCCGCGACACCGACGTCCGGAACGAGCGTCGAGGAAACGCCCAGGTAGTCGAGCGTGCGGCGGGCTTCCTCGGCCACGACGATGTCCATCGTGCCCGCCGTGACGATCGCGACGAGCCCCTCCACCCGCGGCATGGGCTTGCCGACGGACAGCTGCAGCGTCCCCGAGCGTGCGTCGTAGTCGGCGCGGCCCGGCAGGGGAAGCGCCGCGACTTCCTCCCAGCGTTCGGGGGAAAGCCGCGTGACGAGGACGTCGTGCGCGCGGGCGAGCTGCCGGCAGATCTCCGCCACCTGCTCGGGCGACTTGCCTTCCGCCAGCACGATCTCCGGAAAGCCCACGCGCCGGAGCCGGTCGAAGTCGAGCGTGAAGTCGGCGCCCTGCACGGCGCGATCCTATCCCTTCCCCCGACGGTTGAAAGTCCCGGCGCCGGGGAGTATGGTTTGCGTTCTTCGGCGCTCTTTGAATCGTCTGGCCAAGGGAAGCGGGTGAAAATCCCGCGCGGCCCCCGCCACTGTCACCGGGGACGCCCCGGGCAACAAACCACTGGACGCGCGCGATCGGAGAACGGTCACGCGTCCGGGAAGGAGCCCGGCGGCGAAGGATCCGGAAGCCAGGAGACCTGCCGGACGAACACGCTCTCGGTCGGGGTACCGGAAGGGGCGCGCCTACGAATCCCCGCGGGCGCGGGATCTTTTCGATCCTCCCGAGAGATGTCTCGTCGAACGGGAGGTTCGAATGACGACCGCGGTCCTGCTCGTGCTCCTCGGCGCCCTTTCCCGGCTCCTTCCCCACGCTCCGAATTTCGTCCCCCTGGGCGCGCTCGCGCTCTACGCGGGCGCCCGCCTGCCTCGGTGGGCCGCGCTTGCCGTGCCGCTCGTCGCGATGGCGCTCTCGGACTTCGTCCTCGATTTCGGCACGGGTCGGGCGGCGGTACTCCGGCGTGCGTCTGACGATCTATGCGACGTTTTGCGCGATCGTCTTCGCCGGCCGGCTCGCGAAGGAGAGGGTCCGGCGCGCCGCTGCCTCGCGGCTGCTGTCGGTCGGAGCGTCTCTGCTCTTCTTCCTCGACGTCGAACGCTCGCCGAGTGGCTCGGCGAGCGCGCTCTACCCGAAGACTCCGGCCGGCCTGGCGCTCTGTTTCGCGATGGCAGTCCCCTTCCTCTGGAACACCCTGGCCGCGGACCTGCTCGGCACGGCCGTCCTCTTCGGTCTCGACGCGCTGTCGCGCCGACAGCGGCGCGCTCTCGTTCCCGCGGCCGTCCTCGCCGTCCTCTTCGCCGCTCCGGCGCCGGTTTCCGCGCAGGTGCTTCCGCAGGTCGCCGAGGACGTCGTCGTGACGGCGACGGCCGGGCCGGAGGAGGAAAAGCAGCTCGGCGTCGCGACGACGGTCATCACGCGGCAGGAGATCGAGAAGAGCGGCCGCGTCACGGTGCTGGAGCTGCTGCGCTCGGTGCCGGCCCTCGAGGTCGTGCAGTCGGGCAGCGACGGCTCGCTCACCTCGATCCTGCTGCGCGGAACCAACTCGACGCAGACCCTGGTCCTCGTCGACGGCGCCCGCGTGAACTCCGCGTACTTTCCCGGCTACGACTTCTCGGGGCTCACGACGGAGAACGTCGAGCGCATCGAGATCGTGCGGGGCCCTTTCTCCGCGCTCTACGGCTCGGACGCGATCGGCGGCGTCGTCCAGATCTTCACGCGGCCGCCGCAGGAGGGGTTCTCGGGCGCCGTCACGGCCGAAGGCGGCAACGCGGATTCGGCCACCGCCTCGGCCTTCGTCACGGCGGGCGCCGGCCCGATCTCGGCCGCGGCGAGCTACCGTTTCGGCAACACGAACGGAGACGTCCCGAACTCGAACTGGCGCGAGAACAACGGCTCGGCGCGCGTGGACTGGCAGGCCAGATGCGGACGCGCGCATCGGGATCGAGGGCTCGATCCTGTCCGGCAGGGTCGGCATCGCCCGGGCCCGTCGGCGCCGAGAACCTGGAGGCCAACACCGTCTTCCGGGAGGAGCGCATCGCCCTTCCGGTCCGCTGGACGCTCTCGCCGACCAACCAGTTGAGCGGGTTCGTGGCGTCGGTCTGGTCGAAGCCCGAATACAACGACCCGCTCAGCGACTACGCCTCGCAGACCAACGCGCGCACGCTGCAGGCGCAGGTGACCGACACGGCCACCCTCGGCATCCACACGCTGACGGCCATCGCCATGTGGAACCAGTCCAACGTGACGAGCACCGACACGTTCGGCACGCCGCTCGACGGGCAGGACACGACGATCTGGGGTATCGGCGCCCAGGACAGCGTCACCCTCGGCCAGTTCTCCGTGACCGGAGGCCTTCGGTACGACGGCAACTCCCAGTTCGGGGACGCCGTGAGCCCGCGCGGCGCGATCGCCTGGCTCTCGAAGGACCAGCGGTGGAAGCTGCGCGCCGGGGGAGGCAGCGGATTCCGGGCGCCCACCGTCGGCGAGCTCTACTTTCCCTTCTACGGGAACCCGGACCTGAAGCCCGAGCGCTCGGTCTCCTGGGAGGTCGGCGGCGAGGCGTACCTGGGCCGGGGCGGCCGCGTCGAGGTGACGTACTTCTGGAACGATCTGAAGGACCTGATCGTCTACGACTTCGCGTCGTCGCAGACCGAGAACATCGGCAGCGCCCGCACGCAGGGCGTCGAGGTCGGGTACCGCCAGCAGATCCTCGACGCCCTCGCGGTCCAGGCTTCGTACACGTACCTGGACGCCGTGGACCTGACCGACGACCGGCCGCTGATCCGACGCCCGCGCAATCAGGCTTCGCTGACGCTCGCCTGGCAGCCGCTGTCGCCGCTCTCGATCGAGATGCGCGGGCTCTACGTCGGGAGCCGGCCCGACAGCGATCCGCTGACGGGCGCGGACATCACCGACCCGTCCTACTTCCGGCTGGACCTCTTCGCGAGCTGGGCTCTCGGAACCGTCACTCCCTATTTGCGCATCAACAACCTGACCAACGCGAGCTACGATGAGGCCGCGGGCTATCCGGCTCCGGGCATTCGCGCGGCCGGGGGCCTGGGAGTGAGGTTCTAGTGCCGCGGATCACCAGGGTCTACACGCGGACGGGCGACGACGGCACGACGGGGCTCGGCGGCGGCCAGCGCGTGCCGAAGGACTCCCTCCGCATCGAGGCCTACGGAACGGTCGACGAGTTGAACAGCGCCGTCGGCGTGGCGCTCGCCTCGGGCCTGAACGAAGCCGTCGCCGGGCCGCTCCGGGCGATCCAGAACGAGCTCTTCCACCTCGGTTCGGACCTCTGCATCCTCGAAGAGGACAAGGCGAAGATGCCCGTGCCCCGCATCGAGGAGCGGCACGTCCTCGCGCTCGAGACCCTCATGGATCGGCTCTCGGAGGAACTCCCGCCGCTGGAGAACTTCATCCTGCCGGGCGGAGCCGCCGGGGCGGCCCACCTGCACGTCGCGCGCACGGTGTGCCGGCGTGCGGAGCGGCTGCTCGTCGCGCTCTCGCGGGAGGAGGGGGTCGGCGCCTGGACGGTTCGGTACCTGAACCGCCTCTCCGACGCGCTCTTCGTGATGGCCCGGCACGAGAACAAGCGCCGCGGCGTTCCCGACGTTCTCTGGAACAGCCGGGCGTAGAGCTGCGGGATGGAGCGGATGAAGTCGTCCGGGATCGGCGCCCTGGCGGTCACCGTCGCCTGCGTGGCCGCCTGCGCGAGGGGCGCCAAGACGACGGCATCCGCGCCGCCGCCGCCGACACCGACCGCGCGCGAAGTGCCGGCGATGGTCTCGCCCACGCCGGCACCGGCTCCTCCGGCGGCCGCGGCGCTCGCCGTGCAGCGCACGCCGACGCCGGACCCCGACGCGGCCTACCTCGAGATCCTGCGGCTCCGGCAGTCGGGGGCCTCCGAAGACGCCCTGCTCGCGAAGGTCCGCGCGGGCAACGTCCGCTACAGCTTGACGACCCCTCAGATCCTGGAGCTGCGGGAGGCCGGCGTTTCCGAAGCCGTCGTCGAGGCCATGCTCCGGTCGGGCCGGTAGCCCGCGCGCGCGGCCGCTACGCGGCGTGGGTGCTTCGCGACACGGCCGAGGCCGAACCGGGCCGCCACGCGGCGGCGCCGCCAGCTCACGGCGAGCCAGACGGTCGGCACGATGGCCAGCGCGTACGCGAGCAGGTGCCCGATCTTGCCGTCCGGGCCGAGGATTTCCGTCGCGTCGTGAATCGCCTGCGATGCCGGGAACACCCCGGCCTCGGAGAGCTCGTGCACGCCGTAGAGCAGCAGCTGGACGAGGAAAATGGCGAGGAAGACCGAGGAGATGTTCAGCAGCGCGCGCACGTCGACGCCGCGGCCCAGGCGCGTCCAAAGAAACGCGATCGCCGACGGCGGCGAGCAGGCCCAGCACGAGGCCCGCGGCCACCGCGGAGGACTTCATCTGGAACAGCGCCGTCACGACCAGCAGGGCCGTCTCCATGCCCTCCCGCGTGATCATGAGCAGGACGAAGCCGAAGACCCCCCAGACGGCGCGCCGGCGCGACGCGGCGGTGGCCTCCGCCTCGATGCGGTGCTCGATGTCGCTCTTCAGGTGGGCGGCGACGCGCTTCATGTAGATCAGAAAACTGCCGACGAGGGCCGCCGCCACGAGGGCGAGGATGCCCTCCCACAGGGAATGGTTGGCGGCCTTCGAAAAGAGGAAGCCGGCGGCCGCGCAGGTGACGACCGACACGGCGATCGCGGCGTAGACGGCGCGCGCCAGCGAGGCCCGGCCCGTGCGCTTCAGGTAGGAGAGGGTCAGCGCGACGATGAGGAAGGCCTCGATCCCCTCGCGCAACGCGATCGT
>CAVRXJ010000020.1:0-11147 GCA_963725095.1 uncultured Acidobacteriota bacterium
GGGCACAACAGCGGCGGGAGATCGCGAATCGCTCGGAGGGACCCTTGCCGGCGTCAGCCGAACATGAGGCCAGCCGTCACGCTCCAGCGCCGCAGCTGCCAGCCCGTCCCTTCCACGGCCACGGCGGCCGCGTAGCCAGCCGGCGGCTCGAGGTCGGAGAGCGACCAGCGCGAGGCCTCTTCGGGTCCCAGATCGGAGCGTAAAAGAGCACCGGCCGGCCCCGGGCCGAGCGAAACGGCGAAGCTCGCAAGCGGCAAGGAAAGGCCCTCGCCGCGGGCCTTGACGTAGGCCTCCTTGCGCGTCCAGCAGCGAAAGAAGGCCTCGCCGCGAGCTTCGTCGGGAAGCGCGCGCAGGGCCGCGACTTCCTCGGGCGCGAAGAACCGCTCGGCAATCTGCGCCGTCGCCCGCTCGGGCCGGATTCGCTCGACGTCCACGCCGACCCGGCGTCCCGCGGCCACGGCAACGAGGGCGACGCCTGCCGAGTGCGAGAGGTTGAACTGAAGCGACCCATCGGCCGGAGATCCTTCCAGGAAGGGCTTGCCATGAGGCGAATACTCGAAACGAAGCCCCTGCGGCGGCCGACCGAGGTACCGGCCGAGGATGTGACGCAACAACCCGCGGCCGAGGATAAACCGGCTTCGGTCCCTCTGGAAGCGAAACGGCCCGCCCGCGCCCGCTCCGCCCCGTCCAGACTGGCGAGCAGGCGCCCGAGCTCTCCCTCGAGCGTCGCAAGCCTCGCCATCCAGACGTGCACTGACGACACATCGAGCGCCGCGCCCGCCGGCGGATCGTTCCAGTGCTCATTCGGCCCCTCCGAGCCTCGGCCCCCTGGGGGAGTCGACGCGCCGGAGCGACCCTCGGCGTTCACGATCCGCACCGTCGGCAAGGCGATTCTCCTCAGGCGGACGGCAGCGGCTTCAAAGCCAGCTCGGCGGCCAGCTCGCCCATCAGGACCGGCCGGCGTTCGCGCAGGACAGCGGTCAGCTTGCCGGCCATGCGCGCGCGGCCGAGACCCTGGCTCGAGCCGGAGGCGCAGCGGTATGCGGTGCACACGTGAGACGCTCTGCCAGCTCGCCGCCGTCGAGCTCGTAGGGGTGGACGTAAACCACCGGCACGCGTCCCGCGGCGTCGGCCTGGGCGATCGCCAGGCGGTGAAGGCCGAGCGGGAAGATGCGCAGGTAGCCGCCGCCCAGCGCCGGAAATCGGCGGTGGAGCCGCACCGAGCCGAGCGGGATCTCGAGCAACCCCTCGTGAAGGCGGAAGGGCCCGGGCGGGGCCATGCGCACGCCGTACCGGCGCATGCGCGCCGGTACGACGCTCGAGTCGTAGACGTAGCCCTGCTCGGCCAGTGCCCGGAAGACGTCGCGATTGACGTCGGCGATCCGGTCGCAGGGCGGGCCGACGCTGAAGTCCGGCGCCCGGAAGCCGACGACCCTGCGCCCGCAGGCGTCCTCGATGCGCGCGCGCGCCTCGTTGAGCTCGTGCCGCAGAGACGTCGCGTCCATGACGTGGAGCGGCCGGTGCGAGTGCGAATGGCACCCAACCTCGTGGCCGCGCCGTGCAATCTCGGCGACCAAGTCGGGGTAGTCACGAGCCACGTAGCCCTGCACGAAACAAGTGGCGTGCCAGCCGAGCGACTCGATCAGGTCGAGCATGCGCTTTGTATTGGCGCGGCAGCGATCGGTCAGCGGAGCATCGAAGTCGAGGGTCGACTGGACCCAGTCCTCGACGTCGACCGTGAGACAGAGGCGACGTCCCCCTTCGGTCATCGACAGACGACGTGAAAGTCCTGGCCGGCGCCGCGGATCTTTTCCAGGCGCTCGATGCGCATCCCGGCGGCGCCGACGACGCCTTCGATCTGCTCGCGCCGGTAAATCCAGAGGGGACAGTCGCGCAGGCGGTAACGGACCTGGCGCAGCGGCGACCGAAGCCAGTGCCGGCTTGGGAACGAGATCGCCGAGGGACCGCCGCCAAGGGTCTCGCGCAGCGCGCGCAGGAACAGAACCGGCTCGGCGACGTAGTCCATGACGCCCATGACGATGGCGGCGTCGGGCTTGACGTCCGGCCGGACCGCCGGGAAGATGCCCTCGACCAGTCTGTAACGCCCGGCGAACCCGGCGGCGTCGAGGCGCTGCTTCGACAGCTCGAGCATGCGAGGCGCGGGATCGACGCCCACCGCCTCGGCCGCGCCGCGCGCCAAGGCTTCACGCAGGTAAACACCCGAGCCGCAGCCGACGTCGAGCACCTTCTTGCCGCGCAGGTCGCCCAGATGCGCGAACGTGAGCCGGAACCGTTCGCCGATGTCGCGGCGAAAGGTGTTGTCCAGGAAGCGCCACAGAGGACCGCGCTTGCGGTCGTAGAGCCCGTCGAAGGTGTCGGCGAACCCGTGGAAGAAGCGTCCCGCCCGATCGTCCGTGGCCATTCTCATCGCAAGATCCTTTCCAATCTCAGTTTCCTGTGGCTGCGCCCCCGCGGTGGCGCGGCCGGCTCGCACCGGTCACCAGACGAGGCTCCCGTCCGAGGGCAGGTCCTCGAGACCCAGAGGCCGGGCGTCCCGCAGGGTGCCGAGGATTTCCCGGTAGACGCGGCGGTAGTGACCGAAGAACACGACGTTGTGCCAGTTGATGACGAAACATCCTCCCGCGGCTCTCACGCGGGCAACGAGCTCTCGGACCATGGAGATCCGCTCGTCGTCATCCCGCGCCGGCTGCCGGAAGAAATTGTTGTCCATGAGCGTCATGGGGATTTCCCAGATCGGCAGGACGCCGCGGCGTTCCACGTCGAAGGGCCGAAACGGGCGGCAGGTCGCTCCCCCGAAGCCCATGTGGTCGCTGAAGCCGAGCGTCGAATCGACCCGGATACCGAGCTCCGAGAGGCTTCGCCAGGTCGCCGGGGGTAGAAGGCCAGGAAGTGACTGCGGGCGCCGGGCGAGGCGGTCGGGTCCGCCTGCCGGAGCCGCTCCCACTCGCCGCGCAGCTGCTCCGGGCTCGCGTGCGCATTGAGACCGACGTGGAGCCCGATGCTCCCTCCCGCCGACCGAATCGCCGCGATCACCCGTCGCGAGGGGTCTCCGAGAACGTCATAGGTCGCATCGACCGCGTGCGTCCCGTTGGCCATGAGAAAGAAGAACGATGGAAATCCGAACTCCGCGTCGAGATGCGCGATGCCGCGAAAGAGCCGCGCCTCCTTCCGAACCCCGAGCCCTTGAGGGCCCAGTCTCCCAGGCCGATCAATCCCGTCCCGAGCCTCTTGCCCCGAATCGCCTCCCGGTAGAGCGTTCGCAACCCGTTCTCGAGGTTTTCCCGAATCCCCCGGATCCCGATTCCCGAATCGACGTCGTGCGTGATCAGGGCCCGAAACGGCTGCCGGTGGAAGCGGACCCCCGACCCGAGGGTCTCGAGCCAACCTGCCAGGAGTTCCGCATACTCGTCGACGAGCGGCCGATCGGTGATCCCCTCCTGCACCTGCCGCAGGAGCTTCTGAGGAATTCGGCCAAACTCGTCCCGCTCGCGGATGAGGGTTTCTTCATAGCGCGAGATCCAGAAGAAGGCGGAGGCGATGAGGTCGGCTCCGCTCACGATCCGCGACGGTGCACCGGTGGAGGCGTCCCGGCTCACCGCGACTCCCGGCGGCCGGGTGTCCGACACATAGGGCAGGACCAAAGGATCCCGCAGGCGATCGCTCGGGCGGGCCTGCAGCGCCGCGAGCGCGACCCGCGTCAGCGGGGCCGGCGGCAGGCTCACGTCCTGCCCGTATCGGTCCCAGAGTCTCCCGTCCGCGAGCAGGACGAGGTGTCGGGAATGGCCGGAGGAAACCGGCGGGGCTGTAGGTGACGAGAACGGCTTCCGGTGGAAGGCCGGCGGGAGGGTTCCGATGAAAGAAGAGTGGGGTCCGCGGTCGAAAGCAGCACCCGGCAGGCGTACTTCGCCGCTTCGAATTCGGGAACGTCGATGTGGACGTGTATCTCGGGGGGCACGTTACGGCTTTGCAACCTCATCGCGACGGGCCTCGAGCTCGTGCTCCCTTTCAACCGCCCGATCGAGGCACTCGCGGATCTTCTCCGCCAGGATCGCCGCCTGCGGCTCGTCCACGATTTCGCCGTGATAACCCGGCACTTCGTGCACTTCCACGCCTCGCGATGCAAAGGCGCTCCATCCGAGCGTGCGGTCCAGAGCGTATTCGGGCGGCTGGCGCTTCGCCCGAAAGAGGGTCACGGCGCCGCGTAGACGCCGGGCCGGTACTCTCGATCGCCTGCTCGATCGACTCCTGAACTTCGAGAGCTCCGGCGGAAGGCGCGACGTGCGGCCGAGCAGGATACGCACCCGAATCGCGAGCTTTTCGCGCAGGTAGCCGAGCTTGCCGCCTTCCCGCAGACCTCGGTAGAAGCGACCGAGCCGCATTCGTAACGCCGAGCTTCACGCGAACAACTTCTCGGGGATCACCTCGCCGTGCCCGGGCGCCCAGGTGTCGAAGAGGGCCACCAGCGCCACCCTCTCCCCCTGCGCCCGAAGCCGCCACGCCATCTCGAACGCGACGAGACCGCCGGCGGAGTGGCCGCCGAGGTAGTAGGGGCCCTCCGGCTGAAGGCGGCGGATCTCCGCGAGGTAGTGCTCGGCCATGTCCTCGATGCGCGTCGAGCGAGCGACGTCCTGTCGTCCAGGCCCCTCGCCTGCAGACCGTAGAAGGGTTGGTCCGGCCCGAGCCGCTGCGAGAGCGCACGGTAGGGAAGGACGCCGCCTCCCGCCGCGTGCACGCAGTAGAAAGGAGGCCGCGAGCCGCGCGGCTGGATCGGAACGAGCGACGACGGAGGGCGCCGCCCCCGTTCCCGGAGCACGTCGGCGATCTGGCGACGGTCGGCGCCTGGAAGAGCGTCGCGAGCGGGAGCTTCCTCCCCGTCGCCTTCTCGATCTCGGCGAAGAGGCGCACCGCCAGGAGCGAATGCCCTCCGAGGTCGAAGAAGTCGTCGTCCCAGCCGATCGGGCCCGTGCGGAGCAACGTTTCCCAGATCTTCACCAGGTGGAGCTCGAGCGCGTCCCGGGGTGGCTCGTAGTCCTCTTCGAGCTGGCGGCTGGCGCCAGTCGGGCGGCGGCAGGGCCTTCCGGTCGACCTTTCCGTTCTGAGTCACGGGAAGGCGTCGAGGCGCACGAACGCGGACGGCACCATGAACTCGGGCAGACGCTGCGAGCAGGTGCTGCCGAATCGACTCGGGGCTCCACGGAAGCGCCTCCTTCGGAACGACGTAGGCGACCAGCCGCCGGTCGCCGGGAGTGTCCTCCCGCAGCGCGGCCGCGGCGTCCTGCACCGACGGGATGCTCGCGAATCGCCGCCTCGATCTCGCCGAGCTCGACGCGAAACCCGCGGATCTTGACCTGATCATCGGCTCGGCCGAGGTACTCGAGGTTGCCGTCGGCGCGGTAGCGCGCCAGATCGCCGGTCCGGTAGAGCGCGTCACCCGGCTGCGCCGAAGGGGTCCGGCACGAAGCGCTCGGCGGTCAGTTCCGGCCGCTTCCAGTAGCCGCGCGCGACACCCTCTCCTCCGACGTAGAGCTCCCCGGCGACGCCGATGGGCACCGGCTCCGGTGGCGGTCGAGGACGTAGAGTCGCGTGTTGGCGATCGGCCGTCCGATCGGCACCGGGCCGTTCCTCGGATCGTCGGCGGCGACCCGATAGACGCAGCAGCCCACGACCGTCTCGGTCGGACCGTACTCGTTGAACAGAGCCGTCTCCGGCGAACGTCCCGCCAGAGGCTCAGGCTCTCGGCGCGCAGGGGCTCGCCGCCGATCACGAAGGCGCGCGAGCGGCCGGAGGCCTGCTCGGGCGGGATCTGCTGCGTCAGCAGGTCGAGTCGGGCCGGCGTGATCTTGATGAGCGAGAAGTCCCCTTCCTCGCGCAGCACGTTGCCGAGCGCCTCGGCCGCGAAACCCTCCGGGAAGAAGGCGAACCCGCCGGCCGCAGAGCAGCGGCCCGAAGAGCCCCGTGATCGTCAGGTCGAAGGAGAGCGACGACTGGATCGGCGCACCGCGCCCGGCCTCGACGTCGTAGGCGCGCAGGCACCAGGAGAGGTAGTTCACGACGCCGCGGTGCGGGATCATGACGCCCTTGGGCCTTCCCGTGGACCCGGACGTGTACATCACGTAGGCGAGGTTCTCGGGCGTCACGCCCGATCCCGACGGCTCGCCGGCACTAGGCCGCGAAGATCTCCTCCCAGTCGGCATCCAGCCGCACGATCCGACCCGGGAAGGCCGGCAGAGCGTCCCGCGACGCTTTCGACCGTCAGCAGGACGCTCGCGCCCGAGTCCTCGAGCATGTAGGCCAGGCGTCCGGCGGGATAGGTGGGATCGAGCGGCACGTAGGCTCCGCCCGGCCTTGAGCACGCCGAGCAGGCCGACCACCATCTCGGCGGAACGCGGCACGCAGAGCCCGACGAGCCGCTCCGGGCCGACCCCGAGGGCGCGCAGGCGCCGGGCGAGCTGGTTCGACCGTGGTCGAGCTCGCGGTAGGTCAGGACACGGCCTGCTCGAGCTCGACCGCCACGGCGTCCGGCGTCCGCGCCGCCTGCTCCTCGAAGAGGCGATGCAGGCACTTCTCCCGCGGAAAGTCGGCCTGCGTGTCGTTCCACTCGACGAGCAACCGCCGCCTCTCGGCCTCCGTCAGCAGCGGCAGGCGCGAGACCGGCCGCTCGCGGATCGGCGACGAGCCCCTTCGATCAGGGTTTCCAAATGCCCGGCCATCCGCGCGATCGTCGCCTCCTCGAACAGGTCCGCGGCGTACTCGAAGACGAGCAGCAGCCCCTCGTCTTCGGCGACGGCGAGCAGCCGCAGGTCGAACTTGGCCGAGGTGTCGGGCAGCTCCACCGGCTCGACCGCGAGCCCGTGCAGCTCCAGCCGGGTCCCCGGCGCGTTGTCGAGCTCGAACATCGACCTGGAAGATCGGCGAGTGCGAAAGGCTCCGCTCCGGGCGCAGCACCTCGACGAGCCTCTCGAAGGGCAGGTCCTGGTGCGCGTAGGCCTCGAGCGCCGACTCGCGGACGCTGCCGAGCAGCTCGCGAAACGTCGGGTCGCCCGAGAGGTCCGTCCGCAGCGACGAGCGTGTTGACGAAGAAGCCGATCAGCCCCTCCGTCTCGATCCGATTGCGGCCCGCGATGGGCGTGCCGACCAGGATGTCTTCCTGTCCGCTGTAGCGCGCGAGCAGCACCTGAAACGCCGCCAGCAGGGTCATGAAGAGGGTCGCCCCCTCGCTGTCGTGAGAGCGCCTCCAGCCGTCCGGTCAGGCGCGGGGAGAGCCGCAGCCGGTACTCGCCTCCGCGAAACGTCTGGATCGCGGGCCGCGGGTGGTCCGCCGGGCAGCTCGAGCACGGGGAGCTCTCCCGACGAGCGTCCGCTTCCAGTAGGCGAGCTGAGACGTCGAGGACGTTGCCCCGAAGCCACTCGTCGCTGCCAGACGGCGAAGTCGGAGTACTGGATCGGGAGCGGATCCGCGGAGCTTCGTCCTCCCGGACACCTCGCGACGCGCTAGAGATCCGCGAGCTCCGAGAAGAGAACGCCCATCGACCACTCGTCCGAAACGATGTGGTGCATGGTCAGGAGCAGCCAGTGCTCCTCCGGCGCCGAGGCGCAAGAGCCGCGCGCGGAAGAGCGGCGCCTTCGCGAGGTCGAACGGGAGTCTCCCCTTCCTTCGCGGCCAGCGCGCGCGCCTCTTCCTCGCGATCTTCCGCCGGGATCGCGGTCAGGTCCGTGATCGGCAGGGTCAGGGACGACGTCGTGGACCGTCGCCCTGGGGTCTCCGTTGTCGCCGCGAGAACGACGTCCGGAGGGTCTCGTGGCGGCGGACGACCTCCTGCAGGGCCCTCTCGAGGGCGCCGGCGTCGAGGCGGCCGCGGAGGGCCAGCGCCTCGGGCACGTTGTAGAGGGATCGGCCCGGATCGAGGCGGTCGAGGAACCAGAGGCGCTGCTGGGCATAGGACAGCGGCGCCGGGCTCGGCCTCACCACGGCGGCGGATCG
Source organism: uncultured Acidobacteriota bacterium (assembly GCA_963725095.1). Taxonomy (GTDB): domain Bacteria; phylum Acidobacteriota; class Thermoanaerobaculia; order UBA5066; family Gp7-AA6; genus DATBFU01. Next base: position 8,003 of record CAVRXJ010000020.1, read on the forward strand.
CGGGCGCCGCGGCCGCGGCTGCCGCCGGTCCAGGAGGAGCCGTTTCTCGAGCAGCGCCCGCTTCTCGGGCGACAGGCTCGCGATCCGAGCGGCGACGTCGGTCAGAGACGAAACCTCAGGTGGCACGGGAGTCGGGAGCAGGCTCTCTCCCTCGAGCTCTTCGAGGAGACGCGCCAGGTCGTCGGGAGACGTCTGTTCGGCCTGCGCCTGCGCGATCGCGAGCGCCAGCTCGGCGACCGTGGGCGATTCGAAGAGCGTGCGCAGGGGCAGCTCCAGGGAAAAGGCCTCGCGCACGCGGGAGACGACCTGCGTCGCCAGCAGCGAATGGCCGCCGAGATCGAAGAAATTGTCGTCGCGCCCCGACCCGCTCCAGGTGCAGCAGCTGCCCCCAGATCGCCGCCAGGGACTGCTCGAGAGGCGTGCGGGGCGCGACGAAGCCCTCCCCGGTGTCGCGGGTCCGTCCGGGCTCGGGAAGGCGCTGTCGGTCTACCTTGCCGCTTCCCGTGCGCGGCAGGGCGTCCAGGACGACGAAGGCCGCCGGCACCATGTACGCCGGGAGCCGCTCCTTGACGTGCGCGCGCAGCTCGGCCGACGACACCTGAGCGTCGCGCTCCAGGACGACGTAGCCGGCGAGGCGGGTCTCGGGGCCCTCTTCCCATGCGGCGGCAGCCGCCTCGCGGACCCCGGGATGCTGCTCGAGCACCGACTCGATCTCGCCGAGCTCGATCCGAAAGCCCCGGACCTTGACCTGCTCGTCCAGGCGCCCGAGAAACTCGAGGTTCCCGTCCGAAAGGTACCGAACGCGGTCCCCCGTACGGTAGACGCGGCCGCCGGCCGGCCCGAAGGGATCGTCGAGGAACCGCTCCCGCGTCAGCTCCGGCTGCCCGAGGTACCCGCGGGCGACCCCCTCGCCGCCGATCCAGAGCTCTCCGGCGGCGCCCGCCGGACACAGGCCCCCGAAGCCATCCACGACGTAGGCGCGGACGTTGGCGATCGGCCGCCCGATCGGGACGGTGGCCGACGCGGGCGGATCGCCGTCGGTCGGCTCGTAGAGGGTCGCCGTGATCGTCGTTTCGGTCGGGCCCGTAACCGTTCATCCAGCGGACGGCCGGCGCGACGTGCTGGCGCCACCAGTTCAGCCGCTCGGGCAACACGCGCTCGCTTCCCGCAACGACCAGTCGCAGCGACGGCGCCGGCGAGCGGCCCGAGCGGGAGAGCTCGGCGACCCACTCGTGCCAGAAGCCGGAGGGAAGATTGACCACCGTCGGCCGCCGCTTGCTCGAGCAGTTTCTCGAACTCCGCCACGCCGATCGCTTCGCCGGAACGAAAGACGACCGTGGCGCCGGCGGCCCACGTCGGGAAGATCTCCTCGGCGGCCACGTCGAAAGACAGCGACGCGAACTGAAGGACGCGATCGGACGGGGCGAGCGCATAGCGGCGCCGCATCGCCGTCGCGTGGTTGACGAGGGCGCGATGGGGAACCATGACGCCCTTGGGCTGGCCCGTCGAACCGGACGTGTAGAGGACGTAGGCCAGGTTGTGCGGCCCGGCTCCGCCCTCGGGGCGCTTCGTGTCGCTGCCGCCGACGTCGCTCTCCGATCTCCGTCGAGGAAAGACCGTTTGCCAGCTTCCCTCGCCGGCGTCAGGTCCTTCAGGGCCGGCGAGGTCAGGAGGACCGGCGCTCCCGAGTCCTCGAGGAAGAATCGCAGCCTCGCCGGCGGATACGACGGGTCCAGGGGCACGTACGCGCCGCCGGCCTTGAGAACGCCCAGAAGGGCGACGGCCAGATCGAGCGACCGCTCCAGGCAGATTCCGACCGGAACGTCCGGACCGACGCCGAGCTCCTGCAGCCGGCGCGCGAGCCGATTGGCGCGCTGGTCGAGCTCGCCGTAGGACATCGCCTGGCCGTCGAACTCCACGGCCGTCGCGGAGGGATTCCGGTCGACCTGCGCCTCGAAGAGCGAATGCACGCACGAGCTCTGCCGGGAAACTCGGCCGCCGTGGCGTTCCACGTCACGAGGAGGCGCTCCCGCTCGGCGGGCGTCAGGATCGGAAGCTCCGAGATCCTCCGGTCCGGATCCGCCGCGATCCCCTCGAGCATCACCTCGAGGTTTTCGAGCCACCGCCGGACGGTCGGGCGGTCGAAGAGGTCGGTGTTGAATTCGATGGACGCGCCCAGGCCCTTCTCCTGGAGCGCCATGTCGAGCGTCAGGTCGAAGTTGGAAACCTGCGTCTCGAACTCGACGTTCTCGATCGAGAGGCCCCCGGCCTTCGGGAAGGCGATCGGATAGTTCTCGAACGCAAACATCACCTGAAAGAGGGGCGGGTGGGCCAGATCGCGCTCGGGGTGCAGCTGCTCGACGAGCTTCTCGAACGGAAGGTCCTGGTGGGCGTAGGCCTCCAGGGAGCGCTCCCGAACCCGCCCGAGGAAATCGCGGAACGTCGGGTTCCCCGAAAGGTCGCCGCGGATGACGAGTGTGTTGACGAAGAAGCCGATCAGATCCTCCGTCTCCGCCCGGTTGCGGCCGGCGATCGGCGTTCCGACGAGGATGTCGTCCTGGCCGCTCAATCGGGACAGCAACGCCAGGAAGGCCGCCAGCAGCGTCATGAAGAGCGTGGCCCCCTGCTCGCGCGACAGCGCCTCGAGGGCATCGACCAGACGCCGGGGAAGGAGCCGGCGCTCCTGCGCGCCCGAAAACGTCTGCTGCGGCGGGCGCGGCCGGTCGGTCGGAAGCGCCAGCAGCGGGCAGCGTCCCATCGAGCCGCTTCTTCCAGTAGGAGAGCTGCGCATCTTCGACGCCTCCGCGCAGCCAGTCGCGCTGCCAGACGGCGTAGTCGGCGTACTGGATCGGGAGAGCGGCGACCTCGGGCTTCGCACCCGACCGGTTCGCCTCGTAGCAGGCCGCCAGCTCTTCGAGAAGGATCCCGATGGACCAGCCGTCCGACGCGATGTGGTGCATCATCAGCACGAGGACGTGAGACCGGTCGCTCTCGCGAACGAGCTTCGCCCGAAGCATCGCGTCGCGGCCGAGGTCGAAGGGCTTCCCGAGCTCTTCGGAGAGGATCTGCCGCAGCCGCTCCCCCCTCTCGCCCTCCGGCACACCCGAGACGTCTCGGCGCTCGAGCGCCAGGCGGCGCGGCGGCC
>CAVRXJ010000021.1:0-8290 GCA_963725095.1 uncultured Acidobacteriota bacterium
AGGCGGCGGCGGCCATCGAATACACGGGCGGCCGATTCCGGCTCTTCCCCGACGCGCTCTTGGTCGAGCCCGACGCGATCGCGACCGGGGCCGGCGATCCCTTCACGGTTTACACTCCGTTCGCGAAAAAGTGGATGGCGGCGCAGAAGCGGCCGCCGAGCCCGCCCCGCGCAACTCGCGACACTGGAGCTTCCCGGAATTCCGATCGAGCGGTGCCGTTCCTGGCGGGACCTCCCGGCCGAGCCGGCGCGCCGACCGGCGGCGAAGTCGCAGGCCGGAACTCCTGCTCGCGGACTTTCTTTGCCGGCGCCGTGCGCGACTACGCCGGGGCGCGCAACTTCCCGGCGCGGCGATCGACGTCGCGTCTCTCGCCCCACCTGCACTTCGGAACGATCTCGCCCCGCACGGTGCGGAGCGCCGCCGTGGAGGCCTGGAAGGCGGCCCGTTCCGGGCCGCGCGAGGGCGTGAACCGTTTCGTCCGCGAGCTCGCCTGGCGCGAGTTCTACCACCACGTCCTCTTCCACTTCCCGCGCGTGGCCGAAGGCAACTTCAAGACCGAATTCGACCGCCTGCCCTGGCAGTCGAACCCCGGTGGGCCTCGCCGCCTGGAAGGAGGGCCGCACCGGCTTTCCCCTGGTCGACGCCGCGATGCGCGAGCTCTGCGACGACCCACTGGATGCACAACCGCGCGCGCATGGTCGCGGCGTCGTTCCTCACGAAGGACCTGCACATCGACTGGCGCGAGGGCGAGAAGTGGTTCGAGCGGGAGCTCGCCGACGCCGACCTCGCCAACAACAACGGCGGCTGGCAGTGGACCGCCGGCACGGGCACCGACGCCGCGCCGTACTTCCGGATCTTCCATCCCGTTCTGCAGTCGAAGCGGTTCGACCCCGAAGGCGCCTACATCCGCCGCTTCGTTCCGGAACTCGCGCGTGTGCCGCTCGCGAAGGTTCACGAGCCCTGGACGATGACCGCCGATGAGGAGAGCGCCGCCGGCTGCCGGATCGGGACCGACTATCCGGCGCCCATCGTCGATCACGCCCGGGAGCGCGAAACCGCCCTAAGGATGTTCGAAGTGGTGAAGAAGGTTAACGACGCCGGCCGCCGAACGCCCGGCATCAGGAAAATCGCCGCTTCGCCCCGCGTCAGCAGATCGTCCGGGCAGAAGCTCGGCGCGGCATCGCAGCCGATCGCGACACCGACGGCTGCGAGGTAGTTCACGTGACGGCAGAACGTGTCGGCGGGAGCGACGTCGGAGAAGTGCGACGCGCCGGAGGATCCGGCGACACAGTTGTAGGCGACGCCGGCCACCATCCCGCTGGCCGGAACAGCAGCGTCGCCCCCGGCCAGGCCGCGCGACAGAAACGCCGCCATCTGATCCCGGCGAACGCGGCGTCCGGGCAGAAGAGCCCCTCTCCACAGCCGAGGCTCAGGCCTTCCGCCTCGAACTGGTAGATGTACTTCGCGAAGGCGTCGCAGGAATCCACATCGGACAAAGATGTCCCGGGAGGGGGATAGGCGTAGCCGGCCGGGTGAATGCTCTTCTCCATCAGAACCGCGAGCGAGGCCCGGTTGAGAGCGGCGTCCGGACAGAAACTGCCGCCGCCGCATCCCAGAGTCACGCCTCGCGCCGCCAGGTTCACCACCGCGCCGTGCGAAAGGACATCCGGCGGGACATCCAGGAAGTCGTAGACGAAGACGGCGCTCCGATCCGATTGTGTATCCGGGTTGACGACTTCGAGAAGGGCGGCCCCGGGGCTTCCGGGAGGGACGGTCGCCGTGAGGCGGTCGGCCCCCGTGACCGTCACGTCGCTCGCGGAGCGATCCCCGACCGACACCGAGGCGCCCGAAGCGAAGGCGCTTCCCCCGATGGCGATCACGGTTCCTCCGGAAGACGGCCCGGAAGGCGGATCCACGGAGCTCACGGCTGGGCCCGCAGCAGCGGACCGGACGTACTCGTACAGGCCATCCGCAGTCGCCGCGTAGAGGCGGGTTCCCGTCGGGTCGATCGCGAGGTTCAGGACCCGACGGCTGCCCGGACGCGAAGTCTCTCCGATTCCGAGAGGCGCCCAGTTCGCGCCGTCGTCGAGCGTGAGGGACACTCCTGACTCGCTCGCGACGTAAGCCACCTCGGGATGCGCCGGGTCGAACACGACGGCAGCGAGGATCGAGCCGGTCTTCCCGGCGCCGATCGCCGACCAGGTCGCCCCGCCATCCGTGCTCCGGAACAGTCCGTCGCCCTCCGTTCCCGCGTACAGGAAGCGAGAGACTCCCGGCTTCATCGCCAGGCTGATGACGGTCCCGCCGGGAAACGAGAGAGGCGCCGAAGTGTCGCCGCCGTCGGTGCTCTTGCGGATGCCGCCGCTCGAGTCGTTGGCGTACACGATCGAAGGATCGCTCGGGTCGTAGACGATGGCCGGTGTGTACCCGAGGTCTCGGAAGCCCTCGACCACGTTCAAGTGCCAGCCGTCCGTCAGGACATAGAGGCTCGGCGCACCCGCGAAGTCGGTCATCGCCGCAAAGACCCGTGAGGAATCGGCGGGATCGACACGGAGCCAGCGACAGTCGCCGCATCCGCCCACGCCGTCCCAGGAGAGCCCGCCGTCGACGGACTGGAACAGCCGCGCGCCGCACGACCCGTCGCGGGTGCGGCCCACGCCCGCGTAGAGCGTCGAAGAGGACTTCGGATCCACGACGATGGCGATGACCTGCCGGTCAATAGGCAATCCGCTGGTCAGGACGTGCCAGGTCGTCCCGCGATCGGTGCTGCCGGCAATCCCGGAGGGTCCCTGGATCGCGCCGAACCAGTTCCCTCCCGCGTAGAGCGTTCTCGAGTCTCCGGGGTCGAGCGCGATGGCGTTCATCGGGGCGGAGAAGCCCGCGCCCGGGCCCGACCAGTGTCCGCTCGAGTCGGTGCTCCGGAGGACTCCCTGCGGCGTCACCGCGAAGATCCGCGACGCGTCGGAGGGCGAAACGACGACGTTCGAGACGTCGGTCCCGTCGAGGCCGGCAGCCGTCCACGTTGCCCCGCCGTCGGCCGAGCGGTATGCGCCGGCGGAGGTTCCCGCGTACAGGTTCCCGGCGGAATCGACCGCGACGGAGGTGGCGGAAGCGGGCCCGGACAACGCCGTCCAGGATTGGCCGCCGTTCAGACTCTTGTAGAGCACTCCGACTTGCACCGCGTAGAGGGTCGAGGAGCTCCGCGGATCGATGACGACTGCGGAGTCGCCAAGAGACCCGGGGCTCTGGAGACTCCAGGTCGCACCGGCGTCGAGGGACTTGTAGAGACCGTGCGGATGAACCGAGGCATAGAGAACGGAGGAATTCGTCGGGTCGAGGGCGATTCCCTCCGCGTAGAGAGAGGGGTGGGACTGGGTCTCCCCTCCGGTGGGGTTCGGCGGCAGCCCTTCGCTCGAGGCGACCCAGGTGCACCCCCGATCAACGCTCTTGTAAACGCCGTTCAGGGTCGAGGCGTAGACGATGGACGTCTTGCGGCGGTCGATCGCGAATTCCGTGATGAATGCCGAGTTGGAGTAGTCGGAGAACTCGAAGAGACCCTCGGATGCGAGGTCCCACGTGCGCCCGGCATCGAGGCTCCGGTAGACGCCCCCAAAAGCCGTCCCGGCGAAGACGACCTGTGAGTCGAGGGGATCCGACGCCATCGTCCTGACGAGTTCGTTTCCGAGGCCCCGGTTGGCCGGGAGCCAGTGCCGGGCGCCGTCCACGGTCTTGAAGATGCCGGCGCCGTAGACGCCCGCGTAAATTACGTCCGGATTCCTGGGATCGACGGCGAGGCTTCCGACGCCGTTGTCGGGCCCGAGGGGGGTCCACCGGTTCACGCCCGCCCGGGCTTCCGACGCGCAGAGAAGCAGCAGAGCGCCCAGCGCCCCGGACATGCGATGGAAAGACCGGCGTCGGCTCACGGTCTATTCGATGGGGTGGATCCTACGCCCGCGGCCGGACGGACTGGGAGCCACCGAAGTGGCTCCAGAAAAAAGGCGGCCCCGACTTATCTCAGTCGGTCGGGGCCGGGAAGGAAGGTATCGCGTGCTGACGTACTTAAACGGGGACTGCGGCCAAAAAGATTTCAGAAGTACCTAAACGATTGAACTGGAAAAGGCTTCTATTCGGAGAGGATCGAGAACGTCCCGGCCGGCACGGCCTCGTCCGGACCACGAGCTCGATCTCGATCCCGAGGGACTGCCGCAGCTTCGTCCAGGATCGCCCGTCTCCTCGACGCGAGGGACTCGGCGAGCGACGCGGCCACTCGCACGCGCACCGGTCGCCGGCGGCGTAGAGGACCGGCGGCCTCAGGAGGGCGCGGCGCAGGTCGAGCGCCGCCGTCAGGTCCGTCTTGACGCGGCCGGTAGCCCGAGCAGTCGGGGCAGGACCGCGTCAGGACGCGCTCGAGGTTGTTGCGGCTGCGCTGCCGCGTGATCTCGATCAGGCCGAAGTCGGAGATCTGAAGCACGCGCGTCCGCGCTCGGTCGCGCGCGAGCTCCCGCTCGAACCGCTCGAAGACCTCGCGGCGGTGCTCCGGGTCCTGCATGTCGATGAAGTCCACGACGAGCAGCCCGCCGAGGTCTCTCAGGCGGATCTGCCGCGCGACCTCCGGGATCGCCTCGAGGTTCGTCGCGAAGACGGTCTGCTCGAGGTCTTCCTTGCCCGTGAAGCGCCCCGTGTTCACGTCGATCGCGACGAGCGCCTCGGTCTGGTGGATGACGCAGGAGCCGCCCGAGGGAAGCGGCACACGGCTCTGAGGGCGCCGCCTCGATCTCGGCCTCGACGCCGAAGCGCTCGAAGATCGGCTCGTCGTCGCGGTAGACCTCGATCCGCGGCGACCAGCGCCGGCGCGACCTGGCCGCGCGAGCTCGCGCGAGCCGGCCGCCGCCCTCTCGTCGTCCACGCGGATCGTTTCGAAGTCGGCGCGTCACGAGGTCCCGGAAGACGCGCAGCGGGCAGCTCGAGCTCCCGGTGCAGCAGCGCCGGCGCCCGCGCCCCTTCCGCCCGCCGCGCGATCTTCTCGGCGAGCGACTTCAGGTAGTCGCGGTCCGCCGACGAGCTCCGGCTCCGAGGCCCCCTGCGCCGCCGTCCGGGCGATGAAGCCGCCGGGGCTCGCGAAGCCCTCCAGGATCCGCCGCAGGCGCTCGCGCTCGGTCTCGTCCGTGATCCGGCGCGAGATGCCGATCTCGCGCACCGAAGGGAGGTAGACGAGCGTGCGGCCCGGGCAGCGACACGTTCGCGGTCACGCGCGGGCCCTTTCCCGGCGATCGGGTCCTTGGTGACCTGGACGACGAGGCTGCTGCCCCTCCTTGACGAGGTCGTCGATGCGCGGGCGGTCCGCTCGGCGGCCGGCGCCGGTCGGCCCGTCGCCGTTCCTCGTCCTCTCCCGCCTCGAGGTCGACCGGATGCGGCAGCGCGTCCTCGACGTAGAGGAAGGCGTCGCGGTCGAAGCCGATCGAGACGAAGGCGGCCTGCATGCCCGGGCAGGACGCGGTGCACGCGGCCGAGTAGACGTTGCCCGACGAGGCCCTCGCTGCCGCGGCGCTCGTGGAAGACCTCGACGGTGCGGCCGTCCTCCCGCAGCGCGACCCGCGTCTCCGGCGGAGTCGCGTTGACGATCAGCTCCTTCCTCACGCGTTGGCGAACCGGCGGTACTCGACACCGAGGATCAGGCCGATGCGCGAGGAAGGTCGTGGCGACCGAGGAGCCGCCGTAGGAGACGAGCGGGAGCGGGATGCCGGTCGTCGGCAGGACGCCGATCATCATCGAGGCGTTGATGACGACGGAGAAGAAGATCATCGCCGGAGAGCGCGAGGATGAGGAACACGCCTCCCCGGTCGCGCGCCGCCTGCGCGAGCGTCAGGGCCCGGAGCAGCAGCGCCGCGAAGAGCCCGAGCACGAGGATGACGCCGAGGAAGCCCCACTCCTCGGCGATGACCGCCAGGATGAAGTCGGTGTGCTGCACCGGCAGGAAGCGCAGCTGGCTCTGCGTCCCGGACCGGAAGCCCTTCCCGAAGAAGCCGCCCGAGCCGACGGCGATCTTCGACTGGCGCACCTGGTAGCCGGAGCCGAGCATGTCCTGCTCGGGGTTCAGGAACGTCGCCGATGCGCTGCTTCTGGTAGTCCTTGAGCAGGAACCACGCGCTCCCGCAGAGGAGGATCACGATCGAGGAACATCACGATCCACCACTTCGCGGGCAGGCCGCCGAAGAAGAGCCCGACGGCGAGCAGCGGCAGGAACGTCACCGCGAGGCCCGAGGTCCGGCTGCAGGAAGACGAGCAGGAACGGCACGCCGACGATCGCGGCGAGCTTCACGAACGCCGCCGGGCGCAGCCGCCCGTCGTCCTCGTTCTCGAAGAGGTAGGCGAGCAGGAGCGCGGTCGCGATCTTGGCGAGCTCGGCCGGCTGGAACTGGAAGCCGCCGATACGGATCCAGGACTTGACGTTGGCGATCCGCTCGCCGAAGAAGAGCAGATACACGAGCGGCACGAGGCTCGCGCAGTAGATCGGAAAGGCGACCTTGAGGAGCGTCCGGTAGTCGAAGAGGACCGCCACGAAGCATCAGCCCGATCCCGACGGCGACCCAGATCCCCTGCCGGGCCGCCAGGCCCGCGAGCTTGCCGCCCGCCGTGGCCGAGGCGACGAAGAGGACGCCCAGCGCCGAGAGCGACAGCGCGCTGCCCAGCACGATCGGGTCGATGCGGCTGCGTGCGGCGAGGACGCGGGAGATCATGGCGCGGCGCTCCGGCGGCGCAGCGCGGCGACGAGTCCCGGCGCGCGCTCGGGCGCGGCGCGCGGGCTCGGCGCGATGCCGAACCGCTTCTCGAAGAGCTGCTTGGCGAGCGGCGCCGCGGCGGCACGAGCCGTGACCGCCGTTCTCGACGAAGACGACGACCACCATCTGCGGGTCCTCGACCGGCGCGAAGCCCGATGAACCAGGCGTGGTCTTCGTACTTCCCCTTCGGTCGTGCCAGCGCCCGATTCGCGGCCGACCACCTGCGCCGTGCCGGTCTTGCCCGCCGCCGCGAGCCGGGGACGCGCGAGAGGAAGGCGGTGCCGCCCGGCTCGTTCACGACCGCCCACATCCCGTCCTTGACGATCGCCGCCTTTCGCGGGACGAGCGCGAGGCCCGGCTTCGTCTCGGCCTTGTAGCGCAGGCGCGCTCCGGTGCGCGGGTCCTGCGAGGCGAGGAAGAGGTGCGGCGTCGGCAGGCGGCCTCCCTCGACGAGCGCCGAGAGCGCGCGGGCGAGCTGCAGCGGCGTCACGAGGACCGGTCCCTGCCCGATCGCCACGGAGATCGTCTCGCTCGGATACCAGCGCGCGCGCCGCTTCGTCAGCGCCCACTCCTCCGACGGAACGAGGCCGCCCTTCTCGAACTGCAGGTCCACGCCGGTCGCGCTCGCCGAAGCCGAAGCCGCGCGCGATCTCGGCGATCCGGTCCACGCCGAGGCGCCGGCCGAGGTTGTAGAAGTAGACGTCGCAGGACACCTTGATCGCGTCGCGCAGGTTGACCCAGCCGTGGCCTTCCTTCTTGTGGCAGCGGAAGGTGCGGCCGTAGAAGGTCGCGTAGCCGGGGCAATAGACGCGGGAGTCCGGATCCACGAGCCCTCCCGCGAGGGCCCCGTAGGCCAGGAAGGGCTTCAAGACGGAGCCCGGCGAAAAGGCGTTCTGGATGGCGCGGTTCTGGAGCGGGTGGTGCGGGTCGGACAGAAGCCCCGACCACTCGGAGCCCGTCACGCGCCGTGTGAACCAGTTCGGATCGTAGGAGGGCGAGGACACCAGGGCGAGGATCTCTCCCGTCTTCGGGTCGAGCGCGACGGCGCTGCCCACCCGGTCGCGGAAGTACTCCTCCGCGATGCGCTGCAGGTCCAGGTCGAGCGTCACGAAGAGGTTCTGGCCGGGCTGCGCCGGGATCTGGTTCTGCTCGCTGATCTCGCGCCCGTGGGAATCGACGACCACGCGCCGCTCTCCGTTGATCCCCGCGAGGAGCGACTCGTACGTCGCTTCGATCCCCTTCTGGCCGACCCAGTCTCCGAGAGCGTGCGTGTCCGGGGTCGTCTTGACCTGATCCGCCGTCGCCTCCGCGAGGTAGCCCAGCGCATGCGCCGCCACGACGCCGTGCGCGTACAGGCGCCGCTGCGACACGGCGACGGCGAACTCGGGGTGCTCGGGCGCCCGGGCTTCGATCGTGGCCACTTCCTCGAGGCCGAGGTTCTCGGCGATCGGGACCGCGACGTACTCCGGATACCGCAGGGCGCGCTCGACGCGCGTGTGCACCTGCCCGGG
>CAVRXJ010000022.1:0-398365 GCA_963725095.1 uncultured Acidobacteriota bacterium
AAATCAAGGGGTTACGTCGCGAGGCGTGACCCCTTTTTCTTGATGGTGGAGCGAGAGTCGAGCGGACCCGCAATCTCGGACGGATGACCTGGACTCAAGGTGGGGCGATTTTCCGGGGCTGCTACTGTAGTCCGTCACGAGAGACAACATGACGCTCGATGAACACCGTCGGCACGAAGATTACAGCCCGGGGAACGTCCAACCTGAGGCGATTCGTTTCGTCAGCGAGCTCACGCACTCCACTGTCGCGCTGGTGCTCGCCGGAGGGCGCGGCACCCGGCTGAGACAACTCACCGACTGGCGTTGCAAGCCGGCGGTGCCATTTGGCGGCAAGTTCCGCATCATCGATTTCACGCTTTCCAATTGCGTGAATTCCGGCATTCGCCGCATCGGGGTGGCCACGCAGTACAAGGCGAACAGCCTGATTCGCCACATCCAGCGCGGCTGGAGTTTCCTCGACGGCCGCTTCGAGGAGTTCATCGAACTGCTGCCGGCGCAGCAGCAGGTTAGCAGAAGCATGGTACAGCGGCACTGCCGACGCCGTCTTCCAGAACCTGTCGGTGCTGCACCGGCATTCGGCGAAGTATGTGCTGGTGCTCGCCGGCGACCACATTTACAAAATGGACTATGGCCGAATGCTCGCTTTTCACGTCGCGCGCCATGCTGACCTGACGGTGGGGTGTGCGGAGGTGCCGCTCGCGGATGCCAGCGCTTTTGGCGTGATGGGCATCGATGGGGATGGGCGCGTGGTGAGTTTCGAAGAAAAGCCCGCGCAGCCGCAACCGATTCCCGGCCAGCCCGAGCGGGCACTGGCAAGCATGGGGATCTACGTGTTCAACGCCGGGTTCCTGAACGAACAGCTGATCCGCGATGCCGACGATCCTCGCTCATCGCACGATTTCGGCAAGGACGTCATTCCGTACGTCATGTCGCGCTATCGCGTGTTTGCGCATAGTCTTGCCGACAGTTGCATTGGCGTGACCACGGGCGGCGCGCCGTACTGGCGCGATGTCGGCACGATCGACGCCTACTGGGAAGCCAACATGGAGCTGACAAGGGTGGTGCCGGAACTCAACCTGTACGACAGCACCTGGCCGATCTGGACCTACCAGGAACAGATGCCACCCGCGAAATTCGTGTTCGACGATGACGACCGGCGCGGTATGGCGCTCGATTCGATGGTGTCGGGCGGCTGCGTCATCAGCGGCGCTACGGTGCGGCGCTCGCTGCTGTTTACCGACGTGCGGATCGAGTCCCATAGCGTGGTCGAGGACTCGGTGGTGCTGCCCAACGTCAGGGTCGGAAACAACGTGGTGCTGAAGCGCGTCGTGATCGACCGGGGCTGCGAGATCAAGGAAGGTATGGAGATCGGGGTCGATGCGGCGCATGACCGCCGCCGCTTCCACGTGACCGAAAACGGCATCACGCTGGTTACTCCCGACATGCTCGGGCAGAGCATCTACACCGTGTGATGACGCGATGAGCGACGGCTCGGTCTTTCGGATGCTTCGAAACCGGCTGGACGATGAGCCCGCGGTGGGCGATCGGGTGCGCCTGGTCACGCTCAGCTTCGACCCGGAGCGTGACACTCCGGAGACCATGTCCCGCTACGCCAGCAGTGTCGGCGTCAAGACGCAAGGGCAGGCGGAGACCTGGAACTTCCTCACGACGCTCTCCAGAGCGATCTCGAGCCCATCCTCGACGGCTACGGGCAGTACGTGGTTCGGGAAATCGACGCCGGAGGCCGGTTCACGGGCAATCGTTCGCACTTGCTGAAGGTCTTCCGGCTCGACCGCGACCGCCGCGTCGCCAGATCTACGGCTCGGATTTTCTGAATCCGGCGCTCGTGATCAACGACGTGAAGCCCTGATGATGGAGGCCGCCAAGAGCTGAGCCCGGCCGGCGTGTCGCGGATCGCATATCTTGGGGTCATGAGCTCTCAACTCTCGAGGAGGTTCTTTCGTATGGTCGAAGACTCAAAAAGCGCGACTTGCGTCCCTCATGCTGGTGTGGGTGTTCGAAGGACTGCAGGCGGCCCGCGCGGACCAAGCCGGCAAGAGCATCGCCTCTCTCACGAAGGACGTCGGCGGCGTGAAGCTGCACTACCTCACGGCCGGCCAAGGTCCGCCATTGATTCTGTTGCACGGCTACGCCGAGACGTCCCGAATGTGGCGCCCGATCATTCCGGTGCTCGCCGAACGGTTCACCGTGATTGCGCCGGATCTTCCCGGCATCGGCGATTCGGGGATTCCCGCCGACGGCCTGGACATGAAGTCGGCCGCGACACGCATTCACGATCTCGCCGCGCGCTCGGCGTCCAGAAGAGCGGAAGTCGTCGGGCACGACATCGGTCTGATGGTCGCCTACGCCTACGCGGCGCAGTACCCGTCGGAGGTAACGAAGCTCGTCCTGATGGACGCCTTTCTCCCCGGCGTGGCCGGATGGGAAGCCATCTACGACAACCCGGCTCTGGCATTTCCGCTTCAACGGGCCGACGCCCGAAGGCTGGTCGAGGGCGCGAGCGGACCTACTTCGCCTACTTCTGGAACGACCTCGCCGCGGACAGGAACCACTCGCTCCCGGAGGCGGACCGAGAGGCATACATCGCGGCCTACTCGCGGCCGGGCGGATGAGGGCGGGCTGGGCGTACTTCGTTTCGTTCCCGCAGGCGGCGAAGGACTTCGCGGAGCTCGTCGCAGACCAGCTCGACGATGCCGGTTCTCTCGATCGGCGGCGAGAAGTCGCTCGGCAAGGAGCTCGGCGAGCAGGTGAAGCTCGTCGGCACGGACGTGACCGTCATCGTGCTCAAGGACGCCGGACACTGGATTCTGGAGGAGCAGCCGGCGGCGACGACGGCCGCGCTGGTGAAGTTCCTGTGAAGCCCGCCGTGGCCGCGCTGACGATCGGCGCCACTCTTGCAGGCGGGGGCCGATCGCTTCCCGAGTTTCGAATGACGCCGCAGGAGATCCGGGCGAGGGCGCACGACGGCAGCCAGATCGGAAGCTCGGGGCTGCCCGGAGTCCACACGGACGTCCTGTTCGGCGATCCGTCGCAGGCTGGCTTCTACACGATCCTGCTCTCCGTCCCCCCGCACACGACGATCCGGGCGCATTCCCACCGCGATGACCGCGTTGCGACGGTCGTCTCCGGCGAATGGCGCTTCGGCTACGGCGACCGCTTCGATCCCGCGAAGTTGAAGACCCTTCCACCCGGAAGCGTCTATTCCGAGCCTGGCGGACCGCAGCACAACCACTTCGCCCGGACCGATGCGGACCCGGTCATTGTCCAGATCTCAGGCCTCGGCCCCACCGACACGCGCTACGTCGAGGCCGTCAACGACCCCGGGGCGAAGAACGGGCAATGATCCCGAGTCTCTTCGCGACGTGGAGGGCGGTCTTTCAGTCGGTCAGGGCCGCGGGCGTATGACGTGCTTTCGCGGGGGTTGCCTGGCCGGCAGGATGGGGTCTTCGCGGGGAGCGTCCTTTGGCACGGTGAGCAGAAGATACGCATGCGCGACGTCGAGCCGCCCCCATCCGAAAATCGGATTCGGCACGACGAGGCCGCTGTACCCTCCGCAGAAGCGGTCGAGCTCCTCGGGAGTCGGATAGGCAATCTCGAGCAGCGGGGAGGTCAACGGGACCGCACCGGCCTCCAGCACGAGCTCGGTTTCGTCGACATCGCCGCGCAGCGCGGGAATCGCGGACCAGAGGAGGGCGATGGCGCCCGCCACGTGCGGCGCCGAGGCGGACGTGCCGCTGAAATCCGATTGGTAGGAGCTGCCGGTCGCCGCTGTCCGGACAAATACTCCCGGAGCGCAGAGGTCGGGCTTCATCCGGAAGGACCCGTCGACCCTCACCGGGCCCGGGCTGGAGAAACCGGAGTACCGATCTTCGTTGTCCGTGGCTCCGATCGTGATGGACGCATCGTAGATCGCGGGCGCGTAGGCGACGTTCCCGCAGGCGAATCCACCGTTGCCCGCCGCGACCACCACCGCGACGCCGGCGGCGCGAAGATTCTCGACCGGGGTCCTGAGGATGTCCGGGTTGGACTCGCAGCCCTCGCCCGGCCCGCAATACCAGGAGTTGTTGATCACATCGGCCCCGAGGTCCGGGCGCGGATGGGCGCCTTTCGAGTCCGTCGGCGCGAGGAGCCACTCGAAGCATTCCGTGTACCGCGCCGGCGTGCCACTGCCCCGGTCCATGTTGCGGCAGCCGATCAGGCGGGCCCCCGGCGCCACGCCGATCCGGTTGCCGGCGCCGTCATCGCCGACCGCGATTCCCGAGGTCGCCGTACCGTGGTTGCCGTCGTCGCAGGGGACCGGCGAGTCCGAGCCGCACGGGTTTCCCGACTCCGGGTCGTGGACCGCGTCATGCCAGTTGTAATCGTGGGAGACGGCGGATCCGTCCCAGCCGCGATACTGATTCTTCAGTGACGGATGGTCCCACTGGAATCCCGAGTCGGCGATTCCGACCACGATCTCCTGGCCGGTGAAGCTGCGATCCCAGAGCTCGGGTGCTCGGACCTTCTGGATGTTTGGCTCGATGTCGACCGCCGCGATACGGAGTGCCTCACCGGAGATCTTCGGCAGCTCCAGGCGGGATGGGAGATTGGGCTCGATCATCGAGACGTCCGCGCTCGCGGCAAGGTCCTGCGCCAGCGTCCGATCGCCCTCGACCTCGATCATGTTGACGAGGAAGTGCGGCCGGAACGGCACTCCCGCGCGCGCGAGCTGTTGCCGTAGCGGAGCCTGTGTCGCTTCGGCGTGCGCGCGCAGAGTCTCGTAGACGAAACGCCTGCGTGCGAGCCGGTCCGGGATCGTCGACGCCCCGGAGAGGTCGGCCCGTTCCCGGAGAACGACGAGAAAACTTGCGCGCTCGCCCTCGGCCTTGCCGGCGAAGAGGCGCGCATTGACCTTCGAGACCGAAGCGGCCCCGCCCGCGAACTGCAGCCCGGCAACGAGGAGAAGCGAGGCCAGCACGCCGAGAATTAGACCATAGGGCGTCCCCGACGCGACGATGCGCCGGTCTTGAAGGATGACCTACGGTCGGGCGACAGGCGCGTGCTCGTGCTCGGCGGCGAGGGCGTCCGCTTTCCGATGATGGACCGTGCCTTCCCTGTGCTCGGGGGGCGCGTAGACCGTGAACAGCCTGAGGTCCTCGTGCCCGGTGTTGATGAGATTGTGCCTCGAGCCCGCCGGCACGACGACGACGTCGTTTTCGCCGACCTCGACCGATTCGTTGTTGACGACCGCCTTGCCCGCACCCTGGACGATGAACAGCATCTGGTCCGTTCCCGGATGGACCTCGGATCCGATGTCCTCCTTCGGGGGGATGCTCATCGTGACGAGCTGGCTATGGGGACCTGTCGCAATGACACGCCTGAAGTCGGTGTTCGTCTTTGCCGCCTTCTTGATGTTCCCTTCGAAAAGCATAGTGACCTCCTCACGTTCCTCTCATACATCCTTATCCGTCGCGTGCCCCGGTGTCCTGATTCAGCTGAATCAGTCTCGGGTGGTTTTCCGCTGACCGTTTCGGAGAGAGGGTCCCAGGCCCGCTCAGCCGACAACTGAAGAGACCGATTGCTCAGCCTCTCCCCGTGATTCTTCAAGATCACTTTGAGCGCGTCCTCCCTCGCGGCGTTTCCGAACATGTCGTAGGCCTTCACGGTTCACCTGCTGGTTACCCTGCCGAAGCGCGAAATCTATAGAGTTGAGCCGACGGAGGTCCGCGATGTCCAGCGCGGTCGAGTTTCGCCACGGTCTGCTCGCGGCGTATCCCGACGTCTACACGCCGGCGGCGCGGACGGCGCTCGCGGCGCTGGCGCCGCTCAATCGCGACCGGCGTCGGATCATGGCCGAGCGCATCGCGCGGCGGCGCGAGCGGGCCCTCCACGGCCGCGGTCTCGCTTTTTGCGAGCCCGACGCCCTCATCCCGCGCACCGCCCTCCGAGTGCGCGATGCCCGAGAAGGGCGCTTCACCGGCAGCGAGATCCCGGCCGACCTGCGGCGCCAGTGGATCCAGGGCACCGGGCCCGCCACCAGGCCGCGCGCGACGGTCGAGGGCGGCCTGCGCAACGTCGCCTACGCCCTGCTCTCCGGCGCCGACGGGTGGATGTTCGACGGTGAGGACGCTTTGGGACAGGTCGACACGATGTCGCTCGACAACCAGCGCAATCTCAAGCTGGCCTTCGACAGGGAACCGATCTTCCTGCGGGTCGCCGAGGAAGTCGCGGCCGAGATGAACGGCTGGGCGCGGGACTTCCTCGGCCGGCCGATGTTCGACGACTGGCGCAAGCAGCTCCAGTTCACTACGAGGCTCTTCCGTCCCCGCGGGCTGCACCTGGACGACCGTCACGTGCGCGAACCCGACGGCACCGGCTTTTCCGCGTCGATCGTTGACGTCGTGCTCTATGTCGTGAACAACCGGGAGCGGCTGCGGGCCGAGGGCCGTTCCATCGCCCTCTACCTCCCGAAGATCCAGACCGCCGAGGAGGCGGCGTTGTGGAACGACATGCTCGCGGCGCTCGAGCGGCACCTCGGGCTCACGGTCGGGACGATCAAGGTCTACGTGCTCGTCGAGCAGATCGAGGCCTGTTTTCAGCTGATGGAGATCCGCGCCGCTCTCGGGACACACTTCGTCGGCTTCAACACCGGCCGCTGGGACTACATCAACAGCGTCGCCGACGCCATGACGTGGGACGCAACGTTCGTCAACCCCAACATCGATGCGATCGGCATGACCTATGGCTACATGCGCCGCTACGAAGACCGCGTCCGCCGGGCGGTGAACACGCCCGACCGGGACGGGCGCTGCGCGCTCTGGCAGGGCGGGATGGAGGCCAACATCCCGGTGGGCTCGGCGGCGGGTGTCGCCGCCGGCATGCAGCGGGCGATCGCCGGCGGCGAGCGCGAGCAGCGCGAGGGCGCGAGCGGCAAGTGGGTGGCGCACTGGAAGATGGTGCCGATCATGCGGCCCGTGTGGGAGCGGGCCGGCGCCGACAATCAGCTTGGCCGCCCGTTCCCGCGCTTGACCTACACGGCGGAGGACGCCGATGGCCTGACGCAGCTCGAGCCGGCGCCGCGAAGCGTCCGCGGCGCGCGCGACCTCTTGAGCGTCGCCCTGCAGTACGGCAATGCCTTCGGCCGGGGCTTTCAGGCCGCCGCCTTGAAGCCCGCCGACTTCTTCGGCAACGAAGACGTGCTCTATCTCATGGAGGACATGGCGACCGGCGAGATCCGGATGAGCATCCTCTGGGAGTGGCTGCACAAGAGCGCCCGGTTCACCCACGACGACCCGGAGACCGGCGTGCGCGCCGGCGACGCTTTCACACCCGGGCTGTTCGCCCGACTTCTCGACGAGGAGTACGCCAAGCTGCTCTCGGCGAGCAACCGCGACGTCCACGACGACTCGAAGCCGACGACGCTGCCGATCGCCCGCGCCATCGTCGAGGCCTACGTCCACGAGCCTCGTCAAGCCGCCGTGGTACATCGACCTGCTCAACCTCAATTTGAACAACCACGACCTCGAGACGGCGAAGCAGCGCATCGCGAGCTTCCTCGATGCGTTCCGGCGAGACGGCACGCGCCTGACCGAGAACCCGGATTTCGAAAGCTAGTGTCGTAGACTCGATCGCCCGACCAGGACTTCTGTCACCCGACATGAGCAGGAGAGCGCTGACATGACTTCGTTCGAGCAGGAAGTCGCCGAGACCCAGAAGTGGTTCGAGAGCCCGCGGTTCACCGGCACGACGCGCCTGTACACCGCGCGCCAGGTCGTCGAGCAGCGCGGCACCATCGCCCACGACTACACCGTGGCGCGCGAGGCGGCGGCGGCGTTCTACGACCGCCTGCGCCAGTTGTTCGCCGAGAGAAAGAGCATCACGACGTTCGGTCCGTACTCGCCCGGCCAGGCGGTCGTGATCAAACGCCTGGGGATCGAGGGCATCTACCTCGGCGGTTGGGCGACCTCGGCCCGGGGCTCGACCAGCGAGGACCCCGGGCCCGATCTGGCGAGCTACCCGCTCAGCCAGGTGCCCGACGAGGCCGCGGTGCTGGTGCGCGCCCTGCTCACCGCCGACCGCAACCAGCAGTATCTGCGCGCGCGCATGTCCGAGAAGCAGCGCAGCGCGACGCCGGCCGTCGACTACCGCCCGTTCATCATCGCCGACGCCGACACCGGGCATGGCGGCGATCCCCACGTGCGCAACCTCGTGCGGCGCTTCGTCGAAGCCGGCGTGCCGGGCTACCACATCGAGGACCAGCGCCCGGGCACCAAGAAGTGCGGCCACCAGGGCGGCAAGGTTCTGGTGGCGCAGGACGAGCAGATCAAGCGCCTGAACGCGGCGCGCTTCCAACTCGACGTCATGAAGGTCCCCGGCATCATCGTCGCCCGCACCGACGCCGAGGCGGCGACCCTGCTCGACGGCCGCGGCGACGAGCGCGACCAGCCGTTCATCCTCGGCGCCACCAACGTCAACCTGCCGTCCTACAAGAGCGGCTATCTGGCGCTGATGAAGCGCTTCCACGATCTCGGGGTCCGCGAGCTCAATGGCCACCTGCTCTACGCGCTGTGCGACGAGGAGTACCGGGCCGCGGACGGCTGGCTCGAGCGCAAGGGGCTCGCCGCCCTCGCCGCCGAGAACGCCGCCGCCTACCAGCAGAAGCGCCTCACGGTCGAGGCCGCGTTCGACCCCGTCGCCTCGCGCTTTCTCGAGGCCTGGGAGGAGGAGGCCGGCCTCGAGACCTACGGCGAGGCGGTGGCCGAGGTGCTCGAGTTTCGGGCCAGTGAGGGCGAGCCGCTCGAGACGAGCGCCGCGCAGTGGCGCCGCTTCGCCGAGCGCGCCTCGCTGTGGGCGGCCAAGGAGAAAGCCAGGTCGCTCGGCGTCCAGATCATCTGGGACTGCGAGCACGCCAAGACCCCCGAGGGCTACTACCAGATCCGCGGCGGCATCCCCTTCGCCATCGCCAAGTCGCTCGGCGCCGCGCCGTTCGCCGACCTCCTGTGGATGGAGACCAAGACGGCGGATCTCGACGACGCCCGGGAGTTCGCCGATGCGATCCACGCCGTGTTCCCGGAGAAGATGCTGGCCTACAACCTGTCGCCGTCCTTCAACTGGGACTCGACCGGAATGAGCGACGAGAAGATGCAGAGCTTCCCCGAGGAGCTCGGCAAGATGGGCTTCGTCTTCAACTTCGTCACCTACGGTGGCCACCAGATCGACGGTGTGGCCGCCGAGGAGTTTGCCACCGCCCTCAAGCAGGAGGGCCTGGTGGCCCTCGCCCGCCTGCAGCGCAAGATCCGCCTCGTCGAGTCGCCCTACAAGACGCCGCAGACGCTCGTCGGCGGGCCGCGCGTCGACGCCGCCCTCCTGGCCTCCTCGGGGCGCACCGCCACCACCCAGGCGATGGGCAAGGGCTCGACGCAGCACCAGCATCTCATCCAGACGGAGGTGCCCAAGAAGCTGCTCGAGGATTGGCTGGCGATGTGGAGCGAGCACTACCAGCTCAAGTACAAGCTGGGCGTGAGACTGCTGCCGCAGCGCGCCGGCTCGGAGCTGCTCGAGCTGCGAATCGGCGGCGACGGCAACGACAGGTTCGCCAACGTCGTCTTCGCTCCCATCCAGGACCGTCGCGGCCGCAAGATCCTCTCGGTGCGCGACCAGAACACCTTCGAGGAGTCGCTGCGCAAGAAGCGCCTGATGACGCTCGTTCATCTCTGGCTGGTGCACCGCTACAAGAGCGATTCCGTGCACTACGTCAGTCCCAGCGAGGACAACCAGTACCAGACCACGAAGATGAAAGCGCACGGCATCTTCTCCGAGGTGAACACCGAGGTCGGCCAGATCATCGTCGCCGACGTCAACCGCCCGCGCATCGAGGAGCTGCTCGCGCCGGACCGGGTGGCGTTGTGGAAGCTGATTCGCAAGGAGAGTTAGGGGACCACGGACTCCGCTTTGCGATGCCGCCCGGACCTAGGGGGCGTCTCTAGCGAGTCTCTCGGCGAACGCCTCGAGCGTGGCGTGGTCCGTCGCTCCGACGGGGCGACGGATCGGTCCGGGGAACCTCGCCCGTCCTGCTTCAGTCGTCTTCTTCCGCCGAGCGCACGAAGGCAGACGCCGCCGGCGACCCCGGCGCCGCTTCCAGACGATTCGTCTAACTCGAGCTGCGGCGCGCGGTGGGCTCGTCTGGAGCCACCTGGTCCGACTCCATCCCTTCGGAGTGACGCGGATGCCTCTAAACGCCCCGCGCCGCGGCTTCACCCTGGGCGCGGCTTGCGGCGGTCGACTCCTCGGGGGCCGCCCGGACGGTCATCACCGGGCAGGGCGCGGTCGAGATCACGCGGGAGGCGACGCTGCCGAGGAAGAATCGCGACACGCCCGTGCGCCCGTGCGTTCCCATGACGATCAGGTCGGCTCCCTTCTCGCTCGCGGTGTCGCAGATGGCGTCGTCGGCCGGGCCGGAGACGAGGAGTGCGCGCGCCTTCACGCCCTGTCGGTTCGCGTCCTCGACGATGGGGCGCAGCTTCTCCTCCGCGCACAGGCGCAGGGTCCGGTCCCACTCCTCGTAGACGCCGGCGGCGAAGGAGTCCGCCTGCGCCACGCTCGGCGGGTGGTAGGCGTGCGTGATCAGCAACTCCGCGTCGTTCTTTCGCGCCAGCTCGATCGCGCGGCCCATGGCCGGTTCGGAAGCCTTCGTGAGGTCGGTCGCGACCAGAATGCGGTGAAAGTTCATTTCCAGCCCTCCTTCGAAATGCCCGACCGGCTCGGCGCGTCTGCCTACAGTGCCGCGAGCGTGCCGGCCGGCCGGACGCGCCGGCTGCCGCAGATGTGCTGCAGCGTCGCGACGGCCTCGCGGTACGTGACTGCCGGCGGACGGCGGGAGGGATCGGGCTCCTCCGCGCGCAGGATGATGTCGTCCATGGAGAGCACGCCGGCGACTCCGCCGCGGTCGTCCACGACGGGCAGACGCCGCACCTGACGCTTCGCCATGACGGCGAGCGCATCCCGAATGTCGTCGTTGACGCCGCACTTGGCGACGTCGGCGGTCATCGCCTCCCGAACGGGAGTCTGGGACGCCGCCTTGCGGGCGACGGCCAGGCACACGTCCCGATCCGTGACGACTCCCACGATTCGCCCGTCCCGCAAGACGGGAAGCACACCGCAATCGTTCTCTTCCATCCGGCGGGCGGCGGCCGCAAGGCTCGTCTCTTCCGTGCAGGACGCCACCGGCCGGCACATCAGTTCGTTGACTCTCATGAAACACCCCCATGAGATCGTAGGCTTTGCGGCGCGTATTGGAATGATTCAAACGAATCGGGCGGGCCTTGGAGCCCTGGGTGAGAGTTCAGGCATGAGGCAGCCGGTAACGATTGAGATTGCCCGCGATCCGGCTCCGAGGGCCAGAAGCTCCGGGCAACGGGACAACGCGGGCATCGCCGGGCGCCTCGAAGAAGTGGCGCAGTTGTTGGAGGAGCAGGGATCGAGCGTCCATCGCGTGCGGGCCTACCGCGCCGCCGCCGGTCGTCTGCGGTCGCTGGACCGTCCGGCGGCGGACATTCTCCGCGAGGAGGGAATCGATGGCCTCGATCGCCTCCCCGACATCGGGCCCGTCATCGCGGCGTCCATCCGAAGCATCGTCGCGACCGGACGCCTCCCGATCCTCGAGCGGCTGCGCGGAGAGATCGAGCCCGAACGCCTGCTCGCGTCGGTTCCGGGGATCGGCCGCAAGCTCGCCTCGCGCCTGCACCACCAGCTCGGCATCTCGACGCTCGAGGATCTCGAGGCCGCCGCGGAATCCGGACGCCTCGCCGCGGCCGCCGGTTTCGGCCCCAAACGGATCGCCGGCATTCTCGATTCGCTGGCGACCCGGCTGACCCGCGTCCGACTCTCCGGCGCGGCGGCATTGCCCAGGGCGCCGGTTGCGGAACTTCTGGACGTGGACGCGGAGTACCTTCGCCGGTCGCAGGCGGGAGAGCTTCGCCGCATCGCCCCGCGGCGCTTCAATCCGGAGCGCCGGGCCTGGCTCCCGCTGCTCCACACGGAACGCGGGGGCCGTCTCTATACGGCACTGTTTTCCAACACCGCGCTCGCCCATCGCCTCGGCCGGACCGACGACTGGGTCGTCATCTTCCACGACGGTGACGGGGGAGAGCAGCGGGAGACCGTGGTGACCGCGCGTCAGGGGCCGCTGCATGGCCGGCGGGTCGTGCGCGGCCGCGAGGAAGAGTGCGCGCGGTTCTACGGCATCGGAGGCGCTGGCGCCGCTGACGAGAGTCTTGCTTCCTCGGCATGAGAATGGCGCGCGGGGCGAAGAGCTCCGCGCCAAGGAGAAGTCCATGAAGGTTCCTCTCGAGATCACGGTCCTGGGGATGCCTCACTCGGAGGCCGTCGAGGAGAAGATTCGGCAGCGGGCTCTCGGGCTCGAGCGCTACTCGCGGCGGATCCAGCGATGCGAGGTCTGGCTCGAGGCGGAGCATCGCCATCACCGCAAGGGGCCCTTCTACGCCGTGCGGATCCGCTTGACGGCGCCGCGGGAGGAGATCGCGGTCGACTTTCAGCCCGGAGCAGGACGACGTGTACGTCGCGATCCGCCAGGCCTTCGATGCCATGCGCCGGCAGCTCCAGGACTACGAACGGCGCTGGCCCGGGCAGGCGCGCGGGCATGAAGAGCACCCGGCGCGCGGCCCAGGACGGGAAGGCGGAAAGCGGCCGCCGCGCCGGAAGGCGCCCTCCGCGGTCGAAGGAGACGTAATCCGAGGAGGCGTGAACCGCGACCGAATTTCGCTAAGGCTCCGGCTGCGCCAGGTATGCTGCAGGAACCAGTCCCCGGCGAGCCGCGCGACGGTGTCCAGCGCGCCCGGTCTCCTCGAAGAGGTGCGTCGCGCCGGGGACGATCTGGAGGCTCTTCGCGCAGGAGAGCCGCGCGAAGGCTTCCCGGTTGAGGGCGATCACCGCACGTCGTTGCCGCCGACGATCAGGAGCGTCGGCGCCTCGACCTGCGTGAGCGTCCGGCCGGCCAGGTCGGGGCGGCCGCCTCGGGACACGACGGCGCCGACCCCGTCGGGACGCCAGCTCGCCGCCACGAGCGCGGCCGCGGCGCCGGTGGAAGCACCGAAGTATCCGATGCGCAGCCGCCTGGGTGGCGGGATGTTCGCTTCAGCCAGTCCGTCGCGCCGGCCAGCCGCCGCGCGAGCAGGGAGATGTCGAAGCGCATTTCCCCCGTTTCGTGGTCGAACCGCTCCTCCTCGGCGGTCAGAAGGTCCAGGAGCAGCGTCGCGAAACCGCGTTTCTGCAACTCTCCGGCGACCACGCCGGTTGCGCGGAGCTCTTCCGGCTGCTCCCGCTGCCGTGCGAAAAAAGCACCACGCCGACCGCGTTCTCCGGGACGAGCCAGATCTCCGTCGAGCTCCGACCTCGCGCGGCCGGACCCGAACCTCCTGCTCCTGCGACGGCGCCGACCTGCGTCTCGGCATCCATCTCCATCCCTCGAGGACACCAATACCGCCGAATCGCGCGGCGGGAATGGTGCGAATGAACCACTTCCGAGGCGGTTCCTGATGCAGATGGACGATGCGCGCCGGGCGGCCGTTGCGGCATTCTTGGATGCATGTGCGACTCCTTCGCTGGCCGTGAGGGCCGGTCGTTCCAGGGAGGTACTGGCACCGCCTGGAAGACGGGCGTGTGCAGTGCGACGTGTGCCCTCGCTTCTGCACGCTGCACGAAGGACAGCGCGGTCTTTGCTTCGTGCGCGCCCGGGAGAAGGACGCGATCGTGCTGACGACCTACGGGCGATCGAGCGGCTTCTGCGTCGATCCGATCGAGAAGAAGCCGCTCCACCACTTTCTGCCGGGCTCCGCCGTCCTCTCCTTCGGCACGGCGGGGTGCAACCTCTCCTGCAAGTTCTGTCAGAACTGGGACATCAGCAAGTCGCGGCAGATCGACCGGCTCTCCGACCAGGCTTCTCCCGACGTGATCGCCCAGGCCGCGCGGGAGCTCGGCTGCGAGAGCGTGGCCTTCACCTACAACGATCCGACGATCTTCTTCGAGTACGCGATCGACGTTGCGCGGGCCTGTCACGAGGCGGGCGTGCGCACGGTGGCGGTCACGGCCGGGTACATGTGCCCCGAGCCCCGGGAGGAGTTCTACCGCCACATCGACGCCGCCAACGTCGACCTGAAGGCCTTCACCGAGAAGTTCTACTGGGAGATCACGGGCGCGCACCTCGAGCCCGTGCTCGACACGCTCGTGTACCTGAAGAAGCGGACCAACGTCTGGCTCGAGATCACCAACCTCGTCATCCCCGGCCACAACGACTCGGACGAGGAGATCGGCGAAATGAGCCGCTGGGTGGTCGAGAACCTCGGGCCCGACACGCCGCATGCACTTTTCCGCCTTTCATCCGGACTGGAAGATGCGCGACGTGCCGGCGACGCCACCGTCCACGCTCTCGCGGGCCCGCCGCATCGCCCGGGCCGCCGGGGTGCGCCATGCCTACACGGGCAACGTCGACGACCCGGCGGGGGAGAGCACGTTCTGCCACGCCTGCGGCAACCTGCTCATCGGGCGCGATCGCTACGACCTGACGGCCTGGAACCTGACCGAAGGCCGGTGCGCCATCTGCCGGACGCCCCTGCCCGGAGTCTTCGCCGAGGCCCCCGGAAAGTGGGGATCGCGGCGCGGCCCGTCCGGCTTAAGGACTTCGCGGCGTAGGGCGGACCGCCTTCCCTCAAAACCTTCGGGGCTCTTCTTTCGTTACTTGTAGGGTGGCGACAAGAGCCACGGGGCGGGCGGCCGCCGCGCTCGTCGCCTTCGCGGCCATCGGCGGCGTGGCGGGGGCGTTTCCCGGCGAGTCGGCGGAGTCCGCCGAAGCGGCGCGGGTGCTGTGCGGCTACGTCGAGGCGCGCAATCGGAACGATCCGGCCGCGGCGAGCTCCTTTCGGCGCCGGACGTGCGCTGGCTCGACACCGAAGGGAAGAATCACCCGAAGAACGAAGAACGCCTGAAGACCATGCTCGCCTGGGAGTCGGTCATGGGAGGGAAGTGGACCTGCCGCGCCGTGGGCTTTGCCGACGGCTGGCTCGAGGCCGAGATCTCGGAGCGCAACCGGATGTACGACGCGCTCGGCGTGGACGCGATCTACCAGCGCACGCGGGTCCGGGTGGCCGACGGACAGATCCGCGAGGGGCGCACGCTCTCCGAGTGGACGACGGGCCGGGACGAGGACGAGGCCTTCGGTGATTTCAAGAAGTGGCTTCAGACGTTGCCCGAAGCGAAGCGGGCGGGGCTCATGCGGGGCAGCAACCTGATCTACAACGCGGAGACGGCGCGGCAGGAGCTTCCACTGCTCGACGAGTACGAGAAGGTCCATCCCCCGGCGCGGCGGCTCCTCTCGGAGGCCCTGGCCGCGCTCGGCGGCTCGGAGCGGGTGGCAAGCCTCGACGACTGGATCGTCGAAGGCCGGGGCCGCGAGAACCTTTCCGCGGAGTTGCAGGGGATCTCTCCCGAGGAGCCGACCTGGCGCCCGCACGAAGAGAAGGTCGCCGTCGTCACGGCGTCGGGGAGCGTCGCCTGGCAGCGCCGGACGCCGCGCAACGATCAGAGCGTTCGGTGGCGCCGGTTCATCTACGAGCCGAAGGCCTTCGGCGTCGTGGACTTCAACGCGGGATACGGCCGGAAGCGGCCTCGGGAAGTCCCCGAGGCGGACCGGCAGGCTCTGGAACGACGGATCCCGCACCTGCTCCTGCTCGAGGCCGCGACGCGCTCCCGGCGCCTGATCGCCTTGGGTCCGCGGACGATCGACGGCGTCACATATGACACGGTCGAAGCGACGCTCTCCGAGGACACGCGCCTGACACTCCTCCTAACGAGGGATCCGGGCACGCTCGCCCGCGCGGAGTACGCCGCCTACCTGCCCGGCCTGGGAGACTGCCTGGTCGCGTGGGAATGGACCGGATGGAGGAAGGATCCCGGGCTCGGGCTGGCGCCTTCCGGCCACCGGATCACCGTCAACGGTACGGTCTTCCAGGAGGTCGCCTACGACCGCTACGCGGCCGGCGCGCGCGAAGCGGCGGCGATGATGGAAATCCCTCCGGACCTCGCTCCGCCGCCGGACGCCCGCCCGCGCCAGACGGCGCCCGCCCCTTCGGGCCCGGCCTCGGGGGAAGTCGCGCCCGGCGTGCACGTGGCGCAGGTCCGCGGTTTCCTGACGACCTTCATCGAGTTCGCGGATTTCGTCGTCGTGTTCGACGCGCCCGCCTCGGCCCCCGGGCTCGAGGCGATACCGGCGACCGGGACCGCCGACAGCGAGCGCGTGACCGAAGACTTTCTCGCGGAAATCGCGCGCGTCTGTCCCGACAAGCCCGTGCGCTTCGTCGTTCTCAGCCACCACCACGGCGACCATCTCGGCGGCATCCGCGCCTTCGCGGGCCGCGGCGTGACGATCCTTGCGGCGCCGGGGCAGGTGCCGGCCGTGCGGCGGGCGCTCGCCGCCCCGCACGCGCTGGCTCCGGATCGGTGGAAGGGCGACGGCCGGGAGGCGAGCGTCGAGGCGGTGCCTGACCGCCGCGTCATCAGCGACGGGCCGCGCCGGCTCGAAGTGATCAACGTCGGCGAGAACCCGCACACGGCCGAGAACCTCTTCGCCTGGCTGCCGGACGAACGGCTGCTCTTTCAGGGAGACCTCTTCTACTACGAAGAAGGAGCGCCGTTTCCGCCGTCGGGCCGCGGGACGATGAACCGCTTCTTCGCGGCATGGCTTTCGGCGCACGGAATTTCTCCGAAGGCCATCTACGGCGTCCACTACGCCGGGGCCGCCCCTTCCGAAGCGATCGACCTCGCCGGCCGCTGAACGAAACCGGTCGGGCCCCCTTCGGGAAAGGCGCGAGGGTCTGCGGCGAGCGGCCCAGGTTCGCCGTTTTTGTCCGTGGTATGAGGAGGTTGATGACACCCGCCGGCCCGATCCGGGCAGAGCTCTTCTCCGCGGAACAACTGGAGCAGTTTGCCGGGACACTCGCGGCCGAACAGCCCGTGCATCCCCGGAAGGCGCGCGGGCGGCGGCTGCTTCCGCGGCTGCGCGAGAACGCCCGCGTCCTGCTTCGGTCGCACCGCGCGATCGCGGAGGCGAGCCGCCAGACCCGCACCATCTCGCCCGCGGCGGAGTGGCTGCTGAACAATTTCCACATCGTCGAGGAACAGGTGCGGGAGATCCAGGAGGACCTCCCGCCGGGCTTCTATCGGGAGCTGCCCAAGCTCGCCTCCGGACCCCTCGAGGGGTACCCGCGCGTGTACGGGCTGGTCTGGTCGTTCGTCGCGCATACGGACAGCCGCATCGAGCTCGAGGCCTTCGGTCGTTTCGTCCGCGCCTATCAGCGCGTGCAGCCCCTGACGATCGGGGAGCTGTGGGCATTGGCGATCTCTCTTCGCGTCGTGCTCGTCGAGAATCTCCGGCGCCTGGCCGAGCGGGTCGCCGCTCGGGGCATCGCGCGGGACGAGGCCGACGCGATCGCCGATGTTCTGCTCGGCACGGGCGGCGTCTCGAGGCCCGAGCCGGCGGCGGTGCTCCAGATGCTCGAGCGGGCTCCCTTTTCGCCGGCGTTCGCGGTTCAGCTCGTCCAGAGGCTGCGCGAGCAGGACCCCGCGGTCACGCCGGCGCTCGAGTGGCTCGACCGGCGGTTCGCGCGGGAGGGATCGACCGCAGAGGACATCGTTCACGCCGAGCACCAGCATCAGATCGCCAACCACTCGTCGGTGCGCAACGTCATCACGAGCATGCGCCTTCTGTCGTCCGCCGATTGGGCCGACTTCTTCGAAAGCGTGAGCCTGGTTCACGACGCCCTGTGCGAGGGCACCCGCGTGGCGGAAATGGACTTCTCGACCCGCGACCGGTATCGCCACGCCGTCGAAGAGCTCTCGCGGGGATGCCCGCACGACGAGCTCGAGGTGGCGCGTCGCGCGGTCCGGATGGCGACGAGCGCCGCATCACAGGAGGACGCGAACGGCTCCGATCCGCGTTTCGGAGATCCCGGCTACTACCTCATCGCGAAGGGACGTTCCCGGCTCGAGCGCGAGCTCTCATTCCGCGTCCCGCCGGGCCAATGGCTGCGGCGCGCATGGGTTCGGGCGGCGACCCCGCTCTACCTCGCCGGGATCGTGCTTTCCACGCTGGCCATTCTTGCGGTACCGGCGGCCCTCGCCGCGCTCGCCGGCGTCCGCGCATCGTCGGTCGCCTGGCTCGCTCTCCTCGGCCTCGTGCCCGCGTCCGACCTCGCGATGGCGCTCATCAACCGCTTCGTCACGCGGCTGATGGGCCCCCGCCGCCTCCCCAAGCTCGAGCTTGCGGGCGGCGTGCCGGCCGAGTTGCGCACGCTCGTGGTCATACCCATGCTCCTGACCGACGAGTCGGAGATCGAGGATGTGGTCCAGAGGCTGGAAGTGCATTACCTCGCCAATGCCGATCCCGAGCTGCGTTTTGCGCTTCTCTCCGACTGGGCCGATGCGCCCGACGAGAGCCTCCCCGAGGACTCCGCGCTCGTCGAGCTCGCTCGGGCGGCGATCCAACAGCTCAACGACCGGCACGGGCCCGCGGCCGGGGGAGGCGAACGCTTCTGGCTCCTTCACCGACGCCGGCTCTGGAACGAGCAGGAAGAAGCCTGGATGGGCTGGGAACGCAAACGCGGCAAGCTGCGGGAGTTGAATCGCCTGCTGCGCGGCGCGACCGACACGTCCTTTCTGCCGGCCGCACCGGACGCTCCGCCGGCGCCCTCGGGGATCCGGTACGTGATTACCCTCGACGCCGACTCGCGTCTGCCGCGGGAGGCGGCGCGCCGGCTCGTCGGAACGATCGCCCACCCGCTGAACCTTCCCGTCTTCGATCCCGCCGCCGCACGGGTCGTGGAGGGGCACGCGATCCTTCAACCGCGCGTGACCCCCACGCTGCCCGAGATGGGCTGGGGGACGCTCTTCCAGCTCGTTTTCTCCGGCCCGCGCGGCATCGACCTCTACGCCTTCGCGGTGTCCGACGTGTACCAGGACCTCTTCGGCGAGGGGATCTACACGGGCAAGGGAATCTACGACGTGGATGCGTTCGAGCGGGCGCTCGACGATCGGGTGCCCGAGAACACGCAGCTTTCTCACGATCTCTTCGAGGGGCTCTTCGCCAGGGCCGGGTTTGTTTCGGACGTCGAGGTGTTCGAGAGTTTCCCGGGGCACTACGAGGTGGCGGTCTCGCGCCAGCACCGGTGGGTGCGCGGCGACTGGCAGCTGCTGCCCTGGATCCTCGGGACAGCGCGGGCCATGCCGGGGCGCGGCGGGGGCGACGCGATCCCCCTGATGGGGCGCTGGAAGATGGTCGACAACCTGCGGCGCAGCCTCCTGGCGCCGGCGACGTTCGCGACGCTCGTTGCCGCCTGGTGCCTGCCCGGCGCCGGCGCCGGGCCGTGGACCGCGTTCGTGCTGTGCGTTTTCTTTCTTCCCGTGCTTCTTTCCTTCTTCACGAACCTCTTTCCCAAGAGGAGAGGGGTGGCCAAGAGGAGCTTCCTCCGGGGTGTGGCCACGGATCTCGCCATCGGCCTTTCGCAGGCGGTCCTGCGCATCGTCTTTCTCGCGCACGCGGCGTCTTCACGGGTCGATGCGATCGCGCGGACGCTGTGGCGTCTGGGAATCACGCGGCGCCACATGCTCGAATGGGTGCCGGCCGCGCAGGCCCACCGCGCGCTCGATCTGGAAGTCGGCGGCTTCTTTCGCCGTATGCGCAGCGCGGTCCTGCTCGCCGCGGCCACGGGGCTTCTCGTCGTGGCTTCGGGCTCGGGCGCCTGGGCGTACGCCGCGCCCTTCGTTGCGGCATGGCTTCTGTCGCCCCTGGTTGCGCGATGGGTCAGCCAGCCCCCCCAGGAGGCCGCCTCGAGGCGCCTGTCCGCGGCGCAGGCGCTGCAGTTTCGTCGGATCGCGCGGCGGACCTGGCGCTACTTCGAGCGCTTCGGCGGTCCGGAGTTCCACGATGTTCCGGCCGACAACTTTCAGGAATTTCCGCAGCCGGAAGCCGCGCGGCGGACCTCGCCGACGAACATCGGGCTCGCTCTGCTCTCGACGGTCGCCGCGAACGACTTCGGCTGGATCGGGACCTCCGAAATGGTGGAGCGTCTCGAAGCGGCCTTCGCCACGATCTCGCGCTTCGAGCGCTTCCGCGGGCATCTCTACAACTGGTACGACACGGGTGCGCTGACGCCGCTCGAGCCCC
Organism: uncultured Acidobacteriota bacterium; assembly: GCA_963725095.1. Lineage (GTDB taxonomy): Bacteria > Acidobacteriota > Thermoanaerobaculia > UBA5066 > Gp7-AA6 > DATBFU01. Next base: position 20,231 of record CAVRXJ010000022.1, read on the forward strand.
GGTACGTGTCCACGGTCGACAGCGGCAACCTCGCCGCGCACCTGATCACGCTCAAGCACGCGTGCCTCGAGCGGAGGGGCGAGCCGATCCTGATCGGACGCGCGTTGAACGGCATCGCCGACACCCTCGATGTCGTGCGGGAGACGGCGACGGAGCTCGCAGGCCAGACGCGGAGCCGCGTCGTCACCATGCGGCAGCTGGAGGAGGCGCTGCGCGAAGGGACCGTGCTGCTGTCTCCCGTCCCCTCGTCACCCGCCGAGTGGGCGTCGCGTCTGGCCGACCTGTCCGCGCGCGTGGAAGCGCTCGTGGATCTCGTGCGCGCCCTGAGCCACGAGGACGATCCGTCCGGGAGCGGACCGGCCCTCGAGTGGGCGCTGGCCCTGCGCGCGTGCGTCGACAGCCACGCGCGCGACCTCTGGACGACGGAGGCATCGCTCGAGCCGTCCGAGCCGCTCGACGGTCGCCTCGACGCGATCGCCGGCGCCGCCGACCGGCTGGTCGCGGACATGGACTTCACGTTTCTCTACGACCGGCCGCGGGACCTGTTCGCGATCGGGTACCGGCCGCAGGACGGCAGCCTCGACCCCGGCCACTACGACCTGCTGGCCTCGGAGGCCCGGCTGGCGAGCTTCGTCGCCATCGCGCGCGGCGACGTGCCCGTCGAGCACTGGTTCCACCTCGGCCGCCCCTTGACGCCCGTCGGGCGGGGGTCCGCGCTGCTGTCGTGGTCGGGATCCATGTTCGAGTACCTGATGCCCGATCTCGTGCTCGAAGCGCCCTCGGGCAGCCTGCTCGAGCACACGAACCGGCTCGCCGTGCGCCGCCAGATCCGATACGGGGAGGAGCGGGGCGTCCCGTGGGGAATCTCGGAAGCGGCCTACAACGCGCGGGACGTGAACTTCACCTATCAGTACTCGAACTTCGGCGTCAGCAGCCTCGGTCTGAAGCGCGGGCTCTCGGAGGATCTCGTCGTGGCTCCGTATGCGACGGCCCTGGCCGCCATGGTGGACCCCGTCGCCGCGAGCGAGAACTTCCGGCACCTGTCCTCCGTCGGGGCGCTCGGACGATGCGGTTTCTACGAGTCCATCGACTACACGGCGTCACGTCTCCCCGAGGGGGAGAAGCGCGAGGTCGTGAAGGCGTACATGGCCCACCATCAGGGGATGACGATCGTCGCGCTCGCCAACGTGCTGCTCGATTCGACGATGCGCCGACGCTTCGGCGCGGAGCCGGCGGTCCAGGCGACCGAGCTGCTCCTTCAGGAGCGCACACCCAGCACCGTGGCCGTGGCGCGCCCGGCAACCGGCGATGCGCGGACCGATCTGCACGTGCGGGACGTCGTGCCGCCGGTCCTGCGGCGCTTCCGCTCGCCGCACGACCCGACGCCGCGCACGCATCTGCTCTCCAACGGGCGGTACGCGGTGATGATGACCGCCGCCGGCTCCGGCTACAGCCGCTGGCGCGGGCTCGACGTGACGCGATGGCGCGAGGACACGACCCGCGATTCCTGGGGAACTTATGTGTTCGTGGCCGACGGCCTGTCGGGAACGTTCTGGTCGGCGGGATACCAGCCGGCGGGGGTGGAGCCCGACTCCTACGAGGCCGTCTACTCGGAAGACCGCGTCGAGATCCAGCGCAGCGACGGCCTGATCGCGACCAGCCTGCGGATCGCCGTCTCGACGGAAGACGACGCCGAGATGCGCCAGGTGACGCTCACCAATCGCGGAACCCGGCTGCGCGAGATCGAGGTCACTTCCTACGCCGAGATCGTCCTGGCGCCCCCCGCAGCGGACGCGGCGCATCCCGCCTTCTCGAACCTCTTCGTTCAGACGGAGTTCGTCCCGGGGCTCGAAGCCCTGGTCGCCGGACGCCGTCCGCGCGACCGGGAGGAACCGGTCTGGGCCGGTCAGGTGATGACGGTGCAAGGGGAAGTGATCGGCACCGTGCAGTACGAAACCGATCGGGCGCGGTTTCTCGGGCGCGGGCGAACCATTCGGGACCCGATTTCGATCGGAGAGCGGCACCCTCTCTCGAACATGGCCGGCACCGTTCTCGACCCGATCTTCAGCCTGAGGCGCCGTCTGCGGCTCGCGCCCGGGGCGACGGTGCGCGTGTGCCTGGCGACGGTGGTCGCCGAGTCGCGGGAGAGCGTCCTCGCGCTTGCCGGCAAGTACCGGGATCCCGCCACATTCGACCGCGTGTCCAGCCTCGCCTGGACGCAGGCGCAGGTCCAGTTGCGCCACCTCGGGATCTCCACCGACGAAGCGCACCTCTTCCAGCGCCTCGCGACGCGGATCCTGTACTCCGATCCCACGCTGCGCGCCCCGGTCGAGACGCTCCTGCGAAACGGCAAGGGACCCTCCGCTCTCTGGGGGCACGGAATCTCCGGCGACATTCCCATCGTGCTCGTCCGGATCGACCAGGTCGAGGACCAGGGCATCGTGCGCCAGCTCCTGCGTGCCCACGAATACTGGAGGTTGAAGGGGCTCGCGGTCGATCTCGTGATCGTGAACGAGCAGCCGACGTCCTACGCCCCGGAGCTGGGCGCGACGCTCGAGTCGCTCGTTCGCGCGAGCAGCCGAGTGCCTGGAGTCGCTTCCGAGCATTCCACGGGGCGCGTCTTCGTGCTGCGCGGGGAGCTGCTCTCCAGGGACGCGCGCGACGCGCTCGCGACGGCGGCACGCGTCGTTCTGCTCTCGCGGCACGGCACGCTCGCGCAGCAGGTCATCCGGGAGCTGCGCCGGGTTCCGGCCCCGCGCGCCGCGCAGCCGGTCGCGCCGCTGCCGCCGATCGCCGATCTGACGCCCCCGAGGCTCCCGCTCGAGTTCTTCAACGGAATGGGGGGCTTCTCGGAGGAGGAAGGCGAATTCGTCACGGTCCTCGGCGAACGGCAATGGACGCCGGCTCCCTGGATCAACGTCCTCGCCAACCCTTCGTTCGGATGCCTCGTGTCGGAAGCGGGGTCCGGCTACACGTGGGCGGTCAACAGTCGCGAGAACCAGCTCACGCCGTGGTCGAACGATCCGGTCTCCGATCCGCCGGGCGAGGCCCTCTTTCTCAGGGACGAGGAGACGGGGGAGGTCTGGGGCCCGACGCCGCTGCCGATCCGGGGCGAAGGGTTCTACGTCGTGCGGCACGGCCAGGGGTACACCCGATTCGCGTACGAGCACCGGAAAATCGCGACGGACCTCACCGTGTTCGTTGCGCCGGAAGATCCCGTCAAGATCTCGCGCCTGTCGGTCGAGAACCGGTCCGGATCGACGCGGACCCTCACCGTCACGGCCTACGCCGAGTGGGTGCTCGGCTCGCAAAGGGCGGCGGGCGCGCCGTTCGTGGTGACGGAGCGCGACTCCGAGACGGGCGCGATCTTCGCGCGCAACGCGTGGAACGAGGCTTACGCCGGGCGCGTCGCATTCGCCGACGTCGGGACCGCGCCGAGCGGGTGGACGGCGGACCGCACGGAGTTTCTGGGGCGCAACGGCGGCCTCGACGCCCCGGCGGGCCTGGCCCGCGGCGCGATCCTCTCGCAGCGCTCCGGCGCCGGACTCGATCCGTGCGCCGCGCTCCAGGTGCGCTTCCGCCTGGCCCCGGGGGAGAGCAAGCGGATCGTCGTCCTCCTCGGCCAGGGCCGCGACGCGCCGGAAGCGCGTCAACTCATTGCCCGGTACCGGTCACAGGATCCCGATCTCGCACTGGCGGCGGTGCGCCGGGAGTGGGAGGACACGCTCACCGCGCTTCAGGTCCGAACGCCCGACCGTTCGATGGACCTGATGCTCAACCGCTGGCTCCTCTACCAGACCCTCGGGTGTCGCTTGAGGGCGCGCGCGGGCTTCTACCAGGCAGGCGGCGCCTGGGGATTTCGCGACCAGCTGCAGGACGTGATGTCCCTGGCGGTCGCGCGAAGGGAGCTGGCGCGCGCACACTTGCTGCGCGCCGCCTCCCGCCAGTTCGAAGAGGGCGATGTCCAGCACTGGTGGCACGATCCCGGAGGCCGGGGAGTCCGGACACGCATCGCCGATGACCTCCTGTGGCTGCCGTACGCGACCTCGCACTACATCGAGGTCACCGCCGATCGCGGCGTGCTGGACGAGGTGGTTCCCTTCCTCGCCGGGGCGCCCCTCGGACCGGAGGAAACCGATCGGTATTTCGAGCCCCGGGTGTCGTCGGAGAAAGCCTCCCTCTTCGAGCACTGTGCGCGGGCACTCGACCGCAGCCTCGCCGTCGGCCGCCACGGACTGCCGCTGATGGGAACCGGCGACTGGAACGACGGGATGAACCGGGTGGGCGCCGGCGGGCAGGGCGAGAGCGTCTGGCTCGGATGGTTCCTGCACGCCAACCTCTGGGAGTTTGCCCGACTGGCGGAGGACCGCGGGGAGACGGCGCGTGCGCATCGGTGGCGGGCGCACGTCGATTCGTTGAAGTTCGCGCTCGAACGCGACGGGTGGGACGGCGACTGGTACCGCCGCGCCTTCTTCGACGACGGGACGCCGCTCGGGTCCGCGAGCAACGACGAGTGCCGCATCGACTCGATCGCCCAGTCCTGGGGGGTCATCTCGGGCGCGGCGGATCCGGAGCGAGGGCGGCGGGCCATGGCGGCGGTCGACGAGCATCTGATCCGGCGGGGAGACGGGCTCGTCCTGCTCTTCGCCCCTCCGTTCGACCGCACGGCACTGGAGCCGGGCTACATCAAGGGATACGCGCCGGGCGTTCGGGAAAACGGGGGACAGTACTCGCATGCGGCGGTGTGGGCCATGATCGCCTTTGCGGCTCTGGGCGACGGCGACAAGGCCGGCGAGCTCTTCGCGATCCTGAACCCGATCAACCACGCCAGCACACGATCGGGCCTGTACCGCTACAAGGTCGAACCGTACGTCATGGCCGGCGACGTCTACTCGGAGTCTCCGCATGCGGGTCGCGGTGGCTGGAGCTGGTACACGGGCTCCGCCGGCTGGATGTACCGCGCGGGAGTGGAGTGGATTCTCGGCTTTCGCCTGCGCGGGACGACTCTGGGCGTCGACCCGTGCATTCCCCGCACCTGGCCGCGGTTCGAAATCGTCTTTCGGTATCACTCCTCGCGCTATCGGCTGCAGGTCGAGAATCCCCGCGGCGCGATGCGCGGCGTGACGAGCATCTCGCTCGACGGCGGACCGGTCACCGGAAAGGAAATTCCACTGGCCGACGATGGCCGCGAGCACCGGATCGAGGTCGTGCTGGGCTGAGGGCGCGTCTCCGCCCGCCGTCGGCCGCATCCTGGACCCGTTCGGCGGCCCCGTTTGCCTGTTCGCCGACGGGCGCGTGACCTTCCGATCGGCGGCCGCTACATACGGTCCCGGAGGTCACGATCATGAAGCTCTTCGCCTGGGTCTTTGCCGTCGCGGCTCTGGCTCCGTCGGGCCCGCCGTGCCGGTCCGAGCAGCAGCTGACCGAGCTCGTCGCCGCGGTGCGGTCCGCGGACTACCGGGGCGACCGCGAGGCGCTCGCGCGGCTCGCCGGGAAGCTCGGTGAGATCGACGATCCGGCGTTTCTCCAGCACCGGAACTACTGGCAGGGCTTCGCCCGCTGGCGCCGGGCGCAGAACGGATTCAACGAGACGCCGATGCCCGCGGATCTCGGGGACGACCTCGAGAAGGCCGTGACGCATTTTCAGGCCGCCCTCGAACGCCGGCCCGACTGGGTCGAGGCGAAGCTCGCGCTCGCGGGATGCTATGGAAACCTCGCCTTCGTCAACCGCGCCGATCCGGAGAAAATGAAGGAGCTGCTGAAAGAGCTCGGCCCCGTCTACAAGTGGCTCCTGGAAAACGGCAACGACAACCCGAGGGCCCTCTGGATCATCGGCGGGTATCAGTTTGCCGCGCCGCCGCCCTACGGAGGAGACATCGTGAAGGCCGCGGCGACACTGCGGCGGGGCGTCGAGCTCGCCTGGAAGGAGTCGCTTTCGGCTGCGGCGTCGCCCGCGTGGGTGCCCACCTGGGGAGGGCCGGAAAACCTGATGAATCTGGCGTACATGTACGCGCACGCCGCAACGCCGGACCGGACGGCGGCGCTCGCCTACGCCGAGGGCGCGGTGACGGCGGTTCCCGAGTGGCACTACGTCCGCGACATCCTGCTGCCGCAGATCCAGGCGCTCCCGGTAACCGTGGCGGCGAAGTAACGCGACGTCGGCTCTTGCGGCGGAGGCGGCGCGCCGCAACAATCCGCGGACAGGAACCATGAACCGGACGCGCCGCCCCCGAGAGTCGCCGACCCCGCGTCCGCCCCTGGCGGCGTACGCGGGAGCCTGGGCCGTGCTTGCGACCGTCTACGCCGCGCTCTACACGGCGAGCGGCGTTCCCGCCTTCATGGCCGCGCGCGGCGGTCTTGCCGCCGTGCTTCCCGAGCGCGCTGCTCGGGCTCGTTTCCCTGCGACTGGCCCGGCGCTGGCCGTGGCCGGAGGAAGGCCGCTGGCGCCTTGCCGTCCGCCTCGTGCCGGCGCTCTCGGCGCTCGCGCTGGCGTCGACGGCGGGCTGGGTCCTGCTGATCGCGCTCGACGGATGGCTCGTCACGGGGGCGGTGCGGTGGCCCGCCGGGACCATCCTGCTCTGGCAGACGGTCATCAACGGGCTCATCCATCTGGCGCTGGCGGGAATCGGGTACGCCTGGCACACGGCCGAGGCGCTGCGCGAGGCGCGCGAGCGCGCGGCCCGGGCCGACGTGCTGCGGGCCCGCGCCGAGCTGCAGCTGCTGCGCTCGCAGCTCCACCCGCACTTCGTGCTCAACGTGCTCCACGCGCTGCTCGGGCTCGTGCGGCGCGATCCGGCGCAGGCCGAGAGCGCGCTCGAGCGTCTGGGGGAGCTCCTGCGCTTCGGGCAGTGGGTGCACCAGACGGGGAACGACTGGGTGCCGCTGTCGCGCGAGTGGGAGTTCGTGACGAGCTATCTGGAGCTCGAGCGCGTGCGCCTGGGCGACCGGCTGCGGTTGACGATCGACGCGGAACCGTCGGCGCTCGAGGTCGCGGTGCCGCCCGTTTGCCCTCCAGCCGCTCGTCGAGAACGCGATCGTCCACGCCGTGGCGCCGCGCGCCTCCGGAGGGTGCGTCGCCGTGTCGGCGCGGCGGTCCGGGGGCCGGCTTTGCATCGAGGTCGAGGACGACGGGCCGGGCGCGTCGGAGGAGCAGATTGCGGAGAGCCCGCGGATGGGCCTGCGGCTTCTCCAGGAACGACTGGCCGCGCTCTACGCAGGCCGGGCGCGCCTGACGTTCGGATCGCCCGCGGGCGGCGGGTTTCGGGCGCGCCTCGACCTTCCGGATGACGGCGTTCCGGAGGCCGCGTGAGCGCTCCGCGCATCCGCGCGCTGATCGCGGAGGACGAGGCCCCGGCCCGCGAGAGTCTCCGGGAGTACCTGGGCGAAACGCGCGGGATCGAGATCGTCGCCGAGGCCGTCGACGGAAGGTCCGCGCTGGCCCTGGCCGACGAGCTCCGGCCGGACCTGCTCTTCCTGGACGTGCGCCTCCCGGAGCTGACGGGCCTCGAGGTCGCGCGGCGCATCCGCCATCCGGCCGAGATCATCTTCACGACGGCTTACGACCGGTTCGCGGTCGCGGCCTTCGAGATCGGCGCCCTCGACTACATCGTCAAGCCCTTCGGCCGCGAGCGGCTGGCGGCCGCCGTCGCACGCGTGCGCGCCCGGCTGGGGCAGACGGCGGTTCACGCCGGTGATCGCGTGCGCAGCTCCCTGTCCGAGGGGCCCCTGACGCGCCTCTTCGCCCGGCAGGGAGACCGGATCGTCCCGATCGCCGTGGACGCCATCCGCCGGATCCAGGCGCAGGGCGACTACGCCGAGGTGCACGCCGGAGAAGATGTGTTTCTCCTGCACGTGACGCTCGCGGAGCTCGCGGCCCGGCTGGACCCGAAGCGGTTCCTCCAGGTGCACCGCTCCCACATCGTCAATCTCGACGCCGTGCGGCACCTCAAGCCCTTCGACGACCGCCGCCTCGCCGTCACGCTGCAGGACGGCTCCGTGGTCGTCGCGAGCCGCGCCGGATCCGAGGAGCTGCGCCGCCTCGCGCGGTGACGGAAGAGAAAACGGCGGGCCTCCGGTCTCCGCGGCGGCCGTCGGCCCGCTGCCCTCCTGTTCAGCGCCGCCGATCGCGGTCCCGACCCCGTACACGGCGTTGCCCGGCGTCAGGCTGAGAATGGGGAACCCCTTCCCGCCGTCGGCGAGTGCTCGGACATGGTGGATTCTCCGGGAAGCCTGTCAGCCTGTCTCACGGGACTACAATGCCGTCGTTCGTGCGAAGGTCATCCGCGTGAAAGAAGTCTTCCGAGCGCTCACCCTGGCCGTGCTCGCGACGCCGCTGGCGGCGGCACAGGAGGTGCCCCCCGGAGGCGACTTCACCGCGACGGCGACCATGACGACAAAGCAGGGAACGCGCAGCCTGGCCTTCACCGTGTCGGTGTCCCGGCCCCGGAGCGTCGCGGACGCCATTCCCCTGAAGCAGATCCTCGAGACCGGAGGACAGCAGGCCCTGCTCAACGCCATCCGGGGCGGCCCCGGAGGACAGTTCCGCCTGGGTGCGATTCAGTACCCGATCGACCTCGTCGTGGCCGAGGCCATCTCGGACGGGTCGCGCTACGTCGTCGTCACGGCGCGTTCGCTGCGCGTCGAGGAGGTCAACGAGGGCCGCGAATCACTGGATCATCCTTTCACGGTGATCGCCTTCGACGTTCCGGAATTCGGCACGGGGCAGGGCCGCATCTGCCCGCAAGCGGCACTGTGGGTCGACTCCGACGGACACGTTCAGGTCGAGCAATACGACGGGGAGCCCGGCACGCTCAAAGACGTCCGCCGGGTGAAGTGAGGGGCACCGTACCGGAAGTCGACGCAGCCCCGGGCGCCGTTGCCCGGGAGTCGGAGCCCTGCGACATCTGCGGCGCGATCGGCTCGATGCAGTTTCACCTCGACGTCAGCCTCGTCGGCGGCCTCGACACGCAGGTTCTCCGCTGCGCGCGGTGCGGCTTTCGCCAGATCCGCCCGCGGCTGACGCCGGACGAAGTGGAGCGGCTCTACCCGGAGGCGTATTTCGATTCGCAGTCGGGGTTCGGTTTCAAGGACTACGCCCGTCAGGAGCAGCGCCTCGAGCGGGAAGCGTTCTTCCTGGCCAAACGACTCCGGCGGATCGCGCCGCGGGGCCGGCTCCTGGAGGTGGGCTGCGCGCTCGGATTCCTGATCGAGGCCGTCCGGCGGTTCAGCGGATGGGAGGTCTCCGGGATCGACCTGTCGACGTTCGCGGTGGAGTTCGCGAGGCGCCGGTACGGCCTCTCCGTCGAGTGCAAGACGCTCGAGGGCGCCGCGTTTCCGGACGATTCCTTCGACTTCATCGTGCAGCGCAGCCTGATCGAGCACGTGACGCATCCGCGCGAACACCTCCGGGAGACCTTCCGGATCCTTCGGCCGGGCGGGCAGGTCTGGATCATCACGCCCAACGGAGAGGCGAACCTCAAGCCCTACCACTCCCTCGTGAAGCGCCTGCGGCGGTCGCCGCGTCCGATGCTGCCGCTTCTCGACCAGGGCCACCTCCAGTTCTTCTCGCGGGAGAACCTGAGGCGTCTCTTCCGCGAGGAGGGTTTCGAGACGCTCTGGCTCCGGAGCATCGGAATTCGGCGGGGCCTGCGCTCGCTCGGCTACATGCCGCTGCGGCGCGGCGCCGTTCGGGCCGTGCCCTCGGGCCGGCGGCTCGCCGGTCAAAGCGCCGGATTGCCCGGCGAAAGCGCGCCGATGGAAACCGCGGAGCGAACCCGGCTCATCGAGCGGTTCGGCGCCGAGGTGGACGCGCGGCACTCGAGGGTCCGGAGCTGGCCGCCGTACTTCTACTTCCGCCGTTTCATGAGGGGCTTCGACGGCCTGCCGGGCGGCCTGGGCCTCGGCTACGATTTCTCGTGCCTGCTGCAGAAGCCGCGTTAGGCAACCCGAAAACCGACACGCGTTGACGCTCCCGTCCGGCGGGTATAGCTTGGGCGTCCCGGAGTTGCCGCCGTGAAACGCTGGAAAGAGACCGCGCAGATTTTCGGGCGGGTCCATCGGCTGCCGGCGGCCGGCAGGCGAGCGGCGCTCGCCACGGTCGTTCGTGTCCAGGGCTCGGCCTACCGGCGTCCCGGCGCGAAGCTCTTGATCGAGCAGGACGGCGAGACGATCGGGAGCGTCAGCGGCGGGTGTCTCGAGGCGGACGTGCGGGAGGTCGCTCTTCAGGTCCTGCGCGAGGGCGTCGCGCGCCGGCTGCACTACGACACCGGGGCCGACGACCGGGTGATCTGGGGACTCGGGCTCGGCTGCGCCGGGTCCGTCGACGTCTTCGTTCAGGATGCGACCGGCGAAGACGCCCTCAAGGTGGCCGAGCGGGTGTGCGAGCTCGTCGGCGGGGACAAGCCGTTCGCGGTATCGACGGTCGTGGGAGGAGACGGGACGCTCGGCCGGACGCTCGCCGTCGGTTCGGACGGAAGCCTTGCGGGCTCGACCGGGGAGCGCGCGCTCGACGGCGAGATCGCGCGCGAGGCGTCGCGCCGGATCCCGGGACGGGAATCGAGGCTGCACGAAGTCGGGTCCGCCGAGGTGTTCACGGAGGTCCTGATCGCCGCCGCCCCGACTGATCTTGATCGGCGCGAACGACGACGCGATCCCGATCTGCGCCTACGCCTCGGACATCGGCTTTCGCGTCGCCGTCGTGGACCATCGCCCGGCGCTTCTGGCGGCGGAGCGGTTCCCCGGCGCGGCGGCGCGGCTGGCGCTGCGGCCCGAGGAGGACGCGGGCGCGCTCGCGCTCGGCCCTCGGACGTACGCGGTCGTCAAGACGCATTCCTTCGCGCAGGATCGGGACTGGACGCGCCGGTTGCTCGACGGCGGAGTGCCCTACGTCGGCCTTCTCGGCCCGCGCGCGCGCACGCAGGAGATCCTCCGTCAGATCGGCGCCGAGGCCGCCGATCGGGTCTACGGGCCCGTGGGCCTCGACCTGGGCGCCGAAGGGCCCGAGCAGGTGGCGCTGTCGATCGTCGCCGAGCTGCTGGCGGCGCACACGTCGCGGGAGCCGGCGCACCTGCGCGAGAAGGAGTCCGCGATCCATGCCGGCTGAGCGCGGCGGCGCGGTCGCTGGAATCGTTCTGGCCGCCGGAGCCTCGACCCGCATGGGAAAGAACAAGCTCCTCCTGCCGCTCGACGGCGAGTCGGTGCTCCGGACGGCGGTCCGGCGGGCCCTGGCCTCGGGGCTCGATCCCGGTCCTCGTGGTCCTCGGCCACGAAGCGGACCGGGCCGTCGCCGAGCTCTCGGGGCTGCCCTGCCTGCCGATCCGGAATCCCGAGCCATGCGAGCGGCATCCACTCGTCGGTTCGGGCGGGGATCGCCGCGGTTCCCGCCGGGGTCCGCGCCGCCGCGGTGCTTCTGGCGGACATGCCCTTCGTCACCGAAGCGATGATCGCCGCGCTCGTCGCCACGCTACCGGGAGTCGTCCGCGCCCGCTCGTGCTCTCCGACTACGCCGGCGTGCAGGCGCCTCCGACGCTGTACGACCGGTCGCTCTTCGCCGAGCTGCTCGGCGCGGAGGCGGAGGGCTGCAGCAAGCGCGTCGTGAAGCGGCACGCCGGGCAGGCCGAGACGGTCGCGCTGGCCGGAGGCGGCGTTGGCGGATCTCGATCGGCCCGAGGACTACGAGCGGTTCCGGGCGGGACTTTCCGGCGGAGAGACGCCGTGCGTCCCGATCTGCTGATCCTTTCGGCGGAGCTCGTGCGCAACGAGGAGCCGTTCGTGCTGGCGACCGTCGTGCGCCGGCAGGCCGGCGAGCTCCTCGCAGCAGGGGGACGGGGCCCTGATCACCGCGGCCGGCAACTTCCACGGCTGGCTCGGCGGCAGCTGCACGCAGCCGACGGTCGTGCGCGAGGCGCTCGCCGCGCTCGCCGACGGCATGCCCCGGCTGATCGCCCTTTCTCCGGATCCGGCGAAGGACCGCCGCCCCGGCGTCCTCGTCTTTCCCATGACCTGCCACAGCGGAGGCACCGTGGACATCTACCTCGAGCCCGTGTTGCCGCCTTCCCGGTTTCTCGTTTTCGGCGTCTCGCCGGTCGCGCGGGCCCTCTCGCGCGTGGCCGCCGCGATGGGCTTCGCGGTGGACGTCGCCGACCCGGCGGCCGAGCGCGCGATGTTTCCCGACGCGGACCGGCTCTGGACCGAGGCGTCCGGCCCCGCGCCGTCGCGCGGCGGCTCGCCCTTCGCGGTCGTGGCGACCATGGGGGAGCGGGACGAGGAGGCGGTGCTCGCGGCGCTCGCCGCGGAGCCGGAGTACCTCGGCGTCGTCGCCAGCGCGAAGCGCTTCGCGCAGATCCGCGAAAGCCTTCTCGCGCGGGGCGCCTCCGCCGCAGGCCCTCGACCGCATCCAGAGCCCCGCCGGCCTCGACATCGGCGCGCGCACCCCCGAGGAGATCGCGGTCAGCGTCCTGGCGGAGATCGTTCAGGTGCGGCGGAGCAAGGCGCTCCCGCAGGCGCTGCCCGCCCGGCCCGCCGGGCAGCCGCGATCCGGTCTGCGGCATGACGGTCGACGCGACGCCGACCGCGCTGCGCGCCGAAGTGCGGCGGCAGTCGACGTACTTCTTCTGCTGCGGCGGCTGCCGCGAGCGGTTCCTGGCGGCGCCGGAGCGGTTCCTCGCGGCGGCCGGATCGGGAGGCGCGGCTTGAGGGACGAGATCCGCGCGGTTGCAGGAGGCGATGGAGCGGGAGGGCTACATCGCCGAGCCGTCGATCGCGACGGCGGTGTTTCTCGCCCGGGAGATGCAGAAGCCGCTCCTGATCGAGGGCGACGCGGGCGTCGGGAAGACCGAGGTGGCCAAGGTGCTCGCGCGCATCTACGGCACGGAGTTGATCCGCCTGCAGTGCTACGAGGGGCTCGACGTGCACACCGCGCTCTACGAGTGGGACTATCCCCGGCAGATGCTCCGCGTGCGGATGGCGGAGCAGGAGGGGCGCTCGCCCGAGCAGATCGAGGAGGTCATCTACTCGCGCGGCTACCTGCTCGAGCGGCCGCTGCTGCGCGCGATCACGCGCCGGGAGGGCCCCGCCGGTCCTGCTCGTGGACGAGGTGGACCGCGCCGACGACGGCTTCGAGGCGTTCCTCCTCGAGGTGCTCTCCGACTTCCAGGTGACGATCCCGGAGCTCGGCACGCTCTCGCGCCGAGCACGTCCCGCACGTCGTCCTGACGTCCAACCGCACGCGGGAGATCGGCGACGCGCTGCGGCGGCGCTGCCTCTACCTCTACATCGAGCACCCGAGCTTCGAAAAGGAGGTCCGGATCATCCGGTCGCGGGTCCCCGGCGCGAGCGCGGCCCTCTCCGACCAGATCGCCCGGTTCCTGCAGGCGCTCCGCACGCGCCGGCTGTTGAAGACACCGGGCGCCGCCGAGACGATCGACTGGGCGAAGGCGCTCGTTCGCCTGCACCGGGAGCATCTCGACGTCGAGACGGTCGCGCAGACCCTGGGATGCCTCCTGAAGGATCGCAGCGACCTGCACGACGTCGGGGGCGCGGAGCTCGAGGCGCTGGTCGAGGAGGCTCGCGCGTGAACGCTCCGGTAGGATGACGGCCGTGGATCTGGTCGGCCACCTGGCGAGATTCGCCGGCGCGCTCCGGCGAGCAGGGGATTCGCGCGAGCCTTTCCGACGAGGTCGACGCGGCGACGGCGCTGACGCTGGTGGACCTGGCCGACCGCGCCGAGGTCCGGCGGGCGCTCGGCATCGCGCTGAAGATCCGGCCCCGCGGACCGGAAGGCGTTCGAGGAGCTGTTCGAGAGCCTGTGGGGAAGCGGGCCGAGGAGCCGCGCGCGATCGGGCCGGACGAGCGGCGGTCTTCGGACCGGGCGCAGCCGCTGCGGCGGATCGGGACCGGCCCCGCGCGCGCGCGGCTTCGACGAGAGCGGGAGCGTGAAGCGCCGCAGGGGGACACGCCCGGGCTACAGCCCCGAGGCGCTGTTGCGCGGCAAGCCCTTCGAGGAATGCACGGCGGCGGACCTCGCGGCGATGGAGCGGCTGCTGCCGCGGCTGGCGCTGCAAGCTCGCGACGCGGCGCAGCCGGCGGCTCGTCCCGACGCGGGGCCGGGGCCGCGTCGACCCGCGGCGCAGCTTCCGCGACGCCGTCGAGACCGACGGCGAGTTCTTGCGTCTCGCCCGCCGGGCGCGCGCCATCGAGCGAGCCGCGCCTGGTCGTCCTGTGCGACACGAGCGGCTCGATGGACCCGCACAGCCGGTTCGTGCTCGTCGTTTCTGCTCGCCCTGAAGAAGGTCGCCCGCCGCACCGAGCTCTTCGCCTTCAACACGCGGCTCGCCCGGCTGACCCCGTGGGTCTCTCCCGCCCGGCTCGGCCCGACGCTCGAGCGGCTGGCCGCGGGCGTTCCCGACTGGTCCGGCGGCACGCAGATCGGCCGAGTGCCTCGCCGACTTCGTGGCCCTCTACCTGGACGAGATGGTCGATGCGAAGACCGACGTCGTCATCGTCAGCGACGGGCTCGACCGCGGGGACACCGAGGTCCTCGCCGCGGCGATGCGCGCGATCGCCTCCCGCGCGCGGCGGGTGATCTGGTTCAATCCGCTGCTGGGAGATCCCCGGTACGAGCCCACGCAGAAGGGCATGGAGGCGGCGCTGCCCTTCGTCGACATCCTCGCGCCGGCGCACAACCTGGAATCGCTCGAGCGGCTGATCCCGATGCTCGCCGCCTGACCATGACGGAGGAAGTGAGAGGCCGAAAGGAGGGTCCATGATTCCGGCTTCATTCGACTACCAGGCTCCAGGGACGCTCGCGGAGGCCCTCGGGCTGCTGGCGCAGCACCGGGGCAAGGCCAAGGTGCTCTCGGGAGGCCAGAGCCTGCTGCCGCTCTTGAAGCTGCGGCTCGGGTCGGCGGGACACCTGGTGGACATCGGCCGGATCCCCGGCCTCGAGTACATCCGCGAAGACGGCGGGTTTCTCAAGATCGGAGGCCGGACGCGCGAGTCGGCGCTGGAGGCCTCCGACCTGATCCGCAAGAAGTATCCGATCCTCGCCGACACGGCGGCCGTGATCGCCGACCCGATCGTGCGAAACCTCGCGACCGTCGGCGGCAACCTCGCCCACGGCGACCCGGCCAACGACCACCCCGCCACCATGCTGGCCGTCGGCGCGCAGGTCGTGGCGACGGGCCCCAAGGGCGAGCGCACGATTCCGATCGAGAAGTTCTTCACGGGACTCTTCGAGACGGCGCTCGCGGCCGACGAGATCCTGACCGAGATCCGGATCCCGGCGGCGGCGCCCCGGTCCGGCGGCGCCTACGTGAAGCTCGAGCGCAAGGTCGGCGACTTCGCGACGGCCGCCGCCGCCGCGCAGGTCCAGCTCGGGACCGGGGGAGAGGTCGCGCGCGCGGGGATCGGGTTGACCAGCGCCGGGCCCACCCCGGTCAAGGCCGAGGCCGCGGAGAAGTTCCTGCAGGGCAAGAAGCCCGACGCCGGGACGATCGCCGAAGCCGCGCGGCTCGCCTCGCAGGCGGCGCAGCCGGAGGCCGACCGGCGCGGCTCCGTCGAGTACAAGCGTGAGATGGCGAGGGTGCTGACCGCCCGGGCGCTGACGAAGGCCGTCGCGCGGGCGCAAGGAGCGTGACCATGTCGACACACAAGATCAAAGTCACGGTCAACGGCGAGGCCCGCGAAGGCGAGGTCGAGTCGCGGCTCCTGCTCGTGCACTTCCTGCGGGAGTCGCTGCGGCTGACGGGCACGCACATCGGCTGCGACACGACGCACTGCGGCGCGTGCACGGTGCTGCTGGACGGCCGGCCCGTCAAGTCGTGCACGGTCCTGGCCGTTCAGGCCGACGGCCGGGACGTGATGACGGTCGAGGGCCTCGAGAAGGACAACAAGCTCGACCCGATCCAGGAGGGCTTCATGCAGGAGCACGGCCTGCAGTGCGGCTACTGCACGCCGGGCATGATGATGACCGAGCTACGCGCTCCTGAAGGAGAACGCGAACCCGAGCGAAGGCGACATCCGGCACGCGATCTCCGGCAACCTCTGCCGCTGCACCGGCTACGTCAACATCGTCAAGTCCGTTCAGCACGCCGCCGCGGCGGCGCGGGCGAAGTAGGGAGGAACGTCATGGCACCTCAAACGACTCCCGAAGTCGGCGGCATGGGCCACTCGGTCAAGCGCAAGGAAGACCCGCGCTTCATCCGCGGCAAGGGCAACTACGTCGACGACATCCAGCTGCCCGGGATGCTCCACATGGACATCGTGCGCAGCCCCTACGCCCACGCGAAGATCAAGAGCATCGACTCGGAGAAGGCGCTGAAGATCCCCGGCGTGCTCGCGGTGATCACGGGCGCGACGCTCGAGCAATACAAGCTGCACTGGATGCCGACGCTGATGTCCGACACGCAGATGGTGCTGCCGACCGAGCGGGTCATGTACCAGGCGCAGGAGGTCGCGGCGGTCATCGCGACGGACCGCTACACCGCCGCCGACGGCGTCGAGGCCGTCGAGGTCGAGTACGAGCCGCTGCCCGTCGTCGTGGACCCGTTCAAGGCCCTGGAGCCCGGCGCGCCCGTCCTGCGCACCGACAAGCCCGGGAAAGAAGGACAACCGCATCTTCCACTGGGAGGTGGGGGACCGGCAGAAGACGGCGAAGGCGACGGCGGCCTCGGACGTCGTCGTCAAGCAGAAGATCTACATCCCGCGCATCCACGTCGCCTCGATCGAGACCTGCGGGTGCGTCGCCGACTTCGACCGCGTCCGCGGCAAGCTGACCGTCTACATGACGACGCAGGCGCCCCACGCGATCCGCACGGTCTTCGCGCTCGTGGCCGGGCACGTGGGCCTGTCGGAGGAGAAGATCCGCATCGTCTCGCCGGACATCGGCGGGGGCTTCGGCGGCAAGGTGCCCGTCTACCCGGGCTACGTCATCGCCGTCGCGGCCTCGGTCGTCATCGGAAAGCCCGTCAAGTGGGTCGAGGACCGCATGGAGAACCTCCAGGCCGATTCCTTCGCCCGCGACTACCACATGGAGGCGGAGCTCGCGGCGAAGAAGGACGGCACGATGACGGCGCTGACGATCAAGACGATCGCCGACCACGGCTACGCCGACGCCGCGGCGAACCCGTCGAAGTTCCCGGCGGGCCTCTTCTCGATCTGCACCGGGTCCTACGACCTGAAGGACGCCTTTGCCGAAGTGGACGGCGTCTACACGAACAAGCCGCCGGGCGGCATCGCCTACCGCTGCTCGTTCCGCGTCACGGAGGCCGTGCACGCGATCGAGCGGATGACGGACATCCTGGCGCAGGAGCTGAAGATGGATCCGGCGGAGCTGCGGATGAAGAACTTCATCCAGCCGGAGAAGTTCCCGTACAAGTCGGCGCTCGGCTGGGAGTACGACAGCGGCAACTACCCGGCGGCCCTGAAGAAGGCGATGGAGATGATCGACTACGCCGGCCTGCGCAAGGAGCAGGCGGAGAAGCGCAAGAAGGGCGAGCTGATGGGCATCGGCATCTCGAGCTTCACGGAGATCGTCGGCGCCGGGCCCTCGAAGCACTTCGACATCCTGGGCATCAAGATGTTCGACTCCTGCGAGCTGCGGGTCCATCCCGACCGGCAAGGCGACGGCGCGGTTCGGCACGAAGTCCCAGGGGCAGGGGCACGAGACGACCTACGCGCAGATCATCGCCGAGGAGCTCGGCATTCCCGCCGCGCACGTCGAGGTCGAGGAGGGCGACACGGACACCGCGCCCTACGGCCTCGGGACCTACGCGAGCCGCTCGACCCCCGACGGCCGGAGCGGCCGGCGCCATCGCGGCGCGCAAGGTCCGGGACAAGGCGAAGAAGATCGCCGCCCACCTGCTGGAGGTGAACGAGGCGGACCTCGTGTGGGAGGTCGGCAAGTTCTCCGTGCGGGGAGCGCCGCAGAAATCGAAGACGATCCAGGAGATCGCCTTCGCGGCCTACACGAACCACCCGCAGGGGATGGAGGCGGGCCTCGAGGCGGTCGACTACTACGATCCGCCCAACCTGACGTTTCCCTTCGGCAGCTACATCTGCGTCGTCGACATCGACCGCGGCACCGGAGAGGTCAAGGTGCGCCGCTTCGTCGCGGTGGACGACTGCGGCAACATCATCAACCCGATGATCGTGGACGGCCAGATCCACGGCGGGCTCAGCATGGGCCTGGCGCCGGCGCTCTACGAGGAGATCAGCTACGACGAGAGCGGCAACGTGCAGGGCGGAAGCTTCATGGACTACCTCGTTCCGACCGCGATGGAGACGCCCAAATGGGAGACGGGCAAGACCGTGACGCCCTCGCCCCACCATCCCTTCGGCGCCAAGGGTGTCGGGGAGTCGGCCACGGTCGGCGCGCCGCCGGCGATCGTCAACGCGGTCGTCGACGCGCTCTCGCACCTGGGGGTCCGGCACATCGACATCCCGATCACGCCCGAGAAGGTCTGGAAGATCCTGAAGGAGAAGGGGGTCGCCGGGGCGTGAGCCCGAACCGGCAGGCGGGGGAGGGTCGCCGGCGCCGCCGGGGCGCTCGCGATCCTCCTCGTTCCGAAGTGCCCGCTCTGCCTGCTGCCGCTGGCGGCGGCGGCGGGCGTCGCGCTCCCGTCCCGCCCCTGGCTCGACGGCCTCGCCATCGCGGCCGCGGCGGCCTGGCTCGTGTACGTGCTGGCGACCGCGCGATGGCTCCCGGTCAAGTCGGCGGCGGTCGTGGCGGCGGCGCTTCTGCTGGCCGGCCGCTGGCTCGCGATGCCGTGGGCAAGTGCGCTCGGCGCCGTGCTGGTGCTCGCCGTCGCTCTGTGGACGCGGCAGAGCGCGCGCGCGTGCGCGCGCAGCGGCGCGATTCTGGCGGGATTCCCGCGGTCGTTGCGGTGAGGGGTTTCGGCGAAGCCGTGGCGGCGGCGCCCGGATGGACGCCGCCTTTCGGGTCTCCCTTTACGGATTGATCTGGAGCGCCTTGCTCACGACCGCATCGCCGGGCTGAATTCCGGTCGCCGTCATCGTGGCCTGAACGGTCACGGTGCTCGCGGCGCCGCCCTGCGGGATCGTTCCGGTCGCGTTGACCCGCAACGTCGACTGCGTGTTCGAGTCGAGGGTGTTGAGGGTCCACGTGACCGAGGCACCGGAGACGCCGTTGGTGAACGTCGCCGTCGTGCCCGCCGACGCGGTGACGGAGTTGACGAAGAGCGGCGCGGGGAACGTCGCCGCAACGACCCCGTTGGCGATGTTCGTCACGCCGACGTTCAACGCGATCAGTTCCATGTCGAAGGCCTGACCCGAAGCGGCGGAATCGGGGCCGTTGATCGAGAGCCGCGCCAGCGCGCCGCCCGAGCCCGTGACCGAGTCGTCGTCGTGACAGGCCAGAGCACCGGCCAGCAACAACACGGGAATCGCGAGCCGCAGGAACCGGGGAAACTTCATGGATCCTCCTCTCCGGCAACAAGAGGCCGGCATTCGACGGAACGAAGCAATTGAGATGCCAGCCCGTCCGTAAGCAGGCGATCGCGATCGGTGCTTGCCGAGGCGCGGCGCGCCGGGCAAAGCTGCCGAAACGGAAGTCGTCGCGTTCGTCCTGAGCGGGGCGGCACGCCTCTTGCTCCTCGATCTCCGGGAGGTCTTGATCATGAACGACAGGAACGAGAGGGGCATGGATCCGACTCCGAACAGCAGCCGCGACCCTCTGATTGGACAACCGGGCTCGCATCCGACCGTCGGAAGTGGACGTGGCGCTCGATCCGACCGCCGAAGACGGGTACTGGCGCGACAACTACATGAAGCGTCCCTATTACCGCTCGAGCAAGAGCTACTCGGACTACCAACCTGCCTATCGGTTCGGTTGGGAGAGCGCGGCGCGATCCGAGTTTCGCGGGCGCCCGTTCGAGGATGCGGAGCCCGATTTGGAGATTGGCTGGGAGCGCGCGAAGGGGTCTTCGCGCGAGAAATGGTACGAGATTCGCGACGCGGCCCGCGACGCCTGGGATCGGATTCGCCGGTAAGAGACCTCTCGGGGATCGGCACGGATCCTGCAGAAAAGTCTCTCTCGTCGGGCAATGGAGCCCGACAACAGGCAAAGGAGCAATCATGGCCACGTTCGAAGATCGCAGCCGCGATTCGGTCAAACGCGACGACCCGAAGGAAAAGGACCCGCACGGCGCTCCGCAGGCCGACGGCGATGCGTCCTCCGACAAGTACTCCCGCGAGGGGCAGAGTAAGGACGCCCGCCGGCCGGGCGAGGAATCCAACGCGGACGCTTCGGGTCAGGGTTCCCGCGCGCGGCGGGATCGCTCTCCCGATATGGACGACCGGTCGTAGCTCCCGCTGCGGCCGCCGTTTCTCCGGCGGGAGCAACCCTCCCGCCGCCTTTTCGATGTGCCACGTTCTGGCACGCGCTCTGCATCCCCAGACCGCGGAGGGCACCGTCGTGAAGAAGATCCGATCTTTCCCGCTGTCGGAGGTCCTGCCGTGCTTCGAGACGCCATCGCGGCGATTCTGATCCTCTCGATCCTCGGGGCGGTCGTGGGGCTCGGCGTTTCCGGGATTCTGCACATCCTGCTGTTGCTGGCCGCGGCCCTGTTGAGCCTCGTTTTGGTCCGCCGCCCGCCAGCCGCGACATCAGAGAAAGGGTCCGAAAGATGAGAATCGCGCAGGTCCTCGCCTTCGACGGGTCACGACCGATCGATCTCCGACAGGCGAGGGGTCGGGTCGTTTCCTATCTGGCGGAAGAGCTCGTCCGCGAGGGTCACGAAGTCGTGCTGTTGGCCGGGGCGGCGCCGGACGCTGCGGCCGCCGCCGCATGTGACGTCGTTCATCTCCACCTGGACCGCGCAGCGGTTCCTGCCGCCTGGCGGCGCGGGCCGCCGGCGGTCGCGACGCTCCACCCGGACGGTCGCGGGCGATCCTCGGCGACGGGCTCGCTCGGCGGCGTTCCGCTCGTCGCGGTTTCGGATGCGCAGCGCGCGCGCCTGCCGTCGCTGCCCTGGTCGGCCACGATCTCCTACGGAATTCCCGCGGGCGCCTTCGCCCTTCGCGAGGGCCGCGGCGGGTATCTCGCCATGGTGGGTGCGATCTGCCCGGGAGAGGGGATCGATCGCGCGATCGAGATCGCGCGCCGTTCGGGGCACCGGATCCGCATCGCGTCGAAGGCGAGCGAGACGAGCGAGAGCTACTTCCGCACAGAGATCGCGCCCCTTCTGGCCGATCCCCACGTCGCGCTCGTCGGCGATCCGGAGAACGGCCGCCGTCACGAGTTGCTCGGCGACGCCATCGCGCTGCTGCAGCTCGACGGGACACGCGGGGATCCCGAGCTGACGGCGATCGAGGCCCTCGCCTCGGGGACTCCCGTCATCCGCTGCGGTCCCTTTGCGGCCCAGGAGTCGATTGCGGAAGACGTCGCAGGCTTCGCGGCCGCGACGCTCTCGGAAGCGGTCGACGCGGTCGGCCGCGTGAGGCATCTCGAGCGCCGGCGCTGCCGGGAAGTCTTCGAGCTGCGCTTCACGGCGGCGGGGATGGCGCGCCGGTATCTGTCGCTCTACCGGGCGGTTCTCCAACGCAGCGATTCCGAGCGTCCGACGTCGCATCGAGAGCCGCTCGACCTCGTGAGCTCTCCCGACGCCTGAGATCCGGCCTGTTTGCGGCCGGCATGGGTCTTGCTACTCCCACTGTGAGCTCCGGCAACGGAGCCATGACAAGAAGGAGCATCCGATGAAGAACCGTATTTTGGTGACCAGTCTGGCGATTTCCCTGGTCGGCGGCTATGCCGCCGCGCAGGACGCGACCGCGCCCCAGGCGAAGACGCACACGGAGTCCACGACCAAGCAGACGGGTCCCGGTGTGGACTCGAAGGTCCAGACCGAGAGCGTGACGGGGACCGTCAAGGAGTACGAGGCGGGCAAGAAGATCAAGATCTCCGGGCCCAACGACAAGACCTACTCCTTCGACCTCGATGTGGACGCGAAGGTCGACGGCACGATCATCGTCGGACAGATGGCGATGGTGTCGTACGTGAAGGGCAGCGACGGGCGTGAGCATGTCGCGGTCGTTTCGGCCGCGACGCGCGAGGCCATCGGGGCCGCAACGATGCCGAAGTCGGCGACGGAGACCACGGTCAAGCAGCAGGCTCCCGGGCATGGACGACACGAAGGTCAAGACCGAGACGGTGATCGGCATCGTCAAGTCGTTCGAGGCCGGCAAGAAGATCGTCGTCACGGGCCCCAAGGGCAAGGACTACAGTTTCGACCTCGACGAGAACGCCTCGATGACGTCGCCCGTGGCCGTCGGGGACCGCGTCAAGGTCAGCTACCAGAAGGGAGACGCCGGGGAGAAGGTGACGATCGTGGCCCGCTACAACGGAAAGGCCTGACCTTCGCTGTCCCTCGATTCGAACTCGAGCCCCCGCTCGGCGGGGGCTTTTTCTTCGTTTGGAGCTCGAAGGTTCCCGCGAATCTGACGTAGGATCAACACCTTCTCGGAGGGTGGCATTGGAGCTCGACGACGACCCACGAACCCGATACGGACGGCTCTCCCTCGCAGGAGGAGATCTCGCGACGTTTCCTGCACGACGTGTCCGCGCCGCTTGTCGGCGGTCGCGCTCCACCTGGAGACGGCCGCTCGGCGGGCTCCGGAAGGGAGAGGATCCGACCGAGCGCTCTCGAGACGGCGCGCCGGGAGCTCGCCAGGGCATTCGAGCTCTTCGAGAGAAGGCCGGGAACGACTGACGGGGGCTCGCCAAGGGTCGGCCCGGTGAAGACGCTCATCGTCGAGGACGACGCGGCGACGCGTCGCGGCCTCGCGGAGGCCGTCCAGGAGTTCGGCGGCGAGCCGCGCGCGGTCGGCACGGCCAAGCAGGCGCTGGAGGCGCTCGCCGAGTTTCGAGCCGCAGCTTCTCCTGGTGGACATCACCCTGCCCGACGGCGACGGGCTGGCCGTTCTGCGATCCGCGCGCGAAGCGCAGCCGGACCTCGAGGCCGTCGTCCTGACCGGTTCGAGCGCCATCGATCACGCGATCGAGGCGCTGCGCGCCGGCGCCACGGACTACCTCCTGAAGCCCCTGCGGCCGGCCCAGCTCGAAGCGGTGTACCAGCGGATCGCCGAGCGCCGACGGCTGGAGCTCGAGGTGGACGCCCTCCGCACGGAGCTCCAGGAGACCGGGCGCCTTGGCGAGATGGTCGGCCGCTCGGAGGCGATGAAGGCCGTCTTCGAGGACTTGCGGAAGGTCGCCGGAACCAATGCGCCGGTTCTGATCTCCGGGCCCGTCCGGGAGCGGCAAGGAGGTCGCGGCGCGCACGATCCACCGCCTGTCGCGGCGGGCCGGCAAGCCCTTCGTCGCCTTCAATTGCGGCGCCGTGTCACCGACGCTGATCGAGAGCGAGCTCTTCGGGCACGAGCGCGGCGCCTTTACGGGGGCGGATCGCCGCCGCGTCGGCTACTTCGAAGAGGCCAACGGGGGCACGCTCTTCCTGGACGAGATCACGGAGATGAGCGCCGAGCTCCAGGTGCGGCTGCTGCGCGTGCTCGAAGAGCATTCGCTGCGGCGCGTGGGAGGCTCCCAGGACATCGCGATCGACGTGCGACTGCTTTCCGCGACGAACCGGGACCCGCAGGAGGCGATGAAGGCAGGGAAGCTGCGGGAGGACCTCTTCTATCGATTGAACGTCTTCCCGCTCTGCCTTCCTCCGCTCAAGGACCGGCTGGACGACATCGCGCTGCTGGCCGAAGAGTTCCGCAAGCAGATCGAAGAGCAGGAGAAGACCGGCGTCCTTCGTTGGGAAGCGTCCGCCCTGGAGGCCCTGCGAACATACGACTGGCCGGGCAACGTCCGCGAGCTTCGCAACATGGTTCATCGCGCCTACATCGTGACGGAGGGGGAGACGATCCTGGCCGCCACGGTCAAGGGGCTGCTTCCCCCGTCGGCCGAGGGGGAGTGCGAGCCCAGGGTTCCGAAGGCGAAAGCGAAGACGAAGGCGCCGCGCCGGCCGACCAGCCGCGCGCGAGGCTGACCCGGGCGGTCCTCACAACACCGGAGTGGCACGATTCTCGCTCTTTCCTCTCCACGAAGGGGTGGTCCAAATGGCCATCCCCCTTCGGAGAGAAGGAGTAGCGAAAATGCTGTGGACGATCTTCGTCATCCTGCTGGTTCTCTGGCTCCTGGGGCTGGTCTCCGGCTATACCCTTTCCGGGTTCATTCACATCCTCCTCGTCATCGCCGTGGTCGTTCTGGTGATCCGTCTCATTCAGGGAAGAAACGTGGTGTAAGAGGGGCCATCGGTCCGCTCACGTGGAAAAGGGGAGCCCGGTGGGGCTCCCCTTTCCTTTGGGCGAGAAGCGGACGAAGGTGTGCGTCACTGCCAATAGGGCTTGATGCCGTAATGCCCGAAGACGCCCGCGCCCCAGGAGCGGTCCGCGAAGTCGGGCCAATTGTCCTTGTCGAAGCCGGGCGCGTTCTTCAAGACGCGCTTGTCGACGTTGAGGACGAACTCGTGGCTCTCGGTGTCGAGGTGCAACGCACTCCAGGGAACCGCAAACAGCTTGTCTCCGACTCCGAGGAATCCTCCGAAGGACAGTACCGCGTAGGCGATCCTTCCCGAGTCCAGGTCGATCATGAACTCTTCAATCTTTCCGAGCCTCTCGCCCTCTGCGTTGCTGACGGGATCTCCCGCGAGCGTCGAAGCGGAAAGCACGCGCGGCTGATCCAACGCTGTCTTCATCTCGAACCTCCTTGGTGAACGAACGGTCGTCATTGCTGGCGCGGGCGGCCGCGCCCTTTCTCGCTGAGCCTGAACCGAGGACTAGACGGCGGCGCAGTCGACATGCCCGCACGGGCACGTCGGGCTTCCGGGGGCGCTCTTTTCGACGTCGGCGCAGGTCTCGCTGCAGAACTTGCGGCCATTGCGCTCGACGGGAGCCTCCTGGCATCGGCAACCGGGATGTTGGCAGTTCATTTCAAGCCTCCTGAAGGCGAGCGGAGCAAAGCCCCTGCCAGTTCCTGATCGGCATGCTTTCTGCACGGACGGGTGGAAGAATGAGAGGAAGCGTGTTCGCGGTTGCCAGGGGTAGCCGGATCGAGGCGCCGGCCCTTCCGCCCCCGATCTCCTCGGCGCGACCCGGCCTCGACCTGTTCTTTGCCCGAGTGGCACGGGCCGCGCATCGGATCCTCCTCCTGGACCACGACGCCGTGCTGGCGCCCCTGATGTCACGCGCACGCATCGCGCGGTCCCGTCCGAAGATCGCAGCCCTCCTGGGGGACGCGATGAAATGCTCCGGCGTCCACGTGGCGATCGTCAGCAAGCGCCCGTCGTCCGATCTCGAAAGGGCGCTGCAGGGACTTCGACCGCGTCCCGATCTGTGGGGTGGCGACGGCCTGGAACGTCTCACTTTCGATGGTCCACACTCGCAGGGGTCTTCCGCCCGCCGGCGGCGCTTCGCCGAACGCGTGCCGTCGTGGGTCGTAGAAAGGCCTGGCGGCGCCGGGAGGGTCCGGGTCGTGAGGCGTCTGATGGAAGAAGGCGGCGACGAAGCGGCGATGGCCTTTCTCGGCGATCGGAACAGCGAGAACGCCTTTGCGGAGTTGTTCGGGTGGGGTTTGGCCGGCCTCGTCGCCTCGCGGCGTTGCGCGAGCCGCGCGGACATCTGGATTCGCACGCCCGGCGAGCTGCTGGAGTTTCTCGAAGGCTGGTCGCGCGCCGTCCGCTCGGGGAAGGCGCTAGCCAAGACGGGGTGACTCCGGTCTCTTTGCCAAGAGAACCTCGGAAGAGGCGCTCTGGGCGCCTCCCCCGAGGTCGTGCGCAAGCTTCCGGAACGTCGGTGCGTTAGTACGGCTTCTTCGCCTGCACCTGGATCGTCGTCGCCCAGGTCTTTCCGTCCTGCTCCTTCGTTTCGACGCGCACCTGCTGACCTTCCCGAAGATCGCCGCTGACGGTCGTGCCCTCGTTCCAGTAGACGGTGACGTCACTGCCCGAGCTCTGCTTGATGACCAGGGACTTCCCGGTCATGTCCACACTCGAGATTGTGCCGCTGACGGTCTTGGAATCCGACGGCGGCGCCGCGGCGGCGACCGCGCTGATGCACAGCAGCGCGATCAGGGAAATTCCGGCCAACCTTCTCATGAACGACTCCTTTCGCTGCGGTCCGCCCCATTGCGGGCCGTGGAGGAAGGGCAGCAAGGAGCGTGCCGGCAGCGAGGCTCCGAATCCCGGCACGGGTCGTGCATTTGACGGAGAGGAGGCCTTTCGCGCAATCGCGGAAGGCCTCGATCGCAAAGGAGTGAAAGATGAGAAAACTGCTTCGCCTGGCGGGTGTGGCTGCCATGGGCGCGGTCCTTCTGACCGGCTGTCAAAAGAAGGCCGAAACCACGACCGAAACCGAGAAGACGACCGAAGGAAGCGCCTATCCCGCCACACCGGGGACGACACCGCCGACAACGCAGACCGAAACCACGACCACCACGTCGACGTCCTCCCCGGCGCCGACGCCCAACCCCTGATCGACGGCCGGGAGCCGCCCGGCCCCGAACCGGGTCAGGACGCTCCCTCGCCACCGATCGAGGAGCCTCGGCGGGAACCTCCTGTCGAGGCTCCTCCTTCTTCCGTCCCGGTACCCCAGCAGGATCCTCCGAACAAAAAGCCGCCGATGGAAGCCCCGCCGGTCCGTCCTCCGGGGCCGAGCGAGGCCGCCATCGGCGGCGCGCGCCTCGAGAGGCGACTACGAGCTCGTCAGCTTCTTTGCCCCTGCGAGGCCGAGGACGAGGAACACCAGGAAGAGCAGACCGAAGATCAGCGCGAGGAACTTCGCGATGGCGAAGGACGCGCCGGCGACACCCGTGAATCCCAGAAGTGCCGCGACCAATCCGATGGCGAGAAAGATCAATGCGTATCGAAGCATGGCGATTCCTCCTGTAGGGGAATGGCGCCCGCCGGCTTACTGGGCCGGCGGGTTCTTGATCTGCAGGTTGTTGATGACGCGCTTGACCCCGTCGACGCTCCGGGCCTCGCTCTCGGCCTCGGCCTTCACCTTGGCGTTGGGAACTTCTCCCGCCAGCGTGACGACGCCGTTGGTGACGTTGATGTCGATGTTGACGATGTTCGAGAACCTGTCCGCCGTGAGCTTGGCCTTGAGGGCCGTGTGGATCGACGCGTCGTCGATCTGGCGGCCCGGGCTTTGCGTCGTCGTGCAGGCGCCGATCACCACCAGGGCGGCGACGAAGGCGGCTGCGGTTGCGAGTCTCCGAAGGGAACTGTTCATGGTCGGCTCCTCATTCTCCGGCGGCCATCGCCGCCTTGTCGCCTCGGGGGGCTAATCCACCCCGCGCGGACCGTTTCGGGTCTTGCGGTCCGATAAAGCATGGGACGTGCCAGCCCTTCGGCCAGGGCGGCGTTGTTGGCGCGAGGTCTTTCGGCTGTGGCGCGCTTCGGCCTCTTCGATGGAATGCGATTGAGTGAGCGAGCCGTCCGCCGCGGCGGCTTTGGACAGCCTCGCGTAATGGCTCCGGAGAATTGCCAGATCTCCCTCGCTCAGGTCCTCGACGTTCACGAGCCGGTTGCTCGCCCCTTCGAGTGCGGCGACGATTTCGTTCAGCTTGAGCTGGATCGCGCGCGACTCCTTGTTCTGGGCCCGCTGGATGAGAAACACCATGAGAAAGGTGACGATCGTGGTGCCCGTGTTGATGACGAGCTGCCAGGTGTCGGAGTATCCGAAGAGGGGACCGGTCGCGATCCAGAGGAGGATGATCCCGACAGCTGCGGCGAAGGCCGTGGAGCTGCCCGTCCACTCCGTCGCCTGCATCGACAGTCTCTCGAGGAGCGGCGCTTTCTGTAGTCGTGGCATGGGTTCTCACCTGGTCAAAGCAACTTCCGTTCCAATCCGCCGCTCGTGGCATCCGCCTTGCTACGGAGGGGTCAGGGTTCTATGAAAGACTCGAACCGTCCCTCCACGGCGCTCCCCGGAGAGCTGGGTGACCGGCCCTCTCGGAGTCCTGCCCCCAAACTTCCGGCCCCCGGAGGATGTGTTCCTCGCTTCCCCGCGCAGCGCGCTGGGAAGTCCGCCCGCCGTGGCGGCGCGGGGCCGGCGCCCGCCTTCGCGCGACTGATTCCCGGGACGCAGGCCTTCGGGGGTTGGCCCGAAACTTCCAGGTTGACCGCGCGTTGACCTTGTCTGTCGGACGCCGCGTTCCAAGCGGTGAGCGCGCGCCCTCGTCCCGCCTAGGGCGATCCTTCGGCGCCGACGCGATCGATTGCGCCCAGCAGGAGATTGATCTGGACAGGCTTGGTCAGGTGCTCGGAAAAGCCTGCCGCGCGGCTCTTGGAAACGTCGGAGTCCATCCCATAGCCGGACAGAACGATCCCGTTGACCGGACGGATCGAGCGAAGCCGGGCGAGCAGGTCATGGCCGCTGCCGTCCGGAAGTCCGAGGTCCGTGATCAGGAGGTCGAAGGGCTGGTGCCGAAAGGCCTCGACGGCCTCGGACAGGGAAGCCGGTCGTCTGGACCTGGTGGCCCTCTTCGCGCAGGATTTCGCTCAACGCGCCCGCCGTGTCGGCATGGTCTTCGACGAGCAGGAGCGCGAGCGAACGCCGGGCCTGCCGCCGCAGGCGGATCGCCGCGCCGCGGCGTCGGCCGGCCGACGGTCCTCGAAGGCCGCCAGCTCCACGGAGAGCGTCGTGCCTTTTCCTTCGCCGTCGCTTTCCGCCCGGATGGTTCCCCCGTGCAGGTCGACGAGGGTGCGCGAGATCGAGAGGCCGAGCCCGAGGCCGCTCGCGCGGGGACTGATCGATCGGGGGCCCTGCTCGAAAGGCTCGAAGATCTCGGCAGGATCCCGGCCGGGATTCCGACGCCGCTGTCGGAGACGGAGATCCGGATCCGGCCCGGCGCCGGATTCTCGCTCGCGATCCGGATAGCGCCGCCGGCCGGAGTGAACTTGACGGCGTTCTTGACCAGGTTCCAGAACACCTGCTGAATCCGCGCCGCGTCGACCTGCGCGTCGTGCTCCGCCGCGTGGAGCTCCAGAGTCAGCTTCTGGCGCTTGGCCAGCAGGTCGCTCCGGCAGATGTCCGCGCAGCGGTGGAGGACCTCGTGGAGGTCCTCGGATCTGCCGGCGCAACTCGATCGTCCCCCGCGTGATCTTGGTCAGAGTCGAGCAGGTCGTCGACGAGGAGCGTCTCGAGCTCGACGTTGCGGCGGATCAGCTCCACGGCGCGCCGGACGTCTTCGGGCAGGTCGCGGCGTCGCTCGAGCAGCTGGGAGCTCGCGAGGGCCGGTGTCAGCGGCGTGCGCAACTCGTGGGAGAGGACGGCGAGGAATCGGTCCTTCGCGCGGCTGGCCTCCTCGGCGGCCTCCTTGGCGGCGTGGAGCGCGGCCGCGGTCGTCTTCATGTCGTCGATGTCCGTCGAGGTGCCGACCCAGATCGGCCCGGAGCGGCTCGGGATCCGCTTGGCGCGCGCGACGAACCATCGGTAGGAGCCGTCGTGGCGCCGGTAGCGCAGGTCGCATTCGAAGGGCTCGCCGCTGGCGAGGCTGAACTGCCAGCGTTCGAGGCCGGCGCCCACGTCTTCCGGATGGATCGGCTTGCTCCAGCCCTCGCCGAGGGAATCCTCCGCCGACAGTCCCGGTGTACTCGTACCAGCGCAGGTTCAGGTAGGTCGCGACGGCCGTTCTCGTCGCAGACCCAGACGAGCGACGTGACGGCGCTCGAGAGGACTCGGAAGCGCTCTTCGCTGGCGCGCAGGGCGAGCTCGGCTTCCTTGCGCTCGGTGATGTCCCGGATGATCTTCGAGGCGCCGACGATGTGGCCTTCCGCGTCGTGGATCGGAGAGACGGAGACGGAGACGGCCACCCGGTGCCCGTCCTTGTGGAGGCGCGTGGTGTCGAACTGCCGGACGCGCTGCCCCTTCCGGATCCGGTCGAGGCGCGAGAGGGTCGTGTCCTCGGCCTCGGGCGGGTCGAGCAGCGAGACGGACCGGCCGATGACCTCCGCCGCGGAGTAGCCGAAGAGGGCCTCGGCACCCGCGTTCCAGGCGGTGACCTCTCCCTCGAGCGACTCTCCGATGATGGCGTCCGACGAGGAGGAAACGATGGCGGCCAGGCGCTGCAATTCCCGTTTCTGCTCGCGCTCCTCGGCGATGTCCCGGAAGACGAGGACCGCGCCGAGGACCGCTCCGGACTCGTCCTGGATGGGAGCGGCACTGTCGGCGATGGGGCGCTCGCTTCCGTCGCGCGCAACGAGCATCATGTGGTTGGAGAGCGCGACGACGCGGCCTTCGGTGAGGACCCGATGCACCAGGTCCTCCCCCGGGATCGCGCGTCCTTTCGTCGATGATCCGGAAGACCTCCGCCACGTCGCGGCCGAGGGCTTCCGCCTGCGGCCAGCCCGTCAGATGCTCGGCGACGGGGTTCAGAAACACGACGCGCCCCTCGGCGTCCGTGGCCAGGACGGCGTCGCCGATGCTGCGGAGCGTCGTCCGCAACTCGCCCGCGCTCCGGCGGACCTCTTCCTCGGCCGCTCCGCGCTTCAGGAGGTCGAGCCGGATCAGCGCCCAGATCATTGCCAGGAAAAGCAGAAGGAGCAGGCCTCCAATCGCGAGCGACACGAGCGTCGTTCGGGCTGTGCGTTGGGTGTTCGCACGCCGGACCCGGAGCAGGTCCTCTTCCTGCGCTTTCAGCTCGTCGGCGACGGCCCGGATGGCGCTCATCTGGTATGTCGAGAACCCTTCGGCGACGGCTCCGGCCGCCGCTTCGAGGCCCGCGCGCGTTCGGAGCTCGATGTTCGCGCGCATCAACGCGACCCGCTCCGCGATCAGCCGTTCGAGTTCGCCGACCCGCGCGAGCTGCGTACGGTTGTCGCCGACGAGACGCCGGAGCACGACGAGCTGGGCCGAAATGGAGTCGAGGCCGGCCTCGAAGGGCGCGAGGTACTGCGGCTGGCCTGTGAGCAGAAAATTCCGCTGCGCCGCTTCGGTTTTCAGGAGATCCACCATGACGCGATCCGCCGCGGTGAGGACGTCCTGGGTGTGGGTGATCCACGCTCCGGCGTCGATGAGCTTGCGGACGTTCTGATAGGTCACGCCGATGAGCGCCAGCGAGAGGATCGCGGCGACGGCGATGCCGAGCGCCGTGCGGAAGGCGAAGGCGGGTTTCATGAGCTCGTGCCGAGCATAGTGCGGTCCGGGGCGCAACGGGGAAGGGCCTCGCTTCAGCGCATGCCCGCCAGAGATGCGCCGGCGGGGTCGGCCGCCGGTGTTTCGCGGAGCTGCCGACTCCTCGACCACTCCCACCCGTTCCTCGTAGGCGAGCTTTCCGCCGAGCCATCCCGCGACGCCGAGCAGGACGAAGCTCGCCGTGGAACAGGTCACCGCCGTCCACCACCGCGTCGCTGCGCAATCCGGCTCCGCCCATCCGGAGGACGTCGCTGAAGGAGTAGAGCGCGACCACCGCCACGTTCGTCAGGGCATGTGCCGTGGCGATGGCGTTGGCCCTTCGGTTCAGGCGCAGGCCGAGGTAGTCGACGGCGCCGACCGCGGCCGCAAAGAGCGCGAACGCGAGGCCGAGGTTGATCGCGACGGTCGAGAAGCGGTACCAGAACGGGTCGGCCGTGAGGAGGTGCGCGACGTCGCCCACGAGAACGAGAAAAAACGCCCCGATCGGAACGGGAACGAGCAGGGGGTGAATGGGATGGTTCCCGATGGCGGCCTTGCTCTTCATGGCGGTCCTCCCCGGCCTTCGACTGCAATGGCGGTGCCAGGGACTAGGCCCTCGAGAAAGCGGGTTCGTTTCTTGCAGAGGCCTATGACCATGATGCTGGAAGAGTCCACACGATGTCCCAGGCCGTGACCTCGCCGCGGAGAGAGCTTCAAAAGGGGGAGACGCTCGGCCGGTACCAGATCGTCGCGCGCATCGGCGCCGGCGGCTTCGGGAATGTCTACCAGGCCTGGGACCCGCTGATCCGCCGCGAGGTTGCCCTGAAGACCTGCGAGTCGGACCAGGAGGCGGTGCGCGAGCGCTTTGCGCGCGAGGCCCGTTCGGCCGGAGGGCTCGACCACCCGAACATCGTCCGCATCTACGACTCTCACCAGACCGAGGAGGGGCTCTCGTTCATCGTCCAGGAGTTTCTGGAGGGGGAGGACCTGGCCGAGCGCCTCTTGCGGCGCGTCCGGATGCCGGTGATCGAGAAGCTCCGCATCGTGGATGCGATCGCGTGCGGCCTCTCGCACGCCCACGGGCACGGCATCGTCCACCGCGACATCAAGCCGGCCAACATCCGTCTGCTCTGCGACGGGCGGGTGAAGATCATGGACTTCGGGATCGCGAAGGCGGTGGGCTCCGACCCGACGATGACCAGGCCCGGCGCGACGCTGGGATCGCTCGGCTACATGGCGCCCGAGCAGATCGAGGGCGGTGTGGTCGACCAGCGGACGGACCTCTTCGCCCTCGGAATCGTGGCCTACGAGATTCTCGGGGGTCGGCTCCCGTTCGCGGGGGACGGACTGGGAGAGTTGTTCGAGCGCATCCTGCACGAGGAGCCCGAGCCGCTCTCCGCCTTCGCGCTGGACGTTCCCGTCGAGCTCGACGCGCTCGTCCTGCGCTGTCTGGAGAAGGACCCGGCCCGGCGGCCCGAGTCGGCCGACCGGCTTCGGCAGGAGCTCGCCGCCATCCAGGACCAGCTGGCTCCGCAAACGGCTTCGTAGAAGGCGGCATACTTCGTGCTCTGTGAAAGTTGACAGGAGGACACCATGGCTCAGTACAAACTGCCCGACCTCGAGTACGACTTTGGCGCGCTCGAGCCGCACATTTCGGGCCGGATCATGGAGCTGCACCACAACAAGCACCATGCCGCCTACGTGAAGGGCGCCAACGAGACGCTCGAGAAGCTCGACGACGTGCGTGAGAAGGAGGACTTCTCGCGCCTGGCGGCCCTGGAGAAGGCGCTCGCGTTCCACCTCTCGGGCCACGTGCTGCACTCGCTCTTCTGGCGCAACCTCGCCCCCAACGGAGGCGGCCGCCCCGAGGGCAAGCTCGCGCAGGCGATCGACCGCGATTTCGGAGGCTTCGAAAAGTTCAAGCGGCAGATGACCGAGGTCGCGGCCACGGTCATGGGCTCAGGCTGGTCGGCGCTCGTCTGGGAACCGGTCGGCAAGCGCCTGCTGACGACGCAGATCTACGACCACCAGTCGAACCTGTCTCAGGGCGGGCTGCCGATCATGGTGCTCGACGCCTGGGAGCACGCCTACTATCTGCAGTACCAGAACCGCAAGACCGAGTTCTTCGACGCGATCTGGAGCGTCTGGGACTGGGAAGACATCGGCGCGCGGTTCGTCGGCGTCAGCGAGGCGACGTTCGACCTGGTCGGCGCGAGCCCCTAGGATCCCGAGGGGCCGGAGCCGCGCGCTCGCCTCGGCGGGTTGGCCGCGGCGCGGCCGGCCTTCAGTGTCCCCGGGTCGAGCGGGAGGCGACGAGGGCGCCGCCGAAGGAATACATCCGGAAGTCGTAGCCGTCGGCGGGATCCTGCGTGCTCCAGACCTCGACGTACTCGACCTTCTCGACGGCCTCGCGCGCCATTCCCGCGCCTTGCGGCTCCGGGCTTTCGGCGCGGCGCCGGGCCTCTTCCCCCGTGAGGCGCTCGTAGAGAATGATGCGGGTTCCGCCCCGCTCGGCCACGGTGACCCCGTTCTCGGTGACGGTCGCCCGTGCGGCCGGCGGCGGGTGTCCGGCGGCGGCTCCGCCGTGCGGGACCCCCG
The DNA here is from genome assembly GCA_963725095.1 of uncultured Acidobacteriota bacterium. Taxonomy (GTDB): domain Bacteria; phylum Acidobacteriota; class Thermoanaerobaculia; order UBA5066; family Gp7-AA6; genus DATBFU01. Next base: position 53,960 of record CAVRXJ010000022.1, read on the forward strand.
TCTGCGGAGCGCTTCTCTGCGCCTCTGGGCTCGTCGAGATCATCAAGGGAAGGCCTCTTTCGTTTTCTCGGTGCGTTAGGGCGATGTTAAGCGGCGGCGGCGGGACGCTCAATCGCCGACGGGTGCCATCGCGAAGGCACGAAGGTGCTACAGCGTGGTCGACCAACTATATAAATCTTTATATAGTTGCGGGACGCCGGCGATCGATTATCCTCGCCCGCATCCGATGAAGAAGGTGCGCGCACAGACCCGAGGGGCCGCCCCGGCCGGAGTCGCGCGCGCGGCGGTTCTCCTTTCGGCTCCTGGCGCTTTCCTCCTGCCGCAAGGCGGAGACGCGCAACGTGCTCGTCGTCCTCGGCGATACCGTGCGCCAGGACGCCGTCGGCTGCTACGGCGCCGGCCCGGGCGCGACGCCGGCGATCGACGCCCTGGCCGCCTCGGGGGCCCGGTTCACGCAGGCCCGCGCGCAGTCCTCCTGGACGCTGCCCTCGGTCGCGGCGCTCTTCACCTCGCGCTGGTGCCACGAGGTCACCGATTGGGCGGACATGCCGCAGCGGCTGCCCGAGGAAGCGACGACCATGGCCGAGCTCTTCCGCGCGAAGGGGTACCGGACGGCGGGCTTCTCGGCCAACGTCCTCGTCAACCGCGACGACGGCTTCGCGCAGGGGTTCGACACCTTCTGGGCCCCGCCGACGGAAGCGTCGATGTGGACCGATGCCCTCACGACGGCCGACCATGCCGTCGCGTGGCTGAAGCGAAGAGCAGCAACATCCTTTCTTCGCTTACGTCCACTTCGTGGATCCCCACTCGCCGTATTGCCCTCCCGACAAGCGCCCGAAGGACCCGAATGCGCCGGTCCCCGGCGACGTCAGCCTCTCCTTCTACGGCAAGCGCCCGCTGCCCGATGCGGCGACGCTCGCGCAGTGGCGCCGGCTCTACGCCGAGGAGGTGGCGCTCGTCGACCGGGGCCTCGCGCGGGTGCTCGCGGCCCTGACGCCCGAGGTGCGGCGGCGCACGGACGTCGTCTTCGTGGCCGATCACGGCGAGGAATTCATGGAGCACGGCTTCCTCGGCCATGGCTGGTCGCTCTACGACGACCTCCTGAAGGTCCCGCTCATCGTGTCGGGGCCGGGCATTCCCGCCGGACGCGTCGTCGGCGAGCCGGTCGGTCTGATCGACCTGCTGCCGACGCTCGCGGCGCGGGCCGGGCTGGATGCGCGCTCCGTGTCCGGCTCCTGGCGCGGCATCGACCTGTCCGGCGCGCTGTCGGGAGGGGCGGTGCCCGGCGACCGGACCTTCCTCGCGGAGACCTACCGCTACGGCCCGCTTCGCGTCGCCGTGCAGCACGGCATGAGCCAGGCGATCTTCTTCAACAAGGGCCCGGCCCCTTCGCCTCCCGTCACGGACGATCTCTTCGGCGACGCGCGCGTGCGCGCGCTGTTGCCGCGCGAGGCGCTCTACGACCTCGCGCGCGACCCCGGCCAGAGGCACGACCTTGCGCCGGAGCCGGCGTCGGCCGGGCCCCTGCGCGCGGCGCGCGACGTCGTGCTGCGCGCGTTTGCGCCGGCGCTGCCGGGCCTCTGGGTCGCCGTCCGGGGTCCGGGCTCCGGCGGACGGATCGAGGGGGAGTTCCGCTATTCCGGGCCCCTCACGCGCCTGGTCCCGTTCTTTCCGCGCGACGGGGAGACGGTCTCCTTCTCGAAAGACGACGTGCGCGTCTCCCTGATCGACGACGGCGCGGTGCGCGCCTGGCTCGCCCCCGACCGCGCCGATCTCGCGGTGGTCTCGGCGGACGCGACCGCGGGAGACGCGAGGCTCCTGCCGGCCGCCCAGGCGGAGCCCATCGCGGCGGGCTGGTCGACCTGGATCACCAGCGCCAGGACGCGGCAGGGCGCCCCGGTCGACATCGACGAGCAGGTGCGGCGCCTGCGGGCGCTCGGCTACCTTCAGTAGGCGAAGCGGTCGCGCGGCGTTAATCCGGCCTTCAGATTCGGTGGGGCTTGGCGCAAGACGCGGCGGCTGGCCGCGGAATCTAACGGGTCGGAAACCGGTTTTCTGAGACCGTAACAAGGAGGCCTTTCTTGCGATCACGTTCACTGGCGGGACTCATCCTCTGGGCGGCGGCGGCCATCCTCGCCGCGGCGACTCCGGCCCCGAAGCTCTCCAAGGCGATCTTCGCCGGCGGCTGCTTCTGGAGCGAGGAGAAGGCCTTCGAGGGCCTTCCCGGCGTCGTTTCGGTCACGTCGGGCTACACCGGCGGCAGCGTCAAGAACCCGACGTATCAGCAGGTGTCCGCGGGAGCGACCGGGCACGCTCGAGGCGGTCGAGGTCCTCTTCGACCCGGCGAAGACGACGTACGCCAACCTGCTCGAGGTCTTCTGGCACAACACGGATCCGATGGACGCGGGCGGGCAGTTCTGCGACCACGGCCCGGAGTACCGGTCGGCGATCTTCTACCTCGACGACGCGCAGAAGGCGGCGGCGGAGGCGTCCAAGCGGAAGCTCGAGGAGAACCCGAAGCTCGCGGGCAAGATCGTCACGCAGATCGCTCCGGCGGCCCCGTTCTATCCCGCCGAGGAGTATCACCAGGACTTCGCCAAGAAGAACGCCGTTCAGTACGGCGCGTACCGGATGGGTTGCCGGCGCGACGCCCGGCTCACGCAGATCTGGGGCGACGCGGCGGGGAGCCACAATTGAAAAAGGCCACTCTGTTGGCCGCGCTCGCGGCCCTGGCGCTGGGCGCGCTCGCGATCGCTCAGAACGCCGCGCCCGCGAAGGCTCCCGCCGCGACCTTTCAAAAGCCGTCGCCGGAGGAGCTGAAAAAGAAGCTGACGCCCCTGCAGTACCACGTCACGCAGGAGTCGGGGACCGAGCGCGCCTACTCCAACGCCTACTGGGACAGCCACGACGCCGGCATCTACGTGGACATCGTCTCGGGCGAGCCGCTCTTCTCCTCGCTCGACAAGTACGATTCCGGCACGGGCTGGCCGAGCTTCACCAGGCCGCTCGTCGCCGCCAACGTGAAGCAGGCCAAGGGCTCGATCCTCGCGATGTTCGGTGTCGAGGTGCGCTCCAGACAGGCCGACTCGCACCTCGGCCACGTCTTCGGCGACGGGCCGAAGCCGGCGGGCCTGCGCTACTGCATCAACTCGGCGGCGCTGCGCTTCGTTCCGGCGGACAAGCTCGCCGCCGAGGGTTACCCGCAGTTCGTCGTGCTGTTCCAGAAGGCGAAGTAGCCGTGAAGGAATGTCGGGGGAGGGGAGACCCCCCGGGCCCGGCCTCCCTGTCCGAAAACAGCGATCACGTGACGCTCCCTGCGCCGCCGGCCACTCTCCCCTTGCCGCCTCACGAGCGCGCGGTTCGCGAGCGGTGCATCCATCCGAGCGGCGCCTTCGATCCGTTTCCCGAGGCGGCGATCGGCGCAGACCGTCGGAGCGAGGTTCGAGCAGATCGCGCGGCGCCACGCCGGACGGCTGGCCCTCCAGACGGACGCGCACCGATTGAGCTATGAGGAGCTCAATCGCGCGGCCAACCGGATCAGCGGTGCGGTGCTCGACCGCCGGGGAGAGGGCTCGGAGCCGATCGCGGTGCTCATGGAGCGGAGTGCGCCGCAGATCGCCTCCGTGCTCGCGCTCGCCAAGGCGGGAAAGATCTGCGTGCCGCTCGAGCCTTCGTTTCCCGAGGCGCGGCTCGCGAGCGTGCTGGCGGACTGCCGGCCGCCGCTCGTCCTCTCGAGCGCCGCGTGCGAGGCCCTGGCCGGCCGCCTGACGCGCCGGCCGTCCGACGTTCTCGAACGTCGAGACGATCGGCGCCGCGGGCGCGGCGGAGGATCCGGGGCTGGAGCTTGTCCCCCGACACCCTCGCCTACATCCTCTACACGTCCGGATCGACCGGGCGCCCGAAGGGAGTGGCCCACAGCCACTTCGGCCTCCTCCATCAGATCCGGCGGCACACGAACGTCCTGCGGATCGGCGTCGAGGACCGCGTGACCATGTTCGGCTCGGCGGGCGCGGCGCAGGCGAACACGCAGCTGTACGTCGCGCTGCTCAACGGAGCGGCCTTGTTCCCGAAGGATCTGAAGCACGACGGCCTGGCCGATCTTGCCGGCTGGCTCACGCGCGAGGGGATTACGTACTACCGCTCGAGCGCCTCGATCTTCCGCCATTGGGCCAGGCACCTCGACGCCGGCGAGCGCTGTTCCGACGCTCCGCCTCCTCGCCATCGGCGGCGAGCCCGTCTATCTCCACGACTTCGAGCTGTACCGCTCGCACTTCCTGCCCGACTGCCTGCTCGTCAACGCGCTGTCGAGCACCGAGACCGGGACCATCCGCATTCATCTTCTCGATCGGGACTCCCGGTTCGAGGGTCCCATCGTCCCCGTGGGCTATCCGGTCGACGACACCGACGTGTTCCTGGTCGACGAGGCCGGGGGCGACGTGCGCGGGGGCGAGATCGGCGAAATCGCCGTCCGTAGCCGCGGCCTCGCCGCGGGCTACTGGGGGGATGAGGCGTCTGACCCGGGCGAAGTTCCTGTCTCATCCCGACGACCACCGCCTGCGCACGTACCGCACGGGCGACCTCGGCCGGATGTCCGCGGACGGAGCCCTCGTGCAGCTCGGACGCCGGGACGCGCAGGTCAAGATCTCCGGCCACCGCATCGACATCGGGGAAGTCGAGACCGCGCTGCGCGGGAGCGACGAGGTCAGCCAGGTCGCCGTGGTCGGCCGGGAGGACTCTCCGGGCGAGCAGCGCCTCGTCGCCTACGTCGTGCCGAATGCGGGGGCTCCGCGCGACGGGGCGGCCCTGCGTCGTTTCCTGAAGGGCCGGCTGCCGGACCACATGCTGCCTTCCGGTTTCCAGTTTCTCGACGCGCTGCCGCTCACGCCGAGCGGGAAGATCGACCGACAGGCGCTCCCGCCCCTCGCCCCGTTCGCGCCGTCGGGTGCCGGCGTCGGCCACCTCGGCCTGCTCGGCACGCAGCTTCGCGCGATCTGGGAGGACCTCCTGCAAGTGAGCGGCGTGGGTCCGCACGACGACTTCATGGATCTGGGCGGCACTTCACTCCTGGGCATCGAGATGCTTTTGCGGATCGAGAAGGTGTGCGGCCGCACACTCGCCCCTTCGCGCCTGCTCGGCGGCCCCATCACCATCGACCGGCTCGTCCACCTCCTGATGGAGGACGGGCAGGCGCACTTCGGCCGGCCCCTCACCGCCGTCCAGGCCGGCGGCGCGCGGCGGCCGCTCTTCTTCCTGCATGGCGACCACGAGAACGGCGGTCTCTACTGCCACAACCTGGCGCGATGCCTGGGCCCCGATCAGCCGTTCTATGCCGTCACTCCCCACGGACTCGACGGCGACGAGCTGCCGTGGACCCTCGAGGCCATGGCCAGCGATCGCCTCTCGGCGGTGCGGGCCGTTCAGCCGACCGGCCCCTACCGGCTGGGGGGCTTCTGCACGGGCGGGATCATCGCCTTCGAGATGGCCCGACAGCTCGAAGCGCAGGGCGAGCGGGTCGAGACACTCCTGTTGATCGACGCCGCGCTCGAGAACGGCTCCGCTCCCCCTTCGGATGCTCGGCCGCGCGAGCCGCCGAGTGGCGGCGGGGTTGCGGTGGAGCGAGGCGACGCGGCGGCAGATCCATCTACGGGTACGGTCGCACCTCCTGGCCTACGCCGAGAGCGCGCGCTCCGGCCCCGGGGGCCGGGTTCGCTTTCTCGCCGACGCTCTGCGCCGCCTCTGGCGGCGACGGGTCGCCGCGGCGAAGGGGGACTCGGTCGTTACCCCGAGAAGCGCCACCGTCAGCGCGTACCTCACCCGGCACCTGGCCTACGGCGCCCGGCGCCGGGACTACGTCCCCGGCCGGTTCACCGGTCGCGTCGCCCTGTTTCGCAGCGACTACCTCCTCGACAAGCCGCCCGGCGGATCGACCGCCGGCTGGCACCACGTCGCCGCCGGCGTCGACGTCCACTGGCTGACGGGGTCCCATCAGTCCGCGGTGACCCACGGCGTCGCAGACCTCGCGGAGAAGATGAAGCCGTACCTGAGCTAGGAGACGATCGGCGGGATCGGACCGGCCCACGCGTTGGCTGCGTTCCCGTTGTAGGCGCCGACCGAGCCGATCACGATCAGATCGCCCGTCGTCGACAGGCGGCAACCGCGCGGTTTCCGTGAAGACGTCGAGGCCCACGCCCAGAGGTCCGGCAAGCGTGACGGTCCGGCGCGCGCCGCGGCGAACGGGAAGTGCGGCGATCGGGTGCCTGCCCATCGCGACGAAAAAGGCGTGCGAGAGGCGCGAGGCGTCGAGGTAGACGGTCACGCGGCCCTCGCGCGGGACGCACGCGCACGACGCGCGCGACGAGGTGGAAGCTTCCCGAAACGATCGCGCGTCCGGGCTCGACGCAGAGACGCACGCCGCGGCCGAAGAGCCGTCTGGCACTTCGGGCGAGCGGCGGAAGGATCGCTCCGGGGTCCATCCCGCCGGGCCGCGGGCGGCCGCGCGCGTCGAGACGGGACTCGGATCGGGCGGCGAAACCGCCGCCGAGGTCGAGCCGTCCGATCGGGATTCCGAGGGATCCGATCTCGGCGAGCGCGCGCAGGTACGGGGCGAGCGAGGGGATCCCGGTCCCCAGGTGGAACGCGAGCCCCTCGGGGCCCGGCGCCCGACGCCGGGTGATCGCGCGGGAGAGGGCGAGCAGCTCGCGCGCCGGCAAGCCGAAGCGGCGCTGCTCCTGCGCGGCGGAGGCGGGCGCGAAGCGAAGCAGGTAGCGGGGCGTCTTTCCGAGGGCGGCCGCCCGTGAAAAAAGCGCCTCGGCGTCCTCTCGCCCGTCGGCCACGAAGAGGGCGCCGGCCGCGAGGCCCGCGTCCAGGAGCTCCGGTGTTTTCGCCGGGCCGTGGATGACGATCCGCTCTCCGGAGAGTCGGAGGCGGATCGCCGTTCTCAGATCGGCGCGCGTGGTCACCTCCGCGCCGAGCCCTTCGCGCGCCAGCGCCCCGACGACCGAGGGCGCGCGGTTGCACTTGTACGGATAGAAGACCTCGGCCGGCGCCGCCGCGGCTGCGGCGCGCCGCCAGGCCCGCGCGCGCCGGAGAAGCTCGGCGCCGTCGAAGAGATAGAAGGGCGTGCCGCGCCGCCCGCCGCTCGCCTCGCGGCGGCCAGGATCGGGGTGTCAGGGCGCGTCGAAGCACTTCGCCGCCGCCAGTCGGTCGAGTTTGCCCGAGGGGGCGATCGGGAGGCGCTCCACGCGCCGGACGCGCCGCGGGCGCGCGAAGAGCGGCAGGCGCTCCGCCAGGTGCGCCCGCACCTCGGCGAGAAAACTCTCGGAAGGGTCCTCGGTCACCAGCAGCAGGCCGAACGCGTCGCCCAGCGCGACGGCCGCCGCCTCGGAGACGCCGGCCTTTTCGAGCACGGCGCCTTCGAGCTCTTCCGCGCAGAGCACGCGGCCGCGCGCCCAGATGCTCGCCGCCGCGCGCCCGCGGACGTGCAGCTCGCCCGCCTCGTCCAGGAAGCCGAGGTCGCCGGTTCGGAAGCGGCCCTGTGCGTCGAAGGGGGAGGGCTCGGCGGGATCGGCATACCCTCGGAAGACCGCGCTTCCGGAGATGCGGATCTCGCCGGTCTCACCGGTGGCGACGCCCGCCCCGTCCTCGCCGACGACGGCGATGGCCATGCCGGGAGCGGGGAGGCCGGAGCTTCCCGAGCGCCGCGGGCGGTCGAAGTGCTGCCGCGTGCCGAGGGCCGAGGTCTCCGTCAGGCCGTACCCGAACCGGATCGGGACGGCGCGGTCCGCCTCCAGGCGCGCCGCGGCCATCTCCGCCAACGGGCCGCCCGCGGTCAGTGCGCCGCGCAGTTTCAGCGCGCCGCGGGCCGACGCCGAGAGCCTCGCCTGGGCCGGAGAGAGCAGGACGAACGAAGCGCCGAGGGCCGCCGCCTCGCCCAGGGGATCGCGCCGGGGCGCGTAGAAGAGAACCTCCGCGCCGACCAGGAGCGAGTTCACGATCCCGCGCAGGAAGCCGAAAATCTGGCCGACGGGCACCGCGACGGCGACGCCGTCGGAGCCTGCGATTCCCGTGCGCTCCGGATAGGCGAGCGCCGAGAAGAGGAGCCGATCCTCCGAGAGCGGGACCGCCTTGCCGCGCGACACGCTGCCGGAGGAGAAGAAGACCGTTTCGTCCGAAGAGGGGGGAAGCTGGCGCCGCAGCCGCTCCTCCCTTTCCGCGCGCAGTCCGGGCGGGACCCCGTCCGCATGGACGACCGCGGTGGCGCCGACACGGCGCGCCGCGAAGAAGCCGACGGCCAACCCGATCGGGTCCGCAGCGTCGAGCGACACAGGCGCGCCGCCGGAGCGGCGCACGAGCTCCTCGGCGCGCGCTTCGATGCGCGCCGCGAGCGCAGCGCGGTCCAACGCCTCGGCGCCGCGGCGCAGCGCCGGTCTCCGGGGATCCCGGCGCAGGGCTTCCCGGAGCGCTTCCGACAGGCTCATCGCGGGGCGAGCCGGTTCCACCAGGTCAAGGCGTCGATCGCGGACGGCGACTCGTCGCAGATGGCTTCGAGGGCGCGCGCGAACGCGTCGAGCGCGGCCTCCTCCGGTCGGGGCAACTCCGGGCCGATCGTGATCGTGAGGCGGCCGTTGGGCGCGGTCAGGAAGACCGGCCGGCACGGCACGCCGCAGACGCGGGCCAGCCGGAAGGGGCGAGGGTCGAGGCGGAGCTGCCCGCCGAGGCAGGGGAAGGGGACGCCGTCCCGCTCGGGCAGGTCCGCCGAGACGATGAGGCTTCCGCGCCGCAGGGCGGACCGGAGGCGCAGCGGCTGGCGGGACGAGAGGACGTGCGGAAAGTCGCGCGGCGTGCCGAGGTCGAAGTCCCGATCGGCCCGCGCGAAGTCGGCGCGTTCCTCGTCGGTGGCGACCACGACGGTCGCGATCGGGATTTCGCGCCGCATCAGGTAGCGCAGGCTGCGCAGATCGCCGACGTGCGCCGTCGCATAGAGGCACGGCGCCGGACCGGGCGGAGCGTCTCGGAACGAGATTCGGTCGGGACCGCCCGCAAGCGCCTGTCCCACGAGGAAGCCGTAGCGGCGCCGCGCGCGGGCGGCGGCGGGGCCGGGATCCGGTCCCAGGCGCGGGTAGGCACGGCCCAGGTCGCGCCACTGCCCGGCGGAGATCGCGGTAGCGGCGCGGATCTCCTTCTCCCGGAGGCTGCTTCCGAGAAACACGGAGAGCGCCGGGAGCAGGAAACGCGGCGAGAGATCGGCGGCCTTCAAGAAGGGCTGCCGGAAACGTAGTTCATGGCCCAGGGCACGGCGATAAGAAGCGCCGTCGGGCCCGGCCCCGAGATCGTCCAGCGCCTCGGCGATCTGCTCGTCGGGCGTTGCCGGAGCAAGCCCGAACAGGTCTCGGAAGAACGCGACGGCGTCGCGGAGGGAAGGAAGCGTCCACGAGATCGTCCGGCGCTCGCTCTCGATGTCGGCGGCCCCTTCGGCCTCCAACAGTTGCGCGAGCGTCTCGTGCGCGTAGAAGCGCCCGTGGTGGCCGCTCTCCGTGTGGCGATCGGCGAAGCCGTTCAGGAAATGCGCTGCCGCCGAGCCGTCCGCGACGTCGCCGAGCGCAACGCGCCCGCCGCGAGTCGTGACGCGCAGAAGCTCCCGGAAGACCCGGCCGGGGTCCTCGGAGTGGTGGAGGGCCGCGAGGCAGGCCGCCGCGTCGAACCGGCCGCTCGCGAGCGGAAGAGCCTCAGCCCGCGCGGCGCACGCGCCCTGGCGATGCTCGGCTGAGACGAGGAAGAGCAGCGAGGCGTCGCAAGCGACCGACGCGCGCGGAAGGCCTTCGGCGCCGGCGCGCTCGGAGAGGTAGCCGCCCCCGGCGGAGACGTCGAGCCAGCGCGAACGTGACGAGAGCGGAAGGTGGCGGAGCAGCCTCGCGGCCTCCTCCGCGCGGGCGTCGGGGTAGAGCCGGTTGGCCCGGTTGTAGAGGCCGCCGCGAACGTCGAACAGCGTCTGGTACTCGAACAAGCCGGGGCAGCGTATTCCCGGGTTTCGGACACGTCAAACGCCGGGCCGTTTGAGAGAATCCTCCGATGCTTGCCGCGCTGGCCGGGCGAGAGCCCTTCTGGGGGCCGCTTCAGCAGAATCTCCCGTCCATGAGGATGGCCCGGGCGCTCGACTTCACGCCCGTCGACGAGCTCGTCGTCTTCGAGAAGGGCGCGTCGCGGTGACCCCCATCCGCGAACTGGCCGACCGCCTGCGCGAGGCGCGGCGCGTCACGGTGCTCACGGGCGCGGGTGTCTCCGCCGCGAGCGGCATTCCGACCTTCCGCGGCGCGGGTGGGCTCTGGAAGGAATTTCGTCCCGAAGAGCTCGCCACCCCCGAGGCTTTCGCGCGGGATCCGGCGACGGTGTGGGAGTGGTATGCGTGGCGGCGGGACCTGATCGCGCGCGCCCGCCCCAACCGCGCGCACGAGGTTCTTCGCCGACTGGAGCCGCCGGTTTCCGACGTACACGCTCGTCACGCAGAACGTCGACGGGCTGCACGAGCGCTGCGGGACCTCGGGCGTCATCCGGTTTCACGGGTCGCTCTGGGAGCTCTCCTGCTGGGAGGCCTGCGCCGGAGCGCCCCGACGGTGGGCGGACGAGCGCGTTCCCTTTCCGGAGATGCCGCCGAGGTGCCCGCACTGCGGCGGTCTCGCGCGGCCCGGCGTCGTGTGGTTCGGCGAGCCGATCGATCCGGAAGTCCTGGAGCTCGTCCCTCGCGGCGCTCGACTGCGACGTGTGCCTGGTCGTCGGGACGTCTTCGGTCGTCTATCCGGCCGCCGGCTTTTCCGCGCGAGGCGCGCCGGCGCGGCGCCTTCACCGTGGAGGTCAATCCGGAGTCGACCGAGGCGTCCGGGGCGGTGGATCTGGTGATCGCGGAGCGGGCGGAGGTGGCGCTGGACGAAGTGGAGCGATTGCTCTGAGGCTTCATGCCTGCAGAAGAAGAGCGCCCCCCCTCACCCTACCCCTCTCCCCCCGTCGGGGGAGAGGGGATCGTCTGCGAGGGTGAGCCCGGAGATCGTCTCCGCGAGGCTGAGGGGCGAGCCGGAGCCGCTTCAACGCCGGCGGGCGGCGAGGGCCCTCGACAGGGCGTGGTGGGGCAGCTCGGCGAGGGCCGTCAGGTGGCCCATCTTGCGGCGCGGGCCGCGCCTCGGTCTTGCCGTAGAGGTGGAGCTTGACGTCGGGAAAGGCGCAGGCCGCTTCCCAGTCGGGCTCGCCCTTCTCCCAGAGGTCGCCGAGCAGGTTCGCCATCGCCGCGGCCTGCAGGTAGCGCGGTGGACCCGAGCGGCAGGCCGCAGACGGCGCGCAGCTGCTGCTCGAACTGGCTCGTCACGCAGGCGTCGACCGTCAGGTGCCCCGAGTTGTGCGGCCGCGGCGCGAGCTCGTTGATCAGCAGCCGGCCCTGCCCCGTCACGAACAGCTCGACGCAGAGGACGCCGACGACCTCGAGCTTCTCCACCACGGCGCCGGCCAGACGCACCGCCTCGCGCGCGATCGCCGTGTCGGCGCATCCGGACGTGACCGAGAAGTCGAGAATGTGGCGTTCGTGCGTGTTCTCGATGAGCCCGAAATCCGCCAGGTGGCCGTCGAGGGATCGGGCCACGACGACGGAGACCTCTTCTCGAAGGCCACGAACCCCTCGAGGATCGCCTCCGGCGCGGCGACCGTCTCCCAGGCCCTGGCGGCGTCGGCAGGCCGATCGATCCGGGACTGCCCCTTGCCGTCGTAGCCCAACGTGGAGGTCTTGAGGACCGCGGGGCAGCCGATCCGGGACAGCGCGCCCTGCAGGTCCTCGAGCGATCGCACCTCGGCGAACGTCGTGACCGGGAATCCGGCCTTCGACAGAAACGTCTTCTCGCGCAGCCGGTGCTGCGTGACGGCGAGCACCGAGCCTCCGGGCGCACGGGAGCGAGCTCCGCCGCGGCGTCCACGGCCGCCGCCGGGACGTTCTCGAACTCGAACGTCACGACGTCGACGCTTCGCCGCGAACGCGCGCACCGCGTCGAGGTCTTCGTAGGGCGCCGTGATCTCGACGTCGGCCACCTGCCCGGTCGGCGTGTCGTCGTCGGGCGAGAAGGTGTGGACGCGGTAGCCCATCCGTCGCGCGGCGATGGCGAACATCCGCCCGAGTTGTCCGCTCCCGAGCACGCCGATGGTCGAGCCCGGGAGCACCGCCGCCGTCACGGAAGCGTTTCTCCGAGGACCCGCTGGGTCTGTTCGGCGCGGAAGGCCCGCAGCCGCTCGGCGAGATCCGGGTTGCCTGGCGGCGAGGATCGACACGGCGAGCAGCGCCGCGTTGATCGCGCCGGGCTTGCCGATGGCGAAGGTCGCCACGGGCACGCCGCCCGGCATCTGCACGATCGAGAGCAGCGAGTCGAGCCCCTTCAGGGCCGCGCTCTCGACCGGCACGCCCAGCACCGGGAGGGTCGTGTGCGCGGCGATCATGCCCGGCAGGTGCGCCGCGCCGCCCGCCCCGGCGATGATGACCGCGAGCCCCCGCCCCGCGGCGCTCGAGGCGTACTCCGCCATCCACTCCGGCGTGCGGTGGGCGGAGACGACCTTGCACTCGTGCGAGACGCCGAACTGGACGAGGGTCTCGGAGGCGTGGCGCATCGTTTCCCAGTCCGACTTGCTGCCCATGATGATGCCGACGAGCGGGCCTTCCACCGGGGCAGTCTAACCAAAGTGCCTTCGCGGGCCGCCCGGCAGGGGGGACCCTTGCGCCCGATTGGCGCTAAGATCTGTCTCGGCGAAAGGCAGCAATGAAAAGGGTGGCCTGGGTCGGGGTGGCGATTGCGATCGCGGTGGCGGGCGCTTGGGGATATGGCGCCCTGGTTCGCCAGGAAAATGACAGCGGGGCGAGGGTCCGCCTCCTCGCGATTGCCGAAGACCAGACACTCGACCTCTCCTTCTCCCGGGCCGGCCGCATCATCACGCGCGTTCCCGACGAGGGGGAATCGGTCGCCTCGGGAGACATCGTGGCGCGGGTCGAGCAGCCCGGGCTGGCCGAGGACGGGGCCGACTACCAGCGCCAGCGCGCGGAGCTGAAGGCCCGCGAGCTGACGCGGCAACAGAACGTCCAGAAGGCCAAGGCGGAGCTCGCGCAGATCACGAGCGAGGAGAAGCGGCTCACCCGGCTCGTGCGCGAGGGGATCGCGCCGGCGGCGGACCTGGAGACTGCTGCGGCACCGGCGCGACGCCACGGAGGCCGGGATCCGGGCGCTCGAGACCGAGAAGAACCAGCTCGAGGCGCAGGACAACACGTTGAAGGTCCGCGGCGAAAAGGTGGAGCACTTCGAGAAGGAGGGCACGCTCGTCGCGAAGTCCGCCGGCGTCGTCCTCACCCGGCACCACCGGGAGGGCGAGTGGGTCGAGGCCGGGCAGCCCATCGTGACCCTGCAGACCGGCACGCCGTTTCTGCGCGTCGAGGTGCCCGAGGAGCGGCTCTCGACTTTCGCCGTCGGCGGCAGCGTGAGCGTCTGGCCTCAGGCCCGGCCGCAGGATCCGTTCCCGGCGCGCGTCGTGTCGGTCAAGCCCCGCTCGGAGTTCGCGACGCGACGCAACTGGGGCCTGCAGAGCCGCGACCTGAAGACCTTCTCCGTGCGCCTCGCCCCGCAGGGCGCCGCGGTGATCGCCGGCCAGACCTTCGTCGTCGAAGCGGGGAAGAGTTGACCCCGCGGGAGAGCCGCTCCCTCGAACCGCTCCTCGACGCGCCCCCCTTCCTGGACGAGCCGGCCCGGACGCCGGCGGAGCGCCGGCCCGCCGCGATCGAGGTCGAGCGGCTGACGAAGCGCTTCGGCGACCAGATCGCCGACGACGCGATCTCCTTTACCGTCAGCGCCGGCGAGACCTACGGCATCCTCGGGCCCAACGGCGCGGGCAAGACCACGTTGATCCGCATGCTGACGACGCTGCTGCAGCCGACCTCGGGCACGGCGCGCATCCGCGGACGGGACATCGTCCAGGAGCAGCCGGCGGTGCGCGCGCTCATCGGGACCGTCTCGCAGGCCGTCACGACCGACGAGAACCTGACCGTCGACGAGAACCTCTCGATCCAGGGAAAGATGTACGGGCTCTTCGGCCGGGGCTTGAAGCGCATGATCGACCGCCGCGTCGAGCAGGTGGGCCTGACCGAGCGCCGGCGCCAGGTCACGCGCGAGCTCTCGGGCGGGATGCGGCGCCGCCTCGAGATCGCGCGCGGCGTGCTCCATTCGCCGCACGTCCTCTTCCTGGATGAGCCGACGACCGGCCTCGATCCGCAGAGCCGCCGCTCCATCTGGGAGATGCTCGGGGAGTTGAAGAGCGTCGACGCCGAGCTCGCGATCATCCTGACGACGCATGCCATGGACGAGGCCGACGCCCTCTGCGACCGCGTGGCGATCGTCGACCAGGGGCGCATCCTGTGCGAGGACTCCCCGGCGGCGTTGAAGCGCTCGCTCGAGACCGGCGAGCGCACGCAGATCGAGACGGACCGCGACCTCGCGCCGGCCGACCGCGAGGCGCTCTCGCGGATGGGCGGAAAGAACTGGCGCGCCCTGACCCCGTCGCTCTTCGAGTTCCAGTCCCGGCCGGGGGAGGGTGTCGGGCGCCGCGCCGCGCAGCACCTGGAGGAGCGCGGCTACCGCGTCCTCCAGCTGACGATCGCTCCCGTGACCCTGGAAGACGTCTTCTTCTCCTACACCGGCCGGGGCCTGCGCGGCGAATGAAGCGGGCCGACGGAGTCCCGAGGCCCGCGCGCGGGGTCGCGCTGGCGGTGCTGGGGATCGCGGCCATCTGCCAGCGCGCCTACCTGACGCTCTGGCGCCAGCCGGTCCTGATCGTCTCGACCATGCTCTTTCCGCTGGTCTACCTGCTCGTCCTCGGAAACTCCCTGAACCGGCAGCTGCGGCACATCCCGCTCGCCGTCGTCGACGAGGCGGGCAACGCGGACTCGGCCGCGTGCCGCCGCGGGGTCATGGCGCTCGAGACGGGGCGGCAGCTCGTGGACGCGGTCTTCCTCGCCGACCGCGAGGAGGCGCTGCAGGGCCTGAAGCAAGGGCAGCTACCGCGGCGTGTGGATCCTCCCGTTCCGCGCTCTCGCCGAAGGGCCCGGGACCGGCCTTCGTGGGCGACAACACGGACCGCTTCTCGTACGACGCGCTCGACCAGGCGCTGCGGCAGGTGTGGGAGGAAGTCGCGCACGCGGCCGCCGGCGATGCCGCGGCCCCCGCGGCGCGCCTGGAGGCGTATCCGTACCTGGACTACCTGACCTACCTCGGCCCCGCCGTCGTCTGCTTGTCGATCTTCATGGGCTCGATGGTCTCCGGCGGCCTGCAGGTGCTCGAGGACCGGATGTACGGCTACCACGAGGGGTACCTCGTGACGCCCATCTCGACGGGGACGCTCGTGACCGGCAACGTGCTCGCGGGCGCGATCGTCGCGTCGCTGGCGGGCATGCTCGTCCTCGGCGCCGTGCTCGTCCTGACTCCCGTCACGGTGGCGGGCGGACAGGCCGTCGCCGCCGGCGCCGTGACCGTTTTCCTGACGTCGCTCGCCATCTCCGCGATCTGGTTCCTTCTGTTCGCCCGCGCCCGCAGCTCTTCGGTCCTGCGGGGAATGTTCGGGATCATCAACGCGCTGCTGTTCTTTCCCTCCGGAGCGCTCTACCCGGTGGAGTCCTATCCGCCGTGGCTGCAGGCGATCTCCCGCGTCGATCCCCTGACCTATGGCTTGAACGCGCTGCGCGACCTGGTGCTGCGCGGCAGTCCGCCCGAGGCCGTTTACGCGGACTGGGTCTTCCTGCTGACTTTCGCGCTGGTGTGCGGCGTGCTGACGCGGGTGCTGTTTCGGCGGGAGATCTGAGGGGGCTCCCCCCCTCACCCTGACCCTCTCCCCCCGTCGGGGGGAGAGGGGACTCGATAGTCAGGTTGAGGCTCAAGAGATCCGCCCCGTCTCTCCACGGGAGGCTATTCGTTGTAGCCGCTCTTCTGGAGGAAGGCGGTCAGCTGCGCGAAGAACTTCTTCCGGTCGGGCTTCCGGTACGCGCCGATCAGCCGGTTCCAGCCCTCCGAGGCGCGCCCGAGCAGGTACTGGTCGGCGAGGTAGGCGGCCAGAAGGCCGCGCACCTGGTCGCCGGTCGGGTCCTTCGGCGAGAGCTCCTCGAAGGCCTTCCAGCACTCCGCGGCGTCCTTCTCGATGAGGGCGGGGTAGGAGCGCGTGACGTTGACGAGTCGGCCGTCGGCGTAGCGCCAGACCTGCGGCGGCCGCCGCGAGGCCGCGTGCGAGGTGAAGGCCGTGTCGAACCGGTCGTCGCCGGTGACGAACTCGAGCTTCTTGTCGGCGTCGAGGTCCTCCAGGCGGTAGCCGGCGTTGCCCCACTCGTGGAGGATCGAGACGTAGGGCGGAGCGCCGCCGACGAAGGAGTAGATGCGCGTCGAGTAGCAGCAGTGGGCCCCGCCCGAGTAGAGATTGAGCAGGACCTCGGGCTCGCCGCTGCGGTCGAGATCGATGATCTCGAGCGATCCCCGATCGCCGATCTCGCCCATCAGGTAGGACGGCGTTTCCCTGGAAGTTCTCCTCGAAGGCGGATTTCCCTTCTCGGAGGATCTCGAGATGCCGCGGCGCGCAGAACGCCGCCGTCCCGCTCCGGCTCGCATGTGACGTTCGCGCGGACCGAGCCGGACTGCGCCGTGACGTTCGTCGCCGGACGCGCGCTCGGGGCCGCCGGCGCCGGCGGGGCTTGCTGGAGCGCCAGGCCGAGGACGAGCAGGACCACGGGCATAGGTTATCCCGCGCCGGACCGCAGCGCCGTCTCGAAGTCCTCGGGGTGCGCGGCCCGGGCGCGCGCTTCTTCCATCTCCACGATGCCCTCCCGCGCCAGTCGCGCGAGAGACTCCTCGAAGGTCGACGAACCCTGGCGCCGGGTCAGCGTGATCTCCTGATGGAGGTGCTGGAGCGCGTTCTTGCGGATGTGCTGGCGCGCGCCGTAGGAGATCATCAGAAGCTCCGCGGCGGCGGCGCGCCCGCCGCCCTTCCGGGGAAGCAGCGTCTGCGTGAGGACCGCCGCGAGCGCCATCGACAGCTCCTGTCGGATGGTCGGCTGCCGCTCCGGCGGGAAGGAGTCGGCCACGCGCGAGACGGTCGAAGCGACGTCGCTCGTGTGGACGGTCGAGAACACGAGGTGCCCCGTCTCGGCCGCCGCGAGCGCGATGCGCATGGTCTCGGGGTCCCGCATCTCGCCGACGACGAGGACGTCGGGCGCCTGCCGCATCGCGGCGCGCAGGGCCGTCGGAAAGTCCGGAGCGTCCACGCCGATCTCGATCTGCTCGACGAGGCTCCGGTGGTGCGGGTGTTCGTACTCGACCGGGTCCTCGATCGTGACGATGTGCCGCGCGTCGCGCAGGTTGATCTCCTCGACGAGGGCCGCGAGCGTCGTCGTCTTCCCGGAGCCCGTGGGGCCTCCGATCAGGACCAGCCCGCGCGCCAGCCGCGTCAGGGCGTCGGCGCCGGCCGGAAGCCCGAGCGCGGCCAGGCGCGGGGGCCGGGCGGGGAGCGCCCGGACGGCGGCCGCCGCGCGGCCGCGCTCGCGGTGGAGGTTGATCCGGAACCGGCCGAGCCCCGGGACCTTGTAGGAGCCGTCGGCGATCTCGCCGTGCTGGAAGCGGGCGCGCACCGCCGGGTTCAAGGCGGGCAGGACGGCCTCGGCGATCTCGTCGCCGGAGAGCGGGCCTTCCGCCAGGGGAGTCACGGCGCCGTCCACGCGCACGGAAGGCGGCGCCCCGGCGACGAGGAGCAGGTCGCTGCCGCCGCGGCGGGCCAGCGCTTCGAGCCAGCGGGTGAGGCGGGTCGGGTCCGCCGCCGCGCCGCCGCCCTCGCCCGTGTTGAGCTCACGGATGAGCCGGTTGATGTCCTCGGTGTCTTCCACTCCGCGTGATCATACGGAAGCGGCGGCCCGGGCGTCTGCGGCCCCGGCTGTCGAGTAGGTCCGTCGCGAGCGCGGCGAGGCCGACGCGAGGGCGGAGCGCAGAACCGCGCGGAGCTCCGGACAAGCGGTCGAGCATTCCGCTCGCAGCGAGAGAATCGCCGCGCGCAGTAGGAGATGACTCGGCTCCCTATCCCTCGAGGCTCAGGTGCCAGTCGGTGTGCGGCGCCTTGTTCCGGAAAATCCATTCCGCGAAGAGGCGCCGGTAGGTGACCGGCTCCCAGCCGATCTCCTCGAAGAACGGCCGCAGCGCGAAGTGGAGCCGGCGGAGGTTGTAGAGCGGCACCGCGGTGAAGTAGTGGTGCTCGAGGTGGTAGGCCGAGTAGACGTACCAGAAGTCCCAGAACCGCGACGGCTTGATCACCGAGCCCCACTTGGCGGGGTCGGTCGGATCGATCGCGTAGTGCTGGCCGAGGCGGTTCAAGGCGAAGGCGATCGGGAAGACGAGGAAGTAGGGGACGAGATAGACGCGCGCGAGGACCCCGAAGCCCGCCGCCCAGAACAGCGCCGCCATGACCGCGAGGTGCAGGGCGATCGTCCCCGCCCGCTCCCGGGCGATGCGCTTCTGCAGGGCCGGCGGATAGCTCGCCGTCTCCTTGCGGGCCGCGCGGAAGTAGATGGGGAAGAGCGCGGGCGTGAAGTAGAGCAGCTTGTACCAGGGCCGGTTGATCTTGGGCGAGAGGTAGTGCCGCTTCGGGTCCGCCTCGGCGTCGCCCAGCTCCGCGTGGTGCGTCAGGTGCCATCGCGTGAACTGCAGCGCGGAGATCCCGGAAGGGACCGCGTAGAGGACGGCGAGGAACCGCTCGGCGCGCGGCCGCGGCCCGTTCCAGACGGCGCGGTGAATGACGTCGTGGAGGAGCACCGTGAAGTTGAACGCGGTCCAGCCGGCCACGACCGCCGAGGGGATCCAGATCCACGGCTGCGGGAACTTCCAGGACACGAGCGACGCGGCGGCCAGCAGGGCGAACTGGCGCGCCGCGATGACGAAGTGGCGGGCGGGGCTCTTGCGGTGAAGCTCCTTCAAGACCTCGTGCGGCACGACCTGCGTGAGTCGATGCCGCAGTTGGCGCGAGGCCTTGGCCCAGTGGTGCTCTCCGCCGGCCGGAGGGTATTCCTCGGGGCGCGTCGGGCTGGGAGAGGGGTTGGCGCTCATTCGGGTTCCCCGAAAAAAACGGGCTCCGGGGCGCTTCTATTCTGACAGATCGGATCCACCGCGTCTGGTTCCAAAGAAAAAGCCCCGGTCCCCCGGGGCTCGTAGAAGCGAGAAAGTTCAGGATCCCTCGGCGCTTTGCGCCTCGGGATCACGCCGCAGGAGCGGCGTTACTTCTTCGCCGGCTCGATCGAGGCGACCGTGATCGTCTTGGTCGCGGCGTCCGCGGTGCCCTTGACGGTCACTTCCTTGCCCACCATCTTGGCGGCGGCAGCCTGGTCCGACAGGACCCAGACGCTCTTGTCGCCGTCGGTGACGAGGGCCCACTTGGCGCCCTTGTCCTTGACGCACTTGGTCGCGCACTCCGCGTGGCTCGCGCTGGCCCCCTTGGCGGCGCACGCCGTGTCGGTCACCCACCCCGTCCAGGAGCTCCCGTCGGCAGCCAGGGCGTAGCTCGCGGCGGCCAGGACGAGGGCCACGGCGACCATCCGAATCAGAGACTTCTTCATGGATTCACCTCCTTAAAGCCGTACGAACAAGGCCGTGCCGCATGATATGCCCCGAAAAGACGTGAATTCCCGAGGCGCGCGGCGAATCCTGACGCGGCTCTACCGGGCGGCCGTCGACGGGCGTGGACCCCCGGACGGCCGTCGCGCGGGGGCTCGCCGACCCGCAGGTCGCGGCGGCTCTGCGCGGGGCGCGCGCGCGTCGGCGTTTTCGCCGTGGGGAAGGCGGCGGCCGGGATGATCCGCGGGGCGCGGGGCTCCGCGGGAGCCGTCTGGCGATTCTGCCGCGAGGCTTTCCCCGCCCCGCATTGCCGGACGTCGAGGTCCTCTTCGCTTCGCATCCCGAGCCCGACCGATCGAGCCTCGCCGCGGCCCGACGCGCCCTCGCCTTCTTCGCGGGCTTCGGCCCGGAGGACGTGATCCTGTGCCTGGTCTCGGGAGGCGCCTCGTCGCTGCTCGCGCTGCCTCGTCCGGGAGTGACGCTCGCCGAGAAGCGGCGGAAGGTCGGCGCGCCTCTCTGCGCGCGGCGCGTCGATCCTCGAGATCAACCGGCTGCGCACGCGCCTCTCGGCCGTCAAAGGGGGAAAGCTCGGACGCGCGACGGAGGCGCGCCTGATCACGCTCGTTCTCTCCGACGTTCCCGGCGACCGACCCGCCGCCGTGGGCTCGGGTCCGACGATCCGGGGACGGCGGGGAGATCTCGTGCGGGTCGTGGGAACCAATGCCTCGGGCCTGGCCTCCGCCGCCGACGAGGCTCGCCGCCTGGGATGGAAGCCGCGGCTCGCGTCGGCGAGGCTCGAAGGAGAAGCGCGCGAAGCCGGCGTGCGGCTGGCGCGTCGCTCCCGGAGGATGCGTTCGGGGGAGGTTTTCCTCGCGGGGGGCGAGACGACGGTCCGTTTGTCCCGGCGGTTCGGCCGAGGCGGCCGGAGCCTCGAGCTTGCACTCGCGGCGGCGCTCGAGCGAGACGGCGAAGCCGGCTGGGCGCTGCTCGCGGCGGGTTCCGACGGCCGCGACGGCAGCGCGCAAGCGGCCGGAGCCTTCGTGGACGGCGCCACGATCGGGCGGGCGGTGAGGCTCGGACGGAATCCTGCCGGAGCGCTCTCCCGACACGACACGGAGCCGTTCTTCGAAAAGGTCGGCGATCTCTTCGTGACGGGTCCGACGGGAACCAACGTCGCGGACTGGGCCTTCGCCCTGCGAGCCTGAGGCGAAGGCTATAATCACCGGTTCGACCCATGCGCCAGACTGATCGCCACCGGGAGCTCGCCGCGCTCGAGCGGTTCACGGAGACCCCGAAACGGTTCGGGGCGTACCGGATCGCGCTCGGCTTTCCCAATTCCTACGAAGTCGGGATGTCCAACCTGGGCTTCCAGTGGGTCTACCGGCTCTTCAACCGCGTTCCCGACTTCGTTTGCGAGCGCTTCTTTCACGAGGAGGGAGCGCCCGCCGTTTCCTTCGAGACGGGCACGCCGCTCTCGGAGTTCGGCCTGCTCGCCTGGTCGCTCTCCTGGGAGATGGACATCGTCAACATCTTGAAGTCCATCGCCGCCGCGGGCCTCCCCGCTGCGCGCCGCCGACCGCGACGAGCGGCATCCGCTGCTGCTGGTGGGCGGCGACATCGCGCGGATGAATCCCGCGGCGCTCTCGCCCTTCGTCGACGTCTTCGCGCTGGGGGACGGGGAGCGCCTGGTTCCCCGCATCGCGGAGCTGCTCCAGTCGGGCCTGTCGCGCCACGAGTTCCTCGAGGCCGCCGCGCGGCTGCCGGGTTTCTTCGTCCCGGCCGTGCAGGGCGCGCGGGCCGAATCGGCGGAGAGCCAGAAGGTCGTCATCCAGCAGCCGATGTCGCGCAACGAGATCACGGCCGCCTTCGAGGTGCCGCACACGACGATCCTGACGCCGTCGACGGAGCTGGCCGACAAGCTCCTGATCGAGATCTCGCGCGGCTGCACGGAGATGTGCCGCTTCTGCTGGGCGGCCTACGCGATGGCGCCGATCAAGCAGTACCCGGCGGCCTCGATCCTGAAGGTGGCGCGCGCCGCGCGGGCCCAGACGGACCGGGTCGGCCTGATCGCGACCGCCGTCTGCGATCACCCGGAGATCGTGCCGATCCTCGAAGGCCTTTCCGGGCTCGGCTTCCACATCGCGCTCTCCTCGATCAAGATCGACGCCATCGCGGACCCGATCCTGGAGATCCTGATCCGCCAGGGGGAGAAGGCGCTCTCGATCGCTCCCGAGGCCGGCAACGAGCGGCTGCGCCGCCACATCAACAAGAAGGTCTCCGACGAGATGCTCCGCGAGAAGGCGCGCCTGATCTTCGCGCGCGGATTCACACGGTTGAAGCTCTACCTGCAGGTGGGCCTGCCGACGGAGACCGACGCCGACGTCGAAGACATCGTGCGCACGGTCGCGGACCTGCGGGAGATCGCGGTGGCGGAGGGGCGCGCGTTCGGCCGCGTGGCGCAGCTGGTCCCGTCGGTCAATGCCTTCATCCCCAAGCCGCACACGCCCTACGAGGACGAGGCGCTTGCGTCCGAGGAGTCGCTGCGCGAGAAGCTCGCCGCGCTGCAGCGGGCGTTCGAGCGGATGGGAAACGTCGAGTTCCGCGGCATGTCCCTCTCCGAGGCGGTCTGGGAGGCCTACCTCGCCAAGATGGACGAATCGGGCGCCGACATCCTGGAAGAGGCGGCCTCCGGCGTGCCCGTGCGGCGGATCCTGAAGCGCCACCGCGACCGGATCAACGCCGTCATCCGCCCGCAAGCCGTCTCGGCGACACCCGAGCCGGCTCCCTGGTCCTTCATTTCGAAGAGGTAGCGGGAAGTTATCAGTTGTCAGTTTTCAGTTCCGGAACTGAAAACTGAAGACTAGGAACCGATAACTCGGGGAACCAGGATGCCGACGGTGTCGGGCGTGACGCGGCAGGTCACGGGCGTCTCGAGCACGCAGTCGCCGTCCACCTGCACCTCGACGGCGTAGTTCTCCCGCGAGCGGATCTCGACGCGCCGCCCGCGCAAGATCTGCGCGAGGCCCCCCTCCAGGTGCCCGGCGCGGCCGCGCCGGATCTCCTGCAGGAGCCGGAAGAAGTGCCAGCGGCTGCGCCGGGAGAAGAGCAGGACGTCCATTTCGTCTGACTCGAGGGACGCGTCGGGCGCGATGACCCAATCGCCTCCCCAGCGCCGCACGTGGCTGACCACCGCAAACGTCCCCTCGTGGTACGCGCCGTCGACGAGCACCTGCAGGCGCGGAAACTCGTAGCGAAAAAACTCATGGGCGGCGGTGAAAAAGATGCCGTGACGGCCAAAGCGCCGCTTGAGCGTCAGGCTCATGTTTGCCATGATCCGGGCGTCCAGCCCGACCCCCGCCCATAACAGGAAGGGCCGGTCGTTGGCGATCAGCATGCGGGCCTGCCGGATCCGGCCCCCGAACATCAGGGCCGCCGCATCGTCCGTGTCGAGGGGGATGCCGAGCTCGCGGGCGAGCACGTTCGACGTCCCGCCCGGCAGGACCGCCATCGGGATGCCCGAGCCGGAGAGGCCGCGCGCCACCTCCGAGATGGTGCCGTCGCCGCCGCAGGCGGCGACGACGTCGGGCTTGAGCGGCAGGAACGCCCGCACGATCTCCGTGGCGTGGCCGGGTCCCATCGTGGGCGCATTGACGAGCGTCAGGCCCCGCGCCCGCATCCGTCCGATCAGGGCGTCCATCTGCGGCCGGCGGTCGCGCTGTCCGGCGGTCGGGTTGTAGACGAGCACGCCCTTCCGGAGCGCGGGCAGGCGCGACCCGCCGCCTTCGGCCGCCGCCGGCGGGTTCGGGTGTCAGGCGCGCGGCGGGCCGCGGAAACGACGGCCGGCTCAAAAAAGCGTCCCGTCCCGGGGCGGCGGAATGATCCCGAGGTGGCGGTAGGCCGCCGCCGACGCCACGCGGCCGCGCGGCGTGCGCTGCAGGAATCCCGCCTGGATCAGGTAGGGCTCGTACAGGTCTTCGAGCGTGCCGCGGTCCTCGCCGAGCGACGCGGCGATCGAGCCCACACCGACGGGGCCGCCGCCGAACTTGTCGATGATGGTGGTCAGGATGCGGCGATCGAGCTCGTCGAAGCCGTGCTCGTCCACCTCGAGCCGCGTGAGCGCCTCGCGCGCCGTCGCGAGGTCGATCGCCCGCTTTCCGCCCACCTCCGCGAAATCGCGCAGCCGCCGCAGGAGGCGGTTGGCGATGCGGGGCGTCCCGCGGCTGCGGCCCCCGATCTCGCGGGCGGCGCCCTTCGTCCACGCGGATGCCGAGGATGTCCGCCGAGCGGCGGACGATCTGGGCGAGCGCCGCGACGTCGTAGAAGTCGAGCCGCAGCGTGATGCCGAAGCGGGCGTGGAGGGGCTGCGACAGCAGGCCCGGCCGCGTCGTCGCCCCGATCAGCGTGAAGGGCGGCAGCTCCACCTTCATCGTGCGCGCCATCGGGCCCTCGCCGATCAGCACGTCGAGCCGGTAGTCCTCCATCGCGGGGTAGAGGATCTCCTCGACGGCCGGCGAGAGGCGGTGGATCTCGTCGACGAAGAGGACGTCGCGCGGCTGCAGGTTCGTCAGGATGCCCGCCAGGTCCCCGGCCCGCACGATCATCGGGACCCGAGGTCAGGCGCAGCCCGGCGCCCATCTCGCGCGCGACGATGTGCGCGAGCGTCGTCTTCCCGAGCCCCGGCGGACCCGTCAGCAGCACGTGGTCGAGCGGCTCGCCGCGCCCGCGCGCCGCCGCCAGGAAGACGCCCAGGTTCTCGCGGATCTTCGTCTGGCCGATGTACTCCGACAGCGTCTGCGGCCGGAGCTTCGGCTCGACGGCGGCGTCCTCTTCGAGGGCGGTGCCGGTCAGGATGTCCTTGTCGTCGGTCATGGTCAATGGATTGCCGGTGCGGCAGAGTCTACCGTCGTCCCGAGGGTCCGAGCGCTAGCCGCCCGTCAGCTTCTTCAGGGCGAGCTTCAGGTAGTCGCCGAAGTCCTCCGGGGCTCCGGCCCGCGCGACGGCCTCGACCGCGCGCTCGGCCTCGGCCTTCCGGTATCCCAGGTTGACGAGCGCCGAGATGACGTCGTCGGCGGCGACCGCGGCCGGCGTGCCCGGCGGCGGCTCGGCGGCGAAACCCGCCGCCTTCTCGGAGAGCTCGAGCACCATGCGCTCGGCGGTCTTCTTTCCGACACCGGGGACGGCCACGAGCCTCCGGACGTCCTGCTTGCGGAGCGCCTCGATGAGCTCGGCCGGCGGAATGCCCGAGAGCACGGTCAGCGCGACTTTCGGGCCGATCCCGGCGACACCGAGCAGGAGCAGGAACAGCGAGCGTTCGCGTTCGGTCAGGAACCCGTACAGCGCCAGCGTGTCCTCGCGCACGTGCGTGTGGATCCAGAGGGAAGCCGGGCTCTCGGCCTCCGGAAGCTCGTAGAAGGTCGACAGCGGGATGTGCACGAAGTACCCGACGCCGCCGACGTCGAGCAGGACGTGGTCCGTGGATTTTGTCGCGAGGCGGCCGGTGAGGCGACCGATCATGAGGAGCGGTCAGTTTCGGTTGTCAGTTGTCAGTTCCGGAAACTGAAAACTGAAAACTGAGAACTGAGAACCGAAAACTCAACTCCTCCGCCCCTCCTCGGGGAGGAAGGACTTGAGCAGGTCCTCGTTGATGTCGACTTTCTTGTCGGCGCGCAGCTGCTGGAGCGACGAGCGCAGGAGTTTTTCGCCTTCGCGCGCCCGGATGGCGGCGGCGAGCTCTCCCTTCTGCGATTCGAAGATCTTCGGATCCGCCGACTTGCGGTCGATGACCCGAAAGATCACGAACCCTCCCGGCACCGGCGCCGGAGGCCCCGCCTGGCCCTTCTGCGGTCCGAAAGACCGCCGCGGACAGCTCCGGAGCGTTGCCGATTTCCGGGATGGGGCCGCCCGGAGCGAACTCCGGCGTCGTCTTGACCTCGGTGTCGAAGCGCGCGGCGACCTGCGGGAGAGGCGTTCCCGAGGCGATCTCCTGCGCCGCCGGCTGCAGCTTCTCCAGGGCCTCCTTCTCGCGCCGATCGGCCTTCCAGTCGTCGGCCACGCGCTCGCGCAGCTCCTCGAAGGGCGGCACGCCGGCCGGCCGCTCTTCGGCCGGCTTCACGATCGCCGGGCCGCGGGCCGTCGGGACGGCGGACTTCGACATCTTGCCGAGCTTGAGCGAGAAGGCTTCCTGAGCGAACTGGGCATTGGCGCCGACGCCCGGGATCGGCTCTCCGCGCGAAACCCACGGGGTCGTGTTGAACGTCACGACGTCGTTCTGGAGCTTGCGCAGCTCCTCGTCCGAATCACTCGGGAGCTTCTGGACCTTGCTCGGCGAGCTCGCGGGCCAGGCGGCTCGTCTCGGCTTCGGCCTTGCGCTGCGACAGGTCGGCCGCCAGGGCGGCGCGCGCCTCCTCGAAGCTCTGCACGTGCTCGGGGTTCTTCGCGGTCATCTTGATCACGTGGTAGCCGAACTGCGTCTTGACGGGGCCGGCGATCTCCCCGGGCGACATGGCGAAGGCGGCCTGTTCGAACTCGGCGACCATCTGGCCCGCGCGAGAAGGGGGGCAGCTGCCCGCCCGTGTCCTTGTTGGAGGCGTCTTCGCTCGATTCCTTCGCGAGCTTGGCGAAGTCCTCGCCCGCCTTCGCGCGGGAGAGGACCTTCTCGGCCTTCGCCTGCGCGGCGGCGTCCGCCTCGGGCCCCTTGGCCGGGTCGGTCTTGATCAGGATGTGCGCGGTCACGACCTGCTCGGGAACCTTGAGCGCATCGCGCCGGAGCGCGTATTCCGCCCGCAGCTCGCTGTCGGTGGGAGCGACCTTGGCGCGCACCTTGGCCTGATCGACGAGCAGGTACTTGATCCGCCGCTGCTCGGGCTTGCGGTACCGCTCGCGGTGCTTTTCGTAGTAGCCCTTCAGGTCCGTGTCCGTGGGCTGCACCCCGGACTCGAGGCGGCTGGCGGGGATCAGGACGTACTCGATGGTGGCCTTGTCGTTGCGCGTCGCGAACTCCCGGGCGAGCTCGGACTCCGGGACGAGGATCGAGGCGCGCACCATCTCGGCGTACTTGCCGGCCAGCAGGTCCTCGCGCAGCTCCTCCTCGAAGCGCTCCGGCGTGTAGCCGTAGCGCGAGAGCAGCTGGACGTACTTGTCCCGTCCGATGAACTGCCCGTTCTGCTGGAAGGCGGGGTAGGCCATCACGGCGCGGGCGACCTCGTCGTTGCCGACCTTCAGCTTCAGCCGCCGCGCCTCTTCGAGCTCGAGCTTGCGCTGGATCATGCCGTCCAGGACCTGGCGCGGCAGGTCCAGGAACCGCAGCATCTCGGGTGTGAGCCCGCCCCGGTACTGTTCGCGGTAGTTGTCCAGGCGCGCCTGGTAGATCCGCTCGAACTCGGCGCCGGTGATCTCCGTCGCGCCGACGGTGGCGATGACCTGGGACGCGCGGTCGGCCGGGCCGGCGCTCGATCCGCTGAAGTAGACGAAGCCGAGAACGAAGACGATGACCACGGCCCACAGCGTCCACTTCAGGTGGTGGAAGCTGTCGCGCATCGTTTTGAGCATTCGGGAAGATCCTCCGTCCGTCGAAAATCGAGAACGGGGGACTATAACCGAAAGGTCCCGCAGCGGGCGGCGCCCGCGCGGCGGGATCGCGGGTCGCAAGGGTCGTCGCGACGGTTTCCGGACCGCCGGCCGAAAAGAGTTTCTGGGCGATCGATCCCGGGTTGTCGTATGCTATAAGTCTCTGTAAATCCGGAGGTTTATGCCCAAGCGGAAGTCCGACCGGCCCGTGGGATCGGACATCGACTGGTTCGTCATTCCCATCGAGCGCATCCGACAGGCGGGAGTCGTGCTGGCGGTCTTGCTGGTCGCCGGTGCGGTCGGCTATTTCCTGTACACCCGCTCCCGGAAAACGCCCGAGGAGAAGGCCCGCGTCGAGATCGCCAGTGCCACGACGCTGCTCTCCCGCGCGACGGCGGCCTCCGGCGCCGCCCGGCCCGGTTCGCACCTGGCGCAGGCGCGCGAAGCCCTCCGGTCGTCCGAGTCCGCTTTCGGCAGCCGCCGCTTCGACGAGGCCTTCCGGCTCGCCGTCGAGTCGCAGTCCTACTCCCGCCGCGCGCTGGGCGGGGCCGGCACGGAGGAGACCGGCGACGCGTCGTTCATTTCCATCGAGGGGGACGTGTCGCTGCAGAGCGCGGGCCGTTCGATCTTCGAGCCGGCCCGGCAGCGCCAGGCGCTCTTCGACGGCGACTTCGTGAAGACGGGGCGCAACGGGTCGGCCGAGATCATGTTCGCCGACGGAACGCTGTACACGCTGCGCCCGGGCTCGCTCTTCGAGGTGCACCGCCCGTCGCTCTCCGAGTCGGCGGGCAGCCAGGTCAAGATCGTGTCGGGCGTGATCAACGTCTTCACGGCCGGGTCCACCTCCAAGATCGCGACCGATGCGGCGACGGCGGACGTCGACCGCGACTCCCGCGCGGCCCTCGACGTCGAAAAGGGGGAGAAGACCGAAGTCACGAACTTCCGCGGAAAGACCACCGTTTCCACCGGCCGCGAGACGGTCGTGCTGGCCGGGCGCGAGCGCGTGCTGGCGGCGGCGAGCACCGGCGAGATCTCCGCCAAGGTCCAGCTCCCCGAGACCCCGCAGCCCCTCCTGCCGGCCGACAACCGGATCTACGACCTGAAGACGGGCGACCAGATCGACTTGCGGTGGTCGGCGGTGCCGGGGGCGGCGCGGTACCGGCTCCAGATCTCGCGCTCGCGCCTGTTCGTGCCCGACGCCATCGAGGTGGATCTCGACCACCGGACCGAGACCTACGCCGTCGTCAAGGTCTCGCGCGAGGGGGCGTACTTCTGGCGCGTCGCGACGATCAACAAGGACGGGGTTTCCTCCGACTGGAGCGCGGTGCGCCGCTTCAAGATGCTCGCCGAGATGCCGAAGGTCGGGGCCAACGCCCCGCCTCCGCCCCTGACGGTGTCCCCGCCGCAGCAGATGGGCAACCTCTTCCTGATCTTCGGCAAGACGGACGCCTCCGCCACCGTCACGGTCAACGGGGAGACGGCGGACGTGGACGCGGACGGCTCCTTCCGAAAGACCATTACGATCGACCGCGACGGATATGCGATGCTCATCGTGAAGGCGGCCGACGCCTCGGGCAACGAAACGGTCAAGCAGATCAAGGTGTTCGTGGAAACGATGTAACGAGTTGTCAGTGATCAGTTGTCAGTTATCGGTTCCGGAACTGAAACTGAGAACTGAGAACTGAAAACTGAGAACTTCCGGAGGAACTTTTGGCAGTCAAATCGCTCTTCTCGATCTTTTCCAACGACCTCGCCGTCGATCTCGGAACGGCCAACACGCTGGTCTTTGCCCGCGGCAAGGGCATCGTCGTGCGCGAGCCGTCGATCGTCGCCGTGAACAACACGACCAACCGGGTGGAGGCCGTCGGTACCGAAGCCAAGGACATGCTCGGGCGCACGCCCGGCAACATCGTGGCCATCCGCCCGATGAAGGACGGCGTCATCGCGGACTTCGAAGTGACCGAGAAGATGCTCGACCACTTCATCAAGAAGGCGCACGGCCGGTCGCTCTTCGTGCGGCCGCGGATCGTCATCTCCGTTCCTTCCGGCATCACGCAGGTCGAGAAGCGCGCGGTGCAGGACTCCGCCCTGCGGGCCGGGGCGTCGGAGGTCTTCATCATCGAGCAGGCGATGGCCGCGGCGATCGGCGCGGGCCTGCCGATCACCGAGCCGGCGGGCAACATGATCGTGGACATCGGCGGCGGCACGACCGACGTCGCGGTGATCTCGCTGGCGGGGATCGTCTACAGCCGATCGGTCCGCATCGCCTCGAACGAGATGGACGAGGCGATCATCCAGTACGTCAAGCGCAAGTACAACCTGCTGATCGGCGAGCGCACCGCCGAGCAGGTCAAGATCGAGATCGGGTCCGCCCATCCGCGTCGACGAGCCGCTGACGATGGAGGTCAAGGGGCGCGACCTCGTGGAGGGCGTCCCGAAGACGCTCGTCCTGACCGACGAGGAAGTGCGCGACGCCCTGTCGGAGGTCGTGGCCGCGATCGTCGAGAGCGTGCGCGTGGCCCTCGAGCGCACGCCGCCCGAGCTCTCGGCGGACATCATGGACAAGGGGATCATCATCACGGGCGGCGGGTCGCTCCTGCGCAACCTCGACCGCCGGCTGCGCGAGGAGACGGGCCTGCCGATCTCGTACGCGGAAGACCCTCTGGCCTCCGTCGTGCTCGGGACCGGAGCGATGCTGACGGACATGGACCTCTTGAGGAAGATCTCGATTACGTGAGTCCGCGGCCCGCTCCGCCCTTCGAACGATGAGAGCCACCAGCCCCGCCGTCGAGATCGCCGCCACCCGGTCGCGCCGGGGCGGGGCGGTCCTGCTTTCGGTGCTCGTGGGCTGCGTGCTCCTCTTGTCGGCGCAGGCACCGGCCCGCAACCGCGAGGGCTCGGTGCTTCGGTCGTGGTTCCTCTCCGCCGTCGCTCCCGCTGGCGAGCGCGGTCGCTTCGGTCTCCCGCGCGGTCACCGGGACGGCCGATGCGACGGTCCGGATGTTTCAGGCGACCTCCGAGAACGCGGCGCTCAAGGTGAAGCTCGCCGAACGCGAGCGGGAGCTCTTTCGCCTGCGCGCGACGGTGGCCCAGGCCGAGCGCGACCGGCTGCTCGCGACCGCGGCCCCGGCGCTGCCCAACGTCCTGACGAGCGCCCCGGTTCTCCTGATCGAGCGGCGCGCGGGCCTCCAGAGCGCCCTGGTCGGCGGCCGGTTCGCAGGAAGGCGTGGTCGAAGGCTCGCCGCTCGCCGTGCCCGAGGGTCTCGTCGGGCGTGTCGTTTCGGCGGGACGGTCCCTTTCGCGGGCGCAGCTGCTGACCGACGCGTCGGCGGCCGCCGGCGCCCGCATCGTCCGGACGGGCGAGCTCGGCGTCGTGCGTGGCGACGGCCGCGGCGGGTTGCGGCTGAACAACGTCGCGACGACGTCCTCGGTGCGGGCCGGAGACGAGGTCGAGTCGGCCGGGATCGACGGGATCTACCCGCGCGGGATCCCGATCGGCCGGGTCGAGTCGGTCGCCCGCGGCAGCCACCTGTTCCTGGAAATCCGCGTGCGGCCGGCTGCGGATTTCTCGCGCTTGACGGACGTCCTGTTGCTCGCGCCCGTCGCCGGCGGCGGGGGAGTCCGTGGGAGGAACGCGGAGTGCCACGCGGTGAAGCTGCGCCGCGTCGCGCTGCTGCTCGCGGCGGCCGCGGCGCTCTCCTTCCTCTTCGGCGCCTCGGGCCACCGGGACGCCTGGCCCGTCGACTGGTTCCTGATCGCCGTGGCGGCGGTCGCCCGGGAGGGCAACTTCGTCAAGGCGGTCCTGACCGGGGCCGCGGCGGGGCTGCTCGAAGACGGGCTGACGCAGCCGTTGATCGGCTTCAACGCGTTCGCCAAGTCGGCCCTGGGCTACGGCCTGGCGCTGGTGGCGGTGCGCGTGATCCTCGGGGGATCGGTCGCGGTGGGCGCGGCCCTGGCGCTCGCCTCCCTCGCCAACGACGCGATCGTGGCGTTGCTCGCCGCGCTCCTGATGCAGGCGCCGATCGTGCTCGGCGCCCGGGAGTCCCTCTGGCGGGCGGCCACGACCGGGATCACGGCCGCGGCGCTCGAGTCGGCCGCGAAGTTCCCCTGGCGCGACTGGTGGGCGAAGCGGCGGCTGAGGCGACTGCGTTGAAAAACACCCGGGAGACCCGCTGATGCTGCGCGTCCGGGAAGACCGCCGCGACCTCTCCCGCCGGGTGGAGATCGCCCGGATCGGGGTCGGCACCGTCTTCGCCGTTCTCGCGTTCTGCTACTGGTACGTGCAGATCGTGCGGGGGGACCACTACTACACCCTCTCGGAGAACAACCGGATCCGGTCGGTCAAGATCACCGCGCCGCGCGGCTCCATCTTCGACCGCAACGGCGTCGCGCTGGTGGAGAACGAGCCCGCCTACAACCTGCAGCTCTACCGGCGCGAGGCGAAGAACCTCGGCGGGGTCGGAGGAGTTCGCCGTCGGCGTCCTGCAGCTGCCGCCCGAGCAGGTGCACACGCGCGTCGAGCGGGCGCTGCGGTATCCCGAGTTCGTTGCCGGTGCCCGATCGCCGAGAACCTCGGCATCGAGGAAGTGGCCTCGATCGAGGCCCGGGCCCCCGAGCACCCCGAGTTCGCCGTCGCGGTGTCGCAGCGGCGCCTCTACGCGCACGGGGTCGTGGCCGCGCATGCGCTGGGCTACCTCGCGGAGGCGACGGCGGACCAGATCAAGACGACTCCGGACACCCACGCGCTGGGAGACTGGGTCGGGCAGAAGGGGATCGAGGCGACGTACGAGTCGTTGCTCGCGGGCGTCAACGGCGAGCGGCGCGTGGTCGTCGACTCCCACGGGCGGGAGATCGCCGAGCAGAACCGGATCCCGGCGCAGCCCGGCCAGAACCTCTTCGTGACGCTCGACCTCGACCTGCAGCGCATCGCCGAGGAGTACTTCCGCGAGCGGGTCGGGCAGCGCGGTCGCGCTCGATCCGAAGACCGGCGAGATCCTCGCGCTCGTCTCGTCGCCCTCCTACGACCCGAACTGGTTCACGCGGCGCGTGACGGGGTCCGGAGTGGTCGGGCCTGCTGTCGGACCCGCACCACCCGCTCCAGAACCGCGCGATCCAGAACGCGTTTTCGCCGGGCTCGGTCTTCAAGCCCTTTCTGGCCTACGGCGCCCTCGCCGGCGGGCTCGTGGATCCGGACGCCCGCGTCTACTGCCCGGGCTACGCGACCTTCTACGGGCGCACCTTCCGCTGCCACAAGAAGGAAGGCCACGGCTGGGTCAACCTGCGCGACGCGATCAAGGTGTCCTGCGACGTCTACTTCTACAACCTCGGGCGGCGCCTGGGCGTCGACCGGATCGCCGAGATCGCGCGCGGCTTCGGCTTCGGCGAGGCGACGGGCGTGGACCTGCAGTTCGAGAAGGGCGGCCTGGTTCCCTCGGAGGAGTGGGCCCTGACGAAGCGGCGCGCGCGCTGGTATCCGAGCGAGACGATCTCGGTGGCGATCGGACAGGGCCCGTTCCTCGTGACGCCGCTGCAGCTCGCGCGGGCCCTCTCGGGGCTGGTCGAAGGCGGCCGCTTGCCGACACCGCATCTCTTCTACGCCTCGCAGGATCCCGTCTCCGGCGCGCGCCTGCGCTACACGGCCGGAGACGAAGGCCGGCATCCCGCTGTCGGCGGACAAGGCCGCGATCGTCAAGGACGGGATGTGGGCCGTCGTCAACGAGCCCGGCGGCACCGCCTTCTCGTCGCGCGTCGCCGGGCTCGACGTGGCGGGCAAGACCGGCACGGCCCAGGTCGTGGGCCGCGACTCGGGCGCGGGCAAGAACCCGAAGGGCAAGTACGAAGACCACGCCTGGTTCGTGGGATTCGCGCCGGTGCAGGACCCGCAGATGGTCGTGGTCGTCTTCGTCGAGAACGGCGGGCACGGCGGGGCCGTCGCGGCGCCTCTCGCCAAGCAGCTCTTCGAACAGCGCTTCGGAAAGAAGGCCGCAGCCCGCGCCCACCCCGGCGCCCGACGCCGCCGGCCTGCGTCCGCGCCGCGAACGCCCGATGATCACCCGCGTCCTCTCCGGCCGCAGCCGCTTCGATCCGATCGTGCTCGGCAGCGCGCTGTTCCTTTCGGCGCTGGGAGTTCTCTTCGTGGCCTCGGCCACGGCGGGCGGCAAGCTCGCCGGCCTCGCGACGCGGCAGGGGATCTGGGTCGCCGTCGGGATCGGCCTGATGCTGGCGGCGGTTCTCTTCGACTACCGCGTGCTCTTGAAGATCTCGTTTCCGATCTACTGCGCGAGCCTCGTGCCGCTGGTGTATCTGCTGTTCTTCGGCGAGCGGATCGCCAACGTCAAGTCCTGGATCCGTTTCGGCAGCTTCCAGTTCCAGCCGGCCGAGCTCGCCAAGATCGCGACAGCGCTCCTGCTCGCGTACCTCTTCGAGAACGAAGACGACGGGCGGCTACGCCCCGGCGCGTTCGTCAAGCTTGCCGCGATCGTCGGTGTCCCGTTCCTGCTCGTGGTCCTGCAGCCGGACCTCGGCCTCGCCATGACGTTTCTGCCCCTGCTCGCCGTCGGGCTCTATTTCGGCGGGCTGCCCGCGAAGTGGTGGCTCGTCATGCTCGCTGATCGTGATCGTCCTCTGCGGGAGCGCGTGGTTCCTGCTCAAGGACTACCAGCAGAAACGCATCGCGAACTTCCTGAACCCCGAGCAGGACATGCTTGGCTCGGGCTACCAGGTGCGCCAGTCGAAGATCGCCGTGGGCTCGGGCGGCTTCTTCGGGAAGGGCTTCCGCTCCGGGACGCAGAGCCAACTGCGCTTCCTGCCGGTGCAGCACACCGACTTCATCCTGGCGGTCATCGCCGAGGAGTGGGGATTCCTCGGCGTCATCCTCGTGCTCGGCCTCTTCGCGGCGCTTCTGCTGCGGGCCTTGACCCTCGCGCAGGTGGCGCGCGACCGCGGGGGCGTGTTCCTGATCCTCGCCGTTTCGGCCATGATCTTCTTCTCCGTCGTCATCAACGCGTCGATGATGATCGGCGTCCTGCCGACCACGGGCATTCCCCTCCCGCTCGTCTCGTACGGGGGCTCGTCGGTCGCCACGACCTTTCTCGGCATCGGCCTGATCCTCGGCGTCGAGTACCGCCGGTTCGCCAACGCGTGAGGAGGGAGCTGATCGTCAACGCGACTCCGCCGGAGACGCGGGTCGCGCTGCGGGAGGACGGCCGGACCGTCGAGGTGTTCCACGAGCGCCGCGGCAGCGAGGGCCTGGTCGGCAACGTGTACGTCGGCCGCGTGCACCGCGTCCTTCCGGGAATGCAGGCGGCCTTCGTTTCGATCGGGTTCGACCGCGACGCCTTCCTCTACGTCGAGGACGCGCTGCCCCATCCGGTCGACCTCGACGCCGGAGAGGAAGAGGACGCCAACGGGCCGTCGCCGGCGGCCGCCGAAGCGGACCGCCCGCGCATCGACGACCTCGTGAAGGAAGGGCAGAGCCTCGTCGTCCAGGTGACCAAGGATCCGATCGCGGGGAAGGGGCCGCGCGTCACCGCCGGCGTGTCGCTGCCGGGGCGCACCCTCGTCTATCTCCCGACCGCGCGCGAGATCGGGATCTCGCGCCGGATCACGGACGAGACCGAACGCGAGCGCCTGCGCC
Organism: uncultured Acidobacteriota bacterium; assembly: GCA_963725095.1. GTDB lineage: Bacteria > Acidobacteriota > Thermoanaerobaculia > UBA5066 > Gp7-AA6 > DATBFU01. Next base: position 88,799 of record CAVRXJ010000022.1, read on the forward strand.
GGATCCTGGAGGGCTTCGGCGACTCCGGGGGATTCATCGCCCGCACGGCGGCGGAAGGGGCCTCGGAGGCGGAGCTGTCCGCCGACCGCGAGTACTTGAAGAAGCTCGCCGAGAAGATCGCGAGCCGCGCGGAGAGCGGCGGGGTGCCGGCCCTCGTGCACCGGGAGCTCGACCTGCCCCTGCGCGTCTTCCGCGACCTCGTCGGCGCGGACTTCGAAGCGATCCGGGTGGACGACGCGGAGGCGGCCGAGCGGCTGCGCGAGCTCGCGCGCCAGGTCGCGCCGTCGCTCGCGCCGCGCGTGGAGGTCTACCGCGACGCCGAGCCGATCTTCGAGCGCTTCGGCATCGAGGCGGACATCGCCGGCGCCCTCCAGAGCCGTGTGCCGCTTCCTTCGGGCGGCTTCTGCGTCATCGACCAGACCGAAGCGCTCGTCGCGATCGACGTGAACACGGGGCGCTTCACGGGCAAGGAAGACCTCGAGCAGACCGTTTTCGCGACGAACCTCGAGGCGATCCCGGAGGTCGCACGCCAGATCCGCCTGAGGGACCTCGGGGGGCTGCTCGTCGTGGACTTCATCGACATGAACGACCCCGAGCACCGGCGCGAGGTCTTCGAGCGCTTCGAGCGGGAGCTCGCCCGCGACCGCGCCCGGGCGCGCGCGTTGCCGCTGTCGGACTTCGGTCTGATCGAGATCACGCGGCAGCGCAGCCGCAACAACCTCGAGCGGGTCCTGACGCGCCCCTGCCCCCACTGCTCCGGTACCGGCCGCGTGAAGACGGACCGCACCGCGGCCCTGGACCTGCGCCGGGCCCTCCTGACGCCGCCGGTCCTCTACGGTCCGGGCGACACCGTGCGCGTGCGCGTGGCCTCGTCGCTCGCCCAGTTTCTGGTCGAGGAGAGCGCGGTCTTGGACGAAGTGCGCCAGGCTCTCGGGGTCGAGATCCAGCTCGTCCCGGACGATGCGGAGCCGGCCGGCACGTTCTCGATCCTCTCCGAATAGAAGCCTTTTGGTTTCAGTCGTTTAGGTTTTCTGAAATCTTTTTCGCGAGTTCCCCGTTTAATCCATCAGCACGCGATACCTTCCTTCCCGGCCCCGACCGACTGAGAAAGTCGGGGCCGCCTTTTTTCTGGAGCCACTTCGGTGGCTCCCAGTCCGTCCGGCCGAGGGCGTGGGATCCGCCGATTCGAGTAGTCCATGGACAATGTTTGCGGCGACTCTGAACGGCGCGTACAAGAGCCTGAACGGTGGCTGCCGCTGGCCGGCCCCTGAGTCGCCGGCGCGTCAGGTCTTCTTCACCGCCTCGAACATCTTGAGAGCGACCTCGCGCTCCCGCGCGTGATCGACGATCGGCGCCGGATAGTCGCGTTCCGATCCGACAGTTCGCGGCGCGCTGCTCTTCGGCGGTCATCGTCCAGGGCTCGTGGACCTTCTCGAGCGGGGACCCGCGCGAGCTCCGGAACGAAACGGCGGATGTAGGCGCCTTCGGGGTCGAACCGCTTCGACTGAAGAACGGGATGGAAGATCCGGAAGTACGGGGCGGCGTCGGTGCCCGTGCCGGCCGCCCACTGCCAGCCGCCGTTGTTGTTGGCGAGGTCGGCGTCGGCGAGCTCCCGCTCGAACCACTTCTCGCCCTCGCGCCAGTCGATGTGCAGGTCCTTCGTGAGGAACGACGCCGCGACCATGCGCGCGCGGTTGTGCATCCAGTGGGTCGTCGCAAGCTCGCGCATCGCGGCGTCGACCAGGGGAAAGCCGGTGCGGCCCTCCTTCCAGGCGGCGAGCCCACCGGGGTTCGACCTGCCACGGCAGGCGGTCGAACTCCGGTCTTGAAGTTGCCTTCCGCGACGCGCGGAAAGTGGAAGAGGACGTGGTGGTAGAACTCGCGCCAGGCGAGCTCCAGCACGAAGCGGTTGACGCTCGTGCGCCCGGCCGGAACGGCGCCGCCTTCCAGCGCCTCGACGGCGGCGCTGCGCACCGTGCGGGGCGAGATCGTTCCGAAGTGCAGGTGGGGCGAGAGGCGCGACGTCGATCGCCGCGCCGGGAAGTCGCGCGCCGCCGGCGTAGTCGCGCATGGCGTCGGAAAGGAAGTCCGCGAGCAAGGCTCCGCGCCTTCGACTCGCCGCCGGCCGGCGCGGCGGGGTCGGGGGCGAGGCCCCGCCAGGAACGCACCTTCTCGAGCGGGACACCGGGAAGCTCCGGTGTCGCCAGATCGCGCCGGCGTCGGCCTCGGGCTCGCGCTTCTCCGCCGCCATCCACTTTTTCGAGAACGGCGTGTACACGGTGAACGGATCGCCGGCTCCGGTCGCGATGGCGTCGGGCTCGACCAGGAGCGCATCGGGAAAGAGCCGGAATCGCGCGCCCGCCCGCTCGACGGCCGCCTGCCGCCTCGCGGTCGCGCCGCTCGGGGTACGGCCCGATCTCGTGATTGGCGTAGACGGCCTCGGCGTCCGTCTCCTTCAGCAGCGCCGGCAGGGCCTCGGAGGCCGGGCCGGGCCGCAGGAGCAGGCGGCCGCCGACCGACGGGAGCGTCCGTTCGAGCTCCGTCAGGCTCTCGCGCAGGAACCGGAAGCGCGCGGGGCCGACGTTGGGATCGTTCGCGTAGTGGTCATCCAGGATGAAGACCGGCACCACGCGGTCCGCGTCGCGAGCGGCGGCGGAGAGGGAGGTGTTGTCGGAAACGCGCAGGTCGCGGCGGAACCAGTGGACGATCGTCGTCACGGATTCATCTTCGCGACGTTCCAGTTCAGGAACCCCGCGAAGGCGACCCAGGCCGCATAGGGCAGAAGCAGCGCCGCGGCGGCGCGCGAGACGGGCCAGGCGAGCAGCACCAGGGCGACACAGGTGAGCTCCAGGATCACGAGCTCGCCCAGGGCCGCCGACGGATCGCGCCGGGCGAAGAAGAAATAGGACCACGCGACGTTCAGCGCGAGGTTGACGCCGAGGGCGAGGGTGTAGGCGAGCGGCCGGCCCTTGCCCCACACGAGGGCGCTCGCGATCGCGATCAACGCGAAGAGGACGGTCCAGACCGCGCCGATGACGGAACCCGGCGGAGTCCAGGAGGGCTTGGCGAGGCCGTCGTACCAGGGGCCGAGGCCTTTCGCGGTGAAGCGCCCGCCGATTCCGGCGGCGGCGGCGCAGAGCGCGCCGAAGACGAGCAGACGCGGCCAGAATCCCGGAGTCATGCGGGTTTCCGTTCGCGTCCGGCGCCGCCGAAGATCTCGGCGATCGTCTTCTGCCGATAGGCGAAGATCTCCTCGAGCTGCCGCCGCACGGCGAGTCCGTGCGCGAGACGGCCGAGCGGCCCGAACGGCAGCGCGTACTCGACGCGGTCGTGCACCGTGACGCCGCTCGGCGTCTTCGGTGAAGCGGTGCGTGTGGATCCAGGCCCGGTAGGGTCCCTTCTCCTGGAGGTCCTGGAAATCCGACGGCGGCTGCCAGCGCGTGATGCGCGTCACCCAGCGCAGCGTGAAGACCGTCCAGCGGATCCGGTACTCGAGGCGGCTGCCGGCGGCGAGGGTCTCGGGCACTTCGCCGTGGACGCGGAAGCGCAGCCAGGGCGGCGTGATCCGGGCGAGGTTGCGCGGATCGGAGAAGAAGGCGAAGACTTCCGACCGGGGCGCCGCGAGGCGCTGGGAACGCTCGAGAACGTACAGGGTGGCCTCCGCGCGGAGTCTAGCGGCCCGCGACGCGGAGGCGTTCGGCGTCCAGGTTCTAGCTTCCCTCCGGAAACAGCCCGAAGAGCGGCAGCGTCACGACGGTGTGGAGGCCCGGGCTGGCGCCGACGATGAAGGGAATGGCGTTGACGACGCAGCCGACCGTGGCGCGGTCGCCGTGAAACCCGCCCGAGACCCGCAGGTGCACGGGAGGATCCCCGGTGATCTCGATCGTGTCGGAAGGGTCGGCGACGCCGACCGCCATCGTCAGGTCGAGCGCGACCTTGATCTCGTCGCCCGCCTGCACGAGGGCGATCTGGTGGAGTCCCAGCACGCGGCCCGGCGCGACGCCGTCGGTCTCCTTCGCGGCCAGGACGGGCTCGATCGTTTCGGTGATCTCGTGGATCGGGAGTCCCAGGCCGATCGCGATGATCGCGGCCGACTCGCGCAGGCCCACGTGCCCGAGCTTTCGCGAGGCGACGCCGGCGACGAATTCCTCCCGGGAGAGCCCGGCGCCGACCTTCGCGCGCAGCGGCCCGCGCCGCTTGGCGGCGTCGACGATGCGGGTGACCTTGACCTTGTCCACGCGCACGCAGGCGCCCGCCGCGGCGAGCGCGAGGCGGTCCATGACGAGCCCGGGGTTGACGCCGGTGCCGAGCGCCCCGACGCCCCGCGCCATGGCCTTCTGGTGGATGCGCCGCCCGAGCGCCGCGTGCATCAGCTCCGGGAAGGAGAGCTCCTCGCAGGTCGAGACGACGTGGAATCCCGCCTCGAGCGCCTCCTCGATCTGCGCGACGACGTTTTCCAGGCGCGACCCCGTGCAGAGGACGACGACGTCGCGCTTCTGGCGGGAGGCGGCGGAGCGCGCGTAGAGGTCGCGCGCCGAGGCGTCGACCTTCAGCCCCGGCGCGGCGGGGGACTGGAGGAGGTCCGTCAGCGTGCGCCCGGCGATCTCCGGCGCCGGGTCCGCGGCGCCGAGAAACTCGATTCCCTCGCGGCCGGCGAGCGCCTTGCCGACTTCGATGCCGATCGGCCCCAGACCCACGAGCGCCACGCGGGCGCCAGACCACTTGTGCACGGTTCCTCCTCGGACGGAATGCGAGAGCAGCGAACAGTAATGAGTCTCGGAGAAGGCAATCGGCGGGGAAGGGCGGCGTGGCGCGGGCTTGCCGAGTCGGGGCCTCGCGTCGCTCGGGATGACCGGCTCAGGATACGGATACCGGCAATCGAAGGAGGGGGCATGCGGCGAATTCTCGCGGCTCTGGCGGTCGGATGGGTTCCTCGCGGCGGCCCTGACGGCCGCGGAGGCCTCTCCCAAGCCCACGCTCGCGCTCGTCGGCGGCCGGATCATCGACGGCTACGAGGGCACGCCGATCGACGACGGCGTGATCCTGATCGCGGGCGAGCGGATCGTGGCGGTCGGCCCGCGCGACCGCGTCGCGGTCCCCGCGGGGACGCCGGTCATCGACACGCGCGGCATGAGCGTGCTTCCGGGTCTCGCGGACATGCACGTGCACCTGATGATCCTCGGGCACGGCGACTACGAGCACTGGGACAAGGCGTACCACTCGAAGTTCCGCGACGTGATCATGCCGGCCGCCGCGAAGCAGCTGCTCGAGAGCGGCGTGACGATGGCGCGCGATCTCGGGGCCGAGCTTCAGGACAGCCTCACGGTGCGCGACCGCATCAACAAGGGGGAGATTCCCGGGCCGCGGCTCTTCGTCTCGGGCCCCTTCATCCAGCACGCGCCCTACACGGAGTGGGAGAAGGACTACCGCTGGGGCGTCAACGGCCCGGCCGACGCCCGCGCCAAGGTGCAGAAGATCATCGACGCCGGCGTGGACGTCGTGAAGCTGATCGACCAGGACCAGATGACCGAGGAGGAAGTGAAGGCCGTCGTCGACACGGCGCACAAGGGCGGCAAGCCCGTCGTGGCGCACGCGCACCGCGAGGACGAGATCCGGATCGGACTGAAGTGCGGGCGTCGACTGCTTCGAGCACACGGGCATGGGCACCGCGCCCGGCTATCCCGAGGACATCCTGGCCGGCATCCGCAAGCGCAACCAGAGCCTGGCCTGGTGCCCGACGGTCGCGCCGCTCTTCCTCGCGCAGTACACGGCCGACACGTTTCCGGAGCGGCTGAACGACCCGCGCTGGCAGAAGGACCTGCCGCCCGACATCGCGGCCGACATCCGCGAGTCGCTGCGCGACCTGCCGGGGCTGCCGTACTTCACGCTCGTGCGCCGGCGCATTCCGAACCTCGCGAACAAGTTCCGCCAGCTGCGCGAGACGGGCGTGACGATGCTCGTCGGCACGGATTCGGGGATTCCCGGCAACTTCCACACCGACTCCACCTGGCGCGAGCTCGAAACGTGGGTCCGGCTCGGCGTGCCGCCGATGCAGGCGATCTCGAGCGCCACGCGGTGGCCGGCGGCGTGGCTGAAGAAGGAGAAGGACTTCGGCACGATCGCGCCCGGCCGGTACGCCGACATCATCGCGGTGCGGGGCGACGTGCTCTCCAACATCGGCCTGCTGCAGCGCCTGGACGTCGTCCTGAAGGGCGGCGCGCGGGTGCGTTGAGGGCAGCCGCGAAATAGAGACGGCCCGCGCGGCGTTTCGCCGTTGATGAGGCAACGGGGCCGAACGCTCGGCCTGGCCGCGCTGGCCGGCTTGTGGATGCTCTCCTGCGCGAGCTCCGGGGGGAAGGCGCCCTCCTCCGACGGCGGCGACAAGCAGCTGATCGCCGTGGTGACCGAGCGCGCGTATTACCCTCCCGGCTCGTCCGCCGGCGGTCCGATGAGCGGCTCCGGCTCCTGGTATCTGTCTCTCGAGGCGCAGGACGGGGAGAAGACGGTGCGCTACCACTTCTCCGTGACCCGGGAGCAATACGGCCGCTTTCCCGAGGGGTCGCGCGTCGAGATCCTCGTCGGCGACAACGAGCTCCGGCAGATCCGGCCGGCGCCCGACTAGCCGCGCGCCGCTCTCGCGCTTCCCGTCCCGCCGCGTTTCTGGCAATCTGAAGCATCGCGACGATCCGAACCGACTCCCGGGGCCGCTGGGCGTGGCTTCTTCCGCTGCTGGCCGGCGCCGCCTCGGCCGCCGCGTCCTGGCAGCGGTGGATCAATCCGTTCCTCGACGCGGGCCGCGAGATGAACGTGCCCGCGCGCCTGGCGGCCGGGGAGCGGCTCTACCGCGACGTCGTCTACCACTACGGGCCGGCCGGTCCCTGGCTCGAAGGCGCCGCGCTCGCCGCTGTTCGGGCGCCGGTTCGTCGTCCTGGAAGCCCTGGGGCTCGCCGCCGCCGCCGTGCTCTTCGCGGCGCTCTGGCTGCTGACGGCGCGAGCCGGAAGCCCGCTGTCGGCCGCGGTCGCGACGACCTGGGCCGCGGCGCTCTGTGTCGGGGCGCCAAACGGCGGATCGTTTCTGTTCCCCTACTCGTTTGACGCGCTCTTCGCTCTGGCGGGCGGATTCGTCTGCCTGGCGCTCGCCGCTCGCGAGCCGGGCCGCGCTCGGGACCTTCTCGCCTCCCTCGGCCTGGCGTTCGCGCTGGCATCGAAGCCCGAGATCGGGGCGGCCGCCGCGGGCGTGCTCCTTCTGGGAGGGTGGCGCGCGGCGGATCGCGGCCCCGCGTGGCGGCGATCGGCCGGGATCGCCGCGGCCGGCGTCGGCGGGGCGCTCGTGCTCTGGACGATCGCGTTTGCGGGCGTGCCCCTTTCGGACCTCTCGCCCGAAGGGCCCTTCGCGCTGTTCTCGCCCCCCGCCGCGTGGAGGGGCGTTTACCGCGTCATCGCGGGATTCGCGGACCCTGGCGCCTCGCTCTCGTCGGTGGCCACGGCGCTCTTTCTCGCCGGGTTGATCCTCGCGGCGGCGTTTCTCGTCGCGGCGGCGACGCGGCGATCCCCTCGCACGGGCGTCGTGGTCTGGAGTCTGCTGACGGCCGCGGCGGTCGGCTACTTCGCCACGGCAGGTGCCGGCATCGAGGACCGCCTGCCGCCGCTGCTGGCGCCCATGCCCGTCGCGGCCGCCGTCGCGGCGCTCCTCTTGCTGCGCTCGCCCCTCGACGCCGGCGGCCGCGCCCGATTCCTTCTCTTCGCCTTTTCGGCCGCCTGCGCCTTCGCGCGTCCTGCTCGGAGTCGCCTACGGCGCGCGGACGACGCCGTACGCGATCCTCGCCGCGCCGGGCCTGGCCGCCGCGGCCGCCGTTCTCGTCGTGGACCGGCTGCCGCGCCGCCTCCAGGCGCCCGAGCATTTCCGCCGCCTGGTGGCGGTCGTCTTCCTCGCTCTCGCTGTCCTCGCCGTCGTGCGCTGGAGGCGGTTGCTGCCGCCCGGTGGCGCCGTCGCCGTCGAGACGCGGGCCGGCGCGCTCAGGCTGCCGGCGGACCGTGCGTCGGTGGCCGAAGAAGTGCTCGCGTATCTGGCCGCCAACGCGCAGGCGGAGGACTCGCTCTCGGGAATTCCGGAGGCGGGGTTCTTCAACTTCGTCACGGGCCTGCGAAATCCCCTGCGGCAGGAGCAGATCCTTCCCGGGCACCTGGACGCCGCGCGCGAGGCGCGGGTGGTCGACCGCATCACGCGCGAGGGTCCGCGGTTTTTTCTGCTCGTGAACCAGGCGGCGCCGGCCTTCGGCCCTTCGGCTCCGGGGCAGGACTACGCCGTCGAGATCTTCCGCGCCGTCGAGGCGCGCTACCGGCTGGCGGCTTCCTTCGGCGACGCGCCGCCCGATGGGCAGGCCGCGGGGCCTGGCTTCTTCATCCGGATCTACGAGCGGCGGCCGTCTGAGACGGCTCTCGACTGCTTTCCCACGCCCGACTCCACCCTCGTTCCCATCGCTTTTGGCGCGCCTTACCGATAGACTGTGTGAGTTACTTTTCCCGGTCGCGGCGGTCCGCGCTCCGGGGGGCGATAGGAGGGGCCGGGGCGCCAAGCGCGTTCCGGCCTTTCGTTTATCCCGAGGCCGAAGGCCGAGGGATCCCAAACTGTCGCCGGCCCACTGTCTCGAGGCCGAAGGCCGAGGGATCCCGGACGTTTCCGCCAGAATCCGCCTCCCTTGCCCGCGGACGGCCGGCAGAATATATTGCGCCCGAATCCGTTTTTTGGAGGAGGCGAAACATGCGTTTGCGCAGCGCGATCGGAATTCTGGGGATCGGATTGGCTCTCTCGGTTGCGCCACGCGCCGCCGCTCAGGAATGGACCGGCCGGGGACGGATCGAGGGCTCGGTCGTGAACGAGAAGGGGGAGCCGGTCGCCGGCGCCGCCATCTCCCTGCGGTGGAAGGAGAGCGGGAAGGGCGGGCCCGACTTCAAGTCGGACAAGAAGGGAAAGTTCGCCTACTTCGGGCTCACGGGCGGCCAGTGGACCTTCTCGATCGAGGCGCCGGGTTACGTTCCCATGAGCTTCGACATCCTGGTCCAGCAGGGCGCCCGGAATCAGCCGGTCGACGTCAAGCTCGTCGGCGCAGGCGCAGGCCGCGGCGCCGGCCGAGGCGCATGAAGAGCTCAAAGTGGGCGGGAAGACGATCTCGAAGGAAACCTCCGAGGCGATCGAGAAAGGCAACGCGGCGTTCGCGGCGAAGGATCTCCCCGTGGCGCGTGAGAACTACCTGATCGCCCTGAAGGAACTGCCGGACAACGAAGCGATCGTCCGGCGGGTCGCCGCCGTCTACGCCGCGGAAGGCAACAACGCCGAAGCCCTGACGTACGCGCGTCGCGCGTCCGAGCTGGATCCGAACGACATCTACGCGTGGATGATGATCGCGACCATCGAGATGTCGAACGGGAACGTCGACGCCGGAAAGGCGGCGCTGGACAAGATCCCGCCCGACAAGGTGACGCAGCCCGACGTGTACCTGAACATGGGGATCGTTCTCTTCAACAAGAAGAAGTCCGCGGAAGCGGAAGTCGCCTTCGACAAGGCGCTGGCGATCAGCCCCGATCTGCCGGACGCCTACTACTACCGCGGCCTCGCGCGGCTTCAGCTGAAGAACAAGGCGGGAGCCAAGGCGGACTTCGAGAAGTACCTGGAGCTTGCTCCCAATGGAAGCGAGAGCAAGGACGTCAAAGAGCTCTTGAACTCGATCCGTTGAGGCCGGAGCCCCGGTCGCGCGGCCGGCGCCTCCTCGGGTCGGTCCTTCTCTTCTCCGTTCTGATCGCCTCGCTCGCCGGTGCCGCGTGCCGGCGCAAGGCGGCCGTCTTTCCGGGAGCCCCGGTCGTGTTGATCTCGATCGACACGCTGCGCGGCGACCGCCTTCCGACCTACGGCTATGCCGGCGTCGAGACGCCGCACCTGGCGGCCCTCGCCGCGGACTCGATCGTTTTCGACAACGCGCTGTCGCACGTTCCGCTTGACGCTGCCGTCCCACGTGACCCTCTTCACGGGGCTGCTGCCGTTCCAGAACGGCGTCCGCGACAATCAGGGCTACACGCTCGAGAAGACGCACACGACGCTCGCGACCTTTCTCGCGGGCCGTGGATACGCGACCGGCGCGGCCGTGTCGGCTTTCGCCTTGAACCACTTCTCGGGAATCTCGGAAGGCTTCGACTTCTACGAGGACGGGATCGAGTCGCGCCGCGCCGGACAGGCGCTCGGACAGTTGCAGCGTTCCGGTTGGCAGACCGAGAAGCTGCTCGAGGACTGGATCGAAAAGCGGCCGTCGGGAAAGCCCTTCCTGGCGTTCTTTCACATCTACGAGCCGCACAGCCCCTACGATCCGCCCGAGCCCTACCGCAGCCGCTACCTCGCGAGCCCCTACGACGGCGAGGTCGCGGCGTCCGACGCGATCATCGGCAAGTTCCTCGAGTTCCTGAAGGCCCGCGGGCTCTACGACGGTTCCGTCATCGTGCTCCTGTCGGACCACGGCGAGGGCCTCGGCGACCACGGCGAGGAGGAGCACGGGATCTTCGTGTACCGCGAGGCGATCCGCGTCCCGCTCTTCGTGAAGCTGCCGGGCCGCACGTTCGCGGGCCGCCGGGTGGGGCGCGCCGTCGGGCTCGTCGACGTCTTCCCGACCCTGGTCGCGCTGCTCGGCGAGAAGCCGCCGGTCGCCTTCCCGGGGATCTCGCTGGTGACCCCCGCGGCGGACGGCCTGCCGGAGCGGCGCGTGTACAGCGAGACCCTGTACCCGCGGTTCCACCTCGGCTGGAGCGACCTCGCGTCGCTGACCGACGACCGCTACCAGTACATCCACTCTCCCCGCTCGGAGCTGTACGACTGGCGCGCCGATCCGGGGGAGAAGGCGGACCTCGCCGGCCAGTTGCCTCCGGCGTTTCGCTCGATGCGCGTCGCCCTCGAGGCGATGAACCGGCCGCTCCAGAGCCCGGGCGCCGCCGACCCGGAGACCGTGCGCAAGCTCGCCGCGCTCGGCTACCTCGGCGGAACGTCTCCCAACGCCGGCCGGAAGGACCTCCCCGATCCCAAGGACCGCATCCACGTCCTCGACCGGCTGAAGGAAGGCTCGCGCCTCGCGACGGAAAACCGCGAAGAGGAATCGATCCGCGTGCTGCGCCGCCTGGCGGAGGAAAACCCGGACATGCTCGAGGTCTGGGAAACCCTCGCGACCGTGCTGCGGCGGGCCGGGACGCCCGCGCGAGGCGATCGAGGCGTTGTCGCAGGCGGATCGCCTGCAGCCGGGAACGCCGCAGATCCTCATCGGGCTGGCGGAGCTCTACATCGAGGCGAAGGACTTTTCGAAGGCCCGCGCGCTCGTCGAGACCGCGGCGGTGGCGGGCAAGCGGGACGTGCACGAGGAGCTGGCCGTCATCGCGCTCGAGCAGGGCGACCTCGTGACGGCGCGCGCGGAGATCCGGCAGGTCCTCGCCTCCGGCGACGGGACGCTGCGGCGGCCGTGGCTGATCCTGGCCCGCCTCGAGCAGAAGAACGGTGACCTGCCCGCGGCCCTCGAGGACGTCGGGCGCGCGCTCGAGATCGAAAAGAAGTGGGACCAGGCGCCGATGGCGGATCTTCAGGCCACGCGGGCCGACATCCTCGCGCGGATGGGGCGCGAGAAAGAGGCGGAGGAAGCCTTCCGCATCGAGATTCGCGACTTTCCGGAAAACCTGAACGCCTGGTCGCGGCTGGCCCTGCTGTACGCGAGCCAGGGAAGGATCGGAGAGTTTCGCGCGCTGCTGGCCGAGATGGTCCGGCAGACGCCGACGACGCGCGCCTTCGACACCGCGGTCACCTTGTCCCAGGCCATCCAAGATCACGAGGGTGTCCGGGAGTGGGAACGGCGCCGGCGCGAAAGGCTGTCCCGAGCCGGCTGAGCCTCGCCGCCGCCCCGAACCCGGTCCCCTTTCGCCGACGCAAGGCGCGTCATCCCCGAGAAGGGGCGCTTCGTCCCGATGTTTCGCACTCCGCGAAACGTCGAATCGATCACTCGGTCCGCGGCCGTCCTCCGATTGTCATCGGGTTGCTCGCGCACCGCGATGCCGCGTCTCACGCGCGGCGCCGCGTCGCGCCGGAGAAGAACGCGCGCCGCCCCGGCGAAACGACCTTTCGTCCCCGCGCGCCCGTTTTCGTGGAGCGTTATCCATTTTCTCGAGACGCACGCCGCCCGTCGCCTGTCACGCGTTTGCGCGCGTCGCGCCGCAAGTGATTGAAGGCACGCGGCGGTGCCGTCTGGCCCTCGGATTGCTCTCTGTCGTGGCGTGAGCAGTCTGTGTCGAGGCCGATCTCTTCGATCGGCAAACGTGCACAAGGAGGGCTGTATGTCGAAACGGTTTCCATCAATGGTGTTGGCGATCGCGCTCGTGGCGATTGGCCTGGCATCGTCGGCTGCGCTCGCGCAGTTCGGCGAGTCCAAGGGCAATCTCTACGGGAAGGTCGTCGACGAGCAGGGCGGCGTGTTGCCGGGAGTCACCGTGACCCTGAGCGGTCAGGGAGCTCCGACGATCGCGACGACGGACGCGCGAGGGGAGTTCCGGTTCCTGAACCTCTCTCCTGGAGCGTACACGGTCAAGCTCGACCTGACGGGATTCGCGGTCGTCACGCGCGAGAACGTCGCGGTCAATCTCGGCCGGAACACGGAGCTTCGCGAGACGCTGAAGCTCTCCTCGGTCGCCGCGGCGGTCACGGTGACGAGCGAGACGCCGGTCATCGACACGCGCAAGGTCGAGACGGGCGCGGTGATGACCAACGACGAGCTGAGGGACATTCCGACGGGTCGCGACCCGTGGGTGCTGCTCCAGAGCGTTCCGGGCGTGCAGGTCGACCGGGTCAACGTGGCCGGCACCGAGAGCGGCCAGCAGTCGACCTTCAACAGCAAGGGGACCATGCGCCGGGACGTTCACCGTCGACGGCGTCAACTACACGGACATGGCGGCCCTCGGTGCGTCGAACGGGTACTACGACTTCGAGACGTTCCAGGAAGTGCAGATCGTGACGGGCGGGTCGGATCCCGCGATGCAGGGCGCGGGCGCGCACATCAACATGATCACCAAGCGCGGGACCAACGACGTCCACGGCAGCGCGCGGATCAACGTGGTGAGCGACAGTTTCCAGGGCACGAACTATCCGCCGTCGGCGGGACGCCGGAAGATCGACAGCGTGCAGGAGTACGGCGTCGAAGTGGGCGGCCCGGTCCTCAAGGACACGCTCTGGCTCTGGGGCTCCTACGGGCGCAACCAGATCAACATCCTGGTCGGCGCGGCGACGCCTCCGACCAAGAGCAACACGACGCTGGAGAACTTCAACGGAAAGTTGAACTGGCAGGTGGTGCCGTCCAACTCGTTCAACGGCTGGTACCAGCACAGCGACAAGATCGTGTTCGGACGCGGAGCGGGCGCGACTCGGCCGCAGGCGGCGACGACCGATCAGACGCTTCCCCGAAACGTCTGGAAGGCCGAAGACTCGCAGGTCGTTTCCTCCAACCTCTTCTTCTCCGCGATGTACGCCGGAGCGGACAACTTCTTCGGCCTGACGCCGGAAGGCCAGGGCCAGCTCTTCTACGACGGGAACACGGGCTATCTGGGCACGGCGCCGTACTACCTGGCGCAGACCCAGCCCCAGTCGCAGTGGAAGGCCGACGGCTCCTACTTCTTCAACACCGGCAGCATCGGCCACGAGCTGAAGGCCGGGCTTCACGTACCTGAAGGTGACGACGAATCAGCTGAGCGGCGCCCCGGGCAATCCGGCTCCGGCGAGCAACCCGAATCAGCTCGTCAAGGTCGGCGGGTTCGTCAACGCGTTTGGACGATGACAACGGCGCCAACTCATTCCCGCGGCCGGGATCTTCCGGGATCTGAGCTACTCGATCAACGGCCCAGTACTACGGGGCCTTCCTCGGCGACACGATGACGTTGGACCGGCTGACCGTACAGGCCGGCGTGCGCTGGGACCAGCAGTTCGGCATCAACGGCGCCTCGGTGGCGGCGGCGAACCCGTCGTTCCCGACGATCCTTCCCGCGATCAACTATGCCGGCGCTCCCAAGGACTTCACGTGGAACGACTGGTCTCCGCGCGTGGGCCTGACGTACGCGCTCGGCCAGAACCGCAACACGGTGCTCAAGGCGAGCTACGCGCACTTCGTCGACGCGCTCGGCACGACGACGATTGCGTACACGAATCCGCTCGGCGGCTCGGCGGGCGCCTACTACCCCTGGAACGACGTCAACCACAACAACATCGTCGAGACGGGCGAGGTCGACACGTCGGGGACCCCTGCTCGAAACTACGGCTACAACCTGCGGATCCGGGCAGCGCGGTGTCCGCCAACGCGATCGATCCGAACTTGAAGGCCGGCTCGACCAACGAGTTCATCGGCGGCATCGACCAGGAGATCACGCCGGGCTTCGCGGTCGGCGCGGCCTATACGTACCGCAAGTACATCAACCCGATCGTCGGCCTGCCGTATGACCCGACGCACGGGAACGATCATCACCAACTCGGACTACGTCCAGTACGGGACGCTGACGGGAACGCTTCCCGATGGAACCCCGTACGGTCCGGAGCCGGTGTCTCGGAGTCAATCCGGCGCTGATCGACTCGATCGGCGGCTTATCCGGGCGGGCTGTACTACACGAACCGGGACGACTACAACCAGGTGTACAGCGGCTGTCGACTTCACGCTGACCAAGCGTCTCTCCAACAGGTGGATGGCGCGGGCGGCGTTCAGCTACGGCATCAACAACCAGCACCTGACCTCGCCCAACGGCTGCCCCGGCGATCCGAACAACGGCCCGCTCTACGGCGCGCCGTACGGCTTCTTCGAGAACGCCGGTCCAGACGACGTGCCGCGACGGCGACTACGTCAGCCAGCAGTCGCAGGGCAGCGGCAGCCACTACTCGGTCTTCCTGAACTCGAAGTACGTGTACAACATCAACGCGATGTACCAGCTGCCGTTGAACTTCAACATCGCGGCGAGCTTCTTCGGACGGCAGGGCTATCCGATCAACTACTACGTCAACACGACTCTCGCCCACCGACGGTCAGACGCGGGCGATCGCGGTGTTGCCGGTGAACGCGGCGCGCTACCCGACGTTGAACGAGCTCGACCTGCGGCTGGAGAAGGTGATTCCGTTCGCGTCGACGGCGAACGTCACCGTCGCCCTCGACTGCTTCAACGCCATCAACACCGCCACGATCCTCCAGCGGCAGAACAACCTGACGGCGAGCAACGTGAACGCCGTCCGGGAGGTCCAGAACCCCTGGGTTCTGCGCTGGTCGGCTCGCGTTTCCTGGTAGGGAAGTAGGGTCCTCGGATCTCGCGACCGCCGGGAGGATCCCGGCGGCTCTTTTTCTGTCTGCAGGCCCGAGCCGCGATCTCGTCTGCCGGGATCCGACACCGGGACCACCCCTCGCCACCGGCTGGGACGAGCTCTGGGGCTAGCGGCTTCACTCCGATGGACAGATATCCAGTTTTCTGGATGTTCTGTGACTGTCCGTCAGGGACGAACCTGGGGTGAGCGTCACGCAAGATATTGACAGGAAAGGGCTAAACCGCCGGGTCGGAATCGATTCCCAACGCCACCTTTTGGCTTCGGCTTTGCTTTGAATGCCGGCGCACGCAGATCTATTTAGAGGAGGGCGTATGCCGAAACGGTTTCCATTGATGGTGTTGGCGATCGCGCTCGTGGCGATTTGCCTGGCATCGGCGACTGCGTTCGCGCAGTTCGGCGAGTCCAAGGGCAATCTCTACGGGAAGGTCGTCGATGAGCAGGGTGGGGTGTTGCCGGGAGTGACCGTGACCCTGAGCGGTCAGGGCGCTCCGACGATCGCGACCACCGACGCGCGAGGGGAGTTCCGGTTCCTGAACCTCTCGCCCGGAACGTACACGGTCAAGCTCGACCTGACGGGATTCGCCGTGGTGACACGGGAGAACGTCGTGGTTCAGCTGGGCCGCAACACGGAGATTCGGGAGTCGCTGAAGCTCTCCTCGGTGGCCGCGGCGGTCACGGTGACGAGCGAGACTCCGGTCATCGACACGCGCAAGGTCGAGACCGGCGCGGTCATGACGAACGAGGAATTGAGGAGCATTCCGACGGGCCGCGACCCGTGGGTTCTCCTGCAGAGCGTTCCCGGGGTCATGGTGGACCGGGTCAACGTGGCCGGCTCCGAGAGCGGCCAGCAGTCCGCCTTCAACAGCAAGGGCACGAGCGCCGGGACGTTCACCGTCGACGGCGTGAACTTCACCGACATGAACGCGCTCGGCGCGTCCAACGGTTACTACGACTTCGAGACGTTCCAGGAAGTGCAGATCGTCACGGGCGGGTCGGATCCTGCAATGCAGGGCGCCGGCGCGCACATCAACATGATCACCAAGCGCGGGACGAACGACGTCCACGGCAGCGCGCGGATCAACTACGTGAGCGACCATTTCCAGGGCACGAACTATCCGCCGTCGGCAGGACGCCGGAAGATCGACAGCGTGCAGGAGTACGGCATCGAAGTCGGCGGGCCGATCATCAAGGACACGCTCTGGCTCTGGGGCTCCTACGGCCGCAACCAGATCAACATCCTGGTCGGCGCCGCGACACCTCCGACCAAGAGCAACACGACGCTCGAGAACTTCAACGGGAAGTTGAACTGGCAGGTGATCCCGTCGAACTCCTTCAACGCCTGGTACCAGCACAGCGACAAGATCGTGTTCGGGCGCGGCGCGGGTGCGACGCGGCCGCAGGCGGCCACGACCGACCAGACGCTTCCGCTGAACAACTGGAAGGCGGAGGATTCGCAGGTCGTTTCCTCGAACTTCTTCTTCTCCGCGATGTACTCGGGAGCCAACGGCTTCTTCGGTCTGACGCCGGAAGGCCAGGGCCAGCTCTACTACGACGCGAACGAGCGGCTATCTGGGCACGTCGCCGTACTACCTGGCGCAGACCCAGCCGCAGTACCAGTGGAAGGCCGACGGCTCCTTCTTCTTCAACACCGGCAGCATCGGACACGAGCTGAAGGCGGGCTTCACTACCTGAACGTGAACACCAACTACGCTTTCCGGCAGCCCGGCCAACCCGGCTCCGGCGAACAACCCGAATCAGGCAGTCAAGGTCGGCGCATTCGTCAACACGTATGGATGCGACGCAACGACGAGAACTGCATTCCCGCGGCCGGGATCTTCCGCGACGGCGCGATCGCTCCGACGGCCCAGTACTTCGGGGCCTACCTCGGCGACACGATGACGTTCGACCGGCTGACCGTGCAGGTCGGCGTGCGGTGGGACCAGCAGTTCGGCGCCAACGCGCGCGACGGTCGTGGCGGGGAATCCCTCGTATCCCGACATCCTTCCCGCGATCGACTACCCGGGCGCTCCCAAGGCCTTCACGTGGAACGACTGGTCTCCGCGCGTGGGCCTGACGTACGCGCTGGGACAGAACCGCGGCACGGTGCTCAAGGCGAGCTACGCGCGCTTCGTCGACGCGCTCGGCACGGGGACGATCGGGTACACGAATCCGCTCGGCAGCTCGGCCGGCGCCTACTACCCCTGGAACGACACCAACCACAACAACATCGTCGACGTGGGCGAAGTGGATCACGACCGGCGCAGCCTCTGCGAACTACGGCTACGATCCTCGGCGATCCGGCCAGCGTCTCGTCACCCAACGCGATCGACCCGAACATCAAGGCCGGCACACCAACGAGTTCATCGGCGGTATCGACTACGAGATCACGCCGGGCTTTGCGGTCGGCGCGGCCTACACGTACCGCAAGTACAACGACCCGCTCGTGGGACTGCCGTATGACCCGATTACCGGAACGATCATCCGGAACTCCGACTACGTCCAGTACGGGACGCTGACGGGAACGCTTCCCGACGGAACGCCGTACGGTCCGGAGCCGGTGTTCGGAGTCAATCCAGGCTCTGATCACTTCGCTCGGCGGCTACCCGGGCGGCAAGTTCTACACGAACCGCACGGACTACAACCAGGTGTACAGCGGCTTCGACTTCACGCTGACCAAGCGTCTTTCGAACAGGTGGATGATGCGGGCGGCGTTCAGCTACGGCATCAACGACCAGAACCTGACGTCGCCCAACGGCTGCCCCGGCGATCCGAACAACGGTCCGATCTACGGCGCACCGTACGGCTTCTTCGAGAACTCGACCCAGACGACGTGCCGCAACAACGACTACATCAGCACGCAGTCGCAGGGCAGCGGCAGCCACTACGCGGTCTTCCTGAACTCCAAGTACGTGTACAACATCAACGCGATGTACCAGCTCCCCATGAACTTCAACATCGCCGCGAGCTTCTTCGGCCGGCAGGGCTATCCGGTCAACTACTTCTACAACACGCTCTCGCCCACCGACGGCCAGACCGCGCGCGGTCGCGGTGTTGCCGGTCGACGACGTGCGTTACCCGACGTTGAACGAGCTCGACCTGCGGCTGGAGAAGGTGATTCCGTTCGCGTCGACGGCGTCGGTCACGGTCGCCCTCGACTGCTTCAACGCGATCAACACGGCCACGATCCTGCAGAGGAACAACAACCTCTCGGCCGCGAGCACGAACACCGTCCGCGAGGTCCAGAACCCCTGGGTTCTGCGGTGGTCGGCGCGCGTTTCCTGGTAAGTTAAGTCACTCAAGCGTTTCGTCAACCGCCGGGAATAAAACCCCCGGCGGTTTTTTTTTGGCTCCGGATGAACTCGGCCGCGAAGCGACCGCTGGCTCTGGCTGGGGGCCGGCCGCCGTCGTCGCGGCGCTCCTGGGCGCGGGCATCGTCTCCTCGTGCAAGCGCGCGGGAGCCGCCGCGCAAGGCGCCGGCGGCGGCCGCGCCGGGCCACGACGCCGGACGTCCTGCTGATCACGATCGACACGCTCCGGGCCGACGCCGTCGGGTTCGCCGGAAATCGGCGCGTGAGCACGCCGACCCTGGACCGGCTGGCCGGACAGGGCCTCGTCTTCACGAATGCCCACGCGCACAACGTCGTCACGCTGCCGTCGCACGCCAACATCCTGACGGGCCTCTATCCCTACCAGCACGGAGTGCGGGACAACAGCGGGTTTCGGCTGGCGGCCGACGTTCCGACCCTCGCGACGGTTCTTCACGAGAAGGGGATACGCGACGGGCGCCTTCGTCGGAGCCTTTCCGCTCGATTCCCGATTCGGATTGAACAGAGGCTTCGACGTCTACGATGATCGGTACCGCAAGGAAGGCACGGGCCTCGATTTCGATATTTCGGAGCGGCCCGCTTCCGAGGTCGTCGCCGCCGGCGCAGAAGTGGTACGCCGCCGCGAGCGGCAAGCCGCGCTTCCTGTGGGTCCACCTCTACGACTGCCACGCGCCGTATCGTCCTCCGGCTCCGTTCGCCGAGCAGTACCGGGACGACCCCTACCTCGGAGAGGTCGCCGGAGTCGACGCGGCTCTCCAGCCGCTGCTCGCGCCCTTCCTCGAGGCGACGGCGCCGCCGACTCTGGTGGTCCTGACCGGCGACCACGGCGAATCACTGGGGGAGCACGGCGAAGACACGCACTCCCTGTTCGCCTACGAGGCGACGCTCGCCGTCCCGCTGGTCCTCTGGTATCCCGGCGTCGTCGCCCCGGGACACGACGGCCGTCTGGCGCGGCACGTGGACGTCGCTCCGACGATCGCCGGCGTCACGGGCTTTCCGAAGCTCGCGCGGTGGCCGGGGGCCTCGCTTCTGGCGGCGCCTCCGAAGGATCCGGGCGCCGCTTCCTATTTCGAGGCTTTCTCCGCGACCTACAACTACGCGGGGGCGCCGCTGCGGGGCATGATCGCGGACCGGCGCAAGTACATCGACCTGCCGCTGCCCGAGCTGTACGACCTGAAGGACGATCCGTCCGAAAAGCAGAACCTCTTCACGACGACCACGGACGAGGTACGCCGCCTCCGACGAATGATTCCTGCGGAATCGGCGCTCCAGGCCGCCGCCGCCCAGTCGAAACCCGATTCCGAGGAGGTCGCCCGCCTTCGCTCCCTGGGCTACCTTTCCGGCGGCGCGGCCGTCAAGTCGGTCTATACCGTCGACGACGATCCGAAGCGTCTCGTCGAGCTCAACCGGGAGTCTTATCGGTGCGTGGTGCTCTACCAGAGCGGCGACCTGCGCGGGGCGATCGCGCTGGCGCGCCGGGTCGTCGAGCAGAGGCCGGACATGGCTCTCGCGTACGCCAATCTGGCGTTCCTGCTCCGGCGGGCGGGCGACACGGCGGATGCTCTGAACGTCTATCGGGCGGCGGTCGCGCGGGGAGTCGCGGATGACGAGCTCCTCAAGCACTACGGCCTCGCGCTCTGCGAGGTCGGCCGTGCCGTCGAGGCGGTCGAGGTGTTGCGGCCCCTTTCCAACAGCGTCGACCCGACCAAGGTGAACGCGCTCGGAATCGCCCTGGCCGACGCGGGCCGGATGGCGCGAGGCGCAGGCGGCCTTCCAGAGCGCCCTGCGCCTGGATCCCGAGAACGTCGAGGCGCATGGAAGACATGGGGATCGTGCTCCTGCGTTCGGGGGATCTTTCCGGCGCCCGCGACTGGTTTCGCAAGACCCTGGAGATCGACCAGCGCACGCCGCGCGCGTGGAACGGCCTCGGGGTCGCTCAGGCGCGCCTGGGCGACGAGAGGGGAGCCATCGACTCCTGGTCCAGGGCCGTGGCGCTCGATCCGACGATGTATGACGCGCTCTTCAACCTGGGCCTGACCGCGGCGAAGGTGGGCCTGACGAGTCAGGCGCGCGACGCCCTGCAGCGCTTCGTGTCGGCGGCGCCGCGCTCTCGCTACGGCGCGGACATCGAGAAGGCGCGGGGCGTCCTCCGATCGCTCGGAGCGGCCTGATGCGGACGCGGGCCCGCGGTCTCGGAGGCTTCTCGGCGGTCTGCTCGCCGTCCTCCTGCTGGCCGCTGCGTGCCGGAGCAAGGAGCGCTTTCCGAACGCTCCGGTCATCCTGATCTCGATCGACACGCTGCGCGCGGACCACCTTCCCGACTACGGCTACAAGGGTGTGGAGACGCCGAGCCTTCAGGCCCTGCGGAAGGACGCGATCCTCTACGAGAACGCGTACTCCCACGTGCCGCTGACGCTTCCGTCCCATGCGGCGCTGCTGACCGGCCTCCTGCCGTTCGAGAACGGCGTTCGGGACAACGTGGGCTTTCGGCTCTCCTCCAAGCACCCCACACTGGCGTCCCTCCTGAAGGCGCAGGGCTACGCCACGGGCGCGGCGGTCTCGACCTACCTGCTGCGGGGCGAACGGGGGATCGGGGCCGGCTTCGACCTGTACGACGATCACCTCGAAAAGCTGGACGAGGGCGTCACCGAACGGTCCGGGAACGACGCGGAGGCCGCGCTCGAAAAGTGGCTCGAATCGAGCCCTTCCTCCGGGAACGCCGTCTTCGCCTTTCTCCATCTCTACGAGCCGCACACGCCCTATGAGCCGCCCGAGCCCTTCAAGACGCGCTACGCGAGCCAGCCCTACGACGGCGAGATCGCGGCGGCCGACGCCGTCGTGGGCCGGTTTCTCGCGTACCTGAAGAAGAAGAATCTCTACGATCCCGCGATCGTGATCGTCCTCTCCGACCACGGCGAAGGCCTGAACGAGCACGGCGAGGAGGAGCACAGCGTCCTGCTCTACCGCGAGGACATCCGCGTCCCGCTCTTCGTGAAGCTGCCCGGATCGCGCCTGGCGGGAAAGACGATCGCGGCGCCGGTGGCGCTCACCGACGTGCTCCCGACGGTCGCGACACTCGTCGGCATGCCGGTTCCCGCGGGGCTGCACGGGATCAACCTCATCCACGCGGGGGAGAAGGGCAAGGATGCGCAGCGGCGCATCTACAGCGAGACCCTCTACCCGCGGCTGCACCTCGGGTGGGCCGACCTCGCCTCGCTCACCGACGCGTCGTACCAGTACATCGAAGCGCCCCGGCCCGAGCTCTACGACCTCGCGGCCGATCCCGGACAGAAGCACGATCTCTCCGCCGGAAGGCCCCCGGCGTTTCGCACGATGCGGCTCGAGCTCTCGAACATGAATCGCCCGTTCCTCGCGCCGGAGGCGGTCTCACCCGAGGAGCTGAAGAAGCTCGCGGCCCTCGGCTACATCACGGTCTCGGAAGCGGGCAAGGAGGAGAAGAACCTCCCCGACCCGAAGGACCGGCTCCCGTCGCTCCACCTGTACAAGAACCTCTTTGCGACTTTCTTCGCGAAGAAGTACCCGGAGACGATCCAGATCGCGCGGGAGCTGCTGGCCAAGGAGCCCCGGATCATCGCGGCGTGGCGGATGCTCGCCGACAGCCTCGCCAACACGGGACATCCGGAGGAGGCGCTGAAGGCGCTCGAGACCGGGCTTCAGGAGGCGGGCCAGAGCGGTGTCGGCGAGGAGATCTCCGAGGCCTACCAGCAGCTGGCCAACCTGCTCGCGAAGCAGCGGTGATCAGGCCGGGGCCGAGAAGGTTCTGCGCGAGGCTCTGCAGCGCAACCTCGCCAACGACGCGATCAAAAGGGACCTCGTGAAGATCTTCATCGCGACCGGCCGGACCCAGGAGGCCCTGGCGCTGCTCGGCCCCGTGGCGGACAGCCAGCGACGCCGTCGCCCTCGATTCGCTCGGGCGTCTCCCTGGCTGAGGCGGGGCAGGTGGCGCAGGCACGGGAGAACTTTCAGCGGGCGCTCGCGCTCGACCCCGGCAACCCGGACGTGATGTCCCACCTGGGCGTCCTCGCACTGCGGGAGAAGGACCCGGCGGGAGCCCGGGACTGGTTCGACAAGGCGATCGCGAGGAATCCGCGCCTGCCGGGCACGCTGACCTCGCTCGGGACGGCGCTCGTGCAGCTCGGAGAGGACGAGCGGGCCCAGCTCGCCTGGAAGCAGGCCCTCGAGCTCGATCCGCGCCAGTACGACGCCCTGTTCAATCTGGCGATCCTCACGGGCCGCCGCCGCCAGTGGGACGAAGCGCGCCAGTATCTGGAGCGGTTCGTGGCCGTGGCGCCCCGGGACCGGTACGGCGAAGAGGTCGCCGAGGCCGAGCGTCTGCTCCGCGAAATGGGGCGGGCCAGGCAGGCGCGCGCAACAGCCGTAACAGGGCCCAAAACAGGGTTCCGAAGCCCGGCTTCGTGGTAGCCTAAACGAGGGTTTCGGGAGCCTTGCCATGAACCGTTCCCTTGCTCTCGCCATTGCGATTTCTCTCTTCGCGGGCCCGGCATGGCCGGCGAAAATCCCCCTCCAGGGCGTCCAGGAAACGGCCGAAGTCACGCTCGTGGAAGTGCCCGTCCGCGTCACCGGACGGGACGGATCGCCGATCCGCGGCCTGACGGCCGCGGACTTTCAGCTCTTCGACAACGGCAAGAAGCAGGAGATCCTCGCCTTCGACGCCATCGACCTGGCCGAGAAGGCGCCGGGGGCGCTGGGTTCGGAGATGAATCCCGCGGGCCGCCGCCGCTTCCTGTTCTTCTTCGATCTGGTCTTCACGCGTCCGCGCGCGCTGCTTCAGGCCCGCGACGCGGCCAAGGAGTTCGTGCTCAACGGAATGGCCGAAGCGGACCTCGCCGCCGTCGCGACCTTCACGATCGAGCAGGGCGTGAGGCTGGTGGCCAGCTTCTCCTCCGACCGCGTGCAGCTCGCCCGCGCGATCGACACGCTCGGCCTTTCGCCCACGCTCGCGAGGGCCAAGGACCCGCTCGAGCTCGTCAAGGACGAGGCGATGCTGAAGGCGCTGGCCGTCAGCGGCGGCGGCAATGCCGGGAGGGCCAATCGTTCGGATGCGGAGGGCGCTCTGACGGACGCCCTGGAAACCTTCCGGGCGATGAACAACGCGAGCGACGATCGGTACGGGCGCAGCAAGGTCAACCAGGTGATCCAGTCCTTCAATGACCTCGCGACGGTCCTCGACGTCCTGGCCGGCCGCAAGGACATCATCTATCTGTCCGAAGGCTTCGAGAGCCGGCTGCTCGTCGGGACCAAGGACACCGCCCAGGAGAAGGAATGGATCATCTCGGGACAGCTCTGGAAGATCGACAGCGACAAGCGCTTCGGCAACTCGGCCCTCCAGAATCAGCTCGAGGTGATGTCGGTTCTCCTGCGACGTTCTGACTGCGTCATCCACGCGGTGGACATCGCCGGCCTTCGGACCGACGCGGAGACATCGTCCGTGGATGCGGACCGCTCGGACCGCGCGCTCTTCGAGTTCGCGCACGGTACCGGCGGCGAGGTCTTTCGCAACTCGAACGACCTTCGGACGGGCCTCGCGGAGCTCATGCGCCGCACGAACCTCGTCTACGTCCTCGCGTTCCGGCCCAACGGCGCCGGCGGCACGAGCGACTACCACGAATTGAAGGTGAAGGTCCGAACGGCCGGCGCCCACGTCGCGGCCCGCGCCGGCTACTACGAGAAGCGATCGTTCAAGGTGCTCACCCCGCTCGAGCGCGGGCTGCTCGCGGCCGACATGATCGCCAACGAGATCCCGGCCTCGCAGATCCCCGCGCGGATTCTGGCGTCCCCGATGCCGGATGCGCAGGGCTTCGCCCGGGTGCCCGTGCTCGATCGAGGTGCCGGGGATCGAGCTGCTCCTCTCGCAGGCCACGCCGCTCCTGCCCATGGAGATCTACGTCTACGCCTACGACGCGGAGGGAAGGCTGCGGGACTACTTCACGCAGGGCATCTCGATCGACCTCGGCATCAACCGGGAGCGGCTCGAGAAGGGCGGCCTGCGCTACTACGGCCAACTGACGCTGGCGCCGGGCGAATACCGGGTGCGCGCGCTCGTGCGCAACGGGGAGACCGGCCGCATGGGCCTGGTCGCCGAGACGATCCGCGTCCCGGACTTCTCGCAGATGCAGCCCTACCTCGCCGCGCCGCTGTTTCTCGGGGACTCGACGGACGGGATTTTCGTTCGGGGCCAGCTCGGCGCGGTCGGGAAGTCCCTCTCCGCCGGGATGGTCGCGCCCCCGACCACCACGCAGGGCCTGATGCCGGTCGCGCTGCCCGAGATGCACTCGGGGGATCCGGCGCAGGTTTCGCTCGTGGCGTACTACTTCGGCCCGCAGAAGGCGCAGTCGCTCAAGATCGGCGCCCAGGTCCTCTCGGAGGAGGGCCGGCCCTTGAACGACGGCGCCATCCGCCTCGTCAGCCAGTCGCCGGCCGAGCCCGACGGCAAGCAGGTTCTCGTCGTGTCCTTCACGCCGGAGTCGAGCCTCCTGCCGGGCCGCTACGCCCTGCGCGTTTTCCTGGAGGATTCCGCCAGCGGGAAGGCGGGGTACGCGACGGCGCCCTTCCTGATCCGGTAGCCCTTCGCGTGGCGTTCCCGGCGGCCCTGTTTCTGGGTGCCCTTCTCTTTGCTCCCGTCCCCTCGCCGCCGTCGGACGGGACGCCGGCCGATCTGGAGAAGGAGCTGACGCTGCTGCGCCGGCGCTCCGCTTCCGTGGCGCCGGGCACGCCGGCGGCGAAGGAGCTCTCCCGCGATTTCGGCCGGATCGGCGAGGCCTATCTCGAGCAGGGAGAGATCGGAAGGGCCATCGAGCTGCTCGAGGAGGCCTACGGCTGGGACGAGACCAACGGGCTCGTCCTCGCCGACATCACGCTCGCGTACGTGCGCGCGGAGAACTACACGTTCGCGCACTTCTACCTGGAGCTCGCCGAGCGGCGGGCCTCCCAGGCGCCGCCCGAGATCTACGGCACCCTCGGAGACGTGTACGACGCGTTGAATCGGACGGAGGATGCGGTGCTCGCCTGGGAGCAGTTCGAGAGGCTGAGCGGGAACGATCCCGCGATCCTGCGGCGCCTCTCGCGCGCGCGGCAGGAGCTCTCGATCTCCCGCGGGCAGAAGTTTCTCGAGACGAAGGACTTCTCGATCTACTACGACTCGGTGATCCCTCCGGCGATGGCCGAGCGCGCGGCCGCGAGCCTCTCCGACAGCTACGAAGCGCAAACCCTGCTGTTCGGCTCCTCGCTCGGAGCGTCCCAGGTCGTCGTGCTCTACGCCGGCCGCAACTATTTTTCGCTCGTCTCGATCCCCGACTGGGTGGCGGGCGTCTTCGACGGAAAGATCCGGATCTGCATCGACCCGGACACGGGGGTCACGCCGACGCTGGACGGCCTTCTGGCGCACGAGCTCGCCCACGCCATGATCCGCAAGGTCTCGGGCGACCGCGCGCCCGGCTGGCTGCACGAAGGCCTGGCGCAATGGTGCGCGGGCCGTCGCTTGAACGCGCGGGATTTCCGCGAGATTTTCCGGGGCGGCCGCAAGCCCGCCACGCTCGCCGAGATGGAGGGCAGCCTCGGCGCGGAAGTCCGAGCGCGCCGCCGCCCGGGCGAGCTACGCCGAGGCGCTCGGCCTGGTCGAGTACCTCGCCCAGCACCGCGGCGAGGGAACGGTCGTCTGCCTGGTGCGCGCGTTTGCGGAGGGCCTCTCGACGGAGGAGGCCCTCGTCCGGGAGACCGGAATGACGGGGGCGCAGCTGGTTGCGCCTGGAGGGCCTGGAGGGTGTGGGACGGGCGTCTCCCGCAGCGAGGGCTCCAGCCCGGCAGGATCCGCGCCACGGCTTGGCGATCCCGGCCGCCTAGGTCCGACGGGCGGTCTCCAGCCTGGGCGCGGACTTCGACGACGGTCCGAAGGGGCCGTCCCCCGCGGCGCCGTCCGGCTGCCGTTGGCGAGCCACCAGTGCCGGGCACGCTCCTCCGTCCAGGATTCGCGCAGGGGCACGGTGCGCAGCGCCGCGATCAGCTCCAGGGTCGACTGCGGCCGGTTGTTCGGGTCCTTCTCGAGGCAGGAGAGGATGACCCGGTCGAGCTCCGCCGGCAGGGGGGTGTCGATGCGCCGCGAGGGCGGCAGCGGCTTCTTCTGGATGTGGTCCATCAGGACCTGCATCGGCGAGCCTTCCTCGAAGACCCGGTGCCCCGTCACGAGCCAGTACGCCACGCAGCCCAGCGCATAGATGTCGGTTCTCCAGTCCACGTCGGGCGAGCCGAGCCCCATTTCCGGCGACATGTAGCCGGGCGTGCCGGCGATGACGCCGGCCACGGTTGCCGGTCCGCCACGCACGTCGGCGACGGGGTTCTTCACGAGGCCGAAGTCGAGCAGCTTCACGAAGTCCCATTCGATGCCGTAGCGGCAGACGTAGATGTTCGCCGGCTTCACGTCGCGGTGAATCAGGCCGCCCTCGTGCGCTTCGGCCAGCGACCGGCAGGCCTGCTCGAGGATGGAGATCGCGCGCTCGGGCGGCAGCGGGCCGAACTGGGTGACGAGGGTCTCCAGGTCGAAGCCCTCCAGCAGCTCCATCACGTAGTAGAAGGTCCCGTCCTCGGTCGTGCCGTAGTCGTAGACGTCGACGGTGTGCGGCGAGCGCAGGCCCGCGGTCGCCTGAGCCTCGCGCTCGAACCGGCGCAGCAGCTCGCGCGAGTCGGAGCCCGGATCGATGCGGATGAGCTTGACCGCGGCTGAGCGCGCGAGCAGGCGGTGGCTCGCCCGCCAGACCTCGCCCATGCCGCCGCGCCCGAGGAGCCTTTCGAGGCGGTAACTGCCCATCTCCTGGCCCTTGCTGGCCGCGACGGCGAGCGCGTAGACGATGCGGGAGATGACGAGCGACACGCAGCCCGCGGCGAGCGTCGGGAGAAAGAACATGACGCCGGTGAGCGCGCTCGGCCTGGGGTTGCCGGCGAGGACGTTCAAGAGCAGGGCGAGCGGGTCCATCAGGGCGGCGGCCGCGGTGGCGAGGACGGTTTTCTTCCAGGTGTTCGGCACGACCAGGGGAAAGGCGAGGATCCAGACGGCGACCGCCGACCAGCCCCGCGGCATCACGTCCGGCCGAAGGGACATCGAGTGGAACATGATCCCGAGGCACAGCGCCTCGGCGACCTCGTAGAGGAGGCCCAGGTCGAGCAGCTTCTCCGGCGAGAGCATCTCCCGGTAGGCGATCCAGGCGACGGAGAGGGAAAGGGCGAGGTTTCCGAGGACGGCGAAGAGCCACAGCATCGCGGTGGTGGAGGCCGGGTCGAAGGTGACGACGAGCCGGTCGACGATCGCGAAGAGTGTCGAGGTGGCCGCGGCAAGCAGCGCGATGATCGCCAGACGCCGGGACCCCGCGGCGAGCAGGTCCGGGCGCAGGGAGCCCGTCACGGGCGCGCTGGTGCTCGCCGCCTTGGAATCGGAGGGAACGGGGGTCTTCTTGCGGATCCGAAGCGTCATGGGGCCTGCCGGGGCGATTCTAAGCCGTGAGGGAGTAGACTCAAGGCGTTAGACGGGGGAGCCCACTCCGCCGGCGGCCTTCGGGCACCGGCGGACGGCTGAGAGTCCGATGCCGATCGCGGCGCCTTCGGAGACCCCACAGGACCTGATGCGGGTAATGCCGCCGTAGGGAGGTTTGCCATGAGCGTCGTTCGGGATTCCATTCCTTCCAACCAGATCGCCAATCGCGAGCCCCTGCCGGGCTCGCGCAAGGTCTACGTCGCCGGGCCGCGCGGCATGCGCGTGCCCATGCGGGAGATTACGCTCCATCCGACCCGCGGGATGCGCGGGGAGGCGGAGCTGAATCCTCCTTTCGCCGTCTACGACACCTCGGGCCCCTACACCGACCCCGAGGCGGCGATCGACCTGCGCCAGGGGCTCCCGGAGCTGCGGCGGCCCTGGATCCTGGCGCGCGGCGCCTATGAGGAGACGCGAGCCCGTGCGGTCCAACACGCCCGGCCTCGCCCTGACGAGGCCGCGGAGGGTCCTCCGGGGCCGGGGGCCCGTCACCCAGATGCACTACGCGCGGCAGGGCGTCGTGACGCCCGAGATGGAGTTCGTGGCGATCCGCGAGCGGTGCGAGCCCGGAGTTCGTGCGCAGCGAGATCGCCCGCGGCCGCGCGATCATCCCGGCCAACATCAACCACCCCGAGTCCGAGCCCATGGCGATCGGCCGCAACTTCCTCGTCAAGATCAACGCCAACATCGGCAACTCCGCCGTCGGCTCCTCGATCGAGGAAGAGGTCGAGAAGATGACCTGGGCCACGCGGTGGGGAGCCGACACGGTCATGGACCTGTCGACGGGCAAGAACATCCACGAGACGCGCGAGTGGATCCTGCGCAACTCCCCGGTTCCGATCGGCACCGTCCCCATCTACCAGGCCCTCGAGAAGGTGGACGGCAAGGCGGAGGAGCTGACCTGGGAGGTCTACCGCGACACGCTGATCGAGCAGGCCGAGCAGGGGGTGGACTACTTCACGATCCACGCCGGCGTTCTGCTGCGCTACATCCCGCTGACGGCGCGGCGCGTCACCGGGATCGTCTCGCGCGGCGGCTCGATCATGGCGAAGTGGTGCCTCGCCCACCACATGGAAAGTTTCCTTTACACCCGCTTCGACGAGATCTGCGAGATCCTGCGGGCCTACGACGTTTCCTTCTCGCTCGGCGACGGCCTGCGGCCGGGCTCGACTGCCGACGCCAACGACGAGGCGCAATTTGCCGAGCTCGAGACGCTGGGCGAGCTGACGCAGGTCGCCTGGAAGCACGACTGCCAGGTGATGATCGAGGGCCCGGGCCACGTCCCGATGCATCTGATCCGCGAGAACATGGACAAGCAGCTCGCGATCTGCCAGGAGGCGCCGTTCTACACGCTCGGGCCGCTCGTGACCGACATCGCGCCCGGCTACGACCACATCACTTCGGCAATCGGCGCCGCCATGATCGGGTGGTTCGGGACCGCCATGCTCTGCTACGTCACGCCGAAGGAGCACCTCGGGCTGCCGAACAAGAAGGACGTCAAGGACGGGGTCATCGCCTACAAGATCGCGGCGCATGCGGCCGATCTCGCCAAGGGACATCCCGGCGCCCGCCTCTGGGACGACACGCTGTCGAAGGCGCGCTTCGAGTTCCGCTGGGAGGACCAGTTCCACCTGGCGCTCGACCCCGAGACCGCGCGCGAGTTCCACGACGAGACGCTGCCGGCCGAGGGCGCCAAGCTCGCGCACTTCTGCAGCATGTGCGGACCGCACTTCTGCTCGATGAAGATCACCCAGGACGTGCGCGACTACGCGGCGACGCTCGGTGTGGCGGGGGAGAAGGCGCTCGAAGTCGGGATGCAGGAGAAGTCGGAAGAGTTCCGGCGCGAGGGCGGCGAGATCTACAAGAAGGTCTGATCGTCCCCGTGGAGCGGCGTTTTGTCCCGGAAAATCAGCCGTTCGTCACCGAGCGTCAAGCCTTCTCGTTTTCCGCTTAAATCCTCCCCTGCGGGCCGGCGGTCGGCCCGCTCTGACATGGAGGATTCGATGGCCGAAGTCACCCGCTACGATCACGGCACGCTGTCCTGGGCCGAACTCGCGACGACCGATACCGCGGGGGCGAAGAAGTTCTACGCCGGCCTCTTCGGCTGGACTTTCGCGGACAGCCCGATGGGGCCGGGTCCCGAGGACGTCTACACCCGCGTGCAGATCGCCGGGAAGGACGTGGGCGCGCTGTACCCGATGCGGCCCGAGCAGCGGCAGCAGGGCATTCCCTCCAACTGGCTGGCCTACGTGACGGTGACGTCGGCCGACGAGGCGGCCCAGAAGGCCCGCGGGCTCGGCGGCACCGTCATCGCGGAGCCCTTCGACGTCATGACCTTCGGCCGCATGGCGATGGTTCAGGACCCGACCGGCGCCATGTTCGCCGTCTGGCAGGCCATGGACCACATCGGCGCGCAGCGCTCCGGCGAGCCGGGGACCTTCTGCTGGATGGAGTTGTTGACGCGCGACACCGCCAGGGCCGCGAAGTTCTACGCCGGGCTCTTCGGCTGGAACCCGAAGACCGCGAAGTTCGACCCGAGCTACACCGAGTTCTACCGCGGCGAGGTCCCGGCCGGCGGCATGATGGCGATCTCGAAGGAGATGGGCGACATCCCGCCCAACTGGGGCATCTACTGGCAGGTCGCCGACGTCGATGCCACTGCCGCGAAGGCCAAGGCGCTCGGCGCGACGATCTGCGTCGGGCCGCAGGACATCCCGAACGTCGGCCGCTTCGCGGTGATCCAGGATCCCCAGGGGGCGATGTTCTCGATCTTCAAGCCGGCGCCGCGAGCGGAGCAATACGCGCGGCCGCAGCGGTCTCCTCGCCGTCGTCACACCTTGAGGAAGATCCGGCTTCTGTAGAGAAACCCGGCCAGCGCCACGAAGACCGACAGGAAGGCCAGCGCGAAGAGCAGCGACCCGAGCCTCGGGTCGGTGAAGTGGTCGAAGACGGTGCGGTAGATCGTCGAGTAGAGCGATCGCGGCTTTCCGTCGTCGCCGGGCAGCTTGATCCAGAGGAGCATCAGGGTCGCGAGCAGCGACAGCGTGAAGATCGCGAGCGCGTTGGCGCCGAGCCAGCGAAACGGCGCCGCCCAGACCTTCCAGCCGCGCACGTCGACGAGCCAGAGGCACACGGCGAGGCACACGGCCGCGAGGCCCGCCATGAAGACGGCGTAGGACGACGTCCAGAGGCTCTTGTTGATCGGGAAGACGGTTCCCCACAGCGCGCCGAGCGTGATGCCGAGGGCGCCTGCACCCATCAGTGCCACGAGCTTCGAAGTCAACGACGTCCGGGCGCGCAGGAGCTCTCCGGCCATCGCGCCGAAGAGCGTCGAGGCGACCGCGGGGATCGTCGAGAGCGGGCCCTCAGGATCCCAGCCCGGTTTCCAGGTGTGCGCGCCGAGGACGAGGCGATCGACGTGCGCCGCGAAGTTCCCTTCGACGTCGAGCCGTCCCGTTCCGTAGCCCGGCACGGGCGCCTGGGTCATCAGGCCCCAGTAGAGAAGCAGCAGGCCCGCCGCGCACGGCAAGCAGGCCGCGAGGCCCGAGCGTGATGTAGAGAAGGCCGGCGACGAGATAGCAGACGCCGATGCGCTGCAGGACGCCCGGGATGCGCAGGTGCTCCTTGTGGAAGAGGAAGAAGGACAGCAGGTTCAGGGCGAGCCCGATGGCGAAGATCGCGGCCCCGCGCTCGACGGTGTGCCGGATCAGGGCGCCGTGCGGGGCGCCGCCGGCGGCTCGCTTGCCGAAGGAGAGCGCCATGGAAACGCCGACGATGAAGAGGAAGAAGGGGAAGATCGTGTCGGTGTAGGTCCAGCCGTTCCACTCCGCGTGCAGCAGCGGCGGGTAGACGTGCTCCCAGGTTCCGGGCGTGTTGACGACGAGCATCCCGGCGACGGTCAGGCCGCGGAAGACGTCCAGGGCGTCGAGCCGTTCCGGCAGCCGCCGCTTTCGCCGGCGCCGTCAGGGAAACGCTCCCGCGAGGCCGTCCGGCTCCTTGCCCGCGGTCAGGCGCGACGCGACGGCCAGCGCCTCGAGGTCGAGCGCCGTGACCACGTCCGCATTGGTCGACGCGACCCACGCCCGTTTTCCGTCGGGAGCGATGAGGAGCCCGACGGGCACCGGGCTCTTCCCGAACTGGGTCGAGAAGAGGCGCTGCTCGCTGCCGGCGACGGCTTCCCGGTCGATGGCGATGCGGCCCGACTTCCTTCCGCGCGGCGCACGTCGAAGACGGCGACGTCGCCGGACTCCGCGCAGGAGACCAGGGCGCGGCGGCCGTCGGGCGTGATCTTGACACGGATCGGGAACTTCGCGGCCGCGAGGCGTGGCGATCACCTCCAGGCTCTTCGCGTCGATGACCGAGACGGTGTCGGCCTCGCGGTTGGTGACCCAGACTTCGCGGCCGTCGGGCGTGATGGCGATGCCCTCGGCGCCCTTGCCCGTCGGGATCTGCCGGATGGCCTTGCGGCCCTCGACGACCGTGACGCTGCCCGACCCGATGTTGGCGACGAAGGCGCGCTTGCCGTCGGGAGCGGCGGCGACCATGTGCGAGACGTCCTGGAAGGTCGGAATGCGGTGCTCGACGCGCCGGGCCTTCGGGTCGACGATCAAGAGCTCGCCGATGCCCTCGGCCGTCACGAGGAGCCGCCCGTCGGCGAGCGGCTGGAGGCCGTGGGGCCGCGCTCCGGCGGGCAGCTCGATGACGCCGAGCTTCTCCGCCTTTTCGACGTCGAGCAGCGTGATCGTGTGGCCGGGCTTTCCGCGGTCGCCGTAGTCGGCCACGGCGCAGGTCCGTCCGTCGGCGAGGACGGCGGCCTCGTGCGGGCCGTGCCCCACGGAGACCGTCGCGAGGGTCTTCCCCGTGGAAGCATCCAGGATCGAGGCGGTGTCGTCGGACTTGTTCAGGATGATCAGGCGCGCGGCCGCTCGCCGGCGGCGCGGCGGCGAGGCCTGTGAGAAGGACGATCGCGAGGAAATTCCACCGGCGCATGCGCACCTCCGGCAAGACGGCCAAACTCTACCGCAGGGACGGGCGTGCCCTAGAATCCCGCTGTGCGTGCTCGGATCCTCCTCCTCGGCGCCGCGGTGCTCGCCGGCGCGGCCGCTCTCCCGGCGCAGGGCCCGACCCGCCAGGCGGGTCCCTACGAGGTGACGCTGCACGCGCCGCCCGACGGGCTCTACGCCGGAGAGGAAATGGAGCTCGAGTTCCGGGTGACGGACGCGCGCGGCGCCGCCGGCGAGAAGGCGTCCCGTGCCGGTGCTCTTCGCGCGCTTCCGGTGCGACGTGGACATGCCGAGCATGCCGAGCATGGGCCGGCTTCGAAGAGATCGCGCACCGCGAGGGCGTTCCCGGCGTCTACGGCGTGCACCCGACGTTCCCGCACGGCGGCGACTATCGCCTCTGCATCACCCTGCTGCCGCCGGCCGAACAGATGGCGATGAACCCGCGGCCCGACGCGCCGTTTACCGTCGAGTTTCCGCTGGAGGTCGCCGACGCCGCCGCGAGCCCGCGCCCGGCCTCCGCGCGCAACCGGCCCTACCGGCTCGAGGCCGTCAGCGCTCCGAGCGCGCCCGTGGCGGGGGAGCCGGCGGAGCTCGAGCTTCGGGTCCGGCTGGAGAACAGCCCGGACCTGCGCGAGGTCGCCGACTTCGACCTCGTGCACGAGAAGCCGATGCACCTCTTCCTCGTGCGCAAGGACCTGGCCTACTTCGCGCACGAGCATCCCGAGCTCGTCTCGCCCGGGCGTCTTCCGGCTTCGGTACCGGTTCCCCGCGCCCGGCGAGTACCGGCTCTTCGCCGACGTGGCTCCGCGCGACGCGGGCTCGCAGGTCCTCGCGACGAAGCTTCGGGTGCAGCCCGGCGCGGGCGATCCGCCGCCGCCTTCGCCGATGCCTCCGGGCCCGGTGCTCTCGGCCGAGAGCGCCGGCGTCCGCGTGCAGATGGAGGTTCCGGAGGGCGGACTTCCCGCGGCCAGGACCGTCATCGTCGCTGCGCACGTTGCGCGACGCGAAGGGACGGCCGGTCATCGATCTCGAGCCGTGGCTCGGAGCCGTGGCGCACCTGCTCCTGGTCCACCAGGACGCGGAGACGTTCGCGCACGCGCACCCCGACGAGCGGGAGCCCTCGCTCGGGCGGGACGGCCGGATCCCGTTCCTCGTGCGCCTGCCGAAGCCCGGGCTCTACCGCGGCTGGCTCCAGTTCCAGCGCCAGGGGCGCATCGTCACCGAGGAGATCGCCCTCGAAGCGGTCCCGGCGTCCTAGAGCGGTCAGTCGAGGATCGCAGGTCGAGGTAGCGCGCGGAGAGGCCCTCGGCGTCCCTCTCGCGCACCGCGTAGTCGTCTTCGATCCGGACGCCGAACTTGCCGGGCATGTAGATCCCGGGCTCGACGGTGACGACGTTTCCGGCCACGAGCGGCGCCGTGTTTCCGTTGCACGAGGTAGGGCGACTCGTGGCCGTCCATGCCGAGGCCGTGCCCGAGGCGGTGCGTGAAGAACTCGCCGTAGCCCGCGTCCTCGATGACCTTTCGCGCCGCGCGGTCCACGTCCTCGCGGGATCGCGCCGGCCTTGAGCGCCGCGATTCCCGCCGACTGGGCGCTTTCGACCGTCTTGAAGACCTTGCGCACCTCGTCGGAGGCGCTGCCGAACACGGCCGTGCGCGTGACGTCGGAGCTGTAGCCGTGGACCTTGCACCCGCAGTCGATCAGCACGACGTCCCCCTTCGACAGGGTGCGGGCCTCGGGCGACCCGTGGGGGAATGCGGAGGACGGGCCGAACTGGACGAGGCCGCCGCCCTCGACGCCGAGCCTGGTGAACTCCTCGGCTGAGCATGTTGGAGACCTGCTTCTCCGTCATTCCCTTGCGGATCCGGCGCTGCGTCGCGGCGATCGCCAGGGTGGTGCGCTCGGCCGCCGCGCGGATCATGCGCCTGCTCCCCGGGCGACTTGATCCGGCGCAGGCCGTCGAAGAGCGACGTCGCGTCCTCGATCTTTCCCGGAAAGGCCGCCGTGAGCTTCACGACGGTCTCGTAGGGCGTCATGCCCTCGACGCCGAGGACGCTCTTGCCTTCCAGGAGCTTCGCGGTCAGGGCGATCGGGTCCTGGTCTTCCTTCCACGGCTTCACGTCGTCGATCACGGCTTCGCGGCGGTGATTGGCCTCTTCGAAGTTCGGCGTCACGAGAACCGCCGGGCCGTCGGCGAAGAGGAGCAGCGCCGTCAGCCGCTCGCTGCGGAAGATGTCGAGGTTCGCCGCATACGCGAGGTTGGTGCTCGGCATGACGAAGACGGCGTCCATGCCGCGCGCCCGGGCCGCGGCGCGCAGCTTCTCCTGGCGCTCGCGAAAGACGGAGGAAGGAAAGGGCGCCGGCAGGGGCGGGGCCGCGTCGGCCGCCTCGAGACGCGACGCCGGGAGCCCGGCGGCGGCCGCAGCGGCGCCGGCCGTGACGATCAGGGACCTTCGGGTGACGGGCATTCCTTCCTCCTCGCTCGTGTTGCGGCGGTAGGATATCCGCTTACGGAAAGGAGCCTCCATGCCGTACGACCCGACGATGGTTGCCCCGATGCGCGAGGAGCTCGTGCGGCTGGGCTTTCGCGAGCTCCGGCGCCCCGAGGACGTCGACAGCGAGATGGCCAGCCCCGAGCGGCTGCTGCTCGTGGTCAACTCCGTCTGCGGCTGCGCCGCCGGGGTGGCGCGGCCGGGGGTCGCCCGTTCCCTCGCGCATCCCGGGGCTCCCCGCCGGCTCGCGACGGTCTTCGCCGGGCAGGACGTCGAGGCGACGGCCCGCGCGCGCAGCTACTTCGGCGGGATCGCGCCGTCCTCGCCCCAGGTGGCGATCCTGGAGGGCGGCAAGCTCCTCTTCCTCCTGCAGCGCCACGAGATCGAAGGCCGCTCCGCCGATCAGATCGCCGCGGCGCTGACGGCGGCCTACGACCGCCTGCCGGCGAAGGCCGCCGCCTCGTAAGCCTCACCCCGACGTGCGGAGCGGGGCAGCGTGATGGCTGCTCTCCCTACGTCCCCTCGTGCTTGTAGTACTCGAAGGCGGACATCGGCCGCGTGTAGTCCACGCTCCAGGGCCGGCCGTCGGCCGGCACCTTGCCGAGGGCGCGCGCCATTTCCCGGACGTGCGTCGAGACCGAGCCGCAGCAGGAGCCGATGAAGTTGACGCCGAGGTCGCGCGCCCTGACCGCGTAGGCCGCCATTTCCTTCCGTCGAGAGCTGGATCCGATCGAGCTCGAAGGGAAACTCGGGCATCGAGGTGAAGTCCGGCGTCGCTTCCGGCGTGCGGTACGCGACCGGCTGCGCCGCGATGTAGCCGGGGACGGCCCGGCGCATCTCCTCGACGAGCGGCAGCGTCAGGTCCGGACCGCGCAGGCAGTTGACGCCGACGATGTCGGCGCCGGCGTCCACGAGGGCCTTGGCGCATTCGGCCGCGGTCTTGCCGTCGCTCGTGACGGGCTTGTCCTCGAAGGACACCGTGATCATCACCGGCAGGCCGGTCTTCTTCGCGGCCTCGGCGGCGATCAGGGCCTCGCCGAGCCAGGAGAACGTCTCGCCGATGACCATGTCGATGCCCTCCTCGACCTGCACGTCGAGCTGCTCGTCGAAGGTCTTCCGCACGCGGTCGCGGGCCGAGGGGCTGTCGGCCTCGTACATCCACGTCAGGGAGATGTTGCCGGCCACGAGGCAGCGGTTGCCGGCCACCTCGCGGGCGACGCGGACGGCGGCGCGGTTCAGGTCCTCCAGGGAGTCCTGGAGGCCGACGGTCGCGAGCTTGTCGCGGCTGGCGTAGAAGGTCAGCGCCTGGAGGACCTCGGCGCCCGCCTCCCGGAACTCGGTGTGCAGCTCGCGCAGCGCCTGCGGCCGGTTCAGGACGACCTCCGGGGTGAACGGGCCGGCCCGCACCCATCCGCGCTTCTCGAGCTCGAGCAGGTACCCGCCGTCGCCGAGCACCGGGCCTTCCGACAGGCGTTCGAGGATTCCCTTTTTCTTCGTCACTTCCGTTCCTCTTTCTTCCTTGAGACGTTCCTAGGTGTAGGCCGCCGGCTGCTCCTCGTCCCCGTACTCCCACGGCGCCTTGATGGGCCGGCCCTTCGCGAAGCGGTCCGGCGCGAAGGCCGAGATGTCCACCGTCCGCGCGCTCCCGTCCAGAAGCAGCTCCGAGAAGACGAGGCCGATCGCCGGCGAGATCTTGAATCCCATCCCGGAGAACCCGGCCACCAGGTAGAGGCCGCGGACCCCCGGCGTCTCGCCGAGCAGCGGGCGGAAATCCGGGCTGACGTCGTAGACGCCGGTCACGCCGCGCCAGATTTCCGCCTCGGCGAGCGCCGGCACGCGACGCACCGTCCGCTCGACCAGGGTCGCGAGCGAATCGTTCGAGGCCGACTGGGAGAACGCGTCCGGGTCGGCGCCGCGCTTGCCCCAGAAGTCGCCGAC
Organism: uncultured Acidobacteriota bacterium; assembly: GCA_963725095.1. GTDB lineage: Bacteria > Acidobacteriota > Thermoanaerobaculia > UBA5066 > Gp7-AA6 > DATBFU01. Next base: position 126,479 of record CAVRXJ010000022.1, read on the forward strand.
GAGGGTCAGGCCCCCGACCTCGGAGCGAAAGTACGTCGTCGTGATGCCGTCGATGCAGGCCGGGCCCACGCCCGCGAACCCCTTCGGGTTCTTGAGGATCGCGACCTCGTGGTACTCGCCCTCGACGGGCACGTCGAAGCCCACGCCCGCAAAGAGCGGCCGGCTCCAGAGCCCCGTCGCGGCCACGACGACGGGCGCCGAGACCTCGCCCCGGTCGGTCACGACGCCGGTGATGCGCCCGCCCTCGACCCGGAATCGCCGTCGCGCGTGTCTGCGACCGGTAGACCACGCCCATCTCGCGCGCCCGCTCCAGGAAGTCGTTGGCGACGCCGGCGCCGTCTCCGTGGCCCGAGCCCGGCTCCCAGGCGGCGAGCGGGACGTCGTCCACGTTCCAGTCGGGCACGATCCGGGCGAGCTCTTCGCCCGTCACGACGCGCGCGTCCACGCCATGCTCGCGCTGCATGGCGACATTCTTCTCGAGGCGGGAAAGGTCGCTCTCCGGGACGATGCGCACGAAGCCCGTCTGCCGGAAGTCGCCGTCGCGCCCCACGTAGTCCTTCCACTGGCGGAAGATCTCGAGGCTCTTGGCGGCGAGGTCGACCTCGGGCGGAAAGCTGTAGTGCATCCGGACGAGCGCGGAGGAGCGGCCGCTCGCCCCGCCGGCGACGTCCCCCTTGTCGAGCACCAGAATGCGGCCGGCGCCGCGGCGCGCCAGGTGGAACGCGATCGAGGCGCCCATGACGCCGGCGCCCAGGATCACGTAGTCGGCCGACCGCTCCCCGAGCGCGCTCATGCGACCCGCCGCCTCCGGTCCTCGAGCGCCCGCTGCGCCGCGTTGTGTCCCGGCGCGCCCGTGACGCCGCCGCCCGGGTGGGCGCCGGCGCCGCAGAGGTAGAGGCCCTCGATCGGCGTGCGGTAGCCCGCCCAGCCGGCCACGGGGCGAAGCGAGAAGAGCTGCTCGAGCGACAGGTCGCCGTGGAAGATGTTGCCTTCCGTCAGGCCGTAGGTCCGCTCGAGGTCGAGCGGCGTGACGACCTGGCGGGCCACGACGCTTCCCGGGACGTTCGGGGCGTAGCGGCCGATCGTCTCGACGACGCGGTCGCCCAGGCGCTCGCGCTCGGCGTCCCAGTCGCCGGTCCGCAGGCGGTAGGGCACGTACTGCACGAAGCAGGTCATGACGTGCCGGCCCGCCGGCGCGAGCGAGGAGTCCACGTTGGACGCGACGACGCAGTCGACCCAGAGGTCCGCCGGGATCTCGCCGCGCTTGGCGGCGTCGTAGCTGCGCTCGGCGAAGTCGAGCGACGGCACCAGCGTGAAGAGCGCGCGCTGCGAGATCGGCCAGTCCCGCGGCATGCCGGAGACGCGCGGCTCCTCCGAGAGGACCAGGTTGACCTTCGCGCAGGGCCCGTCCATCTTGATGCCCGCGACCTTCGCGCGGAAGTCCTCGGGCAGCTCCGAGGCCTCGACGAGGCCGAGGAACGTGCGCTTCGGGTCGGCGTTGGAGAGCACCGTCGCCGCGGCGATCTCCGTCCCGTCTTCGAGGATCACGCCGCGCACGCGGCCGCCGCGCGCGTCGATGCGCGCCACCGGAGCGCCCGTGCGGATCTCGACGCCGAGCGCGCGCGCCGCGGAGGCCATCGCCTGCGTGATGGCGCCCATGCCCCCGATCACGTGGCCGTAGAACCCCTGGACCTGGTGCTCGCCGCCGGAGAGGAGGTGGAACAGCAGGCCGAGCGCCGTGCCGGGCTGGTAGGGGCCGCCGTGCTTTCCGTAGAGGCTGTTGGCCAGCATGAGCGTCTTGACCTTCTCGGACTCGTAGTTGCGGTCGAGGAAGTCCCCGAGGCTTCCCGTCAGGAAGGAGACCATCCCGGCGATCTCGGCGCCCGTGATCGCGCGCATGCGCCGGCCGATCCTCCAGAGCTCGCGCAGGCGCGCGAGGCCGCGCGCTCCGAGGTCGGGCGGGGGCTCGAGGAAGAACGGCTGCAGGTAGCGGGCGAGGCGTTTCAACTCCTCGTCCACCCGGACGAACGTCTTCGCGTCGGCGGGGGAGAGCCGCGCGATCGCCGTCGACCGTCTGCGCGCGATCGGCCCACCAGGGCAGGACGGTCCCGTCGGCAAACGGCACGAGCAGGGCCGGATCGCAGGGCACCATCTTCAGGCCGTGCGCGGCGAGGTCGAGATCCCGGATCACCTCGGGCCGGAGCATGCTCGCGATGTAGGAGGTCGTCGAGGCGCGGCAGCCGGGAGCGATCTCCTCGGTGACGCAGCAGCCTCCCACCACGTCCCGGCGCTCGAGGACCAGCGTCGAGAGGCCGCCCCGGGCCAGATACGCCGCCGCGGTCAGGCCGTTGTGCCCGGCGCCGACGACGATGGCGTCGTAGCGGCGGGCTTCTCGGATGTTGTGACCGTTGGTCATATACTCGTGATAAATTCCGCGAGACACTAACACAGCCATGCTGCAAACGGCACAGAGCGGGATGACCCGGGGTCAGAAACCTCCGGGCGGCGGCTCGGAGCGGGCCCGGGCCAAGGCGCGGCGGATCCTGGAGGCGGCGATGCGCCACTTCGCCCGCGCCGGCTACGCCGCGGCGCGCATCGAGGACATCGCCGACGAGCTCCAGATCGCGAAGGGATCGGTCTTCCAGCACTTCGGCAGCAAGGAGGCGCTGTTCCTCGCCGCCTACAAGGAGGCGGTCGGCTCCTTCTCGGCGTACCTGGACGCTCCGCCGGAGGTCGTCGCCCGGGGCTTCTTCGCGACGGTCGCCTACTGGCTCGAGCGGACCGACCGTCTGGTTCGCGAGAACTGGGTGCCGTACCGTCTCGCCCTGATCGGGAACTACGCGAGCGACCTCGCGCTGCGGCGCGAGATCAACCGCTTCCTCGTCGCCGAGGATCCCTACGGCGTGATGGACTTCGTCCGCATGGGGATCGCCCGCGGCGAGGTTCGGGCGGACGTCGACCCGGAGATGATCGCCTCGATCCTGGAATGGACGGTGGAGCGCTTCCAGGACGCGCTCCTGACCGAAGAGCTCGACCCGGGACTCTTCCCCCATGCGAAGCGGCGCAGCGAGAAGACCCGGGAGCGCATCGCGCAGTTCCTGGAGATCCTGAAGAGCGCGCTGGGCGCTCCCGCGGGGCGGCGTCCCCGGGGGCCCGGGCGGCGGTCCCAACGGCGGCGGTAGGCTGGCCAGACGGCCGAGGAGGACACATGTCGCGGAGCACGTTCACGTTCGAGCCCGACCTGGCGCTGGCCGGCACGATCCCCGCCGACTGGTACCGGGAGCCCGCGATGCTCGAGCGCGAACAGGAGCGCGTCTTCGGCCGGACCTGGCAGCTCGTCGGCCACACCGAACAGGTCCGCGTGCCGGGCGACTACTTCACGTGCGTCGTCGCCGGGGAGCCCCTCGTCGTCACCCGGGGAGAGGGCGGCGCGCTCCACGCGCTCTCCAACGTCTGCCGCCACCGGGCCGGCCCCGTCGCGCGCGGCGCCGGGCACCGCAAGACGCTCCAGTGCGGCTACCACGGCTGGACGTACGAGCTCGACGGGCAGCTGCGCGCGACGCCGGAGTGGGACGGGGTGCGCGGCTTCGAGAAGGCGCGCCAGTGCCTTCCGGCCTTCCGCGTCGAGGCGTGGGGCCCGTTTCTGTTCGTGAACCTCGATGCGCAGGCGCCGCCCGCTCGCCGATTCGCTCGGCGCGATCCCGGAGGAGACCCGGGGCCTGCCGCTCGAGCACATGCGCCTCTTCAAGAAGGTCGACTACGAGGTGGCGTGCAACTGGAAGGTCTACGTCGACAACTACCTCGAGGGGTACCACATCCCGATCGTCCACCCGGGTCTCTTCCGCGAGCTCGACTACCGCGCCTACCGCGTCGAGACGGGCGCGCTGCACTCGAAGCAGCATGCCCCGATCCGTTCCCACGCCGAGGAGTCGCTCTACCGGCGCAACCTTCCGGAGGAGGCCCGCCCCGAGGCGCTCTACTACTGGCTCTTCCCGAACATGATGTGGAACCTCTATCCCGACAACCTGCAGACCAACGTCATCCTCCCGCTCGGCCCGGAGCGGACCCTGACGCGCTTCGAGTGGTACGTCCTCGACCCGGAGAGCCCCGGTGTGGCCGAGGAGTTCGCGCACTCCTTCGCGTTCAGCGACCAGGTCCAGAAGGAAGACATCGAGATCTGCGAAGCCGTCCAGCGGGGGCTGCGCTCGCGGACCTACCGGGCCGGCCGCTACTCGGTCCTCCGGGAGAACGGCGTCCACCACTTCCACGGATTGCTGAATCGGTTCCTCGGAAACGGCGGGTAGACGGCCATCGCGAGCGCGGGCGAGCCCTCCGCGGCGGGAGCCGGATCGCCGATCCGCGGCCTTCGCCGCGCGATGGGGTTGTGGGACGTCACGTTTTTCTTCGTTCTCGCGGGCACGAACCTGCAATGGGTCGCGACCGCGGCCGCCGCGGGGCCGAGCTCCGTGGCCGTCTGGATCATCGGCTTCTTCGCGCATGTTCGTGCCGCTCGCGTACGTCGTCGTCGGGCTCTCCTCGCGCTACCCGCAGGAGGGCGGCCTCTACGTCTGGTCGAAGATCGCCTTCGGCGACTTCGCCGGGTTTCTCACGGGCTGGACCTACTGGTCGAGCAACCTGCCGTACTTCCCGGGCATCCTCTACTTCGGCGCGGCCAATGCCCTGGTCGCCGGCGGCGACCGCTGGAAGAATCTCGCGCAGAGCCCCCTCTTCTACATGGTGGCCGCGACGGCGGGGCTGGCGCTCGCGACGCTCGTCAACGTGTGGGGGCTCGCCACGGGCAAGTGGCTCTTCAACGTCGGGTCGGTGGCGCGCTGGCTCGCGACGCTGATCCTGATCGCGGTCGGCGCCGGGGTCTGGTGGCGGTTCGGCTCGGCCAACGCCTGGACGCCCGAAGCGATGGTGCCCGGCTTCCGGCTGCGCGATCTGATCTTCTGGTCCACGATCGCCTTCGCCTGGACGGGGGTCGAGTCGGCGTCCTTCATGGGCGAGGAGATCCGGGATTCGCAGCGGACGATCCCGCGCGCGATCTTCGCCTCGGCGCCGTTCATCGCGCTCATCTACATCGGCGGGACGGTCGCGATCCTCGCGCTGCTGCCGGCCGGCAGCGTGAGCGGCCTCGACGCCGTGATGCAGGCGATCCGATCCGGGGCACAGCGGCTCGGCGTGCCGGGGGTCACTCCGGTCGCCGCCCTGCTCGTCGCCGTGACCGTGCTCGGGAGCGTCGGGGCGTGGCTCGGCTCGGTGGCGCGCATCCCGTTCGTCGCGGGAATCGACCACTTCCTGCCGGAGGGATTCGGCCGGCTGCACCCGCGCTGGGGCTCGCCGCACGTCGCCCTGCTGACGCAGTCGGCGCTCACGCTGCCGTTCATCGTGCTCTCCCAGGCGGGCACCACGGTGCGGGGCGCCTACGAGGTCCTGATCAGCATGATGGTCATCGGGACCTTCATCCCGTTCCTCTTCGTCTTCGCCGCGGGGCTTGAAGCTCCTGCGCGGGCCGGAGCCGCCCGGCGTCGTGCACCTTCCGGGCGGGCGCCGCGCGGCCGTCGCGTTTTCGGGCCTGGGGCTGCTGACCACGGTCGGCACCATGGTCCTGGCGGCCTTTCCCTCCGAGCAGGAACCGCACAAGGCGCTCGCCGTCGGCAAGGTTCTCGGCTCGACGCTCGTGATCATCGGGATCGGCGTCGCGTTCTACCGATCGGGAGCGCGCCGGGCGCGCGCCGCGGGCACCCGCCCGGCGAGTTCCGCCCCCTCTCCCGGCGGGAGAGGGTTGGGGTGAGGGGCCCTGGCTACGCCCTGCGGCGCAGGTCTTCGGCGATCTCGCGGGCGGCGTTGGCGCCCGGGGCGCCGGTGACGCGGCCGCCGGGGTGCGTTCCCGCGCCGCAGAGGTAGAGGCTCTCGATCGGGCGTGCGGTAGCGGGCCCAGCCGAGCAGCGGCCGCATCGTGAAGATCTGGTCGAGCGCCTGCTCGCCGTGGAAGATGTGGCCGCCGGTCATCCCGTAGGTCTCCTGGAGGTCCAAGGGCGTGATGACCTGCCGCGCCAGGATCGACGACTCGATCCCCGGCGCGTACTGCGCGAGGGTCTTGACCACCGTGTCCCCGAAGGCGTCGCGCTGCGACTTCCAGTCTCCCTCGCGCAGGCGCTCCGGCGCGTACTGGACGGTGACCGACATCACGTGCGCGCCCGCGGGGGCGAGCGAGGGATCGAGCACCGAGGGGATCGTCGCGTCGCACCAGGGGTGCGGCGAGAAGGCGCCGTACTTGGCGGCGTCGAAGGCCCGCTCGAGGTAGTCGATCTCCGGCCCGATGTGGATGCGCCCTCCGAGCTGCGCCTGCCCGTCGCCGTCCAAGCCCGTGAACTTCGGAAGCTTCGAGAGGGCCAGGTTGACCTTTCCGACCATGCCGGAGCTGCGGTAGTTGCGGATGCGGTTTAAGAAGTCGGGGTCGAGCTCGGTCGGCTCGACGAGCGACAGGAACGTGCGCTTCGGGTCGGCGTTGGAGACGACGGCGCGCGCGGCGATCTGCTCTCCCGAGGCGAGCACGACGCCGCACGCCACGCCGTCCCGGACGTCCACCCGCGCGACCTCGACGCCGGTTCGGATCTCGGCGCCGAGGCTGCGCGCCGCGGCCGCCAGCGCCTGGGTGAGCGCGCCGAGGCCGCCCTTGACGAACGCGGCGGGCCCGGCCGAGTGCGGGTCGATCGCCGCCTGGACGAGCAGGTTCGCCCCGGTGCCGGCCGACCAGGGGCCGCCGAACATCCCGTAGCACCCGCGCGCGGCGATCGCTGCGCGGAGCAGGTCCGTCTGGAACCACTCGGAGACCAGGTCCGCCACGGCCATCGGGCCCCAGCGCAGCAGGCGGTACGCGTCCCGCTTGGGCAGGCCGCGGAAGCCCTTGCCGAGCTTGAGCAGCTCCCAGATCTCGCCGGCCTCGGGCCCGCCGATCGACGGCGGCGTGAGCGACAGCACGGGCGCGGCCATGCGCCCGATGCGCCCGAGGCTCGCGTGGAACTCGCCGTAGCGGGAGGCGTCCTTGTCGGAGTGGCGGGTCAGCGCCGTCGCGGTGCGCGCCGGATCGTCGTAGAGCGGGATGTGCTTGCCGTCGGGCGAGAGCGCGAGGACCCGCACCTCGGGCCGCAGCGTCTCGACGCCGTGCCGCTCGAGGGAGAGATCCGCCGCGATCTGCGGCAGCATCGGGCCGCCGGAGTGCGCGAGCGTCGGGCAGCGGAAGCCGGGATGGATCTCTTCGGTGATGGCGGCGCCGCCGACGACACCGCGCCGCTCGAGGACCAGCGGCCGGAAGCCCGCCTTCGCGAGGTAGCAGGCGGCGACGAGGCCGTTGTGCCCGCCGCCGACGATGACGACGTCGCGGCCGGACGCTCCCGCCGCGCTCACGCGCGCACCCTGCCCTTGCGCCAGTCGGAGAGCAGCTTGATGGCCGCGTTGCGCCCCGGGGCTCCCATGATGCCGCCGCCCGGATGCGTCGCCGAGCCGCACATGTAGAGGTTGCGCACGGGGGTGCGGTACTGCGCCCAGCCCGGAGCCGGCCGCAGGAAGAAGAGCTGCTCGAGCGTCAGCTCGCCCTGGAAGATGTTGCCCTCCGAGAGGCCGAAGTCGCGCTCGATGTCGAGCGGGGTCAAGACCTGCCGGTGGCGGATCAGGCTCTTCAGGTTCGGCGCGTGCTCGGAGATCGTGTCGATGACGGTGTCGCCGAACGCCTCGCGCTGCTCGTCCCAGTTGCCCTTCAGGTTGTACGGGGCGTACTGCACGAAGCAGGACATCACGTGCTTGCCCGGCGGCGCGAGCGACGGGTCGGTCAGCGTCGGGATCACCATGTCGATGTAGGGGCGCCTGGAGAACTGGCCGTACTTGGCGTCGTCGTAGGCGCGCTCCATGTACTCGACCGACGGCGAGATCGAGATGGCGCCCCGCAGGTGGTTGCCCGGGCCCGGCAGGCACTTGAAGTCGGGCAGCCCGTCGAGCGCGAGGTTCACCTTGCCCGACGAGCCGCGGTACTTGTAGCGCTCGATGTCCTCGACGAAGTCGGAGGGCAGCGCCTTCGGGTCCATCATCTTCATGAAGGTCAGGCGGGGATCGACGCTCGAGCAGACGACGCGCGCGGAGATCTCGTCGCCGTTCTGCGAGCACGACGCCCGTGGCCTTGCCGTTCTTCATCGCGATGCGCGCGATCGGGGCCTCGGTCCGGATCTCGACGCCGGCCTCGCGGGCGGCGTCCGCGATGGCGTTGGAGATCGCGCCGGTGCCGCCGCGCGCGAAGCCCCAGGAGCGGAACGCCCCGTCGATCTCGCCCATGTAGTGGTGGAGCAGGACGTAGGCGGTTCCCGGCGAGCGCACCCCGAGGAAGGTCCCGATGATCCCGGAGGCGGACATCGTGGCCTTCAGCACGTCGGTCTCGAACCACTGGTCGAGGAAGTCGACGGCGCTCATGCTCATGAGCTGAACCTGGTTGTACTGGTCTCCCGGCGAGAGGTTCTGGAACCGGCGGCCGAGGCGCAGCAGGTCGGCGAACCCCTTCAGGTCGAAGGAGGTCGGGTCGGCCGGCGTCATCGAGAGGATGGGCTTGACGAACCGCCCCATCTCGATCATGGCCTTGCCGTACTCGTCGTAGGCCTCCGCGTCGACCTTCGAGTGGCGGGCGATCTCCCGGCGGGTCTTGTAGTGGTCGTTGACGCGCCAGAGGTAGTCGCCGCTCGGCATCGGGGTGAAGGTGCCGTCCAGGGGCAGGATCTCGAGGCCGTGGCGGGGCAGGTCGAGCTCCCGGATGATCTCCGGGCGAAGCAGCGAAACGACGTACGAGCAGACCGAGAACTTGAAGCCGGGGAAGACCTCCTCGGTCACCGCGGCGCCGCCCAGCACGTGGCGGCGCTCGAGGACGAGCACCTTCTTCCCGGCCCGCGCCAGGTATGCCGCCGTCACGAGACCGTTGTGGCCGCCGCCGATGACGACGGCGTCGTAGGTCGATTTGCTGTTTCCGGTCATTGCTCGGGCGACGGAGCATACTTATAATCGGCGCCCGCGACAACGGGAAAAGAGGTCGAGTGTGCCGATCGGAACCGCCGTTCACGAAAAGACCCTGGCGCTCTGCGAGAGCCTGAACTACCGCGACTGGTCGGGCTACTACGCCGTTTCCGCCTACGAGACGCATCACGAGCACGAGTACAACGCGATCCGCAACGCGGCCGCGCTGATCGACGTCTCGCCCCTCTACAAGTACCGCCTCTCGGGGCCCGACGCGACGCGCCTCGTGGACCGGATCGTGACGCGGGACCTGCGCAAGGTTTCCGTCGGCCAGGTCATCTACACGCCCTGGTGCGACGAGCAGGGCAAGGCCATCGACGACGGGACCGTGTCGCGGCTCGAGGAGAACGTCTACCGCTGGACCGCGGCCGACCCGTCCCTGCGCTGGTTCCAGCAGAACGCGCTCGGCCTGAAGGTTCAGATCGAGGACATCTCGGAGCAGATCGCCTCGCTCGCCCTCCAGGGCCCGACGTCGGGCCGCCTCCTGAAGCACGTCGCGGAGGGGCCGATCGAGAACCTCAAGTATTTCCGGGTGACGAAGGCGAAGATCGCCGGCGTGCCGGTCGACATCTCGCGCACGGGCTACACGGGAGACCTCGGATACGAGATCTGGATCCCCTGGAAGGAAGCGGGCAAGGTCTACGACGCGCTGATGGAGGGCGGGCGCGGGTTCGACATCCATCCGGCGGGCATGCTGGCGCTCGACGTCGCGCGGATCGAGGCCGGGCTCCTGCTCATCGACGTGGACTTCCAGAGCAGCAAGAAGGCGATGATCGAGTCGCAGAAGTATTCGCCCTTCGAGATGGGCCTCCACCGGCTCGTGGACCTCGACAAGGGCAAGTTCGTCGGGCAGCGGGCCCTGCGCGAAGAGAAGCGCAAGGGGCATCCCCGGGAGATCGTGGGGTTCGAAGTCGACTGGACGCGCGTCGAGGAATTGTTCGACGCGGTGGGACTTCCGCCGGGGGTGCCCGCCGCGGCCTCGCGCGTGGCCGTGCCGATGTACGGCCGCCTCGGCCAGGTCGGGAAGGCCACGTCGACGACCTGGTCGCCGACGCTGAAGAAGCTGATCGGGCTGGCGACCGTCGCGGCGGAATACGCGGCCGTCGGAACGAACCTCGAGATGGAGCTGACGGTCGAGGCCGTCCGGCACAAGGTTCCGGCCACCGTCGTCAAGACGCCGTTCTTCAACCCGAAGCGCAAGACCGCGACCCCGGTCTGAGTTCCCGTTCCGGGAGGGTTCGATGAACGGTTCACTCTCCGAAGTCCTGAAAAGCTACGACGCGGAGGCGTCGCTCGAAGACGCCTGGACGATCCCCGCTCCCTACTACGTCGACCCGAGGGTGACGGAGCTCGAGCGCCAGACCGTCTTCTCGCGGACCTGGCAGATGGTGGCCCGCGCCGATCAGCTCGCGCAGCCGGGTCAGTTCGTGACGGCCGAGCTCGCGGGAGAGCCGATCGTCCTCGTCCGGGGCGAGGACCGCGTGCTGCGCGCGTTCTTCAACGTCTGCCGCCACCACGCCGCCGCCGTCGAGCCGCGCGCGGCAGGGACGACGCACCTGCTGCGCTGCCCGTACCACGGCTGGACGTACTCGCTCGAGGGACAGCTGAAGGGAACCCCGGACTTCGCGGGCGTCTGCAACTTCGACAAGGCGTCCAACGGCCTTCAGCCGGTCGCCGTCGGCGGAGTGGGAAAAGTTCGTCTTCGTCAAGCTCGAGCCGGGAGGGCCGACGCTGACGGAGTACCTCGGGGATCTCGTGCCGCAGTTTGCCCCGCTCGGGCTCGACCGGTACCACTTCGTCGAACGTCGCGAGTGGACGTTCGAATGCAACTGGAAGGTCTTCGTCGACAACTACCTCGACGGCGGGTACCACGTCCCGCACCTGCACAAGGGGCTCTCGTCGGTGCTCGACTACAGCCAGTACACGATCTCCAACGGCGATCGCTACTGCCTCCAGCAGGCTCCCATCACGCACGAGAACGCGGAGGGCGACGTCGCGGCGGTGCGCACGGGACCCCGGGCGCTCTACTACTGGCTCTATCCGAACTTCATGATCAACTGGTACGAGGGGGTCCTGGACACCAACCTCGTCCTGCCGATCTCGGTCGGCCGCTCGCGGGTCATCTTCGACTTCTACTTCACCGACGTCGCGACCCCCGAAGCGATCGCGCGCAACAAGGCGTCGATCGACGTCGGCAACCGCGTGCAGGACGAAGACCTCGCCATCTGCGACGCCGTCCAGAAGGGCCTGGGCTCGCGGGCCTACGTGGCCGGGCGCCTCTCGGTGCGGCGGGAGGGGGGCGAGCACCTGTTCCACCGCATGCTCGCGGCGGATCTGAAGGCGGGAGCAGGCGAGGGGCGCTGAGGCAGTCCTGAGTCCTTAAGAGAACCGCTCGAGCCGGTCGCCGGGCGCTTCGAGCCCCGATACATTCAGATGTCATTCCGAGGCCCGCAGGCCGAGGAATCCCAGACATCTTGCGCCGTAGCGCGGGTCCTGCCGAGTTTGGGATCCCTCGCTATCGCTCGGGATGACAACCTCCACTCTTTTCAGAACCCTGCCACGGACTCGTCGCTTAGTCACGCTGGCGGCGCTCGTCGCGGCGCCGGTCCGACGTCGAAGGCGTCCCGACCGAGAATCGGCGCTCGGTGCGGCGGTGAGCGCGGCGGCGTTCTTTCGCCCGGCGCTCCCTCGCGGCGCGATCTTCTTTCGAGTGGCTCACCTTCCGATTGTGCGTCATCGCGGGCGCTCTAGTAAACCCCGCCGGTCAGGTGCACGATCGCGGTCCAGAGCCCGCGGCTGAATCGGAAGGAGAGGATCGGAAAGACGACGGCCGCCGTGCACCAGACGATCAGGCTCGTGCGGACGGTCCAGAGCGGCCCGAACCCGACGCCGATCATCAGCACGAAGGCGGTGACGAAGGTGTTGATGTCGAGCGAGCCCACCCACTGTCCGTGCTCGCGGGCGAAGCCGACGCCGCAGCAGGCGCAGTGGTCGTTCATGCCGAAGTAGGTCCGGAAGAGCTTCCCCTTGCCGCAGACCGGGCAGCGCAGGCGCAATCCCCGCCAGACCACCTTGCGCCAGTAGCCTTCCGGGAACCGGGCGGGCCGCCGGGCCGTCGCCGTCCACGGCAGAACGGCTCGGGGCGCTGGGGTCCGGGGCGCTTCCACAAGGGACATAGTAGCCAACGGGAGGGGCGCCGGCGACGGCGTCAAAGCGAAATCCGCAGTCCCTGCGGGGCGACGGACAGGCCCTGGGCCTCGAGCTCCCGGATGGCCGCCTCGTCCCAGAGCAGCCGGTTGGTGTGGTTCAGGTGCACGAAATAGACCCGCGCGGCAGGCTTTCCGGCCGCGGTCAGGCGCCGCGCCGTGTCGGGCACGAGCGGGTGGGGGATGTCGGCGATCGACCGGCCGGGGATCTCGTCGGCGGAGAAGAAGGTTCCGTCCAGAAACATCGTGAGACCTGCCTCCGCCGCGAACGTTTCGAGCCTCCGGTCCCACTTCTCCCAGCGGTCGATGTCCGGCAGCCACAGCAGCCGTCCCGACGGCCCCTGGAGGAGGTAGGCGACGGTGTCGGAGTCCTCGTCGCGGTGCGGAACCTTGAGGGCGGTCGCCCGCAGGCCCGGCGTCAGCGAGAACTCCCTGCCGGGCTCGATCTCGCGGATCGCGATGTTGCCGCGCTCGACAAGACGGCTCCAGGGGCGGTTCTCCCGCAGGAACCTGGCCATGGAGGGGGTGCAGTAGACGGGCAGGTCGCGAGTGGCCGCGACTTCGCGCCCGAGCTGCGCGAGACCCAGGTAGTGTCCGACGTGGGCATGTGTGAGGAGGATCGCGTCAGGCATACCTCCCAGCTCCTCCACCTGCGCCGCGAAGTCGGGCGTCGCGTCGATCAGGAATCGCTTTCCCGCCGCCGCATCGACGAGGCCGAGCGAGGCCACGCGGTGGCGCTTCGAGGGGTCCTTCCGGGCCGCGACGCACAGCTCCTGGCGGCAGCCCAGGTGCGGCACGCCGCCGTCCTGGGCGTTTCCGAGGACGATGGCCTCGACCGATCCCGCGCCTGGGCCGCCTCCGGAAGCGGTCCGCGCCAGGGCCGCGAGGACCAGCGCCGCCGCTAATACGCGCCGCCTCATGATCTAATAAGGCCTCCGGAGGTCATTATGTCCCGCTCGCTTCCCCGTGACACCGCACGCGCGCTGGCGCCCATCGTCGTTCCGCTGGTCACCAAAGTCGCGCTGCCGATCTTCATCGAGAGCCTGCGCAAGCGCCGGCCCTTCGACGGCGACGCCTTCTTCGCGCAGGCGAGCGAAGGCCTGAAGAAGGGCTTCCAGAAGGCGCGTCCCGACCTCGAGGAGGTCAAGGACGAGGCCGTCGAGCGCGGCGCGCAGCTCTACGAAGACGCGCGCAAGCAGGGCGAGGAGCTCGTCGAGCTGCTGGCCGAGAAGGGCTCGAAGCTCGCGGAAGAGTGGCTGGGCGACGTGCGGCCGCGCCGCCGGCGCCGGATCCGGTGGGGCTACGTCCTCGGCGTCGTTGCCGTGATCGGCATCGGCGCGGCGATCATCGGGAGAGAGTGACGCGCGCTCCGCGCGCGTCATCCCGAGCCGTCTTCGGCGAGGGATCCCGGACTATTCCGGGGCCCGACGGATTTCGAAAAAGTCCGGGGTCCCTCGCGCCTTCGGCGACTCGGGACAAATACAAACGGCTAGCCGAGGGCTAGCCTCTTGTACTTGATCCGGTGCGGCTGGTCCGCCTCGATCCCCAGGCGCTTCTTCCGGTCGGCCTCGTACTCCTGGTAGTTGCCCTCGAACCACACCGTCCGGCTCTCGCTGTCGAAGGCGAGGATGTGCGTCGCGATCCGGTCCAGGAACCAGCGGTCGTGGCTGATGACGACCGCGCAGCCGCCGAAGTCGAGCAGCGCGTTCTCGAGCGACCGCAGCGTGTCGACGTCGAGGTCGTTGGTCGGCTCGTCCAAGAGCAGCACGTTGCCGCCCTTCTTCAGGGTCCGCGCCAGGTGCAGCCGGTTCATCTCGCCGCCGGAGAGGTCCCCGACGCGCTTCTGCTGGTCGGCGCCCTTGAAGTTGAACATCGCGCAGTAGGCGCGCGAGGGGATCTCCCGCTTGCCGAGCACGATCTTCTCGAGGCCGCCCGAGATCTCGTCGTGGACGGTCTTGGACGGGTCGGGCCGCTCGCGGTCCTGGTCGACGTAGGAGGCGACGACCGTCTCGCCGACGGTGAGCTTTCCGCCGTCGGGCTTCTCGAGCCCCATGATCATCTTGAAGAGGGTCGTCTTGCCGGCGCCGTTCGGGCCGATGACGCCGACGATGCCGCCGCGCGGCAGGTCGAAGGACAGGTCCTCCATCAGCAGCCGGTCTCCGTAGCCCTTGCGCACGCCTTCCGCGCGCACGACGACGTCGCCCAGGCGCGGCCCGGCGGGGATGAAGAGCTCCTGCGTCTCCCCGCGGGTCTCCGGGCCCGCGGTCGGCGAGCAGCGCCTCGTACTGCTCGAGGCGCGCCTTGCTCTTGGCGTGGCGGGCGCGGGGCGACATCTTCACCCACTCGAGCTCGCGCTGCAGCGTCTTGCGCTTGGCCGACTCGGCCTTCTCCTCGAGCTCGAGGCGCTGTTCCTTCTGCTCGAGCCAGCTCGAGTAGTTGCCTTCCCAGGGGATGCCGAAGCCGCGGTCGAGCTCGAGGATCCAGCCGGCCACGTTGTCGAGGAAGTAGCGGTCGTGCGTGACCGCGACGACCGTGCCCGGATACTCCGCCAGGTGCCGCTCGAGCCAGGCCACCGACTCGGCGTCGAGGTGGTTGGTCGGCTCGTCGAGGAGGAGCAGGTCCGGCTTCTCGAGCAGGACCTTGCAGAGCGCCACGCGGCGGCGCTCGCCGCCCGAGATCTTCGTGACGTCGGCGTCCGGCGGCGGGCACCGCAGGGCGTCCATGGCGATCTCGAGCTGGTGGTCGAGCTCCCAGGCGTTCGCGGCCTCGATCGCGTCCTGGACCCTCTGGTACTCGGCCATGAGCTTCTCGCTCTCGGCCTCGGACATCTCCCCGGCCATCTTCTCGTTCAGCTCGTCGAAGCGCGAGAGCAGCGCCCGCGTGCCGGCGACCGCCTCCTCGACGTTTCCGAGCACGTCCTTGGCGGGATTCAGGCGCGGGTCCTGCGGCAGGAAGCCCACGCGGATCCCGTCGGCGGGGAAGGCCTCGCCGGCGAAGTCCTTCTCGACGCCGGCCATGATGCGCAGGACCGTCGACTTGCCGGCGCCGTTCAATCCGAGGACGCCGATCTTCGCTCCGGGAAAGAAGGAGAGGGAGATCCCCTTCAGGATCTCGCGCTGCGGCGGGACGACTTTCCGCAGCTTGACCATCGTGTAGATGAACTGGTGTGCCATAAGAACCGCGCAGTCTACCCCGAAACCGGCGCCTCGCCCAGGTTGATCCCCATCGTGCCGAGCAGCCGGTTCTCGTAGCGGGCGTTCGCGAAGCCGGCCTCGCGCATCAGCTGCGCCACACCGCGCTGCGCGGGGAAGCGTTCGAGCGAGTCCGGGATGTAGAGGTAGGTCTGCGGGTCGCCGTGGAAGAGCCAGCCCATCGCCGGCATGGCGGTGCGCAGGTAGGCGCCGTAGAGGGCGCGCGCGATCGGGTTGTCGGGCTTGCCGAAATCGAGGATGACGGCGCGCCCGCCCGGCGCCAGCACGCGGCGGATTTCCGCGAGCGCCGCCGGCAGGTCCGCGACGTTGCGCAGGCCGTAGCTGACGGTGACGGCGTCGAACGAGCCCGTCGGGAAGGGGAGGCCGAGCGCGTCGGCCTGCACGAAGGCGCTGCGGCGGCCCTCCGCGGTCTTTCGGCGCCGCGCGACGGCGAGCATGGGCAGCGTGAAGTCGGCGCCCGTGACCGGCCCGGCGCCCTGCTCCTCCGCGAGAAAGCACAGGTCGCCGCTGCCGCAGCAGAGGTCGAGAACGCGCGCGCGCGCCGCGCCTCCCGACAGCGCCAGGCGGACGGTTTCCCGCTTCCAGCGCCGGTGCATCCCGAAGCTCATCAGGTCGTTGACGAGGTCGTACCGCCAGGCCAGGCGCGAGAACATCTCGCGCACCCGGGCGGCGCGCTTCTCGTCGTAGGAGAGGTACTTGTTCGGCATCCGCGGGGCCTGATTATGCGACGGCGGGACGAAATGTCCCGCGATGTTGTAAGGTTTTGACGATCAGCATGAGCGAACCCTCCCGCAAGCACGTCAGCGAGGCCGAGGCCCGGCAGGTGGCCGAGGAGGCGCGCGAGACCGAGTGGACGGCGCCGAGCTTCTTGAAGGAGCTCTTCCTCGGCAACTTCCGCCTCGATCTGGTGCATCCGTTCCCGGCGGCGCCTCCCGAGCGCCCGGAGTTCCGGGCCTTCCGCGAGGCCATGACGAAGTTCCTGGCGGAGGAGGTGGACGCGGACCGGATCGACCGCGAGGGGAAGATCCCGCCGAAGGTCATCCAGCGCCTGGCGGAGCTCGGCGCCTTCGGCATGAAGGTCCCGAAGGAGTACGGCGGTCTCGGCCTGTCGCAGCTCGAGTACGGCGAGATCATGAAGCTGCTCTCGAGCTGGGACGGCAACCTCGTCACGCTGCTCTCGGCGCACCAGTCGATCGGCGTGCCGCAGCCCCTGAAGCTCTTCGGCACGAAGGAGCAGAAGAAGAAGTACTTCCCGCGCCTGGCGAAGGGCGCGATCTCCGCCTTCGCCCTGACCGAGGCGCAGGTGGGCTCCGACCCGGCGAACCTCGCGACGACCGCGACGCGCACGCCCGAGGGCGACTACATCTTGAACGGCGAGAAGCTCTGGTGCACCAACGGCACCGTGGCCGAGCTCTACGTCGTCATGGCGAAGCACCCGGACACGAAGAAGATCTCCGCGTTCATCGTCGAGCGCGACTGGCCCGGGGTCGAGGTCGTGACGCGCTGCCACTTCATGGGGCTGCGGGCGATCGAGAACGGCGTCATCCGCTTCACGAACGTCCGCGTGCCGCGCGAGAACCTCCTGCTCGCGGAGGGGCGGGGCCTGAAGCTCGCCCTCGTGACCTTGAACACCGGCCGGCTGACGCTGCCCGCCTCCTGCGCGGCGTTTGCCAAGCGCTGCCTCGAGGTCTGCCGGGTCTGGTCGAACGAGCGCGTCCAGTGGGGCCAGCCGATCGGCAAGCACGACGCGATCGCGCAGCTGCTCGCCGAGATGGCGGCGACGACGTTCGCCATGGAAGCCGTTTCGGACCTGGCCTCCGCGATGGCCGACATGGGCGACCGCGACATCCGCCTGGAGGCGGCCGTCGCCAAGATGTGGAACTCGGAGGAGGGCTGGAAGCTCGTCGACCGCACGATGCAGATCCGCGGCGGCCGCGGCTACGAGACGGCGGATTCGCTGCGCGCGCGCGGCGAGAAGGGCGATCCCCGTCGAGCGCATGATGCGCGATTTCCGCATCAACCTGATCTTCGAGGGCTCCTCGGAGATCATGCGCCTCTTCATCGCGCGCGAGGCGCTGGACCGGCACCTCGCCGTCGCGGGCGACCTCTTCAATCCGAAAGTCCCGACCTCCCAGAAGCTCGGGAAGGCCCTTCCGCGTTTCGTCGGCTTCTACGCGAAGTGGTATCCGTCGCGGTGGATCGGCTGGGGCCACGCGCCGCGCTTTGGCGAGTTCGGGCCGCTCGCGCCTCACGTGCGCTACCTCGAGCGCACGACGCGGCGCCTCGCGCGCGCGCTCTTCCACATGATGGCCCGCTACGGCCCGAAGCTCGAGAAGCGGCAGGCGCTGATCTTCCGGGCCGTGGACATCGGCGCGGACCTCTTCGCCATGTCCGCCGCCGTCAGCCGCGCGCAGCAGATCCGGAAGGCCGGCAGGCCCGAAGCCGACCGCGCCGTCGAGCTCGCCGACATCTTCTGCCGGACGACCCGGCGGCGAATCGCCGCGCTCTTCTCCGGCCTGCGCTCGAACGACGACGTCGCGAAGTACCGGACCGCGCCGCCGCATCCTGGACGGCGAGCACGAATGGCTCGAGTCGGGGCTCGTTCCGTTCGATCCGGTCCGGGAGCTCTCGGAGGAGCTTCTTCCGCGGGAAGCGGTCGCCGGCCGAATCTGAACTGACACTCCGGCCCATTCATGAAACTCGGCGCGGCGGCCTTCTCCGGCGTCGTCATCCTCGCCCTGTTGGCGGCCCCGGCCGGCGCCGCGTTTTACACCGTCACGAACACCAATGACTCGGGAGCGGGGTCGCTGCGGCAGGCGATCCTGAGCGCCAACGCGGTCGCCGGGGCGACACGATCCGGTTCAGCATTCCCGGGTCCGGCGTCCATACGATTGCGCCGACCTCGGCGCTGCCGGCGATCACGAGCCCTGTCACGATCGACGGGAGCGCGCAGCTCGTCGAGATCTCCGGCGCGAGCGCTCCCGATGGCACCGACGCCCTGCGCGTCACGGGAGGCGGGAGCACGATCCGCCGCCTGACGATCAACCGCTTTCGGCAGCTCCTTTTCGGCGGCGGCGGCAATGCGATCGTGCTCGAGTCGGGAGGCGGAAACGCGGTGTTCGGCTGCATGATCGGCACCAACACCGCCGGGACCGTCGAGCTCGGCAACGGCGGAAACGGGATCGCGATCGTGGACTCCCCGAGCAACGTGATCGGCGGCGACGGTGGATCGCTTCAGAGAAACGTCATCGCCGGGGGCTTCGTGGGCGTTTTCATCAAGGGAGCGGGTTCGACCGGAAACATCGTCAGGGGCAACCGCATCGGCCTCGGGAACTCCCTCGCGGCGGGGTTCGGGACGGCCGGCGACGGCGTCGTCCTTCGGGAGGGAAGCGGCAACCAGATCCTCGGCAACCTGATCGGCGACAACACCGGCAACGGGATCGTGGTCAGCGTCGGGGCGACGGGGAACCTCGTTCAATCAAACGCCATCGGAGTCGAGACGGGTCCCGGCAGCGAGCCTCTCGGCAACGGCGGCGAGGGAATTCAGGTCAACGCCGCTTCCGGAAACACGATCGCCGGAAATCGGATCATCTGGAACGGCCGGAACGGAATCCTGCTCTTCAACGGCGCCAGCGGCAATCTCGTGCTGGGGAACTTCGTAGGCACCAACGAGGCGGGAACGGCGAATCTCGGCAACGCCGGCAACGGCATTCTCGTCACGGAAGGCGACGACAACCAGGTCGGGGGAATCTCGCCGGCCGACCGCAACTTCGTGTGCGGCAACGGCGCCAACGGGATCCGGCTTCGCAGCGGCAGCTCCGGAAATCTCGTTCGAGGCAATTTCGTCGGCGTAGGCCCCACCGGCGCCGCCAACGGCAACGGCGACGACGGGATCGAGATCAACGACGGCGCCCACGACAACGTGATCGGCGGAAAGAGCGCCGGGGCGGGCAACGTCGTCTCCGGTAACGCCGTCAACGGCGTTCGGATCACGGACGCCACGACGGCCGGAAACATCGTGCAGGGGAACTGGATCGGATCGGACGCGACCGGGTCTGCCGCGCTCGCAAACGCCGGCCACGGCATCCGAATCGAGAACGGCGCTCACGACAACAAGATCGGCGGGGCCGCCGCCGGTGGCGGCAACACGATCGCCTTCAACGGCGGCGCCGGTGTCTTCGCCGAATCCGGCGCGGGCAACGCGATCCTCGGCAACCTCATCCGCGGCAACGGCGGGCTCGGGATCGATCTCGCGCCCGAGGGCGTGACGGCGAACGACGCGGGAGACGCCGACTCGGGCGCCAACCAGCTTCAGAACTTCCCGGAACTGACGGCGGCCGCCTCGAGCGACGGCACGACGGCCGTGCAGGGAAGCTTGAGCGGCGTTCGCCGCCACGACCTTCCGGATCGAGTTCTTCGCGAGCGTCCTCTGCGACGCGTCGGGACACGGCGAAGGGCCGCTTCTTCCTCGGCGCGACGGATGTCGCGACGGACGCCGGCGGCAGCGCGGTCTTCAACGCGTGTCGTTGCCGGTCGCGGCGCGCGGCCCGTTCATCGCCGCCACGGCGACGGACGCGGCCGGAAACACGTCGGAGTTCTCGGCGTGCGTGACGGTTCCGGGACCGACGGTCTTCGAGCGTCGTCTCCGACGTCCGGCCCCGCGGCGGGCGGGACGGAAGTCACGATCACGGGCTCCGACTTCCAGGACGGCGCGGCGGCGCTCTTCGGGGGTATCGCGGGCTCGGGCTCGGTCACGGGCGGCACGACGCAGATTGCCGTGACGACGCCGGCGCTCGCTCCCGGCACGCTGAACGACGTGACCGCCGTCAACCCGAACACGCTTTCGGGGACGCCGCCCGAAGGCCTGGCTCGCGGACTTCTCCGACGTGCCACACGGATACCTCTTTCACGTCGCCGTCGAGAAAATCTTCCGCGCCGACATCACGACCGGTTGCGGGGGCGGCGAACTACTGCCCCGGCGAGCCGGTCAACCGTGCTGGCATGGCGGTCTTTCTCCTGCGCGGCGAGCACGGCGGCGCGCACCAGCCGCCGGACGCCAAGGGAGGAGTCTTCGACGACGTTCCGCTCGGGACGTTTCTCGGGGCGTGGATCGAGGAGCTGGCGGCCGAGGAAGATCACGACCGGCTGCGGGCAGGGCAACTACTGCCCCGAGGCTCCGGTCACGCGCGCCGGGATGGCGGTCTTTCTGCTGCGCGCCAAGCACGGCGCCGACTACCATCCGCCGGCCGGCGCGGGGGACGTCTTCGACGACGTTCCGCTCGGGACGTTCCTCGGCGACTGGATCGAGCAGCTCGCCGCGGAAGGCATCACCGCAGGCTGCGCCGCGAAGCTCTTCTGCCCGGATCAGCCCGTGACCCGCGGCGAGATGGCGGTCTTCCTGGTCCGGACGTTCGGCCTGACTGACGCCCTACGCCAGCCCCGGCACCTCGTCGGTTCCCTCGTTGATCCCTTCGAAGAGGATCGTCGAGAGGTAGCGCTCGCCCGTGTCGGGCAGCATCGCCAGGAGCACGGAGCCCTTGGGCGCCTTTTCGGCGACCTTGCGCGCCGCGGCGAACGTGCCGCCGGAGGAGATCCCGCAGAAGATCCCTTCCTTGGACGCGAGGTCGCGCGCGGCGTCGCGGGCCTCGGTGTCGCTGACCGTCACGATCTCGTCGTAGACCTCGCGGGAGAGGACGGCCGGGATGAAGTCCGGCGTCCAGCCCTGGATCTTGTGGGGCTTCCACTCGTTGCCCGTCAGGAGCGCGGCGCCTTCGGGCTCCGTCACGATGACCTTGATCTCCGGCCGGGCCTTCTTCAGCATCTCGCCGGCGCCCGTCAGCGTCCCGCCCGTGCCGTAGCCGGTGACCCAGTAGTCGAGCCTCTTGCCGGCGAAGTCGCGCAGGATCTCCGGCCCGGTCGTGTTGCGGTGGTACTCGGGGTTGGCCGGGTTCTCGAACTGCCGCGCCAGGAACCACCCGTTCTTCTTCGCGAGCTCCTCGGCCTTCTTGACCATTCCGCTGCCCCTCTCGGCCGCCGGCGTGAGGACGACCTTGGCCCCGAGGATGCGCATCAGCTTTCGCCGCTCGATCGAGAAGCTGTCCGACATCAGGGCGACGAAGGGGTAGCCCTTCGCGGCGCAGACCATCGCGAGCGCGATCCCGGTGTTTCCCGACGTCGCCTCGACGACCGTCTGGCCCGGCTTCAGCGTGCCGCGCCGCTCCGCGTCCTCGATGATCGCGATGGCGAGCCGGTCCTTGACCGAGGAGAGCGGGTTGAAGGCCTCGCACTTGACGTAGATCGTGACGCCCGAAGGCGAGAGCTTGTTGATCCGCACGACGGGCGTGTTGCCGATGGTTCCGAGGATGTTTTCGTGAATCATGGCTTTCCGTCCTTTCGCTTCGGCTGAATGAAAATCGGGGCACGGGGCCGAAAGATTCCGCCGCCGGCCAGACCCGCCGGGCGCGGCTGACATCGGCCCTGGGCGCCGAAGGATCGGGCGGCGTCTGGAACGGGCGGCGGCGATCGCGGCATTCATCAAGGCGCCATTGCTCCCTCGAGAGAGCGTAGGATATGCGATCCAATATGAAGAGAAAATTGCTTCTTGCCGCGATGAGCCTCCTCGTGACGACCGCCGCCCCGGCCGCCCCCCGGACGATGCGGCGTGGACTACGACCACACGGGCAACGCGACCGAGGAGCGGTTCGCCCGTCGATCGGGTGGTGCTCGAGCCGCTGGAATGGCCCGGCAATCCGGCCCGACCTCTCGACGACACGAACCTCGGGACGTATTTCTTCGAGGTCATCGACCGCAAGACCAACCGGGCCGTGTACTCGCGGGGATTCGACTCGGTCTTCGGGGAGTGGGTCACGACGGACGAGGCGAAGGAGCGCTGGCGCACGTTCTCGGAGTCGCTGCGCTTCCCGGCGCCCTCGGCGCCCGTCCAGATCGTCGTGAAGCGGCGCGACAAGAACAACGCCTTCCGCGAGGTCTGGACCACGGTCGTCGACCCGAACGACATGTTCGTGGACAGCGCGAAGCCGGCGCCCGTCGGACCCCTGATCGAGATCGAGAAGCACGGGCCCCCCGCGCAGAAGATCGACTTCCTGCTCCTGGGCGACGGCTACACGGCCGCCGAACGGGGGAAGTTCGAAAAGGACGCCCGGCGGATGACGGAGATGCTCTTCGCCGTCGAGCCCTACCGGTCGCGCCGCAACGACTTCAACGTCTGGGCTCTGTGCCCTCCGACGGAGGAGTCCGGCATCGCGCGCCCCTCGACCGGAATTCACCGGCGCTCGCGCATCGGCGCGGCCTACGACGCGTTCGGCTCGGAGCGCTACATCCTGACCTTCGAGAACCGTTCCTTCCGCGACGTCGCCTCGTTCGCGCCGTACGAGTTCGTCGAGATCCTGACGAACTCCCGCACCTACGGCGGGGGCGGCATCTTCGGCCAGTACGCGACGGCCGCCGCCGACAGCCTCTGGGCGCCCTACCTCCTCGTGCACGAGTTCGGCCACCACTTCGCCGCGCTCGCCGACGAGTACTACACCTCGGCGGTGGCCTACGGCGCCGCGGCCGAACGCGTCGAGCCCTGGCAGCCGAACGTGACGGCGCTCGCCGACCCGGCGGCGCTGAAGTGGAAGGACCTGGTCGCGCCCGGGACGCCGCTGCCGACGCCCTGGCCCAAGGAACGCTTCGAAGCCGAGCAGAGCGAGGCCCAGAAGAAGCGGCGCCAGATCCGCGCGGAGCGCGCGCCCGAGGAAAAGATGGACGCCCTCTTCCAGCAGGAGAAGGAGGCGTCGACGAAGCTGCTCGGCTCCGACGCCTACTCCGGGAAGATCGGGGCCTTCGAGGGCGCGATGTACGAGAGCAAGGGCTTCTACCGGCCCCGGGCCGACTGCATCATGTTCACCCGCGACGACGTCGGCTTCTGCGCCGTGTGCAGCCGGGGAATCACGACCGTGATGGATCTCTACACCGCCCGCTAGGACCTCGAAACTTTCCCGGGTCCCACGCCGCGTGCGTAGAATCCCGTTCAGGTTGACCCTTCCATGAGCTTTCGACGCGGGCTCCAGCTGGCCGGCTTCGCCCGCCGCCACCTCGGGCGCATGGCCCGGGGCCGGCGCGAGGTGATGGCGCACCTCGCCGCGCCGCGTCCGGAAAACCTTCCCATGCCGACCTTCGTTCAGCTGCGGGTCACCAACCTCTGCAACCTGCGCTGCAAGATGTGCGGGCAGTGGGGCGATACGGGCATCTACCGCTCCGACGGGTTCTCCGCCTCGGCCACCGACGGCGAGAGCGAGCGCGACCGGATCCGGGAGCTGATCGGGTTGAACCGCCAGCTCGCGCTCTCGGACTACGTGCGTCTGCTCGACGAGATCGCGCCCTGGAAGCCGATCGTCTCGCTCTTCGGCGGCGAGCCGCTCCTCTATCCCGACATCCTGCCGCTCGTGCGCGAGGTCAAGAAGCGGGGCCTGACCTGCACGGTGATCACGAACGGAGGCCGGCTCGAGCCGTACGCGAAGGAGCTCGTCGAGGCCGGCATCGACTCGATCGCCGTCTCGATCGACGGCCCGCCCGAGGTCCACGACCGCATCCGCGGGAAAGGCGGACAGCTTCCAGAAGGCCGCGGCGGGCGTGCGGGCCGTGGCGATGTGGCGCGAGAGGCTCGGCCGGCCGGCGCCGATGCAGATCGCGATCCTGCCGGTCACGGAGCTGAACCTCGGATCGATCGCGCCCGCCGTCGAAGCGCTGCGCGAGCTGCCGCTCGACACGATCAACGTCGGCCTGCGCTGGTTCGTGCCCGAGGGAAGCGGGAGCCGAGTACGAGTCGCGTCATGCGCGAGCACGTTCGGCGTCTCGGGCGATTCCTGGAAGGGCTTCGACTTCGACTGGTCCAAGGCCGGCGCCTCGAAGACGCGGCAGATGACCGACCTCGTGAAGCTCCTCAAGGGTCTGAAGCGCCGCCGCTACCTCGACTCGGCGGCGGGGAAGCCCTGGGTCTCGTTCGTCCCCGACGTGCCCGGCCGAAAAGGTGCCCGAGTACTTCTCCGACTTCTCCCAGACCTTCGGCCACAACCTGTGCCCCGTCGCCTGGTACTTCGCCCAGGTCGAGCCCGACGGCGAGGTCTGCTTCTGCGGGGACTTTCCCGACTACTTCATCGGCAACGTGCGCAAGCAGCCGTTCCGCGACGATCTGGACGGGGGAGAAGGCCTGGAAATTCCGCGAGAAGCTCGCGAAGGAGCCCCTCCCCATCTGCGCCCGCTGCTGCGGCAACTACGTGTACGGGAAGTGGGAACGGCCGCCGCTCGCCGCGAACTCCGAGAAGCCCGATGAGCCAGTCGGCCCAGAACCGGTAGAAGTTGAACCACTGCGTCGGGTGGTCGCGGATCACGCGCTCGAGGTCCGCGGCGACGCGGCCCATCATGCGGGCGGCGTCTTCCTCGGGGGAGGTCGCGGGATCGGCGTCGAGGGGCTCGCCCCAGACGTTGTAGTACGCCCCGTCCGGGCGGCGCAGGAAGAAGCCCGGCAGGATCGGGCAGCCGCAGAAACGGGCGAGCAGGGCGGGGGAGCGCAGGAAGGGCGTCGGGCGGCCGAAGAACGGCACGGTCGACCTTGTCCTCCGGGTAGGCCCGGTCGACGAGCATCGCGACGGCCCGGCCGCCGTCGATCGCCGTGCGGACGCGGAAGGCGGTGGACATGGAGCTGCCGATGTCGATCGACTCGACGCCGACGCGGTCGCGCAGCTGCTGGCGCATCTCCTGAACGCGCGGCGAGAGCTCGGGCTGGCCGACGACCGCGGGCGTCAGGCCGTGGCGGCGCAGCGTCACGGCGCCCATCTCCCAGTTGCCGACGTGGCCGGTGACGAGGAGGAATCCCCTCCCGCCGCGCCGGGCGCGGTCCAGGACACGGGCGTCCGCGTCGAAGGTCTCGATCCGGGGCGTGAAGGCCTCGCCCCGGAGCCGCCACGTGTCGATGGTGTGCCGGCCGTACTCGAAGAAGACCCGGCGCACGGTCCTTTCCGCCTCGTCCTCCGAAAGGCCCAGGGCCTTCCGGAAGTTGTCCCGCATCCCCGCTTTCGTCTTCGGAAAGAAAGGTCACGGCGAGCGAGTTGCCGACCAGGTTGACGCCGTTCAGAACGGCCATCGGAAGCCACCGCCCGCCGTAGTGGAGACCCCCGTAGACGACGCGGTTGGAGAGGCCGTGGCTCACCCATTTCGTGCGCGCGCGCAGGGCGTGCCTATCGGACATCGCAGCGGGACTATACAATTCGGGTGGGAATGAACGTTCTCCTCGTCCGCCCCGACCCGGGCAACGAACGCTTCGGCCTGGGACCCTTCTTTCGGGTGGAGCCGCTCGGCCTCGAGTACATCGGGCAGGCCCTGCGCGAGCGCGGGCACCTGCCGACGATCGCGGATCTGCGCTTCGGCCGCGGCCTCGCCTCCTGGATCCGCCGCACGCGGCCCCGCGTCGTCGGGATCTCCGGGATGCACGCGCTCGAATACGACCGGATGCTCGAGACCGCGCGGGAGATCCGCCGGATCTGTCCCGAGGCCTTCATCGTGGTGGGCGGCCACGCCGCCGCGGCCTACTCGGCGCCGCTCGAGCGCGACGAGGTGGACGCGATCTGCGTCGACGACGGGGAGGAGGTCGTTCCGGCGCTGGCGGACGCGCTCGCGGCCGGCCGGTCCCCCTCCACCGTGCCCGCCCTGCGCCTGCGCACGCCGCGACGGCTGGATCTCGACCGCGCCGCTCTCCGAGCGCACGGGCCTCGACCGCGTCCCCCGTGCCGGCGCGCGATCTCGTCGAGCGCTACCGCAACCGCTACCACTGCCTGCTCTTCAAGCCCGTCTGGCTGATCGAGACGGCCCGCGGCTGTCCCTTCCGCTGCAACTTCTGCTCGGTGTGGCAGCTCTACGACCGCTCCTTCCGCGAGCGGTCGATCGGGGCCGTCGTCGACGACTTCGCGTCGGTCGGCGACAGCGTCTTCGTCGCCGACGACCTCTTCTGGAACCACCCGGCGCGCAGCCTCGAGCTCGCGCGAGGCCCTGAAGAAGCGCGGCGTGCGCAAGCGGTGGCTGCTCGTGCAGACCCGCACGGACCTCGTGTGCCGGCATCCGGACCTGCTCGAGGCCTGGCGCCCGCTCGCGAAGGACTTCGACATCTTCTTCGGCCTCGAGTCGGCCTCCGACGCGGGCCTGGCGAGCGTCGTGAAGGACGCCCGCATCTCCTCGAGCGTCGAGGCTGCGCGCCTCTCGCGCTCGCTCGGCTACGGGGTCACGGGCAACTTCCTCGTCGATCCCGACTGGTCCGAGGGGGAGTTCCGCGAGCTCTGGGACTTCGTCGCGCGCCACGGCTTCGAGCGCGCCGGCTACACGATCCTGACGCCGCTGCCCGGCACCGACCTCTACCGCAAGCTCGCGCCCGCGCTCGCCGGCCAGCCCTGGTTCAAGTACGACATGCACCACGTCCTCTGGGAGCCGCGCCTGGGCGCGAAGCGCTTCTTCGAGCTGTACGCGGAGACCTGGCGCCGGTCGATCCTGAACACGAGCGGCCAGAAGAGCTGGCTCGACTGGATGCGGCAGATCCGGCCCGCGCAGATCCCGTACCTGACGCGCGTGCTCTGGCGCACGCAGCGGATGATGAACGCCGAGGCCTACCTCAAGGAGCACGGGGCCTGTGCGGTCGAGCCGGCGCGCCTGCCCGGCCGGGTCCTGGAGGCTTCGTAGACCACCCGGCGCTCGATTCCGCCCTTCCTCGCTTCGACGTCGTGAAACGCCACGCGCTGCCGGTCGCGGCGTCCGCCGCGCGCGTGTGGGAGGCGCTCCAGCATCACGAGTTCGCGTCCTCGGGGCTCGGGAGGCTTCTGATGACGGTGCGCGGCTACGGCCGGCGGGCGACGCAGAGCCGGGGAGCCGGGACGTTCTCCGAGAGGATCGAGCGCTTCGGCTTCGTCAAGCTCGCCGAGGTCCCCGGGCGCGAGCTCGTGTTCGGCCTGGCGGGCCGCTTCTGGAGGCCGGACGGAGGCTTGCGGCGCCTGACGCGGGAGGAGTTTCTCGCCTTCGCCGAGGAAGGCTCGGTGAAGGCCGCCTGGAACCTGCGGGTGACCGAGACCGCGGCGGGGCAGAGCGAGGTCTCGACGGAGACGCGCGTGCTCGCGTTCGGCGCGGCGGCCCGGCGCAAGTTTCGGATCTACTGGACGGTCATCGAGTCGTTCTCCGGGCTGACGCGCCGCGCCATGCTGCGCGGGATCCGCCGCGCGGCGCTCGAGGGCGGGGGAGGGATGCCGGAAAAGAGGAGGGAAGAATGACATTGCTCGGAATCGGTCTCGGTCTCGTCCTGCTGGCGGCGCCGCCGCCGGCGGCGCCGGCTGCCGAAGGCGCCGTGGCGTCGGTGCTGGACGGCTGGCACGCCGCTGCGGCCGCCGCCGACGAGGAACGGTACTTCGCGTACTTCACGCCCGACGCCGTCTTCCTCGGGACCGACGCCACCGAGCGGTGGACGCGGGACGAGTTTCGCAAGTACGCGCATCCCTACTTCGCCAAGGGCAAGGCCTGGAGCTTCAAGTCCGTGGCGCGCCACGTCGCCTTTTCGCCGGACGGGAAGGTCGCGTGGTTCGACGAGGACCTCGCCACACCGAACCTCGGCCCGTGCCGCGGGTCCGGCGTGCTGCTGCTGCAGAACGGGCAGTGGAAGATCGCGCAGTACAACCTGTCGGTGCCGATCCCCAACGACCTGATGGATCAGGTCAAGGCGCTGATCGAGAAGGGGGCGAAGAAGTAGGGGGGCGATCCCCCTCACCGCCCCCTCTCCCCGCGTCGGGGGGTGCGTGGCGAGACCCCCTTATGCTTGACGGCCGATGGGGATCTCTCTCGGTTCGGAAGCCTCCGACGTCGCGGTCGGCGGCCGCGTCGTCCGGCTGACGAACCTCGGGAAGGTCTTCTGGGAGGACCCGGGCATCACGAAGGGCGATCTCCTGCGCTACTACGCGGAGGTCGCGCCGTACCTGCTGCCGCACCTGAAGGACCGCGCGATGGTGATGAAGCGGTATCCCAACGGCGCCGCCGGCAAGTTCTTCTTCATGAAGCAGGCGCCGTCGCCGCGGCCCGACTGGATCGAGATCTGCTCGGTCGAACACTCGTCTGGCAAGGTGATCCATTTCCCGATGGTCCAGGACCTGGCCTCGCTGCTCTGGGTCGTCAACCTCGGGTGCATCGACCTGAACCAGTGGTACGCGCGCTGCGACGACCTCGACCGGCCGGACTACGTCCACTTCGACCTCGACCCGACGCCCGGCGCCACGTTCGCGACGGTGCGGGAGGCGGCGCTCGTCCGTGCGGGAGGCCCTCGAAGAGCTGCGCATGCCGGCCTACGCCAAGACGACCGGCTCGCGCGGCATCCACGTCTACGTCCCGATCGTCCGGGGCCCGACGCAGAAGCAGGTCTGGGAGTTCGCGCGGCAGCTCGCCCTGCTCTGCGAGGCGCGGCATCCGAAGCTCCTGACGACGGAGTACCGCGTCGCCAGGCGGGCGACGAAGCGCGTCCTCGTCGACTACAACCAGAACGCCTGGGGCCAGACGCTCGCGTCGATCTACTCGGTGCGCCCGACGCCGCGTGCGACGGTGTCGACGCCCGTGACCTGGAAGGAGATCGAGCGCGGGGTCGCCATCGAGGACTTCCGCCTCGACAACGTCCCGGCGCGCCTCCGGAAGGTCGGCGACCTGTGGAAGCCGATGACCGCCGCCCGCGGACGGTTTCGGCTCGAGAAGTTCTTCTAGCGCTCCTCCTACGGCCCATAGAGCAGCCACTGGAAGACATTGACCAGGAACTTCGCCCCCGCGGCCCGCCCGGGCGTCAGGGCAGGCTGAAGGTTCGGGAGAGGAAGACCGCCATCTCGCCCCGGGTCACCAGGCCGTCGGGGCAGTACTGGCCGCCGCCGCAGCCGCTGGTGATGCCCTCGCGGGAGAGCTCCTCGATCCAGTCTCCGAGGTAGGTTCCGAGCGGAACGTCGGTGAAGAGGTCGCCCGTCGCCGCGGGCGGATGGTAGCCGGCGGGATGCTTGGCCCGAAGGAGGAAGACGGCCATCGACGCGCGGCTGACGAGCGCGTCGGGACAATACTCCGTCGCGCTGCAGCCGCTCGTGATGCCTTCGCGGGCGAGCTCTTCGATCCAGGCGCCGAGGTAGGTTCCCAGCGGCACGTCGGTAAAGAGGTCACCCGTCGCGGCCGGCGGATGATAGCTTCCGCCGTTCTTTCCCCGCAGCAGGAAGACCGCCATGCTCGACCGGTTCACCTGGTCGGCCGGGCAGTAGTTTCCGAGGCTGCATCCAGAAGTGATCCCGGCCCGGAAGATCTTCTCGATCGCCTTATGGTACGGATGGGGAGTCGGCACGTCGGAAAAATCCGCCATGTACGCGCGCAGCAGCTCGCCGCTCTGTCCGTCGGGGTTGCTCGTCACGACGTCGTTGAGCGTTCCGGGCGGCAGGGGAGGAGCCACCGCCGAGATCGCGGTCGGACCCGAGACGACCACGTCGCCCGCAGGCACGCCGCCAATCAAGACGGTGGCGCCGGCTTCGAAGTTGTCACCGGTGGCCGTGATCGTCATCGCTCCGGAGGCGGGCCCCGAGGTCGGCACGATCGCGGCCAATTCGGGTGCGCAGAGCACGACAGTCGTTCCAGCAACCGCCGTGTTGTTGGACGCGCCCGGGTCGCTCGTCGCAGCCGACACGGAGACCGCCGCGGTGACCGAACCCTCGTTGGCCGGCGCCGTTGCGGAGAGGACGATGGCCGGCGCGTCTCCCACGTCGAGGCTCATGCGCGAGCAAGTGACGGGGGTTGAGCCAGCGCAGCTCCACCCGTCTCCGGAAGATGACAGCAGCGAGGCGCCTGCGGGAAGAGTTGCCGTCACCGACACGGACGACGCCACGGTCGGCCCCGCATTGTGAGCCGTCAGTGTGTACGTCAGACTACCTCCGGCACAGGCTTCCGACGGCGAGGGCCCTGCGGAGATCGAGAGGTCCGCCGCGCGGTACGTGGCTCCGTACGTCGCCGGAGACGCGCCCGCCACGATTCCGTGGCTCGCCGTGCCGCCGTCGGACCAGAAGGCGAACCCGTAGGGAATCCCGCCCAGGCGTCTGCGTCGGTGAGGCTTGGATTGTCACCTCGGAGCCGACGATGACGGTCTGGACGAACGGCGTCGTGCCCCCCCCGGTGGCCACAGTCAGCGGCATTCCGGACGGGTTCGATTGGAAGGTCAGCAACACGGTCTGCGGGTTGAGCGCCACGGTCTTGGTGTGCGTGAGACCGTTCGAGTTGATCGCCGTCAGCTTCAGCTCGAGGGAGGACGGGTACTCGTGGTCGGGCGCCGAGAACGATCCGCTGGCGACTCCTGGAAATGTCTGAACGGTATGGGTGTGGCAGTTGGCCGGGCAGTGCCGGATGAGGAGCGTCCACGACAGGGCGGAGGCGGGCAGGGTGCCATCCTGCGGGTCCGTCGCATGGCCCGAAAAGGTGATCGTGTCCCCGACTTTCCAGATGAGGGTCGGCGAGGGCGAGTCGATCGTCGCGGTCGGGGAGACGCCGCCGACGACGACCGTCAGCGGGTCGCTCACCGCCGATACGCCGTGATTGTCGGTCACACGGAGCGCGCGCCGTGTGAGAGCCGGGCTGCGTGTAGACGAAGGTCGGACTGATCAGCGTCGAGTCTTGGTAGGTCCCTTCATCCTCGAAGTCCCAGGCATATGTGATCGTGTCGCCGGGCCGCGCGGCGTGGGACCCGGAACCGTTGAACTGCACCGTGAGCGGGGCCGATCCGGAAAGGGGAGCCGCCGTCGCCATGGCCGTGGGCGCAAAGCTCTGGACGCGCCGGATCGTGCCTCCGCCGTGGTCTGCATAATACAGGTCACCGCCCGGCCCAATCTGCAGGTCAACGGGCGTCGCGGCCCCGGCGATGAAGGTTGCGCGGGTCGACGGCACCGGCTTGCCCTGCGCGTCGGGAAACATGACCCAGATGCACTGGCGCGAATAGTCGCCAAAAAACAGTGCCCCTTCGTAGCTCGCCGGGTAGCTGCCCGTACCGTAGAAAGCAAGGCCGGAAATCGACGAGCTACCTGTCGGACAGGTCTCGCCGGAGACGACCTTGCTGGTGTGCGCGTACTTGTAAGACGGGCTTATGACCCCGCTGGATGAGTTGTAGAGGTTGTTGCAGAGCGAGAGGTTGGCCGCCTGGTAGCCGGCCTGCGGGGCGGCGCCCTCGTAACACGGCCAGCCGAAGTTCGCCACCGGCGAACCGGTCGGATTGGCGAGCTGATTGATCTCTTCCCACGAGCCCCAGCCCACGTCGCCGATCCAGAGTGATCCGGTTCCCGGTTGTATCGTGAAGCGGAACGGATTGCGCAGGCCGTACGCCACGACGCGCTGCGCGATCGGGTCGGTGCTGCGCAAAGAGCGGGTTGTCCGGAAGGGCATTGCCGTTGCCGTCCACGCGCAGGATGGCGCCATTGGTCAGGACCGGGCCGCCGGCGGCGCGCAGAAGGCTCTGGCTGCGCAGCGAACCTCCTTCGGCATCGGGCGATGCCAGCGGAGTTCCGACGGGCAGGGGCGGGTCTCCCAGGGGATTCTTGGGAATGCCGAACTGCCCGTAGTCCACGTTGTTGAAGCTGGAGCCATCGCCTCCGCTGACGTAGAGGGAACCATCGGGCCCGAAGTGCAGGTCGCCGATCGAGTGGCTGGGGAACTGCTGGCCCCAGGCTTCGAGGAGGACCTCCTCCACGCCGGTCATCACGCTTCCGGCGGCGGTCAGGCGCGACAGGCGTCCGCTGATCACACAGCCGTTGGCCGTGCCGGGCGGATTGGGGCAGCCGTCGTTCCAGGTCGGCGCGGTGCCCCCGATGGGCGCGTCATAGCTGTAGAGCACATAGACGTAGGGCGTCGTCGGAAAGTTGGGGTGCAGCGCGAGGCCGAGAAGCCCCCGATCCCAGTAGTCATCGATCTCCGTGCGCAGGTCCGCGAAGATCGTCGGCGTCGGAGAGGAAAGGCTCTCGAAGACCTTGATGAGACCGCTTTTTTCCGCGACGAAGACCCGTCCGTCCGACGCGAACCGCACGGCGGTGGGGCGGGTCAATCCCGAGAAGACGATCGTCTCCTGGAATCCCGGAGGCAGCGTCGCGGCACCCGTCTTGATCGCCTGGAAAAAGGCGAGCAGGACGGCCGCCGCGAAGATGGTGCGGCGCGATCTCATTGGCCCTCGGAAATCATCCTTCGTTTCGCCCGGACGCTGCAAAGCAAACTACGACCCGAACTCCCGCGGTTGTCCAGATTTTGACGGTTTCCGGCGAAATCGACCCTGAATTCTATCCCTCACGGGGGCCCCGCCTGACCCTCGATAGTCGCCCGGAGCGCGTGCGCTATCCGACAGGCGGGAAAGGGTTTCCGACAGCTCCCGACGGGAGGCCGCGAGGCCCTCGGCCAGGCCGTTTCGCTCCCGGATTCCCACGGCCTCGCGCAGTGCCGAGGTGCTGCGGGAGAGGTGCTCCTGCGCCCGCCCGGGCTCGAGCTCCGAGAGGCGCCGCAGGGCAAGCCCCATGTTGTGCAGGGTCACCCCCCGGGCGATCTCCCGCTCCGGGGTCCGCCAGACGAGGGCCTCGAGGAAGAGGCTGACGGCCTCCTGGAGCTCGGTGCCCGTGCGGCCGAGGTTCGAGAGCGCCGTCGCCAGGTTGTGGAGCGCCCGGGCCCTCCACCCGTCTTCGGCGTGCGCGGCGAAATGCTTGAGCGCCGCTGCGAAGCAGATGCGGGCGCGGGAAAGATCGGCCGCCGGTCCCGGGCTACCGTAGAAGACGCCGGCGTTGTGGAAGAAGCGGGCCTGCGCCTCGGTCGAGTCGAAGGTGAATCCCGGCAGCGCCTCCCAGAGGTCGTCGGCGAGCAGGCGCGCGGTGTCCTCGTCGCCCCGCTCTCGCAATTCTTCCTGCGCGCGGAACCACTCGCGATAGGCCGCGGTCGGCGAACCGGCGAACGCCCCGCGAAAGTGTTCGAGGAGTTGCGAGATCCCGTCGTCCACGGGCCCTAGCCGCGCGGCGTCCGGGTGGGAGTCGGCGTTTCTTCCTCGTAATAGACGCCGGGCTTCCGCGTCGGGCCGGCGGTCGGCTCGCTCGCGGCCGGCCGGGGACGGGACGTCGGGCGCGGCGTGAGTGTCGGAGGCGGCGGGGGAGTCGGCCGCTCGGGAGTCGGCGTGTCGGTCGCGGTCGGCGTGGGAGTGGGCGTCGGAGACGGCGTCGGGGTCGCCGTGGGCGTCGCGGATGCGGTCAGGAGCGCGCGGGCCGTCTGCGTCCTTCCTTTCGGGAGGGGTGTCGGAGGAATCCTCTCGCCGAAGATGACGACGGGTCGCTTGATGGTCGGCGTCGGCGGAGCGGTCGGTCCCGCGGCCGCAGGCGCAGGCGGCGGCGCGGCGGACGTCGGTCCGGGGGTTGGCGGCCGGGCGATGGTCGGGGCCGGAAGCGGGAACGTGGGTGTCGGCGGTCGCGTGATGGTGGCCGGAACGGGGAACGTCGGTGTGGGCGGACGCGTGATCGTCGCCACCGGAGCCGCCTGCGGCTCCGCAACCGGAGGCGCTGGTGTCGGCGGCCGGGTGATCGTGGCGGCCGGAAGCGGGAACGTCGGCGTCGGCGGTCTCGTGATCGTGGCCGGCACGGCCGCCTGTGGCGCCGAGACGGGCGGGGCCGGTGTCGGCGGACGAGTGATCGTCGGCGGCGGAGGCGGAGCCGTCGCGGGTGGCGGCACGGGGGTGGGCGGGAGCGTCATCGTGGGCGGCGGAGCCGGGGCTGCAGCCGCGGCGGGAATCTTCGTCGGCGCAGGCGTGGGCGGCCGTGTGGGAGTAGCAGACGGGGCCGCCGCGACAGGCGCGGCAGGAATCGCGGTCGCCGCCGTCGGCGCGGGAGTCGGCGGCCGCGTGGGCGTGGCAGCCGGCACAGCGGGAGCCGGCGTCGCTTTTTGCGGGGCTTTCGTCGGAGCCGCCGACGGAGCCGGCTCCGGAGCGGCTTTCGGCGTCGGTGTCAGGAGCCTCGCGACGATGACCTGCGTCGGGTGGCAGGCCCCCGCGGGGATCGTCAGGGCGGCGAGCAGCAGCGTCCGCGCGAGGGTCTTTCTCATCGTGTCAGGCGCGAAGCATACCGCGGCTGGCGGGGTCAACCGAGGCGTTTAAGGTGCGGTTACTCCCGGAAGTAGCCGTGCAGGTTGTGCAGGGCCTGGCGGTCGATCTTGCGGCGGCGCAGGGACTCGCGCAGCAGCGCGAGCGCGGCGAATCCCTCGGGGACCATCTGCTCTTCGTCGATGATCGGCAGCGCCGCGCGGACCTCCCACTCGGCCTGGGCGTCCTGCTCGGTCTGGAGCAGCGCGTCGGCCAGCACGAGGTGGATTGCGGCGGCGTCGCCCCGCATGCCGACCTGCTCGGCGTCGCGGACGGCTTCGCGGTAGGCGTCGATCGCCTCGATCGGCTTGCCCTGCTCGCGGAGGATGTCGCCGACGCACCAGCGCAGCTTCACGAGGCCGACCTGGCTGTCGGACCTCTTCAGGAGGTCGAGCGCCTGGCGCGCGTAGTCGAGCGCGGCCTGCGGGTTCGCCCTGGAGGCGGTAGAGCTGCGCGAGGTTGTTCGCCGCGGGGGCGAGGAGCTTCAGGTCGCCTCCGACCTGCGCCTCCCCGTAGACTTCCCGGAAGACCTCGGCCGCCTTCGAGAAATCGCCCGTTTCGCGGCAGGCGATGCCTTCGAGGAATCGGCACTTCGAGGCCTCGTCGAAGAGGCCGAGCTTGCGCGAGCTCTCGGCCCAGACGGGAGCGAGCTCCAGGACCTCGTCGAAACGTCGCTCTTCCATCGCGAGGGCGAGCTTCTGGTAGGCGAGGCGCGCAAAGTGCACGCTGGGGTTGGCGACGCGAACGAAGTTCGACTCGGCGCGGTCGAACCAGCGTCGGGCCTCATCGCGCCGGAAGAGGATGCGGTTCGCGCCGCCGGCCAGCAGCGCGAGCTCGCCCAGGAAGTACTCGCGCTCGTCGAACTCGCCGATCTTGCGGACGGGGCGGGCGAGGAATCCGTAGAAGAACTCCGCGTCTTCGGCGACGACGGCCGGTGCCGTCTCGATGCGCCGGGTGAGGGCCTCGCAGAGGGCCAGCAACACCTCGGGATGCTCGAAGCGCAGCTCCCGCACGCGCTCGGCGC
This sequence comes from uncultured Acidobacteriota bacterium, assembly GCA_963725095.1. Taxonomy (GTDB): domain Bacteria; phylum Acidobacteriota; class Thermoanaerobaculia; order UBA5066; family Gp7-AA6; genus DATBFU01. The sequence continues at coordinate 162,155 of CAVRXJ010000022.1, forward strand.
GCTCGCTGATCGGGACGTCGAGGACGCGCTCGGCGGCGGCGCGCCCCTCCTGCACGGAGACGCTCTCGTGGAGCGCGGGGAAGCGGACGAGCTCGCCCCTCAAGAGTCCTCCTCCGAGCCCGCTTCCGGGGGCTTCGGCTTCTCGAGGCCCCGCTCGATCTCGATGGCGATGACTTCGGGCCCGAGTGTGAGGGAGCGCGTGAGGCGGTCGTCCTCCGCGAGCAGGTCCTCGAGCCGGGAGATCGAGTAGACGTGCCCGGCCCGGCAAGCCATCAGGAGCAACTCGGAGCGCAGAGACTCCGGCCGACGGCTTCCCGGTCGCCGACAGAATCGCTGGAACCAGTCGTAGAGGCGCTGCTCGACTTCCGTGGCTTCCTTGGGCGGAAGCCGGTAGTTCGTGACGAGGGCCCTCTCGATCAGCGGCAGGATCTGCCCGAAGACCGAGGCGGCCTCCTTGTTGCGTCCGGTGAAGGTCGAGGACATGGAGCTCAACCGGGTCCTTCCGGGTGAAGTCCCTGTCTTCGTCGGGCGCTCTCGGCGCCAGATGGCGAAACGCTTCGAAGTCGTCGCAAGAGTCGTTCGATCAGAACGGGATGTGACTCTGAACCTTGATCGGAAACGGCTTTTCCGCCGGCTTGGGCGCCGGAGTCGGCTGAGGCTGTGTCTGGACCTGCGCGCTCTGAGTGGAATTGGAACCCATGGCTGGAATCTCCTTTCGCGTAAAGAAACGAATATCCACCTACCCCGGGACTTGAGAAAAAGTGAAACTCACCAGGACAGAAACTGGCCAAATCATACGCCTGCGACGTCCGCCGTCAAGCACTTTTTGACGCCGGCGGCCCTCCGGACGCTCGCCGGAGCGGCAAGTGCCCTTTCGTCAGTGCTTTGAGTCCTCACGGCAGGGAGAATGTCCTCGCCAGAAAGGCCGCCATTTCGCCCCGCGTGGTCGTCTTGTTCGGACAGAAATCGCCGCCCCCGCATCCCACCGGTGATGCCTTCGTGCAGCAGCTGCTCGATCCAGCGCGCGAATGGGTCGCTCGCCGGCACGTCATCGAAGAGCCCGACGGCGGCCGGCGGCTGGTAGCTGCCGCCGTGCTTGGCGCGCAGGAGCATCACCGCCATCGAGGCGCGGTTGACCACGGCGCCGGGCAGTAGTTGCCCATCCCGCAACCGGTGGTGATCTGTTCCGTCAGGAGCTGCTCGATCCACGGCGCCCCGAAGGCGTCGGCGGCGACGTCGCCGAAAGCCGTTCCGGTCGCCGGCGGCGGGCGCGAACGACGACCCGTGCTTTCCCCGCAGCAGGAAGATCGCCATCTGGTCCCGCGTGACCGCCGCGTCCGGGCAGTAGCTTCCGGCGTTGCAGCCCGTGGTGATCCCCGCGCGGAAGATCTTCTCGACGGCGTTGTGGAAGAGCTGGCTCGGCGGGACGTCCAGAAAATCCGCCATCCACGCCTTGGGGAGCGTTCCGCCGCAGGCGTCGGGGTTGCCGACGACGACGTCGTTGAGAGTCCCGGGAGAGAGCGCGGGCGTCGTCGCCGTGATCTGTGTCTCGCCGGGCACCGCGACGCTGCCGGCGTCGGCGCCGCCGATCGCGAGCGTCGCGCCGGTCTGGAAATCCTTGCCGGCGATCGTCACGGCGGTTCCTCCGGCGGCGGGGCCCGAGCGCGGCGAGATGGAAGCGGGAGCGGGCAGCACGATCGCGAACGCCGTGACGAATGCGTCCGTCGTTCCGCCGAGCGTGTCGTCGGCGGGATCGGCGGTCGGGAAATCGCTCGAGCTCGTTTGCCCGGCGACGAAGTCGTTGCCCGCTCCGTCGAGCGCGACGCCGTACGCCGCGTCGGTGCCGGCGCCTCCGAGGTAACTCGCGAACGAAAGGCCGGCCGGTCCCGGGATCGGAGGGGCGGATCATCGCGAAGAAGGCGTCGTAGCCGCCGCCGCTGCCGGGCTGCAGCGGACAGGTGCGCTGCGGGAAATCGCCGGAGACGGTGAACCCGGAGACGTGGGCGACGCCCTGCGCGTCGAGCGCGAGGCCGAAGCCCTCGTCGTCGTTCGAGCCGCCGAGGTACGTCGCGTAGAAGAGCGCCGCTGCCCCGGCCAGGTCCGGGTCGATCCTCGCGAAGTGGGCGTCGAAGACGCCGCCGAACGTGCGCTGGACGGCGTCGGGCGTCGTCGCGAGCGCGTCGGAGCTCGTCGTGCCGATGACCGCGAGCTTGCCGTCCCCCTCCGCGAGGATCGTGTAGCCGTCGTCGTAGCCGGCCCCGCCGAGGTAGCTCGAGAGGAGCAGGCCCGATCCCGCGGCGTCGAAGAGCGAGACGAAGCCGTCGTAGCCGCCGCCCGTCTCCTCCTGGAACGGGCTCTCCGTCGGAAAGTCGGTCGAGGCCGTCCGCCCGGTCACCGCGAGGACGCCGCCCGGGCCCCGTGCGATGCCGAACCCCTGATCGTCGCCGCTTCCGCCGAGGAAGGTCGAGAAGACGAGGGACGCCGCGCCGGACTTCGACGTGTCCAGGCGCGCGAGGAAGGCGTCGCTCGACGGCGTCGCAGGCGCCGTCGGTGCCGCAGGATTCGTCGAGGACGCCGGCCGTGCTCGGGAAATCCGCCGAGTAGGTCTGGCCGGTGATCCAGGCGTTGCCGGAGTCGTCCACGGCGACGGCCCAGGCGCCGTCGCCGTTGGAGCCGCCGAAGTAGGTCGCGTAGAGGAGCGACGAGCCGTCGGCGCCGAGCTTGGCGAGGAAGCCGTCGGCGCCGATGCCCGCCGCCGAGCCGAACGCGGTCTGGTAGGCGCCGGCGGTGGTCGGAAATTCCGCGCGGGCGATCCCCGCGACGTAGGCGACGCCCGCGCCGTCGACGGCGATGCCGACGCCCACGTCGTCCCCGGTTCCGCCGAGGTAGGTCGCGTAGACGAGGGATTCGGCACCGGTCTGCGACGGATCGATCTTGGCGACGAAGGCGTCGCTCGCCGCGCTGTCGCAGTTGCCGTCGGAGCCGCAGTCCGCGTCGATCGGACCGACCGTCGGAAAGTCCGTCGAGAGCGTCGAACCCGGTCACGTAGGCCTTGCCGGAGGCGTCGGCCGCGATCGCGTAGGCGATGTCGTCGCCGCCGCCGCCGAGGTAGGTCGATTCGAAGATCCGCGTGTCCACGAGCAGGGCGCGCGCGATGAGTCGTAGCCCCGGGGAAATGTGAGGCCGATGCTCCCGTCGGCGTGGACGGCGCGGCGCGCCATCCTCCGCGAGCTCCGATCTCCCGCGCCTTCCTGCCAGGCCTCGGGCTCGCCTGCCGCCGCTTCGGGTCGCGTTTTCGCGCTCCGGTCGCGCAGGCGCCATCGGATCAGCGACGGGTCGACTCCGGGCGCGACGACGAAAGTGCTCCGGATCGTTCCGCCGGCGCTCTCCAAGCGCAGGTCGATTCCGGGATAGAGCCCGCGGTAGAGGAGCCCGCGATAGGCGGGCAGCCCCGAACGCCAGCGTGCCGGATTGCTGCCGCGCAGGTAGCTGATCTTCGCGGCGATCGGATCGATTCCGGATACGGCCGGGTCCGGCTGCGCGCCTTCGAAGGAAATCGCGCCCAACCGAAACGGCCTCGCGTGCGGGCCTGCCTCGAGACGTCGAGCCGCGTCCCGCTCGCCGGGGCGGAAAGGGCCGGCGTCGCCGCGCGCGGCGTCATCCAGATGATCTGCCCGGACGTGAAGAGCACCGTGCGCCCGGCGATCGCCGCCTGGAAGCGGATGTCCGGCCCGTCTGTCCGGCGTTGGGAACGAAGAAGGCCGGGATCTTCGCGGCGTTCTCAGCCGGCGCGAAGGTCCCGCTCTTCAGGTTCGCCGCGCCCGCCGGAAAGGGAGCCGCGAGGACGAAGGAGCAGACCGCCGCGGCCAGAAGGGCCCGAATCTGGGAGGGAATGCGGGGATCGAGACACGACACACCTCCTCGTGGAAACGGGTTGAGGGATCGCGCGGTGTCGGAAAGTGCGCGGGACCTGGACGATTCGCTTTCGATCCTGACGGGTGGGGTACCCCGGATCCGGACGCCGTCGCGACGGACACCCGTCGATGCGAGCCGACGTTCCATGCTCCTCCGCTCGGAGCGCGCCGATTTGTCTGTTGATTCCCGAGCGGAGGGTCTAGGGGAAGACGCGAACGGGTCCTTCCGCTGGATCCAGGCTCGGGATCCGACCGCCTATTGTAGCGCCGTCCTAGAGGGTGCGGACGAAATCCGCCGCGTCCTGACGCCAGACCGTAACCCCGCAGAAACGCTCCCCTTCGGGGCAGACCGGGCGGACCCCCGCGTGGTGCCGCAGCGTGCAGGGCGGCAGGAGCCAGGGCCCGATGCGGGGGTTGACCTCGCGGATCTGCAGGGTCTCGTCGAGCGAGGCGCGCCAGATCTCTTCCTGGGCGTTGTAGCAGAGGCGCATGGCGAACTTGTGGTGGAGGTTCAGGAGGTCGGCCGACTCGGTGAAACGGATCGCCACGGCGTTGGGCAGGAGGTAGGCGGCGTGCTCGTCGGAGACGCCCCGCTCGCGCAGGCGGCGGATCGCGTCCCAGGTCTCTTCCATCGTCGTCCGGTAGAGCTCGCGCCGCTTCCGGAATCTCGGGGAGCAGCATGGGCACGACGTAGTCCGGCTCATCCGAGAGGTACGCCGGCAGCGCCGGCCGCGAGCCCGGTGTCATCCGGTGCCGCTGGTCCTGGCTGTCGGCCGTGTGGGAGAGCTTCTTGCGGAAGGTGTACGACGGGTGGAACATCGCCCGCGAGAGCTTTCCGTGCGTCGGTCAGGGTGAGGGTCTCGCCGAGCAGGCGGTTCCTGGCGGGGTCGAGCACGAGGCGGATCGCCTCGTCGTCGGAAAGGGACGCGCGCGGCAGGCCCAGGATCTCGCGCACCGCGGAGGCGAGCACCTCCTCGTTGTTGGCCTTCCAGTCGACCAGCCGCGAGACGCGCCCTCCAAGCTCCTCGTCGAACTCGCGCCGAAACGCGGCGGCGCTCGCGCGGGGCGCCCGCAGAGACTGAAAGATCTCGTACTCGGGAGTTTCTTCGAGCGGGATCGGATCCTGCAGCACGGCCGCGTAGAGCGGGTCGTGGCGGAGGACTTCCTCCACCATCTGGCCGACGACCTCGCGCTGCTCGGCCGGCGCGTCGAAGGACTCGCAGAGCCGCCAGTAACGGAACAGCGTGATTCCGGAGATCGTGTGGTACAGGTAGGCGAACGTTGCGACCGGCAGGACGTAGCGCGCGATTTCCTGCGCGCGCTTCTGCACCGCGCCGGCAAACCTCGCGCGGCCGTCGCCCCGGGTGCGGCCCGGAAAGATGCCGAAGTACCGCTCCCCGGCGGCGGGCGTCAGCAGCTCCGTCAGGCGCCGGTAGGCCTCCTGCTGGCGCCGGGCCTGCCGCTCGTAGATCTCCCGCTCGGCCGCGCCCATGGCCGGGATCGCATACGTGCCGGGCTTGACCTCGACGTAGCGCTGCGAGACCTGCTCGGAGTTGTAGAAGGGGTGGCTGTGGAGGAAAGTCCAGAGGAACTGCCGCGAGACGTTCTCGAGGGCGAACTGGAAGTGCGCGTGCTGGAACGTCGTGTGGTGGCCCGCCTCGTAGATCGAGCGCGCGAGCGCGTCGCGGCGCTCCGGCCGCGCGGACGCCTGATCTTCGGTGATGATCCCCTTGGAGGAGTAGCAGGTGCGCGCCGTCGCGACGACGTTCTCGAAGGGCCGCTCGAACGCGTGGACGAGGCGAACCTTCGGAGGCGGCGAAGAGAAGGCGAAGGTGCGCCCGCCAACTGGGAGACTCGACATCGAGTCCCTCATTGTAGTCGTGTTTCAATCTGCGCCGGCAGAGGACAGCGCCGCTCTGCGTGTGATCGCTGGCTCCGATGTCCGGGCCTGACGGGAGTAGAGTCCTGGAGGGGAGCGAGAGAAGCCATGTCCCTCGAAGGGTCGATGGAAGAACAGGCGGACTCGCGCCTGCTCGAGGCGGCGCGGCGAGGAGATGCGCCGTCGCTCGAGGCCCTGCTCGAGCGACACCAGGCGCAGGTGTACCGCTTCGGGATGAAAATGTGCCGGGATCCGGAGGATGCACGGGACGTCTTGCAGGACACCCTGCTCGCAGTGGCAAAAGGCGTTCGGGACTTCCGGGGCGCGTCCTCGATCTCGACGTGGCTCTATTCGATCGCCCGAAGCTTCTGCATCAAGAAGAGGCGGCGAAGCAAGTTCGCCCCGCAAGCGGAGGGCTCTCTCGATGGGGACGCGGCGTCTGAGGCGGCGCGGCTGACGGAGCCAGGCCAGAACCCGGACGAACTTCTCGCCGGCAAAGAGGTCCGGCATGCCCTCGAGGAGGCAATCGGCGCGCTCGATCCCATGTACCGCGAGGTTCTGCTGCTGCGGGACGTCGAGGGTCTGTCGGCGTCGGAGGTCGCCGAGGTGCTCGGCGTGAGCGTGCAGGCGGTGAAGAGCCGGCTGCATCGCGCGCGGCTTTCGGTGCGCGAGTACATTGCGCCGTTGCTCGGAATTGGGCGGCAGCCGGGAGCCGCGTCGCCCGGAACCTGCCCCGACGTGCTCGACCTCCTTTCGCGGCATCTCGAGGGCGAGATCAGCGCGCAGGTCTGTGTCGAGATGGAGCAGCACGTCGAAGCCTGTGCCCGCTGCCGTGGCGCCTGCGAGTCACTCAAGAGCACCCTCGCCCTCTGCCGCACGAGCCCGGCCCTGCCGGTGCCTCGCGCGGTCCAGGATGCGGTCCGCGTCGCGGTCCGGAACTTCCTGTCCGAGTCGGCCTGAACCCTTTCCGCCACGGCCGGCTCTCACCAGGCATGGAGGCCAGAAGGGCGACGGTCCAGGTAACTGAGGAGACTTTCAGCGCGACTGTTCGAGAGGGCATCGTGATCCTCGACTTCTGGGCCGCGTGGTGCGGACCGTGCAGGGCGTTCGCACCGGTTTTCGACGCCGCCGCGGCCCGGCACCCCGACGTCGTGTTCGGGAAGGTCGACACGGAGGCCGAGCCCGGGCTCGCCGCCGCATTCGATGTGCGGGCGATCCCGACGCTCATGGTGTTGAGGGAAGGCGTGCTGCTTGCCGCGCAGCCCGGAGCGATGACCGGCGCGGCGCTCGACGAGCTCGTCGAAAAGGTGCGGGCACTCGACATGGACGAGGTGCGGCGAGGCCTCGACGCCGAGCGGCCGGCCACCGGGGAGGCCACGGAGCCGGAGGGCATCTGATGGAAGGCGCCCACGCGGAGAAGGCGCCTGGACGATTCCCGCCACGGCGGTGTTGAGGCCGGTCGGGCGCTTGTCGCTGCCGGCCGGGGCAAGGTTCGGGTAGCGGCGCAAGCCCTCGACCATGGGCTGATCGCCCGCGGGTGCCGCTCCGCGTGAGAGCGCAGAAGATTCCGGGCCTTCCTTCCCAGAAAGCCCGAACCCTTTTCGCGCCGCTGGGCTCGTACCCGATATGGACAACGGGATCGGACTCGTGGCGTTGCTCGCGATCTGGATCGTTCTCCAGGTCTGGGTGCTGCCGAAGCTCGGGGTGCCCACTTGAACGGCGCCCGCAGCGCGCCGGTCGGCGCGCAGGGAAGGTCAGGGGGACAAGCCCGATCGGGATGCGTTGCCGTGAGTTCCACACGTCCCTCCGACTCGGCGATGAAGCGATGAAGCTCGTCACGCTTCTCGTTTTCCTTGCGGCGCCGGAATCACTGACGCTGCAGGAAGCCGCATCCCTGGCGGCGGCCGGGGCCCCTTCCGTGGAGCGCGCCCGGGCCGAATCTGAGCGGGCGCGCGCATCGCAGTCCTCGGCGCACGCGGCGCTGGGCCCGGCTCTCTTCGGAGACTTCGGCTTCCTGTCCTCGAACAATCCCGTCACGGCCTTCTCCCTCGCGCTCGAGCAGCAGCGCTTCTCGGCGGAGGAGTTCTTCCGGTCGAATCCGAACGATCCGCCGTTCACGAAGGACTGGAGCGCGGGCGTGGCCGCCGCCTGGGAGATCGATCTCTTCGGCTCGGCGCGCGCCGCGGCCCGCGCGGCGGACAGCGCCGCCGAGGCGGCAGAGCGCGCGGCGCGGCGGACCGGGGACGGCGCGGCACTGCAGGCGATCGCGGCGTTCGTCGAAACGCGGCGGGCCGAGGAGACCCTGGCGATCGTGGGAGAGCGGGAGGCTGATGCGCGCAAGGACGAGGCCCTGGCGCGCTCGCTCTTCGAGCAGGGCCTCACGACCTCCGCGGATTCCGCGCGGGCTCTTGCCGTCGTGGCCGAGGTCCGTGCCGAGGCAGCCGGCTTTCGCGCCGCGGCCGCGGTGTCCCGCGCGGCCCTGGCCACCCTGATCGGTGAGCAGGCCGCGGCGAGACCGCTGGCGCCGCTGCCGGCGCCTGCCGCCGCACCCGAGACTCCCGGGTCTCCGCGCGACGACGTCGCCGCGGCCGAGTTTGCCGCCGAGGCGGCGCACCAGGCCGCGCGGTCGGCGGACGCATCCCGGTGGCCGTCCCTCGTGGTGACGGGCCGTTACGAGCTGCACGCCCCGACTCCGGGCGGCCGGTACGGCGAATCGGGCACCGTGTTCGGGGGATTCCGAGTTCCGATCTTCGCTTCGGGCGCCGTCGCGGCGCGCGTGGCCGAGGCGCGGGCGCAGGCTCGGGCCGCGGAGGCGACGCTCTCGGAACGACGCCGGACGGCGCAGAGCGAAGTCGTCTCGGCCCGGGTCCGGGCCGAGGCCGCGACGGCGCGGCTGGCCGCCTTCGAGGAAGCGGAGTCGGCTGCCCGGCGCGCGCGCGAAATCCAGCAGGCGCGATACGAGGAAGGCGCCGCGAGCCTCTCGGATCTGCTCGAGACGCGCGCGGCGGAGCTTCGCGCGCGCCAGGGCGCAGTGGGAGCGGCGGCCGACCGGGTACTCGCGGAGGCGAACCTGCGCATGGCACTGGGGTTGCCGCCCATCGAGGAGAACCCATGAAACGGACGATTCTGGCGGCGCTCGGGGCCCTGCTCGCAGCCGGCTGCGCGCGACACCCTCCGGCGAACAAGCCCGAGGTGATTCGGACGCTGGCGACGGCCGTCGTCGAGCGGCGCGAACTGCCGGATCGCATCGAGATCGACGGCACGGTGATCGGCCGGCAGGAAGCGGTTCTTTCGAGCCGGCTCGCGTCGACGGTCGTGGAGGTCGCGGCAGTTCCCGGGCGGACCGTGCGGGCGGGAACCGTGCTGGTTCGGCTCGATCAGCGGGAGGCCGACGGGGCGCTCGAGAGCGCGCGCGCGGCTCTGCAAACCTCCGGTTCCGCGCTCGAGCTGGCCCGCCGCAACCGCACGCGCTACGAAAAGCTCGAAAGGCGCGGAGCCGCGGCGATCGTCGAGCTCGAGAGAGCGCGCCAGGACGAAGCGGCGGCGACGTCCGCGGTGGCTTCGGCGGAGGCGTCGGTGCGCCGCGCCGAGACGGACCGCGGTCAGGCGGTCCTGGTGGCCCCGTTCGACGCCATCGTGGTGGAGAAGATGGTCTCTCCGGGCGATCTGGCGGCGCCGGGACGCCCCCTGGTTCGCGTGGCGTCGGTCTCGGGGCGTCGCATCGAGGCCGCTCCCGGCGAGGAACAAGTGGCCTTGCTCAGGGAAGGGGACCCCGTGGAAGTGATCGTGGGCGGCCAGCGCCGGCTCGGCCAGGTGGCCGAGATCGTCGGCGCCGTCGATTCCGCCACACGCCGACGGACCGTGCGGGTGGACCTGCCGGCCGGCGAGAATCCACCCGTCGGCTCCTTCGCGCGGCTTCTGCTGCCGGGCCCCGCGCAACCGCGGCTGATCGTGCCGACGCGGGCCGTGAGGGAGCGCGGAGGGCTCGAGCTCGTCTGGGCGGTGACGCCCGAAGGTCTCGCAGACCTTCGCTACGTTCGCACGGGCGCCTCTCCACGAGGGCGGCCTCGTCGAAGTGCGCTCCGGGCTCGCCGCGGGCGAGCGCGTGGTCCTCGACCCGCCCTCCGACCTCGAAGCCGGCACGCGGGTCCGGTCGTGACCTCCGATCCGAAGACGCGCCTCGCGCTGGAACGCCAGCCCCTCGGCCTCGCGGGTCGGCTGGCGCGCGCTTTCATTGATTCCAAGCTGACGCCTCTGATCGTTCTCTTCGCCCTGGCCCTCGGAGGTCTGGCCGTGTTGGTCACGCCGCGGGAGGAAGAGCCGCAGATCAAGGTGCCGATGATCGACGTGTTCGCCGCCGTGCCGGGCCGCAGCGCCGTCGAGGTCGAGCGCGAGGTGGCCGCGCCTCTCGAGAAGGCCTTCTGGTCGATTCCCGGTGTCGAGTACGTCTATTCGACGTCCTCGCCCGATCGCGCGTTTCTGGTCCTGCGGTTTCGAGTGGGGGAGGATCCCGACCGCGCCCTCGTGCGCGTCCGCTCGAAGCTCGATGCCCTGGCGGATCAGTGGCCGAGAGATCTGGCGCCCCCGCTGATCAAGCCGCGCTCGATCGACGACGTGCCGATCTGGGCGATGACCTTCTGGAGCCGCTCGCAGGACCCGGCGACCCTGCGTCAGATCGCGGCGGAGATCGAGAACGAGATCAAGTCGATTCCCGAGGTTTCCGACACGGCGCTCATCGGCGGCCTGCGTCGGGAGTTCCGCGTCGAGCTCGATGTCCCGAAGCTCGCGGCTCGCGGCCTCGCGCCCGGCGCCGTGCTGCCGGCCCTGCTCGCCGCCAACCGACGCACACAAGCGGGCCCGCTCGTCGCGGGCGGACGCGAGGTTCTCGTCGAGGCCGGCGGCTTCGTCCGGTCGGCCGAGGAGCTTTCCGCCGTGGTGATCGCCGAGACCGGCGGGCGCCCGGTCCGGCTCGCCGACGTGGCCCGCGTTTTCGACGGACCGGAAGAGCCGGCCTCCTACGTGAGTCATGGAGAGCCCGGCGTGCCCGGACGATGGCCCGCGGTCACGCTCTCGGTCAGCAAGCGGCGCGGGTCCAATGCCATTTCCGTCGTTCACGCGATCGAGAGAAAGCTCGCGGCGCTGCGGCCGAAGCTGATGGCCGGCGACGTCCGCACGGCGGTGACCCGCGACTACGGCGAAACCTCCTCGGAAAAGTCCAACGAGCTCTTGAAGCACATGGGACTCGCCACCCTTTCGGTGGCGCTGCTGATGGCGTTCGCGCTCGGGCGGCGGGAAGCGGGTGTGGTCCTGCTGGCCGTGCCCGTCACGCTCGCCCTGACGCTCTTCGTCTTCTGGCTCTTCGGGTACACGCTGAACCGGATTACGCTCTTCGCTCTCATCTTCTCCATTGGAATCCTCGTCGACGACGCGATCGTCGTCGTGGAGAACATCGTGCGGCACCTGCGCCTGCCCGAAGCCCGCGGCCGCACGCTCGCCGCGATCGCGGTCGAGGCGACCGACGAGGTCGGCAACCCGACGATTCTCGCGACCTTCGCCGTCATCGCGGCGATCGTTCCGATGGGCTTCGTGGGCGGTCTCATGGGTCCCTACATGCGGCCGATTCCCATCGGAGCCTCGGCGGCGATGCTCTTCTCCCTGCTCGTCGCTTTCGCGGTGTCACCCTGGGCCTCGCGGCTGCTCTTTCGCGGTGTCGCCGCCGGCTCCGCCGGCCACGCCGAGGACTCGCGAGGCACTCTGGCGCGGCTGTACCGGCGGGCAATGGCCCCGCTCGTCACCGAACGGGGACGCCGCCCCCGCACCGTTTTCTTTGCGGGAATCGCCGGCCTCCTCCTGGCGGCACTCGCCCTGGTTCCGCTCGGCCTCGTGATCGTGAAGATGCTCCCATTCGACAACAAGAACGAGTTCCAGGTCGTCGTCGACTTTCCGGAGGGGACGACACTCGAGACGACGAACCGGGCCCTTTCCGAGATGGCCGACGCGCTGCAGACACTGCCGGAAGTCGTCGGGACGCAGGTCTATGCGGGCGCCGCCGCGCCCTACAACTTCAACGGGCTCGTGCGGCACTACTTCCTGCGCTCGGGTCCGCACCAGGGGGACGTCCAGGTCGGGCTCCGGCCAAAGGGCGAGCGGCGGCGCTCTTCCCATGCGATTGCCAGGGCCGCGCGGCCGCTCGTCTCCGCAATCGGGCGCCGGTACGGGGCCCGCGTGAAGGTCGCCGAGGTCCCGCCCGGACCGCCCGTCCTTACAGACGCTCGTCGCCGAAGTCTATGGGCCGGATCCGACCGGACGGCTCGAGGTCGCGCGGCAGGTCAAGGACGTGTTCTCCCGCACGAAGGGTGTGGTCGACGTCGACTGGTACGTCGAGAGCCCCCGGGACCGCGTCGTCTATCGGCTCGATCGGGAGAAGGCGGGCCTGGCCGGGATCCGGGAGGCCGATGCCGCCGCGGCGCTGCGTCTGGCGCTCGGGAGCGAGCCGGTCGATGAAGTCCACCTGCCCGGAATCCGCGAACGCATCCCCCTCGTGGTGACGATCCCCGCACAGCGCCGCAACGACGCCTCCGCGCTGGGTGCGCTCGTGGTGCCGGGGCGCGAGGGACGCCTGATCCCCCTTTCGGAAATCGGTCGGTTCCAGAGCGAGCCCGAGGACGTCTCGATCTACCACAAGAATCTGAAACCCGTCGTCTACGTGACCGCCGATGTCGGCGGAGCCCAGGAGGCGCCGGTGTATGCGATCGCCGCCCTCGAGAAGGGACTCTCGGCCATCCGGGTTCCCGGCGGCTACCGCATCGCGACGCAGACGGCGTCGGCGCCCTTCGATACGAGCCGCTACGGAATCAAGTGGGACGGGGAATGGCACGTGACCTACGAGGTCTTTCGCGACCTCGGACTGGCGTTTGCAGCCGTGCTCGTCCTGATCTACGTGCTCGTCGTCGGCTGGTTTCGCAGCTTCACGGTGCCGCTCGTGATCATGGCGCCGATCCCACTGACGCTCGTCGGCATCCTGCCGGCGCACGCCCTCTTCGGGGTGTTCTTCACGGCCACCTCGATGATCGGCTTCATCGCCGGGGCGGGCATCATCGTGCGCAACTCGATCATTCTCGTCGACTTCATCGAGCTGCGCCGCCGCGAGGGGATGGCCCTGTCGGAGGCGGTTCTCGACGCAGGCGAGGTCCGGTTTCGTCCCATGCTGCTCACCGCGGCTGCCGTCGTCGTCGGCTCTTCGGTCATGCTCTTCGACCCGATCTTTCAGGGCCTCGCGGTCTCGATGATGGCCGGCGAGGTGGCGGCGACTCTGCTGTCGCGCGCCGCGGTGCCGGTCCTCTACTACTTGCTCAAGCGCTCCGAGGAGAGAAGGGTCTCCGCGGAGCGACCGTCTCACGCCTTCGTCCGAACCGGAAAGGAGCCTTGCATGAAACGCTCGTTGAACGATTGGTTGCGCGGGATCGCCGGGACGTTCGTCCTGTTGTCGCTCGCGCTGGGGTGGTTCGTCCACCCGGCGTTCTTCCTCTTCACCGCATTCGTCGGCGCCAATCTGCTGCAGTCGGCCTTCACGGGCACGTGCCCGATGATGGCGATCCTGCGCCGGGTGGGCGTTCCGGAGAGCGTGGCGCGTCCGTGAAGCTCCTGGTGATGGTCGTGCCGCGCGAGGCGCGAGACGAGGCGGAGGCGGCGCTGCAGGCGGCCGGAGCGGTCGGCTTCACGGAGATCCCGACGGTCTACGGCGAGGGAGGCACAGGCCTTCGCTTCGGATCGCGCAGCGCACCGGGCGTCTCGGACCTGATCTTCGTCGCCGTAGAGGACGGCCGGCTCGGTCCGCTTCGGGAAGCCCTTTCGGCCGCCGGGACGCGGCTTGGCCGCAGACTGCATGCCTTCCTCGTCCCGGCCGAGGAGCTCTGAAGGCGTTTCGTCGATCCCGAGAGGCCCGGGAAGCCGCCGGCTATCCCCAGCGGGGCGGATCGTCGGGATTGATTCCGAGCGCGATCTTCGCGACGAGCTCGTGCGTCAGCGCCGCGTTGGCGGGATGGAAGCGCCCGGCCCGCGCGTCGCGGAAGAGCCGCTCGAGCTCGGACTTCTTGAACATCCCGAAGCCGCCGGAAAGGTCGAGCGCGGTGTCGACGACCCTCCAGGCGCCTTCGACCGCGCGGTACTTGGCCGTGACGATCTTCGCGGGCCAGGCTCCACCGTGGTCGACGCCGTCGGACCAGTCCGTGGCGACTTTCTCGATGAGCGCCTCGATCGCATCGAGCTCCATGGCCATGTCGGCGACGCCCCACTGCATCGCCGGGTGGTGCGCCATCGAGCTGGAAACGGCCAGGGACTTTCGCTTCTTCAGCGAATCGACGGTGAGGTCGAAGGCGCGCCGCGCGAGCCCGTAGTAGACGTTGGCAAAACCGAGCAAGGCCCAGGCGAAGACGGAGAGCACGAAGATGTCCACGCCGGCCGCCCCCGGGGGGACGATCCTTGCGATCTTCGCGTCCGGGATGAAGGCGCCCTCCAGGATCGTGTCGTCGCTCTGGGTCGCCCGCATTCCGAGCACGTCCCACGTCGGCTCGATCCGGTATCCCTTCGCGTCGCGGGCGAGAAAACCGTGGACGATCCGAGGGGCCTTCGGGTCGCTCGCGTCGAGGCCGTGGAGGCCGAGGAAGTCCCACACCGGCGAGAGGCTGCCGAAGGACTTCCGGCCGGTGAAGCGGTAGCCCCCCTCGGCCTTCTCGGCGCGCGTCGTCGAGAGGAGCACGGGCAGGTCGTGACCCGTCTCGGCGTGTCCCGCGGCGAAGATCTTGCCCCGACCCGCCTCCTCGAGGATCCAGTCGCAGGAGGGGTCGCCCTTCCCCCGCACCTCCCGGGCGACCCCGCACCAATAGACGTGCATGTTGACGGCGAGCGCGGTCGCCGGGGCATGGTAGGCGAGGCGCCGAGCTTCCCGACAGTACTGCGCGAGCGTGAAACCGAGGCCCCCGAGCTCGCGCGGAACCACCATCTTCAGGTACAGGGTCTTCCGAAGGTCCTCGAAGTCCTCGGTGAAAAAGCGGTTCTCCCGATCGTAGACGGGCGCCCGCTCGTGGAAACGGAGGAGGAGCTCGTCGGACAGGATCGGGACGGGCGGGTTTGCCAAGGCCGGCCTCCCTCTCGCGAGCGAGACATCCCCGCCCGCCGCGTCGGGCCCTTTCGGAACGTTTGAATCAACCGGCCCGAACGGGCCATAGTCTATGTTGGATGAAAGTCCCGGTCTACATGGACACGCAGGCGACGACGCCGGTCGATCCGCGCGTGCTCGAGGCGATGCTGCCGTACTTCACCGAGATCTTCGGCAACGCCGCCTCGCGCAGCCACGTCTTCGGCTGGGAGGCGGAGGCCGCGGTCGAGGAGGCGCGCCACCAGATTGCCTCGGCGCTCAACGCGCAGGACAAGGAAGTCGTCTTCACGAGCGGTGCGACGGAGTCGGACAACCTCGCGATTCTCGGCGTCGCCCGGATGTACGGGCAGAAGGGGCGGCACATCGTGACCGCGGCGACCGAGCACCACGCGGTCCTCGACGCCTGCCTGGCCCTCGAGCGCGAGGGATTCGCGGTCACTCGGCTCGCCCCGGACCCGACGGGCCGCATCGCGCCCGAGCAGGTGCGCGAAGCGCTGACCGACGGCACGATCCTCGTTTCGATCATGCTGGCCAACAACGAGATCGGAACGATCCAGCCGCTCGAGGAGATCGGCGCCGCATGCCGCGAGCGGGAGGTGCTCTTCCACACCGACGCCGTGCAGGGCTTTTGCAAGATTCCCTTCGACGTCGAGGCGATGCGCGTCGATCTCGCCTCGGTCACGGCGCACAAGCTGTACGGGCCCAAAGGGGTCGGCGCGCTCTACGTGCGCGGCAAGGGCCCGCGCGTGCGCCTCTCCCCGCTCTTTCACGGAGGCGGACACGAACGGGGTCTGCGCTCGGGGACGCTCAACGTGCCGGGCATCGTGGGCTTTGGCGAGGCGGTGCGGATCGCCGTCGAGGAGCGGGACACCGAGGCGCGGCGCCTGCGGTTGCTGCGCGCGCGGCTGGACGCGGGAATCCGCGCGCGGGTGGACGGCGTCTCCCTGAACGGCGCCCCGTTGCCGTCGATCGACGGCAACGGCGAGCTCTTGCCTGGTGAAGTCGAGCGGCGCCTGCCGGGCAACCTCAACCTCTCCTTCGCGGGGGTCGAGGGTGAGGCGCTGCTGATGGGCTTGAAGGACCTGGCGGTGTCTTCCGGCTCGGCGTGCACCTCGGCCTCGATCGAGCCCTCTCACGTGCTCCGCGCGATCGGCGTTCCCGATGCGTTGGCCCATGCCTCGATCCGATTCGGGCTCGGGCGATTCTCCACCGAAGAGGAAGTCGATTTCGCGGCGGGCGCGGTCGAAAAAGCCGTGCGCCGCCTGCGCGAAATGACGCCGATCCCGCGCGGCTGAGCCGACGGCGGAGCGAGAACCCGTGCTCGAGGATCTGATCCGGGGCCTCCCTTTCCACGGCGAGCTTCTGGAGAGGCTTCGCCGCGGCGCGTCCCGAACGGTCGTTTCGGGCGGCGTCGGCGCCCTTCCGGGACTGCTCCTGGCGGCGCTCGCCGCCGATCTCGGACGCCGCCTGGCCGTCGTCGTCGCGGACGAGAAAGAGGCCGAGCGCCTGGCCCAGGATCTGGCGGCCGGCGGAGCCTCCGGGGTCTTCCGCGCGCCGGGGCCCACGCTCACGCCCTACCAGCGCATCCCGCCCTCGCTCAAGGCCCGTCGCGACGAGTTCCGGTTGCTCGCCGCCCTCGGCAGCGGCTCCGGCGTGTCCGCCGTGGTGCTGCCGGCGCACGGCCTCTTCACCCGGCTGCCCGCTGCCCGCGGCGCTGGCCCTCCTCTCCGTCGATCTGGCGGAAGGCGAGGACGTCTCGCTGCCGCGCCTGACGGCCCGGCTGACGGAGATCGGCTACCGGCGGGGGGACCTCGTCATCGAGACCGGAGACCTCGCCGTGCGCGGCGGCCTCTTCGACGTCTTTCCTCCGGACCGCGAGCTTCCGCTGCGGGTGGAGCTCGAGGGGGACCGCGTCGTTTCGATCCGCGTCTTCGATCCCGACACGCAGCGCTCGAGCGACCGCCTCGCGGCGGCCAGGATCCCGTCCTTTGCGGCCGCGCGGGAGTCGTCGGAGGAACGCGACCTGCTCGCCGCGCGCATCGGCCGGCTCCCGTCGGAAGCCGAGCGCCTCGTCTTCGCGCCGGCCGTGACGGCCATGCCGGCCGGCTGGCTCGACCACGCGGGCGACGCCCTGCTGGCCGTGATCGAGCCCGCGCGCGTCGAGGAAGAAGTCGCCGCCTTCGCCGAGCGCATCGCCGCCGACCGCGATCCGGACCGCGATGCGTTCGCCCCGGAGGAGCTGCTCCACCCGACCGCGCGGATCCGGGAGACGCTCGCCGCGGCCCCGCTCGCCTTCGATCGCCTGGGCCTCTCGGAGGGCGATGCCCTGCGGCTGCCGGCCGAGGCCATCGCCGGGCACGGCGGCCGCACGGCGGAGGCGGCGCAGGAGATCTCCGCGCGCGCTCTCGGGCGGCGAGGAGGTGTTCCTCGCGGCCCGCGCGACCGGAGGGGCCGAGAAGGCCCGCCGCTTCGCCCGCGAGTACGAGATCGCGGTCTCCTCCGACCGGGAGCCGGGAGCGCTCGTCGTGCTCCCGGCCGAGATCTCGGCGGGTTTCCGCCTCCGCGCCCCGCGGCTCGCGCTCTACGCGGAGAGCGAGATCTTCGGCGAGGAGAAGCCGTCCGCGACGCCCCGCGGGCGCCTCTCGGAAGCCTTCCTGTCGGACCTGCGCGACCTGAAACTGGGCGACGCCGTCGTGCACCGCGACTACGGCATCGGACTCTTCAAGGGCTTGAAGCGCGTGCCGGTCGAGGGCCAGGAGCGCGAGTTCATGGAGATCGGCTATGCCGAGGAGAAGACGCTGCTCCTGCCCGTGGACCGGTTCGACCTGGTGCAGAAGTACTCGGGGCTCGAGGACGCGCCGCCGGTGCTCGACCGCCTGGGCGGCGCCGGCTGGGGACGGCGCAAGGCCTCGGTCAAGCGCGCCATGCGCGACATGACCGACCAGCTCCTGAAGCTCTACGCCCGGCGCCGCGTCGCGCCCGGCTTCACCTTCTCGAAGGACTCTCCCTGGCAGAAGGAGTTCGAGGACGCCTTCGAGTACACCGAGACGCCGGACCAGGCGCAGGCCATCGCCGACGTGAAGCGCGACATGCAATCCGACCGGCCGATGGACCGGCTCCTCTGCGGCGATGTCGGCTACGGGAAAACGGAGGTCGCCATGCGCGCGGCCTTCAAGGCCGTGCTCGACGGCAAGCAGGTGGCCCTCCTCGCGCCGACGACGGTGCTCGCGGACCAGCACTTCCGGACGTTCCTGCGGCGGTTCGCGGCCTTTCCCGTCACGATCGAGCTGCTCTCGCGGTTTCGCTCGCGCGCGGAGCAGAAGGAGATCGTGGCGCAGGGTGGCCGACGGCGCGGTCGACATCCTCATCGCGACGCACCGGATGCTCGGCAAGGACCTGGCCTTTCGCGATCTCGGCCTGCTGATCGTGGACGAAGAGCAGCGCTTCGGCGTCGCGCAGAAGGAGAAGCTCAAGGAGTGGCGCACCTCGATCGACGTCCTCGCGATGTCGGCGACGCCGATCCCGCGTTCGCTGCACCTCTCCCTTTCCGGCCTGCGGGATCTCTCGATCATCGAGACGCCCCCGCGCGACCGGCTGGCGATCGAGACCCAGGTCGTCGCCGCCAAGCCCGCGGTCATCCGGGAGGCCATCGAGGCGGAGATCGCGCGCGGCGGGCAGGTCTTCTTCGTGCACAACCGCGTGGAGTCGATCGGCCGCGTCAAGGACATGCTCGAGAAGCTCGTCCCCTCGGTGCGGATCGCCGTGGCGCACGGCGCGATGCGGGAGGCGGAGCTCGAGAAGGGCGATGCGGCGCTTCCTGACGCGGGAAGCGGACCTCCTGCTCGCGACGACCATCATCGAGAACGGCCTCGACATCCCGTCGGCCAACACCATCCTGATCGACCGCGCCGAGACGTACGGCCTCGCGCAGCTCTACCAGCTCCGCGGCCGCGTCGGGCGCAGCGACCGGCCCGCGTACGCGTACCTCCTCGTGGATGAGACGGCCGCCCTTTCGGACGTGGCGCGGCGCCGCCTCGCCTCGATCCAGGAGTTCTGCGATCTCGGCGCCGGGTTCCGGATCGCGGCCAAGGACCTGGAAATCCGCGGGTCGGGCAACATCCTCGGCGGCGAGCAGTCGGGGCAGATCGCGTCGGTCGGTTTCGAGACCTACCTGCAGCTGCTCGAGGAGACGATCCGCGAGATCCGCGGCGAGGAGCGCGAGCCCGAGCGCCTCGTCACGCTCTCGCTCGGCCTCGACCTGACCATTCCGTCGGGGTACGTCGCCGACGAGAACTGGCGCATGATGATCTACAAGAAGATCGCGAGGGCGCGCGACGAGAAGGCGCTCACCGACACCCTCTCCGAGATCGCCGACCGCTTCGGGGAGCCGCCCCCGGCCGTGGCGCGCCTGGCGGACTACGCGCGCATCCGGATGCGGGCCGAGCAGCTGGGCGTCCATTCGGTGACGTCGCAGGCCGGGCGCGTGCACCTGCGCTTGACCGAGGGCGCCGCGATCGACCCCGAGAGCCTGCTCGAGCTCGTGCGCGCGACGCCGGGCGCCGCGCTCACCCCCGGAGGCGTCCTGACGCTTCCCGCCCCGCCGGGCGGGGAGCTTCCGGGCGCGGTCCTCTCGTGGCTGGCGCGGCTCGGGCGGCGGGCCGCGGCCTGAAGGATCCTTCGGAATTCCGAGGTCCGCGTTCGTGTTATGTAATCCCGTCATGCGAAAGCCCGCCCTGACGCTGGCATTCGCTCCTCTGGGCCGCCGCCGGCTCCGGGGCCGAGCTGATCGAGACCCTCGTCGCGCGGGTCAACGACCAGCCGATCACCCACAGCGAGTTCGAGCTGCGGTGCACGATGGAGCTGCGCGGCAACGTCGACCTCGCCGGCCGGCGCCGGGTGCTCGACGAGCTGATCCAGGAGAAGCTGCTCGAGGAGCGCGCCAAGCAGCTCGACGTCGCAGGCCACGGACGCCGAGGTCGAAGAGGCCGTCGAGCGCGTGAAGCGGCAGTACAACCTCGCCACGGACGCCGAGTTCGACGCCGCCCTCGCCCAGTCGAAGATGACCCGCGACGACCTGAAGAAGCAGCTGCGCCAGACGATCACGATGCAGAAGGTCGTCGGCCGCGAGGTCAGCGGCAAGCTGCAGATGAACGACGACGTCCTGCGACTCGAGTACGAGCGCCGCAAGGACGAGCTCTACAAGACTCCCGAGCACGCGCACGTCTCGGAGATCGTGCTGCGGTTCTCGCCCGACGACGCCGAGGCGCGCCAGGCGGCGGTCGCCAAGATCGAGGAGGCTCGGGCCAAGATCAAGGCCGGAACGCCCTTCGCGAAGGTCGCCGAGGAGATTTCCGAGGGCAACGCCCGCAGCCGCGGCGGCGATCTCGGGACGGTCGCCCGGGGAGAGCTCCTGCCGGCCCTCGACGCCGCGGTTTTCGCCGATCCTCCGCAGGAGTACCCGGCCCCGACCCTCCTGCCGGGCTCGGTCCACCTGTTCCGGGTGGAGGACCTCACGCCGGCCGGCTACAAGCCCTTCGCGGAAGTGCGCTCCGACCTGCAGAAGCGCATGAGCGAGAACATCTACGACAAGCACTTCAACGACTTCATCCAGAAGCTGCGCCACGAGGCCTTCATCAAGATCTACGATCCGGCGCTCGCGCAGGCCGAGGAAGCGGAGAAGAAGGCGTCGTAACCGCCCTTTCGCTTCCGTCCGGTTTTTCCTTCGATGCGGTCGTGCGATCGCACGGCTGGTACGACCTGCCCCCGTTCTCCTACGACCTCGTCGGCGGGAACGCTCCGGATGACCGTCGCGGGCCGCACCCGGACGAAGACCGCGGAAGTCACCTTCCGGTCGTCCGGCGGACGGTTGACCGCGTCCGGAGGAGGATCTCTCGCCGGCGGCCCTCCGGCGCCTGGCGTCGCGGGTCTTCTCTCTCGACGTGGACCTGGCGGCGTTTGCGGGAGCGGTCGACGATCCCGCCCTGTCGCGCGCCCTCGCCCGCGGCGGCGGCCGGATGCTGCGCGCCGCGACCCTCTTCGAGGACGCCGTGAAGATGCTCCTGACCACCAATTGCTCGTGGGCCGCGACGCGCGGCATGGTGGAGCGGCTCATCGCTCTCGCGGGCGCAGGGGGCGGCGCTTTCCCTTCGCCCGAATCGGTCGCCGGCCTGACGGCGCGGCGCCTGCGCGAGCGCGTGCGCTGCGGCTACCGGGCGGAGGCCCTGCGCCTCTTTGCCCGGCGCGTGGCCTCGGGACGCGATCGACCTCTCGGCTTGGGAGGACCGGTCGCGGCCCGCAGAAGACATTCGCGGCGAGATCGTTTCCGAACGCGGCTTCGGTCCGTACGCCGCGGAAGGGCTCCTGCGAATCCTCGGGCGCCACGATTTTCTGGCGCTCGATTCCTGGACGCGCCAGAAGTACCGCCGTCTCTACCCGGGTCCGGCCCGGTCGACCGACCGCGCGATCGCCCGACGCTACGGTGGCTACGGCTCGCTGCGCGGCCTCGCGATGTGGCTCGACCTGACGCGGGACTGGCACGAGGGCGAAGAGAAATTGTGGCCGTGAGAGCGCCCCGCCACAGCCTGTCGCCCCCTTACGCCTGATTCGCGCCCCTAATTTTTTTAGGCAAACGCTTTCCCTTGACTAACAAACCACGGCGCTCCTAACATCCCCCGCAGTGGTCTAATCTGGAAAAAAGTGGGGGAAAGTGGTCCTGATCTCCGTATCGGGACACAGGAAGAAGGATGGATCGCTTTCGAGGGAGCGCGCCGGCCCGTCTCGACGAGAAGGGCCGACTGAAGGTGCCGAATCTCTTCCGGCAGCAGATCGAAGAGGCCTTCGGGCCGGAGCTCTTCGTGACTTCGCTGCACGGGCGCGAGGTCCTCGTCTATCCGCTTTCGATCTGGCAGGCGCTGGAAGAGAAGCTCGCCGCGCTGCCGGCGATCCACCGCGCCAAGCGCAAGTTCTTGGAGCGGGTCAACTACTACGGCCAGGGCGGGGCGATGGACGGCCAGGGGCGCGTCCTGATCCCGCAGATCCTGCGCGACGCGGCCCGGCTGCCCGCCGACGTCGTGGTCACGGGAAACATCGATCACCTGGTCGTTTCCGACCGCGGCGCGCTGTCGACGCGCCTGGCCGGCGAGGACTTCACGCCCGAGGACTACGACGAGCTGTCGAAGCTGCTGTCGTGAGCGAAGCGACGCGCGTCGACCGCCCGGAGTCGACAGGGGGAAGGGGAGACGGACGAGCTTGAGAAGCCCGCGCACACGCCGGTTCTTCTTCGGGAAGTCGTGGAAGGGCTGCGTCCGGAGCGCGGGGGCTTCTTCGTCGACGCGACGCTCGGCGCCGGCGGCCACGCGCAGGCGCTGCTCGAACACGGCCCCGGGCTGCGGCTGCTCGGGATCGACCGCGATCCCGACGCGCTCGCGCCTCGCGCGACGGCGCCTCGCGCCGTTCGGCTCCGCGCGTGGAGTTTCTGGAAGGCGATTTCTCCGAGCTCGACGCGTTGCTCGCGGGCCGCCCGGCGCCCGACGGGATCCTCGCCGATCTCGGCGTTTCTTCGATGCAGCTCGAGACCCCGGCGCGCGGATTCTCCTTCCGCCGGGACGGGCCGCTGGACATGCGCATGGGCCGAAGTGGCCGCAGCGCCGCGGAAATCGTCGCGGCGTCTTCGGTCGAGGAATTGACGCGGATTTTCCGCGAATACGGGGAGGAACGGATGGCGGCAAAGATCGCGCGCGGGATCGTGTCGGAGCGGGCGCGGGGGCCCATCACGACGACTCGGCAGCTGGCCCGTATCGTGGCGAGCGCGAAGGGATCGCGCGAGAGGATCGATCCGGCCACCCGGGTGTTCCAGGCGCTGCGCATCGAGGTCAACCAGGAGCTGGTGGCCCTCTCCCGTTTCCTCGCCGCGGCCGTCAACCGCGCCAACGCGCGCGGGCGCCTCGCCGTCATTTCCTATCACTCCCTGGAGGACCGGCTCGTCAAGGAGACCTTCCGGCGCGAGTCGGGGATGTGCCTCTGCCCGCCGCGCATCCCGCGCTGCGTCTGCGGGACACGCACGCTGCTGCGCGTGCTGACGCGCCGGCCCCTCTGCCCGTCGGAAGCGGAGCGCCAGGCGAACCCCCGATCCCGCAGCGCGCGCCTGCGCATCGCCGAGAAGCTCGAAGAGCCGACGGCGGTGTTCGAGAGCGCCGAAGTCTGAGACGCGACGGCCGATGGAGCTGAGAACGTCCTCATGAGCACCGCCGCCTACGCGCAGGGAAAGCGCGTCGAGAACTTCCACCTGACGCGGGAGCGGGACCGCCGCCGCGGGCGCGAGCTCGCGACCTTCCTCCTCGTCGGGCCTGCCCGTCGCCTGCGCGCTGCTGGTCTACGCGGCGCTGCACATCGAGACGGTGCGCGTCGGGTACGCGCGCGAGGCCCGCGTGCGGCGTGTCGTCGAGCTCGACGAGCAGAACCGGAAGCTGCGCGCCGACCTGGCGCGCGCCTCATCGCCGGAGCGCGTCGCCGCGCTGGCGGCCCGAAAGAAGCTCCATCCGCCGGTGCCCGGGCAGATCCAGTACGTCGAGGCGGCGCGGCCCGAAGGGACGCCGCGCCCGTGAACGCGCTCTCGACGGGGCGGGCGCGCTGGTTCGGCCTGCTGCTCCTGCTCTGGGGCGGCGCCGTGGTCGGCCGGCTCCTCCAGGTCCAGGTCGCGCAGGGCTCGAAGTACCGGGCGCGCGCACAGCGGCAGCAGGAGCGGCGCGTCGAGGTGTCGCCGCGGCGCGGTTCCATCCTCGACCGCAGCGGCCGGGAGCTCGCGGTCTCCGTCGAGTGCTCCTCGATCTACGCGATTCCCGACGAGGTGGAACGGCCGGCCGCGGTGGCCCGGGCGCTCGCGGGCCTGCTCGAGACGACGCCGGGCGAGCTGACCGAGCGCCTGTCCCGCGACGTGGGGTTCGTGTGGCTCCGGCGCAAGGTCGATCCGGCCGTCGCCGAACGGGTGAGTCAGATGAAGCTCCCCGGGATCCACTTCGCGACGGAAAGCCGCCGCTCCTACCCGAAGGGTGCCGCTCGCGGCGCCGCTTCTGGGCTACGTCGGCACGGACGACCGCGGCCTCGGGGGGCTCGAATACTTCTACGACCGCACGATCCGCGGCAAGCCCGGCGAGATCGTCGCCCTGAGGGACGCGCGGCGGTCGACCTACGGAGAAGCCGAGGCTCCCGGACGGCCGCCGGAGGAAGGCGCCACGCTCGAGCTGTCGATCGACTCGGGCGTCCAGTTCGCCGTCGAGCGCGAGCTCGCGGTCGCCGTGGCCGAGGCGGGCGCCCGGTCGGGGACGGCGGTGCTGCTCGATCCCTGGTCGGGCGAGATCGTCGCGATGGCGAGCGTTCCGAGCTTCGATCCGAACCGCTTCAACCGCTTCCCGGCCGAGTCGCGGCGCAACCGCGCCATCGCCGACGCCTACGAGCCCGGATCGACCTTCAAGATCGTGACCGGCTCGCTCGCGCTCGAGCAGAAGGTCGTCTCCTTGAACGAGTGGATCGACACCTCCAACGGAGCGATCCGGGTCGCCGGGACGACGATCTCCGAGCACGATGGGAACCGCTTCGGGTCCTTGACGCTCGCCGGCATCTTCGAGCACTCCTCCAACGTCGGGCATCATCCGGGTGGGGATGCGCGTCGGGCCGCAGCGGCTCTTCGAGGGCGCGAGCGCCTTCGGCGTCGGACGCACCACGGGCGTGGACCTGCCGGGGGAGAACCTCGGCCTCTTCCGGCCGCTGCCGCGCTGGTCGGCGCTCTCGTGCGCCTCGATCTCGATGGGCCAGGAGGTCTCGGTCACGGCGCTGCAGCTGGCGCGGATCGTGGCCGTCGTGGCCAACGGCGGGCATCTCGTCTCGCCGCACGTCGTGCGCCGGATCATCCTGCCGGACGGGCGCGTCGAGTCCCTCGCGCCGCCGCCGGCCGTGCGCGTCCTTTCCGCCGAGACGGCCGCGGAGCTCGGCCGCATCCTCGTCGGCGTCGTGGAGCGGGGCACGGGAACCCGCGCGTCGATTCCGGGGTTCACGGTCGCGGGCAAGACCGGGACCGCGCAGAAGGCCGGGCCCGGCGGTTACCAGCCCGGCCGCTACGTTCCCAACTTCGTCGGCTTCGTGCCGGCGGAGTCTCCGCGCCTGGTCGGCGTCGTCGTCATGGAAGAGCCGCACGGGAAGTACTACGCGGGAGAAGTCGTCGCTCCCGTGTTTTCGCGAATTGTCTCCCAGGCCCTCTCGATCCTCCGGATTGCGCCCGAGGAGCAGCGAGTGCCCGCCACGGTGCTCGCCGCCTCCTCGGGCCCTTTTTCCCCGCCGGCGTCGTCCCGGCCTCCTCCCGGCGGGTGAGCGGGATCGAGCGCCTGGAGTCCGCGCCTGCCTCGGACGGGATTCCCGACGCGACGGGGCTCTCGGCGCGGCAGGCCCTTGCGCTCTTCGCGCGCCGGGGGATCCCCGTGCGCCTGGAAGGCACCGGCTTCGTTGCCGAGCAGCACCCGCCGGCCGGCGCCGCCTGGAAGCCGGGAGCCGTCGTGATCCTCTCGCTCTCGGAAGACGCCGCGGCGGTCTCCCGATCCGGCCGCGCGCGCGAGGAGACGCCCTCCGCGACACCCGGGCCGTGAGGCTCGTGGAATTGCTTTCGGCCCTGCCGGGAGCCGACCCCGCCCCCCCGGCGCCGACCCGGAGATCCGGCGCGTGGCCCACGACTCCCGGCGTGTGGAGCCGGGAGACCTCTTCGTCGCGATTCGCGGCGAGAAGGTCGACGGCCTCTCCCACGTGCCGGAGGCGATCGCGCCGCGGCGCCGCGGCGGTCGTCGCGGAGCCGGCGGCGCCCGGGCCGCTGCCCGTGCCGTGGGTCCGCGTGCCGCAGGCGCGCCGGGCGCTGGGGCTGCTCGCGGCGCGGCTGGCGGGCAATCCCGCGGAACGGCTCGTGCTCGCCGGCGTGACGGGGACCAACGGCAAGACGACGACGGCGGCGCTCCTGCAGGCCGCTGCTCGAGCGGCGCTTCGGCGACGCCGGTTTCCTCGGGACGATCGGCTACCGCGTGGGCCGCCGCGAGCTGCCGGCGGACCGCACGACCCCCGACGCGGCCCTCCTCCAGGAGCTCCTGGCGGAAATGGTCCGCGAAGGCGTCCCCGCCGCGTCGATGGAAGTCTCCTCCCACGCCCTGGCGCTCGACCGGGTCGAGGGGTGCCGCTTCGATCTGACGGTCTTCACGAATCTGACGCGCGATCACCTCGACTTCCACCGCGACATGGAGGGCTACGGCGCGGCCAAGCGCCGGCTCTTCGACCTGCGAAAGCCCGGAGCGCCGGCGGTCGTCAACGTCGCGGATCCCTTCGGCCGCCGTCTGGCCGGGCAGGTCGGCGGCCGCGTCGTCACGTACGGCCCCGCCGGCGAGGCGGCGGATCTGCGCGCCGAATCGGTCGTCTGCGATCTCTCCGGCGTCTCCTTCGACGCGGTCTCGGCGGCCGGACGCCTTCCCGTGCGCTCGCCCCTGCTCGGCCGGTTCAACGTCGACAACCTGCTCGCGGCCGCGGCCGGCGGCCTCGCCCTGGGCATCGCGGCCGACGAGGTCGCGGCGGCCCTCGTCCTCCGTCCGCACCGTGCCGGGCCGGCTCGAGCGGGTGGAGGCGGGGCAGTCCTACGCGATCCTCGTCGACTACGCGCACACGCCGGACGCGCTCGAGCGGCTGCTCGCGGCCGTGCGCGAGCTGACCGACCGGAAGATCATCCTCGTCTTCGGCTGCGGCGGGGACCGCGACCGCGGCAAGCGCGAGCCGATGGGCCGCATCGCCGGGAACGCGCGCCGACATCCCGATCGCGACCTCCGACAATCCGCGCTCCGAGGATCCGGAGGCCATCCTTTCGGACGTCGAGCGGGGCCTCGCGGCCTCCGGAGCGACGAAGTACCTGCGCATCGCCGACCGCCGCCAGGCGATCCGGGCCGCGATCGATCTGGCCAACCCGGGGACCGTGGTCGTCATCGCGGGCAAGGGGCACGAGACGACCCAGATCATCGGCGAGCGCGAGGAGCCGTTCGACGACCGCGCCATCGCGGCCGAGCTCGCGTCGCGCACATGAACTTCACGCTGTCCGACGTCGCGCGGGCGCTCGGGGTCGCGGCTCCCGGCGGACGTGCCGTTGACGGGGGCCGCCGTCGATTCGCGCGCCGTGCGGCCGGGGGATCTGTTCGTGGCCCTGCCGGGAGCGCGGGTCGACGGCCACGACTTCGCGTCGGAGGCGGTCGGAAAGGGGGCCGCGGCGGTCCTGGCGGAGCGGGCGTTGCCGGGCCTCGAGGGCCGCGTGCCCGTCGTGGTGGTTCCGAACACGGGGGATGCGCTCCTGGCGCCTGGCGGCCTGGCTCAAGCGCCGCGCGGGTTTCCGCCTGGCCGCGATCGCCGGCTCGGCCGGCAAGACGACGACCAAGGAGTTCGCGGCGGCGATCCTGTCCCGGCACTGTCTGGTCGGCAAGACTCCCGGCAACCAGAACAGCGCGATCGGATTCCCGCTGTCGGTCCTGAACCTCTCTCTCGGGCCGGACTGGATGGTCGGGGAGATGGGGATGAGCGCGCCCGGGCGAGATTTCGCGCCTCTCCCGCCTCTTCGAGCCCGACGTGGCCGCGATCACGCTGATCGCGCTCGAGCACCTGGAGTTCCTGGGCTCGCTCGACGCGATCGCCCGGGCCAATGCGGAGATCCTGGAGGGCCTGAAGCCCGGCGGGACGTTCGTGGTGAATGCCGACGACCCGCGGATCGTCGCGATGGCCGCGGCGCACGCCGGGCGGATCCTTCGGTTCGGGACGGCCGCGGCCGCCGACGTGCGGGTCGAGCAGGTCGTCGACGGGCGACCGCGGCTCGCGCTTCCGGCTGAAGGCGCCGTCGGGCGAGGCGGCGATCGCGCTGCCTCTTCCCGGGGCGCATCAGGTTGCCAACTTCCTCGCGGCGAGCGCCGTCGCCCTCGCGGCCGGCGCCTCGGTGGAAAACTGCGCCGAAGCGGCGGGCAAGCTCGCGCCGGCGGCGCACCGCGGCGAGTCGCGGCGGCACGCCTCGGGGGCGCTGCTCTACGACGACGCGTACAACGCGAGCCCGCCGTCCATGCGGGCGGCGCTCGACACCCTGAAGCTGCTTCCCGGCAAGCGCAAGATCGCCGTCCTGGGCGACATGCGCGAGCTCGGCCCCGAGTCGGAATGGTGGCACCGGGAGACCGGCCGCTACGTGCTGGGCCGCGCCGATCGGCTCATCTGCGTCGGTCCCCTCGGACGCTTCCTCGCCGACGGCGCCATCGAGGCCGGTTTCCCGCGTCTCGGAAGTCCGGACCCTCGACACGCCGGAGCATGCCGCCAACCTGCTCAACTCCATGCTGGACGCGGGCGACACCGTCCTCTTCAAGGCTTCGCGGGGCGTCGGGCTCGAGCGCGCGGTCGGCCTGCTCGCCCGCCCTCTCACGGAGGCCGGCAAGTGACGCCGACGCCGGAGCGGCAGCGAGAGGCTGATGCTGTACTACTGGCTCTACCCGCTCGCCAGGCATTACCCGCTCTTCAACGTCTTTCGGTACATCACGTTCCGGACGGCGATGGCGGCGGTCACGGCGCTGCTGCTCCTGCTCGTGCTCGGCCCGTCGATGATCCGGATGTTGAAGCGCCGCCAGATCGGCCAGTCGATCCGGGAGGAAGGGCCGCAGTCGCACCGGGCCAAGGCGGGCACTCCCACGATGGGCGGCCTCCTGATCCTGCTGGCGATCACCGTGGCCACGCTTCTGTGGATGGACCTCTCGAACCGCTTCGTGTGGATCGCGCTCGGCACGCTGCTCGCCCTGGGCGCCGTCGGCTTCGCCGACGACTACACGAAGGTGGCGCGCAAGCGCAGCCTCGGGCTGACCGGACGGGGCAAGCTGCTGCCGCAGTTCCTCGTCGCCTTCGCCGCGGCATGGGCGATCGAGCAGTGGGCGACGCACGGCGCCTTCTCGACCGTCCTGACCTTCCCGTTCCTGAAGAAGTTCCTGCTCGATCTCGGTCTGCTGTACGTTCCTTTCGTGGCGGTCGCTGCTCGTGGGCTCCTCGAACGCCGTGAACCTGACCGACGGGCTCGACGGGCTCGCCATCGGCGCCGTCGGGATCGCGGCCGGCACCTACGGGGTGCTCGCCTACGTCACGGGAAACGCGGTCGCGGCGCGCTACCTGCAGATCCTGTTCGTCCCTCCGTCCGGCGAGCTTGCGGTCTTCTGCGGGGCGATCGTGGGCGCGTCGCTCGGCTTTCTCTGGTTCAACTGCCATCCGGCCGACGTCTTCATGGGCGACGTGGGATCGCTCCCGCTCGGCGGCGCGATCGCGGCGGTCGCCGTGATGACCAAGCAGGAGATGCTCCTGGCGATCGTGGGCGGCCTCTTCCTGATGGAGGCGCTCTCGGTGATCATCCAGGTCGTGTCCTTCAAGACGACGGGACGGCGCGTGTTCCGCATGGCGCCGCTCCACCACCATTTCGAGCTCGCGGGCTGGGCCGAGTCGCGCGTGATCATCCGCTTCTGGATCCTGGCGCTCTTCTTCGCGGTCGCGGCCCTGTCGACGCTGAAGCTGCGATGAGCGCGCAGACCGGAGAGAGCGGCGCCGCGGATCCTGCCCGAGAAGGTGGCGGTGCTCGGTTTCGCGCGCAGCGGGCGCGCCCTCGCGATCGCCCTGCGGGACCGGGGAGTGGCGGTGGCGGTCGCCGACGAAAAGTCCGAGAGCGCGTTTCCGGACGCCGGCGCCCTGCGCGAGCGGGGCGTCGACGTTCTTTTTCGGCGGTTTTCCCGAGGCGCTGCTCGACGGCGCCGGCTGGCTCGCCGTTTCACCGGGCGTTCCGCTGACGGCGCCCGTGGTCGCCGCGGCGCGGGCGCGCGGAATTCCGGTCCTGGCCGAGTTCGAGGTGGCCTGGCGCATCGCCGAGAGCGAGTCGGCGGGCCCGAACCGATGGGTCGCCGTGACCGGCACCAACGGGAAGTCGACGACGACGGCCTGGATCGCGGACGTCCTGCGCCGCGCGGGACGTCCGGTCGCGCTGGCCGGGAACATCGGGATGCCGCTCTCGGCGTTCCTGTCCGAGCGTGCCGCCCGCGACTTCGTCTGCGAGCTGTCCTCCTTCCAGCTCGAGGCCGTGGACCGCTTCGCGCCGCAGGTCGCGGTGCTCACCAACATCACGCCGGACCACCTGGACCGGTACCCGGACCTCGATGCCTACGCGCGCGCCAAGCGGCGCCTCTTCGAGCGCCAGGACCGGGAGGGATTCTCCGTCGTCAACGCCGACGATCCCCTCGCCGCCGCCTCTCCCACGCCGGCGCGGCGGGTCCCGTTCTCGCGGACGGGGCCGGTCGAGGGCGGCGTCTGGGTCGAGGAGGGGATGATCGTCTCGGGGGTGAGCGGCGCTCCCGAGCGCCTGCTGCCTTCCGGCGAGCTCGCGCTCCCCGGGGCGCACAACCTGGAAAACGCCCTGGCGGTGACGGCCGCCACCGAATGCCTCCAGACTTCCCGCGACGCCCTGCGGGAAGGGCTCACGCGCTTTGCCGGCCTGCCCCACCGCAGCGAGCTCGTGGCGCAGGCGCGGGGCATCCGCTGGATCAACGACTCGAAGGGGACCAATGTGGACGCCACGCGCAAGTGTCTGGAGGGCTTCGCGGACGGGACCGTCATCCTGATCCTCGGGGGCCGCGACAAGCACGGCGATTTCGCGTCGCTGTCGGGCAGCGTCGCCCGGGCCGCGCGCCTCGTGCTGACGATCGGAGAGGCGGCGGAGACGATCGAGCGGGCCCTCGGGGCCGCCGTGCCGTTCGAGCGCGCGGGAACGATGGAGAACGCGGTGCTCCGGGCCGGAGAGGTCGCGCGGGCGGGAGAGACGGTCCTGCTCTCGCCGGCCTGCGCGTCCTTCGACGCGTACGGCAACTACGAGGAGCGCGGGCATCACTTTGCGACGCTGGCCCGCGCGGTGGCCGCCAAGACGCCGCGTGAGGAGTAAGGCGGAGACCCATGGCCCGTAAGCTCGCGAGCGACAAGATCCTCTTCGTGGCGCTGGTCGCGTTGTCCCTGTTCGGGTGCGTGATGATCTACAGCGCTTCCGCCGTCTCCGCCGCGCAGACGGCCGGCAGCCCCTACCGTTACCTCTTGAAGCAGATCGGCGCGCTGGCCGTCGGGGGGCTCGCGGCGTTCGCCGTCTACCGCACCGACTACCACCGGTTCGCCCGCCCGTGGGTCGTCTACGGCGTCTACGGGCTGACCTTCCTCCTCTGCGTCGGCGTGCTCTTCCGCCCGCCGATCAACGCCGCCCGGCGGTGGCTCGCGGTCGGGCCGGCGACGCTGCAGCCGTCGGAGCTGCTCAAGATCGGCCTGGTCCTCGTGCTGGCCTCGCAGGTGGCGGGCAAGGCCGGCAAGCCCGGCGGCGTCGACCGCGCCGTCCTGCCTTCGGCCGTCCTGACGATCCTCGCCGCGGGTGTGGTGATGCTCGAGCCCGACATGGGGACGGCCGTCTGCTACGTCGTTCTCTGCGCCGTGGTGCTGTGGCTGGCGGGCGCGCGGGGACGGGTCTTCGCCTTCGGCGCCGCGGCGGCCGTTCCGCTGCTGGCGGTGATCGCCCTTTCGGCGGGCTACCGGAGGGCGCGCCTGTTGTCCTTCCTGCGTCCCGAAGCCGATCCGCTCGGCGCCGGGTTTCAGGCGCTGCAGTCGCTCATCGCCGTGGGCGCCGGCGGCTGGCTCGGCAACGGGCTCGGCGGCAGCCGGCAGAAGCTCTTCTTCCTGCCGTACCCGCACACCGATTTCATTTTCGCCATCGTCGGCGAGGAGCTCGGGTTCGTCGGCGCCGCGGCGCTCGTCGCGGCCTTCGGCGTGATCGCCTGGCGCGGGATGCGGGCCGCGCGGCGCGCCCCCGACGCCTTCGGGGCCTTTCTGGCGGCCGGGGCGACCGCGATGATCGTCGTGCAGGCCGCCATCAACATGAGCGTCGTTCTCGCCTTGATGCCCACCAAGGGGCTGCCGCTGCCGTTCATTTCCTACGGCGGGTCCTCGCTCGTGGCCTCCTGGCTCGCCGCGGGGTTGATCCTGAACGTCTCGCAGCACGAGGTGGTGCGCAGTGAGTGAGGGGCCGGGGACGGATCGTCTGCAAAATGGATGAGGATCGATCCGTTGGCACATACGTGATCGCCGCCGGAGGAACGGGAGGCCACATCTTTCCGGGAATTGCGCTCGCGCGCGAAGTGGCAGCCCGCCGGCCGGGCGCCCGGGTCGTGTTCGTCGGGACGGACCGCGGGATGGAGGCTCGGCTCGTGCCAGCCGCGGGCTTTCCGCTCGAGACGGTGAGCGCCAGCGGGTTTGCGGGCAAGGGGCTCGGCGCGCGGATGCTGGCGCTCGCCCGCCTCCCGCGTCGGGATCCTCGAGGCCAGGCGCCTTCTGCGCCGTCTGTCGCCGCGCGCGGTGGCCGGAGTCGGCGGGTACGCCAGCGTCCCCGTGATCCTCGCGGCCCGGTCGCTCGGCGATCCCGACGCTCATCCACGAGTCCAACGCCCTGCCCGGGGATCGCCAACCGGTTCCTCGCCCGCGTCGCCACTCAAACGGCCGTGGGGCTCGAAGCCGCCCGTTCCAGGCTTCCCGGAGCGGCGACAGTGACGGGCAATCCCGTCCGGGCCGAGTTCTTCGCGGCGCCCCCGCTCGACGCCGGCAGGAGCCCCCGCCGCCTCCTCGTCTTCGGCGGAAGCCAGGGGTCCGCGGCGCTCAACCGCGCGATGTCGGAGGCCGTGCCTCATCTGGCGGCCGCCGGGCTCGAGGTCATCCATCAGACGGGCGAGAAGGGGCTCGCCGCGGCGCGGGCGGCCTGCCCGAACCTGCCCGCGGGCTGGCGCCTGGAGCCCTTCCTTCCGCTGCTCCACGAGCAGATGTCCTGGTGCGACCTGGCCGTCTGCCGCGCCGGCGCGTTGACGCTTTCCGAGCTCGCGGCGGCAGGGCGTCCGGCCGTGCTCGTGCCGCTCTCGACGTCGACGCACGGCCATCAGCTCGAGAACGCCCGCGCCTTCGCGGAGGCGGGAGCGGCGGTCGTGCTCGAGGAGAAGGACCTTTCCGGCCCGGCGCTGGCCCAGGCCGTCCGCCGGCTGATGGGGGACCCGGCCGGCCTCGCCCGCATGGGGCAGGAGGCTCGGCGGCTCGCGCGCCCGGATGCCGCGGCGCGGCTCGCCGACCTCCTCTTCGGGATCGAGCGGGAGGCCGCGTGAGGTTTCTCCGGCTGCGCCGCCTGCATTTCGTCGGGGTCGGGGGCGTCGGCATGAGCGGCCTGGCGGAGATCCTCCTGCTGTCGACCCCGCTCGAGATCTCGGGATGCGACCTGCAGCGCTCGGAGAACACGGATCGCCTGGCCAGGCTCGGCGCCCGAATCGCGACCGGGCACGATCCGGCGCACGTGAAGGACGCCGATCTCGTCGTCATTTCTTCGGCGGTCGGCGAGTCGAATCCCGAGGTCGCGGCGGCGCGCGCGGCGGGTCTCCCGGTCATCCGGCGCGCCGAGATGCTCGGCGAGATCATGCGCTTGAAGCAGGGCATCGCCATCGCCGGCACGCACGGGAAGACGACGACCACCTCGATGACGGGCCTCGTGCTGACCGAGGCGGGCTTCGACCCCACGATCGTCGTCGGAGGGCAGGTCCGGATCCTGGGGACGGGGGCGCGGCTGGGCGCGGGCGAGTTCCTGGTCGCCGAAGCCGACGAGTTCGACCGCTCCTTCCTCGAGCTCACACCGGTCGTGGCCGTGATCACCAACGTCGAGGCGGATCACCTCGACACCTACCGGGACCTCGACGAGATCGTCGACGCCTTCACGGCTTTCGCCAACCGCGTCGCCTTCTACGGAGCCGTGATCGGCTGCGCCGACGACCCGGGCGTCGCGCGCGTGCTCGCGCGGGTCAAGCGGAGGGTCGTGACGTACGGGGAGTCGCCGGAGGCGAGCCTGCGGGCGCGCGACATCCGGCCCGACCCCGCCGGGAACGACGTTCGAGGTCTGGGAGGGCGAGCGGTGGCTGCTCGGGACGGTCCGGCTTCCGATCCCCGGGCGACACAACGTCGCCAACGCCCTGGCCGCCGTCGCCGTCGGCCGCGAGCTCTCGATCCCGTTTCCCAAGATCGCCGCCGCGCTCGCGTCGTTCTCGGGTGTGGTCCGGCGGTTCGAGACGAAGGGCGAGCGGGCCGGGGTGCTCGTCGTCGACGACTATGCCCATCACCCGACCGAGATCGCCGCGACCCTCGCGGCCGCGCGGCAGGTCTATCCCGGCAAGCGCCTGGTGGCCCTCTTCCAGCCGCACCTTTTCTCGCGGACCCGCGACTTTGCGGCCGAATTCGGCCGGTCTCTCTGCGCGAGCGACGTGGCGGTCGTCACGGACGTCTACCCCTCGCGGGAGAAGCCGATCCCCGGGGTGACGGGCGAGCTGATCGCCAGGGCGGCCCGCGACTCCGGGCATCGCGAACGTCGTCTATATTGCTGAAAAGAAGACGGTTGTCAGATGAGATCGAGAAGCTTCTGCGGCCCGGAGACCTTCTTCTGACCATGGGGGCGGGTGACATCGTGCGCGTGGGCGAGGAGTTTCTGGCGCGGAGGATCCCGTGGCTGATACCGGCTTCCTGCGCCGGGGGCGTGTCCTGCCACGGCGAAAACGCGCCCTGGCCGCCGTTCGCATCTCGGTGCTCGCGGTGCTGGCCCTCGCCGCGCTTCTGGCGGTCGGGCGCCTGCTCTCGGGCTCGCTCCTGACGCTGGCGCGCTTCGAAGTTTCTGGCAATCAGCGGGCGCGCACCGAAGAAATTCTGGCCGCACTCGCTCCGTACCGAACGAAGAACCTGTTGACGCTCGACCTCGCCTCCGCCGCGGACCGTCTCCTCGCGCACCCCTGGATCGAGAGGGTCACGCTCTCCAAGCGCTTTCCCGACGGCCTCGAGGTGCGCGTGTCCGAGCGGCGCGCCGTCGCGCTCTGGCGGGACGGATCGGCGCGCCTGATGTTTCTCGGCATCGACGGCCGACCGATCGCGCCGTATGACCCTCGCGCCGACGCGGCGGACTACGTGATCGTCCGGGGCGAATCCCGCGCGCTGCCGGAGCTGGTCGACCTGCTCGAAGATCTCCGCGCGCACAACCCCGAATACTTTGCCGCGCTCTCCGAAATCGATGCGTTGCCCGACGCCGGATTCGGTATGATGGATTCGATCTTTCGGAGGCCGGTGCGAGTTCTCCGGCGGGACGCTTCCGAAAAAGTCGCCGCGCTGCTTCGGGTGCGCAGTCTGATGGAGAGACGGGGTTGGGAGGCTCGGGCCATCGATCTTCGCTTCGCGGATCAAATCGTGCTGGTGGGCGCCTGGGGTGCAGGAAATTCCTTGTGAGGCCCGAAGGAACCGAGAGGGGAGAGGGACGAAATCTTTGGCCGATGTTTCCGCTCGCCCTTCGCCTCCCGCGTCCCCTTTCCCGGCCCACGGCTTCCTGAGAATGGCCAAGCCCGAGAATTTTCTCGTCGCCTGCGACATCGGTTCCTCGAAGATCTGCGTCCTGATCGGCGAGCAGAACGCCCACGGCTCGCTCGACGTCATCGGAAAGGGAGCCGCCGCCAACCGCGGCACCCGCAAGGGGAACATCGTCAACGTCGACGCCACGATCGAGGCCATCAAGCGGGCGGCCGAGGAGGCCGAGATCATGGCGGGCGTGCAGATCTCCCGGGCCTGGGTCGGCGTCTCGGGATCGAACGTCCGCTCCTTCAACAGCCGGGGCGTCGTGGCGGTCGCCGGCAAGGACCGGGAGATCACCCGGGACGACGTCGCGCGGGTCATCGACGCGGCGCGCGGGGTGCAAATCCCTCAGGATCATGAGGTTGTGCACGTCGTCCCGCGGGACTTCACGGTGGACGGACAGGACGGCGTGGCCGACCCGGTGGGCATGGTGGGCTCGCGCCTCGAGGCGGACGTGCACGTCGTGACGGCGCCCGGTGGCGGTCACGCAGAACGTCGTGACCTGCATGAACAAGGCGGGCATCGAGGTGGTCCAGCTCGTGCTCGAGCAGTTCGCCGCCGCCGAGGCGGTCCTGACGCCCGACGAAAGGGAGCTCGGGATCGCGCTCGTCGACATCGGAGGCGGGCACGACGGAGCTCGCGGTCTACCAGCGCGGGTCGATCGCCCACACCGCCGTGATTCCGATCGGCGGGGATCACTTCACCAACGACCTCGCCGTGGTCCTGCGGGCGCCGATCACGGACGCCGAGCGGATCAAGAAGAAGTACGGCTGCGCCCTGCGCTCGGCGGTGGGCGAGGACGAGATGGTCGAGGTTCCGATGGTCGGCGGCCGCGCGCCGAAGCTCTGCCCGCGCACGACCCTCTCGGAGATCCTGCAGCCGCGGGCCGAGGAGCTGCTCTCGCTCGTGCGCGAAGACCTGCAGCGGCTCGGGCCTCGACAAGGAGATCCGTTCGGGCGTCGTGCTCACCGGTGGCGGCGCCGAGCTCGAGGGCCTCGTCGAGGTGGCCGAGGGCATCTTCGAGGGCCCGGTGCGTCGGGGAGTTCCGGCGGGCGTCGGCGGCCTCGTGGACGTCGTGTCGCGGCCGGAGTGGGCGACGGCGACCGGGCTCCTGCTCTACGGCCACCGCTACAAGCCCCGGCGGCGCCGCGCCGAAGGCCTGTCGCGGATCACGAGCTCGGTGGCGAAAGCCTTCCGAGAATTCTTTTGAGTCCCAGGCGAAAGGAAATTCCGCGAGGGAGGGAACGCGCGATGATCGAGTTCGCAGGCGACGACAAACCGCATCGGCTCTCGATCGAGTTGGAGGGCGGCGACGCCTCGCCCGGCGACGATCAAGGTGATCGGGGTCGGGGGCGGCGGAACCAACGCGGTCAATCGGATGATCGCGGCCGGTCTGCGGGGTGTCGAGTACATCGCCTGCAACACGGACCTGCAGGCGCTGCGCCTGGCCGGTGCGCCGCTGAAGATGCAGATCGGCTCGAGGCTGACCAAGGGGCTCGGCGCGGGCGCCGATCCGGACGTCGGCCGCAACGCCGCCCTCGAGGATCAGGAGAAGCTCTCGCAGATCGTCAAGGGCGCCGACATGGTCTTTCTGGCGGCGGGACTGGGCGGCGGCACCGGCTCCGGCGCGGGGCCGATCATCGCCAAGCTCGCGGCCGAGGCCGGCGCACTGACCGTCGCGGTCGTCACCAAGCCCTTCGATTTCGAGGGAAAGAAGCGGATGCGCCAGGCCGAGCGCGCGGCGCGCGAGCTGCGCGACCACGTCGACACGCTGATCACGATTCCCAACCAGCGCCTGCTCTCCTTCGTCGAGAAGAACACGCCCTTGAACGAGGCCTTCAAGACCGCCGACGACGTGCTGCGCCAGGCGATCCAGGGGATCTCGGACCTGATCAACTGCCCGGGGGAGATCAATCTCGACTTCGCCGACGTCAAGAAGATCATGTCGGACATGGGCCGCGCCCTGATGGGCACGGCGACCGCCGAGGGGGAGAACCGCGCCGTTCACGCCGCGCAGGCGGCGATCAGCTCGCCCCTGCTCGAAGACGCCTCGATCGAGGGCGCGCGCGGCATCCTCATGAACATCACGGGCGGGGCGGACCTGACGCTCTTCGAGGTCAACGAGGCCGCGGAGATCATCCAGCAGGCCGCCGATCCGGAGGCGGAGATCCTCTTCGGGTGCGTGCACGACGAACGCCTGTCGGGCATCGTGAAGGTCACCGTCATCGCCACGGGCTTCGACCGCGCCGACGAAGCGCAGGCGGCGCTCGAGGCGGCCGACGAGCACCGCCCCGTGCCGACGCGGCCCGGGCGTGCGCCCTTCCTGCGGGGCGACGACTCCGGAGGGTTCGGGCCGAATGCGTCGTCGCGGGATGATTTCGACATCCCGACGGTGTTGCGGCGGCAGATGGACTGAGAAGTCGGCGAGGGCCGCCTCCCTGCGCGGGACGGCGGCGGCCACTGAGCCGATTGGAGACGTCCGGGCCGCCCCTCCGCTCGGCCGGCACAGATTCGACTCTCGAATCAGGCAGAGCTTCGTGGTGTGCCGGCCGAGAGGCCCGCTCCGGGAGGCGGCCCTCGCCTCTTGAGGCCGGCGCTGGTTTTTGCGGGGGAGCGGCGGCCAAGGTGGCGGGAGGAATGCCTGGCCGCCGCCCGCCGGCGCGGTTCCTGCCGGGCGCATGCTGCGTCCGACCTGCGCCGGCGGGGTCGACAGTCCCACCTTCCGCTTCTTAGTCGTAGTCGCGAGGACTAATGGTCGCGGTGGCGCAGGTTGGCGAGGAAGGCCTTGCGGCGGCGGATGCGCGTCCTGGCGTTTCTTGCGGCCTTTGTCGCGCCAGCGCTTGTAGGCGTGCGCGATTTTCGGGTGGCGGTGAAGGAAACGGCGGATCCAGCGGCGGATGGGTGGGAAGACGAGCGAGAAGAAGAGCAGGCTCATGATGAAGAAGGGCACCTGGGGGACGACCGGGATCAGGATGCCCACGACACCGAGCACGAAGAAGAAGATGCCGAGCGTCAGGTTCCACGCCTTACCCCGTCGCCGGCGAGGGGGGCCCGGGGGAAGCGGGGAGGGCAGGAGGGCCGGTCGCATGTTTTCTTGGTAGCCCATACGGGAATCGAACCCGTATTTCGGCCTTGAGAGGGCCGCGTCCTAACCGTTAGACGAATGGGCCGAACGGGGCGGGGAAATTAGCACAGGCACGGACGAAGCGGCAAGCCGCCCGACTCTTACTTCGCCTGAGGCAGCGCCGGTTGGGGGGCTTGACCCGGTTTGTAGCGCACCCAGCGGGCGATCTCCGGGATCGTCGGTTTCTTGCCGTACATGAGGATGCCGACGCGGTAGATCCGCCCGGCGAGCCAGGAGATCCCGGCCGTCGAGAGCGACCATGATGGCGATCGAAAGCAGGATCTGCCAGCCCGGCGACTTCTGCGACGGCGGTCCTCAGGAACATCGTGAGCGAGGCGGTGAACGGGAAGAGCGAGAAGAAGACGGCGATGCCTCCCGAGGGATTGCTCATGACCGCCGGATAGACGGCGACGCCGCCGATGATGAGCACCATCGGCACCATCGCCAGCTGCTGGGCCTCCTGGTCGGTGTTGAAGGGAGCGCGCAATGGTCATGTAGACGCTGGCGTAGAGGAAGTACCCGAGGATGAAGAAGAGAACGAAGTAGCCGAGCATCGAGATCGGGATCCGGGGCGCCCCGATCGAGCTGGTCGCCAGGGCTCCGGCGATGCCGGGCAGCGACAGATTCATCGCGACGACGGCCCAGACGGCGTACTGCGTCAAGCCGACGAGACCGATCCCGATCATCTTGCCGACCATGAGCTCGGTCGGGCGCACCGAAGCGATCACGACCTCGACGATGCGGTTGTTCTTCTCCTCGAGAACGCCCCGCATGACCTGGGCGCCGTACATGAAGAACGTGGCGTACATCAGGAGGAAGAAGATCAGCGCGGCGATGATGCCGGCGCCCTTCTCCTCCGTGGCGCCCGACTTCGTGACCTTGAAGGGCTTCAGGTCGACGCGCTTCTCGAGCTCGCTGGCGAGGTCCGCCGGCAGTCCGCGGGCGACGACCTTCTCGCGCATGCGGATGCGCGACATCGCGCGCTCGAGCATGTTCATCGCCGCGAACTCGCTGACGGTCGTCGAGTAGTACTCGACCTCGTTCTTGTCGAGCAATTCCGGGGAGAGAACGAGATAGCCGTTGATCTTCTCGTCCAGGACCTCCTGGCGCAGCGCCTCCTTGGTCTGCTCGAGGCTGCCCTGGACGGCGCGGGGCTGGAGGACCCAGTGGGCCACTCGGGAGCTGGGCGACTCCTTCTTGCGGAGCGCTTCCTGCTCGGCGACTTCCTTGACCAGGGGCTGGTAGAGCCGGCCCGTCGTGTCGACGACGGCCAGGTGCCGCTCGCCGCCGGACTTCCTGGCGATCCCGACCTGGATGACGATGTACACGAGGGTCAGCGCCGGAATCAGGAGCGTGGCGATCCAGAACCCCTTGGTGCGGACCCGCTCGGTGTACTCGCGGCGGATGACGGCGAAGACCTTTTTCCAGCTCATCGGGGCCTCATTCGATGTTCCGCGTTTCTTCGATGCCGGCGTCGCGGACCGCGCGCAGGTAGATCTCTTCCAGGTCCGGCTCCTTGCGCGAGAAGGCCTCGATCCGGTGCCGGTTCAGGACCCCTCGCAGGAACTCCCTCTCGTCGGTCCCGGGGGCGAGGCGGACGACGTAGCCGCCGTCGGACGGCTGGACCGACGTCACGCCGGGCATTTGCGCGACCTCCGCGAGCGACGCGTCGGAGGAGAGCCGGAGCTGGTTGTCGGAGTAGCCCCTCTTGATCTCCTTGAGCGAGCCCTCCAGGATCTTTCGGGACCGGGCCATCAGGCAGATCTCGTCGCAGAGCTTCTCGGCCTGCTCGAGCACGTGTGTCGAGAAGATGATCGTCTTGCCCCGCGCGCGGAATTCCTGGAAGTACTCCTTCATCAGGGCCGTGTTGATCGGGTCGAGGCCCGAGAAGGGCTCGTCCAGGATGAGGATGTCCGGATCGTGGACGATCGTGGCGATGAACTGCACCTTCTGCTGCATTCCCTTGGAGAGCTCGTCGACTTTCTTGTTGAGCCAGGGGCGCAGCTCCATCTTGTCGAGCCACTCCGCGATGCGCTTGCGGGCGGTCTCGCGGGAGACGTCCTTGATGTCGGCGAGGAAGAGCAGCTGGTCGATCACCTTCATCTTGCGGTAGAGGCCGCGCTCCTCGGGCAGGTAGCCGATGCGGTTCTGCGTCTCGCGATCCATCGGCCGGCCGAGGACCTGGATCTCGCCCGAGTCCGGCGCCGTGATGTTCATGATCATCCGGATCGACGTGGTCTTCCCGGCGCCGTTGGGCCCGAGCAGGCCGAACATCGTTCCGGCGGGGACGCGGAAGGAGAGGTCCTGGACGGCCTGAAACTTTCCGAACGCCTTGGAGACGTTGGTGAGCTCGATGGAGGTTTGCATGCGATCTTGGCCAGTTGATACGGCTGGGACGAAGGGGAGTTTATAGGGGATCGGGTGATCGAGTGTCGCTCAGATGGCCCGATGCCGATCCCGATCGCCCGATTCTTCAATGGCGGAGAGGGAGGGATTCGAACCCTCGAAACCCTTTCGGGCTTACCGGTTTTCGAGACCGGCCTGATCAACCACTCCAGCACCTCTCCGCGGCCGGGGGCGCATCCTAACGGATTCGGCAGCGGGGTCCAAAGGCGACGCTAGCGCCTGGCCTGAAAGAACAGCCTCAGCATCTCCGCCGACTCCTCGGCGAGGAGGCCCCCCTCGACGGCGCACCGGTGGTTCAAGCGCGGGTCCTGCGGGATGTTGCCGAGGGAGCCGCAGTAGCCGGCCTTCGGGTCCGCGCATCCGAAGACGATCCGTTCGATGCGTGCGTTGACGGCCGCCCCGGCGCACATCGGGCAGGGCTCGAGCGTGGCGTAGAGGGTCGCGCCCTCCAGGCGCCAGCTGCCGACGGCACGCGCCGCCTCGCGCACCGCCTCGATCTCGGCGTGGAGCATCGGGTCCTGAAGGGCCTCGCGCCGGTTCCGGCCGCGCCCGATCATCCGGCCTTCGCGGACCACGACGGCTCCGACCGGAACTTCCTGCTCCCCGAAGGCGATGCGGGCGAAGGCCAGCGCCTCCTTCATGAAGTGCGCGTCGGCGGGGGAGAAGGGCATCGTCCGGGAAGCTATCAGCTGTCGGCTCTCGGCTTTCGGCCAGAATGGCGCCCGACGCGGCCCAACCCTCTTAGCCGAAAGCTGATAGCTGACAGCGGACGAGCTTGAAATCGCTCAGCGATTTCATTACTCTCGACGGCCCTGCGCCCATAGCTCAACTGGATAGAGCGTCTGACTACGGATCAGGAGGTTGGGGGTTCAAGTCCTCCTGGGCGCACCACTTATCGCCTTTCCGCGTGGTCGGGGAGCCGCCGGAGTCGGGAGCCGGTGGCGCGAACTTTCCTTCTCTCGCTCCGTAGAAGTAACTGTCATACCGGAGCTTGTTGGCGATTCGGGGAGGGTCGATGTCGAAGAAAACCAAGATCATCGTCGGAGTCGCGGTCGTTCTGGGCGCTGGCGGCGATCCTCGCCTTCTCCCTGAGCGGACGGGACCGCAACCTCCCCCGCGTCACGACGGCGAAGGTCGAGAAGGTCGATCTGGTGGCCAAGGTCACGGCCAACGGGAAGATCCAGGCCCGGCGGAAGGTGGACCTCTCGGCGCTCGTCATGGGGCAGATCGTCAATCTGGCGGTCAAGGAAGGCGATCACGTCGAGACGCGGGCAGCTGCTGCTGCAGATCGACAAGGCGCAGCTCGCGGCCGCGGCGCAGGGTCGCGAGGCGAGCCTGGCCGCCATGCGCCATGACCTGGACGCCGCCCGCGCCACCGCCGAGCAGGCCAAGCGCGACTTCGCCCGCGCGAAGGGGAACTTCGACGCCCACATCCTCTCGGAGGCCGAGTACCAGAAGGCCAAGTCCGCCCTCGACACCGCGCAGGCGACGCTCGAGGCGACCGAGCAGCGCATGAACGAGGCGGTGGCCAACCTGGCCGGCAGCCGCGATTCGCTCTCCAAGACGACCGTCACGGCGCCCATCGACGGCATCGTGACGGCGCTTCCGGTCAAGGAGGGCGAGGTCACGGTCATCGGGACGATGAACAACCCCGGCACCCAGCTGCTGACGATCTCCGACATGGGAGAGGTCGAGGCGGTGATGATGGTGGACGAGACGTCGGTGCCTCAGGTCAAGATCGGCCAGAGGGCGAAGGTCAATCGATCGACGCCTATCCGAACCGCAAGTTCGACGGCCTGGTCACGGAGGTCGGGTCATCGCCGATTGCCAAGAACGATCCGGACCTGCTCTCGCTGACCGCGAACACCGAGGCGATCAACTTCAAGGTCAAGATCCGCGTCGAAAACCCGCCGGACACGATCCGGCCGGGCTTCTCCGTGACCGCCGACATCGTGACCGGGCGCATGGACGGGGCGCGTCGCCATTCCGATCCAGGCGCTGGTCGTGCGCGACGTGCCGACGAAGGACAAGAAGGCGGCGGGCGGCGGAACGCGGCCCGAAACCGAGGAGGGCGTCTACGCCATCAAGGACGGCAAACTCGTCTTCGACAAGGTCGAGACCGGAATTGCCGGCGAATTGCTGATCGAGGTCAAGAAGGGCCCACCCGTGGGCCAGGAGATCGTGACGGGCCCCTTCAAGGTGCTGCGCCAGGTCAAGGAGGGGGACAAGGTCGTCGTCGAAAAGGAAGGCGACAAGAAGAAGGAGACGCCGAAGGCGTCGTGACGACTTCGGATCTCTTCCGCGTTTCGGCTGCGGCGCTGACGCGCCACAAGATGCGCGCGGCCCTGACGCTGCTCGGCGTGATCATCGGCGTCGCAACGGTCGTCGCCGTCGTTTCCGTGATCTCCGGGCTGAACGCCTACGTCAAGGACAAGGTCATCGGCCTGAATCCCGACATCGTGATCTTCGACAAGTACGGAATCATCATGGGCCGCGAAGAGTTCCTGATCGCCATGAAGCGCCGGCCGCTCACGCTGACTGACATGGAGATCGTCCGCCGGGAGTGCCGCCTCTGCGCTCAGGTGGGCGCTCGGGGCGACAGAAACCGGCCGGTCAAGTACGCCGACCGCAAGCTCTCCGACGTCGGCATCCAGGGCCACACGCCGAACATGGGCGAGGCGATGAATTTCGACATCGTGAACGGCCGCTACTTCACCCAGGCCGAGTACGATCAATCCGCCGCCGTCGGGGTGATCGGGTGGGACGTGCAGGACCAGTTCTTCCCGAACGTGGACCCGATCGGCCGCGAAATCAAGATCGACGGCTATCCGGTCAAGGTCGTCGGCACACTGGCCAAGCAGGGGAGCGTGCTCGGCCAGAGCCGGGACAATGTCGTGTACATCCCGCTGACGCTCTTCCAGAAGCATGTTTCCAGCGAGGATGGCATCGGTATCTTCATCAAGCCGGTGGGCGGCGTGGAGATGGTGACGGCGGCGACGGACGACGTGCGCACGATCCTGCGCGCGACGCGAAAGACGAAATTCGACAAGGACGATCCCTTCGGGATGGTCACCGCCGATTTGCTGCAGGGCCTCTGGAAAGGCATCTCGGCCGGAGCATTTCTTCTCATGATCCTGATCTCGGGGATCTCGCTCTTCGTCGGCGCCATCGTGATCGCGAACATCATGTTCGTCACGGTCGTCGAGCGGACGAAGGAGATCGGCGTCCGCCGGGCCATGGGCGCGCGCCGCAGGGACATCCGCCGGCAGTTTCTGCTCGAAGCGGCCATGCTGTCCTCGGTCGGCGGCCTCATCGGTGTGCTCATCGGCTCTCTGATCGCCCTCGCCGTCAGCCAGGTCTTCCCGGCGCAGGTGAAGCTGTCGTTCATCGTGCTCGGGGTGGCGGTGGCAACCGTCACGGGCCTTCTGGCCGGGGCGATCCCTTCGGCGCAGGCGAGCAAATTGCCCCCCGTCGAGGCCCTGCGCTTCGAGTAGACCGACGATGTCTTCATCTTCACTGTTTGGTCACCTGCGCCGCGGCCTTGGCGAGAATCTGCGTTTCGCGATGCTCGCCGTGCGCGCGCACAAGCTGCGCGCCTCGCTGACCGTGCTCGGCATCGTCGTCGGCGTCGCGACCGTCATCGCGATGGTCTCGATCGTCACAGGTTTCAACAACAACATGGTGCGCAGCTTTCAGAGCTTCGGCGCGAGCCTCGTGATGTTCCAGAAGTGGGAGCCGCGGTTCGGCCCGCACGGACCGGACGAGACGGAAGCGCGTCGCAAGGACCTGACGCTCGA
The DNA here is from genome assembly GCA_963725095.1 of uncultured Acidobacteriota bacterium. Taxonomy (GTDB): domain Bacteria; phylum Acidobacteriota; class Thermoanaerobaculia; order UBA5066; family Gp7-AA6; genus DATBFU01. The sequence goes on from CAVRXJ010000022.1 coordinate 206,937, forward strand.
GGACGCCGCCGCGATCCTCGACGCGGTTCCCGAGACCCGTGTGGTCTCTCCGCAGCGCTACCTCTGGAACAACACGGATTACCACCTGAAGTACCGCAACAACGAGGCCCGGTCGCCGCGCGTCTGGGGAGTGATGGAGCCCTACGCCGTCGCGACGAACCGTTCGGTGACGGAGGGGCGGTTCCTGACGGCGACCGACGTCGAGCATTCGGCGGATGTTCTCGTCATCGGCGACGAGATTCGAGAGAAGCTGTTCCCGCGCGAAGACCCGCTCAACAAGAAGATCATCCTTGGCCACGACTCCTATACGGTCGTGGGCGTTTTCGACAAGAAGGGGAAGATGTTCGGCGACTCGCAGGACAACTTCGTCGTGATGCCGATCACGACGTTCGACCACCGCTTTCCCTGGATCCGGATGGCGGCGACGGACGGGGATGCGCTTCGCATTGCCGCGGTGCCGAACCGTCCGGAAGACCTGCCGGTCATGATCGACAAGGCGCGAACCGTGCTCCGGACGCGGCGTCACGTTCGCTTCGACCAGCCCGACGACTTCGGGATCGTGACGCCCGACAAGATGATCGAGAGCTTCCAGGGGATCACCAACGGCGTCACGCTCGCCATGGTGTTCATCGCGTTCATCTCGCTCGTGATCGGGGGCGTGGGCGTGATGAACATCATGCTCGTCTCCGTCACCGAGCGGACCCGGGAGATCGGCGTGCGCAAGGCCGTCGGGGCCCTCCGCCGGGACATCGTCCTGCAGTTCCTGACCGAGGCCGTCACCCTGTCGCTCATCGGCGGGGCGATCGGCGTCGTCGTCGGCGTCGCCGTACCGGCCCTCGTCAAGAAGGCCTTCGACGCACTGCCGGCGGAGACACCGCTCTGGTCCGTCGTCGTGGGGCTGGCAGTCTCGATCTCCGTCGGGAATCTTCTTCGGCCTGTACCCGGCCGTCAAGGCGTCGCGACTCGACCCCATCGAGGCGTTGCGGTATGAATAGGTTCCGCGCTCTCGCGGGAACAGCGGGGGCACGGTAGCGAGGGGTCTGCGCGATGTCCCGAACGTGGAAGATCCTCATCGCCGTTGCCCTGGCGGTCGCCGTGGTCGTCGCTCTGTCGGTCCTCTCGGCGCGCGACCGGAAGATCCCCCGTGTGACCGTGGCCTCGCCGAAGACCGAGGACGTCATCGCGAAGGTGACGGCCAACGGAAAGATCCAGGCCGAGAAGAAGGTGGATCTCTCGGCGCTCGTCATGGGCCAGATCGTCAATCTGGCGGTTCGAAACGGCGACCGGGTTCACAAGGGCGACTTTCTGCTGCAGATCGACCGGAACCGGGCGGCCGCGGAAGAGGCGGGATCGGCGGCGGCGCTCGCCGGAAGCCTCGCCGGCCTCGACTCCGCGCGCTCCGCCCTCGAGCAGGCGCGCCGCGACGAGGAACGCGCGAAGAAGAACTACGAGGCGCGGATCCTTCCCGAGGCGGATTCGCAGCGGGCCCGATCGGACCTGGAAACGGCACAGGCCAACTTCGAGGTGGCGCAGAGGCGCGTCGAGCAGAACCGCGCGAACCTGAACGCTTCGCGGGACACCCTCTCGAAGACGACCGTCCGGTCGCCGATCGACGGCATCGTGACGGATCTGCCGGTCAAGGAGGGAGAGGTCACGGTCATCGGAACGATGAACAACCCCGGCACGCAGCTCATGACGATCTCCGACATGTCGAGCGTGGAAGGCGTGCTGATGGTGGACGAGACCGACGTGCCGAGCGTGAAGGTGGGACAGAAGGCCGTGCTCTCGATCGAGGCCTACCCCGACCGGCCCTTCGAAGGCGTCGTCACGCAGGTCGAGAACTCGCCGATCGCCAGGAACGACTCCGATCTGCAGGGCCTGATCACGACTTCCGATGCCATCAACTTCAAGGTCCGGGTCAAGCTGCTGCACCCTCCCGAGTCGGTGCGGCCGGGATTCTCGGTCACGGCCGACGTCGTCACGGGCTCCCAGCCGAAGGCTCTCGCGATACCGCTCGCCGCGGTGGTGATCCGGGACGACCCCCAGGGCGCGAAGACGGCCACCGGGTCGGATCCGGACACAGACCGGCGTCTACGCGCTCCGCAAGGGGAAGGCCGAGTTCATCCCCGTCGCGCTCGGCCTGGCCGGCGAGCTGGTGGTCGAAGTCTCGAGCGGGCTGTCTCCCCGGGAGCAGGTCATCACCGGCCCGTTCAAGACCCTGCGGGCCCTGAAGGATGGCGATCGCGTGAAGCTCGAGACGGAGAAGAAGGGAGCCGAGGGGGCCGCCGCCGGCCTCCTCGTAGGCGCATGGCCTTTTGGGAGCTCCTGGCCGTGGCGTGGCACGAGCTGCGGCGCAACAAGCTCCGCTCCTTTCTCACGCTGCTCGGCGTGATCATCGGGGTCGGCACGGTGGTCGCGGTCGTCTCGATCATCAGCGGCCTGAACGGCTACGTTCGCGACAAGGTCCTGAACCTGAATCCGGACGTGCTGGTCTTCACGAAATACGGCATCGTCCGCAGCCGCAGCGAGTTCATCCTGCAGCGCAAGCGCAAGGCGGTCACCCTGCGCGAGGCGCGGCTGATCGAGCGCGAGTGCCGGACCTGCGGGGCCGTCGGCGCCCAGGTGAATCACGTCGGCGCGCTCCATGCCGGCCGCCAGAAGGATCCCGACGCCCAGATCCAGGGTCAGACGGCCAACATGCAGTCGATGCTGCGAATGGATCTGGAGGCGGGGCGCTTCTTCAACACCCTCGAGGAGGAGCACGCGGCGGCGGTGGCCATCATCGGCGCGGAGGTGAAGGATCAGCTCTTCCCGGGCTTGAACCCGATCGGCCGGACGCTCTACGTCCGCGGATACCCGCTGCGCGTCATCGGTCTCGCAGTCCGAAAGGGCAGCGTCCTCGGGCAGAACCAGGACAACGTCATCGTGACTCCCATCACCTTCGTCCAGAAGATCCTGACGGCGAGCGACGAGGTCTCGATCTACGTGCGCCCCCGAGCGGGGCTTGCCGGGATCGACGCCACGCAGAACGAAGTCCGGACGATCCTGCGCTCGCTGCGAAAGACTCCCTACCCCGCCGACGACCCCTTCGGCATCCTGGGCTCCGAGGCCTTCCAGACGCTCTGGAAGTCGCTCACCGCCGGAGCCTTCGCGTTGATGATCCTGATCTCGGGGATCTCGCTGGTCGTCGGCGCGATCGTCATTGCCAACATCATGTTCGTCTCGGTGGTGGAGCGCACGCGCGAGATCGGCGTGCGCCGCGCGCTCGGCGCCCGGCGCCGCGACATCCGGCGCCAGTTCCTGCTCGAGGCGACGCTTCTGGCGAGCGCCGGCGGCGTTCTGGGCGTCCTGCTCGGCGCCCTGCTCGCGCTTCTCGTGAGCCAGTTCTTCCCCGCAGAAGTGCGGCCCTCCTTCGCGGTCCTGGGCGTGGGGGTGGCCATCGTCACCGGGATCCTCGCGGGCCTGGCCCCCTCCTCGTCGGCGTCCCGAATCACTCCGATCGAGGCCCTGCGTTTCGAGTGAGGATCGCATGAACCGGTTGACCGAGTTGTTCCGCAGGGGCTTCGCCGAGAACGTCCGCTTCGGCTTCAGCGCCATGCGGGAGCACAAGCTGCGTTCGGCCTTGACGATCCTCGGGATCGTCGTGGGGGTCGCGACGGTGATCTCGATGGTCGCGATCGTGACGGGCTTCAACAACAACGTCATCGGCAACTTCCAGGCCTTCGGCGCCAGCCGGATCGAGTTCAAGAAGTTCAAGGACCGCTTCGGCGGACCCGGCCCCCAGACGGAGGAGGAGCGCCGGCGACCGAACCTCACGATGGAGGACGTTCTGGCGATCCGGAAGGCCTGCCCGGAGGCCGCGGCGATCTCGGCCCTCGTCGGGTACTTCGACGCGGAAATCCACGTCAAGAGCGGGAGTCTCGAGGCCAACAATCCCTACGTTCTCGGCGTCGACGAGTACTATCCGACGGCGACGGCCTACACGATCGGCCTGGGCCGGTTCTTCACGCCCGCCGAGGTCGAGCACGGAGCGCTCGCCGTGGTGATCGGCTCCGAAGTGAAGGAGGCGATCCTCCCAGCCGAAGATCCGCTCGGCAAGGAGATCACCGTCAACGGCATGCGCTACCGGGTCGTCGGCGTGCTCGAGAAGAAGGGCGAGCAGTTCGGCTACTCGCCGGACAACAAGGTCGTCCTTCCCTACAAGACGTTCGAGCATCAGTTCGGTTTCCAGGTTCGGGAAGGCGGCGTCAACATCAACGCCGTGCCCCGGCGGCCGGAGGACGTGGACGTCGTCATCGAGAAAGTGACGGCGACGCTGCGCTTGCGCCGCCGGATTCCCTTCAACAAGCCGAATGATTTCGAGGTGTCGACGCCCGCCCAGCTGATCGGACAGTTCCGCGCCATCACCGGCGGCGTGACCGGAGCGATGGTCCTGATCGCCCTCATCTCGCTCGCGATCGGCGGCGTGGGCGTCATGAACATCATGCTCGTCGCGGTCACGCAGAGAACGCGGGAGATCGGGATCCGCAAGGCCGTCGGGGCGTTCCGCCGCGACATCGTGCGGCAGTTCCTGACCGAAGCCGTGACCTTGACGACCCTCGGCGGCATCCTGGGCGTGGCGTTCGGCGTCCTGGTCTCCGGACTCGTGCGGATGTTCGTGCCCGCGCTGCCGACCTCCGTCCCGTTCTGGTCGGTTTTCGTCGGACTGCTCGTCTCGACGTCCGTCGGCCTCTTCTTCGGCCTCTACCCGGCCGTGAAGGCCTCGCGCCTGGATCCGATCGAAGCGCTGCGGTACGAATGAAGGGCAGTCCCGGGAGCGGAGGCGCGCCCTGATCACGGCCCGCGTCCTGGCCGCGGCGCTCCTCGTGGCGGCTCCGACGCCGCCCCCGATTTCGGTCGTCCAGCGCGGCGTCGCCGTTGCGATGCGCGATGGCACCGTTCTTCGAGCGGACGTGGTGCGCCCGGCGGAGAAGGGGCGTTTCCCGACGCTCGTCTACCGGACGCCATACGACCGGCGACATGTGGAGCGGGATGCCGTCGTTGTCGCCGCGCTCGCCCGCGGGTACGCGGTCGTTCTCCAGGACGTGCGCGGGCGCTACGGTTCGGAAGGCGGGTTCGTTCCGTACGTCAACGAAGGCAAGGACGGCTACGACACGATCGAGTGGGCTGCGGCGCAGAGCTGGTCGGACGGACGTGTCGGCACCTTTGGACTGTCCTATCCGGGCGCCGTGCAGTGGCTCGCCGCGGTCGAATCGCCGCCGCATCTGCTGGCCATGGTCCCCGCGATGACCTTCTCGACGCCGCGCAACTTCTTCTATGCGGGCGGAGCCTTCGACCTTTCGTGGATTCCCTGGATCTGGGACAACATCGCGCCGGACGTCCGGACGCGCCAGGGCCTCGACGGGCCGCGCACGGGCAAGGAAGCCGCCGCGGCCTGGGAGAAGCTGCAGTCGGTTCTGCCCTGGCGCCTGCCGCTCTCCGACCTGCCGGAGCTGCGCCCCGTGGCGCCCTACTACTTCGAGTGGCTCGCGCACCGGCCGGGGGAGAGCTACTGGGACTGGGCGGAGCTGCGCGGCCGCTACGGGAGGGTCAAGGCCGCGGTGCTCAATCTGTCCGGCTGGCACGACGAGGCCTACGGCCCCGAAGGCGCGATCACGAATTTTCAGGGGCTCGTCGCGGCGAGGCGGGGCGAGAAGGATGCGCGGACGCGGCTGCTGATCGGCCCCTGGGTGCACGGGGGCGAGGACTCCGACCGCTCCGGCGACCGCGTCTTCGGTCCGACCGCTCCGATCGACTACGCGGAGACGGTCCTGCGCTTTCTGGACCGGTACGTCCGGGAGCTGCCCAACGGCGCGGACCAGGATCCGGCCGTCCGGACGTTCGTGATGGGCGAGAACGCGTGGCGGACCGGCCCGGCGTTCCCCCTTCCCGGCACGCGTCCGGTTTCGCTCTACCTCTCCGCGGGCGGGCAGTCTGTCCGCGATCCGCACCGACGGCCGCCAAGGCCTCGAGCAGCCTTCGTCTCCGATCCCTCCCGCCCGGTCGTCAACCCGTTTGCGGGCGAGGCCGGCGCCCACGACTACCGCGCGCTGGCGAAGCGGAAGGATGTGCTCGTCTTCGAGACGGAGCCGCTTTCCGAGGACCTGCGCGTCGTCGGGGAGATCGGCGTCGAGGTCTATCTGTCGAGCGACGCGCCGGACGTCGACCTCTGGGTGAAGCTCCAGGACGTCCTTCCCGACGGCACGGCGTGGAACCTCTCGAGCCCGGGCACCGACGTCCTGCGCGCGAGCGAGCGCGACGGCGGGGCGACGCGGCGGCTCCTCGAGCCGGGAGGCGTCTACCTCCTTCGGTTTCCGAACCTCCGCACGGGGAACCTCTTTGCCCGGGGGCATCGCGTCCGCATCGTGCTCTGCGGCAGCTTCATGCCCGACTTCTCCCGAAACCTCCAGACCGGCCGGTCCGAGGCGGATTCGGGGCGAAGCCGGCCGGCCACGGTCCGCATCCACCACGACGCCGAGCGGCCCTCCCGGATCGTCCTTCCGGCCATCTCGTAGGTTCCTCACGGTTTCGATACAATCCGCCCCCGATTCCATGACATTGGCGGCAGGCACCCGGCTCGGACCCTACGAGATCGTCGCTCCTCTGGGCGCCGGCGGGATGGGGGAGGTCTACCGGGCGCGCGACGAGCGTTTGAAGCGCGACGTCGCGGTCAAGGTCCTCCCGGGCTCCTTCTCCGACGATCCCGATCGGCTGCGGCGTTTCGAGCAGGAGGCGCAGGCGGCGGGCGCGCTCAATCACCCGAACATCACGGCCGTCTACGACCTCGGCACGCACGACCGCGCGCCCTACATCGTGACCGAGCTTCTCGAGGGAGAGACGCTGCGCGCGCGGCTCTCGGGCGGGCCGCTTGCGCCGCGCAAGGCCATCGACTACGCCACACAGATCGCGAGGGGCCTGGCGACCGCCCACGAGAAGGGGATCGTCCACCGGGACTTGAAACCCGAGAACCTCTTCCTGACCACGGACGGCCGCGTCAAGATCCTCGACTTCGGCCTGGCGAAGCTGACCCAGAACGAGGCGGCGAGCGGGCAGCAGACGAACCTCCCGACCGCGTCGGTCGGCACGGAGCCCGGCGTCGTCATGGGCACGCTCGGGTACATGTCGCCGGAGCAGGTGAAGGGAAAGTCCGCCGACCCGCGCTCGGACATCTTCTCTTTCGGCGCGATCCTGTACGAGATGCTCTCGGGCAGCCGCGCGTTCCACCGCGACTCGGCGGCGGAGACGATGTCGGCGATCCTCCGGGAAGAGCCGCCGGACCTGTCGGCCACGAACCGGAACATCCAGCCGGGCCTGGAGAGGATCGTGCGCCACTGCCTGGAGAAGAACCCGGAGGAGCGGTTCCACTCGGCGCACGATCTCGCCTTCGATCTCGAGGCGATTTCCGGCGTCTCGGCGCCGCTCTCGGCGGCGGCGGCGGGGAAGCCCTCCCGGCGGCGGTGGCTGGTCCCGGCGCTCGGTCTGGCCCTGCTCGCGGCCGTCCTCGGAATCGGGTACCGGACCATCACCCATCCGAGCGCCGCGCCGTTTCCCTCCTACCACCAGCTGACGTTCCGGCGGGGGACCGTCTGGTCCGCCCGCTTTGGGTCGGACGGAAAGACGATTCTGTACAGCGCTTCCTGGGACGGGGAACCCACGGAGATCTTCGTCGGCTCGCCGCAGAGCCCGGAGTCGCGCCCGCTGGGCCTGACGGGCGCCGATGTTCTGTCCGTCTCGACCTCCGGCGACATCGCCGTTTCTCTCGGGAGCGCGGTGTCCGGTGAGTTCCAGAAAACGGGAACCCTGGGCCGAACGAGCCCGACCGGGGGCGGCGCGCCGCGCAAGATCCTGGAGGACGTCGAGTCTGCCGACTGGGGGCCGGATGCGAAGGAGCTCGCCGTCGTCCGAAGAGTCGGGGGCCTGACGCGACTCGAGTTTCCCGATCGGCAAGACGCTCTACGAAACGAGCGCCTGGATCGGAAGCCCGCGGGTCTCGCCGGGCGGAGATCGGGTCGCGTTCATCGACCATCCGGGTCCCGGCGACGACGGCGGCTCGGTCGCCGTGGTCGACCGCGCGGGGAAGAAGACGACGTTGTCCAAGCCCTTCGGGAGCGCCCAGGGCCTGGCCTGGTCGCCCGAACGGGTCCGAGATCTGGTTCACGGCGGCGGAGGTGAGCAACCGCGCCCTGTACGCCGTCTCGCTCTCGGGAAAGCAGCGGATGCTCGCGCGGGTGACCGGCTCGCTGACGATCCAGGACACGTCCCGCGACGGGCGCGTTCTGATGACCGACGAGATGCGGAGGCTGGGGCTTTCGGCGCTGCCGCCCGGGAAGACGAAGGAGCGCGAGCTCTCCTGGCTCGACTGGTCGCGCCCCGTCGGCCTTTCCGCAGACGGGAAAACCGTTCTCTTCTTCGAGTCGGGAGAAGGCGGAGGACCCGGCTACTCGGTCTACGTCCGCGGAACGGACGGCTCGCCCGCGGTTCGACTGGGCGAGGGGAACTCCCTGGCGCTCTCGCCGGACGGGACGTGGGCCCTGGCGGTCCTCCACAAGCTGACCGACCCGCAGTACGTTCTGTACCCCACGGAAGCGGGACAGCCGCGGTCCCTGCCGCTGGAAGGTCTGCGGGCGACCGCGGCCCGCTTTCTGCCGGATGGCCGTCACCTGCTCTTCGGCGGGATCGAGCCAGGACGCAGCGAGCGGATCTATCTGGTGGATACGGAGGGCGGCAAGCCCAGAGCCTTGACGCCGGAGAAGTATCGAGGGCCTGGGCCCGATCACCGCCGACGGGAAGAGCTTCCTCGTGCGAGGCCCGGACGAGAGGGCATATGTCTATTCCGTCGGGGGCGGCGAGCCGACGCCCGTGCCGGGAATCGGAGACGGCGATTTTCCACTCCAATGGACCGCCGATGGCCGTGCCCTCTACGTGCAGCGCAGCGGCGGCCCCGGGGCGCGGATCGAGCGGCTCGACCTTGCGACCGGACACTCCGAGCCGTGGAAGGAGATCCTGCCGGCGGACTCGGCCGGCGTCGTCCGGGTCTCCTCGGTCCTCGTTTCGCCCGGACGGGACCTTTTACGCCTACGCGTACTCACGCGTCCTGTCGAACCTCTTTCTGGTCGAGGGTTTGAAATGACGCTGTCGGCAGGCACAAGGCTCGGACCCTACGAGATCGTCGCTCCCCTGGGCGCTGGCGGGATGGGAGAGGTCTACCGGGCGAAGGATCGCGCGCCTCAAACGCGAAGTGGCGATCAAGGTGCTGCCGGCCGCGCTGTCGACCGACGCCGATCGCCTCGCGCGGTTCGAGCAGGAGGCGCGCTCGGCCTCGGCGCTGAATCATCCCAACATCGTCGCGATCTACGACATCGGAACCTCCGATTCCACTTCCTACATCGCGATGGAGCTCGTCGAGGGCGCGAGCCTGCGCGAGGCGATCGCTTCCGGCCCGATGCCGACGCGCCGGATGCTCGAGATCGCCGCGCAGATCGCCGACGGCCTGGCCAAGGCGCACGCGGCGGGGATCGTGCACCGGGACCTGAAGCCCGAGAACGTCATGATCTCGAAGGACGGCTTCGTCAAGCTGCTCGACTTCGGTCTGGCGAAGCTCTTCGTCGCGCCGACGGAGCAGGTCTCCGGCGCTCCGACGATGATCCCGCAGGAGACGCAGCCGGGGACCGTCCTCGGCACGGTCGGCTACATGTCGCCCGAGCAGGCGAGCGGCCGCGCGGTCGACTTCCGGTCGGATCAGTTCTCGCTCGGGTCGATCCTCTACGAGATGTCCACCGGCAAGCGCGCCTTCCAGAAGGCGACCGGTGCCGAGACGCTGTCGGCGATCATCCGCGACGAGCCGGAGCCCGTCGAGCGGTTGAATGCCCGCGCGCCGGCGCCGTTTCGGTGGATCGTCGAGAGGTGCCTCTCCAAGGACCCCGACGAGCGCTACGCTTCGACTCGCGACCTGGCGCGCGACCTCAAGTCGATTCGCGACCACCTCTCCGAGGCGACCTCCTCCCAGAACTACGGCCTCGCGCCATCGCGAAGGTCGTCCTTCGCGCGGCCGGCCTGGATCGCGGCGGCCGTGATGGCCGCGGGCCTGGCGGGATTCCTCGCCGCCCGGCGCTTCGCGGCGCCGTCGCAGCCGACGTTCCAGCGCCTGACGTTCCAGCGCGGGACCGTCGGGGCGGCGCGATTCGGGCCCGACGGGCAGACGGTCTACTACAGCTCCGCGTGGGAGGGGACGCCTTCGCGGATCTTCTCGCTTCGCCCGGGCACTCCCGAGTCGTCCGCGCTGACGCTGCCCGCGGCGAGCCTTCTCGCGATCTCACCGACCGGCGAGATGGCGGTGCTGCTGCAGCCGAGAACGGCGGTCACCGGCTTCGTCCTGACCGGAACCCTGGCTCGGGTTCCGCTCTCGGGGGGAGCTCCGAAGGAGATCCTGACGGACGTCACCTTCGCAGACTGGGCTCCTGGCGGAGCGGAGCTCGCGGTCGTGCATCGAGTCTCCGGCAAAGAGCGTCTGGAGTACCCGATCGGGAAGGTTCTCTACGAAACCGCCGGCTGGCTGCAGGACGTGCGCTTCTCGCCCGATGGGCGGACGATCGCCTTCCTCGAGCATCCCGGCTCCGGGGACGACGGCGCCGTTGCTGTCGTGGATCTCAACGGAAAGAAAAAGGAGCTGGCCGCCGGGTGGTCCACGGTTCAGGGCCTCGCCTGGGGGCCCAGGGGGCGCGAGGTCTGGTTCACGGCGGCGCGCGAAGGCATCGAGCGCGAGATCTGGGGCGTCACCGCCTCCGGCGTGCTCCGCCTGGTACGCACGATGCAGGGCACGCCGGCGCTGCTCGACTTGCGGTCGGACGGCAACGCTCTCCTGACCGAGGACGACTATCGCTCGAGTGTCATGGCCTTCCTTCCGGGCCAGGCCAACGGCAAGGATCTTTCCTGGTTCGACTGGTCGAGCGATCGTGCTCTCTCTTCCGACGGAAGCCTCCTTCTCTTCGACGAGTCGGGAGAGGGAGGTGGAGCGGCGGGCGGCGTCTATCTGCGTCCGACGGACGGCGCGTCCGCCGTGCGCCTTTCCGATGGCCTCGGCGTCGCGCTTTCTCCCGATTCTGCCTGGGCCCTGACCCGAACCCTGGCGTCCCCGTCGCACTTCGTGGTCGTCCCGGTTCGCGCGGGCCAACCCCGGATCCTCCCGCCGGACGGGCTGGGTCGGCCGGCCTACGGCAACTTCTTCCCGGACGGCTCGAAGTTCGCCTTCGCTGCGAGCGCGCCTGGCCACGGGACTCGCCTCTACCTCCAGGCGCTTTCCGGCGGGACTCCCCGCGCGATCAGCGAGGAAGGGCTCAACGCTTCGCGCATCTTCGTATCGCCCGACGGGAACTGGGTCGCAGCGATCGGACCCGACTCTCGAGTCCGCCTCTATCCCTCCGGGGGAGGTTCGCCCCGCGAGCTCGCCGCATCGAAGCCCGACGACTACCCGGCGGGGTGGTCGGCCGACGGCAAGATCCTTTACGTTTCGCGCGTCGGAATCCCTTGCACCGTCGACCGGATCGACCTGACCACGGGCCTGCGAACCGCGGTGCGCGAGCTCGCCGGAAGCGACGCAGCGGGGATCACCTCGTTCGGGCCCGCCCGCGTGACGCCCGACGGGCGCACGATGACGATCGGGTTGAACCGCGTCCTCTCGACGCTCTACCGGATCAGGAACCTCCGATGACACGTCGCTCGCGCTTCGCTCGGAATCTGCGCCCTTCGGGCGCATCGGCCCGCGGCTCGCGCGGATGCGCGCTCGACCGCAGGCCTGATTCCTCGCTGCGCGCTCGCTCCCGCGGAGCGCGCCTCCTCCCTCGGTTCCCTCGGGAGACTCCGCGCCCCGCGACCGGAGCAGGCGTCCGATGACGCTCGCCGTGGGATCGCGGCTCGGGCCCTACGAGGTCGTGGGTTTGCTCGGGTCCGGGGGAATGGGGGAGGTCTACCGGGCGAAGGACGAGCGCTTGAAGCGCGAGGTCGCGATCAAGGTGCTCCCAGCGATGCTCTCGGGCGACGCCGACCGGCTTCGGCGCTTCGAGCAGGAGGCGCAGGCGGCGGGCGGATTGAACCATCCCAACATCACGGCGGTGCACGACCTCGGAACCCACGACGGGGCGCCGTACATCGTGACGGAGCTGCTCGAAGGCGAGACGCTGCGCGCGCGGCTTTCCGGCGGGGCGCTGCCTCCGCGCAAGGCGATCGACTACGCCGTTCAGATCGCCAAGGGCCTCGCCGCGGCGCACGAGAAGGGGATCGTCCACCGCGACCTGAAACCCGAGAACCTCTTTCTGACGAACGACGGGCGGGTCAAGATCCTCGACTTCGGCCTCGCGAAGCTCACGCAGAACGAGTCGGAGAACAACGCGCAGACCAACCTCCCGACGGCCGCCGGCACCGAACCGGGCGTCGTGATGGGCACACTCGGCTACATGTCGCCCGAGCAGGTGAAGGGCAAGCCGGCCGACGCGCGCTCGGACATCTTCTCCTTCGGCGCGATCCTCTACGAGATGCTTTCAGGCGCGCGCGCCTTCCACCGCGGTTCGGCGGCGGAAACGATGTCCGCGATCCTCAGAGAAGAGCCGCCAGACCTGTCCGCGACGAACCGCAGCGTCCAGCCCGGCCTCGAGCGGATCGTCCGCCACTGCCTCGAGAAGAATCCCGAGGAACGGTTCTTCTCGGCACGCGACCTCGCCTTCGACCTCGAGGCGCTTTCGGGGCTCTCGGGACCGGCGACGGGTCCGGCGGTGCTTTCGGGCGCGCGCAAGAGGCCGTCCTGGGCGCTTCTTGCCGGTGCCGTCGCCGTGACCGCTCTTCTCGTCGGGGCGCTGGGCGATGCTCGCCGTTCGCAAGGCGGGCAACCGCCCGCCGCCGTCCTTCCGCCAGCTGACGTTTCGCCGCGGACAGATTTTTTCGGCGCGCTTTGCTCCCGACGGGCAGACCATCATGTATTCGGCGGCCTGGGATGGCAGGCCGATGGAGATCTTCGTCGGCCGGCCCGAGAGCCCCGAATCGCGGCCCTTCGGCCTGACGGGCGCCGAAGTCCTGTCGATCTCGAAGTCGGGGGACATGGCCGTGTCGCTCGATCGCAGGGTGGGAGGCGGATTCCGGAGGACCGGGACGCTCGCCCAGCTTTCCGTCGCGGGGGGCGCCGCGCCGAGAGACATCCTGAAGGAGATCGAGTGGGCGGACTGGGGGCCCGACGGCAAGAGTCTGGCGATCGTCCGCGTCGTGCCGGGCCGGATGCGGATCGAGTATCCCATCGGCAAGGTCCTGTACGAGACGAGCGCCTGGGTCAGCCACTTGCGGGTGTCGCCGCGCGGAGATGCTCGTGGCGTTCATCGACCACCCGACGCCCGGCGACGACGGCGGATTGGTCGCGTCCGTGGACTCCGCCGGCAAGAAGAAGAGCCTGTCGAAGCCTTTTGCGTCCGCGCAGGGTCTCGCGTGGTCTCCCGACGGATCGGAGGTCTGGTTCACGGCGACGGAAATCGGTGGCAATCGCGCCATCTACTCGACCCGCTCGGGCGAGGTGCGCCTGCGCGTCCGGGTCCCCGGCAACCTGACGCTGCAGGACATGTCGCGGGAAGGGCGGATGCTGGTCGCTCGGGATTCACAGCGCAACGAGTTCCTGGCGCTTGCGCCCGGCGAGTCCAAGGAACGCGAGCTCACCTGGCTCGACTGGTCGCTGCCCGCCACGATCTCGCGGGACGGCAGGACGGTGCTCTTTTCCGAATCGGGCGAAGGCGGAGGCGCCGGGTATTCCGTCTACATCCGTAAGACCGACGGCTCTCCGGCGGTGCGACTCGGCGAGGGATCGAGCCAGGATCTGTCCCCCGATGGCGAGTGGGCGCTGGCCATCGTTCACTCGGCTTCCGACCCGCAGCTGGCGGCCTATCCCACGGGAGCGGGCGAGCCGAAGGTCTTCTCGAAGGAAGGCATCTCCGTGTTCAGCGCCTCCTTCCTGCCGGACGGCAAGCAGATCCTTCTGACGGGCAGCGAGCCCGGGCGCGGCCCGAGGCTCTACCTGCGGGACTTCGCCGGCGGCAAGCCGCGCGCCGTCACGCCGGAGGGTTACACGGCCGTCGGCCCGGTGGCACCGGATGGAAAGTGGGCGGTGGTCGACGGGCCCGATCGCAAGCGGTACCTCTATCCCTTGACGAGCGGCGAGCCGACTCCGATCCCGGGTCTTGATGTGGAGGATGGCCTGGCTCAAGTCAGCGCGGATGGGCGCTTTGTCTTCGTCCGCCGGCGCGCGGAAGTGCCGATGAAGGTCTATCGCCTGGAGCTTGCGACCGGGCGCAAGGAGCTGTGGCGGACGCTCATGCCGGGAGACGCCGCCGGCGTTTCGAATCTCACGCCCCTGCCGACGCCGGACGGATCGGCCTACATCTATTCCTACGTCCGCACGCTGTCGGACCTGTTCCTGGTCGAAGGAGTGAAGTGAACGTCGCCTTCGCTTGCACGCGGGCCTGCCTTCGGCACCGGCTCGCGGCTCGCGTGGATGCACGCTCGACCGCGAGCCTGGCCCGCGCGCCGCGCTCCGGCTCCCGCGGCGCGAACCTCCTCCCTCCCTTCGGTCGGGAGACTTTTCGCGCCGCGAACGGCAGGAGCGGTGAAGCGGGGATTGGACGCCATCGCCTTCCGGAGATTTTCTGACGTGAGCCTTTCCGCCGGAACGAAACTCGGGCCCTACGAGATCCTTTCCGTGCTGGGCGCGGGAGGGATGGGGGAGGTCTACCGGGCCAGAGACTCGCGCCTCGGGCGGGACGTGGCGATCAAGGTGCTGCTGGCCGAAGTCGCCACCGACCGGGACCGGCTCCGCCGGTTCGAGCTCGAGGCGCGGGCGGCGTCCGCCCTGAATCACCCGCACATCGTCGCGATCTACGACGTCGGCTCGTCGGGCGTCACCTTCTACACGGCGATGGAGCTGGTCGATGGGGCGACGCTGCGCGAGCTCGTCGAGCCGGGTCCCCTCGCGACCCGCCGGCTTCTCGACGTCGCCGTTCAGATCGCCGACGGGCTCGCCAAGGCGCACGACGCCGGAATCGTCCATCGGGACTTGAAGCCCGAGAACGTGATGGTCTCGCGCGACGGCTACGTGAAGATCCTGGACTTCGGGCTGGCCAAGTTGAGCGAATCTCCGCTGCAGGACGTTTCCGAAGTCGCGACGGGGACGCGGCCCGGAATGGTCATGGGAACCGTCGGCTACATGTCGCCGGAGCAGGCGAGCGGCCGCGCGGTCGATTTTCGCTCGGACCAGTTCTCCCTGGGCTCGATCCTCTACGAGCTCGCGACGGGGCAGCGCGCTTTCCGCCGGGACACGCACGCGGAGACGTTGACCGCGATCATCCGCGAGGAGCCGCGCCCGATCGCGCAGCGCAACGCCGGAGTGCCGGCCCCCTTCCGGTGGATCGTCGAGCGGTGTCTGTCCAAGGAACCCGACGGGCGTTACGCCTCGACGCGCGACCTGGCGCGGGACCTCGCGATGGTGCGCGAGCACCTCTCGGAGATCGGTTCGGGTGAGACGGCGCGGGTCGAGGCGGCCGTCTGCCGGCGCCGAGATCCCGGTTCCCACGTTTCAGCGCCTGAGCTTCCGCCGCGGGACGATCCTCTCGGCGCGCTTCGCGCTCGATGGGCAGACGGTCATCTACGGCGCGTCCTGGGACGGGGAGCCCGTTCGCCTCTTTTCCAACCGGCCAGAGAGCCCCGAGTCGAGCCCGCTCATGCTCCCCGATGCCGAGGTGCTCTCGATCTCTCGCTCAGGACAGCTGGCGGTCTCGCTCGACCGGCGCTGGGCGGGACGATTCATCTGGAGCGGCACGCTCGCGCAGGTGCCGATCGTCGGCGGCGCGCCGCGCGAGCTCGCCGACGACGTGCAGTGGGCCGACTGGGCGCCGGACGGATCGAACCTCGCCGTCGTGCGGACGGAAGCTGGCAAGGCGCGCCTCGAATACCCGATCGGACACCTGCTGTACGAGACGGCCGGCTGGATCAGCCACCCCCGCGTGTCCCCCGGAGGCGACTCCGTCGCTTTCCTCGATCACCCCGTCCAGGGGGACGACTCGGGCTCCGTCGTGACTGTGGACCGCGACGGGAAGCTGACGACCCTGTCGTCGGATTGGATCACGGCGTACGGACTCGCCTGGTCGGGAAACGGCACGCGAGATCTGGTTCACCGCGACGCGGGTCGGCGTCGCCCGGGCCATCTGGGCCGTTTCCCTGACGGGCGAGGAGCGGTTGATCGCCCGCACGCCCGGCGAGCTGACGATCCAGGACGTTTCCGCGGATTCGCGCGTCCTCATGACGAGCGACAACGGGAAGGTGGGCATCATCGGGTTGCCGCCCGGCCAGGAGAAGGAGCGAGACCTGTCGCTGCTCGACTGGTCACTCATCCGGGATCTCTCCCCGGACGGCCGCCAGCTGCTCTTCGACGAGTCGGGTGAAGGGGCGGGATCCCGCCAGGGTGTCTACGTCAGACGGACGGACGGCTCGCCGGCCGTCCGCCTGGGGGACGGAACGGCCTGCGGAATCTCTCCCGACGGCCGCTGGGTCCTCTCGCTCTCGATCGACCCTCTCGGAAAGCAGCTGGTGCTCCTTCCGGTGAAGGCCGGTCAGCCGCGGCCGCTCCCGTCGCACGGATTGAACATCCATCGGGCGGCCTGGATCCCGGACGGCAAGCGGGTGCTGATCGCTGGCAACGAGCCCGACCGGGCGCTGCGGCTGTACCTGCAGAGCCTCGAAGGAGAGAAGCCCGTCCCGATCACGCCGGAAGGGATCGCGATCGGATCGTTTCCCGGTCTCGCCGGACGGAGCAGCGCGTCGTGGCGCAGGCCGGAGACCAGAAGCACTTCCTCTTTCCGCTGGGAGAGGGAGAAGCCGAGCCGATCGCCGGCCTCGGCCCCGAGGACCGGCCCATCCGGTTCTCGTCGGACGGCCGCGCCCTGTACGGCTTCCGGCGCGGCGAGCTTCCGTGCCACACCTTCCGGCTGGATCTTTCGACGGGCGAGAAGGACCCGCGCCGGATCCTCATGCCGGCGGATTCCGCGGGCGTCGTCGAGATCGTGTCCGTTCTCCTGACGCCGGACGCCGCGAGCTACGCCTACAGCTACCACCGCATTCTGTCGGACCTCTTCCTCGTCGAAGGACTCCGATGACGCTTTCCGCGAAGTCGAAGCTCGGTCCCTACGAGATCGTCGCGCCGCTGGGCGCGGGCGGGATGGGAGAGGTGTACCGGGCGAACGACCCGCGGCTGGGACGCGAGGTCGCGATCAAGGTTCTGCCGGCGTCCTTCTCGCAGGACGCGGACCGCCTGAAGCGCTTCGAGCAGGAGGCGCGGGCGGCCGGGGTGCTCAATCACCCCAACATCACGGCGGTCTACGACCTCGGCTCGCACGAGGGCGCTCCGTACATCGTGACGGAGCTTCTGGAAGGCGAGACGCTGCGGTCGCGGCTGTCGCGGGCCCGCTGCCGGTGCGCAAGGCGCTCGACTACGCGATCCAGATCGCGAAGGGGCTCTCGGCGGCGCACGAGAAGGGGATCGTGCACCGGGACCTGAAGCCGGAGAACCTCTTCGTGACGAAGGACGGGCGGGTCAAGATCCTGGACTTCGGTCTGGCGAAGCTGAAGACCGCGGAAGAGGGCGAGGGGCAGACGGACCTGAAGACGATCTCGGGGACGGAGCCGGGCGTCGTGCTGGGGACGATGGGCTACATGGCGCCCGAGCAGGTGCGCGGGAAGGCCGCCGACCGCCGCAGCGACCTCTTTTCCTTCGGGGCGATCCTGTACGAGATGCTGTCGGGTCAGCGGGCGTTTCGGGGGGACACGGCGGCGGACACGATCACGGCGATCCTGACGAAGGAGCCGCCGGATCTGTCCCAGACCAACAAGGACGTCCATCCGGGTCTCGACCGGATCGTGCGGCACTGCCTGGAGAAGAACCCGGAGGAGCGGTTCGAGTCGGCCCGCGACGTCGCCTTCGACCTCGAGTCGCTCTCGGGCCTGTCGGGCCCGACGACTGCCGTGCCGCTCCCGGCGGCAACGAAGCGCCGCGTCTGGCCTTTCGTCAGCGGCGCCGTCGTCGCCACGGCTCTCGTCGTCGGCGTACTGGCCTACATGGCCGGTCAGAAGGCCGGTGACCGGCCGCCGCCCTCTTTCCGACAGCTCACCTTCCGCCGCGGCGAGATCCTTTCGGCGAATTTTGCCCCGGACGGAACGACCGTCGTGTACTCGGCGGCCTGGGACGGCAAGCCGGTGGAGGTCTTCGTCGGCCGCCTCGAGAGTCCGGAGTCGCGTCCCTTCGGTCTGCCGGGCGCCGAGATGCTCGCGATCTCGAGGCTCGGCGAGGTCGCCGTGTCGCTCAACCGCCACACGGTCGGAGGCTTTCGGCGAAGCGGGACGCTCGCCCGGGTTTCCATCGCCGGAGGCGCCACCGCGCGACGTCCTGGAGGAGGTCGAGTGGGCGGACTGGGCGCCGGATGGCAAGGATCTCGCCGTCGTTCGGGCGGATCGCGGTGAAATTCGTGCTCGAGTATCCCATCGGGAAGGTGTTGTGGAAGACGAGCGGATGGATCAGCAATCCGCGTGTCTCGCCCGCCGGAGACCGTGTCGCCTTCATCGATCATCCCTCCCTGACCGACGACGGCGGATCGATCGCCGTCGTGGACCGGTCCGGGCGAAAGACGTCACTTTCCAAGCCGTTTGCCTCGGCGCAGGGACTCGCCTGGAGACCGGACGGAACCGAGGTCTGGTTTACTGCCGCGGAGGTCTCGCTTCGCGCTCTCTATTCGGCGTCCCTCTCCGGCAACGTGCGGTTGCGCTCCCGGGTCGCGGGGAACCTGACTCTGCGGGACATCTCGGCCGAAGGCCGCATGCTCGTCACGAGGGACACGTTTCGCGAGGAGATGCGCGGCCTTCCCCCGGGCGAGTCGAAGGAGCGGGATCTCACCTGGCTGGACTACTCCTTGCCCACGGCGATCTCCGCGGACGGGCGGACCGTGCTCTTCACCGAAGGAGGCGAGGGAGGGGGACCGGGCTACTCGGTCTACATTCGGAAGACCGACGGGTCTCCGGCGGTTCGCCTCGGAGAAGGCTTCGGCCAGTCCCTGTCGCCGGACGGAAAATGGGCTATCGCGATCCAGCGCCCCGCCACGGATCCGCAGTTGGTGGCCTACCCGACCGGAGCCGGTGAAGCGAGGGTCATTCCGAAGGAAGGCCTCTCTGCCTGGAACGCGTGCTGGTTCCCCGATGGCAAGAATCTCCTCTTCACGGCCAACGAGCCCGGAAGAGGACCGAGACTCTATGAGCGAGGGTTCCCGAGCGGAAAGCCGCGCGCCCTGACGCCGGAGGGATACAGAGGACTTCGCGGGATGGTGTCGCCGGACGGTGCATGGGCGATCGTGACGGGGCCGGACCGCAAGACCTATCTCTACCCGCTCACGGGAGGCGAGCCGACGGTCGTTCCGGGGATTGATGCCGACGATCGCGTCGGGGGCTTCGGGTCGGATGCCCATTCCGCCTACGTTTACCGCCAGGGAGAGACCCCGACCAATGTGTATCGGGTCGACCTGACCACAGGCCACCGGCAGCCCTGGCGGGCGATGACGCCGGCCGACCCCGGGGGCGTCTCCGAAGTTTCGGCTCTTCCAACTCCGAGCGGCGACTCCTATGTCTACTCCTACAACCGGACGCTGTCGGACCTTTACCTCGTCGAGGGTCTGAAATGACACTTTCGGCGAAATCGAAGCTCGGTCCCTACGAGATCGTGGCGCCGCTCGGCGCGGGCGGGATGGGGGAGGTGTACCGGGCGAACGACCCGCGGCTGGGCCGCGAGGTGGCGATCAAGGTTCTGCCGGCGTCCTTCTCGCAGGACGCGGACCGCCTGAAGCGCTTCGAGCAGGAGGCGCGGGCGGCCGGAGTCCTGAATCACCCCAACATCACGGCGGTCTACGACCTCGGGATCGCACGACGGGCGCTCCGTACATCGTGACGGAGCTTCTGGAAGGCGAGACGCTGCGGTCGCGGCTGTCGACGGGCCCGCTGCCGGTGCGCAAGGCGCTCGACTACGCGATCCAGATCGCGAAGGGGCTCTCGGCGGCGCACGAGAAGGGGATCGTGCACCGGGACCTGAAGCCGGAGAACCTGTTCGTGACGAAGGACGGGCGGGTGAAGATCCTGGACTTCGGTCTGGCGAAGCTGAAGACCGCGGAAGAGGGCGAGGGGCGGACGGACCTGAAGACGATCTCGGGGACGGAGCCGGGCGTCGTGCTCGGGAACGATGGGCTACATGGCGCCCGAGCAGGTGCGCGGGAAGGCCGGCCGACCGCCGCAGCGACCTCTTCTCCTTCGGGGCGATCCTGTACGAGATGCTGTCGGGGCAGCGGGCGTTCCGGGGGGACACGGCGGCGGACACGATCACGGCGATCCTGACGAAGGAGCCGCCGGATCTGTCCCAGACCAACAAGGACGTCCATCCGGGTCTCGACCGGATCGTGCGGCACTGCCTGGAGAAGAACCCGGAGGAGCGGTTCGAGTCGGCCCGCGACGTCGCCTTCGACCTCGAATCCCTGTCCAGCGTCTCCGGAGCGCACACGACGGGAGCCCTCTCCGGCGCTCCAACGTCCGGACGCAGCCGCGCCGCGCTGGTCGATCACGGTTGCGGCCGTCCTTCTCGCCCTCGCGCTCGGAGCCGCGGCCGGACTCTTCGCCGGCAAGCGCCTGTCGGAAGGCCGCGCCATCTCGTTCCGGCAGCTGACCTTCCGGCGGGGCCAGGTCCTGTCGGCGCGCTTCGCTCCCGACGGCGAGACGATCCTCTACACGGCGGCGTGGGACGGAAGGCCGATGGAGCTCTTCACGACCCGGCTCGACAGCCCCGAATCGCGTCCGTTCGGTCTCGTCGGCGCGGAGGTTCTCTCGATTTCCGCGACGGGAGAAATGGCCGTATCTCTCGGCGCGGCGATCGCAGGGGGGCTTCACGCGCGTCGGGATGCTCGCGCGCCTCGGAATGACCGGAGGCGGAGCTCCCAAGGACGTCCGGGAAGATGTCCTGTATGCCGACTGGTCGCCCAACGGCAAGGATCTCGCTGTCGTGCGGGACGCCGGCGGGAAGAGCCAGCTGGAGTATCCGATTGGCAACGTGCTCTACGCCTCGGCAGGGTGGCTGAGCCATCCGCGCGTCTCTCCTTCGGGGAACGAGATCGCGCTCATCGAGCACCCGACCATCGACGACGACGGGGGATACGTGCTGCTCGTCGAGAAGTCCGGCGGGAAGAAGAAGATCTCGGGCGACTTTGCGAGCATCCTGGGGCTCTGCTGGGAAAAATCGGGTCGGGAGGTGTGGTTCACCGCCTCTCGGATCGGCTTCAACCGATTCGTCCATGCGGCCACCCGGTCCGGCGCCGTTCGGGTCCTCGCCGTGGCGACCGGTGGCATGACGATCGAGGACGTGTCGAAGACGGGCCGGGTGCTTCTCTCGCAGGACAAGGCGAGGCAGGGGATGGTCGCGCTTGCCCCTGGCATGGAAAAGGAGCGCGACCTCTCCTGGCTCGACTGGTCCCTTGTTGCCGGGATCTCGAACGACGGGAGCACGATACTCTTCGATGAGAGCGGCGAAGGGGGAGGCGCGGGGTATTCCGTCTACGCGCGAAAACTGGACGGGTCCCCCGCGGTTCGGCTCGGTGAGGGTTCCGCCCAGGCGCTGTCACCGGACGGGAAGCAGGCGCTCGCGATCATCCATCCGTCGTCGGATTCGAGGCTCGTGATCTACCCGATCGGCGCGGGAGATCCCCGATTCCTCGAGACGTCGGGCCTGACGATCCAGGCGGCGACGTGGTTGCCGGACGGAAATCGCCTGCTGCTCTCCGCCAACGAGCCGGGCCGGGGAATCCGGACGTATCTCTATGAGCTCGCGTCCCAGAAGAGCCGTGCCCTGACTCCGGAGGGCTATCGGTTCTATCCGAACGGCGTCTCGCCGGATGGAAAGCTCTTCGTCGTCTCCGGGCCGGATCGGAAGCCGTATCTCTATCCGCTGGAGGGCGGAGAGCCCACCGCGCTCGCGCTCGAGGCGACCCTGGTGCCGACGGGCTGGAGCGCGGACGGAGGCTCGCTCTTCGTGCGACGGAGGGGAGAAATCCCGGCGTCTCTCCGCCGCCTCGATCTGAAGACCGGGACCCTTTCGCCTTTTCTGGCCCTCCTGCCGGGCGATTCGGCCGGTGTGACAAACATCGGGAGCACCCGGGTCACGCCCGACGGCAAGGCCTACGTCTTTTCCTATCTGCGCAGTCTCGCCGACCTCTACGTCGTCGAAGGCCTGAAGTAGTGCGGCGCGCTCCTGTCGAATCCGCGTCGATCCATGACACTCGCTGGCGGGAAACCGGCTCGGGCCCTACGAGATCGTCGCTCCTCTGGGCGCCGGAGGCATGGGAGAGGTGTACCGCGCGAAGGATCCGCGCCTGGGGCGCGAGGTCGCGATCAAGGTGCTGCCGGCGTCCTTCTCGCAGGACGCGGATCGCCTGAAGCGATTCGAGCAGGAGGCCCGGGCGGCCGGCGTCCTGAACCACCCCAACATCACCGCCGTGCACGACCTCGGCTCCCACGAGGGCGCGCCCTACATCGTCACGGAGCTGCTCGAGGGCGAGACGCTCCGGTCGCGTCTCTCCTCCGGCTCGCTTCCGGTTCGCAAGGCGATCGACTACGCCATCCAGATCGCCAGGGGCCTCGCCGCGGCGCACGAGAAGGGGATCGTGCACCGGGACTTGAAGCCCGAGAACCTGTTCGTCACCAACGACGGGCGGGTCAAGATCCTGGACTTCGGGCTGGCGAAGCTGAAGGCGGAGAAGAGCGCCGGCGAGCAGACCGACCTGCAGACGGTCTCGGGCGGGACGGAGCCCGGGATCGTGCTCGGGACGATGGGCTACATGTCGCCCGAGCAGGTGCGCGGGAAGGTCGCCGACAAGCGCTCGGACCTCTTTTCCTTCGGGACGATCCTCTACGAGATGCTCTCGGGCCAGCGCGCTTTCCGCGGGGACACTGCCGCCGACACGATCACGGCGATCCTGACGAAGGAGCCGCCCGGACCTCTCGCAGACGAACAAGGACGTGCCTCCGGCCATCGAGCGGATCGTGCGGCACTGCCTGGAGAAGAACCCGGAGGAGCGGTTCGAGTCGGCACGCGACGTCGCCTTCGACCTCGAGTCGCTGTCGAACGTTTCCTCGCCGACGGGCCCGATCGCCGCGGCGGTGCCGACCGGCGCACGGCGACGCTGGGCTCGCTCCGGCGCTCGTCGCCGCGGCGGTCGCCCTGGCTGCCGGCCTCGGCGCCGGCTACCGCGCCGGCAAGAAGGCGGGCTACGTTCCGCCGCCGGCCTTTCAGGAGCTGACCTTCCGCCGCGGCGAGCTCTACTCGGCCCGCTTCGCGCCCGACGGGCAGACGGTCATCTACTCCGCGGCCTGGGAGGGCAAGCCGGTCGAGGTCTTCGCGACGCGCACGGACCGCCCCGAGTCGCGGGTCTTCGGCCTGCCGGGCGCCGATGTGATGGCCATCTCGAAGACCGGCGAAATGCTCGTCACGCTCGGCCGCCACGTCGAAGAGCCCTTCATCCGAAGTGGCACGCTGGCCGAGGTCGGCGTGTCGGGCGGCGTCGCGCCGCGGGAGCTCCTGCGGAACGTGCAGTGGGCGGATTGGTCGCCGGCGGGGAAGGACTTTCTCGTCGTGCGCGACCAGAACCAGCGCAATCGCCTCGAGTATCCGGTCGGCAAGGTCCTCTACGAGACGCGTGGGTTGGATCAGCCACCCGCGCATTTCGCCGGACGGCAGCCTCGTCGCTTTTCTGGATCACCCGCTCCGCCGCGACGACGGCGGATCGGTCGCCGTCGTGGACCGTGCCGGAAAGAAGCGGACTCTGGCGGGACCGTTCTCCTCCGAGTACGGGCTGGCCTGGTCGCCCGACGGGCGAGAGGTCTGGTTCACGGCGACGAAGGTCGGCGGCAACCGCGCCCTGCAGGCCGTCGGACTCTCCGGCGACTCGCGCCTCATCGCCCGCGTTCCGCAGAGCCTGACGCTTCAGGACGTCGCCGGCGACGGCCGGGCGCTGGTGGCGCACGACATCATCCGCATCGGGATCTCCGGGCGCCGCGCCGGCGAGGAGAAGGAGCGGGAGCTCGCGTGGCTCGACTGGTCCGCCGTCTTCGACCTCACCCGGGACGGGAAGACCATCCTCTTCTCGGAGACCGGCGAGGGATCCGGCCCGGGGTATTCCGTTTTCGTCCGCGGCACGGACGGATCGCCGCCCGTTCGTCTCGGCGAGGGCGTGGGTCTGGCGCTTTCTCCGGACGCCGCCTGGGCCCTCGCGATCACGGCGCGGGCGGAGAAGCCCCAGTACGTGCTCTATCCGACGGGGCCGGGAGAGAAGCACGTGCTTGCGACGGGCGATCTCGCCCTGGAGTCCACGGCGGTCTTTCTGCCCGGACGGCAAGCGTCTCGTCATCACGGCGAGCGAGCCGGGTCACCGAGTCCGCCTCTACCTCGTCGATCTTCCCGACGGCAAGCCCCGGGCGTTCTCGCCCGAGGGGTATCGGTCGTTTTCCCGAGGCGTGTCCCCGGACGGGAAGTTCGTCCTGTCGAGCGGCCCGGACGGGCGGCGCTACCTCTATCCGATCGACGGCGGCGAGCCGACCGCCGATCCCGGGCCTCGAGCCCGACGACACGCCGGAGCAGTGGACGGCGGACGGAAAGTCCCTCTACGTCTCCCGCCGGCGCGACATCCCGGCGCGCGTCGTCACTCTGGATCTGGCGACGGGCCGCAAGACGCCCTGGAAGGAGCTCGCGCCCGCGGATGGATCCGGCATCGTCGACATCGCGCCGATCCTCGCGACGCCCGACGGCTCCTCCTACGTCTTCGGTTACTCGCGCACGCTCTCGGACCTGTACGTGATCGAGCCCTCGAAATGATTCGCGGATAGAATCCGCGCAACCCGATGCCACTGACCGCCGGAACCAAGCTCGGCCCGTACGAGATTCTGACGCCTCTGGGCGCCGGAGGGATGGGAGAGGTCTACCGGGCGCGCGACGAACGCTTGAAGCGCGACGTCGCCGTGAAGGTGCTCCCCGCCGAGCTCGCGGCGGACGCCGAGCGCCGGACCCGCTTCGAGCGGGAGGCGCGCGCGGCCTCGGGGCTCTCGCACCCCAACATCCTGACGATCTACGACATCGGTTCCTCGAACTCGACGGTCTACATCGCCATGGAGCTGGTCGAGGGTTCGACCCTCAAGGACCTCACGGCCTCCGGACCCATGCCGACGAAGAAGATGCTCGACCTCGCCGTCCAGATCGGCAACGGCCTCGCCGCGGCCCACGCGGCCGGGATCGTGCACCGGGACCTGAAGCCGCAGAACGTCATGGTCTCCAAGCACGGCTACGCCAAGATCCTGGACTTCGGCCTGGCGAAGCTCGTCACGCCCGAGTCCGACGAGCTGTCGGTGCAGCAGACGGCGGCCGACGCGACGCGGCCCGGGATGGTGATGGGAACGGTCGGCTACATGTCGCCCGAGCAGGCGAGCGGGCGGCCGCTCGACTTCCGGTCCGACCAGTTCTCCTTCGGCTCGATCCTCTACGAGATGGCGACGGGCAAACGCGCCTTCGAGCGCGGGACGACGGCCGAGACCCTGACGGCGATCATCCGCGAGGAGCCCGCGCCGGTCGTGCAGATGAACCCGCGCGCGCCCGCTCCGCTGCGCTGGCTGATCGAGCGGTGCCTCGCCAAGGATCCCGAAGACCGCTTCGGGACGACGCGCGACCTCGCCCGCGACCTGGCCGACCTGCGCGATCACCTCTCCGAGGCGCCCTCGACCGGCGAGATCTCGCGCGAAGAGCTCGCGGCCGCGGTCGCTCCGAAGCGGCGCGATCTGGCCCGCCCTTCTCGGCGTCGGGCTGCTCCTCGCGGGCCTCGGCGCCGGCCTCTTCGCCGGACGCGGGCTCTGGTTCACGCCGCTGCCGACCTTCCATCAACTGACGTTTCGCCGCGGCGAGGTTGGGGGCGCGCGCTTTGCGCCCGACGGGCAGACGATCCTCTACTCGGCGGCCTGGGACGGACGCCCGATGGAGATCTTCTCGACGCGCACCGACAGCTCCGAGTCCCGCCCCTTCGGCCTCGCGGACGCCGAGGTGCTCGCGATCTCGCGCACCGGGGAGCTCGCGGTCTCGCTCCACCGCCGCCTCCTGTCCGGCTTCGTCCGGACCGGGACTCTGGCGCAGACGAGCCTGGCGGGAGGCGGAGCGACGCGCGACGTCCTGGAAGACGTCCAGTGGGCGGACTGGGCCCCCGTGGGGCAGAGTCTCGCGGTCGTGCGCGATGTCGGGGCTCGAAACCGGGTGGAGTTTCCCATCGGCAAGGTGGTCTACGAGACGAGCGGCTGGGTCAGCCACCCGCGGGTCTCGCCGAAGGGCGATTGGGTGGCCTTCCTCGACCACCCGGTGCCGGGAGATGACGGGGGAGCCGTCGCGATCGTGGACCGCGCCGGAAAGAAGAAGACGTTGACGGATCTCTTTGCCACCGCGGCCGGTCTCGCCTGGTCGCCGGACGGCGAGATCTGGTTCACGGCGGCGCCGATCGGCAACAACCGCGCTCTCTACAGCGTGACGCCCTCCGGCCGCACGCGCCTTCGGGCTCGCGTGACGGGCAACCTGACGATCCACGACATCTTCGCGGACGGGCGGCTCCTGATGACGCAGGCCATCGAGAGGCAGGGCATGATCGCCCTGCCGCCGGGAGAGCAGAAGGAGCGCGACCTCTCCTGGCTCGACTGGTCGAGCGGAACGGATCTGTCCCCCGACGGGAAGACCGTTCTCTTCACGGAGTCGGGCTCGGGAGGGGGCGAGGGGTACTCGGTCTACCTGCGCAAGACGGACGGCTCGCCGGCCGTGCGCCTCGGGGAGGGGAGCACGCTGGGACTGTCGCCCGACGGCAAGTGGGCGCTGGCGATCCGGCAGCTCACCTCCGACCCGCAGATGGTGCTCTACCCGACCGGCGCCGGAGAGCCGCGGCCGCTGCCGAAGAACGGCCTCCGTGTCCAGAACGCGAACTGGGTTCCGGACGGGAAACGGATCCTGTTCGAGGCCGCCGAGCCGGGGCACGGAGCGCGTCTCTTCCTGCTGGAACTGGAGACTGGAAAGTCCCGCCCCCTGACGCCCGAGGGCTATCGTCTGTTTGCCGCCTCGGTTTCTCCCGACGGCAGGTCGGCCGTGGTCCTCGGTCCCGACCGCCGCGTCTACCTCTATCCCATGGAGGGGGGCGAGCCGACGCCGCTTCCGGCCATCGGTCCGCTCGACCGGGTCGTCGGATGGAGCGCCGATGGGCGGGTCAACCTGCTGCATCTGGCGGAGCTGCCCGCGCGCGTCTCGCGGCTCGACGTCGCGACCGGGCGGGTCGAGCCCTGGAAGCAGGTCGTGCCCGCCGACGCGGCCGGTGTGAGCGGCATCGGGCGGGTCTGCCTGACGCCCGACGGCGCCGCCTATGCCTACAGCTACACGCGCGTCCTCTCGGACCTCTACGTCGTCGACGGACTGAAGTGACATGGGCGCGGTTCCGCGGGACGTCCTGATCGTCGGCTCCGAGCTCGCGATCGTCTGGGACGGACGGGCGCGAGGACTACATTCCGCTCGAGAAGCTGCGCCGCGCCTGTCCGTGCGCGATGTGCCGCGGCGAGCGCGACATCCTGGGCAACCTCTACAAGGGGCCGGAGCGCCCCTACACGCCGGCGTCCTTCCAGGCGGTCGCGCACCGGCGCGTCGGCGGCTACGCCCTGCAGATCGACTGGGCCGACCGCCACAACGACGGCCTCTATTCCTGGGACACGCTGCACGAAATCGCCGCGTCGCCGTAACCTCAACCGCCGGCCTGATCCCCTCGAGAGCGGCATTCCCCTCTTCCCGAGCTACCGCTGGTGTTTCTCAAGGCGAGGAGTGTCATCAGCTCGCGGCGCGCGAAGTCTCCCGACGGAGGAGGGAGGAGGCGCGCGCCGCGGGAGCCGGAGCGAGCGAGCGAACCAGGCGAACGGTCGAGGCCGCATCCGGCCGAGCCGTTCGCCGGTGGTGGGCCGCAGCTGGACCGACCGCTTGGCCGCGGCCCACCAGGTTCGCGAGCGAGCGAAGGCGACGGTCAGTGGCGGAGAGGGGGGGATTCGAACCCCCGGTACGTTTTGCGTACACACGCTTTCCAAGCGTGCTCCTTAAGCCACTCGGACACCTCTCCGAGGCCGCGAATCCTAGCAGGAATCGGGAAAGAATCGGGTGATGTTGCGATCGGGTGATCGGGTGAACAAAGGAGGTCGGAGGCGGGCCCGTCATCCGATCATCCGATCACTCCGATCACCCGATCTCCAGATCACCCGATAACCCGGACCCGATCACCCGATTCCTACTAGAATCCGAATCGTCGTGAGCGAAACCGGCGTAGATAAGAGGGATGACGGCTCGCCCTCCGACCTCGATCTCGTCCGCCGGATCAAGGCCGGGGACGAGCAAGCCCTCGAGCAGATGATCGAGCGCTACCACGCCCGCGTCTACTCGCTCTCCTACGGCGTCCTGCGCAACGCCGAGGACGCCGAGGAATCGACCCAGGACGCCTTCCTCGCGCTCTACCGCAAGATCGGCACCTTCGATGAATCCAAGAAGTTCTTCTCCTGGTTCTACCGCGTGGCCCTGAACCAGGCCTACAGCCGCGCGCGCCGGCGGAGGGCGGCGGCGAAGATCCCGATCCAGGACCACCTTCCGAGGTTCGGCGAGGACGGGCACTTCGCCGGAGCGGACTGGCCCGACGCGACGGTCGCCATCGAGGACGAGGCGTCCGCGCGGGAGCTCGCCGCCCGGGCGGGGGAGTTCATCGCCGAGCTGCCGCGGGCCTACCGGGACGTGATCTGGATGGCGGACGTCGAGCAGATGCCGGCCGCGGAGATCGCCGATGTCCTCGGGATCTCGATCCCGGCCTTCAAGTCGCGCCTCCACCGGGCCCGGTTGAACGTGCGCCAGCGTCTGGCGGAGATCTCGCGTCCCGCCGCCTCGCCCGGCGGTCCAGAAGGCGGCGTCATGACCCGCAAGAAGCCGCCCTCCCTGGACTGCCACTCCGAGGACGTCACCTGCAAGAAGCTCGTGATGGACGCGCTCTACGACTTCGAGGAGAAGACGATGCCGGAAGGCGAGCGCGCCGACTTCGAGCGGCACCTCGCCCTCTGCCCGCCATGCCTGCACTTCCTCGACTCCTACCGGGCGACGGGACGGACGCTGCGCGCCCTGAAGCCCCGTGACATTCCACCTTCCCTGGCGCGCACCGTCTTCCAGTTCGTCAAGGCCCGCTGCGGCAAGAAGTCGTGAGCGCGCCGCCCGGGCGCGGCGCGCGGCGCTCGGGTTCCTGTGGCTCGCCCTCTTCGCGATCCTGTACACGTCGGGCGAGCGCCTCGGCGTCTGGCCGCCGCTGCCGCCGGGCGCATTCCGCGACTGGGATCTGGCGATCGGCGCTCTCGGCGCGGCGGGCCTCGTCGTGGCGCTCTCGACGGGGCGCGCCTGATACAATCGCCGCCCCGGCGGCCGAGGATGAGTTCGGGCCCTGTGCGACGGAAGTCTCCGAACCTCGTCAGGTCCGGAAGGAAGCAGCGATCAGGAGGCGCCCCCGTGCGCCGCAGGTCAACCTGAGCTCATCTTCGGCCGCCGGGACAATTTGAATCTCGCAAAGGACCCGATGCACGTCTCCCTCCCGCGGAAGTGGCGCCCGAAGCGCTTCGAGGACCTGATCGGCCAGGAGGCCGTGGCCCGCACCCTCACCAACGCCATCGCCGAAAACCGGGTGGCGCCGGCCTACCTCCTGACGGGGCCGCGCGGGGTCGGAAAGACCTCGACGGCGCGGCTGCTGGCCCGGGCCTTGAACTGCGACAAGGGGCCGACGGCCCGGCCCTGCGACGAGTGCGCCTCCTGCAAGGAGATCCTCGCGCGGGGCGACTCGCTCGACGTGCACGAGATCGACGGGGCCTCCAACCGCAAGATCGAGAACGCCCGGGAGCTGATCGAGACCACCCGCTACGCGCCGCAGCGGGACCGCTTCCGGATCGCGGTCATCGACGAAGTCCACATGCTCACGACCGAGGCGTTCAACGCGCTCCTGAAGACGCTCGAGGAGCCGCCGCCGCACGCCCGGTTCATCCTCGCCTCGACGGAGCTGCACAAGATCCCGGCGACGATCGTGTCGCGCTGCCAGCGCTTCAGCTTCAAGGCGCTGACGCCGGCCGAGATCAGCAAGCAGCTTTCCCGGGTCGCGGCGGAAGAGAAGATCCCGATCACGCCGGGTGCGCTGCGGATCCTCGCGACCGCCGCAGAAGGCAGCCTGCGCGACGCCCTGTCCCTGCTCGACCAGGCAGCGACGCTCTCGGCCGGAACGGTTGACGAGGCCCGCTGCGCCGACATCCTGGCCCTCGTCGACCGGGAGTTGCTCGAGGCCGTGTACTCGGCGGCCGCCTCCGGAGACCGCGGCGCGGCCGTCTCGGCGCTCGCGCGGCTGGCCGAAAAGGGGAGCGACCCGAGGCACGTCTTCAAGGAGCTGCTCTCGCTGCTGCGCACGCTGCTGCTCGCGTCTGCGGGAGGGGACCCCGACCCGGAGGCGGATCCGCGCGACCGCGAGCGCCTCCGGGCGCTCGCGCGTGCGATGCCCTACGAGAACCTCCTGCGCGCCGTGTCGCTCACGATCGAGGCGGAGGCCCTGGCGCGCCGGGCCGACGACGCGGCGCTGGTGCTCCAGGTCAACGTCCTGCGGCTGGCCGAGCTGCCGCGCCTGCACACGGCTCGAGGAGCGTTCTGTCCTCGGGCAGCCTTCCGGCCGGTGCCGCGACGCCGGCGCCGGCCCGTCCCGCGCCCTCCGCATCGGATGGCGGCGCCCGCATCCTCTCGCTGGTGACGGTGGAGGCCGAGCCCGCCGCGGCGCCGGCGGCCGAGGTCGCAGGCGACCGTGCGCTCGAGCGTTTTCACGAGATCCTCGACTCGCGGCGCCGCGTCACGGCGGCGCAGGTCAGCCTCGCCGAGTCGGTCTCGGTGGCGGGGGAGGACCTGGTCCTGCGGTTCGGCATCGACAAGGCGACGGCCAAGGAAGCGCTCGACGAGCCCGAGGCGAAGAAGCTGCTCTCCGAGGTCGCGCGGGAGGCCTTCGGGCGTTCGCTGCGCGTCGTCCTGAAGACCGGCCCCCCGATGGACGGCGATCTCGGCAAGGCGGCCCGCGAGGTCCCCCGCGCGACGATCGCGCGCGAGCGTGCGTCGTCGCGCGCCGAGACGGACCCCGTCGTGCGGTCGGCCCTGGAGATGTTCCGCGGCGAGCTGACGGAAGTGAAGGAAGAAGAGTGAGGGGGTCGTCATGAACATCCAGAAGATGATGGCCCAGGCTCAGGCCATGCAGACCAAGGTCCAGGCGGAGCTCGAGGCGATGCGCATCGAAGCCTCCTCCGGCGGCGGGATGGTCAAGGTCGAGATGTCGGGGCACAAGGAAGTGCTCGCCGTGCACATCGATCCGGCGGCCGTGGATCGGGAGGACGTCGAGACCCTCCAGGACCTGATCCTGGCGGCCTGCCGCGAGGCCTCCCGGCGCGTCGACGAGGCCGTTGCAGAAGAAGACGTCGGCGCTTCTCGGCGGAATGATGCCGGGAATGCGGTAGAAGGCACCCGGCGTCCTTCCCGATGCCCTCGACACCCCGAAGTCCTTCGACCGCCTCGCCGCGGAGCTGCAGCGCCTGCCGGGCATCGGCGCCAAGAGCGCGTCGCGGCTCGCCTACTACCTGCTGCGCTCCCCGCTGGAGGAGGCCGAGCGCCTTTCGCGCGCCATCGCGGAGGCGCGCCAGGCCGTGCGCCGCTGCTCGGTCTGCAACACGCTGACGGAGGCGGACCCGTGCGAGGTCTGCTCCGACCCCGAGCGGGACGCCTCGGTGCTCTGCGTCGTCGAGGATCCCGGCAACGTGGCCGTCATCGAGAAGACGCGGGAGTACCGCGGCCGCTACCACGTCCTCTGGGGCGCCCTCTCGCCGCTGAAAGGGATCGGACCCGACGAGATCGACGCGGCCGGGCTGGTGCGGCGCGTGACCCCGGAGGTTCGGGAGGTCATCCTGGCCACCAACCCCAACGTCGAAGGCGAGGCGACGGCCCTCTACATCGCCAAGAGGCTGAAGCCCACGGGCGTGCGCCTGACCCGGATCGCCTTCGGCTTGCCGGTGGGCGGCGACATCGAGTACGCCGACGAGGTGACGATGGCAAGGTCCATGGAAGGGCGGCGGGAACTCTAGGAGTCTGTCGGTCTGCAGCTGTCGAGTCTTCCGTTCGACGCCGTGGCGCGAATCCTGCCGAAACTGAAAACTCGATCAACTCGGATGAACTCTTCTGCTACAATAAGTTCTCAGCAGGAGAACCATTTAATTCATGACGGTGCCTGACCTCGTCCTCTATGACGAGGAATTTCAGCGGATCCGGGAGTCGCTGCAGCGGCTGCGGCATGACGCCAACGCGAACGTCGTGTTCCTGGTGGACAAAAACGGCCAGCAGATCGCGGCGGTCGGCGACCTCCAGACGCTGGATACGACCTCTCTCGCGTCGCTGACGGCCGGCAACGTGGCGGCGACCGACGGGTTGGCGCGCCTGATCGGTGAGAAGGAGTTCTCCATCCTGTTCCACGAGGGGGAGAAGGACAACATCCACATCTCGATCGTGGCGCAGCGGGTCATCCTCGTGGTCATTTTCGACGAGCGCTCCTCGCTCGGCCTGGTCCGCCTGCGGGTCCGGCGCGCGACGACCGAGCTCGACAAGATCTTCGAGGACATCTCCGCGAAGGCCGAGAAGGAGAAGGAGTCCCTTTCGGCCGAGTTCGAGTCCCCGTTCGCCGAGATCACCGACGAGGACATCGACCGGCTCTTTTCGGAGTGATTTTCCCGGCCGTTCGCCGCTTTTCGTGACGGATCCATGACATTCATCAACTACGCCGCGCGCGAAATCAACTGCAAGATCGTCTACTACGGCCCCGGTCTGTGCGGAAAGACGACAAATCTCCAGTACATCTACGACCGGACCAACCCGTCGGCCAAGGGCAAGCTCATCTCGCTCGCGACGGAGACCGACCGGACGCTGTTCTTCGACTTCCTGCCCCTGGACCTCGGCAACGTCCGGGGCTTCAAGACCCGCTTCCACCTCTACACGGTGCCCGGGCAGGTCTTCTACGACGCCTCGCGCAAGCTCATCCTGAAGGGTGTGGACGGCGTCGTCTTCGTCGCCGACTCGCAGGAAGCCCGCATGGAGGCCAACGTCGAGTCGATCCGCAACCTCGACAAGAACCTGAAGGAACAGGGGTACGACATCGCGAGCGTCCCGTACGTGCTCCAGTTCAACAAGCGGGACCTGCCCACCGCCGTCACGACCGACGAGATGTACCGGCAGCTGAACATCAAGGGAGAACCCACCTTCGAGGCGACGGCCACGACCGGTGTGGGCGTGTTCGACACGCTGAAGGCCGTCGCGCGGCAGGTCCTGATGGAGCTGAAGAAGCGGTGACGCCGAAGGCGTCGTAGACCGGACTACTTCTTCTTCTCCTCGACTCGATTCGCCGAGGCCGAGGGCGGCGTTCCGGCCACGGCGAGCAGGACCCGAAGCGAGCGCCGGGTCGACTCCAGACGCTCGACGACGATGCGGCGGGCCTCCCGCCGGAACTGGGGGAGGGCCGCACCGACCTTCAGCCTCCGGACCTCCTCGGCGAGCGCGCGGTCGTACTGGAGGATCGCGCGTCGGCGTTCCTCCAGGGAGAGGGCCTCCAGGAACGCGATCCGCGCCAGACCCTCGTCCTTCGCCCGGGGCGCCGGGGCCGGCTCGGCGACCCACCGGCGCAGCTCCCGGCGGCCGGCGGCGGTGATCCGGAAGAGGTTGCGGCGGGGGCCGCGGTGGGGTCCCAGCACCCGGAGCAGGACGAAGCCCGCCCGCCGCAGCCGCGCCAGGGTCGGGTAGATCTGGGAGAGTTCCGCCCGCCAGAGCGGCGCGACCTCGCCCTCGATCGCGCGCGCGAGGTCGTATCCCGTGCGCGGTTTCTCGTGGAGCATGCCGAGGAGGACGTGCGGGAGCGACATGCCGAAACTATATCAAAACAGATATAGTGAGCCGCCGGGGCGCGCCTTCGCGGGAGGGTGGCCGAAAAAAGGGACAAAAAAATAGGGGGCCCGAAGGCCCCCGAAGATCCGTTAGAAACACCGTAAAGTGCTGATTTACTTCTTTTTCTTGGTCGCCTTCTTGCTCTTCTTGGCGGCCTTCTTCTTCGTGGCCATCGTGTCACCTCCCTCCCGACAGCTGATTGACAGCCTCCGGGCGAGATGCTAATTTTGCCGCCCCCTGGAAGGAGCGTGTCGCCTTTCGTCTGTCGCTGCCGAAAATTCGATTGGTCATACGTTCCGGTCATCGCCGGGTGGGGCACACAACCCATCCGGCGATTTCATTTTAGAAGCTTCCATCCGGGATACACAAGAAAAATCTTGCAATTTCAATTGTCTTGATTCTCGCGTCCCTCGAGACGGAAGTCAAGCGCCCCGCCCCGCCGCCGCGCGAAAAGTGGAGCGCGTCGCGCCGCCCGGATCACCCGCAGCGTGACCCGCGGATAGAATGCCGGGCGCCATGGAATCGGATCGCATCACGGTGGCGCACAGCCCCGACTCCGACGATGCCTTCATGTTCTTCGCGCTCGCCGAGGGGCGCGTCGACACGGAGGGCCTCTCCTTCGTCCACGAGCTGTCCGACATCGAGAGCCTGAACCGGAGGGCCCTCGGCGGGGAGCTCGAGGTGTCCGCCGTCTCCTTTCACGCCTATGCCTTCCTCGCGGATCGGTATCTCCTGCTTCCGCACGGCGCCTCGTTCGGCGACGGCTACGGTCCCGTGGTCGTCTCGCGGCAGCCGGTTTCGCGCGCGGCGATCGGCGGCGGGGAGGTCCTGGTCGCGTCTCCGGGAGCCCGCACGACCGCGCACCTCGCCCTCTCTCTCTGGGCGCCCGGCGCGCGCACCGAGGTCCACCGCTTCGACGAGATCCTGGAGGGCGTTCGGGATGGCCGATTTGCGGCGGGAGTGCTGATTCACGAGGGCCAGCTCACCTTCGGGCGCGAGGGCCTGCGTGCGGTCGCGGATCTGGGCCAGTGGTGGAAGGACGAGACCGGACTTCCGCTGCCGCTCGGCGGCAACGTCGTCCGGCGGGATCTCGGAGCGGACCGGATCGCCCGGATCTCCCGGGCCCTCTCCCGCTCGATCGAATACGGGCTCGACCACCGCGACGAGGCCCTGACGCACGCCCTGCGGTACGCGCGGGGCCTCGACCGGAGCGAGGCGGACCGATTCGTCGGCATGTACGTCAACCGCTGGACGCAGGGCTACGGCCCCGAGGGGCGCCAGGCGGTGCAGCGGCTCCTCGACCGGGCGCATGCCGCCGGCCTCGTCCCGGCGGTCCAGGCGGAGTACGCGCCGTGAGAGGCCGCTGCCGCCTCGTCGGTCCATGAAGGCGGGCTCCCGCCTCGAGGCGCCGGTGCTCGTCCTCCACCTGCTCGCCCTGTCTCTGACGCTCGCCTCGCCCCTCTTCTTCGGGGCCGTCGTGGCGCCGGCGGCGTTCCGCGTGCTGCCGACCCGCGATCTCGCCGCCTCGCTCCAGAGCCCGATCCTGACGCGACTCTGCGGGCGATGGAAGGGGGGTTCGTCGTTCTGCTGGCGACCTCCTGGTTTCTGACCCGCCGGTGGAGCGCGCCGCGCGCCCTCTCCGCGCTGCTGACGCGCGCGCCCCTGCTCGGCGTGATCGGGGCCGTCGTGATCCAGCAGCTTCTGATCCCCCCGATCGATCGGATTCGGCAAGAGGCTCCGGGCCTGATCGACAACCTGCCGGCGGCCGACCCGGCCCGCCTGCTGCTCGACCGCTACCACCGCCTCGCCACGGGTTTCTTCGGCGTCGAGATCGCGGCGGCCGGACTGATCCTGCTCGTGACCGCGCGCCTGCTCCTCTTGCGCCGGGCCGCGCCGGGTCCTCCGGGGGCATCCCGGCCACCGGTGCCGAAGCTGCTCGACCTCTCGGGCGTCTAGGAGCGGTCCGGCGCGCCGCTCCGCCGCAGGGCCGTGACGACGAGGAAGAGCCCCGCGGCCAGGATCGCGAACGGCCACAGCCATTCCATGCGCGCGAAGGCGTCGTGGATGGAGAAGGCTCCCGCGAGGGCTTCTGCCGCGGCGATTCCCGTCAGCACGAGGCCCGGCACGAGCGGCGGCGGCTGGCGCCGGCGTCCCAACGCGCGATCGATGGCCGCCACCAGGAGGAATCCGGCGCCCAGGCCCAGGAGGAGCGAGGCCCACGGGGCGATCCACGGGGCGAGGGGCCCTCGCAGGAGGAACCCGGCGCCCAGGCCGAGCAGGACTCCGGCGGGAAGCAGCGGTCCGCGGAAGCGGGCGAGGGCCGAGAGCGTGAAGAAAATGGCGCCGAGCAGGAGCAGCACCGGACCGGGCCCGCGCAGGCCCAGGCTGCGAGAGAGGAGGGCATAGAGGCCGACCCCGCAGAGCGCGACGCCCAGGCCCACGCCGCGGCGGTCCATCTCCGCGCGACCGCCGGCGCGCCTCATGGCTTGCGGTCCTCCCCGGCTGGCCGCGCGGTCTCGCCTTCCCACCGGTAGAAGCCCTCGCCCGACTTCTTGCCGATCCGGCCCTCGGCGACGAGCCGGCGCAGAATCGCCGGCGGCTCGAAGCGCCGCCCGTCGAGCCCCTCGGCCAGCGTCTGCGGCGATCGAGAGCCTCACGTCCAGACCGACCAGGTCGCTCGTCTTGAGAGGCCCCATCCGGTGCCCGTAGCCGAGCTCCATGGCCTGGTCGATGTCCGCGGCGGATGCGACCCCCTCCTCGACCATCCGCATGGCCTCCAGGCCGAGGGCGACGCCCAGGCGCGAGGTGGCAAAGCCCGGCGCGTCCGCGACGCGGATCGCCCGCTTGCCCAGAGACTCCGCGAAGGCCGCCGCGCGATCGAGGACGGCCGCGGAGGTGGCACGGCCGCGGACGACTTCGACTAAGGGCATGACCGCGACGGGATTGAAGAAGTGAAGGCCGACGACCCGTTCGGGCGCCCGCGTCGCGGCCGCGATCGCCGTGATCGAGAGCGCCGACGTGTTCGAAGCGAGCCAGGCGGCATCCGGGCAGAGACGGTCGAGCTCGGCAAAGATCCTCCGCTTGAGCTCCAGGTCTTCGGGGACGGCCTCGAGCACCAGGTCGGCTCCACCGGCGTCTTCGAGGCGCTCCGGAACGTCGAGCAGGCCACGGCCCCTCGCGGCGGCATCGGCGGAGAGCTTGCCCTTGGCGACGGCGCGCTCCCACGACCCCTCGATCGCGGCGCGCAGGCCCGCGCGCCGCCCCGCGTCGGCTTCGAAGAGGGACGTCGGGTAGCCCGCCAGCGCCGACGCGGCGGCGATGCCGCGGCCCATGGTGCCGCCACCGACGACGAGGACGCGTTCCCGAGCCATCGCCGGCATTATTCCTCAGCCGCCGAGCACCGAGACCGCGTTGCTCCAGAGGATCCGCTCCTTCGCCTCGTCGGAGAGGGCAAGCGACAGAAACTCGGCGACGTTCTTCTTGATGGAGACGACGCCGGGGCTCGGGTAGTCGGTTCCCCAGAGGCACTTCGCGGAGAGCTCCTCCAGGCGCGGCAGGTATTCGAGCAGCTTCCGGGGCGGGATCCCCGAGAGGTCCAGAGAGACGTTGGGATGGCGGCGCGCCAGGAAGACCGCCGTCTCCATGTACAGCGGGCGGCCGGCGTGGGCGAGGATCAGCTTGAGCCGCGGGAAATCCACGGCCACGTCGTCGACCGCCATCGGATCGGCGAAGCGGTTGCGGGCTCCGGGAAAAATCGAGGTCCCCGTGTGGATCATGATCGGCCGGCCCGCCTCCTGCGCCGTCGCGTAGATCGCGGCGAGCGCTTCGTCGCCGTCGATGTGGGCGTTGGCGGCGACGAGCTGGTGCGGAGGGTGGACCTTCAGCATCCGGATGCCGAGCTCGTCGAAGAGGCGGCGGGTGTCCCCGCGGGGGTCGCGTGTGTGGCGCGGGTGGACGGATCCCACCGGCAGGAGCCGGTCGCGGTGGTCCCGCGTGTAGCGGGAGATCCAGTCGTTGGCGGCGGGCGTGAATCCCATGACTTCCGGCGCCACGTAGTTGATCAGGGCCGCCCGCTCGACGCCCTCCTCGTCGAGCAGGCGCAGCAGCTCCTCCGGGTCGGCGAGCGCCTGGCGCACGCGCGCCGCGTCGGGGCGATCGCGCGCCATGATCTCGCGAGCCGAAGGGTGGAACTGCTCCCACGGCTGGATGTGGACGTGGCAATCGAAGATGCGCAAGGCTCGCTCCCGGGCCGCAGATTATGACGGACGCGCGTGCGGGGAGCGCGGCCCGACCGGCCGCATGGCGGCCACGGTCACCGCAATCCCCGCGGCGCCGAGGAAGAGAGCCGCCGCCGGTCCGAAGCTTTGCGCGACGGCCCCGGCCTGGAGGTTCCCGACCGGCACGAAGCCGAGCCAGGCGAGCGCGTAGAGGGAGATGACGCGGCCGCGGAGTCGGTCGGGCGCCCGCTCCTGCATGAGCGTATTGATCAGCGAAGAGGAGGTGGTCATCGCCGCTCCCAGCAGCGCGAGCCAGGCGAGCGCCACGGTGTAGTGCGGCGAGAGGCCGAAGCCGGCGAGCGACAGGGCGAACGCGAGCGCGGCCAGGCGCACGCCACGTTCCTTGGCCGCCAGGTCGCCGCGCCAGGCGAGCGCCAGGGCGGCGGTGACGGCCCCCAGGCCCACGGCCGAAAGCATCCCGCCGAGTCCCTCGGGCCCGACGTGGAGGAGCCTGGCGGCGAAGAGCGGCGCGAGCGTCACGGCGGGGGTTCCGAAGACGGCGAGCGCGGCCGTGATGGCGAGCAGCCGCGGCAGGAGCGGATCGCGCCGCGCGAACCGCAGACCGATGCGCAGGTCCACCCACGCGCCGCGCGAGGAGCCCTTGGCGCGCGGCAGCTTCGGCAGGGAGGCGAGCGGGATGAGGATCGCCACGAACGACACCGCGTTCAGGAGGAAGCAGCCGGTTTCTCCCGCGCCGGCGATCGCGAATCCCGCGAGCATCGGGCCGATCACGCGGGAGAGGTTGAACTGCATCGAGTTGAGCGCGATCGCGTTCATCAGGTCTTCGCGGCCAACGAGGTTCAGGAAGAGCGATTGGTGCGAAGGCGTCGTGAACGCGTTGGCGACACCGTTGACGATCGCCACCGCGGCGACCAGGGGCACCGAGGCGAAACGCCATCCGGTCGCGGCCGCCAGGATGAGCGCGCAGGCCATCTGCACCGATTGGGTGGCGAGCAGGATCCGGCGGCGGTCGTAGCGGTCGGCCGCGACGCCGGCCAGCGGGGCGAGCAGCATGCTCGGGATCGACCCGGCGAACGCGACGAGGCCGAGCACGAACGCCGAATTCGAGAGGCGCAGGACGAGCCACCCCTGCGCCACCGTCTGCATCCAGCTGCCGATGTTCGAAAGGAAGAGGCCGGCCCAGTAGTTGCGGAAGGAGCGGTGCACGAGCGAGGCGAACATCCCGCGCCGCGGCGCGGCGACCCCGCGCGGCGGGGCGACGCCGAGGTTCGGCCCGGCCGGCTTGAGGAAGGCCGGGTGCGTGTCGGTCGCGGGAGGACGCTTGCGGCCCCGTCACGACGGCCGGAGTCCTTCTGCCCGGAACCGGCGCAGCCCCCAGGCGCCGGCCAGAACGGTGAGGTTGACCGCGGTGCCGGCGAGCACCGGATCCGCGCCGCCCAGCGCGGCCGGGAAGAATCGTCCGAGCGCCGCGATCCCGCCGCCGGCAAGCATGGCCGCGATCGCGCCGGGCGTCGGGATGGAGTCCTGCGGCAGCGACAGCGCGGCCAGGACCGGGAGGATCAGGCCGGCGGCGAAGATCGAGTAGCCGAGCTTGAGCGTCTCGAGCACGTTGCGGTTCAGGGCGAGCGCGAGGGCGAGGCCGAGCGCGGCGTAGACGGGTGTCAGGGCCCGCGCGGCGGCGATCGCCGGGAGCCTCCGGACGCATCCCGGGAGCGAGGTCCCGCACGGTCACCGCGGCCGCCGAGAGCAGGACGGCGTCGGCCGAGGATTGCATCGTCGCGACCAGGCACACGAGCACGAGCGCGGCGAGGGGGGCCGGGACGAAGGCGAGCACGGCGCGCGGGAGGGTCTGGATGGCGGCTCCGGGCGGCAGCGTCGCGCGGGCGGCGAGCGCGATGGCCGCGACGGCGCACCCGAAGAGGACCTTGGACAGGGCCGCCCCGAGCGCGGCCCGGCGCGCGGTCCGCTCGTCCCGGCACGAGAGCAGTTTCGCGTAGACGTCGCTGCCGACCAGGTGCGGCAGCCCGATCAGGACGAGGAGCGACAGCACGTCGACCGTGCGCAACGACGGCGACGTCGGGAAGGCGAGCGCCTCGGGAGGCAGATTCCCGAAGCCGCCCGAACGCGCGAGCGCGAAGGCGAGGGCGATCCCCGGAATTCCGATCACCATCAGCCCGTACTGCAGGCCGTCGGTTCGCACGACGGCGAACTGGCCGCCGAGCGCGGTGTAGAGGACGAAGACGGCCGTGGAGCCGACGATGGCGGCGACCGGCTCGAGACCGAGCGCCGCCGAGAGGACGACCTGCGTCGCCTCGATCAGCAGCGCGAACCAGACGATTTCGGACACCAGGACGAGCCCCCCGGCGACCCGGCGCGCGGTCGCGCCGTAGTAGCGGCCGACGATCTCGGGAAGCGTCACGGCGCCCTCGCGGCGCACGCGTCCGGCGAGCAACAGCCCGAGCGCGAGCAGACCCGCGGCGCCCGCCAGATCGAGCCAGAGCCCGGAGAGCCCGTGCGTGTAGACGAGCGCGGCGAGCGCGACCGTGGTGGAGCCTCCCGTCGTCAGGGAGGCGAGGCCGAGGAATCCCCAGAAGGAGGACAGCGAGCGGTCCGCCACGAAGTAGGAGGCCTCGTCGCGGGCCGCGCGCCGGCGCCACGCCCACCCCGTGGCCGCCACCGCGAGGAGGTAGGCCGCGAGCAGGACCAGGGTCAGCGTCGGCACGCGCGGATTATCCACAACCCGTTCGTCCCCGCCTTTGACGCGCCCGCGCGCGGGGCGCGATAATCCGCGGATTCCGCGAAAAGAGGGGCGAGGGCGAAGCGGGCGGACCGCGCGGCTTCGCTTCGGGCTGGCGGCCCTTCTCGGACCCGTGGCGGCCTCGGCGTGCGCGGAGTCCGCAGAGTTCCTTCTCTTTCCCCCCGGCGCCGTCCAGCCTCGAGCCGGCGCGAGCCGCAGACGTTCTCGCTCGGGCCTGGGCTCGCTCGACGCCGCGGAGTCTCCGGCCGACGGCGGAAGCGAAGCCGGCGACGGTCAGTTCCGTCTGGACCTGTCTCCGGCCGTCCAGGCGGCGATCTCCGACGGCGCGGCCGCGAAACCCTTCACGCCGACGCCCGTCCGGGGGCCGCTCTTTCGGGGCCGGACCCTGTGGCTCACCGTCGGGGTCCTCGCCGCCGTCCCGGTCGTCGGCGAGCTGGTCTGGTGGAAGGGCAACGAGCGCGGGGCATTCCATTTCACCGACGAAGGGTGGTTCGGCGAGGACAGCTACGCGGGAGGCGCCGACAAGGCGTCGCACTTCTTCTTCGGATACTTCGCGGCGAGTGAGCTCGCGAAGTTCTACGAGCAGTTCGGCAACACGCCGGGACAGTCGCGGGCGCTGGCGGTCGGCCTGACGGCCTTGAGCGGCGCCCTGATCGAGCTCGGCGACGGGATGACGGAGGTCTACGGCTATTCCTGGAACGACGTGGCCGCCAACTTCCTGGGCTCGCTCGCCGGCGTCGGGCTCCAGGCCGCGGGCTTGAACGACCTGCTGGGTCTGCGGTTCGGCTTCGTCTCGGCCGAGATCCCGCCGCCGCCCAACCGCGCCTACGGCTTCGGCCACGACTACTCCGAGGACATCTACTCGCTCGACTTCAAGCTGGAGGGCGCGCTGCGCCGCCTGCACGTGCGCCCGGGCCCGGCCCGCTTCTTTCTCGTGTCGCTGACGTACGGCTCCAAGGGCTACCGGTTTTCGCCCGTCGACGTGCGGGAGCGCAACGTCGGCGTGGACCTCGGGTTGAACGTCCCGGAGATCCTGGTCGCCGTCGGCGTTCCGAAGAGGAGCTGGTGGGGCCAGATCCTCCTGACCTTTTTCGAGTATTTCCGGCTTCCCTACACGGCCTTCGGTTTCCAGTACGACCTGAACGGGGGCGGCTGGCACGGCCCCTCGACGGGAGACCGTTTCGACCCCGGCAAGGTGATCTATCCGTAGGGGGAGCTGTCCCGCGGGCCGGGTTTCCGATACGATGGGGCCACTGATGGCGCGGACTCGACACGGACACCCCGTCCGGCCAGCCGGCGCCCGATGGACATGCGCCGCGCGGCTGGTCCCGGCGCTCCTCCTGCTGGCTTCGACGCTTCCGGCGTCCGAGTCGTTCCGTCTTTTCCCGCCGTCGGTTCCCCCCGCGTACTACTTCGGGCAGACCGCCGACGGCAGCTTCGTGCCCTTCGACTCGGAGCCCCTCCTCGCCGCCGGGGGAGAGCCCGGCGCTCT
This sequence comes from uncultured Acidobacteriota bacterium, assembly GCA_963725095.1. Taxonomy (GTDB): domain Bacteria; phylum Acidobacteriota; class Thermoanaerobaculia; order UBA5066; family Gp7-AA6; genus DATBFU01. Next base: position 249,626 of record CAVRXJ010000022.1, read on the forward strand.
GGGTTTGACTGCCGTCGAGTGGCTGCCGACGAACCCCGCGGCCGGCCCGATCAACCTCGGCACGTCCGTCGTCGAGGTATCCCAAACCAGCTGGAAATCCGGGCTGTTGACGGTCGGCGTGCTCGCCGGGTCGGCCGCCTCGGCCTTCTGGTCCGGCCACGACCGCACGTCCTTCAATTTCGGCAACGAGGAGTGGTTCGGCGAGACGACGTACGCCGGCGGCGCGGACAAGGCGTCGCACTTCGTTTTCTACAACGGCCTTTCCCGGGGCTTGAACGTGGCCTACCAGGACCTGGGCTACACCAAGGACAAGGCCGTCACCATGGCCTTCGCCACCGCGGTCGCGGCGGGGCTGATCGTCGAGGTCGGCGACGGCCTGACGGTCTTCGGGTTCGCGTGGGAAGACCTCGTGATGGACACGCTCGGGGCGGGGACGGCCGCGCTGATCACGCACTACGACATGGACGACACGATCGGCTTCCGCTTCGGCAAGGTCTCCGCCGATCAGCCCCCGGCCTGCTGCCGGACCTCCGGCGTCGGCAAGGACTATTCCGAGGAGATCTACACGGCGGACTTGAAGCTCGCCGGCTTTGCCCGGCGCATCGACGTCCGCCCGGGGCCCGCCCGCTTCCTCCTGTTCTCCATGTCCTACGGCTCCAAGGGGTACCGCTACTCGCCTCCCGATTTCCGCCAGCGCAACATCGGGCTCGAGCTCGGGTTGAACATTCCGGAGATCCTGGGGGTGATCGGCGTTCCGCACGACAAGCTGTGGGGGCAGCTGGTCTACGGGTTCTTCAACTTCTTCCGCGTGCCGTTCACGTCGATCGGCGTCTACTTCGACCTGAACCAGGGCAAGTGGCACGGCCCGAACGCGGGCAACGTTTACGACCCCGGGGCCGTCGGGCAGATGCCCTAGGCGGGCGACAGGCGCCGCGCCGCTTCCAGGGCGACCTGCTCGAAGAGCCGCGTGCCGATCGCGAGCGCGCGCTCGTCGAAGTCGAAGACGGGGGAGTGGTGCGGCCGGTGGGCGCCCTCGGGCGCGGAGCCGACGAAGAAGAAGCATCCGGGCACGCTCGCGAGATAGACGGACATGTCCTCGCCGCCGAGGGTGCGCGTGTCGGTCTCGACGTTCTCTTCGCCGAGCAGGCGGACCGCGGCCTCGATGACGAGATCCGCCATGGCGGGATCGTTGACCGTCGCCCGGTTCACGCGGCGGTAGTGCAGACGGGCGCGCACGCCGGAGGCCGCGGCGGTGCCGGCCACGATGCGCTCCATCTTTTCGGGCAGCGCGCGGCCCACCGCCTCGGAGAAGCAGCGCGTCGTTCCGGTCAGGCGGACGGAGGACGGGATGACGTTGAAGGCGCCGCCGCCGTGGATCGTGCCGACCGTGACGACCGCCGGCTCGAGCGGCGAGATCTCCCGCGCGACGACGCCCTGCAGGGCTTCCACGATGCGCGCCGCGGCCACGATCGTGTCCGCGGTCTCGTGCGGCGCCGCGCCGTGACCTCCCGGGCCCTCGACGTCGATCGCGAACTCGTCCACGGCCGCCATGAGCGCGCCGCGGTTGACGCCCACCTTGCCGAGGGGCAGCTGGTTCCAGAGGTGGAGGCCGAAGGCCGCCGTGACGCCTTCGAGGGCGCCGTCCGCGACGCACGCCTCGGCGCCCCCCGCCCCCTCCTCGGCCGGCTGGAACAGAAAGCGCAGCCGCGCGGCCTCGGGAGCCCCGGCCAGGCGCTCGCGCAACGGCGAGCGCGATCGCCACGTGCCCGTCGTGCCCGCAGGCGTGCATCGTGCCCGGCTGCTGCGAGGCGTAGGAGGCGCCGGTGTCTTCCGTCAGTGGGAGGGCGTCCATGTCGGCGCGCAGCAGGATCCGGCCGCGCCCGGGGTCCCCGCTCCCGCCGCCCGGCGCAACCGGGTCTGCGGTGACTCCCGTCCGTCCCGACGCCGGATCTCGGCGCGAGGCCCGCGCGGCGCAGGCGTTCGGTCACGATACCGGCGGTGCGCGTCTCCTGAAAGCCGAGCTCCGGGTGGCTGTGGAGGTCGCGGCGCGTCGCGACGAGGCTGTCCCACTCCTCCCGGGGGAGGGCGGCGACCCGATCCACGGCGGCACTCGCGGGCGCGCTCATTGGGCGTTGGACCGGGCCAATATACGCGGTTGCTGCCCCTTTGATCGAGGCGGAAATAAGATAGGAGCGTGGCGCAGGATTCTCGCAACGTCTCGGCCGAGGAGTTTCGCCGGCTCGGGGGCGCGACGCCCGTCGATCTCTTCGAAGGGGCGCTGCTCGTTGCCCGCCTGATCGACCCGGCGGCGGACCTCGAGAGCGCCCGCGCCCGGGTCGGCCAGCTCGCGGGCCGCGTCGCCGACCGCCGCGCGGCCGGCGCGCCCGCGCTCGATGCCCTGCGCGAAGTGCTCTTTGCCGAGGAGGGCTTTGCGGGAGACACCGCTGTCCTACGACGAGCCGCCCAATTGCTCGGTGGTCCACGTTCTCTCCGCGCGCCGGGGCATGCCCATCACCCTCTCGATCGTCGTGCGCGAGATCGGACGGCGCGCCGGGATAGCCCTGGAGGGCGTGGGGCTGCCGGGGCATTTCGTGCTCACGGGCTCGGACCTTCCCGAGGGTCTCTACCTCGATGCCTTCGACGGCGGCGTGCTGTGCGACGCCGCATCGCTCGGCCGGCGGGTCGCTGCGATCTTCGGAACGCCCGTGGAGCTCTCCCCGGAGGCGCTCGCGCCCGACGCCGCCCCGGCCGTCCTGCGCCGGGTGCTCGCCAACCTGCGCCGCTCCTACGAGCGCCGCCACCGCTACGAGGAAGCGCTCGCGGTGCTGGACTGCGCCGAGGCGCTGGAGCCCGGCGCCGCCTCGCTCCTGCGCGACCGGGGGATGCTGCTCTTGAAGGCCGGGCAGCCCGAGGAGGCGCTGCGCGTGCTCGAACGGTACGTCCGGGCGGAGCCCGGGGAGGACGCCGACGCGGTCGCGAGGCTCGTCGGCATCGTGCGGGCGCAGGGCGCGGCCCCCGACGGGATCGCGGCCGCCGAGAAGAAGATCTTTTCGCTCGGGGAGGCGCGGCAGCTGCTGCCGCAGATCCGCGAGCGCACGGGCGACGCCGTGGACCGCTACACGCGGCTCGGACAGGGGGGCCGCAGCGCCGAGCAGGAGCGCGAGACGATCCTCTCGGACTGGGCGCGCGAGATGATGGCGCTCGGCGTCGAGATCAAGGGGCCCTGGCTGGTCGATTTCGATTCGGGGGCGGGTTACTACTGCTGGAAGTATCCCGAGCGGGCCCTCGAGTACTTCCACGGGTACGAAGAGGGGTTCGCGGGCCGACTCCCGCTCCAGTAGGGCGCTACCGCGGCCAGGATCCCCCGGGCTCGAGCGCGATGACCTCCGTCGCGAGGTTTCGTTTGCGCAGCTCCTCGCGCAACTGCGCGGGCGTTCCCGTGAGCGCGGGGAACGTGCCCCAGTGCATCGGCAGGACGCGCGGCGCCGCCAGCAGCTCGCAGGCCTTGGCGGCTTCGCGCGGGCCCATCGTGTAGAAGTCGCCGATCGGCAGCAGCGCGAGGTCCGGCGCGTAGAGCTCGGCGATCAAGGCCATGTCGGAGAAGACCCCCGTGTCGCCGGCGTGATAGATCCGGAACCCGTCCTCGAAGCTCAGCACGAAGCCGCAGGGATCGGCAGGGGGATTGTGTTCCCCGCCGGGCCCGGACGTGCCGGAAGAATGAACCGCCTGGACCATCCGGAACTCGACGCCCGCGACCGACTGCCCGCCGCCCTTGTTCATGCCGGAGGCCTTCCGGACGCCCTGCGCGGCGCAGTGCAGCGCGAGCTCGAAGATGCAAACGACCGTGGCGTCGGTCTTCTTGGCGAGAGCGACCCCGTCCGCCCCGAAGTGGTCGGAGTGCCCGTGGGTCGCGGCGATGGCGTCGAGCCTGCCGTAGTCGAAGCCCTTCGGAAACTTCGGGTTTCCTCCGATGAAGGGATCGATCGCGATCCGCGCGCCGCGGGGCGACTCGATCAGGAACGCCGCGTGGCCGAGCCAGGTGACGCGGCCGCCGAACGCCTTCATTTCGCCTCCTCGGGGAGGAGGCTTTCCCACGCGATCCGCGGAACCAGCGCCGTGACGAACGCCTCGAGGCCCCGCCGGTCCTCGTCGTCGAAGCGCGCGGTCTCGGGCGAATCCACGTCGAGGACGCCGCGGAGGCGGCCTCCGGCGAGGATCGGAACGACGATCTCGGAACGCGAGGCCGCGTCGCAGGCGATGTGGCCGGGAAACGCCTGCACGTCCGGCACGACGAGGGTCTCGCGCCGGGCCGCCGCTGTCCCGCAGACGCCCTTTCCGAGCGCGATGCGCACGCAGGCGCTCCTGCCCTGGAACGGGCCGAGCACGAGCTCGCCGCCGCGGAGCAGGTAGAACCCGCACCAGTTGATCCGGTCGAGCGCCTCGGCCAGGAGGGCCGAGGCGTTGGCCAGGTTGGCGAGCGCGTCCGGCTCGCCGTCGAGCAGCGCCGCGAGCGACGCGGCAAGATCGTGATACCGGCCGGCCTTGGGGAGCGATCGGTCGATTTTCGCCGTGAACATGCGAACCGTATTCTACCCATCCCGCTCCCATGGCGCGTCCGGTACGATGCGCCCGCATGGAAGGCCCGGGAGCGGCGTCGCGCGGGCGGCTGATCGCCGTCTACCTCTTCTGCTGCGCGGTCTGGGGCTCGACGTGGATGTTCATCAAGATCGGGCTGCGCGACCTGCCGCCGTTTCACTTTGCGGCGATCCGCATGGGCCTCGCCTGCCTGCTCATGGCGCCCTTCGCCTTTCGCTCGGGCACGCGCGGACCGGGGCGCCGCGCGTCGGCGTGGATCGCCTTGTGCGGCCTGCTGCAGATCGGAGTGTCCTACGCCTTCATCTTCACGGCGTCCCAGTGGATCGACTCGAGCCTCGCGGCGCTGCTCTTCTGCTCCTTCCCCATCTGGGTGGGCCTCCTGGCGCACTGGCTGCTGCCGCACGAGCCGCTCACGGCGCGCACCGTCGCGGCGTCGGTCCTGGGCCTCCTGGGCGTCGCGGTGATCCAGGGGCCGGCGATCCGGGAGGCCCTGCAGGCGCGCCCGGGGCCTCTGTTGATCGGCGGGCTCTGCGTTCTCGGTTCGGCGATCGTCTGCGCCGTGGCCAACGTGCTCAACAAGAAACATTTCGCCGGCGTCTCGCCCTATCAGAACGTCTGGGGACAGACGCTCGTCGGGGCGGTCTTTCTCTCGGTCCTCGCGGCGCTCTTCGAACGCGGGGCGTCGATGCGCTGGACGGGAAGCTCGGTCCTGGCGCTCGGCTACCTCGCGGTCTTCGGCACCGCGATGACGTTCGCGGGGCTCTTCTGGCTGATCCCGCGCGTGCCGGTCGCGGTGATCGGAACGATCCCGTTGACCGACACGGTGATCGCCGTCCTGCTCGGCGTGACGGTTCTCGGCGAGTCGCTCTCGGGACGGGTGGTCGCCGGCGGGGCGCTGATCCTGCTCGGCGTGCTCCTCGCGACGACCGCGCCGCGCTCCTCGGACCTGCCCGCCACGGCCTGAGGCCCGTCGCCACCGATCCGATCGTGTTCGGGCGGACTTGCGCCCGACCCCCTACCTTCCGTAGATCGGCAGCCAGGGACGGGTCAGATAGTCGGAGAGCGTGATGACGATCAGGATCGCGAGCCAGGCGACGCTCGCCGAGACGACGATCGCCGTCAGCTTCGGCGACCCCCGCAGGTGCATGAAGATGAGCGCCACGAGCAGGGCCTTGGTGACCGCGATCGTGAGCGCCACCGGCGTGTTCCAGATCCCGAGGTGCTGGAACGCCGCCCACACCGTGAGCGCCGTCAGCAGCATCAGGAGGGCGAAGACCGCGAAGTAGGCGGGCAGCGTCGATCCGCCGTGCGATCCGTTGCGCTTCACAGCGTGTGCCTCCCGAGCAGGTAGAGCAGCGGGAAGAGGAAGATCCAGACGATGTCGACGAAGTGCCAGTAGAGGCCGACCAGGTCGACCGGCGTGCTGTAGCGGGTGGAGAAGGCGCCGCGCCGGGCCTTCGCGATCAGCCAGGTCAGCAGGCCGATGCCGATGATCATGTGGAGGGCGTGGAGGCCCGTCATGCAGAAGTAGATCGAGAAGAACATCTCGCTCTGCGGCGCGAGCCCGTGCGGGACGACGAAGTGCGGCCCCGGGACCTCGTGGTGCTCGAACTTCTGCGCGTACTCGACGACCTTCACGCCGAGGAACACCGCGCCGAGCAGGATCGTCAGCGAGAGGAAGAGCACGATGAGCTTCTTCTTCCCCTGCGAGGCCGCCCAGACCGCCAGCGCCATCGTCAGCGAGGAGGCGAGCAGGACCGCCGTGTTGAACGCGCCGAGCCGGATGTCGAGCAGGTTCGAGGCGCCCTCGAAGGCGGCGCGGTAGCTCGAGCGGTAGACGACGTAGGCCGTGAACATGCCGCCGAAGAAGAGGACCTCGGTCACGAGGAAGAGCCACATCCCGAGGGACGAGGCCTGCTGCTGCGCCTCGAGGTCGACGAAGTGGTGCTGCAGCTCCGGGGGAGCTTCGTGCCGGAGGGCGTGGGCGGCGTCAGACAAGGGCGCCCTCCCGGGTCTCGTGCACCGTCGCATAGTCGTAAGGGATGCCTGTCACGACCGGCGTGGCCGGGAAGTTCTCCGTCGGCGGGGGGGAGGGCGTCTGCCATTCGAGGCCCGTCGCGCCCCACGGGTTGTCGGCGGCGTCCTTTCCGTAGCGCATCGACCAGAAGAAGTAGACGAGCGGAATCAGGTACCCGATCCCGAGGATCGAGGCCCCCGCCGTGGACATCACGTTCAACACCTGGAACTCGTCGGGATAGGCGTGATACCGGCGGGGCATCCCGAGGTAGCCGACGATGAACTGCGGGAAGAAGGTGAGGTTGAAGCCGATGAAGATCACCCAGGCCGAGACGCGCGACCAGTACTCCGGGTAGAGCTTCCCGGAGATCTTCGGCCACCAGTAGTGCAGGCCCCCGAGGTAGGCCATGATCGTGCCGCCGACCATGATGTAGTGAAAGTGCGCCACGATGAAGTAGGTGTCGTGCACGTGGATGTCGAGCCCGAGGGCGGCGAGAAAGAGTCCCGTCAGCCCGCCGAAGGTGAAGAGCCCGATGAAGCCGAGCGCGTAGAGCAAGGGTGTCTGGTACGACACGGAGCCCTTGTACAGGGTCGCCGTCCAGTTGAAGACCTTGATCGCCGACGGGATCGCCACCATGAACGAGAGGATCGAGAACACGAGGCCGGCGTAGACGGACTGGCCCGAGACGAACATGTGGTGGCCCCAGACGAGGAAGGAGAGGACCGCGATCGCGACGGAGGAGCCCGCGATGAACTTGTAGCCGAAGATCGGCTTTCGCGCCATGCCCGTCACGAGCTCGCTGATGACGGCCATGGCGGGCAGGATCATGATGTAGACGGCCGGGTGCGAGTAGAACCAGAAGAGGTGCTGGAAGAGCACCGGATCGCCCCCCTGCGCCGGGTCGAAGATCCCGAGGTGGAAGAGCCGCTCGGCGGCGACGAGAAGCAGCGTGATCGCGACCACGGGCGTTCCCAGGATCTGGATGATCGAGGTGGCGTACATGCCCCAGCAGAAGAGCGGCATCCGCGTCCACTTCATTCCGGGGGCGCGCATCGTGTGCAGGGTGACGAGGAAGTTCAGGCCGGTCAGGATCGACGAGAAACCGTTGATGAAGATTCCCACCGCGGTCACGACGACCCACCCGTTGGAGTACACGGTCGAGTACGGCGTGTAGAAGGTCCAGCCCGTGTCGACGCCGCCGTGCACGACGGCCCAGAGCGCCATCAGGCCGCCGACCGCGAACAGGTACCAGGAGAGCAGGTTCAGCCGCGGGAAGGCCACGTCCCTGGCCCCGATCATCAGCGGGATCAGGAAGTTGCCCAGCACGCCCGGGATGCCCGGGATCATGAAGAAGAAGACCATCATGACCCCGTGCGTCGTGAAGAGCTTGTTGTACGTCTCCGACTGGAAGACGTCGCCGGCCGGCGTCAGGAGCTCGAGCCGGATCAGCACGGCGAAGAGCCCGCCGATCGCGAAGAAGACCGTGACGCCGATCAGGTAGAGGATCGCGATCCGCTTGTGGTCGACGCGTCAGCAGCCACGACTTCACGCCGTAGCGGGCGTTCAGGTAGTTGACGCGGGGCGCGGACGGCAGGGTCGGCGTGGCGGCGGCGGTGCTCATGGCTTTGCCGGCTTCCTTTCCTGGGGCTTGGCGGCCGGGGCGGCAGGGCGGCTCCGGTCGGGGCGGGTGAGAGGGATTTGATGTAGGCGACGAGCTGGAGGAGGCCCTCTTCGCTGATGAGGCCCTGGAAGGTCGGCATGATCGGCGGATAGCCCTCGACGAGCTGGGCCTGGGGATTGGTGATCGATTCGCGCAGATAGGCCTCGTCGGTGAGGACGGTCTGGCCGCTCTGCAGGCGGACGGGCTTCCCGTAGATGCCGACGAGGGTCGGGCCGCGGGCTCCCTTCTCTTCTCCGTGGCAAGTGTTGCAGGCCTGCTCCTGGAAGCGCTTGGCGCCGGCGGCCGCGAGGGTCTCGCCGGCCGTTCCGCCCGACAGCCAGGCCTGATAGTCGGCGGGCTTCATCGCGTAGACCCAGCCGATCATGCCGGAGTGCCGCGTGCCGCAGAACTCGGCGCAGAAGAGGTGGTACCGGCCGGGCCTGCGTCGCCTCGAACCAGGCCGTCGCGAACCGGCCGGGCACGACGTCGCGCTTGAAACGGAACGCGGGCACGAAGAAGCTGTGGATGACGTCCTCGGAGGCCATCGTGAGGCGGACCGGCTGGCCCACGGGCACGTGCAGCTCGTTCATCTCGCGGTGGCCGTCGGTGTGCTGGACCTTCCACATCCACTGCTTGCCGGTGACGTAGATCTCGATCGCGTTGGCGGGCGGCCGCGTGATGCGGAAGAAGACCGCGGCGCCCCAGGCGAACATGACGAGCACCAGGCCGAACGGGATGACGGTCCAGACGATCTCGAGCAGGCCGGACTCGTGGACGTCGGTCGCGATCTCGTCGGGCGACCGGCGGCGGTACTTGATCGCGAAGACGACGACGAGCGCGCCGATCAGGAGCGAAAAGAAGGCCGTGACGGCGATCAGGAAGAGGTAGAGGGCGTCGACGTGCGGCGCGAAGCTCGAGGCCTGCTGCGGAAAGAGCTCCATCAGCGCGTCTCTCCGGCCACGACGCGCAGGCGGGCGCTCCGGCGGCGCGTCATCAGGAAGACCGAGACGGCCAGCGCGAGCACCGTCGCGGCGCCGGCCAGTCGGACGATGTTCAGGACGACGGCGCCGTACTTGCCGGTCTTCGGGTCGTAGTGAAAGCAGTAGAGCAGCACCTGGTCGGCCGGCGTTCCGATCTTTCCGGCGGAGGCCTCCACCAGGGCGAGGCGCAGGTCCCGCGGCGCGTACTCGATGCCGTAGAGGTAGCGGGAGACCCGCCCCTCCGGCGTCGCGACGGTGATGGCGCTGGCGTGGGCGAACTGGTCGCGGTCGGCGTCGTAGCGGTAGCGGAAGCCGACCGCTTGCGCGACCGCGGCGATCGACGCCGCGTCGCCCGTCAGGAAGTGCCAGCCGCCGTCGGTGCCGGGCCGGTTGTAGTGCGTGAGGTAGGCGTTCTTCTTCGCCGCGGCGTCGGAGGGCTTGTCGCGGGCATCGAAGCTGACGGCGACGACGTCGAAGTCGCGGCCGGGGACGAGCGACATCACCTTGAGCGAGGAGACCAGGCCGTTCAAGACCTGCGTGCAGAGCATGGGGCAGTTGTAGTAGACGAGCGCGAGGACCACGGGGCGCTTGCCGAAGTAGTCGGACAGGCGGACGGCGCGCCCGACCTCGTCGCGCAACGCGACGCCGAGCGGCAGCGGCCGCGTTCAAGTGCTGGTCGATGCCGACGCCCTTGAGCGCCGCGGGCGTCTCGTCGGCCCGCACGATCCCGCCGGGCGCCGGCGCCATGGTCTGCGCGTGCGCGCCGACGGCAAACAGCAGGAGCGCGGCGGCGATCCCGGGCGAACGCTTCATGGCCGCCCTCCCGGCGCCGGCGCCGGAATCGCCGAAGGCAGCGACGGCAGGGGCGCGACGCCCCGCTGCGCGACGAGGTCCATCGCCGCCTCGATCGGGATGTGGACGACGCCGGCCGGCCGGTCCATCCAGCCGTAGGTGGTCAGCTGCGCCGCCTCGGCCGAGCGGAACTGCTGCCAGTCGCGCGTGCCGTGGATCTGCAGGCGGGGCGCCGGCGGCAGGCGGTCCTCGCGCCGCTCGAGCCCGGCGGCGTCGATCGAAGCGGCGTCGCGCCTCACGGCCCCGCGTTCGAGGAACTTGAAGAGCGCCGCCATCAGGAGCATGGCGACGATCGACATGACGGCCAGAACCACGGCGAACCGGAAGACGAACCGCGTCGAGACGCGGTCGGGCTCGACGGCGACGCCGTGGCCGGCGGGGTCAGTCGCGCCCATGCGCCAGCGCCTCCTCGAATCCGGGGTCGTTGACGGGCAGGAGCGGCCGCGACTTGAGGTTCCTGGCGTAGAACGCGAGCCACAGCCCGCCGAGCCCGACCGGGGCGGCCACGTCCATCCAGTCGAGGTGGAACGCGCCCAGGGAGAAGGCGGGCAGGACGAGCCACGCCACGTCCACGAAGCGCATGACGAGCAGCAGGGCCGCCGCGGCGGCGAGCGTCGACGGGTTGCGGTTGGCTTCCCGGGAGAGCAGCAGCAGGAACGGCAGCACGAAATGCAGGAGCAGCACGGCCAGTCCCACCCAGCCCCAGCCGCCCCGGAACCGCGCGAGGTACCAGGAGATCTCCTCGGGCAGGTTGCCGGACCAGACGATCAGGTACTGCGAGAAGTTGACGTACGCCCACAGCATCGTGAAGGCGAACATCATCTTTCCGAGATCGTGCCGGTGCCGCGCGCCGAGGAAGCCCGAGAGCGGCTCGAGCGCCGAGAGGCCGAGGACGGTCGCGGTCGCGAGCGCCAGCGCGCCCAGCCCCTGGCTGATCATGAAGATCACGCCGTACATGGTCGAGTACCAGTGCGGCTCGAGCGACATGACCCAGTCGACGGACGTGAAGGTCGTCGTCAGCGCGTAGACGACGAGGCCGCCGCCGGACAGCAGCTGCAGCTTCCGGTCGATCGCCTTGTGGTCGGCGTGCGTGTCCTGCTCGGCGGACCACTTGTTCAGGAAGTACGCCACGGCCATCCACGCGGCAAAGGCCACCGCGGCGCGCGCCGCGAAGAAGGGCGCGTTCAGGTAGGCGGCCTTCTTCTGCAGGAGCTCGTCGGCGGCGACCGCGTCGGCGTGCGACCACTCGTAGAGCCGGTGGAGGCCGAAGAGCAGCGGGCAGGAAGGCGATCGCGGTCAGCGGGATCGTGCGCGTGGCCGCCTCGAGCTCGCGCCGGATCGCGATGCCCCAGGCGCCGCCCGTCAGGTACTGCAGCATCAGGACGGCCATGGCGCCGATCGAGAGCCCGTTCCAGAACACGAAGGCGAGCAGGTAGGACCGGAAGAACTGGTCGGGCCGCGAAACCGCGCCGACCGCGCAGGCCGCGAGGGCGGCGACACCCACGGCGAGGGCGGGCTTCGCGAATCGCCCTGCCTGGCCGGCCAGCCGCGGATCCTCGGGAAGGCGTTCCATCGTCAGTGCGCCTCCCCGGCCGGCGATCTGGGCGCCGGCGTTCCTTCGCCCTTCCATTCGTTTCCGTCCACGGGCAGCGGGGCCGGGCGCGGCGCGGCGTCGGGCGACTCGAGCGCGCGGCGCTCGGCCTCCGGGATCTCGTCGATCCGGGTCCGCTGCGAGACCTGGAGCGCCCGGATGTACGCCGCGATGGCCCAGCGATCCTCGGGGGGGATCTGCGCCGCGTAGTCCATCATCGCGCCGAAGCCGCGGGTCTGGACGTCGAAGAAGTAGCCCACCGGCGCCTCGCGCAGCCGGTCGATGTGAAAGGAGTTGGGCCGGCGGAGTCCCCGCTGGACGACGATCCCGAGGCCGTTGCCCGTCATCCCGTGGCAGGGCGTGCAGTAGATCCCGTAGCGTTCGCGCCCGCGGGAGAGCAGCTCGCGGGTCAGCGGAAGCGGCAGCACCGCGATCGGCTGGCCGTTTTCCTTTCCGGTGACCAGGCGCCGGTCCGCGTTCAGGAACCCCCGCGCCACGGTGCCCTCGGGCAGGGGACGCGCCGAACGCCGGTCGTCGAAGAAGGAGCTGCCGCGCAGGTCCTTGTACTTGGGCTGGTCCTGCATGTCGCGCCGGCAGGCGGCGGCGAAGACGACCAGCACGAGCGAAACCGAACGTGGCGACTGCGACTGGAGTCCTCAGTCCTCGGTCCTCTGTCCCGGTCGAGCCGACCGAGGACGAGGACTGCGGACTAAGGACTCTCGGTTTCGCCACCCTAGTCCTCCACGTCCATGACGACCCGCGGCCCGAGCGTCGTCAGGAACGCCCAGGTCTCGTCGTGGTCGAACTTCGGGTCCTTCGCCTCGATGCAGAGGAAGAAGCGGTCGCGCGACGCGAGGGCGAACCGCGGCGTGTTGAAGACCGGGTGGTAGGGCATGGGCAGGCCGTTCAAGCCGAGCATGCCGAGGACGGCCGCGAACGCCGCGAAGAGGATCGTCGTCTCGAACGTCGGAATGATGAAGGCGGGCGCGCTGTGGAAGGGCTTGCCGCCGACGTTCAGCGGGTACTCGATGACCGACGTCCAGTAGCAGAGCGCGTAGCCGAGCAATCCGCCGAGGATGCCGCCTCCGAGCACGACCGCGGGAAGCCTTCGGTCGTGGATGTCGAGCGCCTCGGTCAGCGCCTCGATCGGGTAGGGCGTGTAGGCGTCGAGCTTGACGAACCCCGCCTCGCGCGCCTGCCGCGCCGCCGCCGACGAGGTCGTTGGGGTTCTCGAACTCCGCCATCAGGCCGTAGAGCTTCACGCCGCTCATGCCTCTTCCTCCGACGCGACCTTCGCCTCCGGGAGGATCGCCCGCATCTCGAAGATCGAGATCATCGGCAGCAGCCGGATGAAGAGGAAGAGCAGCGCGATGAACAGGCCGATCGAGCCCAGGAACATCGACCAGTCGAAGACGGTCCCGTGGTACATGCCCCAGGAGGACGGCAGGAAGTCGCGCGAGAGGCTGACGACGATGATCACGTACCGCTCGAGCCACATGCCGATGTTGACGATCATCGCCATCAGGAAGAGGGCGGGGATGTTGCGCCGGACCTTGCGGAACCAGAGCATCTGGGGAGCGATCACGTTGCAGAGGATCAGCGCCCAGTACATGTGCTTGTAGGGCCCGCCGAGCCGGTTCCAGATCATGTACCGCTCGTAGGTGTTGCCGCTGTAGAAGGCCATGAAGGCCTCGACCATGTACCCGTAGCGCGACGATGAGGCTGGTGGCGAGGAGGATCTTCGCCATGTTGTCCAGGTGCTTCATCGTGATGAAGTCTTCCAGGCCGTAGACCTTGCGCAGCGGGATGGCGAGGGTCAGCACCATCGCGAAGCCGGCGTAGATCGCGCCCGCGACGAAATAGGGCGGGAAGATCGTCGCGTGCCAGCCGGGCACGATGCCGGCTGCGAAGTCGAAGGACACGACGGTGTGGACCGAGACGACGAGCGGTGTCGCGAGTCCCGCGAGCAGCAGCGAGGCGTTCTCGTAGCGCTGCCAGTGCCGCGCCGATCCGCGCCAGCCCATCGCGAGCATGCCGTAGGCCACCTTCGCCCAGGTCTTCTTCGCGCGGTCGCGCAGGGTCGCCAGATCCGGGATCATCCCGACGTACCAGAAGAGCAGCGACACGGTCGCGTAGGTCGAGACCGCGAAGACGTCCCAGATCAGGGGGCTGCGGAAGTTGGGCCACATGCCCATCGTGTTGGGGTACGGGATCAGCCAGTAGTCGAGCCACGGGCGGCCCGTGTGCAGCAGGGGATAGAGGCCGGCGCACGAGACCGCGAAGATCGTCATGGCCTCGGCGAATCGGTTGATCGAGTTGCGCCAGCTCTGGCGCAGCAGCAGCAGGATCGCCGAGATGAGCGTGCCGGCGTGGCCGATCCCGATCCACCAGACGAAGTTGAGGATGTCCATGCCCCAGCCGACCGGGATGTTCACGCCGAAGAGCCCGACGCCCCGGAAGACGATCGCCGTGATCGTCGCGAGCAGCACCATCGTGAGCGCGAACCCGACGGCCGCGCCGAAGAACCAGGCCTTCGGCGTGCGGCGCGAGAGCGCGATCGACGCGAGCTTGTCGGTCAGCGTCGTGAACGAGTAGCCGGGCGCCAGGATCGCTCCCGGGGGCGTGGCCGGCCGCTGCCCCGCGTCGCGCGGAACGTCGCTCACGCGCCGTGCTCCTTCTCGCGGCCCCGGGGGCCGGCAGGGCCGGGTTCGGATTCGACAGCGAGGCCAGGTAGGTCGTGCGCGGCCGCGTTCCGAGCTCGGCCAGGAGCCCGTACTGCCGCTTCTCGGCCCGCGCCTGCGAGACGCGGCTTTCGGGGTCGTCGATGTTCCCGAATACGATCGCCTGCGCGGGGCAGGCCTGCTGGCACGCCGTCACGATCTCGCCGTCGCGGATCGGGCGGTTCTCCTTCTCCGCCGTGATGCGCGCCCGGTTGATCCTCTGGACGCAGTAGCTGCACTTCTCCATGACGCCGCGGCTGCGCACCGTGACCTCGGGGTTGCGAACCATCTTCCAGAGGTCGCTCTTGAAGTCCGCGTAGAGGAAGAAGTTGAAGCGCCGCACCTTGTAGGGGCAGTTGTTCGAGCAGTACCGCGTGCCCACGCACCGGTTGTAGACCATCTGGTTCAGGCCCTCGGCGCTGTGCACCGTGGCGTTGACCGGACAGACGACCTCGCACGGCGCGTTCTCGCAGTGCATGCAGGTGACCGGCTGGTGGAGGGTCTCGGGGTTTTCGAGCCCGCCCGAGTAGTAGCGGTCGATCCGGATCCACTGAAGGGCGCGCCCGCGCGCGACCTCGTGCTTGCCGACGACGGGGATGTTGTTCTCCGACTGGCAGGCCACGACACAGGCGTTGCACCCGACGCAGGAGGCGAGATCGATCGAGAGCCCCCAGGCGTAGCTCCCCGTCGGCAGCTTCGGATAGAGCGTGTCCCCCGGGCCCGGCGGGTGCTCGCCCATCTTCCGGACGGCGTCGGGGTCGGCGCGGTACTGCTCGGCCGTGACGGCGCGCACGAGGTCGCGCCCTTCCATGCCGTAGTGGTGCTGGGTCGTCGCGAGCGGGTAGCGGGCGCCGGTCTTTCGGACCTCGAGGCCCGGGCGCGACCAGAGCCCGGCGCTCGAGCGCAGGGGATAGGCGTCGAAGCCCTTGCCGTTCGCGACGTGTCCGCCGCGCGTGCGCCCGTAGCCGACGTGCAGCGTGACGCAGTCCTCGGCCTGCCCCGGCATCACCCAGACGGGCGCGGTGACCTTGCGCCCGTCGAGGAAGAGCTCGACCGTGTCTTCCGTCGTCACGCCGAGCTTTTCGGCGGTCGAGGGCGCGATCAGCGCGGCGTTGTCCCAGGTCAGCTTCGTCAGGGGCTTGGAGAGCTCCTGCAGCCAGGCGTTGTTGGCGTAGGCGCCGTCCCAGACGGTCGGGTCCGGCCGGAACAGGACCGTGAGCGCGTCGGCGAGCGCCCGGCGCAGCCGCGGCCGCCGGCGCGGGGGCCCGGACCGCGACCGATTTTTCCGCGAAGGCCGTGCCCTCGACGACGCCGTCGTGCACGGCCTTGCGCCAGGCCGCTTCGAAGTCGGCGCCGGGCATCTTTTCGCGCCAGTAGTCCTGAACGATGTCGTGACCCGACTTCTCCGGCTGCTCGGTGAAGGCGGCCAGGATCTCGTGCCCGGACTTGCCGCCGTAGAGTGGAAGGATGAGCGGCTGCAGGATCGTGGCCGTGCCGTCGAAGGCGCGCGCGTCGCTCCACGCCTCGAGCGCATGGGCCTCGGGCACCTGCCAGTGGCAGAGGCGGGAGGTCTCGTCGTCGTGAAGCGAGAGGCGCACCCGCAGCGCGACCTTCTCCATCGCCTCGGCGAATCGGAGGTCCGCGGGTGCCGTGAAGGCCGGGTTTCCGCCGACGATCACGAGGGTCGAGACGCGGCCCTCCCGCATGTCGCGCGCCAACTCGGCGAGCGCGGCGGCCTGGGCCTGCGGCTTGGCGAGCACCGGCTCGGTGTAGACGACGGTCCGGCCGGCATTGCCGAGCGCCTGGTTCATCGCGTGAGCGAGCGCGTGAACGGCGGGAGGCTGCGACGGCGCCGGCGACGACGAGCCCGGTGCCCCGGTGCGCCTGGAGGTCCTTCGCGACCTGTGCGGCGAAGGGATCCGGCGGCGGTCCCCGCGGGCAGCGCGCCGACGGCCGAAGCGACGGCGCGGGCGAAGGCCTCGATCTGCGCCGGGCCGAGCGGCCGTCGGTGGTCCGCCCGGGCGCCGGTCAGCGTGGGCGTCGACTCGACGACGTACAGACCGGTTCGTGTTCTCCGCCCGGCGCCGCGAAGCGAAGTCGCGCACCCACCGCGGCTGGGCGGGGCCCTCGCCCAAGAAGTCCATCTCGAGGGACAGGACGACGTCCGCCTTCGCGAAGGCGTACTGCGGCTCGGCGGACTCGCCAAACGCCAGCCGCGCGCCTTCGTAGACGTTGTCGCGCCCGATCGGCTCCCAGGCGACCCACTTCGCCTCGGGGAACGCCCGGAGGATGCCGTCCATCTGCGCGATCAGCGTCGGCGAGCTGACCGACGCCGTCAGGAAGCGCAGGCCGGCGCCGCGTCCCGGCCGCTCCTTCTCGAGGGCGAGCTTCACCGCGGCCAGAAACGCGCTCCACGGGCGGATCTCTCCCCGCTCGGTCAGCGTCTGGGAGCGGTCCGGGTCGTAGAGGTCCAGCACGAAGGCTTGCGCGAAGACGTCCGTGCCGCCGAGGCTCGCGGGGTGGAGCGCATTGCCCTCGATCTTCGTCGGGCCGCCCCTCGTTGCTCTCCGCGAGGACCCCCCGGGCATAGCCGCCGTGAACCTGCGCCGTCGCGTAGAAGAGCGGCTCTCCCGGGACGACTTCTTCCGGCGCCTTGACGTAGGGGAAGATCCGCTCCGTCGGCTGCCGCGTGCATCCCGTCAGCCCCGCCAGCGTCATCGACGCTCCCATCAGCGTCAACAGCTCGCGTCGGTTCACGCCCGAGTCGATCGGCACCCGGAACTCGCGCTGCAGGTGCTCCCGAGCATCTTCGGTACCAACGAGCTCTTCCAAGCTGCGCCAATACTCGCGCCCGCGCAGCTCCTCCAGCCGCGTCCGGACCTCCGCGACGCTGACCCTCTCGTCACTCACCGTTCACCGTCACGGTTCTTCATCATCGGTGGCACGTCGTGCAGTCGGTCAGCTCGAAGGACGGCCGGATGCGGTACTCGTCCTTGAGCTTCCGGCCGATTTCTTCCTGGTTGCCGGCCGGCACGTACCCCATCGTGAAGACCTGGTCCCGCGGGCGCAGGTTCTTTTCGGGGTTCCGGTGGCAGTCGAGGCACCAGGACATCTGCAGGTTCGGGTGCTGCGAGACCAGCGGCATCTGGTCGATCCGGCCGTGGCAGGTCTCGCACCCGACGCCCTTGGCCACGTGGATCGAGTGGTTGAAGTAGACGTAGTCGGGCAGGTCGTACACCTTCACCCACTCGATCGACCGGTTGGTCCGCCAGCTCTCGCGCACCGGCTCGAGCTCTGGGGACTGGTTCCAGATCTGGGTGTGGCAGTTCATGCAGGTCTTCGTCGGCGGGATGTTGGCGTAGGCCGCCCGCTCGACGGTCGTGTGGCAGTAGCGGCAGTCGAGGCCCATCGCGCCGACGTGGTGCTTGTGGGAGAACTGGACCGGCTGGACCCGGGCGACGCCCTGCTGGGTCGTGTAGGGGGAGCGGTTCAGCGCGTCGAAGAGCCAGAGGAGAAGGCCGAGGAAGAAGACCGCTCCGAACACGGAGACGCGGGCGATCGTGTTGGTGCTTCGATGGAAGACTTGCATCGAGGCTTCTTGTCTCCGGAGTCTTCGGTCGCGCGGGAGTCTATTTCAAAGCCTTGCGGCGGCAAAGCCTGTCGAGAGCGGCGTTTGCGGCGCGCCTGTCGGGCTCCCGGCAGCGCCTGTGCGAGCACCTGCGCCAGGTGCAGCGCCTGCCGGCCCGTCAGATGCCGGATCTGCTCGCGGCAGGAGAAGCCGTCGGCCAGGATCAGCGTGCCGGCCGGGGCGCCGCGGACCTCGGGCGCCAGAACGCGCTCGGCGCACCGGACCGAGATCGCGTGGTGCTCGCCGCGCTCGAAGCCGAAGGCGCCCGCCATGCCGCAGCAGCCCGAGTCGAGCAGGCGCGCGTCGAGGCCGAGCCGGCCGAGAAGTTTCTGGTCGTCGGCCGACCCGAAGAGGGCCTGCTGATGGCAGTGCGTCTGGACCAGGGCCGCGCCGGATCGCCGCGACGACGGGAAGTCCGGCGCCTCGCGCTCGAGGAACGCCCCCAGAAGATGCGTCTGGCGCGAGAGCCGCAGGGCGTCCGGGTCGTCGGGAAAGAGGTTCGGCAGCTCGTCGCGGAAGACGGCGGCGCACGAGGGCTCCAGGACGACGACGGGAACGCCGCTCCCGGATCGGGCTCCCGCAGGGCCACGAGGACCCCCCTTAATAGATGTTGCGCCGCATCGAGCATCCCGTAGTCGTAGAGCGGCCGGCCGCAGCAGAGGCTCTCCCCGGGGATTTCGACGACAAAGCCCGCCGCTTCAAGAACTTCGACCGCCGCCCGCGCGATCTCGGGCTGAAAGGCGTTGGTGAAGGTGTCCGGCCAGAGCAGCACCCTGCGGCGCGGCCCGGGCCCCGGAGGGCTGCCCCGGCGGCGAAACCAGGTCCGGAAGGTCTGCCGCGCAAGAGCCGGGATCGGTCTCTCCGGCGCGATGCCAGCGGCGGCTCTGGCCAGAGAGGAGAGCCCCGGGGTCTGAGTCAGGAAGTTGGCCAGGCCCGGAGCGGCGGACGCCAGGCGCGCCCAGCGGTGGATCCATCCGAAGGCATAGGCGGATCTCGGCCGCAGGCGACCCTCGTAGTAGTGCGAGAGAAACTCCGCCTTGTACGTCGCGATGTCCACGCCGACGGGGCACTCCGACTTGCAGGCCTTGCACGCGAGGCACAGGTCGAGCGCCTCGCGGACCTCCTCGCTCTTCCAGCCGCCCGCGATCGTCTCGCCCCGGAGCATCTCGAAGAGCAGGCGCGCCCGGCCCCGGGTCGAGTGCTTCTCCTCGGCGGTCGCGCGGTAGCTCGGGCACATCGTTCCGCCATCGGGCGTGCGGCACTTGCCCACGCCGACACAGCGCAGCATGGCGCGTGGAAACTCGCCGCCGTCATCGGGGAAACGAAAGACCGTCGCGCCCGCGGAAGGCCGGCCCCCCGCCAGGCGCAGGTTGTCGACGATCGGGTAAGGGTCGACGATCTTTCCGGGGTTCATCTTTCCGTCCGGGTCCCAGATTCGCTTGAACTGGCGGAAGGCCTCCGTCAGCTCTGCTCCGAACATCTTCGGCAGCAGCTCGGCCCGGGACTGCCCGTCGCCGTGCTCGCCCGAAAGGGACCCGCCGTAGGAGAGGACCAGGTCGGCCGCTTCGTCGAGGAACGCGCGAAACTTTCCGATCCCGGCCGGCGACTCGAGGTCGAAGTTCAGGCGCGTGTGCACGCAGCCGTCTCCGAAGTGGCCGTACAGGTCGCCCCGGTAGCCGTGCTTCTCCCACAGGCCGCGCAGATCGCGCAGGTAGTCGCCGAGCCTCTCGGGCGACACGGCCGAATCCTCCCATCCCTCCCACGTCAGGGGACCTCCGGCGGGATGGGCGGTCGCCGGAAGGCCGGACTCGCGCACGCGCCAGATCTTCCGCGCTTGCTCGGGGCGGGTCAGGAGCAACATCGCCGGGGCCGGCTGCGACCGGGAGAGCGCGTCCATGAGCCCGCGCGCCTTGCCTTGCGCCTCCTCGGGCGTCGCACCGCCGAGCTCGATCAGGAGCCAGCCGCGCCCGTCGGGCAGGAGGGCGAGGCCGTCCGGGTGCAGCCGGGCCCGCCGCATGTCCTCGGCAAGGCCGTCGTCGAGCCCCTCGAGCCCCGACGGGCGGTGCTCGAGGACCCGTGGCACCGCATCGGCGGCGGCAAAGACGTCGGGAAATCCCGCCACCAGAAGCACGCGGCACGCGGGGCTCGGGATCAGGTGCAGGGTCGCTTCGAGCACCGTCACGCACGTGCCTTCCGAGCCCACGAGCGCGCGGGCGACGTGGAACCCGTTCTCGGGCAGCAGCTCCGGGAGGTTGTACCCGGACACGCGGCGGGGAATCTTCGGGTACTTCTCGCGGATCCTGCCGGCGTAGCGGTCGCGCAGCTCGCGAAGGGAGGCGTAGATCTGCCCGCGCCGCCCACCCTCGGCGACGATCCGGGCGAGCTCTTCCTCGCTCGTCTTCCCGACGCGCATCCGCACGCCGTCGTAGGTCGCGATCTCGAGCTCGGCGACGTTGTCGGCCGTCCGGCCCCCTTCGCCTTCGAAGCGCGCGAGCACGGAGTGGACGCCGCAGGAGTCGTTGCCGATCATGCCCCCGAGCGTGCAGTGCGCGTGGGTGGCCGGGTCGGGCCCGAACGTCAGGCCGTGCCGCTCCGCCTGCGCCCGCAGGTCGTCGAGGATCGCTCCGGGCTCGACACGCGCCAGGCGCCGCTGCGGATCGACTTCGAGCACCCGGTGGACGTGCCTCGAGAAGTCGAGCACGACGGCGACGTTGCAGCATTGCCCGGCGAGCGACGTGCCCGCTCCCCGGGTCAGGACCGGCGCGCCGAACCGCCGGCAGACCTCCAGCGCGCGGACGGCATCGTCGGCGGAGCGGGGGAGCACGACGCCGATCGGGACCTGCCGGTAGTTGGAGGCGTCGGTCGCGTAGAGCGCGCGGCTCCCGTCGTCGAAGCGGACGGAGCCTTCGACCTCGCCGCGCAGCGCGCCCTCCAGGGCGGCGGCGTCGACGTTCGGTTTCGGCGGGGCGGCCAGGCCGGTCTCCTATCGGGCCCGCGCCGGAAGACCGCTCTCTGGGGCGCGGAGCGGTGTTTCGGATTTCAATCGGCTTCGGCGCGGGGCGAAAAGATCCGGTTTTTTGAGTGGAACATCAACGTTCCGGATGGCTCGCTTTTTCGCTGCCACGCCGTCACGAAGTCGCCGCAGCTCGTCACCGAATTCGATCCTTTCGTCACACATCGCTGGGACGAAGCGTGTGGCAGTGGTGTTGCTCTTCTTCACAAGCGAGGAATGCAACGTTCTGCGTTCCCCAGGAGAGGAGCTTATGACGAGACTTGGTCGAATTCGGGGGTGGCTTTTCGTGGTCGCGAGTCTGATCGCCGCGGCCCCGTTGCTGGCGGACGGGTCGCTGGTCGGAACGCTGGCCGGCCGCGTGCGTGACGAGTCCGGCGGCGTTCTGCCGGGAGTCACGGTCGAGCTGACGAGCGCCGACAAGGGCTTCCAGCGCAGCGCCGTCTCAGATTCGTCGGGAGGCTTCAACTTCGCGGTTCTGCCGCCCGGCCGGTACACGGTCAAGGCGACCCTCCAGGGTTTCGACACCTTCGAGTCGGAAGGCAACGTCGTGACCGCCGAGAAGATCACGTCGGTGGCCGTTTCCCTGAAGCTCGCGAAGACGGCCGAGACCGTCGTCGGTTTCGGGCGACGTCCCGCTGGTCGACAAGACCAACGTCTCGGATCTGACGACGACCGACTCGAAGCTCGGCCAGGCGCTCGCCGTTCCGCGCGGCTACCAGAACTCTCGTCGAGTTCGCTCCCGGAGTGAACGACGCCGACGCGGACGGCAACACGAACTCGCACGGGGCGATCGACTCGTCGAACATCTACCTCTTCGACGGCGTCGACACGACGGACCCGACGACCGGCACCTTCGGCGCCAACAACAACTTCGACGCCATCCAGGAAGTCGTGGTCTCCAACTCCGCGATCTCGGCCGAGTACGGCCGCGCGCAGGGAGCGGTCGTCAACGTCATCACCAAGTCGGGCACGAACACGTTCCACGGATCGGCCCGGGCCCTGGTCACCAACGACGACTGGAATTCGCAGAACAAGGGCAGCAGCCAGATCAGCGGACAGCCCTTCGCGCGCACCAAGCTCGACAAGAACGTCTACGACTACCTCTTCACCCTGGGCGGGCCGATCTGGAAGGACAACATCTGGTTCTTCGGCGCCTACGAGCGCAACCCGCAGTTCACGCCGGCGGCGCAGACGGCGGAGTCCCTCGAGAACCCGCCCCCACTGAGCGGCCAGAGCTACACGCAGAGCCGGACGTTCCAGGCCTGGCAGGGAAAGTTGAGCGGACAGATCACGCCGGCCCACGCCCTGATGTTCTCCGCGCAGGCCGACCCCTTCACCGGGATCATCCGCAACTACTGGAACGAGTTCGGGCTGCCGGCGGCCGAGACCGCCGCGCTGACCTCCCAGGATCAGGCCAACGACTGCGCCTGGGCCTGCCTCTGGCAGGCGCGCTACACGGGCGTCTTCGGCATCGATGTTCTCGGTCGAGGCGACCTACGCGCAGCAGCGCGGCGGCCTCACGGTCAGCAACTACCAGGGAACCGGTTCGCCGACCTACAACTTCGCCGACGGCCTCTTCTACGACGGCGGCCCGTTCGACGGGTTCGTCGAGCGCCCGCGCGATCAGGCCAACATCGCCGGCAACATGTACACCCAGCTCTTCGGCCACTCGCACCAGATCAAGGTCGGACTGGACTACCAGTCGATCAAGTCCGAGTCGTCCTTCACCTACCCTGGCAACCAGAGCTTCTTCGTGTCCGGCTACGACGCCGCCACGCGCACGCAGCTGCTGCAGCCCGGAGACCAGTGGTACCAGGGCACGCCGCCGGAACCGTCGGTCTCGACCGGCAAGATCTACGGCATCTACGCCCTCGATCGCTTCGATGCGACCGACCGCTCTGGCGTTCAACGTGGGCGTGCGCGTGGACATCCAGGACGGGGAGAGCGACCTGAGGCAGGCGGTCATCTCCTCGACGACCGTCGCCCCGCGCCTGACGGCGAGCTACGACATCTTCGGCAACGGCAAGACCCTCGCCTACGCCGCCTACGGGATCTACCAGGACTTCCTGGTCCAGAGCATCATCGACTCGATCTACAGCGGCGTGCCGCAGCAGCAGAACTTCGACCTCTATCTCTGGGATGGCGAGGCGTGGCAGTTCGCGCAGGCGATCCGCGCCGGAGGCTCCGACCAGCCGGTCAACCAGGATCTGAACCCGTCGTCGGTGGATGAGTTCAACATCGGGTTCCAGCAGCAGCTCGGAAACACGGTCGCCCTGGGACTTCGCGGCATCTACCGGCGCTGGAACAACCTCGTCGACGACGCGCGCTTCATCGACGCCGGCAGGAAGTTCATGACCCCCTACAACTTCACGACGCGGAGCCTGCACCGCTATTACAAGGCGATCGAGCTGACGTCCGAGAAGCGCTTCGCGAAGAACTGGCAGGTCTGGCGAGCTACACGCTCTCGCGCGCCGAGGGCAACACGGAGGCGGTCTTCTCCTCGCAGCTCTTCGACTACGACGGCAACGACCTGCAACCTGCCGGCCGTCACGCAACGGGATCAACGAGCAACGGTCGTCGACGCTCCCGCGGTCAGCGGCAACTGCGCCGGACATCCTCGGCGAACAACCGCCGCGGCCTTCAGTCCTACGACGCGACGCAGTCTCGGTGAAGGTCTTCGTCGGCGTACACCTATCCGATGTCCGATCGTGAATCTGACGGCGGCACCCTCGTTCACGATCAGCTCCGGGCCTGCCCTACCAGCAGCAGCAGGTCGTTCAACATCAACACGGACACCGACGTCTACTACTACACGCCGAAAGGCTCGGATCGCGCTGCCGCACCTGGTACTCGCTCAACTTCGCGCTCGCGGCCGATTTCAAAATCTTCGGGCCGGTGCAGTTCGGCGATCAAGGGCGAGATCCAGAACCTGACAAACCAGCAGCCGGTCGTGGCCAACGGCGGAATCACTGCTGCTTCAACGGGCCCACGACTACGCGCAGCGCGACGCTCGCGCAATTCCCGCCCAGCAACTACCAGTTCAGCGCGATCCTCAAATTCTAGTAATTTTTAAATTTTTTTTTTTTTCCGCGCGAAGCGGTGCACCGCCAATACAAGGCGATCGAGCTCACGGCGGAGAAGCGGTTCTCGCAGAGATGGCAGGTCCTGGCCAACTACACGTTGTCGCAGGCCTCCGGAAACCACGAGGCGGTCTTCTCCTCGCAGCTCTTCGACTATGCCAACGACACCTGCAACGTGCCCGCCGTGACGCATCGGGATTCGAACAACAACGTGGTCGTCGACGCGCCCGCGGTCAGCGGCGACTGCGCCCAGCTCCTCGGCTTCAACCGCTACGGTCTGTTGTCTTACGACGCGACGCACCTGGTGAAGATCTTCGTGGCCTACACGTACCCCACCCGGTGGGTCAACCTGACCGCGGCCCCGTCCTTTACCTTCAGCTCGGGGCTGCCGTTTCAGCAGCAGCAGGTGTTCAGCATCAACGGCGACACCGACGTCTACTACTACACGAAGAAGGGGTCTGATCGGTTGCCGCAGTGGTATCAGCTGAACTTCGCCCTGGCGGCCGACTTCAACGTTTACGGTCCGCTCCAGGTCGGAGTGAAGGGCGAGGTGTACAACCTCACCAACCAGCAGACACTGACGAACGGCGTTTCTCTGTTGCCGAACGCCCAGTACGGCTATGCGCTGTCCCGTGGGTCGTTCAACCCGCCGCGCAACTACCAGTTCAGCGCGGTGCTCAAGTTCTAGCTCGAGCGGCATCGGACGGGGCCCCGGCAGGCCGGGGCCCCGATTCCTTTTCCCACGAGACCCGATGACGGCCCGCCTCCTCTTCGCGACGAGCGACCCGCTCTCCGGCGCGGGCTCGGTGGACCATCGGGATCCCGCGGCCGTCTCCGGCGCCGCCCAGCTCGATCCGGATTTCCTCTTCAACACGCTGCACGCGATCTCTTCGCTGATGCACCGCGACGTCGAGGCCGCGGACCGGATGGTCAGCCGCCTCGCGGAGATGCTTCGCATCGCGTTTCAGTTCGCCGGCCGGTCCGAGGTGGCGCTGCGCGAGGAGGTCGAGTTTCTCGAGCGCTACCTGGAGATCCAGCAGGCGCGCTTTCCGGGAAAGCTCGCCGTCGCCCTCCGGATCGACCCCGGGACCCACGACGCCTACGTGCCGGGCGGGATCCTGCAGCCGCTGGTGGAGCGGGCCGTCGGGCGGTTCAGCCCCCCGGGGTTCCGCCGGATCGAGGTGTCATCCCGTTGCGCGGGACGGGGCCTCGAGCTGCGGGTCCGGGACACGGGGGCCCCTCCTCCGGACGAAGAGGGTGTTTTGACGGACGACGTGGGACTCTTCGACACAAGAGATCGTTTGACGCACCTTTACGGCAACCGCCACCGCATCGAAGTCCGGAAGGGATCGCGGGGATGCGTGAGCGTAACTTTGGCGATCCCGTTCCGTATAAGCGTTCAGGAGGCATCCTCTGGCTACTCAGAGAGCGACCTTGAAGATCCGCGCCCTGATCGTCGATGACGAGCCGCTCGCGCGCGAGCGGATCTCCAGCCTCCTCGCGGAGGACCCCGACGTCGAGGTGATCGGGGAGTGCTCCGACGGGCGGGAGGCCCTCGAGGAGATCCGGCAGCAGTCGCCCGACCTGGTGTTCCTCGACGTGCAGATGGCCGAGATGGACGGCTTCGCCGTTCTGGACGAGCTCGGCGAGGGCCGGATCCCGGCGATCATCTTCGTCACCGCCTACGACCAGCACGCGCTGAAGGCGTTCGAGTTTCATGCCCTCGATTTCCTGCTCAAGCCCTTCGACCGCGAGCGGTTCGACCGGGCGCTCTCGCGCATCAAGGACCACCTGCAGTTTGCGACCCCGGGGGTCCTCTCCCAGCGGATCCTGAATCTGCTCGAAGACCTGAAGCGGCCGCAGCCGGGTTACGTGGACCGCCTGGCCCTGAAGACGGGCGGACGCGTGTCGTTCCTCAAGGCCGACGAGATCGACTGGATCGAAGGGGAAGGAAACTACGCCCGCCTCCACGTCGCCAAGCAGTCGCACCTGATCCGCGAGACGATGAACCAGCTCGAGGGCCGCCTCGATCCGACGCGGTTCCTCCGCATCCACCGCTCGACGATCGTGAACACGGAGCGGATCAAGGAGATCCAGCCGCTCTTCAACGGAGCCTATGGCGTGCTCCTGAAGGACGGGACGCGGCTGACGCTGTCCCGCGGCTACCGCGAGCGCCTGAAGGTCTTAACCGGCGAGGCCGTCTGAGACATTCTCGCGCAGCCGCACAGCGGCCGGTCCCTCCCGGCCGATCGTTCACGGGCCCGCAACAGGCGTCCGTCCCAGAAGCGTTGCGCCCTTTCGGCTCGGCCGGCATCGTGGCGGCAGTGAGTTCCTCGGCCCGTCGAGTGCCGACCCATGTCCCGGCGCTCCCGCGGCCCGTGCCGCGCGAGGTGGTGCCCGAGGTCCGCGCCGACGATCCGATCGCCGTTGCCGAAGCGCTCGGCATCCCGTGGCAGCGTCTGCTCGAGGCCGAGATCCAGGCCGAGCGGACCCTGCGCGGCTTCGTGGGCGAGCCCGATGCCGAGATTCCCCTCTGGAGGTTCCTCGGCGCCCTTCCCACGACCGCTCTGGATTCGTTCCGCGTTCGGGAGAGGCTGGCGGTCCTGCTGCGCGAGGCGCGCCTCACCCGCTCCGGAACCGCCCTGCGCTCCGCGAGGCAGGCGATCGACGAGATGTGCGGCAAACGGGAAACGGGAGACGCCTCGGAGAGCCAGGCCCTGGCCCTGCACCTGTCGCTCGCGCACGAACGCGTCCGGGAGCTCGCGCGCGTGGCGCGGGCGGCCGAGCGCATCCGCGGCGAGCGCCACGAGCGGCTCGCACGTGTGACGGCCCGGACCGGCTGCACCGTCGCCGACGCGACCTGGGCGCTCGAGCGGGCGTCGACGGCAGGCCGGACCCATGCGATCGACGACGCCGTCCGCCGGGCGCGCGTCGAGGGCTTCGAGATCCCGCAGGCCGACTCGGAGTTCCATGCCTTCCTGCTCCTCGGCAAGCTGGTGCGCCGCAACCGCCTGGCCCGTCCGCGTTCGTCCGCGACGACAGGCCGCCCGAGAACGACTTCCCGCTCCGCCGCGCCGCACCGCCACTCCCGCCGCCTCGCCTCGTAGGCTTCTCAGCCGTCCCAGTCCCGGTCATCCCGAGCGACAGCGAGGGATCCCAAACTCGGCAGGGCTCCATCCGCGTCGGAATGCCGAACGCGCCTCGTGAGAAAGTCTCCGGCATGCGTCGCATGCAGACCGAGCGCAGTTGCCGCCCTTCTTTTCCTCTGGGCGTCCGGCACGCCTGCCGCCGCCGACCCTCCGCCGCTCCGCCTCCTCTTCATCGGCAACAGCCTGACGTACGTCAACGATGTCCCCGCGATCGTCGCCGCTCTCGCGCAGGCCGCGGGAAACCCCGCTCCCGTGACCCGCGCCGTCGTCGCCGGCGGGGCGAGCCTCGAAGATCACTGGAAGCGCGGAAGGGCACGCGAGGCGATCCAGGAAGGCGGCTGGAACTTCGTCGTTCTCCAGCAGGGACCTTCCGCCCTTCCGGAGTCGCGCCTGCTGCTCATTCAGTACACGCGCCTCTTCGCGAAGGAGATCCGCAAGGCCGGCGCGATTCCCGTCCTCTACATGGTGTGGCCCTCGAGCGATCGGCGCGAGGACTTCCGCGGCGTCAGCGACTCCTACCGGCAGGCGGCGAAGGAAGTGGACGCCGTCCTCTGCCCCGTCGGCGACGCCTGGCAGGACGCCTGGAAGCGGGATGCGTCCCTGGAGCTGTACTCCGCCGACGGCCTCCATCCGACCCCCGCGGGCTCGTACCTTGCGGCTCTCGTGATCTACGCGCAGTTGTACGGGAAGTCGCCGATCGGGCTCTCGGAGAGTTTGAAGTTGCCGTCGGGAGCCGAGCTCTCAGTTCCGCCCGAGCAAGCGAGACTCATGCAGGAGGCCGCCACGGAAGCCCTCGTGGTGCCAAAGGGTCGGCCCTGATTTTCTGACGCAGAGCCGGAACAGAGGCTCCCCGCTCCGTGGTTAGTATTACCTCCATGTCTCTCCTCGCCCCCTTCCACCCCGCCGTTCAGAAGTGGTTTGCGGAGCGCCTGGGCGAACCCACGCCGCCTCAGCGGGACGGCTGGCCCCGGATTCGCGAGGGCCGCAACACGCTCATCGCGGCGCCGACCGGCGCCGGCAAGACGCTCGCGGCGTTTCTCTCGGCGATCGATTCGCTGATCCGACAGGGGACGGACCTTCCCGACGAAACGCAGGTTCTCTACGTCTCGCCCCTGCGCGCGCTCTCCAACGACGTCCAGAAGAACCTTCAGGGGCCGCTCGAGGAGATCCGCGCCCTGGATCCGCAACGTTGCCGGAGGTGCGGGTGCTCGTGCGGACGGGGGATACGTCGTCCTCCGACCGGGCGGCCATGACGCGCCGGCCGCCGCACATCCTGGTGACGACTCCGGAGTCGCTCTACCTGCTGCTCACGAGCGACGGCGGACGCGCGATGCTCCGAACGGTCTCGACGGTCATCGTGGACGAAATCCACGCCCTCGTGCGGGACAAGCGGGGGAGCCACCTCTCCCTGTCGCTCGAACGGCTCGACGCGCTGGCGGGACGCCCCGTACAGCGGATCGGGCTTTCGGCGACTCAGAAGCCCTTGGAGGAGGTGGGCCGATTCCTGGTCGGCGCGGGACGGGATTGCACGCTCGTCGACGCGGGCACCTTCCGCGAGCTCGACCTCGGGATCGAGGTCCCGCCCTCCGCCCTTTCCGCGGTCTGCTCCCACGAGCAGTGGGAGGAGATCTACTCCCGGATGGCGGACCTGGTGCGCGAGCACTCGACGACGCTCGTCTTCGTGAACACGCGCAAGATGGCCGAGCGCATCGCGGCACAGCTCTCGCGGCTGCTCGGCGAAGAGGCGGTCACGAGCCACCACGGCAGCCTCTCCCGCGCGCGGCGGCTCGACGCCGAGGAGCGCCTGAAGGCCGGCAAGCTCCGCGCGCTCGTCGCGACGGCGTCGCTCGAGCTCGGGATCGACATCGGCGACGTGGACCTGGTCATCCAGGTCGGCGCCACGCGCTCGATCGCGACGTTCCTCCAGCGTGTGGGCCGCGCCGGCCACGCGCTGCAGCGGATCCCGAAGGGCCGGCTCTTCCCGCTCACGCTCGACGAGCTCATGGAGGGCGCGGCCATCCTGCGCTGCATCCGCGAGGGCGTCCTCGACCGCACGCCCATGCCGCCGCGGCCGCTCGACATCCTGGCGCAGCAGATCGTCGCGAGCTGCGTGCCCGAGGACTGGGACGAGGCGGCGCTGCATTCGGCCGTCCAGCGCGCCTGGCCCTACCGGGATCTCTCGCGCGAGGAGTTCGACTGCGGTCGTCGCGCTGCACACGCAGGGGCGCCGCGCGCTCCTCCACCGCGACGGCGTCAACGGCCGCCTGATGGCGACCAGGCGCGCGCGCCTCGCGGCGCTTCTTTCCGGAGGCGCCATCCCCGACACGGCCGACTATCAGGTGAGGCTCGAGCCCGAAGGGATCCTCGTCGGCACCGTCAACGAGGACTGGGCGGTCGAGTCCACCCGCGGCGACGTGTTTCAGCTCGGAAACGCCTCCTGGCGCGTCCTCCGGATCGAGCCGGGGATCGTCCGCGTCGCCGACGCCAGGGGACAGCCCCCTTCGATCCCGTTCTGGCTGGGCGAGGCGCCGGGCCGCACGCGGGAGCTCGCGGCCGAGATCGGGACGCTGCGCGAGAAGGGCGACGCTGCGGCGTCGCTGCAGGCCGAGTGCGGCGAGGCCCTGCCCGAGGCCGCCGCCGTGCAGCTGGCCGAATACGTCGAGGCCGGGAAGAAGGCCCTGGGCGCCGTTCCGACGCAGCGCCGCGTCATCCTGGAGCGCTTCTTCGACGAGAGCGGGGGAATGCAGCTCGTCGTGCACGCGCCCTTCGGCTCCAAGATCAACCGCGCCTGGGGACTGGCGCTGCGCAAGCGCTTCTGCGTGGGCTTCGGCTTCGAGCTCCAGGCGGCGGCGAACGAAGAGGCGATCATCCTCTCCCTCGGGCCCCAGCACAGCTTCGAGCTCGAGGGCGTCTTCGAGTACCTGAATCCCGCGACCGCGCGCGAGGTGCTCGTGCAGGCGCTGCTCGCCACACCGCATGTTCGAGACGCGCTGGCGCTGGAACGCGCAACGGTCGCTGCTGCTCGAACGGTCGCGCGGCGGCAAGAAGGTTCCGGCGCCCCTCCTGCGCATGCGGGCCAACGACCTGCTCGTCACGGCCTTCCCGGAGGTCATCGCGTGTCCGGAGACCCTTTCGGGCGGTCCGATCGAGGTCCCGATGGATCACCCGATCGTCCGGCAGACGATCGAGGACTGCCTGACCGAGGCGATGGACGTCGAAGGGTTCCTCGAAGTCCTGCGCGGCCTGCGCGACGGCTCGATCGAGAAGCTGGCCGTCGACACGGTCGAGCCCTCGGCGTTCGCGCGCGGCATCCTTTCCTCGCAGCCCTACACGTTCTTAGACGATGCGCCCCTCGAGGAGCGCCGCACGCAGGCGGTCATCTCCCGCCGTTTCCTCGACAGCAAGTCCTCCGACGAGCTCGGCGACCTCGATCCCGACGCGATCGCCCGCGTGAAGGAAGAGGCGTGGCCTTCTCCCGAGGACGCGGAAGAAGTCCACGAGGCGCTGCTGTGGATGGGCTACGCCACGGTGGAGGAAGGCCGCGCGTGGCAGCCCTGGCTCGACGCGCTGGCCGCGGCCGGGCGCGTCGCGCGCGAGGCGGATCGATGGTTCGCCGCGGAGGCGCCGCGCGACCCGAAGGCCGTCCTGCGCGGCCGCATGGAGGCGGTCGGGCCGATCGAGAGCGACGATCCGGTGATGGCGGAGCTCGAGGCGGAGGGCGCGGTGCTGCGCACGCGCATCGCGGGGCGGCAGGCCTGGTGCAACCGCCGTCTGCTGGCCCGCATCCACCGCTACACGCTCGACCGCCTCCGCAAGGAGATCGAGCCGGTCTCGGCGGCGCAGTTCCTGCGGTTCCTGGCCTGCTGGCAGCACGTCGATCCGGAGCACCGCGTCGAAGGGCCGCGCGGAGTGGCGGAGATTCTGGACCGGCTCGCCGGCTTCGAGATCCCGGCGGCGGCCTGGGAGGGAAGCGTCCTGCCGGCGCGCGTCCGGGGTTATCGGCGCGACTGGCTGGACCAGCTCACACTCTCCGGCGAGTTCGCCTGGGGGCGGCTCTGGGGCTCCGGATCGAGCCCGAGCCGGCGCACGCCCATCTGCCTGGTCCGCCGGGAGCATCTGGAGGACTGGATCGCGCTCGCCGCGCAGGAGCCCGCGAAGGAACCGACGGGCGCGGCGCTCGAGGTGTCGGAGGCGCTGGCGGCGCGGGGCGCCGTGTTTCTGCAGGAGCTGTCGCGCGCCGTCCGGATGCCGCCCGCGTTCCTGGAAGCGGGCCTGTCGGACCTGATCGCGCTCGGCCGCGTGACCTGCGACTCCTTCGGAGGGCTCCGCTGGCTGATCGTGCCGGCGTCCAAGCGCCGCGCCGGAGGATTCCCCGGCGGACGCTGGAGCCTGCTCCGGCGGGAGGCGGCCGCACCCGCCTCCGCCGAGTTCGTCGCGCGGCGACTGCTCCAGCGAACCGGCGTGGTGTTCCGAAAGACGCTGACGCGCGAGAAGCAGCCCCTGCCGTGGCGCGAGGTCGCGCGCGTCCTGAGGACCCTCGAAGCGCGTGGGGAGGTCCGCGGCGGGCGCTTCGTCGCGGGTTTCGACGGCGAGCAGTACGCCCTTCCCGAGGCCGTCACGATGCTGCGCTCCCTGCGGCGGCGCGCCGATTCGGGGGACGAGGCGTCGGCCGTCGTCGTTTCGGCGGCCGACCCCCTGAACTTCCGCGGGATCCTGACGCCGGACGAGCGGATCGCGCCCACCACCCGGAGGCAAGTGCTCGTGGCATAGTTTCCCGCGCCGCTCCACGCGGGCGGCGAAGGAGAGGGTGCTCATGAGCGCGAAGAGAGTCCGTTTCGTCCCGGGGCTCGCCTTCCTGGCGTGCCTCGTGTTCCTGGCAGTGCGGCCGCCGGCGGCCTCCGCACAGGCGGCAGCGGCTGCCGGCAAAGAGAAGCCCTTCGTCATGGAGTACTACTACAAGGTGCGCTGGGGCTTTGCCGACGAGTTCCTCCGCCTCTTCAAGAAGAACCACTACCCGGTGCTCATGAAAGAGAAGGAGCTCGGCCGGATCCTGAAGGTGACGGCCGCCAAGCCGATGGACCACGCGACGGAGGATGGCCGCTGGGACTACCGGGTGACGATCGTCTGGAAGAACATTCAGGTGACGAACGACGATTTCGATTCGGAGGCTCTCGCCAGGCAGCTCTATCCCGATCAGGAGACCTTCCGAAAGGAAGAGCAGCGCCGCTTCGAGCTCCTCCTCGCCCACTGGGACCTGCCCGTCGAGGACCTGGATCTGAACAAGTAACCGCACGCGTCCGTGAGCTCCTACCCGGGGATCTACGCGGTCGTCTCGAGGATCCCCCGCGGCCGCGTCGCGACCTACGGCCAGGTGGCGCGTCTGGCGGGCCTGCCGGGCCAGGCGCGCCTGGTCGGCTACGCGCTCTCGGCCCTCGACGACGGGAGCCGCGTTCCCTGGCACCGCGTCGTCAACGCGAAGGGCCAGGTCAGCGTGCGCGCCCGGGGCGACCCGATGGCTCGTCTCCAGCGCCTTCGGCTTCAGCGGGAGCGGATCTTCTTCGACGACACGGGCTCGATCCCGCTCGCGCGCTTTCGCTGG
Source organism: uncultured Acidobacteriota bacterium (assembly GCA_963725095.1). Classification (GTDB taxonomy): domain Bacteria; phylum Acidobacteriota; class Thermoanaerobaculia; order UBA5066; family Gp7-AA6; genus DATBFU01. The sequence continues at coordinate 282,511 of CAVRXJ010000022.1, forward strand.
CGGCCGTCCGGGAAGGGCGGTAGGGCCCGCGTCTGATGAGTTTGCACCATGCGAGGTCCCTCCGGCCGGTGCTTAGCTGTGTGGCGAGGAGGATCGGACCATGAGACCGCTGAAATCGCTTCTTCTGATTGCTGTCGTCGGGCTGCTGTGCGCGTCGACGATGCGCGCCAACAAGTACTGGACGACGCCCTGGAACCTGGCAGAGCCGACCGAGGTCCCGGGAATGACCCTCGAGCCGGGCAAGTACATGATCAAGGTCATCGATCTCTGGGAAACTCGCATGATCGTGCAGGTCACGAATGCCGAGCAATCGAAGGTCTTCGCCACGGTGGTGGCAATCCCCAATTACCGGACGAAATCGACGGGCGAAGGGGAGTTCACCTACTTCCAGAGGGCCGAAGGACACCCGCAGGCGTTGAAGAGCTGGTTCTATCCGGCAAACAACTACGGCGTCGAGTTCGTGTACCCGAAGGCCGAGGCGATCCGGATCGCGCAGGCAGCGAAGGAACCCGTCTATGCGACGGAGTCGCCCAAGGTGGACGTTCGGGAGAAGGTCGTCGTCCTGACGCCCGAGCTCAAAGAGGAGCCGGTGATGGTGGCGGAAATCAAGCTTCCCCGGACCGCAAGCAACGTTTCCTTGCTGGCGATGATCGGCCTCGCAGCCATCGCGGTCGCGTCCTTCCTCCGGCTCCGCGCGGTGCGCCGTACCACCTAAGGCGGTTGCACCGGTCGCTTCCTCCGGCGCTCTCGCATCGACGGGCGCCGGAGGAGCGATCCCTTCGTCTCGATCGAATTCCGAAGTCAGAGAATCAGGACTGACCCCTGGGTGTCGAAACCCTTGGAAATGTGAGGGTTTCGGTCTACACTAGTGACCCAGGATGCGGCTGGCCCGTCGAACGCGGTTCGAAGAGCCTGCAGAGGACCCGGCCCAGCCATCCCTTTTTCCCGAGCTTCTGCCTCCCGCGCGCATCCAGCCTGCCATCCGCCTGACCGAATCGAACGTCGCCCGAACGGTTCCGCCGGCGATCGCCGGCGTCTATTTCCTGAAGACCGTCGCGCGGGGCGGACGGGTCAACGAGAAAGTCGGCCGCGACGACGTGGACCTGCGCCAGCGCCTGCTGCAGCACGCGCGGGATGCCTCGGACAACGTCCTCTTCGGCTGGATGCGAGCGGCGGATTCCAACGACGCGTACCGGCTGGAGTGCTACCTCTGGCACGCGCAGGGGGGCGCGTGGGCGCGGATCGAAGGCGATTCCCACCCCGTCAACGCGGAACGCATCCCGTTTCTCGGCTGCCCCGACTGCGAGGAGTGACGGCGGCTGTCGGGAGGACGGGCTCTACCGGATCGCGTCGAACCTCACGTTGCTCACCGGATACCGCTGCCAGTCCTTGTAGTCGAAGTGCCACCACTCCCACTCGTAGACGGCGAAGCCCTCGTCCTCGAGGGCGCGGCGCAGCAGGTCGCGCTGCCAGCGTTGCCGGGACGTCCCGCCGGGGTAGGCGGCGAAGGAGCGGTCGGACATCTCGTCGTAGCCGCCGGTCATGACGGCCGGCGCTCCGGTCTTCGCGGTCGTAGAGCGTCAGGTCCACGGCGCAGCCGCGGTTGTGCCGGGAGCCCGTGGCCGGGTCCGCGACGAAGATGTGCTTGTCCTCCGGCGTGGCGTCCCAGAACATCTTCGTGACGTACCAGGGCCGGTACGCGTCGTGGATGAGCAGGCCGTATCCCGACGGCCTCGAGCTTCCGGTTCGCCCGCGCGAGCGCCTCGGCCGCGGGGCGCTGCAGGAAGGCGCGCGGCTCGCGAGTAGACGGGAACGCCCAGGAAGTTGTTCGACGTCGCGTAGCGGATGTCGAGGCGGATCGTCGGATCGAGCCGCGACGAGCTCCACCAGGTCGCGGCGGCAGCAGATCGGCCGCCTGCTTCGGGGCGCGCGGCCGCGAGCGCCTCGGCGCGCAGCTCCGCCACCGGGCGGAGCGGCTGGATCTGGAACGTCGTCGCCCTCCTCCGTGCCGACGGCGCGGCGCGGAAAGAGGACGGCGCCCACGCGCACCCCCGTGACACGGCCCGCGGCGTCGCGCTGGAACGTCAGCGTCTCGCCGTGGTAGAGGCTCGCGTCGGGAAACCGGAAGACGTCGCGGGAGACCTCCGTCAGCGGGTCGTACTCGAACCACTCGATGAGCGCCTCGAGCCGGCCGTCCCGTCTCGAGAACGTAGAGGATGTTGTGGTCCCACCCGTACTCGCCGAGCAGCTCCTTCCAGGCCGCGCGGCGGCGGCGGCTGGACACTCGGCGACACGGTCGAGCGACTCGTCGCCGAGGCGGATCGCGCTCGGCCCGACGGCGACGGGCGTTCCATACCCGAGCCGGCCGTCGGTGACGAGCGTCTCGCCCGACCTGCGGAGGCTCTGCTGCTCCCCGCCCGACCGGGACCGCATCGAGAGCTCGCCGCCGCGTTCGACGAGGTCGATCCGAGCCGTCGCCCCGACGCCGTAGGCTCCCTTCCAGCTTGCGGGCGAGGTCGGCCGGAACGGGCTCGGTCGCGGCAAGGTCCGGAAGCGGCGCGCCCGCGCGGGCGGCGAGCAGGAGCCGCAGCGCCTCGCGGACGACGCGTTCGGTGACCGCGTTGGCGGCGTCGACGTTCGTGACCGCGACCGCTCCGAGCTTTGCGTCCGGCAGCGCTGCGAGCGACGTGGCGAAGCCGTAGATCGCGCCGCCGTGCCCGACGGAACGGTGGCCTTCGAGCTGGCCGACGCGGAATCCGATCCCGTAGCCGGCCTTCGCGCCCGGCCCGGCGAACTGCGGGGTCCACATCTGTTCGAGCGTCTCGGGACGCAGGACCCGGCCGCGCGGCCCGAGCCCGCCCGCGAAGAGCACCGACAGAAACCGGGCGAGGTCCTCGACCGTCGCGTAGAGGCTGCCGGCGGGCGCCATGCCGAGCTCGAAGGTCGGAGCGGGGAAGCTCCGGCCGTCGTAGCCCCACATCGAGGCCTTCGCGAGCCGGGCGCGGATGCGCAGGGTCCGGCGCGAAGGCGGACGACGTCATCGCCATCGGGTCGAGGACGGCGTGCTGGAGGTATTTCGCGAAGGGCTCGCCGGAACGGCGCTCGAGGACGTACCCGACGACCGCGATGCCGGCGTTGGAGTACTTCGTGTGCGTGCCGGGCGGATAGACGAGCTCCGTGCCGTTCAGGCTCGCGACGGTCGCGGCGAGGGACGGCTCGGTCGGGTCGAAATAGTTGCCGACCGGAGGCTCGCGCACGAGCCCCGCGCGGTGGGACATGAGCTCGCGCAGCGTCAGGAACGGGCCGAAGGGATCCTTCGGACGGAAATCGGGAAGGATCGTCTGGATGGGGACGTCGAGGTCGAGGTCGCCCCGCTCGGCGAGCTGCATGATCGCGATGTCGGTGAAGAGCTTGGAGACCGATCCGATCCGGTAGACGGTCGCCGCCGTCGCGGGCCGTCGGGTTTCCGGATCGGCGACGCCGAAGCCCTTCGCCCAGAGCGTGCGGTCGCCGTCGACGAGGGCGACGGAAAAGGCCGGCAGCGCCTTCTCCGCCATCTGCGTTTCGATGAAGGCCGAAAGCTTCGCGATCGCCGGCCCATAGTCCGGCGCCGCGGCGGGTGCCGGTGCGGAGGCCTGCCGGGCGAGGCCCGCGGCCGCGAGCGCCAGCGCGAGAGCGCCGGCGAGGATGTATCGGGACCGAAGCCTCAAACGCGATTCCCCTTGCCCCGGCGCCTGGCCGCGGGCGTGAAGAAATAGAGCGGGATGCCGAGCGCGATGAAGGCGAGGCCGAGCGAGGACTCCCGCGGGCTCGTGACGAGCGTGTTGGCGACCAGGAGGGCCGCGGCCAGGACGAAGAGCAGCGGAACGAAGGGATAGCCCGGAACCCGGAACGGGCGCTCCATCCGCGGGTCCTTCCGGCGCAGGACGACGACGCTCGCCACGGCGAGCGCGTAGAAGATCCAGCCTCCGAAGATCACGTACGTGAAGAGCTGCGAGAAGCCGCCGATGAAGAGGACGAGCAGGCAGGACCAGATCGCCTGAAAGACGAGCGCGTCCACGGGCGTGCGGTAGGCCGCGTGCACGTGCCCCAGGCGGTCGAAAGAAGAGTCCGTCGCGCGCCATCTGGTAGTAGGCCCGCGGCCCGGCCAGTATGAGGGCGTTCGTCGCGCCGAGGATCGAGCAGACGATCGCCGCCGTCAGGGACTTCGCTCCCCACTCCCCGGCGACCTTTCGGATCGCCGTCAGGGCAACCCGCTCCGACGAAGCGATCTCGGCCGGGGAGAGGACGTGCAGATACGCGAGATTGGCGACGAGGTAGAGGCCGACGACGAGCGAAGTGCCCGCGATCAGCCCGCGCGGGAAGTTGCGCTGCGGATTGTCGATTTCGCCCGCCGCGAAGCTGACGTCATGCCATCCCTCGTAGGCCCAGAGCACGGCGACGAGCGCGACGCCGAATGCCATGAGGCCGACGGGACCTCCTTCGACGGGCGCGGAGGAGGGGGTTCCCGGAGAAGGAGCGAGAAAGATCGCGGCGACCATGGCGACGAGGCCGCCGACCTTCAGCGTCGTCAGGATGTTCTGGACGAGCGCGCCGCTCTTCACGCCCACGATGTTGATCGCCGTCAGGACCAGGATGGCGCCCAGGCCGACGAGCTTGCTCGCGGCAGGGCCCATCGGGATCAAGCCACCGAGATAGATCGGAAGCGCGGTCGCGAGCGTCGCGATCGATCCGGAGGTCGCGACGCTGAAGAGCATCCAGCCGCAGAGGAAGCCGAGCAGCGGGCCGAAGGCGCGCGCGATGTAGGTGTAGATGCCTCCGGCGTGGGGCATCGCGGCGCCGAGCTCTGCCAGGGAGAGCGCGCCGAGGAGAGACAGGGCGCCCCCGACCGTCCAGACGGCGAGCATCAGAGGCGCGGAATGCACGGCGCGGGCGATCTCGGCCGGCACGAGGAAGATTCCCGAGCCGATGACCGTCCCGATGACGATCGCGGCCGTGTCGAAAAGGCCGAGCGCCCGAAGCAGATCCGGTCCGGAATGAGCGGACGTTTCTTTCGGGGGCACGCGACACCTCCCGTAATTTGGCGCGGAGGTTATCACCCGCCTTGTCATAATGCGGCGCCATGGATGGAACGGCCCTCGTCCTCTGCGACGGATTCTTCGCGACGAACAACGGAAAGACCGCACACGGCCTGGTCCGGGGATCGGATCGGTACCGGATCGTCGGAGTGGTCGATCCGCCGACGGCGGGGCGCGACGCCGGTGAGGTCCTGGACGGCAAGACGCGCGGCATACCGGTCTTCGGCTCGCTGTCCGAGGCGCTCGGCCGTCTCCCGGAGAAGCCCGACTTCGCGATCGTGGGTGTCGCCACCTCCGGCGGCGTGTTCACGCCCGGGCTGAGCGCGGCGCTCCGGGAGGCGATCGAGGGCGGCCTCTCGGTCGTCAACGGCCTCCACCACCTGGCCGCCGACCAGCCGGGGCTCTCCGAGGCGGCGAAGCGGCGCGGCGTCACGATCACGGACATCCGGCGTCCGAAGAAGCCGGGCGAGCTGCACTTCTGGACCGGCGAGGCGCTGCGCGTCCGCGCGCCCCGGATCGCGGTGCTCGGGACGGACTGCGCGCTCGGCAAGCGCACGACCACGCGGATGCTCACGCAGGCCGCCCGGAAGGAGGGGATCCGCGCCGAGTGGATCTACACCGGGCAGACCGGGTGGCTGCAGGGCGCTCCCTTCGGGTTCGTGCTCGACGCGACGGCCAACGACTTCGTCTCCGGCGAGCTCGAGCACGCGATCGTGTCCTGCGCGCGCGCGCTCGATCCGGAGGTCATCTTTCTCGAGGGCCAGTCGGCCCTGCGCAACCCGTCCGGCCCCTGCGGCTCGGAGTTGATCCTCTCCGGCGGCGCGCGGGGCGTCGTGCTCCAGCACGCCCCGGGCCGGCACCATTTCGAGGGGCTCGAGGAGCTCGGCTGCGCGCTGCCTTCGGTCGCGCAGGAGATCGAGCTCATCCGCCTCTACGGGGCGTCGACGATCGCCGTCGCCTTGAACGGCGAGGGCCTCGACACCGGGCGGCTGCGCGCCGAGCGGGACCGCCTCGAGCGCGAGCTCGCGATCCCGGTCGCGCTGCCGCTCGAGGAGGGGGTCGAGCGCCTGCTGCCGGCCGTCCGGGAGTTCCTGCGCCGAGGAAGGCGCCCGATGAAGATCCGGACGATCGCCTCGCGGGTCGAGAGCCTCGGCCTGACGCGCCCCTACACGATCGCCTTCGACACGACGGACTCGGTCGAGAACGTCGTCCTGCGCATCGAAACGGAGGACGGGCTCGTGGGCCTCGGAGCCGCCTCGCCGGCGCCGCACGTCACGGGCGAGTCGCTCGAGGCCTGCGCGCAGGCGCTTTCCCCGGAGGCCGTCGCGTGGCTGATCGGACGCGACGTCCGAACGCTCCCGGCGCTTTGCCGCGAGCTCGCGGCAAAGGCCCCCGAGGCTCCGGCGGCGCGCGCGGCGATCGACATGGCGCTCCACGACCTGCTGGCGCAGAGGCTCGGGGTCCCCGTCGTCGACATGCTCGGCCGCGCGCACGACCGGCTGCCGACGTCGATCACGATCGGCATCAAGGGAGTCGCCGAGACGCTCGCGGAAGCCGAGGAGTACGTCGGGCGCGGATTCCGGATCCTGAAGGTCAAGACCGGCCACGCGCTCTCGGAGGACGTCGCGCGGCTGCGGCAAGCTGCGGGAGAAGTACGCGCCGGCGACGGTCCGCATCCGGGCGGATGCGAACCAGGGCTACACGCCCGAGGAGACGGAGCGGTTCTTTCGCGAAGTGGAAGGGCTCGACCTCGAGTTCCTCGAGCAGCCCGTTCCCGCGGCCGACGTCGCGGCGCTGCGGGCGCTTCCCGCGGCGATCCGCGACCGGATCGCCGCCGACGAGTCGCTCCTGAGCGACCGCGACGCCTGGTCCCTCGCGCAGGCGCCGCGCGCCGCGGGCATCTTCAACATCAAGCTCATGAAGTGCGGCGGGATCGCGCCGGCCCTGCGCATCGCGGCGGTGGCGGAGCTGTCGGGCATCGAACTGATGTGGGGCTGCATGGACGAGAGCGTCATCTCGATCGCGGCGGCCCTGCACGCGGCGTTCGCCTCGCCGGCGACGCGCTACCTCGATCTCGACGGCAGCCTCGACCTCGCGCGCGACGTGGCGCAGGGAGGGTTCGTCATCGAGGAAGGCGTGATGCGCACGACCGGCGCGCCGGGGCTCGGAGTCCGGGCCGTCGGGGGTTGAGGGCTTGACCGCCAAGGTCCGGGGACGGGCCCGCCGCGCCCTCCTTCTCCTGACGGGTGCCCTGGCGGCGTCCGGTCTCCCGGCGCAGGCTCCCTCGGGAGACTGGCGCACGATCGAGACGCCGCACTTCCGGGTCCACTACCCGGCCCCCTTCGAGGCGTGGGCGAAACGCACGGCGTCCTCGATCGAGGCGATCCACGCGGGGGTGACGGATTTCGTGGGGTACGCGCCGCCGCGGTCGATCGACGTGGTCGTCGGAGACCCGGTGGCGGATGCCAACGGAATGGCTTTCCCGTTTCTCGACCGGCCCGTCGTCGTGCTCTGGGCTTATCCGCCGGACACCGAGTCGGGGATCGGCGACTACACGGACTGGATGGACCTGCTCTCGGTGCACGAGGTCGCGCACATCGCGCACCTGGCGCGCCCGCGCAACCGCGCGGGCTTTCTCTCGCGGCTGCTCCCGCTGCCGGTCGGGCCGTTGCTCCTGACCTCTCCGCGGTGGCTCTACGAGGGGTACGCGACGCTGGTGGAAGGGGCGCTCACGGGCTCGGGCCGGCCCAACTCGAGCTTCCGCGCGATGGTCCTGCGGCGCTTCGCGATCGAGGGCAAGCTTCCTTCCTACGGCGCGCTGTCGGGGACGTCCGGATGGCTCGGCGGATCGATGGCGTACCTGGCGGGCTCGGGCTACCTGGAATGGCTCGAGGCGCGCGAGGGCCCGGGCAGCCTGCGGAAGCTCTGGAAGCGGATGGCGTCGCGTCGCGGCGGCGATTTCCCGACCGCCTTTCGGGCCGTCTTCGGGCGCTCGCCCAGGGATCTCTACGACCGCTTTCGCGCCGAGCTGACGGCGCAGGCGATCGCGGAGGAGAAGCGGCGCGAGGCCGCGGGCCTCGTCGAGGGCGAAGCTGTGGCAGCGCCTCGAGGGAGCCACGTTCTCGCCGCAGGTTTCCCCGGACGGAAAGCGCCTGCTCGCCTTTCGCGCGCCCGAGCGCGGCGAGGCCTTTCTGGCCGTCTGGCCGCTCGAGCAGACCGAGGAGGAGCGGACCGCGCAGGTTCGCCGGGAAACCGAGGAGCGGGAGCTGCTCGCCGATCCCAACGAGGTGGCGGACCGGCCGGAGGTCCCGCGCCCCCGCGCGCCGCGCTGGCGCCTTTCCCGGTGGAACGGCCAGGCGCCCGAGTGGCCGCGCTGGATGGCCGACGGACGCGTCCTCTTCTCGCGCCGCGCCCCGGACGAACAGGGCGTGTGGCGCCTGGACCTCTTCGCCTGGGAGGTCGAGAGCGGCCGCGTCTCGCGCGTGACGCGCCACGCCGACGTGGGCGACGCCGATCCGGCGCCGGGCGGCGCCTGGGCCGTCGCCGTGCGCAATCGGTTCGGCGTCTCGGAGCTCGCCCGCGTCGATCTGGCGACGGGGGAGACCCGGGTCCTCGACACGGGCGCGGCGCCGGACGCGTGGCGCGTCTGGAGCCATCCGCGCGTCTCGCCGGACGGGAGGACGATTGCGGCGCTGCTCCACGAAAACGGGGAATGGAGCCTCGTGACGCTCCCCTCGGACGGGGGCGCGCCGCGCGTGGTCGCCTGCTGCGCCGCCGGGGCGCCGGCCTGGAGCCCGGACGGGGCGCGCCTCTTCTTCGGAAGCGACGCCTCGGGGGTCTGGGAGCTGACATCCGTGGACGCGGCCGGAAAGGAAACGCCGGCGGCGATCACGCGGGTGACGGGAGGAGCGTCCTCGCCCGCGCCGACGCCCGACGGAGGTTCGCTCTTCTTCCTCTCGCTGACGGCCAGGGGCGTCGATCTCCGGCGGCTGACGCTTCCCGCCGGGCCGGTCGCGCCGCTGCCGCGCGAGGCGGCGGACTTTCCGATCCTGCCCCCGGAGTCGCTGGAGCCCAGGCGCTTTCCCGAGTCCGAGATCGCCGCGCCGCGCCCCTACCGCGCGTTGTCGACGCAGGTGATCCGCGTCGCGTCGCAGTTTGCGGCGGGGCCTTCCGGGAACTCCTACCAGGCGGGAGCGGGCGGAAGCGATGTCGTCGGCCGTCTCGATTGGCTGGCGCTCGGAGCGTTCGGCGACGCCGCGGGACCGCGCGGCGGTTCGGCCGCGGTGGCCTGGTCGGGGCTGGCGCCCAGGCTGACGCTGCAGGCCTTCTCCTCGCTCGAGAAGCCGGGCTCGCAGCGGCTCGTCGCGAGACCGCAGCTCGACGAGCAGCGCGGCGGCGTCTTCGCGTCCGGGTCCTGGGGCCGGCCCTTCGACGGCGGGCGGGTGGCCGCCGAGATCGGGGGAGGCTGGTCTCGCGTCGAGGCGCTGGCGCAGGACGAGACCTTTTCGCGCACGCTCGCGTCGGCGCGGGTTCAGGCCGGGATCACGCGGACGCGCGGCCGCTCGGGCTTTGCCGCGTCGCTCGATCTGCAGGGCGCGCTCGGCAATACGGCCGGCGGGTTCTGGCAGCAGTTTTCGGTCGGCGGCCGCGTCGCGGGGATCACGAGCTTCGCGACCCTCGCCCTCTCCGGGCGCTACGGCGACACGGGCGGCGCGCCCACGCGTTTCGACGTCTTCTGGATCGGCGGCGCCGACTCCGCCATCTTTCCGCCGGGCCTCGACCGCAACCGCCTGTTTCGCCCGGCCCTGCCGGCGGCCCTTCAGCTGGGCGAGCGCGTCGAGACCTATCGGGCGGAGCTGCTGTTCTCCCGCCTCCCGCTCGTGCTGTACGCCGAGCGGCTGCGCGCCTGGACGGCCGGATCGGCAAGGCCGGAGCCGGTGGATCTGGCGGGCGCGGAGCTGCGCGTCGAGCGCTTCGTGCCGCTGGAGCTTCCGGATTCGATCTCGCTCTACGTCGGCGTCGCCCGGATTCAAAGCGACGCACCGCGCGTCGCCTCGACGCAGGGGTACGGCGGCTTGATCTACCGTCCTTGAGGGTAGACTCCGGCCCGTGATTCCCCTCTTCCTCTCCGCGGTGTTTCTGGCCGCCCAGGCGGGTCCCGCCGCCGGAACGCCGTCCTGCCCGCCGCAGGGATCCGCGCAGACCGCGAAGCTCCAGGCCTACAACGTCAAGGTCAACCGCATGGACGCGCCCTCGGACTCGGACATCGACGACACGGCGACGATGGAAGCGATCCTCGAGACCGGTCCCGATCAGGATCGCTGGAGCGACACGAACGGCGCGGAGCTGACCGGATACGTCGAGTCGATCGAGGACGGCGGGCAGGAGAGCGCCGATTGCTTCACCGCCCGCGAGATCCGGATCAACCTCTCCACCAACTCGGTGGCGATGGACGCGGGCCACGAGGTCGTCGTCATCGTCACGCCGGGATGGCGCCGGAAGATGGCCGCCCAGGGCGTGGACTGGTCGCTCGACACGCTCACCGCGAAGTACCAGGGACAGTTCGTCAAGCTGCGCGGCTGGTTCCTGTGGGACCACCAGGCCGAGCAGCGCGCCGTGAACACGGCGGACAACGTCGGGCCGAACATCACGCGCGCCACGGCCTGGGAGATCTGCCCGATGACGGCGATCAAGCTGGAGACAAACCCGTTCAACGAGTGACGCGGAGAAGTTTGGGATCCCTCGGCCCTGCGGGCCTCGGGATGACGGGCTCCGCCTGTGGACAGGCCGAGCCCGTCAGTCCTCGTAGTAGGTGCGCGCGTTGACCTGGCCGTCGTGGCCGAGCAGGTCCACCTTGACGGTGTGGAAGCCGCGCGGCCCGTCCGGGGTCTTGAAGACGAGCACGTAGCGCCCGGAGATGACGTGGCGCACGCGGTCCATCGCGAGCCTCGGGAAGATGTGCGTCTTCAGGTACAGGCCTCCGGTCAGATCCGAGACGACGCGCAGCGATGTCTCCATCGTGTGGTAGTCCGCGTCGGACACGTCGAGCGTGAAGATGTTGATGCGGGCCGCGGCCACCCGCCGCATCGCCGCAACGTATTCCTTTTGCTCCATCCCGTTGGGGCCGCTGTATCCGCCGATCGTTCCGAGCCCCCAGCCGAAATAGAGCATCGACTTGGCCCCCGGAATCGACTGGACCGCGCGCGCGATCAGCAGCAGCGAGCGTTCGGGCGTGATCGTGCGCAGCGCGCCGTAGAAGTCGAAGTGCTGCGCGAGCGAGGGCGACGCTTCCGGATCCGGCTCGGGCGGAGCTCCGGTCAGGATCGCTTCGTCGATCGCGGCGTCGATCTTCGCGTGGTCGTTGGTGAAGTCCTGGCGCAGCTTCAGGTGCGAGTCGAACGAAAGCACCGCCACGCGGTCGGTGGGCAGCAGGCTCTTGACGAACCGGTGCGCCTGGAGCGCCATGCGGACGAACCCGACCAGGCGCGAGGGCTCGAAGCTGGTCTGAAAGAAGAGGATGAGCAGCCGGCCGGGCGGGTAGGGGGAGGTCGGGGAGACGCTCTCTTCCTCCGTTTCGTGGACCTGCGCCACGGGCGGCAGAGGCGTGATCTCCGGCGCGTCGGCCGGGACCCAGTCCACGGACTCGACCGGGACGGGCGTTCCATCGACGCTCAGCCGGAAGTCCGACGCGGTCAGGTAGGGGATCGGCTCGCCGTCCGAGCCGGTCACGTAGGCGTCGACGACGACGCGCTCGACGCGCGCCTCCTCGCGGTAGGTGCCGGGACGCCCGGGCGTCTGCTGGGCCGCCAGGGTGGCGGCGGCGAGGAGGAGCACCGTTGTTGCCGCCGGCCGGACGGCGTTCATGGTGACAGGCTACCGGCCCGTCTTTCCGAGGGCAAGGCTTTGGGACGAAACGCGGGACCGGCGGCGCTCCATTTTTCCGGAGGCCGTCAGCGCAGGCGCGTGGAGCGTGTGCGTCTTCACGGCGAGCCAGACTTCGGAGCCGGGCGCGAGGCGCAGCTCGACGGCGGCCGACTGCGTGAGGCGAACGGTCCATTCGATGCCGCCGGCGGCCACCCGGATCCAGTCGCCGGTGTCCGAGTCCTGTTTCGCGACGAGGGTTCCCCGCAGGACGTTTCGCGCGGAAATGTGGTCGGGCGGCCGCGTCGAGACCAGGATGTCGTCCGGCGAAACCGCGAAGACGGCGCTTCCGCTCGACGGAAACGCGTCCGCGCTCGGAACGACCAGGCGGGTCTGCCCCACGCGCAAGCTGCGCCGTTTCGCCGGGAGCCTCCTCCCGCTCGAGCGTCCCCGACAGGATGTTCTCGTAGCGCGTTTCCGGATCGACCGCCGGCAGGGTCATCGAACGCAGGACGGCCGGAGCCGGGCCCTGCAGCGCCACGGCGCCTTCCCGCAGCAGCAGCGCCTCCTCCGCCACGGCGCCCGCCTCGCCGGTGTTGTGGGTGACGTAGAGAAGCGGAGTGCGGAGCGCCTCCTTGACGCGCAGCAGGTAGGGCAGGATCCGCTCCTTCAGCTCCCGGTCGACGGCCGCGAGCGGCTCGTCGAGCAGGAGCAGGCGCGGCTGCGTCGCGATGGCGCGGGCCAGCGCGACGCGCTGCCGTTCGCCGCCGGAGAGCGTCGACGGGAAACCGCGCGAGCAGCGGCGCGATCTCCAGGATCGCGACGGCCTCGTCGAAGGCGGCCTCGCGGCCGCCCTTCATCCCGAACCGCACGTTGCGGCGCACGTCCAGGTGCGGGAAGAGGCAGGCGTCCTGCGGGACGTATCCGATGCGGCGCCGTTCCGGAGGCAGGAAGACGCCCGTCGGCCGAGTCCATGAGGACCTCGCCGTCGATCGCGATGCGCCCCGAGGCCTTGCGGCGCAGGCCGGCGATCGTCTCCAGCAGCGACGTCTTTCCCGAGCCCGAGGGGCCGAGAACGGCGATCGCGGGCCCGGCGAGCGTCGCCGACACGCGGAGCGGAAAGCGCGCCAGCGGAAGCGTGACGTCGTCGAGCTCGATCACGCGTCGGTCCGCCGCGAACGGCGCCGCGTCAGGACCTCGGTCGTCCAGACGGCCGCGAAGGCCAGGACGACGACGACCGCCACCAGGCGCATGGCCGCCGCGTCGTCCCCGATCTGGTTGCGCTGGAAGATGGCGAGGGCGAGCGTGCGCGTGCGCCCCGGGATGCTTCCCGGCGATCAGGATCGTGGCGCCGAACTCGCCGAGCGCCCGCGAGAAGGCGAGCAGCGCTCCCGCGAGGATCCCGCGCCAGGCCAGGGGCAGCGCGACGCGGCCGAAGACGGCGGCCGGGCCGCTTCCGAGCGAGCGGGCCATGCCGAGCAGCCGCGGGTCGACGTCCTCGAAGGCCGCGAGCGCCGGGCGCACGAGCAGCGGAAAGGACATCACCGCCGTCGCGAGCACGACGGCCTTCCAGGTGAAGAGAAGCTCGATGCCGGCGTGGTCGAGCAGCCTCCCGATCGGACGGGATCCGCGCAGCAGCTCGAGGAGCAGGAATCCGACGGCGGTCGGCGGCAGGACGAGCGGCAGCGTGAGCAGCGTCTCCGCGAGCGACCGTCCGAGGCCGTGGCGCCGGGCGAGCAGGTAGGCGGCTCCGACGCCGAGCGGCAGGATGATGAGCGTCGCCAGCGCGGCGATGCGCAGCGTCAGGAGGAGGACCGAGACGTCCTCCGCCGTGAGGGTCACTTCCCGTCGCGGATCAGGAAGCCTCGCCGCCGGAACTCGGCGCGGCCCGTCTCGCCGGCGAGAAACTGGACGAACGCCTCGGCCTGACGCGCGGTTCTTCGATTTCGAGAGCGCCGCGACCGAGTAGACGATCTGCGGGCCGTCCTTCACCTCGAAGGCGACCTTGACGTTCTTCGCGATCGCCGCGTCGGTGCTGTACACGACCGCGGCCGGAACGGCCTCGCTCTCGACGGCCGCCAGCGCCGCCCGCACGTCGAGCGTCGGGACGACCTTCGGCTCGACCTTCTCCCAGAGGCCGAGGCCCGTCAGCCACTTCTTCGCGTAGATCCCCGCCGGAACGGCGGCCGGATCCGCGAGGGCGATCTTCGGGAGGTCGGCGAGGTCGGCGGCGGAGGCGATCTTCTGCGTGGAGGTCTTCGGGACGACGACGACGAGCCGGTTGGAGAGGAACTCCCGGCGGTCGGCCGCGGCCACGAGGCCGGCCTTCTCGAGGGTGTCCATCTTCGCCGTGTCGGCCGAGAAGAAGACGTCCGCCGGCGCGCCCGCCTCGATCTGCCGCTGCCAGGTCGCTCGAGGCGCCGAAGGAGAAGACGACCTGGTCGCCGGTCTTCGCCTCGAAGGCCTTCCCGAGATCCTGGAGCGATTCGGTCAGGCTGGCCGCGCCGAAGACGAGGATCTCGGGCTTCGGATCCGCGGCTCCGAGAGCGAAGGCGGCGAGCGGCCGCGAGCGACGATGGCGAGCAGAGTCCTTTTCACTCTCGCTCTCCTCGTTCAGGCCCGGATGACCATGACTTCCGTCGCCTTGATCAGCGCATAGGCCGGAGAGCCGTGCTTCAGGCCGAGCTGCTTGACCGCGGACTTCGTGATGATCGCGGTCAGCATCTGGCCCGCGACGTCGAGCGTGACCTCGGCGAGAAGCCCGGAGACGCGGATCCGCCGTGACGATGCCGGCGAGCTTGTTGCGCCCGCTGATGGCGTCCATGCCGACCGTCGCGCCCGCCTTCGGCAGCGGCGAGCCCGCCAGGCGCTGGACCTCGCTGCGAGGGATCCGATGGTGGCCTCCCGGCGTCCGGACCGAGCGGATCCGCTTCTTGTAGATCCATTGCTTGAGCGTCTGGTGGCTGACGCCGAGGACGCGCGCGGCCTCGGCGGCGGTGAAGAGCGGCCTCGAGCGGCGGTGTTCATGGCAGGCGATTCTATACGGTTTCAGTACGATCGAGTTGCACAAAATCGATAGAATACGGAATGCTCGGCCGGTTTCGGGGAGGAGCGATGAAGATCCGTCAGGACGTGGATTCTGTGCGTTCTCGCGGCTGCTGGCTGGCGGCGGGCAGTTCTGCGGGCCGACGCGGAGACGGCCCTGGTCGGCCTCCGGAGGCCACGCCCACGCCCGTCCCGACGCCCACGCCGACTCCGGCCAAGCCGCGAAGCCGCCCATCGAGTACGTCGAGAGCCGCGGCATCGTCCTGCGGACCCCCGACGGCCTCTTCGAGGCGAGCCTCGGCTTCAACCTGCAGGTGCGCTTCAGCGACTTCGACCTCGACGTGGCGGCCGGCGGCATCGACGCCGATGAGTTTCGCGTGCGGCGGTTCAAGCTCTTCCTCTCGGGCTTCGCCTTCGATCCCCGGCTGACCTGGCGGTTCCAGGCGGATTTCGCGAGCACGGCGGCCAATCGGATACTCGACGACGCCTGGCTCAACTGGCGCTTCAGCGAGCTCGCTCCAGGCGCAGTTTGGCCAGTACAAGACGCCCTTCTCGCGCGAGGAGCTCTACAACGACGGGTTCATCCAGTTCCCGGAGCGGTCCATCGCGGTCGACGCCTTCAAGCCGAGCCGCGACATCGGCCTGATGGCGGCGGGCTCCTGGTGCCGGAACCTCTTCGCCTACCAGGTCGGCGTCTTCGGCGGCGACGGCCAGAACACGACTGCGGCGCGACCAACCACGTCATGCCGGTGATGCGGCTGGTCGTGAATCCCTTCGGGACCATGGGCGGCACCGAGGCCGACCTGCAGAACCACAAGACGCCCGCCCTGTCCATCGGGGCAAACGGCTTCGTGAACACGCTGCGCAAGGTCAGCGACACGAGCTTCGAGGCCCTGACGCTCAACTATGCCGGACCGGCGGGCTGGCTCGGCCGCAACATCCAGCCTCTTCACGACCGGCGAAGACGTCGACGTCAAGTCGTGGGGATTCGACGGCCAGTTCAAGTGGCACGGCCTTTCCGTCGCAGGCCGAGGGTTTCTACGGCCAGGCCGAGGGACAGACGAGCGGTGTCCGCCTCTACGCCTATGGCTGGTACGGCCAGGCGGGCTTCTTCATCCTTCCCGAGCACCTCGACGTTGCGGCCCGCTACGCCTATCGTCGACTACAACCGCAACGTCGACGCGAGCCGCCTCGCGACCGTATTCGGCGGACACGACGTACTACTTCCGCCGCAACTGCCTGAAGATCACCCTCGACTACACGCGGACCAACCGCCAGCGCGCCGGCCTGCCGGCGGCCAACGACCAGGCGTTCGTCCTGCAGGTGCAGTTGATGCCGTAGGGGTCGCCCCGTCGGGACCGATCGGCGCCTGCTGGTCGAAACCGCCGGCGATCGGCCGACGGGAGATCCGTCCCGTGCTAGCCTTCGCGCCCATGAAGAAACTGCTTCTCGCCGTCGCCGCCCTCTCGGTTGCCTCTCTCGTTCTCGCGCAGGCTCCTCCGAGCCGCCGGCTCGGCGCTCGGACCAGGCCTTCGCGAAGTTCGTCGACGACTACTTCGCCGCCCGGTTCGCCGACCGCCCGACCGAGGGCACCGCGGCGGGGCTCCACGAGTACGACTCGAAGATGCCCGACCTTTCGCGCGCCGCGATCGAGCGGCGCGTCGCGACGCTGAAGGCGGAGCTCGCGCGGCCTGACGGCCGATCGACCGGGCGAAGCTCTCCTTCGACAACCAGATCGACGCCGCGGCCCTCGACGGCGAGATCCGGTCGGAGCTGCTGGATCTGGAGACGCTGCAGCCCTGGGAGAACAACCCGATGCGGTACGCGGCGGTCGCGGGCTTCGCCGTCAACGACCTGCTGAAGCGCGACTTCGCGCCGCCGGCGGACCGCCTGCGCTCGGTCACCGCGCGCCTCAAGGCGGTGCCCGCCATCTGCGCGGCGGGCAAGGCGAACGTGAAGAACCCTCCCAAGGAGTTCACGACGCTCGCGACGCGCATGGCCAAGGGGAGCACGGGCTTCCTCGAGGGAGCCGTGGCGGACTTCGCGAAGAAGGCGGCGGCCAGCGACGCGGCGCTGCTCAAGGACTTCACGGACGCCAACGGCAAGGCCGTCGCTGCGCTCAAGGACTACGCGGCGTGGCTCGAGAAGGACCTCGCGCCGCGCTCGAACGGCTCCTACGCCATCGGCGCGGCGAACTTCTCGGCGAAGCTGCGCTACGACGACATGGTCGAGACGCCGCTCGCGGAGGTGCTCGCGATCGGCGAGGCGGACCTCGAAAAGAACTACGCCGCGTTCGTCGAGACGGCGAAGAAGATCGACCCCTCGAAGACGCCGGCCGAGGTGATGAAGTCGCTCTCGAACGACCACCCGACGGCGGCGGACCTGATCCCCTCCGTCCAGAAGAGCGTCGAGGCGGCGCGGACGTTCCTGGTCGACAAGAAGATCGTGACGATCCCGTCGGACGTCCGGCCGATCATCACGGAGACGCCGCCCTTCGCGCGCTTCGGCAGCTTCGCCTCGATGGACACGCCCGGCGCCTACGAGACCAAGGCGACCGAGGCCTTCTACTACGTCACGCCCGTCGAGAAGGACTGGGACGCCAAGCACCAGGAAGAGCACCTGCGCCTCTTCAACCCCTACGTCGTCGACATGATCAACGTGCACGAGGTGTGGCCGGGGCACTACCTGCAGTTTCTCTACGCGAAGCGCTTCCCGACCAAGACGCGCAAGCTCATCTTCTGCGGCACCAACGCCGAGGGCTGGGCGCACTACACCGAGCAGATGATGGTGGACGAGGGCTTCGGCGGCGGCGATCCGAAGGTGCGCCTGGCGCAGCTGCAGGAGGCGCTGCTGCGCGACTGCCGGTACGTCGTCGGCATCAAGCTCCACACGCAGGGCTGGACGGTCGAGCAGGGCGCGAAGCTCTTCGTCGAGAAGGGATTCCAGGAGCCGGCCAACGGCTTCGAGGAGGCGCGCCGCGGCGCGTACAACCCGACGTACCTCTACTACACGCTCGGCAAGCTCGAGATCCTGAAGCTGCGCGACGAGTACATGAAGGCCAAGGGCGGGAGCCTCGAGCAGTTCCACGACGCGTTCGTGTCGCAGGGGGGCTTGCCGATCCCGCTGGTGCGGAAGATCCTGTTTCGGTGAGCAAGGCCGCCGCCGCGCCGCGCACACGCGCCATCGTCCGACCGCCGGGCCGGACGTATCCGCAGGCGCTGACGCGCCTGGACCCGGCGCCGCCGGTGAACCTGGCGACCGCGCGCGTGCAGCACGCGAGTTACGTCGTGGCCTTGCAGGCCGCGGGGCTCGAGGTCGTCGCACTGGCGGCTGACGACGATCACCCCGACGCCGTCTTCGTGCAGGACCGCGTCGCCATCGTCGGCGGGCGCGCGATCGTCGGCCCCTCGGCGGTCGCGGAGCGCCGCGGCGAGGCCGAGGCGATCGTCGCGGCGCTGCCGAAGGGACTTCCCGTCGCGACGCTGCGCGCCCCGGCCTGCCTCGATTGGGGCGACGTGCTGATGACCGAGAAGGCGCTCTTCGTCGGTCTCTCCGAGCGTTCGAACGAGGCGGCCGTGCGGCAGCTTCGCGAGATGCTGGCTCCCGATTGGATGGTCGAAGGCGTGCCCGCTGCCGCCCGACCTGCTGCATCTGCTCTCCGGGCTGCGCCTACCTGGGAGGGGGAGAGCTGCTGGCGGTCGCGTCGCTGGCCGACTTCGGCCGGGCGCGCGGGCTGACGGTCGTGCCGGTTCCGCCCGACGAGCTCCTGTGCGCCAACGTCCTCGCGCTCGGCCGCGACGTGATCGCCCCGGCGGGCTATCCGAAGACCACCGCGCGCCTTCAGGCGACCGGACGGCGCGTGCGGCAGGTTCCCGTCGGCGAGTTCGAGAAGCGCGACGGCGGCGTGACCTGCCTGTCGATTCTGTACTGAGGCGGGACCGGTCGCCGTAGAATCGGCGCCAAGCATGACGCTCGCGGCCGGCACGCGTCTCGGCCCCTACGAGATCCTGGCGCCCCTGGGCGCCGGAGGCATGGGCGAGGTCTATCGGGCCCGCGACACGAGGCTCGAGCGCGAAGTCGCCGTCAAGGTCCTCTCCGACGCGCTTGCCCGGGACCCGGAATACCTCGGCCGGTTCGAGCGGGAAGGTCGCGCCCTCGCCTCGCTCGACCATCCCAACGTCGCCGGGATCCACGGCCTCGAAGAGTCCGGCGGCGTCCGCTTCCTCGTCCTCGAGCTGATCGAAGGGGAGACGCTCGCCGAAAAGCTTGCCGCCGGGCCGCTGCCGATCGAAACGGCGCTCGACACGGCACGCCAGATCGCGGAAGCGCTCGAGGCCGCCCACGAGAAGGGCATCGTTCACCGGGACCTCAAACCCGCCAACGTCAAGGTCACGCCGGGGGGCAAGGTCAAGGTCCTCGACTTCGGTCTCGCCAAGAGCGTGTCCGTCTCGGCGACGGACACGGAGGCCGCGACGGTCGCGGGCAGCGCGACGCGGGAGGGATCGATCCTGGGAACCCCCGCTTACATGAGCCCCGAGCAGGCGCGCGGGCAGCTCGTCGAC
Source organism: uncultured Acidobacteriota bacterium (assembly GCA_963725095.1). Lineage (GTDB taxonomy): Bacteria > Acidobacteriota > Thermoanaerobaculia > UBA5066 > Gp7-AA6 > DATBFU01. The sequence continues at coordinate 302,057 of CAVRXJ010000022.1, forward strand.
AAGCGCACGGATCTCTGGGCGTTCGGCTGCGTGCTCGCCGAGATGCTCTCCGGCCGGCGCGCCTTCAGTGGCGCGACGGCCTCGGACACGCTCGTGGCGATCCTGAGCCGCGAGCCGGACCTCTCCGCCCTGCCGCGGGCGACGCCGGCGTCGATCCGCCACGTCATCGTGCGCTGCCTCGAGAAGGACGCGGAGAGGCGCCTGCGCGACGTCAGGGACGCGCGGATGGAGATCGAGTCGGCAATCGGGCAGCGGCGGTCGGGCTCGCGGGAAGGGGAGACCTCCGTCCGCCGGCGTGTGCTCGCCGCCGCGGCGGCCGTCGTCGTGGCTCTAGGGGCCTTCCTCTGGTGGCGGACGGCGCGAACTCCCGGAGCCTCGCCGGGAGGGGCCCTGCGGCTGCTCCCGGTCACTTTCGCGGAAGGCGTCGAGCAATTCCCGGCCTGGTCGCCCGACGGCGCGCAGCTCGCCTACACGGCGGAGATCGGCGGCGTGCGGCAGATCTTCGTCAAGAATCTGGCATCCGGGGCCGACCGCCGCGTGACGTCGAGTGGATTCGACGACATCCAGCCGGCCTGGTCGCCGGACGGCCGCGCGATCGTTCTGGTCCGGGCGCGGCAGGCCGGCAAGCAGCTGCAGCCGGCAGACGTCTTCGCCTGGTACGAAGGGGGCGACGTCTGGTCCATCGATCTCGGATCCGGGAAGGAAACGCGCCTGATCGAGAACGCCTTCAATCCCTCCTTCTCTCCCGACGGAAAGCAGATCGCGGTCGACGCCGGGTGGGCCGGGCCCCGCCGCATCTGGGTCGTGGGGAGCGGCGGTTCCAACCCGCAGCAGGTCACGTCGGACGTCTCGGAGGCCGTCGTGCACGTGCGCCCGCGCTGGTCGCCGGACGGGACGCGGATCGTCTTCCAGAACATCGAAAGGACCAAGTTCGACGTCCGTGTGGCCGACGTCTCGAGCAAGCGGCTCGTCTGGGTGACCAACGACCTGTTTCAGGACGTGGACCCCGTGTGGTCCCCCTCCGGCCGGTCGATCCTTTTCTCGTCGTCGCGGACGGGTGGGCTCAACATCTGGCGCATGCCGGTCCGTCCCGACGGGACGCCTTCCGGAGCGCCCCAGCAACTGACGACGGGAGCCGGGCAGGACGTCGAGATCGCCGTCGCGAAGGACGGCCGGAAGCTCGCCTTCACGATCCTGAAGCAGAACGCGGACCTGTGGAAGCTGCCGGTCTCACCGCAGACCGGCGCGGCGGGCGGCGCACCGGTCGAAGTCCTCGCCACGACGCGCGAGGACAGCCGGGGCGCCTGGTCTCCCGACGGCGCGCGGATCGCCTTCAACTCGGACCGCGCCGGAGACATGAACATCTGGATCTTCACGGCCTCGGACGGTTCGACGCGGGCGCTGACCAAGGGCCCCGGCGGCGACTACCAGCCCGAGTGGTCGCCGGACGCGCGGCGCATCGTCTTCTTCTCGGCGCGCTCGGGAAACGCGGACATCTGGTCGGCCGAAGTCGACTCGGGCCGGCGCCAGCGCCCTGACGAAGGGCCCCTCGATCGACATCAACCCCTTCTTCTCGCCCGACGGGTCATCCATCGCCTACCAGTCCGACCAGAGCGGACGACTCGAGGTCTGGGTCATGAAGGCCGACGGAACCTCGCCGCGCCAGTTGACGCGGGTCGGTGTCACGGGCCACTTCCTGCGATGGATGCCCGACGGCCAGTCGGTCCTCTTCCGTTGCCCGTGCGGCGGCACGCCGCAGACGCTTCGCGTTCCGCTCTCCGGAGAAGAACCGCAGCCCGTCGGCGATGTCGCCGGCGGCGCGCACATGTCGCTCTCGCCGGACGGATCGCGCGTCATGGACGTCGTCGCCCACAAGGTTCTCTGGGTCTCGACGCTCTTCGGAGGAAAGCCGGAGAAGGTCTTCGAGTTCCCCGATTCCGACGCGCGCATCGACTATCCGGTCTGGTCGCCCGACGGCCGCTGGGTCCTCTTCGACCGCTTCCGGCCGCAGGGAGGGGACGTGTGGGTGATGGAGGGGCTCGACTAGCCGCCGCGTTCCCGTCCTGTCATAGAATCCGCGCGATCCCGATGACGCTGGCGGCAGGACAGAAGCTCGGCCCCTACGAGATCCTCGCGCCCCTGGGCGCCGGCGGGATGGGCGAAGTCTATCGGGCGCGCGATTCACGCCTGCGCCGCGAGGTCGCGATCAAGGTCCTTTCGGCCGAGCTTTCGGCCGACGCCGACCGGCGCAACCGGTTCGAGCAGGAGGCGCGCTCGGCCTCGGCCCTGAACCACCACAACATCGTCACGGTCCACGAGATCGGGACCTCGGACGCGACGATCTACATCGCGATGGAGCTGGTGGACGGGAAGACCCTGCGGGAAGTGGTGCAGGGCGGTCCGTTGCCGACCAAGCGGCTGCTCGACATCGCGTACCAGATCGCCGACGGGCTCGCCAAGGCGCACGCCGCCGGGATCGTCCACCGCGACCTGAAGCCCGAAAACGTCATGGTCACGAAGGACGGCGTCGTCAAGATCCTCGACTTCGGCCTGGCGAAGCTCCTGAAGACCCAGAATGAAGAGGTCTCCAACATCCCGACGGCGACGCGGGCCGGCACGGTCATGGGGACCGTCGGCTACATGTCGCCCGAGCAGGCGAGCGGCCGGCCGCTCGACTTCCGCTCCGACCAGTTCTCGCTGGGGTCGATCCTCTACGAAATGGCGACCGGCAAGCGCGCCTTCCAGAGGGGAACCAGCGCCGAGACCCTGACCGCCATCATCCGCGAGGAGACCGAGCCGGTCGAGCGCTTGAACGCGGCGATCCCGGCGCCCTTCCGGTGGATCGTCGAGCGATGCCTGCAGAAGGATCCCGAGGAGCGCTACGCGTCCACGCGCGACCTCGCGCGGGACGTCCGGAGCGTGCGCGAGCATCTGTCCGATGTGTCGGTCTCGGGGGAGGTGGCGCGCGGCACGGGGCCGGTCGCGCCCGCGCGGGGCCGCCGCCCGATCCTGCGCGCGGCGCTGTCGGCCGCCGCGTTGCTCGCGGCGCTCGCCGCCGGGATGCTCCTCCAGAAGCGTTTCGCGAAGACCGTGCCGCCCTCCTACCAGCAGATCACCTTCGGCAGCGGCACGATCCGCGCGGCGCGCTTTGCGCCGGACGGCCAGACGATCATCTACAGCGCGGCCTGGGACGGCAATCCGATCAAGCTCTTTCTGAAGCATCCCTCGAGCCCCGACTCGCTTCCGCTGGAGCTTCCGAGCGCGAACCTGCTCGGGATCTCTCCCTCGGGGGAGATGGCCATTGCCGTCGACTGCCGCTCGAACCATCCGGGCGTCTGCGCGGGCACGCTCGCCCGCGCGGCGCTTGACGGGCGGGTCTCCGCGCGACGTCGCCGAAGGGATCCAGGAGGCCGACTGGGCCCCGGACGGGACGACGCTGCTCGTCGTGCGGGACGTCAAGGGCAAGTCCCGAATCGAGTATCCCCTCGGCAAGATCCTCTACGAGACCTCCGGCCACGTCAGCTACGCGCGTCTTTCTCCCAAGGGGGACCGCGTCGCCTTTCTGGACCATCCCTTTGCGCTCGACGACGCGGGGACCGTTGCGTTCATCGACCTCGCGGGCAAGAAGACGACGCTGACGGGCAAATGGGCGAGCGAGGGCGGGCTCGTCTGGGCTCCCTCGGGAGACGAGATCTGGTTCACGGCCACGGAGGCCGGCGCGAACCGCTCCCTCTACGCGCGTCGACGCTCGCCGGGCAAGTTGCGCGTCGTGGCCCGCGTGCCCGGCGGCTTGAAGCTCCACGACATCGCCAAGAACGGCAAGGTCCTGATCACGCGCGAGAGCCCGCGCGTCGGGATCCTCGGCATGCTCCAGGGCGACACGCGCGAGCGCGACATGTCGTTTCTGGACTACTCCTTCGCGGCCGACCTGTCGCCCGACGGGCGGATGCTGCTCTTCGACGAGGAGGGGGAGGCGGGCGGAGCCAACTACACCGTCTTCATCCGCAAGACCGACCGCTCGCCGGTCGTGCGCCTGGGCGAGGGCAACGCGATGGCCCTCTCGCCCGACGCGAAGTGGGCGCTCTCGATACTCCCGTTGCCCAATTCTCCCTTCCGGCTGCTGCCGACCGGAACCGGCGAGCATCCGGAGCTCCCGCTCGGCGGGGTCAGCTCCGAACAGGCCGCGACGTGGTTTCCCGACAGCCAGCAGATTCTCTTCGCCGGCACCGAGGCCGGCCACGGCGTGCGCCTCTACGTGCAGAGCATCGACGGGGGGAAGCCCCGCGCGATCACGCCGGAGGGCATCACGGCGGCGCTTCCGGGCTTTGCCGTGTCGCCCGACGGAAAGCACGTCGCGGCAATCGGACCGGATCACAAGGCGGCGCTTTTCCCGGTCGACGGCGGGAGCTTCGCGGCTCGATCCCGGGTGTCGAGGAGAAGGAGTTTCCGCTGCGCTTCTCGGCGGACGGCAGGTCCCTCTACCTCTGGAAGCGCGGGGAGGTTCCCGCGCGCGTCACGAGGCTCGACCTCGAGTCCGGAAAGCGCGAGGTCTGGAAGGACCTGCTCCCCGCCGACCCGGCCGGCGTCGAGCGCATCTCCAACGTCCTCGTCACCCCCGACGCGAAGAGCTACGCCTACTGCTTCGCCCGGCTGCTGTCGGATCTCTTTGTCGTGGAAGGGCTCAAGTAGCCTTCGCGCACCGCCGGAACATCACCCCCCGGATCTCCGTAGATAGAGGGTGATGACGGCCCTCGCCATTTCCGCCTCGGGACTGTCCAAGGAATACCGGTCCCGTTTCGGCCGCACGGTCGTGCGCGCGCTGGAAGACGCTCGACCTGCAAATCGAGCCCGGAGAGATCTTTGGCCTGCTCGGGCCCAACGGGGCGGGCAAGACCACCTCGGTCAAGATCCTGCTCGGGCTGACGCACGCGACCAGCGGGCAGGCGTCGATTTTCGGCGTTCCGGTCGGGCGGCCCGAAAGCCGCCGCCGCGTCGGCTACCTGCCCGAGGGGCACCGGTTTCCCGGCTATCTGACCGCGCGGGCGACGCTCTCGGTCTTCGGGAGGATGTCGGGGATGTCCTCGCGCGCGCTGCAAGGCGCGGATCCCGACGCTGCTCGAGCGGGTGCGGCTCTCGGACTGGGCGGACGTGCGCGTGAAGAAGTTTTCCAAGGGCATGGTGCAGAGGCTCGGCCTCGCCGCGGCGCTGGTGCACGATCCGGACGTCCTGCTCCTCGACGAGCCGACCGACGGCGTCGATCCGGTCGGGCGGCGCGAGATCCGCGACCTCCTGCGCGCGGAGGCGCTGCGCGGGCGCGCGATCCTCCTGAACTCGCACCTGCTCTCCGAGATCGAGCAGACCTGCAACCGCGTCGCCATCCTGCGCAAGGGCCGCGTCGTGCGCGCAGGGACGGATCGAGGACCTGACGCGCCGCGAGGCGCGCTACCGCATGGTGGCCGACCCGATCGACGAGCGCGCTGCTCGAGGCCTTCCGCGCGACGGGCGCCGGTGTCGAGCGCGTCAACGGCCATCTGCTGCTCTCGGTCCGCGACCTCGCGCACGTCAACGCGCTCGTGGACCGGCGTGCGCGCGGACGGGCGCTCCCTCAAGGAGCTGTCGCCCGACCATTCGACGCTCGAAGACGTTTTCGTGGACCTCGTGAAGGCCGGGGCCGAGCCCCGTGGACCTTCGGAAGGCGTGAACTGACATGAGGGCCTTCGCCGCGAGCGTCGAGGACGTCTTCCGCGAGGCGGCGGCGCGCTGGACGCTGCTCGCCTACTTCGTGCTCTCCTCGCTCTTCATCCTGATCTTCGCGTTCGCCGTGAACCTCGACATCGTGGACGGGGCCCTGGCGGGGGCGAAGCTCTTCGGCCGCTCGCTCGAGCTGTCCGACAGCCGGATCGACCTCGACAAGCTCGTGCTCGGGTTCGAGTCGGGCTTCTCGGCCTTTCTCTACCTCGTCGGGACGTTCCTCGCGATCTTCGCGACGGCGCACCTGGTGCCGCGCCTCCAGGAGAAGGGGACCGTGGACCTCTACCTGTCGCGGCCGGTCGGGCGCATCGCGCTCCTGCTCTCGCGCTATGCGGCGGGCCTGGTGCTCGCGGGCGTCAACCTCCTGTACCTGATCGGATCGATCTGGGCCATCGTGTTCTGGAAGACCAAGGTCGCGCACCCGCGCTTCCTGCTCGGGGGCGTCGTCATCCTGTTCGCCATTTCGGCCCTCCTCGCCTTCGCGTTCTTAGTCGGCGTCGTCACGTCCTCGACGGGCGTCTCGATCATGGCGACCTACGGGGTCTTCTTCTTCTCGGCGCTGCTCGCCGGGCACGAGCGCATCGCCGCCGCCGTGTCGAAGCAGTGGCAGGCCAACGTGGTCAACGGGCTGTACTGGATCTTTCCGAAGACGGCGGAGCTCGGACAGGCCGTCGTCGCCTTCGTTTCGGGCGGCGCCGCGCCGGCGCGCCTGCAACAGAGCCTCAACTGGCTGCCGTTCACGACGACGGCGGCGTTTGCCCTGACGTGCCTGGGATTGGCCAGTTTCCTCTTTCGGAGAAAGGACTTCTGAAATGAAAATGCTTCGCTTCTCCTCCGCTGCCCTGGCGTTGGTTCTCGCGCTGCCCGCCCTGGCGGCCGCCGCGGCTTCGCACGACGCCCTCGCGCTGGTGCCCGCGGACGCCACCACGGTCGGCTTCGTCCGCATGGCGGACCTGCGCTCCAACCCGTTTCAACTGCGCGTCTTCGAGGAGACCGACAAGCTCTCCGCCGACGGAGACGCCCGGCGGTTTCTCGAGGAGGCGGGCCTCAACCTGCGAGAGGACGTGGACGCCTTCGTGGCCTGCACGACTTCGGCCGACGGCCAGCGCGGGCAGACCCTGGTGTTCTTCGAAGGGCGTTTTCAGCCCGACCGGCTGTCGGCGGCCCTGCAGAAGCGCGGCGCGACGCGCCAGTCCTCGGGCGGCGCGGAGTACTTCCGACTGAAGGAGCATGAGGGCGGTCAGGCGCACGGCGACCACGGGCCGGGAGCGGTCGCGTTCGTGAGCGCCAACCTGGTCGTCGCGGGCAACGAGGCCGGCGGTCGTCACGGCGCTCGCCGACCGCGCGGCCGGCGGCTCCCGGTTTGCGGGAGGCCAGGGCCTCGGCCGCGAGCTCCACCGCGTCGACCCGGCCTCGACGGCCTGGGTGCTGGCAGACGTTGCGAAGTGGCGTCCCTCGTCGCGCATGTCCGCGCACGGCGACGGCGCGGCGCAGGGCCTGGTGACGGCGCTCAAGTCCGTCTCGCTCGTCGAGGTCGAATTGACGGTCGAGGGCGATGCGCTGGCCGTCAAGGCCACGGGCCTGTCGGCCGACGAGGAGACGCGCGGCCTGCTCGAGGACGCCCTGCGCGGGCTCACCGCCGCGTGGCGGATGGCGGCCCAGGAGAAGTCGCCCGACCTCGTGGCCGCGATCCGGAAGTTCCAGATCTCGCACGACGACGAAGGCGTGACGATCTCCGGCAAGCTCCCGGGCGACCTGATCCGGTCCCTCTCGGCGGCCCACCGCAGCCAGAAGCGGGCCGGGAAGTAGAATCCGCCGATTCCTCGCCTCATCTGCTCCATTCCCTCCCCCTCGCAGGGGGAGAGGGGAGGGTGAGGGGGTTCGGTCCGTCCTCGGCCGTCTAGAGCCGGACGTACAGCGTGAACGTCGCCGAGATCCCGGGCGCCGGCACGGCGCGCGCATCCGGGACTCACCAGGTACGTCTTGTCGAGGAGGTTTCGCACGTACGCCTGGATCTCCATCCACGGCGCGATGTCGAAGCCGCCGCCGAGGTCGATGGTTCCGTAGCCCGGCCGCGCGCGCTCGTTGGGCCCCGGGAGGTGATCGCCGTCGTAGGCGGCGCCCCGAAGAAGCGCGAATCCGCGGCCGAAGTTCTTGCGCACCTGGAGCGAGATGGACCCGGGCGGGATGTCGTCGATCGGGCGATCGTCATCCAGGGTCTCGCCGCGTTCGATCTGTGCCGCCAGCGCGAGCGAGAAGCCGTCGCCGACGTCGGCCTGCGCCTCGAGCTCGAGTCCGCGCAGGCGCGCCTCGCCGCGGTTGCGGAAGTAGAAGTCGTCGGGTTCTCGCCCGCGTAGCGCTCGATCAGGTTGTGGATGTCGTACTGGTAGGCGTAGAACGCGGTCCGGTAACACCCCCCGAAATAGCGGAAGGCGAGGTCGTACTGGTAGCTCCGCTCGGCCTCGAGATCCGGGTTGCCGGTGATGAATCCGCGGCCCGACGGCCCCCGGTAGTACCGGTCGGAGAGGACGGGGTCGCGGAATCCGCTCGAGAACTGCGCGGTGGCCGAGAACCCGCCGAAGGATCCGGCGGTCAGCGAGGCGAACCCGGAAGGCGCGGCGTTGGAGGTCGAGAGGTCGCCGAAGTAGCCCCCCTCGTTCTGCGTCGTCACCCAGTCGCCCCGGATCCCTCCGGCGACGGACAGCTTCTCGAGGATCGGCGCATCGAGGCTCGCGTAGACGCCGGTGTCGTTTCGCCGCGCGTCGTCGACGGAGACGTTGACGCGCTCGCGCGGGGGAACCTGGTCGTACACGAGCCCGATGTCGAGTGCGTGGAGGTTGTACCGGCCGTTGACGTCGAGGCCGAACTCGAGGCGCGCCGGCCCGAGGAAACGCTCCGCGAACGCCCGAACCTGATAGTCGTCGGCGGAGACGTCGGCCCGCTCGACGGATTGCGGACGCGTGGCCGTGGCGTAGGTGAGCTGGTCGGTGATCTGGGAGTAGCTGCCGAGGAATGCCGTGACGCCCATCCGGCTGAAGCCGGCGACCGGATCGACGTCATAGGAGAGCGTGAACCGGCTCGAGTCCTCTTCGGGGTAGTAGAAGCGGACCGTCTGCGAGTTGTTGCGCGGCCGTCCGATGTCGCGCGCGTAGTCGCCCTGCCAGGCGGCCGTCAGCATGCCGGGCCCCGCGCGGTGCGCCGCGCGCAGGAGCACGCCGGAATCCTCGAAGCCGGAGTTGAGCACCTCTCCGTCGGGACTGTCGTAGTCGCCGTAGTCGCGGTAGTGCCCGAGCACGAGGAAGCCGCCCTCGGCGCCGAGCGGACCGGACACCGAGACTCCGGCGCGGCCGCCCGGGATCCCCACGCCGACGTCTCCGATGCCGAGGACCTTCAGGCCCTGGCCCGGCTGGATGCCGCGGGTCCGCGCGGCGATCACGCCGCCGAAGGCGTCCGAGCCGTAGGCCACGAAGCCCGGGCCGCGCGACACCTCGACGGCGTCGAGGACGAAGGGATCCATGTACGTCGCGCTCGGCCCGACGCGGCGCTCCGAGGAGACGCGCGCGCCGTCGATCAGGATCAGGGTGCGTCCCCGCGCGAGGCCGCGCACCGCGGGCACGGCCGCCTGGCCTTCCGAGACGCTGGAAACGCCCGCGACGCTCTCGAGGGTCTGCGTGAGGTTGAACGGCTGGCGCGCCTCGATGTCCGGCTTCGGGACGATCGTCGTGCCGTTGGCCGGCGATGAGGTGATGGTCGGCGCGGCGCCGGCGGTCACCGTCACGCTCTCGTCGGCGAGCGGCTGGACCTCGATCGTCGCCGGGCCCGTCTCCGGCACCGTCTCGACGCGGATCGGTTTCATGTAGCGGCCGCCCGGAAGAACGACCAGGACCTCGAAGGGCGGCGGCGGGGACGGCTTCCACGTGAAGCGCCCGTCGGCGTCGGTGCGTTGGACGCCGTTCCAGCCGAGGATCGAGACTTCCGCGCCGGCGACCGGAGCGCCGCTGCTCTGGAGCACGACGCGGCCCTCGAAGGCCGATGCCGCGGCGCCCGTGAGAAAGAAGAGTGTCGCAGCCGATGGCGGCTCGGGATCGCGGCGTTTTCATGCCGCGGCCGAGTCTAGGCGCGCGGGTGATCTACTACCAGCGCTCGTAGATGCGCGTGGGGTGTCGTGACGGCGCGCTCGAGGAGTCGGTGGAGCGGCCGGTGCAGCGACTCGGCCGTCAGCACGGAAGCGGCGGCGATGAGCAGTGCGGCGAGCGCGCGCCGCAGGCGACGGGGCGGCGCGGGCGCCGCGGCGCGCGGCGGCATCTCGAGAAGCCGCCGCACCCGGCGGTCGAGGCCGTCTCCGCGGTAGAAGGCCGCCCAGGGAAGGGTCGGCCAGGCCGCCGGGGGAGCCAGGCGGGCGACGGACACCAGCGCCTCGGCCAGGTCCGACGGGTCGGTGCCCGAGGCGACGGCGTCGTCGTCGGCGGCTTCCTCGGCCGCGGCTTCCCAGGCGGCGACCATCTCGCGCCCGGCGCGGCAGACCGCGAGCGGATCGGCGCAGGCCGCCAGCAGGAGACGCCCGAGGTTGTCCCACGCGCGGCGGTGGCCGGCCTCGTGGGCCACGATGGCGAGGATCAGCCGCTTCTCGAATCCGTCGAGCACGCGAGCCGACACGAAGAGGCCGGGTCGGCGCAGGCCGGAGAGGGCCACGATCGGCAGATCGGCCTCGACGCGAACGATCGGCAGCCCGACCCCCTCGAGGCGGATCGGCGCGGAACCGCGGGACCATGCCTCGACGACGCGGCGTGTCTTCGCGTGAGCGCGCACATGCGCGCCGCGGCGAGGACGGGTGAGCGCCAGGCCCGCCACGGACAGGGCCAGAAGGGCCCTTCCGGGCTCCTCCGTCGTGTCGCGCGGCTCGAACTCGAGGAAGGACGGCAGCGCCACGCTCGCGCTCGCCAGCGCGCCGAGCGCCACGGGAGACAGGCGCAGCGCCAGCAGCCACCGCGCGCGCGGCCTTGCCGGCAGCGCCTCCAGGCGCGTCTTCGCGAGCGGCCAGGCGATCCACAGGGCGCCGGACACCAGCAGGTTGACGGCGCCGAAGGTCGCGAAGGCGACGCACGCGCCGAGCAGGTAGAACGTCATGGAGCCTTTCCTTCGTCGAGGCGCCGGCGTTTTCGAACGAGCTCTTCGAGCTCGTCGAGCAGCCGTTCGTCCTCGCGGCCGGCGGCGTCCACCAGAAAGGAGAGCGCGGGCGCGAGGGCCCCGGGCTCGCGGGCGAGGAGCGCGCGCATCGCGTCGGTGGCCTGCCGCGCCGCAAGCTCCGCGCGCGTGAAGCGGGGCCGGTACACGTAGGCGCGTCCGGCCTTCCGGCGGTCGAGCAGCCCCTTGCGGTGGAGCCGGTCGAGCGTCGTCATGAGGGTCGTGTAGGCGATTCCGGGAAACTCGTCCGACAGCTCGCGCACGCTCGCCTCCGCGTCGCGGGCCCAGAGCGCTTCGAGCGCGCGGCGCTCGAGTGCGCCGAGGATCGGGTCGAACCGCCCGCCGGCGAGGGTCCCCAGGAGCTCCGAAAGGTGGCGCCGCACGCGCAGAGGATTATAGGAGGCGGCGCCGGACGGCGCCCGAACCTCGGCCGGCTAGGGTTTGTCCTTGTAGACGACGGCCTTCCTTCATGACGAAGGCGACGTTCTCGAGGACGCGCACGTCCGCGAGCGGGTCGCCCTGGACGGCAATCAGGTCCGCCCACTTGCCCGGCTCGAGCGAGCCGATCTCCTTGTCGCGGCCGATGAGCTCGTGCCGCCGAGATCGTCGCCGAGCGGATCGCCTCCATCGGCGTCTGGCCGTAGCGGACCTGCCAGGCGAACTGGCGGGCGTTCAAGCCGTGGGGGTAGACGCTCGAGTCCGTCCCGTAGGCGATCTTCACGCCGGCCTGAACCGCCTTGCGAAAGTTCTGCCGCTGGATCTCGTCGGCCTCCGGCGCCTTGTCGGCGAAGTCCTGGGGCGTGCCGGTCTTCGCGCCCTGGCGGATCCACTCGGCGTCGTAGATGTCCGCGACGAGGTAGGTCCCGCGCTCCTTCATCAGCCGGATTCCCTCGTCGTCGATGTACGTGCCGTGCTCGATCGAGGCGGCGCCGGCCCGGATGGCGAGCTTGATCCCCTCGGTCGAGTGCGCGTGCGCCGCGACCTTGAGGCCCTTCTTGCCCGCTTCCTCGACGGCGGCGGAGAGCTCCTCGTAGGAGTACTCGGGGGAGCTCGGGTTGCTGCCGTGCGCGAGGAAGGCGCCGGTGGCGATGACCTTGATCACGTCGACGCCGCGCTGCGCGATGTCGCGCACGCGCTGGCGCACCTGGTCGACACCGTCGGCGATCCCGTAGCGAAGGTCCCAGGGCAGCAGGATGTCCGGGGCGAGGCCCGTCAGCGCGCCGCCGCCCTCCGTGATCGTCAGGTAGGCGCCGGCGGCGAACATGCGCGGCCCGACGACGTCGCCGCGGGCGATCGCGTCGCGCAGCGCGACGTCCACGAAGGCCCGGTACGTGCCGAGGTCGCGGACGGTCGTGAATCCGGCCTCGAGCGTCTTGCGGGCGTTCGGGATCGACTCGAACGCGCGTTCGGCCGCGCTCTTGCGCAGCTCCGTGTTCGGGTCCGAGTCCTTCGAGTAGTCGCCCACCAGGTGGGTGTGGCAGTCGAAGAGCCCCGGCAGGACCGTGAAGCCCGAGAGGTCGATGACCCGGGCGCCGGCCGGGATCGGCACGGCGGGCCCGACGGCCTTGACCTTGCCGTTCTCGATCACGATCACCGCGCCGGAGGACACGGAGCCCGCCCGCGGATCGATGAGCCGGCCGGCCTTGACGGCGATCACCTCGGCCGTCGCGGAGGCCGCGGCCAGCGCGAGGAGTGTCGCCGCGAGGAGAGCCCTGCCGCGCGCGGCGCGGACCCTCATGGGCGGGTCAGGCCTTCGCGGCCATCTTCCTGGCGGCGGCGATGGCCGCCTTGACGCCCGAGCTCTTCCGGATCTCCTTCACCTTCGCGCGCGACGCCTTGGAGAGCTGCCGGATGGCGCCGAGGTACTGGCCCTGAGCCTGGCGTGCGGCCCGCTGCGCGGCGGTGATGGCCTTGCCGGCCCTCTTGCGGAAGGCCTTGCGCTCGCTCGCGGTCGGCATCGCGCGCGACACGGCGCTCACGACGTCGTCTCCGAGCGAGCTCAAGCGCTGGCGCAGCTCGCGCACGAGCTTCTCGCGCCGGGCGAGCGCCTTGACGACCTCGCGGCCCGCGATGCGGCCCTCCGCGACGAGGACGTGGAGCGCCTGCCGCGCTTCTTCGGCGGAGATCCGGGGAAGGACCCGAGGATTGCGTTTCTTCTTCACAGTGGACTCCTTTGATCAAAGCGTTGGGACGCGCATCCTAGCAAACCGCGGCCCTTCTGTCGGACTCTCCTTGGAGATTCCCGAGTCCCGGGGGAGAATCCGCCGGATGAGCGGGGACGGCGAGGCTTTCTCCACGACCTACGGAACGCTCGAGGCGCTGCGCGCTCTGGCCGACGTCTGGAATGCCGGGCCGCCGATGCGGCACCTGGGAGCCCGGCTCGAATTCACGCGGATCGACCGGGTCCGTGCCGTCATCGATCCGGTCCAGCCTTTCCACCGCGGCGGAATGGGGACCGAGGCGGTCAACGGGGTCGTCCTCGCGGGCCTCTTCGACCTGGTGATCGGGACCGTCGGCTGGCTGACCCGGCCCGAGACGCGCTCGGCGACCGTGACGCTCGCCATGACCTTCTTCCGGCCGACGCAGGGCGACCGTGTCGTGGCCGAGGCGCGCCTGATCCGGGCCGGCCTGAATCTGGTCTTCGCGGCCGCCGAGATCACCGACGCGAGCGGCGAAGTCACCGCGCGCTGCGAGGGCACGTGCGCCGTGGCGCTCGGAAAGAAGGACAGCCAGGGGATCTACGAGCAGATGCGCGCCGGGAAGGTGGCCCCGTAGGGGCCAGTCCCGAGCGAAGCGAGGGATTCCGGACTTTCACGCCTGCTGAACCTATGGCCTCCTTCAACGCCTTCGTCGCCTCTCCCACCGTCTCCGCCGCCTTCTGGAGGACCTGCGCGGTCGCGACGATCTGGGCGTTGACGCTCGCCCACTGCTTCTGTTCGAGGGCCTCGCGCACGGCCGGCAGCGTCTTGACGGAGTAGCCGGTGTAGAAGCCCGGCGCGTAGACGTAGTGCCGGTACCAGGGCCGCCCCGGCAGGCCCTCCTCCCGCGTCAGGGACGGCTCGATCCGCGCGCAGCGCCGCGTTGACGCGCGCGACGCGTGCGGCGTCCGACGCGAGGTCCGGTCCGGCCGCCGACAGCGCGGCCTGGTACTCCTTCGCGGCGCGGGCCAGGTCCGCCGACGCGTTCTCCAGGGGCGAGAAATCGAAGTACGGCGGAACCGCTTCCTTCTTCGGGGCGACGAACGGGAGGCGCGGGTCGGCGGCCGCCAGGGGCACGCCCTCGTCGATCTGGCGCGCCAGCTCCTCGGCCGCGTCGCGCTTCTCCTGCGCCAGGGTCCGGACCTCCTTGACGTAGCCCGCGACCGTGTCCGAGAGCGGCGTCGGGTCGAGCGGCAGCAGGTCCGCGTCGGCCAGCCGCATCAGCGCCGTGCCGATCGTCTGCGCGAGCGACCGTCCGTAGACGAAGTCGGTGTCGGCGAAACGGCTGTACCAGCTGAAGTCGTCGTAGATCGAGTGGTAGACGCCTTCCTCGCCCTCGCCGCCGTAGCCGAGATTCAGCGAGGCGATCCCCAGATGCTGGAGGAAGGGCGTGAAGTCGGAGCCGGATCCGAGCGCTTCGATGCTCAGGGACTTGCGGTCGCGGATCTCGCGCCGCGCGTCCGCCGTGGCCGCGTCGTGGATGCGCGAGAGGCGCAGGCGCTCCGAGACGGGAATCTGGCGTTCCGGGTCGGTGATGGCCGAGGCGACGCCGGTCACGAAGGGCTCGAGCGTGTGGGAGCCTCCGGCGTAGAGGAACCCGCGCTCGTTCGAGTCGCTGTTGATGTAGACGACGGCCTTCTGGCGCAGCTCGTCGGCGTGCGTCTCCATCCATTCCGTCGATCCGAGCAGGCCCTGCTCCTCGCCGTCCCAGGCGCAGAGGAAGATCGTGCGCTTGGGCCGCCAGCCCTTCTTCAGGAGCGTCACCGAAGGCGCGCGCCTCCTCGAGCAGCGGCGCCATGCCGCTGACGGGGTCGTTCGAGCCGTTGACCCAGGCGTCGTGGTGGTTGCCGTGGAGGATCCACTCGTCGGGCCAGACGGAGCCCGGGATGCGGGCGATGACGTCGTGTGCCGGCACGATCTTCCAGTCGAAGGCGACCTTGAGCCGCACCTTCGTCGGTCCGGGCCCGATGTGGTAGGCAAACGGCAGGCCTCCCCGCCAATCCTCCGGCGCCATCGGTCCCGCGAGGGCGGTCAGCAGCGGCTTCGCGTCACCGTAGGAGATCGGCAGCGTCGGGATCTTCGTGAGCGACTGGGCGTCCTTCAGGTCGAAGCTCTCGGGCCGTTTCGTGGCGCCGACACCGGGGGTCAGCGGGTCGCCGGAGAAGACCGGAATGTCCTTGACGCTGCCGCGCTGGACTCCCTGTTCGGGGCGCAGCGGCCCCTTCGGATAGACGTCCCCCTGGAAGTAGCCGTCGTCGCGCGGATCGGAGTAGATGAGGCAGCCGACGGCGCCGTGCTCGGCGGCGAGCTTCGGCTTGATGCCGCGCCAGCTCGCGCCGTAGCGCGCGATGACGATCTTGCCCTTGACGTCCACGCCGAGCGACTCGAGGCGCTCGTAGTCGGCCGGGACGCCGTAGTTGACGTACACGAGCGGCGCCGTCACGTCGCCGTCGATCGAGTAGGCGTTGTAGGTCGGCAGCTGCTGGCTCGTCTGCGCCGAGGTCGGATCGCCCGGCACCGGGGGCTCGGCGAGCGCGGCGCGAAAACGCACCGGCTCCTGCATCTCGAGCAGGCGCTCCTTCGGAGTCGGGAACAGCACGTAGAACGTCTCGATCGAGGCCTCGAGGCCGTACGAGCGGAATTGCTCGAGGATCCAGCGCGCGTTTTTCTCGCCGTAGGGGGATCCCAGGTGGTGCGGCTCGGCGGAGAGGAGGCGATTGGACTCGCGGATGCGCGCGGGGTCCGGGACCTCGCGCAGCGCCGGCTCCCACGGACCGGTCTCCGGCGCGCTGCCGCTCGGGAAGGGCGGGCGAGGCGAGGAAGGAAACGAGCGCGGCGGTCGCGGCGATGGTCCGAGTCTTTGATTGCATCGGCGGAGGATAATTCAATTGCCTGGCGGCTCCATCTCGAATAAAATTGGAGCGTTGACAGTGGAACCGGCGTGGGCCTGGTTCCGGACGTTTCGGAGGGCGGCTTCGTGCACGAGTTCGCTCCGAACGCGACGCTTCGCAGCCTTTGCGGGCCCCCGGGCCCGCTTCTTTCCGGGTTCCCGCGATGAGACTCGTCTGGTCTCAGCCGTCTTCCGCTCAGGACCGCCGGCGCCACCCGCTGCTGCTTTCGGTGGTGCTCATCTTCCTGGGCGGCGCGCTGGTGGGATCGGGCGGCGACCTCTCGACCGCGCCCCGGCCGCTGCGCGCGGCGGTGGCGAGTCTGCTCGCGGCTGGAGGCGTTCTCTTTCTCGGCGGCGCGGTCCTCGCCGTGCGCGGGACGCGTCGCGTCCGGGCCTCTCTTTCACTCGCCGACCCCGTCGATCCGCTCGAGGATCCTCAGGATCGGCCCTACCGACAGGAGGAGCAGTGAACCGAGACAACGTGGTTTCCTTCGACGCCTTTGCCCGCGGCCGCTCGGCGCGCCGCGGATCGGACGACAAGCTGCCTGTCGAGACGGAAGGAATGGTCGAGGTGGAGTGCCCGCGCTGCGCGGCGGTGCTCCGTCTCGGTGTCGAACGGCTTTCCGGCGGCCCGGAAGTGGCCTGCTCGGGCTGCGACGCGACGATCGCGTTCCGCGCCGAAGCCCTCTGGACGTGACCGGCTAGCGGTCCCCGGGCGCGCCCAGAACGACGCGCCCGACACCGCCGGCGAGATCGATCTTCGTGCCGAAGGGCGCGGAGAGCCGCGCCAGGCGCTCCAGGATTTTCCGGGAGAGCTCCGGCCCGGCCAGCTGCGGGCGGCCCCGTTCGCCGCGGGGGAGGCCGAAGCCCAGCGTGATGGGATGGAGCTCCAGCGCCGCGAGCCTGCCGGCCCTTCCAGCGCGCGACCGCGACCGCGGACTCCCAGACCTCCGCTTCCGAAGGGTAGCCGCGCGCGCCGCCCTGGTCGTAGCGGTCGAAGAAGTCGTCCGGTGTGGCGCCCGGAGGCAGGTCGACGTTCTCGTAGTCGTCGGCGGGCAGCGCCGCCACCGTCTCGTATTCGAAGAGGAAGTTCCCGAGGCTGTAGAGGATCGGGCTGACCGCGGTAGATCTCGACGGCCCTGACGACGTGGGGGCCGTGGCCGACGACGACGTCCGCGCCCGCGTCGATCATCGCGTGGGCGAACGCCACGAGAAACGGCGGGGGAGCCTCGCGAGACCCTCCGGCGTCCTCATGACAGTGGATCGACACGATCGTGTGGCCGGCCGCGGCCCTGGCCTGGCGCACTTGCGCGGCGAGGGCCTCGAGATCCGCCGGATCCGCCTCCGAGAGAACGCCGGGCCTCTCTCCCGCGACGAAGAGCCGGCCGCCGAAGTCGAGCCGGTCGCCCTGCGCCGGCGGGCTCTCGTGAAGGTCCCGCGCGATCGCGCGCAGGGCCTCGAGCTCGGCCGCCGTGACGGTGTAGGTCGTCCGCACGCGCAGCGGGAGAGATGCCCGGGCGCCCCGGGATCTTCCCGCGGGGGTTCCCGGCACGGGCGGCGTCGGGAAACGTCGAGGCCGCCGAGATCAGAGCGACCGTGCCCGCGGGACCGCGGGAGACGCCGGGCGCCCGGGCCTGCTCGAGGCTCTCGCCCACTCCCGCCTGCGCCAGACCGGCGGCCGCGACGTGGCGTGTCGTCTCGCGCATCCCGACGACGCCGTAGTCCCAGGCGTGGTTGTTGGCGCGGGAAACCAGATCGAAACCGGCCCAGGAAAGGTCGCCCGCGAGCTTCGGGTCCGAGCGCAGCGAAGGCCGCGAGGGCATCGCCGGACCTTCGAAGTCGTGAAAGAGCGTCTCGAGATTCGTGAAGGCCGCGTCGGCGCCGCGCAGCAGGGCGATCAGCGCGAGGAACTCGGGCTCGGAATGCCCGGAGAGGGGGCGCGTCAGGATCGTGTCGCCGGTCAGGGCGATCGTGAAGTCGCGGTCGGTCGGCGCCTCGGAAGCGCCGATCGCGAGGAGGCCCGCCAGCGCCGCCGCCGCTGCGGCGCGAGGCGACCGCCGGGCGTTCGAGCGGGGCGTGATCAGAAGCGGCGCGGCTTGTGCGGGTTGTCGAGAAGGATGGAGAGCTCCGTCATCTCGGTGCCGGGAGGCGTGCCGGGGGCGCGCGCCGCCTCGAAGAGGACCGTCGCCGGCGGCGAGGTCCACTGCACGAAGGCCGCGACGGGGTACTTCGTCCGCTCGGCGGCCGGCCGCGCGGCATCGGCCTGGGGAGACAGGTACGCCCAATGCCGGCCGTCCTTCTCGAGGCTGCGCACCCAGGCGCGGCGCTGGTCGGATCCCGGCGCGACGTCGCGCAGCGCCGTCAGGACGAGGTGCTTTCCGTCGGCTCCGGCCGCCTCCCACGCGGAGGCCGGCGCGGCGGGATCCTTGGGCCACAGGCCGAACTCGAGCGTCACCGAATCGCTCCCGTCGGTGTAGGCGACCTTCTTGCCGGAGCCGGCGGCCTCCTCGCGGAAGGCGATGCCCTTGGCCTTGAGCGCCGCGACGGCCTCGGCGTACGGCTGCCCCACCGTGACGGGAAAGCCCTGCCCCAGCGCGGCCGGAGCGGCGGCCGGCGACAGCAGGAGAAGCGCGGCAAACGCGCGGGGCGAAAGATTCCGGAGGTCCGTGGCGCTACCTCTTCTTACAATGTAGCACGGACCCATCGAAAACCATGCCGTTGACGCCTCCCGACCGACCGGGGTCGCCGCCCCGATGAAGAAGACCGTGCCGCGCTCCTTCCGCCGCGAGTCGCGGCTCTTCCTGTGGGTCGCGCTCCTGCTGATCCTCTTTCTCAACTTCATCACGCTCCTGCTTCTGCGAAACGCGATCGCGTGGGGAGAGCTCGTGACCGAGCGGCGCGCGGGGGAGATCCTGCGCCGCGTGTCGCTCGAATCGCCGCCCGAAGGCTCCGGCGAGGCGATCGAGCGGGCGGTGCTCGAGCCGGACGTCGTCTTCCTCGGGGTCTACGACGCGCGCGGGCGGCGCGTGCAGAGCTCGGGCCGCGGTTTCGAGGCGCCGCCCGTGCTCTCGGAGGACCGGCCCGCCTCCGGGCCGTGTGGCCTACCAGTGGAACCGAAGGCCGGCGCTGCTGCTGGCGACCCTCTCGGCGGGCAACCGCTCCTACCGGCTCGCCCTCGATCCCGGGCCGGGCGCGCGCCTGCGCTGGCTCGCGCTCCTGATGACGATCCTCGTGCCGGTGGCCGGCGCCGTGCTCGTCGTGCTGGCCGGCCTGTACCTGCGGTCGCTGCTCGCCCCGTACGATCGGATGCTGGAGACCGCGGGCGCCGCGCCGGGCGGCGAGCGGGCGGCCGGGGGCGACGAGCGCGAGTTCCTGATCGCGCGCTTCGAGTCGACCGTCGCCGCGCTGTCGGAGAAGGAGCGGGAGCTCCAGCGGCTGGCTCGCCTGGAGAAGGAGCGGGCGGACGATCTGGAGACGGCGGCGCGCACGCTCGCGCGCAACCTGCCGACGGGCCTGCTTTCGATCGACCCGGGAGGCACGGTCGTCGAGCTGAACGAGGCCGGCCGCGAGATCCTCGCGCTGGCGCCGGAGGCCCGCGGAGAGCCGTTCGCGCGCCTGCTTTCCGAAGCGCCGGAGCTGCGCGACCTGGTGGCGCGGGTGCTCGCCGACCGCCAGACGGTGGAGCGGCGCGAGGCCCGCTGGGTGCGGCAGGGCGTCGAGCGCGTGCTCGGCGTGACCGCGACGGCCGCGATGGGCGCCGACGGGCGCTTCCTCGGCGTGCTCGCGCTCTTCACGGACCTCTCGGAGGTGCGGCGGCTCGAGGCGCGCGTGGCGCTGGCGCGCCACCTGGCCGACCTGGGAGAGGTGTCCGCCGGCGCGGCGCACGAGTTCCGAAACGCGGCGGCCGCGATCGACGGGTACGCGGACCTCGGGCTGCGCCATCCGGAGCGCGCCGGCGAGCACCTGAAGGCGATCCGGCGCGAGGCGCAGGAGATGAGCCGGGTCACGAGCGATTTCCTCCTCTTCGCGCGGCCCGAGGGTTTCTCGCCCGAAGCCGTGGCCTTAGACGGCGTCGTCGAGGCCGCCCTGCGGGAGATCGAGACGGCGTTTCCGGGCGTTTCCGTGGCGCGCTCCGGCGAGCTGCCGGAGGTCCGGGGCTCGGCGGTCCTGCTGCGGCGCGCGCTCGTGAACCTGCTGCGCAACGCCGTGCAGGCCACCGACCCCGCGCGGCGCGGCGAGCCGGAGGCGATCGCCATCGACTCCCGCGTGCGCGGCGAGGAGATCGCGCTCTCGGTGGGAGACCGGGGGCCGGGCGTCGACCCCGCTCAGCGCGAGAAGATCTTTACGCCCTTCTACTCGACCAAGCCCGACGGCGCGGGTTTCGGCCTCGCGATCGTGGGCCGCATCGCGGACCTCCACGGCGGCAACGTCGAGGTGGCCGCGCGCCCGGGAGGCGGGTCGTTCTTCATCCTGCGGCTGCCGGCGGCGCCGCGGGAGGCGCCGGCCGCGGCTCCTTCGGAAGGCTCGCGATCAGCGCCTTGAAGCTGTCCTTGTCGAAGGCGCGCTCGAGCGCCTCATCCGGCGTCACGACGCCGTTTCGGAGCAGCTCGCTCAACGACTGATCCATCGAGATCATCCCCTTGCTCTTTCCCGTCTGGATCTGGTTGTTGATCAGGCCGGTCTTGCCCTCGCGGATCGCGTTGGAGAGCGCGGTCGAGCCGATCAGGATCTCGAAGGCCGCGACACGGCCCTTCTCCTTCTTGCGGAGAAGCTGCTGCGCGACGACCGCCCGCAGCACCCCCGCGAGCACGGTGCGGATCTGCTCCTGCTCGACGGCGGGAAAGGCGTCGATGATGCGGTCGACGGCCTTGGCGGCGGAGTTGGTGTGCAGCGTGGCGAAGACCAGGAGCCCCGTCTCGGCCGCCGTGAGCGCCATGCGGATCGTTTCGAGGTCCCGCATCTCGCCCACCAGCAGGCAGTCCGGGTCCTCGCGGATGGAGGCCTTGACCCCTTCGGCAAAGCTGCCGACGTCCTCGCCGATCTCGCGCTGCGTGAAGACGGACCGGTCGTTGGTGTGCACGAACTCGATCGGATCCTCGATGGTGACGACGTGGTACGGCAGGCGCTTGTTGATGCGGTCGAGGACGGCGGCGAGCGTCGTGGACTTGCCGCTGCCCGTCGGCCCCGTGACGAGCACGAGCCCGCGCTCGGCGGCATAGAGACCGGCCACGGAGGCCGGCACGGCGAGCTCCTCGGTGGTCGGCACGCGGGACGGGATCAAGCGAAACACCGCCGCCGGGCCCCGCTCCTGACGAAACAGGTTCACGCGGAAGCGGGCCTCCTGGCCCATCTGGTAGGCGAAATCGACGTCGCCCGACGACTGGAAGGCCTCCCACAGGTGGGTCGGTGTGATGGGGCGCACCAGGTTCTCGTAGTCGGCCGCCGTCAACTCGCGGTAGCGGCTGCGCTCGAGCTCGCCGTCCAGGCGCAGGATGGGCGGCGAGCCGACGGCCAGGTGCAGGTCCGAGCCGTTGCGGGCCGGCAGGATCGCGAGGAAGCGATCGATGCGGCTGCTCGCCCCGCGGGAGGCAGGGGCCGGGGCCGCGCTCACGCGGCGCCCCCTTCCTCGGCGGCGAGCATCGTCTCGAAGGTTTCCTTGCGCTGGGCGTGGTCGTAGGCGACCCGCGTGTCGATGGCGCCCTTCTGCAGGAGGTCCTTGAGCGCGCCGTCCATCGAGACCATCCCCGCCGAGCTTCCGGTCTGGATCGCGGTCGGGATCTGGAAGGTCTTGCCGTCGCGGATCATGCCGGCGACGTTGCCCGTGTTGCGCAGGATCTCGAAAGCCGCCACCCGCCCGGAGCCGTCGCGGCGCGGCAGCAGCATCTGGGAGATCACCGCCTTCAACGAGTCGGCGACCATCATCCGGATCTGGTTCTGCTGGTCCGGCGGGAAGGAGTTGATGATGCGGTCGACGGTCGAGCTCGCGGTCGTCGTGTGGAGGGTCGCGAGCACCAGGTGCCCGGTTTCCGACGCGGTGATGGCCAGCGCGATCGTCTCGAGGTCGCGCATTTCGCCCACGAGGATGACGTCGGGATCCTCGCGCAGCGCCTGGCGCAGGGCCTTGGCGAAGGAAACGGTGTGGCTCGGGACCTCCCGCTGGTTCACCAGCGCGAGCTTGCCGCGGTGCACGTACTCGATCGGGTCCTCGATCGTCAGGATGTGGGACTTCTGGGTTTCGTTGATCCGGTCGATCATGGCGGCGAGCGTCGTGGTCTTGCCGCATCCCGCCGGTCCCGTCACGAGGACGAGTCCCTGCGAGTAGGTGGTCAGCTCCCAGACGCTCTCGGGCAGGTCGATGTCCGCGAGGCTCGGCACTTCGGCGGGGATGAGCCGGAACACCGCGTTGGCGCCCTTGCGCTGGAAGAAGACGTTGGTGCGGAAGCGTCCGAGCTCCTGGTCCTTGTGGCAGAAATCGAGCTGGCGGGCGTCGGCGAGGGCCTTCTGTCTCTCCGGGGAAAGGATCGGGGCGATCCAGGCCTCGATCTGGTCGGCGGTGACCTCGGGCAGCGGCAGCACCGACAGGACGCCGTGCACGCGCAGGTGCGGCACGGTGCCGGCCGCCAGATGCAGGTCCGACGCGCCGACGGCGCGGGCATGCCGCAGGAGGTCGTTCAACGAAGGCGAGCGGACGGCCGCGAAGTCGACGGGCGGAAACTCGCGCCGGGAGGGCCCCGCGGCCTCGATCACGGGCGCGGCGCCGCCCGCCCGGGCCGCCGCCAGCCGCGCCGCCTTCTCCTTGACGAAGGGATCGGGGTCCGCCTTGACGATCGAGTCGAGCAGCGCCGGAACGCGGGGGTCCGGGATCTTGCCGAAGGCCTCGAGGATCTCCAGCCGCAGGTCCGCCGAGCCCTTCTTGTAGGCGGCGAGCAGGCCGGGCAGGACTTCCGGTGCGGCCCACAGGCCGAGCGCGTTGGCGGCGGAGAGGTTCGACTCGGGATGGTCGAGCAGCTTGAGCAGGTGGGGCAGCGCGCTCGGCTCCTTCAGCTCGGCGAGCAGCCGCGCGGCGCGCTCCCTCAGCCAGAAGTCTTCGCCGTCGAGGTAGCGGATGCAGTTGGGAACCACCTCCGGCGAGCGCACGGAGACGGCGATCGAGGCGGCCAGGCCCGCGATCCCCGGATCCGGATTGCGGTCCTGAGCGAGAAGGGCCTTCAGGAAGGCGGGGCCGAGCTCCGCGATGGTCTGGATGCTGCGCTCGCGCACGCTGCCGAAGGTGCCGCGGAAGGTCTGCAGGAAGGCCTCGGCGACTTTCTCCGGAGGCTGGGATTGAAGGATGCGCACGGCAAGCTGCCGGACCTTCGCGTTGCCGTCGGAGAGCAGGGGCAGCAGCTCCGGATGGAACGGCGCGTCGGGCCGGGTCAGCAGAGGCGTCAGCGCCGTGACGGCCGCTTCCTGGACCCGGGGCGTTTCGTTGTGGCAGCGATTCAGGAGCACGGAGACGTGCGCGTCGGTGGCGTGCCTGGCGAGGATGCCGATCGCGCGGTACCGGAGCTCCTCGTCGTCGTCCTCCAGGGTCCGCGCCGCCAGGGCCGCCGCCCGCGGCGAGGTCGCCGCCAGGCTCTCGACGATCGAGAAGGCCTTGCGCCGGACCGACGGCGAGGTGGAGGACAGCGCCGTGGCGACGCCCGGAAGGAGCCGCTCGGAAGGGTTTCGGCGCGCGTGGTCGAGGGCGGCATGGACGACGGCCGGGTCCCGGTGGCCGAGGTAGGAGAGGATCTTTTCGGAGAAGGCGGGACCCGCCAGCGCCTCGAGCGCCTGCATGGCCGCGCGCCGAACGGGCTCGGAGCGGCTGGCGAGCTGCGGGAAGAGCGCCTCCGCCGACGCGTCGTACGGGAACCTCCGAAGCCAGGCGAGGCCCTTCTCGCGCAGGACCGCGTCGGCGTCCGCCGCCGCCCAGGCGATGTCTTCGGGCTCGAGCTCCTTGAGGGCGTCGACCCGGCGCAGCAGATCGTCCCGTTCGGCGTCGCTGCGCCACCCGCGCGCCTTGAGCTTCGCCAGCAGCGCGCGGGTTTCCGCCGCGATGGCGCGTCGTCGTGTCCACATGGATATGTTCTGAACAGTGTAACCTCCCCGCGCGGCGCGGACCGACCCGCGCTTCGATGCCCTCCGGTCCGGGTGCAACGCCCTGGAAGTCGGCCGCGCGAGTCCCGTCGAGCGTTACCGAAGGTAACGGGAACACGAAACAGGACCCGGCCTGATGAACGGAGCCTTATTTCTTATCTTATTGAAATAGAATCGCTTATCCTCAATTCCAGCCTTGGGCACGCGAATCGCTCTATATCGGCACGAATGCACCCGAATCGTGTGTCCGCTGGAGCCCGAGGCTTCTCGCTGATCGAGATGACGATCGTCATGGCCTTGATGGCGATGATGGCTCTGATCGCGACGCCCTGGTTCGTCAAGCTCTACCAGAAGAACCAGGTCCGCAGCGCCGCGCACGAGATCCAGACGACGCTTCTGGCCGCGCGGATGAAGGCCGCCCGGCGCAACCAGCAGGTCAGCGTCGTGATCCTGTCGGCCGTTCCACCCATCGAGCTCCAGACGATCGAGCCCCCGCCCCTGACCCCCGGCCCGACGCCGATTCCTCCGGTCCTGAAGCTGCCCGCCACCGCCGTCGAGTTCGTCACCACGCCGAACTCGGCCGGCGGGATCGTGACCTTCGGAGGCGACGGGCGGGTGGTGAACTTCACGACGACGCCCGCGGCCTACGAGCTGCAGGGACCGGTGGGGAAGATCATGCCGACGCCGATCGCGGTCCGGATCAACTCGGCCGGCCGGGTCGAGGTCGTGATCCCGAAGGATTGGCCATGACGCGGCGGCGCGAATCGGGCGTCACGCTCGTCGAGCTGCTGATCGCCGTGGCTCTCCTCGGCTTCATCCTGCTCGGGATTGCCCCGCTGTTCATCATGAGTGTGCGGTCCAACTACTCGGCCAACGAGTACACGTCGATCCACAACCTGGCGCGCGACCGGTTGGAACAGCTCATGAACCTGCCGTTCGACGATGCCCAGCTTCAGCCCGGTGTGTTCCCGAACGATCTGCCGTTGCTGCTGCCGGCGCCGCTGCCGCCCACACCGTCCACGGTCTCGAACCCGTTCACGCGGACCTACGAGGTCCACCAGTGGCAGATCCCGGCCGACGACATCGGGACGGTCGCGGCCAACTCGCCCTTCGTGCCGATCCGTGTGACCGTCGCGGGGCAGGTCTACGACTACAAGCGCATCGACGTCACGGTGTCGACGGCCGAGGGGCATCTGGGAATCGGCTCGCGCACGGCGCGCGTGTCCGGCATCATGACCAACCCCAACCCGGCTACGAACCGTTCGGTGTTGGATCCATGAGGACGCGCCGCTCCTCCGCCGGCTTCACGCTCGTCGAGATGATCGTCGTGGTGCTGCTGCTGTCCGTGGCGATGCTCGGGATCCTCGCGGTCTTCGACGCGAGCGCCCGGATCAACAAGAGCGAGACGGACGTGGCCGATGCCCAGGGCGCGGTCCGCTACGGCGTCTACCAGATGACGCGCGCGATCCGCATGGCGGGCTCGGGCGGCCTCTTCGTATCGCAGGCGGTCCTCAACTACCGCGATCCGCAGCTCTCCGGCATCACGGTCGTCAACGCGACTGCGGATTCCTACGACAACGTGGGCAGCGGCACGACCGTCACCGACCTCAATGGCCGGGCCGTGCCGGTGCGCCCCGGCACCGACATGATCGAGGTGCGCGGGGTGCTGCAGTCGCCGCTGGTCGCCTTCGACAGCGACGGCGCCAACGGATGCCAGAACGCGAACAACACGTGCGTGGGCGCCGTCGGCCTGGACGCCAAGAGCACGACCAACCTCGGCCACGTCAACGACGACGCCGGCAACCGCCCGCAGTTCGCCGCGGTCGACGCCTACACGGCCGGGGCCACCTCGTCCGCGCCGATGATGGTGCTGGTGACTTCCAACATCGACATCCACTCGGGATGCTCGGGCATCCCGACGCCCCAGCGCTACCCGCAGGCCCTCTACAACGTGGGCATGATCACGCAGCCGACGGACCTCCTGACCAACCAGACCTTCGGTACGGTCGACTTCTCCTACACGAGCGGCGGCTTCCGCGTGATCGAGTACGACAACGAAAACCCGCTCGACTCGGCCCTGACCCTCGGCTACAACTTCCCGTCGGCCATCAAGAACCCGCTGCGCGTGGCCGGGGTGCTCGACGATTTCCTCTTCTTCATCGACAACACGGATCCCGTGCACCCGGGCCTCGCTCAGGGGATCCGACGCGGCCCGGCGTTCGAGGTCGTGCGGATCGCCGACGACGTCGAGGACATGCAGGTGGCCTACGGCGTCGACGGCTGGGACGCCGGCAACCCGGCCGACGGGCGCCTCAATCGCTACAGCACGCCGGCGCCTCCGGACGACCCGGACCCGAACGTCTCGCTCGTCGCGGACGACGACGATTGGGTGCCCAACGTCCCGGGGGAGACCCCGCTGACGCCGGACCTGTTCCAGCAGGACCCCCTCGCCCAGACGGCATCGCCGCCCTTTGCGCATGGCGGGCCGCAGCCCGCGGCGCACTGCCCGCATCTGCACGGCGTCATGATCTCCCTCGTCGCCAAGGGCCGGGATCCGGACCCGACCTACCGCGCGGACGGCTCGCTGGGGTTCCGGGTGATGAACTCGCCGGTGGGCATCAACCCTCCCTATCCCGACGTCGCGCTCTATCCGACGCCGCCGCCGGAGCCGCACTACCGCCGGCGCATCCAGAACCTGAAGATCAACCTCCGCAACTACGCCAACGAGAGCTAGCGCGATGAGAAGGACGATGCACCACCGCCGCCGCGAGAGGGGCGCCGCCCTCGTGATCGCGATCCTCGTGCTCGCGATCCTGACCGTCATCGGGATCGCGCTGATGCTCGTCACGAGCACCGAGTCGCGCATCGCGGCCAACGAGTGGTCGATCAACCGGGCCTTCTACGCGTCGGACGCCGGGATCCGCTGGGCCACCGTGCAGATGCACGACCCCGTGCCGTTCATGGCCCGCCCGGAGTTCAGCGGGAACGCCTTCGGGACCGTCTTGTTTCAGCTTCCCAGCCACCGCCATGGGTTGGTGGCGGGGATTCCGACGTTCTTCGGCGGGGATCCGACGGAGAGCGACATCCAGGTTCGTGTCATGCATCCGAGCAAGGTGGGACGACGCCCGGCGCCGGGGTACGACGACAAGGAGGGGAAGAACAAACGGGTGATCTATTCCTTCGAGGTGCGCTCGCAGGGCGGACAGAACGACGCCGTCATGCAGTACTCGAGGGCGTTGGTTGCCAATGTGGAGCTCGGGCCGATGCCCGAGGACATCCCCTTCTAGGTTAGGAGTTGCCATGAGCGATCGATCCACCTCCCGCGGCGTCAACGGCTTCGCGACCCGGCACCGGGCCGGCATCGCCTGGCTTCTGGCGTTCCTGGTCGCCTCCCCGGCGCGGCCGGACGACCGGCAGCTCCTGCAGGCCAACGCGGGCGCGAACACCAACGTCTTCGTGATCCTGGACTCGTCGCACTCCATGGACAACGAGTTCTCCGACACGTTCCGCCTCCCGGCGTACATGGACGACTTCCTGTACCCGCAGGGCACGTTCAACGTCGAGGGCTCCAAGCTGGGCGTCGCCAAGAGCGTGCTGCGCCAGGTCATGACCAACGCGGTGGGCGTCAACTGGGCCTTCTCGTACTACCGCAACCCGAACCAGACCTTCGGCGCGTCGCAGACGGGCCCCCTCGGGCAGGCGGTCGGCGGCGCGCACTTTGCCGGGGACTTGCTGGAAAACGGCGGTCTCGAATGGCTGTACTTCGCCGACGCGATCGATCCCTCCGGCGCCGACATCAGCACGGAGTTTCCGGTCGACGAGTATCCCGACATCCAGCAGGGACGCTTCCTGCAGCTCGGCCACAAGGTCATGCACAACTACGCCAAGGCGCAGCCGCCGCAGTCGACCGGAGAGGTGGCGGACACCCGCTTCCCCTACGGTCTGCCGGTCGGCGTGCCGGGCGTGACGGCCGGCAAGCCGATTCCGCCCGAGCCGGGCACGTGGCGCGGCGCCTTCGGGCCCAAGGGCTTGAACCAGGGGCTCGTCATCTATCGCAATCCCCAGAAGGTCGGCTTCGAGCTGCGGATGCAGGTGGTCGCGGGCAACTATGGTGAGCCCGACCTGCTCGTCCAGGTGGACGAGTACGGCCCGCCGGCCACCCCCACGGTGACGCCCTCGTCCAGCGCGACGGCGACCAACACGCGGACGCCGACGTTCACCCGCACGGCCACGGCGACGCCGACCAACACCCGGACCGCGACGTCGACGCCCTCGCGGACCTCGACCCCGACGGCCACGCGCACGAATACCAACACGCGCACGCCGTCCAACACGTCGACCCCGTCGGTGACGCCGTCGACCACCCAAACGCCGTCCCGCACGCCGACGTTCACCCGGACGTTCACGCCGTCGAACACGGCGACGCGCACGCGGACCTTCACGCCCTCGAACACGGCGACGCGCACGAACACCTTCACGCCGTCCAACACGGCGACGCGGACCTGGACGCCGTCGAACACGCCGACGCGGACCAACACGCCGACGTTCACGCGGACGTTTACGCCCTCGAACACGGCGACGCGCACGAATACGTTCACGCCCTCGAACACGGCGACGCGCACGTTCACGCCGTCGAACACGCCGACGTTCACTCGCACGAACACGGCGACGCGCACCTTCACGCCGTCGATCACGCCGACGTTCACGCGGACGTTCACGCCGTCGAACACGGCGACGCGGACGAACACGGCGACCATCACGAACACGCCGACGCGGACGTTCACGCCGACGCGCACGTTCACGCCTTCGAACACGCCGATTCCGCCGACCAACACGCGGACGTTCACGCCGTCGAACACCGCGACGCGGACGAACACGGCGACGCGGACGAACACGCCGATTCCGCCGACGAACACGCGCACGTTCACGCCATCGAACACCCCGCTGCCGCCGACCAACACGAACACGCGGACCAACACGCCGGTCCCGCCGACCAACACGAACACGCGGACCAACACGCCGATCCCGCCGACCGCGACGTCGACGAACACGCCGATCCCGCCGACCAACACGAACACGCGGACCAACACGCCGATCCCGCCGACCGCGTCGAATACCCGCACGCCATCACCCGTGTCCCCGACCCGGACGCCCTCGAATACCCGGACGCCCTCGCCGACGCCGTTCGTCCTGCCGCTCGGCCAGTTCCCGGTCGGCAGCGTCCTGCCGGCGATCGCCAACTGGCTCTCCCCGGCGCTGCGCGGCCTGCTGGCGATGGCGCCGCCGCCGCCCCCGCTGCCGCCGCCCGGCACGCCGTGCGTCGGCATTCCGGCCGGCGTGACGACCGACGTCGTCCTCTGCGGCGAGTGTCCCTACGACCCGAACAAGCAGTGCGCCTTCGTGGATCTCGACGGGGACCTGGAACCCGACGCGACACCCCTGCCGACGGCCGATCGCGGGTTCGACGACCCGCAGGCGGACCCGGATCCGACACTCACCCTGAGACGGTCGGTGCAGATCCGCTACCGGCGCGCCGACCTGTTCGATCTGGGCGTCGGGCTCGGCATCTACCAGGCCGACGACTCGCTGACGGGCAACCCGCCCTGGGGATCGCAGCCCACGACACCGGACAACGACGCGGACGGCGTTCTGGACGCGGCCGCGCTCGGCGACCGCCACAACCAGGGCATGTTCGCGGCCATCTTCGACGGCGACCTGTCGTTCCAGCGCGACCAGCAGTTCCCCAACGACGCCTTCGGCGAGCTCTCGACCGGCAGCCCCTTCCCGCCGCTGACGATCCCCTGCGACGTCTACGCCGGACAGGATTGCGGCGGTATCGCCAAGAACTTCGACTCCGCGCCTTCGGGCTTCAACCCGTACCCCGTCGCGGCGCCGCCTCCGGGCGCGAATGACTGGCCGGTCGTGCCCTTCCCCCGAGACTGGATCGCCAGCGACACGCCGAGCGTGCCCGTGATCAAGCGGCTGCTGCGCTTCGCCTCCTCGGTCGTCGGCTACGACTCGACGGCGACGCACATGTCCGAGTACCGCCTCGAGGAAAACGCCCGCAACGTCGTCGTGTCCGCGCCGGGCACGCCGCTGGCGGGAGCGCTCTACGACGCCTACAACTACTTCGTCAACGCGGTCTTCCCGCTGACCGACGATCCGGCCATCAACTGCCGCAACTACATCATCGTGCTTCTGACCGACGGCTTCGCCCAGGAGTCCTTCCAGGACGCCGTGCACCGGCGGACCGACCGGCAACGGCCCGGCGGGCGACCTCGGCGCCCTGCTCGCTGCCGGAGAATCCCGCCGGAGCGCGCTCGCGCGGCCGCGCATGCGATCGACCCCGCGGTGCCGGTGGACGCCGTGCCGGTCTTCGTCGTCGGCCTCGGCCTCGATCCCAACGACCCGCGTCTGACCTGCATCGCGGACAACAGCAGCAGCGCCACCGACCCCGCGCGTCGCGGACGCGTCTTCGGCGTGACCAACCGCGGGAACCTGCAGAACGCGTTGCAGAGCATCCTGAACTTCAAGCGCAACGAGAACTCCTTCGCGGCGCCGAGCGTGCCCGGATTCGCGTCCGGCCTCGGCTCCGACACCGCCCAGATCGGCGCGGTCATTCCGAGCCACAAGAACACCGACGGAACGCTCTCGCAGTGGTCCATCTGGACCGGCTCGCTCAAGAGCTACCGCCTCGACACCAACGGCACGATTCCGGTCGTCACGGCGGTCGCCGCGACTCCGGCACCAGGCACGCCGACGCCCACGCCCGCGGCGCCCGGCAGCGTTGGAGGCTACCCCGACGAGTCGACCCCGAACGATTCCAACCCGGTGGACCGGAAGCCCGTGTGGAACGCCGCGCGCGTTCTCGGGTTTACCGACCCGCTCGCCAACATGGCACAGAACGCGACTCCGGTGGGACCGTTCCCGCCGAAGGCGCCGGAGATCACGGTTTGGCCGGGCCGCAAGATGGTCTGGTCCACCAACACCGGCAACGTCCCCCGCACGCGTCAGGACTTCTTCTGTGCGGGCGGGACCTGTCCCAACGCCCTCATCACGGCCATGGGCCTGAATCCGGCCGCCGCCGCCGATCAGCTCCGGACCAAGCTCACGGTGGACTTCCTGCGCGGCGGCATGACCACCGACGGCAGCCGCGACGAGGTCTTGAACCAGCCGAGCGTCGCGCCTCCGGGCCCGACGATCGGCCCGCTGACCGGCGAGCAGCAGAAGTACTCGTACTTCTTCCAGGACGACACGCCGCCTCCGGGCACGGCTCCCCAGTTCCAGACCGACGGCGAGACCGATCCGAAGGGGTACGCCCACAAGCTGGGAGACATCTTCCACTCCGAGCCGCTGGTGCTCGGCCCGCCCCGGTACTTCCAGTACCTGTCGGGGAACGTGAACAACTACGCGACCTTCGCGGACCTGCAGAAGTACCGGCGCAAGGTTCTCTTCGTCGGCGCCAACGACGGATTCCTGCACGGGTTCGACGCCGGTGTCTGGGACCGCGATAACGGCGGAACCTTCGACGACACGTGGGACCTGGGCACGGGCCGCGAGATCTTCGCCTACGCTCCGGCGGCGATCATGAACGGCAACTTCCCGGCCCTGCTGAACATCCCGGGCCGGCCGCAGTACTTCGTCGACGGCTCGATGGCCAAGGGCGACGTCTTCATCGACCCCGCCGTCGCGGCCGGCGTGCCCACGGCGGGCGAGCGGATCTGGCGCAGCGTCATCGTCGGCAGCCTGCGCCAGGGCGGCAACCTCGTCTTCGGGCTCGACGTGACGCAGCCCGACAAGATCGACGCGCAGGGCATCAAGACCGCGGGCAAGGACAACGCTCCCGACTGCTTGAACGGCGGCGGCGGTTCCGGCTGCTCGGCCGGCACGGTCGTCTCCCGCAACTATCCCGAGGTTCTCTGGGAGGTCACCGACAACGTGATTCCCCGCATGGGACAGACCTGGTCGCGGCCGTCGATCGGACGCATCCGGGTGCTCGACGGCGGGACCCCGAAGGACAAGTACGTCGCGATCTTCGGCGGCGGCTTCGACCCGACCTTCCGCCCCGGCGACTCGATCGTCCTGGCGGACCAGGTCTGCCCGCCGACGTGCCCGGCCCGGAGGGCGACGGCCGGACGCTCGCTCTACATCGTGGACATCGAGACCGGAAAGATCCTCACGAAGATGACCGACGGAGACGACAGCGGCGCCGGCGCGACCGACTTCGCGCCGATGCCCGCCCCGCCGGCCGTCATCGACTTCGACGACGACGGCTACCTCGACCTGGCCTACATCGGCGACGTCAACGGCCGCATGTGGCGGGTGGACCTGACGCCCGACTCCGGCTCCGGCCGCGGCGTCTGCAACAACTGCGACACGGCGACCCAGGACGTCAGCGGCTACCGGCCGTTCCTCCTCTACGACGCCTCGACCACGGACGGCTCGACGCCTTCGAGCCAGCCCAACCAGCCGATCTTCCAGGACGTGGCCGTGATCTACGTCAGCGGCGACGTGCGGCCGGCCCTCGGCATCGCGTTCGGCACGGGAGACCGGGCGGAGCTCGCGCGCCAGAACACGTCGGTCCAGCGCTTCTACGAGATCCTCGACCGCGGACAGGCCACGACGTACCACGAGGGCGACCTGCGCAACCTGACGCCGACCGGCGGCGTGACGTCGCCGGGGCCGGAGAGGGTTCCGACGACGAGGGCTACTACCTCGACTTTGCCACGCTGAACGAGAAGACCCTTTCGTCCGTCCTTTCGACGCAGGGCTACCTGACCCTGATCACGTTCACGCCCGATTCCACGAGCCCCTGCACGACCAACGGAAACTCGTACCGGTACCGTTTCCTCTTCCTGAACGGCAAACGCGGGTACAATCTGACGACGCCGACGGGCACGTTTGGCGACTACCGGGCGGACCTGGGTCCGGGGCTGACGAACGAGTCGCAGATCACGTTGTCCGACGGCACGACGACGAACATGTTCCTGCGCGACGACAAGTTCATGCCGCCGGCCGAGATCGTCCCGGCCGACCTGTCCACGATCAACCAGAACTGGAAGGAACAATGAAGACCATCCGGCTCGTCCTCCTGATGGCGCTCTGCGCGGGCGCCGCCGCGGCCGCCTCGGACGTCGTGGTCCTGCGCGGGGGAGCACGGGTCGACCTGAAGCAGCCGCCGGTGCGGCAGGGAAACAACGTCCTGCTGACCAAGCGCGACGGCACGCTCCTTTCGGTGCCCGCCTCCGAGATCGACGGGAAGGCGACGGCGGCGGCCAGGGCCGCGTCCGCCGCGCCGCCGCCGGCGTCCGCCGCGGCCGCGATGGCCCCCCAGACGCCCGCCCAGGCCGCCAAGGCCGCCCGCAACGGCCCTCAGGCGCGCGTCAAGCTGACCGACGCGGACGTCGGGCACTATCTCGACACGGGAGTCGGCGCCCGGGGAAGAGAAGAAGGAAGAGGGCGCGGCCGGGAGCGTCACCGGAGCCCGGGTCGACGTCGCCGACTACACGCAGTCGAAGGCGGACGACAACCTCATCGTCAAGGGAACCCTGCGCAACCTGGGGACGGCCGCGGCGCTGAGCACGCGGCTGACGGTGACGCCGATCGACGAAAAGGGGCAGGCGATCGATTCCGCCGAGGCCAGCGTGTCGAACGGAACGATCGAGCCCGGCCGTTCGGCGAACTTTTCGGCCACGATCCCCGTGGGCACTCGGGCCGTCGGCACGATGCGGTTCTCGCCCGCGGTGGGTTTCCCAGGCGCCTCCCGCCGAGGCGGCGGCCGCCGCGAACGCGCGCGGGCAATCCGCCTCCGCGACTCCCGGAACCGCGGCAGCCGCGGCACCGGCCGCCCCTGCGGCCGCCGCCGCGCGGCCTCCGGCGCCCGTGCCGACACCGTACGGCCAGGGCACCCTCTACGCGGCTCCCGCTGCGAGCGCGCCCTCGGTGGCGCCTGCCGACGGAAAGACCGGCTACATCCCCGGCGCCGCCGCGCCCGAGGATCAGCCCAAGCCGCCCGAGTAGGCGGCCGGCTGCCGCGCCGCCGTCGCCTTAGCGGTTTCCGCGCTCCCGCGTTACCCTAGTCCCACACATGCCGACCGTCCTGGTCGTCGAGGACAAGGACTCTCTGCGCGCCATGCTCGAGGAGATGCTGCGCGCCGAGGGTTGGAACGTCGTGGGCCTGCCCGACGGGGCCCAGGCGGTGGAGAGGCTGCGTTCGGGGGAGCGCGTGGACGTCGTGCTCACCGACTGGCGCCTCCCCGGAGCCGACGGCCTGGCCGTCCTCGAGGCCGCGCGCTCCGCCGACCCGACGCTCCCGGTCGTCGTGATGACGGCCTTCGGCTCGATCGAGACCGCCGTCGCGGCGATGAAGAAGGGGGCGGAGGACTTCATCACCAAGCCGGTCGACCCGGACCTGCTGCGCCTGCTCGTGGCGCGGGCGATCGAGCGGCGCACGAAGGGGCGCGAATCGCTGCTCTTCGCGGAAGCGGCGTCGCGGCAGATGCCGCAGATCGTGGGGGAGTCGGCCGGGTTGCGCGCCGTGCGCGCGGAGACCGAGCGCGTCGCCTCGACGGACGCCACCGTCCTGCTCGAGGGCGAGAGCGGGACCGGCAAGGAGCTCTTCGCGCGGGCGATCCACATGCTTTCCTCGCGCCGGGACCATCCGTTCGTCGCGATCAACTGCGCCGCGATCCCGGACACGCTCCTGGAGAGCGAGCTCTTCGGGCACGAACGAGGGTCCTTCACGGGCGCGGCGGCGCGGCGCCTGGGCAAGTTCGAGCTGGCGGAGTCGGGGACCGTTTTCTTGGACGAGATCGGCGAGCTCACCCCGGCCACGCAGGGCAAGCTGCTGCGCGTGCTTCAGGAGAAGTCGTTCCACCGCGTGGGCGGCACGGCTTCGATCGAGGTGGACGTGCGGATCATCGCGGCCTCCAACCGCCCGCTCGACCGGCTGGTCGCGCAGGGCGCCTTCCGCGAGGACCTCTACTACCGCGTCCGCGTGTTCCCGATCCGCATTCCGCCGCTGCGCGAGCGGCCGGAGGACATCGACCCGCTCGTGGACTGGTTCCTCGTCCACCTTCCCCGGGAGCTGAAGAAGAAACCCGTCGCGCTCGAGGAAAGCGCCCGCGAGCGCCTGCACGCCTACGACTGGCCGGGAAACGTCCGGGAGCTGCGCAACTGCCTCGAGCGGGCGATCATCCTGTCGGAAGACGGAACGGTCAGCGAGAGGCACCTGCGCCTCTCGCCCGACCTGCCGCTGGCGCCGCTTCCGGCGGAGGCGACGCTCGAGGACGTGCGGGAACGCGCGGCGCGCACGGCCGAGCGGGTGTGGCTCGCCCGGGCCCTCGACCGCGCCCGCGGGGACCGCACGGAGGCCGCGTCGGCCCTGGGGCTCACGCCCCGCAAGCTCGAAGCCAAGCTGCGCGAGCACGGGCTGGACGAGAACTGACGGTCCCGGTCGTGTAAACTCACTCCCTCGGCGGATCGTCTGTTCGAAGGTGCCCGAGCATCGGTGCGTCGGGCCCGACCCGAAAGGAGCCCCCAGATGAAGTATCTCCCTGTCCGACAAGCCTTTGCCGCGCTCGCGCTTCTGTCCCTCTGCCTGCCGGCGCTCGCGAGCGAACGCCTGGCCGTGGTGACGACGGACCGCGCGTCCGACCGCCACGGCCGGCTCGGCCACGTGAGGGAATGTCTGTCGATCGTCGACCTGAGCGATTCGCAGAAGGAAGAGATCCGCGGAATTCTGGAAGCGGCCATGCCCGGCCTCCTGGCAGACGCTGTGGCCGTTCGCGCGTCGCGCGAGAAGCTGCGCGCCGACTCCGGCGCGGCGAATGCCGACACGTGTCTGGTCGGCCAGGACTTTCTCGCCCTGCGCGCGACTCTCGAGTCACTGCGTGGCGACCTCGAGTCGGTGCGGGACCAGGTGGCGGCCACGCTGACTCCCGAACAGAAGGCGAAGCTCGAGGGCTGCCTGCAGGCGCCCCGCG
Source organism: uncultured Acidobacteriota bacterium (assembly GCA_963725095.1). Taxonomy (GTDB): domain Bacteria; phylum Acidobacteriota; class Thermoanaerobaculia; order UBA5066; family Gp7-AA6; genus DATBFU01. The sequence goes on from CAVRXJ010000022.1 coordinate 338,182, forward strand.
CCGAGTCGGCGGAGGACGAAGCGGAGCCCTAGGACGTCGCGAGGCTATTCGGGCAGGCGCGGGAGCGGCGTGGGCTCGCCGGGCCTGAGCGTGCGGGTGGGCGGAGGCGGGATCGGCGTGTAGGGCTGCCGCTCGCCCGCCGGAGCCGCGACACCCGGTGCCGGCTTTCTTCTTCTGACAGCCGCCGGCGGAAAGCGCGACGGCCGCGGCCAGCAGTCCGATGGCGACGAAGCGGCGGCGGGCGATCACGTGCGGATTATCGCAGCTCCGATAGCGCTGCGCCAAGCTCCTCGTCTTCCTCCGGTGCGACGGCGCGCAGGTCGAGCCAGAGGCGCGCGCCTTCGACGCGGCCGATGATGGGTGGCCGCCGGCTGCGCAGCCGCGCCGCGAGATCTTCCGCGCCGAGCCGGTCGTGGGCGAGCGACGAGCGCCCGCGAGGCGAACCGCTTTTTCGGGACTGGTCCCGCCGCCGAACAGCGCCTCGGACGCCTTCGACGGCGACCGTGAGCGCGCGGTTGCCGGCGGCGGCCGCCGCCAGCGCCGCAGCGCGCCCTTCGAGCTCTTCCAGGGAACGGGCCGCCGCGCGGTAGACGGGGAAGTCGCGCCAGCTTCCACGCTTCCAGGCCTGGAGGGTCGCCGCCAGCGCGGCCAGCGTCATCTTGTCGGGCCGCACGGCGCGGGCGACGGGGTGCGCGGCGAGCGCCGCGATCAGATCCGCGCGCCCGACCACCAGCCCGGCCTGCGGCCCGCAGAGGAGCTTGTCGGCCGAGAACGCGACCAGGTCCGGCCCCTCGGCGAGGCACGAGGCGACGGTCGGCTCGCCCGCGACCCCGAATTCTTCGAGCGGCACGACGCAGCCGGTGCCCTGGTCGTGGAGCCAGGGGATGCCGGGCTTCCCGCGCGAGCGCGGCGATCTCGGCCGGCGCGGGCCGCGCCGTGTACCCGCGCACCTCGTAGTTGGAGGGGTGAACGGTCAGGACGAGCGCGGCGTCCGGGCCGAGGGCGCGGCGGTAGTCCTCGATCGTCGTCCGGTTCGTCGTCCCGACCTCCGCCAATCGGGCGCCCGAGGCTTCCAGGATCTCGGGGATCTTGAAGGAGCCGCCGATGGCGACGAGCTCTCCGCGCGAAACGAGCACGCGCCGGCCGCGGGCAAGGGCGGTCAGTGCGAGCAGGAGGGCCGCGGCGTTGTTGTTGACGGCGAGCGCATCGGGCGCGGCGAAGAGGTCGCGCGCGAGCGCGCGCACGTGGTCCTGGCGCTTGCCGCGCTGCCCGGTGCCGATCTCGTATTCGAGCGTCGCGTAGCCGCCGACCTCCGACACGGCCGCCCGCGCGGCGTCTCCCAGGGGAGAGCGGCCCAGGTTGGTGTGCAGGAGCACTCCGGTCGCGTTGATCGCGCGGATGAGCGTCGGTGCGAATCGGCGCGCGAGCGCGTCGCGGGCGTTTTCGATGAGGGCCTCCGGAAGGGTCCCTCCGCCGGCGATCGCCCGGCGCAGCTCTTCCTTGACGGCGCTCCGTCCGTAGAGCCGGAGGGGCTCCGCGGCCGCCTCCGCCGACAGCAGCGCGTCCATGGAGGGCGGGTGGCCGGAAAGCGGCGTTTCCGCGGATTTTCGGCTCAGATCCGCCTCCCCGACGCCGCGTTCGGCCTCACGTCCCTTACTATAGTTCCGTGGCCTGGGAGCGCGAGTTGGAGGTCCTGGAAGAGGCGATCCGCCGGGTCAATGCCGAGTACGACGCGTTTCTCTACGGCACGGCTTCCCGGCCTCCGGTGGACAGCCGCAAGCGCGTCGACCAGATGATCCGGCGCCTGTCCGACGTCACCTTCGACGCCGCGGCCGACCGGTACCGTTTCGCGACGCTCCAGGGCCGCTACACCGCGCTGACCGAGCGGTGGGAGCGCCTCCAGGGGGAGAAGGAGTCCGGGCGGCGCCCCGGCCTGTACCAGCACTTCGTTCCCGGGGGGCAGGGCGCGGCGCCGCCTCCGGCCCCCAACGCCCAGCGCCCGAGGTCCGTAGAAGCCTCGGAGGGCGGTGCGCGCTCGGACCGGAAGCTGTTCGAGGCGTACCTGGAAGCCCGAAGGGCCCGGGGCGAAATGGTCGAGGGGTATCGCTTCGAGAAGTTCGCCGAAGGCCTCGAGCGTGAGCGGGCGCGTCTGAAGGAGCGTCTGGGGACCGAAGACGTGGTGTTCGAAGTCGCCGAGCGGGAAGGCAAGGTCAAGTTGATCGCCAAACGCGGAGAGGCGAGCGGCCCCGCGCCTCCGGAGAGAAGAAATGACGAACCGATGGAGGACGCTGGCGCGCCTCGCGGCGGCGGCTCGCCGTCGCGATCGGGAGCACGGCCGCCGGTGGCCGAAAAGTCGGAGGAGGCGTTCTTCCACCAGTTCCTGACTCCCGGGGACCCGTTCGACGAGAAACTGCTCGCGCAGGAGAAGCTCGTCGCGGAAACCCCCGACTCGGCGGCGTTGCGCAACGACTTCGGCAACCTGCTCGCCGAGCGGCGTTTCGCCAAGGAGGCGCGCGCCGAGTACGAGAAGGCGCTCCAGCTCGACCCGAAGTTCTTCGTCGCCGCCTACAACCTCGGGCTGATGGAGGAGACGGAGGGTCGCTTCTCGGCCGCGATGTCCGCCTACCGCGAGGCGATCGACCGCCGGCGCGGCTTTCCGCCCGCCCACTTCCGCCTGGGTCGGCTCTACGAGAAGAGCGGCCGGATCGACGATGCGGTGGACGAGTACGCCAAGGCGATCCGGATCGACCGGTCCATGCGCGACCCGCGGCGCAACCCGCTCGTCGTCGATTCGCGCCTGATGGACCAGGCCTCGCTGGCGAACTATCCGAGGGACGTCGCGCGCGCGACGCTGGCGCCCGAGCTCGGGTACGTCGACACCGCGCGCTTTCGCCCGGTGCCCGTCGACCGGACCCTGGATGCCAGCGAGGTCAGCGAGGAGGCCGGCCCGCAGACCATCGAGACGCGCGGGAGCGCCCCGGTCTCCGGCAACCGCGCTCCGCCGATGGGCCCGCCCGGCCGGCCTCCCACGACGCGGCCGCCCAACCGGGTCGGCCGGCGGGACATCGCGCCGCGACCCGTCGAAGCGCCGCCCGTTCCCACGCCGGTTCCCGGCGAGCCCGTGCCGCCACCCGAGCCGGAACCCGATCCCGAACGGTAGTCCTCCTGCCCGGATCGTCGGCCGGAGCCGCCGTCAGCTGAAGGAGACGCGTTCGATCAGGACCGTCGCGCCGCCGATCGGGTCGGGCATCGGAAAGAACTCCCCATCCGGGCAGATGGCCGCGACACGGCGCAGAAGCTCCGAGAGGCGGCCGCGGGCCCGCGCCGCGGCGACGGGCGCCTTGCGCCCGGCCGGCGACGATCGCCACTCCCGTGAACTGCGCGTCGTAGCGGTCGTTCTCGAGATCGCAGGAGAAGGGCGCGGTCAGGCTCGAGGCGAAGAGCCCCCGCCGGACGGAGGCCAGCAGGTCGCGCTGCGCAACGGGCCGCTCCGTTTCGAAGAAGAGGCGGCGCGGCAGGCGCTCGGGCGGCGTCCGGTAGGAACGGCGGACGCCGTGCCCCGTCGACGCGGCGCCGGCGAGGCCTGCGGAGGCGAGATCGTGGAGCCTTGCCCGCCAGTCGCCGCGCTCGACGAGGACGACGCGCCGCGTGCGCGTGCCCTCGCCGTCGAAAGGCGCCAGGGTGGCCGCATCGTCCACGACCGAGATCTCGGGCGGCAGGATCCGCCCGCGACCCGCCCACGGGGCTGTGGCGTCGCGCGTGAACATCGGAGCGAGGCCGGCCAGCAGCGCGGCGGCGACGGACGTGTCGAGCAGCCACTCGCCCCTGTCGATCGGCGTCGCGCGGTCGGAGAGGGGCAGCGTCGCGCGGTCGCACAGCCGTCGCGCGAGCCCCGGCAGGTCCGGCTCCGCCTCCCAGCGGAACAGGGCGCGCGCCTCGCAGGACCGCGCCCCGCGGCGGCCGACGGCCGATGCGTGGCCGGTCAGGGTGCCGCCGCTCCAGGCCACGTCGAGGCCCTTCGCGTTCACCACCCTCTCGAGGCTTTGCCCGCTCCGCAGGGACAGCTCGGCCAGGGTCGCCTCGCCGCGCGACTCGGCGGCGACCAGACGCGCGAGCTCGTCGAAGAGGTCGGCGGGAGCCCCGGGCGGGCCGAGCGTTCCCGGCGCCGGGGCCGCGCCGGTGGGCCATGCCGGGACCTGCCCCGCGGAGGCGGTCGGCTCGGCGGCGCGGGCCAGAAGGTGGCGGAGGCCCTCGACGCTCCCGGCGGCCGCGAAGCGGGGAGCCGGGTCCCACCAGCGCGCCGCGCAGCCCTCCTCGCGGCGCGCGGACTCGCAGCGCTCGCCGCCCGAGCGGGAGAGCTCACGCGAGGATCCCTGCTTGCGGTAGAGCTCCCAGGCGCCCGGGGCCCGCGCTTCGAGCAGCGCTTCGATCGGCCCTTCCGTCATGCGAGCGCGCGCACCGAAAGCCCGCGGATCAGCACATCCGGCGCCGCGCCCTGGACGGCCACGACCTGGCCGCCCCGCGCGCACCAGGCCAGCGGCCGGTAGGCATGGGCCTCCCGTCCGAGGCCCGACTCGACGCCCTTCAACGCCGCGAGGATCTCTCCGGCGAGCACGCCCGGCCCGAGCTCGTCGGCGAGGCGCCCGCGCCGGACGCGGCGGGCCCGCGGGAAACGCAGCCGGAAACTGCCGCTGGAGAGTTCGACGGAGCCCGAGTCGAAGTCCTCGATCCAGAGTCCCGTGCCGAGCCGGCGCTCGAGCTCTTCGCGGCGTCGCGCTTCCGGCGGCCACGACGAGGTTGGAGCCGCGGGGCAACGGCGGATCGCCGGCTTCCGCGCGCCGTCCGTGTCCGTTGGACGCCTCTCGCCCCATCCGCGCGGCGAGGCCGCGGGTGGTCAGCCGGTTGGCCAGGCGCCCCGCGTCGAGGAGCTTGACCGACTTCGGGAGGACCCCCTCGTCGTCGGCCTCGTAGCCTCCGAAGAGATCCAGGCGCGTCGCGTCGTCCCGCACCTCGAGATCGGACACCGCCACGCGCGCGTCGGAGAGGCCGGAGAGGGGAGAGGCGGCGCTGCCTTCGAGCGGGTGCGAGAGGATCTCGTGGAAGAGCATCGCGGCGCAGCCGCCTGCCAGGACGGCATCGGAGTCCCCCTCCGGACACGGCATGGGCGCCTCGCGCGGCTCGGCGGCCCGCGCGAGAAAGGCCTTCAGCTCGTCGGCGAGCGACTCGGACTCCGGCGCGTGGAAGGAGAAGGAACGCTCCTCGTCGCCGCGGCGGGAGGCCGCCGTCAGGGTGCCTTCGAGCGACAGCATCCGGCGCACGTGGGCGGTCGGCGCGCCGCGTGCCGGATGAACCTCGCGCGAGACCTCCGTGAGCGTGCACCGGAGCCGGTGCCGCGGGGCATGCCTCGCGAGCAGCGGGGCAAGCCGCTTCCTCCATCGCTCCGCGGACGGCGGCGCGCCCTCGGCGTCCGGAGGCTCCGCGCGATCGGAACGGATCGGCAGCGGGGGCCGGCCGAGCGCCGCCTGGAGGTCCCGGAAGACTTCCCGCAGGCCCGCCTCGTCCGCCCGGGACACCGAGGCGATGCGCTGCTGGTTTCCCCGCTGCCAGCGGGCCGAGAGGGCCTCGGTCACCGCCTGCCGCGTGGCGCTGACTTCGCCGTCGCGCCAGGTCAGGATCGCCTCGGACCGGCGCTCGGCGAACACGTCGGCGATCTCGCCGGGCTCCCGCGCGAGCGGGTCGAGCCAGCGGGCGACGGTCGAGGAATCCAGATTCATGGGAGGGGCATTATGGGGGAATCGGTGATCGGTGATCCGTGATGGCGTGGTCCGCGGGACGGGAAGCAAGGCGCGGGGCTGTAATAACATCCGGGATCGTGGGGCTTTCCGATCTGAGGAAGGAGTTCGTGGCCGTGCGCACCGCCCGGGGGCTCGCGGCTCGGAATCTCTTCGACGAGCGCGCGCCGGGCGCCCTGCGGCAGGCCGTGCTCTCGGCCCTTTCCGACGAGGCCGAGAAGGAGCGCACGCTCGACGACGAGGCGCGCCGGATGATGGAGGCGGCCCGCAACGAGATCGCTTCCGGCAAGGTGGACGGCCAGGAGCTGTTCCGCCGCATCCGACGCAAGCTCGCCGAGCAGCGGGGGATCGTTCTTGTGAGTCAGTTCTCAGATCTCGGTTCTGGAGTTCCGAACTGAGAACTGAACTGGGATCTGATCCCGATGACTCTCGACAAACGCATCGCGCACCTGGAGGCCCTTCGGGAGCGCAACCTCGAGGGCGGGGGCCGGGACCGCGCCGCGCGCCAGCACGCCGAGGGAAAACTGACCGCGCGCGAGCGGGTCGCCCTGCTGCTCGATCCGGGAAGCTTCTTCGAGGTCGATCCCTTCGTCGTGCACCGCAGCCGCGACTTCGGAATGGAGACGAAGGAGATCCCGGGCGACGGCGTCGTCTGCGGCGCCGGGGCGGTCGAGGGGCGGCCGGTCTACGTCTTCGCGCAGGACTTCACGGTCTTCGGGGGATCGCTCTCCGAGACCAACGCCGCCAAGATCTGCAAGGTGATGGATCTGGCCGTCCAGAACGGCGCTCCGATCATCGGCCTGAACGACTCGGGGGGAGCGCGGATCCAGGAGGGCGTGGTTTCCCTGGCCGGGTACTCGAAAGTCTTCCTGCGCAACACGCGCGCCTCCGGCGTCGTGCCGCAGATCTCGGCGATCCTCGGGCCCTGCGCCGGCGGCGCGGTCTACTCGCCGGCGATCACCGACTTCGTCTTCATGACCGAGAAGACCTCCTACCTCTTCGTGACCGGTCCCGACGTCATCAAGACGGTGACCCACGAGGAGGTGACCAAGGAGGAGCTGGGAGGCGCCCGGACGCACGCGGCGGTGTCGGGGGTCGCGCACTTCGTGCGCCGGGATGACGCGGCCGTGCTCGCCTCGATCCGCGAGCTGCTGTCCTACCTGCCTTCGAACAACCTGGACGATCCGCCGGCCCGGGAGCCGCGCGACGCGCCGGGCGACCCGCTCGGGTCTGAACGCGTTCATTCCCGAGGAGCCGAACAAGCCCTACGACATGGGAGAGCTCGTGCGCCGGATCGCCGACGAAGGCCGCTTCCTCGAGGTGCACGCCGCGTTCGCGCCCAACCTGCTCGTCGGGTTCATTCGCCTGGGGGGCCGGCCGGTCGGCGTGGTCGCGAACCAGCCCATGCACCTGGCCGGTGTGCTCGACATCGACGCCTCGGTCAAGGGCGCGCGCTTCGTGCGCTTCTGCGACGCCTTCAACGTGCCGCTGCTCGTGTTCGAAGACGTTCCCGGCTTTCTGCCCGGCACGCAGCAGGAGTACGGCGGGATCATCCGGCACGGCGCCAAGCTCCTGTTCGCTTTCGCCGAGGCCACCGTGCCGAAGGTCTCGATCATCACCCGCAAGGCCTACGGCGGGGCGTACTGCGTGATGCTCTCCAAGGACCTGGCGACCGACTTCAACTTCGCCTATCCGACCGCGGAAGTGGCCGTGATGGGCCCCGAGGGGGCGGTGAACATCCTCTACCGCCGCGAGGCCGACGCGCCCGAGGCGCGGGCCGCGCGGGTGGCCGAATACGTGGAGAATTTCGCCAACCCCTACGTGGCCGCCAGCCGCGGGTACCTGGACGAGATCATCGAGCCGTCCGAGACGCGCGAGAAGCTCCTGGCGGCCTTCCGGCTGCTCGAGTCCAAGAGGGTCCAGCTTCCCGCCAAGAAGCACGGCAACATCCCGCTGTGAGCGGTCGGGCGGGGGCGGGGCCGGCGCCGCCGTGAAGCTGCTCGTCGCCAACCGCGGCGAGATTGCCGTGCGCATCTTCCGCGCCTGCCGCGAGCTCGACATCGCGACCGTGGCGGTCTTTTCGGACGCCGACCGGCGATCGCCGCACGTCGCCCTGGCGGACGAAGCGGTGCGGCTCGGGTCCGGCACCCGCGCGTGAGAGCTATCTCTCGATTCCCGCCCTGCTCGACGCGGCACGGCGCACCGGGGCGCGCCTGATCCACCCGGGCTACGGTTTCCTGGCCGAGAATGCTGCGTTTGCGCGCGCCTGCATTGCGGAGGGGCTGACCTTCGTCGGGCCGTCCCCGGACGCGATCGAAGCGATGGGCTCGAAGACCGAGAGCCGCCGCCGGATGGAAGCGGCCGGCGTGCCGGTCGTGCCCGGCATGATGCGTCCCGCGGAGAGCGCCCGGGAGATCCTGGAGTTCGGCGCGCGCCACGGCTACCCGATCCTGCTGAAGGCCTCCGCCGGAGGCGGTGGCAAGGGGATGCGCCGGGTCGACGACGCGAAAGGACGTGGCGGCGGCCTTCGAGCGCGTCGCTTCGGAGGCGGCCCTGTACTTCGGCGACGGCGCCGTCTACGCCGAGAAGCTCATCGAGGGTCCCCGTCACGTCGAGGTCCAGGTGATCGGCGACCTCGAGGGCAGGCTGATCGCCGTCGGCGAGCGCGAGTGCAGCCTCCAGCGGCGCCATCAGAAGGTCGTCGAGGAATGCCCTTCGCCGGTCGTCGGCCCCGCTCTGCGCGAAAGGCTGCAGGCGGCGGCGCTGCGGGCGGCCGCCGCGGTCGGCTACACCTCCTGCGGCACGGTGGAGTTCCTGCTGGCGCCCGATGAGTCCTTCTACTTTCTCGAAATGAACACGCGGCTCCAGGTGGAGCATCCCGTGACCGAGGAGGTCTGGGACATCGATCTCGCCCGCGAGATGATCGCGATCGCGCTCGGCGAGCCGCTCTCCCGGGAGGGCCTCTCGCCCCGGGGCCACGCGATCGAGTGCCGCGTCTACGCGGAGGATCCCGCGCGGGGGTTCGCGCCGTCGCCCGGCACGCTGACGGCGCTGCGCCTGCCCGAAGGCCCCGGAATTCGGCACGACATGGGAGTCGAGGCGGGGGGATCGGTCTCGATCGACTACGACCCCATGCTCGGGAAGCTGATCGTCCACGGATCGGACCGGCCGGCGGCCATCGCGCGTCTCACGCGCGCCCTCGCCGAGTACGAGGTGTCGGGCGTCGCGACGACGCTGCCGCTCTTTCGGGCGCTCGTGAAGGATCCCGATTTCCGCGCCGCGCGGTTCGACGTGCAGTGGCTCGACCGGCGTCTCGAGCAGGGAGGGTTCGGCCCGGCGGTGCCGCGGCCGGAAGACGTCGTTCTCGCGGCCATCGGGCTCGCCGCGCCGCGGCAGGCGGCGGGCACGGCGGAAGGCCCCGCGGTCCCGTCGGCCTGGCGGCAGACGGCGCGCCGCGAGTCCCTGCGATGAGGCGTTTCGACTTCATTTTCCGCGACGGGGGAGAGCCGGAAGAGGTTCGCCTCGAGGGAGGCGCCGACTCGTGGCGCCTGACGCGCAGCGGGCGGACGCAGGAGTTGTCGTTCGAGCGTCTCCCCGACGGGAGGTTCTCGGTCCTCTTCGCGGACGGCCGCCAGGTCTGCGGCCGCGCGGTGCCGACGGATCCGGGACTGGTCGAGGTCGTCACGTCCGACGGGTCGCGCCTGGTGCAGCTCGCCGATCCGCTGCTCGACCTCGTCTCGCACGCGGCCGGAGCGGGATCGGACTCCGGCGAAGAGGAAGTCCGGGCCTTGATGCCGGGCCGCGTGCTCGAGGTTCGCGTCGCGGAGGGCGACCGCGTCGAGGCTGGGCAGGTGCTCATCGTTCTCGAAGCGATGAAGATGCAGAACGAGATCCGGGCGACGTCGGGCGGGGTCGTGGCCCGCCGCGTCGTCTCGGGCGGCGACGCGGTCGAGGGACGAGCCCTGCTGCTCGTGATCCGACGCGGCGCGACGCCCTAGGCGCCCGGTGCGACAACGGCCTCGGTTCGGCTCGCCATCCGCAGCATCTCGACCCCGCCAGGTTCTGCCGGTGCTGCTGCTGGCGGCCGCTGCCGCGCTCGGCTGCCGCAAGGCCGCGACGCCGGCCCCGGGGTCTCCCGCCCGGAGCCGCGGAGGTCGCGCCCGCCGTCGAGAGTCTGGACGTCCCTCGGACACCGCGCGCGCCGGGCGGAAAGACGCCGGTCCTCTGGCTCGGCCTCGACGGCCTCGAATGGGATCTTCTCGACCGTCTCTGCGCCGAGGGCAAGCTGCCCAACTGGAGCCGGCTCGTGGCCGAGGGCTCGTCGGGGCGGCTCCAGAGCTACCTTCCGATTCTCTCGCCGCTGCTCTGGACCACGGCCGCAACCGGTGTGGGGCCCGAGGTCCATCGCGTGCTCGACTTCCAGGAAGTCGATCCGAAGTCGGGCGAAAAGGTGCCCATCTCCGGGCGCTCGCGCGCCGTGCCGGCCGTCTGGAACCTGGCTTCGGCGGCCGGCCGGCGGGTCGGCGTCGTCGGCTGGTGGGCCACGCATCCGGCCGAGGCGGTGACCGGGTTCTTCGTATCGGACCGCGCCAGCCCGATCCTGTTCGAGAAGGTTTCGCTGTCGGGAGTCGCTTCTCCTCCCGCCCTCGAGCCCGCCGTGGAGCGTGTCATCGCGCGGGACGGCCGGGTCGCGGCGGAAGACCTCGCGGCCTTCCTCGATGTGCCGCGGGAAGAGATCGCCTCGGCGCTGTCCTCGGGCGCGGGGATGGAGGATCCGGTCGTCGCGCTGTCCCGCATCCTGGCGGCGACGCGCATCACGCAGCGCCTCGCGCGGGACCTTTACGACCGGGAGCACCCGGACCTGATGGCTCTCTACTTCGAAGGCACCGACGAGATCGGCCACGTCTTCGCGCCGTTTGCGCCGCCGCGGCTGCCCTGCGTTTCCGAGGAGGACTTCCGGCGCTACGGGCGCGCCGTCGACGCCTACTTTGCGCTCGTGGACCGGATTCTCGGCCAGTGGATGCGGCGGGCGGAAGAAGACGGCGCGGTGTTGATGGTCCACTCCGACCACGGGTTCGAGTGGGGCGATGGTAGGCCCTGCCGGCGCTCGTCCTCCGACCCCGCCACGGCGGCTCTCTGGCACCGCGCCGACGGCGTGTACGCGTTCTGGGGGAAGGGCGTGCGCCGCGGCGCCCCCCGCGGGCAGGCGAAAATCTTCGACGTCGCGCCGACGGTCCTGGCGCTGCTCGGGCTGCCCGCCGACGTCCGGATGTCGGGGCGGCCGATGGCGTCGGCGTTCGAGCGCCTGGAACCGACCGGCCGCAAGGAACTGTTTGCCGGCGTAACGGTCGAGCGCGTTTCGGCGGAGGCTCCGACGGCCGAGCAGGCGAGCGAGTACACGAAGAAGCTCCTCGCCCTGGGGTACCTGTCGGGCCCCGAGGCGCGCCCGCTCCCGGCCCCGGGGGGAGACGCGCCGGGCATGACCGAGGGCGCCTGGAACAATCTGGGGCTCTATGAGCGGGACATGCGCGGGGATCCGGCGCGCGCCCGCGAGGCCTTCGAGAAGGCGCTCGCGCTGTCGCCGGACTATCCTTCGCCGATGTTCAACCTGGCGGTCCTCTCCCTCTGGGGGAAGGACTTCGCGAAATCCGAGGACTGGCTCTTCCGCGCGCTCGCGGCGGGGTTTCCCGATCCGGAGGGAAGGGTCGAGCAATGGGCGTCGTCCTACCGGGACGCGAAAAAGTCCGCGGAGGAGCGGCGCCTGTTCGAGCGGGCGGCGCGGCAGTATCCGGGCAGCGAGCGTTTCGCGCGGGGCCTCGCGATGGCGCGTTTTCGCGCGCGCGACTGCGCCGGGGCCGAGGCCGCGCTCGCCGCCGTCGCGGGAGAGACGCGGGATCCCGACACGCTGAATACGATGGCCATGCTGCGCGCGTGCCGCGGTCACCGCGAGGAGGCCATCGCCCTCTTCGAGCGCTCGCTCCAGATCAAACCCGGGCAGGCCTTCGTGCTCCGGTCGCTCGAGATGCTGCGCGCCGACCGGAAGGCGGCGCCCGGATCGTGAGAAACGACCTGCGGAGGAAAGCCCTCGCGGCCCTGTGCGTCGGCTTCCTCGGCGCCTCGGGCGCCTGCCGGAAGGCGGAGGCCCCGCCGCCGACCGCCGGCACATCCGGCAGCAGCCGCGGCCGCGCCGGCCGTCGAGGCGTCGGACGTCCCCCGGACGCCGCGCCCGCCGGGCGGGAGGACGCCGGTCATCTGGCTCGGCCTCGACGGCCTCGACTGGGAGTTGCTCGACCGGCTCTCGGCGCAAGGCAGGATGCCCAACTGGACGCGCCTCGTCTCGGAAGGAGTCGGCCGGCCGTCTCGCGAGCTTCCTTCCGATTCTTTCCCCCGTCCTGTGGACGACCGCGGCGACGGGGGTCGGTCCCGACGTCCACCGGGTCCTCGACTTCCAGGAGGTCGACGCGAAGACCGGGGAGAAAGTGCCCATTTCGGGGCGCTCGCGCGCGGTTCCGGCCGTCTGGAATCTCGCCTCGGCCGCCGGCCTGCGGGTGGGCGTGGTCGGTTGGTGGGCGACGCACCCGGCCGAGCAGGTCGAGGGCTTCTTCGTGTCCGACCGGGCGAGCCCGATCCTCTTCGGGACGCTGCCCCTCTCCGGCGTGGCCTACCCGGAGAGCCTCGCGCCCGGCGTCGCACAGGTCGTCGCGCGGGACGGGCCGGTGACGCCGGCGGAGCTTGCCGGGTATCTCGCGGTTCCGGAGGCCGAGATCGCGCAGGCGCTCGCCTCCGGGGCCGGCATGGAGAATCCCATCGTGGCCCTGGCACGCATCGTGGCGTCGACGCGCGTGTACCAGCGGATCGCGCGCGATCTCTACGATCGGAATCATCCGGATCTGATGGCCGTCTATCTGGAAGGCACCGACGAGATCGGCCACGTCTTCGCGTCCTTCGTCGCGCCGCGTCTGGCGTGCGTTGGGGAGGAAGACTTTCGCCGCTTCTCGGGCGCGGTGGACGTCTACTATGGCTTGATCGATCGACTGCTCGGACAGTGGATGCGGCGCGCCGCGGAGGACGGCGCGACGCTGATCGTCCACTCCGACCACGGCTTCAAATGGGGAGCGGACCGGCCCTGCGAGCGATCCTCGCTCAACTGGGCGACGGCCGGCTTCTGGCACCGTCCCGACGGCGTCTATGCCTTCTGGGGAAAGAACGTGCCGAAGGGGAGCGAGCGCGGCAGCGCGAGCCTCTTCGACGTCGCGCCCACCGTTCTCGCGCTCCTCGGCCTGCCTTCGGATGTCCGGATGACGGGCCGTCCGATCGCGGGGGCATTCGAGCGGCCGCCCGCGCACTGCCCGCAAGGACCTCTTCGCCGGCATCACCGTCCGGCGCGTCGCCGCCGAGGCGATGTCGCCGCAGGAGGCGAGCGAGTACACCAAGAAGCTGCTCGCCCTCGGCTACCTCTCGGGCAGCGAGGCCCGGCCTCTGGCGCCCTCGGGCGGGGATGCTCCGGGCATGACCGAAGGCGCCTGGAACAACCTGGGGCTCTTCGAGCGGGAGTCCCGCAAGGACTTCGCGGCGGCCCGCCAGGCCTTCGAGAAGTCGCTCGCGCTGCGACCCGACTATCATTCGCCGATGTTCAACATGGCGGTTCTCTACCGGCAGCGAGAAGGCCTTCCAGAAGGCCGAGGACTGGCTCTTCCGCGCGCTCGCGGCGGGTCACTCCGATCCGGAGGGGACCATCGGGAACTGGGTCGCCGTCTACGAGGCGGATCGCGAGTCCGTGGCCGCTGCGGCGGCTGCTGGAGCGGGCGTTCCAGACCTATCCGGCCAGCGAGCGCATCGCCCGCGAGCTCGGCCTGCTTCGCTTCCGGGCGAGGGACTGCCCGGGCGCCGACGCCGCGATGTCGGCGATCGCGCCGACGCGCAAGAGACCCCGAGACGCTCAACGCGATCGGGCTTTTCCGGACCTGTCTCGGCAGAAAAGAGGAAGCAATCGGGTTCTTCGAGCGTTCGCTTGCCTTGAACCCCGACCAACCCGGCGTCATCCGTTCGTTGAAAATGCTGCGCGGCGATCAGGCGCCGCCGGGATCATGAGATTCGCGGACCACTGCGGCGACCCGCAAACCCGGCCACTTCGAAGAGGAGAGAAATGACGAGAAGGACGACGGCTCTCGGACTCTGCGCCGTTCTGGCGGGCGCGGGCGCGCTCGCCGCCCAGGCGCCGCCCGCGGCTCCCGCGCCGGCCAAGGCTTCGGCCGCGCCGGCCGCGGGCCCGACGGAAAAGGCCCTGGAGGCCTACCTGCTGAAGTACCTCGCCTGGGATCCGGACACGAAGTTCACGCTGTCGCGGTCGCCGGAGAAGCCCGTGCCGGGGTTTCGCGGATACAAGGCGCACCGCGAGGGGCGCTACGCGAAGTTGAACGGGGACAAGCTCGTGTACCTGTCGGACGACGGGAAGTGGTTCTTCGCCGGAGACAGCCTCGCCAACCGGGAACCGAAGCCGGTCCGCAGCAACGACGATCTGAACTGGCTCTCGACCTATCTGACGCACCCTGTTCCGGACGCCGGCGGCGGCGGCCCTGGCGCCCGAGCGCGACAAGGCCGGCCTCAAGGGCGTCTGGGTTTACGTCGAGACGGGGTACGGGCGCGCGCGCCTTCCGGGCTACACGACCCCCGACGGGCGCGCCTTCCTTCAGGGGACGGTCTACGATTTCGCGGAGGATCCGCGCGCCGAGCGCCGGCGCATGATCGACCTCTCCGGCGCGCGGGCGCAGGGCCCGGCCGACGCGCGGGTCAACGTCGTCGAGTACGCGGACATGGAGTGCGGCTACTGCAAGTTCCGCGGCCAGCAGATGGACCGGCTCCTCGAGGCGAACTCCAGCGTCATTTCCGTGCGCCGCAACTACAAGTTCTTTCCGCTGTGGCTCGCCCATGTCTGGGCGATGAAGGCGGCGTCGGCCGCCGATTGCATCTTCAAGTTCGCCGGCGCGGCTCCCATGTTCCGCTTCAAGCAATCGGTCTACGACGTGCAGGAGTCCCTGACGGTCGGCGGCATCGACCAGCTCGCCGTCTCGACGGCCGAAGCCGAAGGGATCCGCACGTCCGACTTTCTCTCCTGCTACCTGCAGGAGAGCAGCTTCGCCCGGGTGATCAAGGACATGGAGGAAGGCTACCGTCTGGGCGTCAACTCGACGCCGACCTACTTCGTGGATGGAACGGAGATCACGTGGGTCGACGACAAGGTGATGGAGGATTACCTCCGCACGCTCTTCCCGAACCTGAAGTCGATCTCCTACGAGCCGAGGAAGTAGGGGAGCCGGGGAGCCGGCCCGGGTCGGCTACGGCTCGAACGGGATCGGCACGGTCGTCCAGGCGCGAACCGGCGTGTCGCCGCGCCGGCCGGGCGTGAAGGTCCACTTCCTGACGGCCGCGATCGCCGCTTCCGTCAGCCCGGCCTTTCCGCCGCGCACGACCTCGATCTCCAGGGGCTGTCCGGTCTCCGAGACGAGGACCCGCAGGATCACGATGCCGCCGATGTGCGCCTGGAGCGCCATCGGCGGATAGACGGGCTTCACCACCTTGAGCATGGCCGGCGGAGTCTCGCGAACCGGCTCGGGGGTCGCGGTCGGCGGCGGCGTCCGCGTCGGCTCGACCGGCGCGGCGACGACGACGGCCGTGGGAGCCGGGGTCGGTGTGAAGGCCGCGACCGCGGCGGCCGTCGCCTCGAGCTCGGCCCGGCGCGCGGCTTCGGCTTCGTCCCGTTGGCGCTTGGCCTCCTCGTCGAGCTTCTTCATCTCCTCGGCGAGGCGCCGCGACACCTCGTCCTTGAACTGCGCGGCGGTCATCTCGGCCGTCGACGGACCGGTCTCGGGCACGGCGGTCGGAACCGGCGCGGCGGTCGGCGCCGGTGTGGCCGACGGCCGGCGTGGGCGCCGCCGACCGCTTGGAAATGACGAACCATGTTCCCCCGGCGGCCGCGGCCAGCGAGCACGGTTCCCACCAGCGCGAGCGGAACCTTCCGGCGCTCGGGCTGGGGAATGAATCGCGGCGCCGTGGTCGGCGTGGGAGCCTTGCGGCTTTGCGGCAGGGGCCGGCGGCCTGGCGGGCGCCGGCGGGGGCTTCGGCGCGCGGCGCGGCTGCGGCGGCCTTGGGCGCCGTCGTCGGCGCGGCTTCCTGGATCGACGCGGGATCGAGGCCTGACTCCTTCTCGCGGGCGCGCGTTTCGGCCTCGATCACCGGGGCGAAGACGTTGTTCAGGAAATAGGCGAGGTTGAACGTCGAAGGCGAGTAGGGGCCGGAGAACAGCAGCTTCCCGAGCTCGCGCCGCAGCTCGCCGCTCGATTGATAGCGCGAGGCGGCGTCGGAGAGGCACATCTTCAGGACGGCGGTGACCTCGGGCGGCAGCGGGGAAGGCCCCCGCGCGACCGCGAAGAGGTCGGCGACCGGGCCCGCCGGGGCCGGGAGGCGCCCGGTCAGCAGCTCGAACAGGATGACGCCCACCGAGTAGACGTCGGAGTTCTTTCCGATGGATCCCTCGGACCGCTCCTCCGGAGCGAGGTACGGTGCGATTTCCTTTCCGAAGCGCGCGCGCCCGCGGGAGGGCAGCAGCCCCGGCGCGAGCCCGAAGCCCGCCAGGCACGTTTCGCCGTCGTCCGAGAGCGAGACGAATCCGGGCCACACGAGGCCGTGGAGCGTGCGCTCGCCCTCGATCGACGTGTTGTAGGCGTGATCGAGCGCCGTGGCGATCTTTTCGGCGATCAGCAGCGAGTGCTCGAGCGGGATGCGGCCCTGGAGGGTGGGCGCGCGCCCGATCAGCGCGTCGAGCGTGCGGCCGTTCTCCTCGTCCCACGCGAGGTAGGGCACGCCCTCGACCGAGTCCATGTGGACGCCGCGGGCGATCGCCGGATTCTTCAGGAACGAATGGATCTCGCCGTTCTCCTGGATCGCGTCCAGGACCGCGTCCTCGGCGATCTCCGGCGACTCGAGGATCCGCAGCCGCACGAACCCGCGGTCGGGGACGACCCTCAGGGCGCGGTAGACGCGCCCGAGCGCGTCCTCGCCCAGGGCCGCCGTCAGGACGTACGGGCCGAAACGGCGCGGCAGTGTTTCGCTTACGGGCATTGGCCGGGAAACGCCCCTCCGGAAGCGTTCAAATTTCGAACTCCCTGGAAATCTCTCTGATTGTCGGCCTCGGGGCGCTTCGGGTCAAGGCCGAACGGGCCGCCCGTCAGTTGGGCGACGGCGTCGGAGCTTCGGCGGCCGTGGCGGCGGTCGCCTCCATGCGCAGGCGCCGGTTCGTGGAGATGGCCTGAAGGTGCTGTTCGAAGGTCCGCGAGAAGGTGTGCCCGCCGCTCGCGTCGGCGACGAAATAGAAGTACTCCGTGTGCGCGGGCGAGACGGCCGCGGCGAGGGCCGCCTGACCGGGGTTGCAGATCGGCCCGGGAGGGAGCCCGTCGTAGAGGTACGTGTTGTACGGAGAGTCGTAGGCGTAGTCGGAGCGGTGGAGCGACCCCGGTCCAGCGGCCGTCGCGCTTCAAGGCGAAGGTCACCGTGGGATCGGCCTGCAGCCGCATGCCGCGGTCGAGCCGGTTCAGGTAGACGCCGGCCACGATGGGCGCCTCGCGCTGCAGTCCGGTTTCCTTCTGAACGATGGACGCGAGCGTGACCGCCTGGCGCGGCGTGAGCCCGAGCGCGCGGGCGCGGTCTCGCAGCTCCGGCGTGAAGCGCCGCCGGAACTGTTCGAGCATGCGCTCGACGACCTGGCGCGCCGAGTTGGACCGGGTCACGCGGTACGTCTCGGGGAAGAGGAAGCCCTCCAGGTTCGGCGCGCCGGCGGCGAGGCCCGGCAGAAGGTCGGTGTCCGCGAACGCCGCGCGGAAGGCTTCCGGCGTGCCGACCCCGGCATCCAGGAAGAGCTGGAACGTTTCCTCGCTCGTCAGTCCCTCCGGCACGACCACCGAGTGCTGGACGACGTCCCCGCGGCCCATCCGGCGGATGACCTCGCTGATCGGCATGGGACGCTCGAACTGGTATTCGCCGGCCTGCAGGGGGGTCGCGCTCGCCAGGAAGCGGTAGTAGAGCTCCGCCAGCCGCGCGTTGGGAACGACGCCCTCGGCGGTCAGCCGCCGGAAGATCGCGGCGGTCGAAGTGCCGGGCGGGAAGTAGACGTCGACCTGCGCGTGGAGGCCCGGGCGGGGCCGGTGGCCGCTCGAGCCGGTCGACGAGCCAGAGCGTCGACGCCGAGCGCCAGCAGGACCAGGAGCAGCCCGAGGCGCACGAGGCGCTTGCCCGCGCTCATGCCGGCGACCCCCCGTGCCGAAGGAAGTCCTCGAGCAGGACGGCGGCCGCCGTGCGGTCCACCTCCTCGCGCGCGGCCCCGGGAGGGAGCCGGCTCGCGGCCTCGTGGGAGGTCAGCGTCTCCTCGTGAAAGGCGACGGGCAGGCCGCTCGACCTTCCGAACTTCTCCGCGAACGAGCGGATCCGCGACGCGAACGGGGAGGTGACGCCTTCGGGGGATCGGGGCACACCGAAGACGACGCGCTCCACTTCCTCCTCCCGGCAGAAACGCCCGATCTCTTCGACGGCCGAGGCGTCGTCGCGCCGCAGGAGCGTGCGCCGCGGCGTCGCGATCTGCCCGGAGGCATCGGAAGTGGCCAGCCCGATCCGCCTTTCGCCGAAGTCCACGGCCAGGATCCGCATCGGGAGAGATTAGCGCGGGACGGTCCGGGAGGCGCAAGCTGCAGAGGGGCAACGCGTTCGCCGGGGATCCTCCGCAACCCGGGACTTCGGCGGGGGAAGATCGGCGCGCGCCGGCGGTTAGAATCGGCGCGCATGAAGAACATCGTCGTCCTCGCCGCCGCGCGCACCCCCGTCGGCTCGTTTCTGGGAAAGCTCTCGTCGCTGCCCGCGCCGGCGCTGGGCGCGGCCGCGATCCGCGGGGCGCTCGCCCGGGCCGCCGTGCCGCCGTCCGAAGTCGAGCAGGTGATCATGGGAAACGTCCTGCAGGCGGGGCAGGGGCAGGCGCCGGCCCGCCAGGCGTCGCTCGGCGCCGGAGTCCCCGACACGGTTCCGTGCGTGACGGTCCACAAGGTCTGCGGGTCGGGAATGCGCGCGGTCATGGACGCGTCCAACGCGATCCAGGCGGGCGAGTACGGCCTCGCCGTCGCCGGCGGCATGGAGTCGATGTCGAACGCGCCCTACCTGCTCGAGCGGGCCCGCACGGGCTACCGCATGGGAAACGCCCAGCTCATCGACTCGATGATCAAGGACGGCCTCTGGGACCCGTACAAGGACACGCACATGGGCAACTGCGCCGAACTGTGCGTCGCGAAGTACCACTTCACGCGCGAGGAGCAGGACGCCTTCTCGCTCGAGTCGTACCGCCGCGCCCAGGAGTCCTCCAACGGCGGGCTCTCCGGCGCAGGAGATCGTGGCCGTCGAGGTTCCCCGCAAGAAGGGGGACCCCGAGAAGATCGAGAAGGACGAGGAGCCCTTCGCGGCGCCCCTGGACAAGATGCCGACGCTGAAGCCCGCCTTCCAGAAGGACGGCTCGGTCACGGCCGCCAACTCGTCGAAGATCAACGACGGCGCCGCCGCCCTCGTCATCGCGTCCGAAGAACGCGCGCGGGAGAAGGGTTACAAGCCGATCGCGCGGATCGTCGCATCGGCCGGCGTCGCGCAGGCGCCCGAGTGGTTCACGACGGCGCCCATCGGCGCCATCCAGAAGCTGCTCGCGAAGACGGGGCTCGCGGTCAAGGACATCGATCTCTGGGAGATCAACGAGGCCTTCGCGGCGGTCGCGATGGCGGCGATCAAGGACCTCGCGCTCGATCCGGCCCGCGTGAACGTGCGCGGCGGCGCGGTGGCGCTCGGCCATCCGATCGGAGCTTCGGGCGCGCGGATCCTGACGACGCTCATCCACGCCTTGCGGCACGCGGGGAAGAAGCGGGGCGTCGCCGCCATCTGCATCGGCGGGGGCGAGGCCACGGCGATGCTGGTCGAAACGGTTTGACCGGAGGCTCTCCGCCATCCTGTGACCTCGTCCTCGGCGGCGTGCCGCGCTTCGCGGCGGAAGCGCCCTGGTCCCGCCGGCTCCTGGCGCGGTACGCGAGGGGCTTTCCCTGCACGGTCCGCAGCGAAGCCTGGGGCCGCCGGCCGGCGGTGTCCGACGCCGCGGGGACGGCGCCACTCGTCCTGGTGGTCGCGGACCCGGAAGCCATTCTGGTGCCGGCGAGCGCGGCGCGGCTGATCGACACGCTCGAGCGGCATCCGGAGCTCGACGTGCTGCTGCCCGTCTCCAACGAGCCGGCGGCCGAGGAGGCCCGCGGCGGGCCTCCTTTTCCGTACGTGACGCCCTCGATGCTCGAGCGGTGTGCCGCCGACCTCGCCGCGCTGCCGGACGGGCCCCGGACCGCCTCGGCGCCCCGGTCTCCGGTCTACCTCGCGCGCCGGGCCGCGCTGTCCGATCTGCCGCCGTCCCACCCGCTGGATGCCGTTCCCGAGGAGGCGGCGCGGCGGGGGCGCGCCGTCGCGATCGATCCCGGCGCCTACGTGCACCGGTACGGCGCGATGGACGGCCAGCCCCGGCCGGACCTGGTGGCCCTGGTTCCCGAGGGGGCCCGCGCCGTCCTCGACGTGGGGTGTGCGCGAGGGCAAACGGCAGGCGCGCTGCGCGCGCGCGGCGTCACGTTTCTGGCCGGAGTCGAGGCCGACGCGGAGGACGCGCAAGCGGCCGCGCGGGTGTTCGATCGCGTCGTCGCGGCGCCGCTCGAATCGGTCGCCGAGAACTGGGAGGCCCGGTTCGACGCCGTCCTGTTCGGAGACGTCCTCGAGCACCTGACGGATCCCGCGGCCGCGCTCGACCGCGTGCGTCCGTGGCTGTCGCCCCGCGGCGTCGTCATCGCCTCGGTGCCCAACGTCGGCCACTGGGCGGTCGTGAGCGACCTCGTCGGCGGACGGTTCGACTACGTGCCCTACTCGCTCCTTTCGGGCACGCACGTCCGCTTCTTCACCCGCCGCACGCTGCACGAGCTCTTCGAGGGCTGCGGGCTGCGCGTGGAACGCACCGAGACCGTGGTTCTCCCCGCCTCTCCGGACGGGGCGGCGCACCTCGCGCGGCTCTCCGCGTTGCCGGGAGCTTCACCGGACCTCGAAGTCGCCGAGTTCCTCGTCGTGGCGCGGCGCACCGGCGCCTGACGCGGCGAGGACGGCCCGCCGATCCGGGCGCGGCCGTGGTTTATCATCCCTTCGGATGATCGACAAAGTCGTCGCGAGCGCCGAGGAGGCCGTCGCCGACGTCTCCGACGGCGCGACGCTGATCGTCGGCGGCTTCGGTCTCTGCGGCATCCCGGAGAACCTGATCCGGGCGCTCGGCCGGCGCGGGGTCAAGGACCTGACGGTCGTCTCGAACAACTGCGGCGTGGACGACTGGGGGCTCGGGCTGCTGCTGAAGGCCCGGCAGATCCGCAAGATGGTCTCCTCCTACGTCGGCGAGAACGCCGAGTTCGAGCGCCAGTTCTTGAGCGGCGAGCTCGAGGTCGAGTTGACGCCGCAGGGCACGCTCGCCGAGCGCATGCGCGCCGGAGGGGCGGGCATCCCGGCCTTCTTCACGCCGACGGGCGTCGGGACCCTCGTGGCGGAGGGCAAGGAGGTGCGGCAGTTCGACGGGCGCGAGTACGTGCTCGAGCGCAGCGTCGTCGGCGACTTCGCGCTCGTCGCCGCATGGAAGGGCGACCGTCTCGGCAACCTCGTCTACCGCAAGGCCGCGCGCAACTTCAACCCGATGGTGGCGACGGCCGGCAGGGTCTCGATCGCGGAGGTCGAGGAGCTCGTCGAGGTGGGCGCGCTCGATCCCGACAACGTCCACACGCCCGGGGTCTTCGTGCAGCGGGTGGTCGTCGCCCCGCGCCAGAAGCGCATCGAGCGGCGCACGGTGCGGAAGGCCTAGGCGCATGCTGGACCGCGAGGGCATCATCCGCCGGGCGGCGAAGGAGCTCGCCGACGGCTACACGGTGAACCTCGGCATCGGGATGCCGACGCTGCTCGCCAACCACATTCCTCCCGGCATGGAGGTCATCCTGCAGTCGGAGAACGGCATCCTGGGCCTCGGCCCGTATCCGACCGAAGCGGAAGTCGATCCGGACCTGATCAACGCCGGCAAGGAGACGGTGACGATCCTCCCGGGCGCGTCGTTCTTCTCCTCGGCGGACTCCTTCGCGATGATCCGGGGCGGGCACATCGACCTGTCGGTGCTCGGCGCCATGGAGGTGGACGAGGAAGGCTCGATCGCCAACTACATGATCCCGGGAAAGATGGTCAAGGGGATGGGCGGCGCGATGGATCTCGTGGCCGGCGCGCGCCGGCTCATCGTGACGATGGAGCACGCCAACCGGGCCGGCGCGTCGAAGGTCTTGAAGCGCTGCACGCTGCCGCTGACCGGCCGGCGCTGCGTCCACCGGATCATCACGGATCTGTGCGTGTTCGACGTCCTGCCGGAAGGGCGCGGGCTCGAGCTCATCGAGACGGCGCCCGGCGTCGGGATCGACGAGGTCCGGGCGAAGACCCAGGCCGGCTTCCGCGAGGCGTCCGCCGTCCGGACCATGGAGCTTTGAAGACGAGGCGGGGCCGCGGGTGATCGGACGGTCGTGACCGGTGCCGCGCGACCGAATCTCCCGTCCGCCGGCTCTCGTTCTCGTTTCCCTCCTGGCCGCTCTGTCGCTTTCGCCCGTCGCCGCGGGCCAGGAGGCCGGCCAGTCCGATCCCTACGAGTCCCGCTTCCGGACGAAGGCGAACTTCCAGATCAAGTTCCGCGCCCCGGAGAAGGGCGGCGAGGTGCGCCTCTACACGAAGAACCCCGTGCACTACGAGAAGGACGTGTCCTGGGAGGGCAGCGAGGAAGTCCTGATCGAGTACCAGGACGTCAAGATCTCCGCCGACCGCGCACGCTACGACTTCGCGACGAAGACGGCGACGCTCGAGGGGCACGTCGTCATCGACCAGGGCCCGACGCGGCTCTCGGGGGATAGCGCGGTCTTTCAGCTCGAAGCGAAGACCGGCACGCTCCAGAACGCGACGGCCGATCTTCCGCCGAGCTACCACATCGTCGCCGAGTCGATCGACAAGATCGGCGAGGCGACGTACCGCGTGCACCAGGGCCTCTTCACCGCCTGCGACGTGCCCAAGCCCGACTGGTCCTTCTACATGTCCGAGGCGACGATCACGCTGGACGACTACGCGCGCATGAAGAACGTGTCCTTCCGCGCGCGCGACCTGCCGCTGCTCTGGACGCCCTACATGATCTGGCCGACCAAGGAGGGCCGTGTTTCCGGGATGCTCGTCCCCGGCATCGGGTACACCTCGCGGCGGGGCGGGTACCTCGGGCTCTCGCACTACTGGGTGACGGGACAGTCGACGGACTTGACCAGCCAGGTCGACGTCTTCGGCGACGGGACCGTGGGTGTGGGGGAGGAGTTCCGCTGGGCGCCGACGGCCGAGTCGGCGGGGATCTTCCGCGGCTACTTCGTGCACGACACGGACGCGACGGCGTGCCTGGATCCCGTCCTCGGGCGCCAGCGGCGATTTCTGCACGATGGGCAGCGGCAAGCCCGGCGTGCTCGGGACCCAGACCGAGAACCGCTGGAAGCTGCAGCTCGACCACGTCTCGGACGACCTGCCCGTGGGGGATGCGCGGGGTCGTGGCGATCCGCGAGTACTCCGACAAGTACTACCTGCAGGACTGGGAGCGCCAGTTCCTCTACACCTCGGCGCGCGAGATCCTCTCCCGCGCCTTCCTGACGAAGAACGAGGGGGTCGATTCCTTCAACCTGCGCTTCGAGAAGAGCGACACCATCCTCGGGGCGACGGTCCTGCAGGAACGGCTCCCCACGCTCGAGTACTTCCGGCGCACGTCCCAGATCGGCGGCAGCCCCGTCTACCTGTCCGCGCAGGCTTCGATCTCGAACCTCTTCATCAACCGCGGCGACGACCTGCTGCACGGCGGCTGGGGGCGCCTGGACCTCTTCCCGGTCCTGTCCTTCCCCTGGAAGGGGCTGTCCTGGCTCTCGGCGACGACGACGCTCGGAGGGCGGTTCACCGGCTACACGGACTCGACCGATCCCGCGCAGACGACGTTCCTCGGTTCGACGTTCACCCGCACCTACATGGTGGCGGGCGTTTCGCTCATCGGGCCGTCGTTCTCGAAGATCTACGAGGCCGACATCGGGCCCTTCGGCAAGTTCAAGCACATCATCGAGCCCCGCATCGACTACAGCTACGTCTCCAACGTGGACGAGCCCGGGAAGATCCCCGTCTACGACGACATCGACACGGCGCTCGGCCGCAACCAGATCACGTACGCGCTGGTCAACCGGCTGCTCGCGAAGTCGACGGACCCCAAGGCCGGCGCGGCCTCCGAGATCGCGTCCTTCACGCTCTCGCAGTCCTACGCGTTCGAGCGGGCGCAGACGATCCTCGGAAGCCCCTCCACGGGAACGCTGCCCTTCATCCACGAGGGGCCGGTCCAGGCGCTGTTTCGATTCACGCCCGGTTCCCTGATCTCCTTCGACGGCCAGCTCTCGTACGACACGCGAAACGGGCAGCTGCTCTCGAACACGGTGGCGACCGCACTCAACTGGAAGTCGAACTACTTCAACGCGACGTGGTTCTCGAGCCACCCCGTGCCCATCACCGGCGTGACGAACCTCAACACCGAGCAGCTGCGCTTCGCGCGTGGGGTACGACATCTCCAGGCCCTTCCGCATCGACACGCAGGTCAACTGGGACATCACGCAGGGGCAGGTGCTGGAGGACCGGTCGCTGCTGACGTACCGCGGGTCCTGCTACACGGTCTTCCTGGAGTACCGGCAGCTTCGCGTGCCCGGAAACAACCGCAACGACGTGCGCCTGGTCGTGAACCTGAAGGACATCGGCACGCTGCTCGACGTCAACGGCGCGATGCGGCGCGGGCCTGTTCTAGCCCGGCCTTGTCTACGGCCCGTAGAGCTCCAGTCCGAACCCGTTGGCGATGAACTTCGCCATGACGTCGCGGGTGACGGGCTGGCCAGGGCAGTACTGTGTCGCCGTGCAGCCACTGACGATTCCCCTGGCCCAGAGATAGTGGATGTGCTTGCACGACGGCGTTGGAGGCCGGGACGTCGGTGAAGTGGAGGTTCGGGCTGCCGGCATCGCAGGAATAGGACCGCCCGGTGGCGGGATCGGGGCCGTAGGTCAGCGGCACGGAGCTGGCGCCTCCCAGGGCGACGGCGAGGGCCCTGGCGAGGAAGGAGGCCATGGCGTCGCGCGTGACGGTCTGGCCGGGACAGTACTCGGTCGCGGTGCAGCCGGACGCGACGTTCTTTGCGGCCGCGTAGTGGACGTGCTTGCAGAAGGAGTCGGTGGGGGAGACGTCGGTGTAGACGGACTGCCCGCCCGGCGAGCAGTTGTAAGGGACGCCCGAGGCGGGTCCCGTCGGGGTGTAGACGTTTCCCGTCGACGGGATGAGCTCGCCGCAGCCCGGCGATGCCTTTGGCGATGAAGATCGCCATCTGATACCGCGCGACGGGAAGTCCCGGGCAGTACTGCGTGGCGCTGCAGCCGGCCGTGATCCCGTTGTGCAGCAGCGTCTCGATCTTCCTGTAGAAAGGCTGCGAGCGCGGCACGTCGCTGAAGCTGTCGCCGACATGCAGCGTCCAGGGCTGGCCGCCGCCCGCCGAGAGGGACTCGGAAAGCCCTCCGTCCCAGTGCGTCTGCGGGCGGGGGCCGCTCGCCGACACGCGATAGCAGGCGTCGGCGCTGCCGTCACTGCAGCTCGAGACGGCACCGGAGGCGATCGTTCCGTAGTCCGCGGATCCGTCCGTGACGCAGGCGGTCCCCGGGGCGCACGGAAGAACCGGGGAGGTTCCGGTGACGTCGGCGGGGAGGCTGCTCTCGTTGCTCCACCCTGGTTCCACGAGAGCGGTCTCGCCCGGCTCCAGGACCCCGTTCGCGTCGGATGACGTTCCCGACGCCGATGCGGAGTCGACCGCGAGCTTCTCGGGGCGGAGATTCTGGCGACGTCCGAACACGCCCAGGCCCGAGCCGTCCTGGCCCGCGCTCTCCCACACGATGACGAAGCCGCGGCCGTCGCTGACGACGCGGGGGCGATCCTGGCTTCCGGTCGTGTACGCGTTGATCGGAAACTCATTGCCGAGGCGGTTTCCCTTTCGGTCGAAGCGGGCGCCGAAGACGCCGCCGGACGATCCGTCCTGGTTCTCGCTGACCCAGGCGACGAGGAAATTCCCCGCGCCGTCGATGGCCACGGACGGCCGCCCCTGATTGCCGGTCGTGTACGTGTTCACCTGGAATTCCGGGCCGACCCTGACGGCCGAGCAAGTGGAGGTTCCGGTCTCCCGGACTGCATGAGTCCGAAGTCCGGCAATCTTATCCCTGCGAGGGGCGAAAGCCGTAAGGCCGGAACGTGGTCTCCCCGGAGGGCTCGGGAGTCGAGGTCGTTTATGATGTTGCTTAAATGAAAGGGCTTATCCTTTCCGGCGGCAAGGGGACGCGCCTGCGCCCCCTGACGCACACGCGCGCCAAGCAGCTGGTGCCGGTCGCCAACAAGCCCGTCCTCTACTACGGGGTCGAGGCGATCGTCGCGGCGGGGATCCGCAAGATCGGCGTCGTCGTCGGCGAGACGCGCCCGGAGATCGAGGAGGCGCTCGGGGACGGCTCCCGCTTCGGCGCGGAGATCACGTACATCCCGCAGGACGCGCCGCGGGGCCTCGCGCACGCGGTGCTGATTTCGGAGAGCTACCTGAAGGGCGAGCCCTTCGTCATGTACCTCGGGGACAACCTGATCGCCGACGGGATCACGGCGCTCGTGGACGACTACCGCAAGCGCGGGAGCAACTCGCAGATCCTGCTCGCGAGGGTTCCCAACCCCGAGCAGTTCGGCGTCGCGGAGCTCGAGAACGGGCGGGTCGTGCGCCTGACGGAGAAACCCAAGCACCCCAAGTCGGACCTGGCGCTCGTCGGGGTCTACATGTTCGACGACACGATCTTCGACGCGGTCAAGGCGATCAAGCCGTCCGCGCGCCAGGAGCTCGAGATCACCGACGCCATCCAGTGGCTCGTCGACCACGGGCGCACCGTGCATCCGCACGTCGTCGACGGGTGGTGGAAGGACACGGGAAAGATCGAGGACATGCTGGAGGCCAACCGGATCATCCTCGACACGTTCACGGCCCGGGGGCTCGAGAGCGTCGACAGCGGCAGCCGCGTCGAGGGCAAGGTCGTCATCGAGCCGGGCGCGAAGGTCGTCAACTCCACGGTGCGCGGCCCCGCGATCGTCGGGGCGGGAGCCGAGATCCGCGACGCCTTCGTCGGACCCGTACACGGCGATCGGCGCCGGCTGCTACGTCGAACGCTGCGAGATCGAGAACTCGATCCTGCTCCAGGGCTGCCGCATCGAGCGGATCCCGGGCCGGATCGCCGACTCGCTGATCGGCACGAACGTCCGCATCCACCCCGGAGCCGAGCGGCCGCGGGTGCACCGGTTCCTGATCGGAGACAACTCCGAGATCGGCATCCTGTGAGGATCCTCGTCACCGGCGGCTGCGGGTTCATCGGCTCGAACTTCATCCGGCGGGTGCTCGAGTCGCGCGGCGACGACGTCTCGGTCGTCAACCTGGACAAGCTGACCTACGCCGCCAACCCTTCGAACCTGGCCGACGTCGCCGGGCGGGGCAACTACCGCTTCGTCAAGGGGGACATCGTCGATCCGGAAGCCGTCCGGTCCGCGATGGAGGGCTGCACGCACGTCGTCAACTTCGCGGCGGAGACGCACGTGGACCGGTCGCTGCTGGGCGACGCGTCCTTCATCGAAACCGACATGCGGGGCGTGTTCGTGCTGCTCGAGGAGGCGCGGCGGAGCGGCGTCGAGAAGTTCATCCAGATCTCGACCGACGAGGTCTACGGCACGATCGCCAAGGGCTCGTTCACCGAAGAGTCCGCCTTGAACCCGCGCAACCCGTATGCCGCGTCCAAGGCGGGCGGCGACCGGCTGGCGTTCTCCTACTGGGCTTCCTACGGCGTGCCGGTCGTGATCACGCGCGCGTCGAACAACTACGGCCCGTACCAGTACCCCGAGAAGCTCATCCCGCTCTTCGTCACCAACGCGGTGGACGACGAGCCCCTCCCGCTCTACGGCGACGGCCGCAACGTGCGCGACTGGCTCTTCGTGAGGGACCACGCGGAAGCGATCGATTTCCTGCTCGACGCCGGGCGGGAAGGGGAGACGTACAACGTCGCGGGCGGCAACGAGCGGGAGAACCTCGAGATCACGCGGCGCGTCCTCGCGGAGCTGCGAAAGCCCGAGAGCCTGATCCGCTTCGTCGACGACCGGCCCGGGCACGACCGCCGCTATTCGCTGGACGCTTCCAAGCTCGCGCGCCTGGGCTTTACGCCTCGACGCCCTTCGACCAGGGCCTCTCCGAGACGATCCGCTGGTACCGGGACCACCCCGAGTGGTGGCGCCCGATCAAGGAGAAGGACGCCGCCTACCGCGCCTTCTACAAGACGCAGTACACCGACCGTCTCGCGACCTCGACGACCACGGCGAAGGAGCCGGGCTGAGGCAACGCCTCATGAGCGAGGCCGCCGTCGCTTTGCCGGAAACGCTCCCCGACATCCTCGCCGCGCCGCGGCCGCTGCCGCAGCTGCGCCAGCGGGTTCTGGTGACGGGCGCCTCGGGCATGCTGGGATCGGCTCTGGCTCCGGCGCTCGCCGGCGGCCGGCTGCGAGGTCTTCGCGCGGCCGAAGTCCGACCTCGACATCACGAGCGCTGCCGAGGTCGGGCGCGCCTTCCGCGACACGCGGCCGCAGGTGGTCGTCAACTGCGCCGCCTTCACGAAGGTGGACGCGTGCGAGACCGATCCCGCGCGCGTTCGAAGTCAACGCCGGCGGGGGTCGAGATCCTCGCCGGTCAATGCGCGGTCCACGGCGCGCGCCTGCGTCCAGATCTCGACCGACTTCGTCTTCGACGGCACGAAGGCGTCGCCCTATCAGGAAGGCGGATACGCCGGCGCCGATCTCCGCGTACGGACGGTCGAAGCTGAAGGGGGAGGAGGCCGCGCTGCGCCTGCCCTCGGCGCTCGTCGTGCGCGCCTCCTGGCTCTTCGGGCTCGGGGGCTGGAACTTCGTCGAGGCGATCCGAAAGCAGATCGACGACGGGCGGCTGACCCTGACCGTCGTCGAGGACCAGCGCGGCCGGCCCACGGCGACCATCGGACCTGTCGGAAGCGCTCGTCGCGCTGCTCGACCAGGGGGCGGTCGGCCTCTACCACTTCGCCAACCGCGGCGAGGTCTCCTGGTTCGACTTTGCGCGGGAGATCGTCGCCCTCTCCGGCCACGCCGAGGTGGACGTGCTGCCGATCGACTCGGCCTCGCTCGCGCGCCCGGCCCGGCGCCCGGCGTACTCGGTCCTCGACACCGGAAAGTACGAGAGGCTGACGGGCCGGACGATCCGCCACTTCCTCGAGCCGCTGCGGGAGTACTTCTCGGGCCGCGAGATTCCCGCCGCGTGAAGATTCCCGCGTCGGAGTGGAAGCGCAAGGCGGTGCACGCCGGGATGGGGCTCTTTGCGCTCGCCCTGCGGTTTCTCACCTGGGAGCAGGCGGCGCTCTGCGCGCTGGCGGCGCTGCTCTTCAACCTCTTCGTCCTGCCGCGGATCGGCCGCGGGATCTACCGGGACTCGTCGAAGAAACGCGACGTCGGGATCGTGGCGTACCCCGCGATGGTCCTGGCGCTGATCCTCCTCTTCCGCCGCGAGCTCGACGTGGTCGCGGTCGTCTGGGCCATGATGGCCTTCGGCGATCCGGCCGCATCGATCGCGGGGCGGCTCGTGGAGGGACCCGCTCTACCCTGGAATCCGGGAAAGACCTGGATCGGCATGCTGACGAACTGGGCCGTCAGCACGGTTTCCTCGCTGCTCGTGCTCTGGTTCTACATCGGAGCGCCTCCCGCTCCGGGCGTCGTCGCGATCCTCCTCGCCGGCGCGGCGCTCTTCGCGTTTCTCGAGTCGATGCGGACGGGCCTGGACGACAACATCGTGGCGCCGATTCCGACGGCCCTGGCCATCCTGTCGCTGTCGCGGCATGGACCTGCTGGTCCTGGCGCTGCCCGGTCCGCGCGCCGGCGCGGTCCTGCTCGCCGCGGGGGTCAACCTGGGGGTCGCCTTCCTCACGTGGCGCCTGCGACTCGTGAGCCGCTCGGGCGCCGTGAACGGGGCGATCCTCGGGTTCCTCGTCGTCGCGTTTGGAGGTTGGAGGCACTACGGCCTCCTCTGGACGTTCTTTCTCCTCGGCACCGCGGCGACGAAACTCGGCTACAGGAGGAAGAAGGACGCGGGGCTCGCCGAGTCCAACGAAGGCCGGCGCGGGGCCTCCAACGTCTGGGCCAATGGCGGCGTGCCGTTGGGCTTCCTGATGTTCGCCGCCCCCCCGATCGCGTTTCCGGCGGCGTTCGCGGCGGCCCTGTCCGACACGCTGGGGACGGAGGTAGGCACGCTCTACGGCCGGCGAGCCTTCTCGCCGCTGACCCTCCGGCGCCTGGAAGCCGGAACGCCGGGGGCCGTTTCCGTCGCCGGGACGCTCGCGAGCCTCGCCGGCGCGGTGCTGATGGCCGTCGCGGCGTGGGCATTGAACTTGACGCCTCCCGGGATCGCCTGGCTCGTCGTCGCCGGGGGATTTCTCGGAAGCGCTCGCCGAGAGCGTCCTGAACGATCTCGGCCGGCGCCTGGGCTTCGCGCTCGACCACGACTTCGCCAACGCGCTGAACACCTTCGTCGGCGGCCTCGCGGCGGTCCTGCTCGGCCTCGCCGCCGCCCCGGTGGCCCGGTGAAGCGCTACCTGCGCCTGGCGCGCCCGTTCACGCTGCTGCCGCCGCTGCTCGGCATCGTCTCGGGCGCGGTGTGCGCGTTCGGCTCGGCGCACAATCCGGACCCGGCGCGGCGCGTGACGTGGGCCGTCGTGCTCACGATCGCGATCGGCTCGCTCTGCGCCTCGGCGATGAACGCGGCCTCGAACATCGTCAACCAGATCGCGGACCTCGAGATCGACCGGAAGAACAAGCCCGAGCGCCCGCTCGTGACGGGGGAGGTGTCCATTGCGCGCGCGTGGGCGGTCGCGGCGGTCCTCTACGTCCTGGCGATCGTGCCGACCTGGATCGTCGTTCCGTACCCGCACACCTCGCTCGCCGACCGCATCTCCGCGCCCCTCGCCCTGCACGCCGCGTTCTTCATCTACGTGCTCGGGGCTCTGGCGACGTTCATCTATTCGTTCCCGTCCTTCGGGCGCTCCAAGCGCCACTGGTTCTGGGCGAACTTCACGATCGCGGTGACGCGGGGCGGGCTGCTCAAGGTCGCCGGCTGGTCGTTCGTGGCGTCGGTCGCGGTGTGGGAGGCCTGGGCGATCGGCGGAGTCTTCGCCTTCTTTCTGCTCGGCGCCACGTCGACCAAGGACTTCTCGGACATGGAAGGCGACCGGGCCCACGGCTGCTACACGCTACCGATCCGCTTCGGCGTGCGGCCGCGCCGCGAAGATGATCGCCCCGTTCTTCGTCCTTCCGTGGCTCCTGATCCCGCTCTTTGCCTGGCTGCCGGATCCGGCCAATCCCGCCGAAGCGCTCCTGACCGGGAGCCGCCCGCTGCTGGTCGCTCTGGGCCTCGCACTGGCCGCCTGGGGCGCCTACGCGGCGCGGCTGCTGCTTCGAAACCCCGACGAGCTGGCCTCGACCGAGAACCATCCGGCCTGGACCCACATGTACCTGCTCATGATGGCGGCGCAGGTGGGTTTTGCGCTCGCCTACCTGCTCTGAGGGGCGCGAAAGCACCGAAGTGCCATGGACAGACGGGATTGCGTGCGCCGGAGGGCGTTACAATAGACAGGAAGTCTCATGAGCCAAACCGCGACGGCCCAGTCGGTGCCGCCGCCCACGGAGGAGCCCGAAGGCCATCGGGTCACCTGGAGCGGCCTCAGCCTGACTCTTTCTGAGCGGACCTTGAACGCTCTGGTGCATCGCGCGGTCGAGGAAATCCCCGAGCTTCACGATCTGAAGGTCGAAGTCGCGCGGGGAGAGCTCGCGGCGACGGTCGTCGTGCACCGCTTCGGCGTTCCCCTCTCGGCCAGGGCCACCGTTTCGCAGCTGCGGCTGAAGGACGGGTTCCTCGCGTTCGTTCTGGATCGCGTGCAGGCCCTCTCCTTCATCCCGATCCCGGACCAGCTCCTGACGTACCTCGTTCAGAAGGCGCCGCCGGGCCTGCTGACGTACTACCGCGAGGACCGCATCATGGTCGTGAACCTGAACGACTGGATGCCGCCCGGCGTCGACTTCTCGCTCGAGCGGACGGAATTCCACGAGGGTGCCCTGACGCTCCATTTCGCGCCCGGCTCCTACGACCTGGCCGGCCTGCTCGAGCGCGCGACGCGGATCGACGACTAGCCCGGGCCCAGTCGGCCGACCCACAGGGCGCCGTCGGTCTCGTAGGCGTCGCCCCCGCCGTTGATCCCGCGGCCCGACGGCCGGAACCCCGGCACCCGCTCGGCGGCCTCCAGTCGCCCGGCGCGCGAGAGGTCGGAGAACAGCCTCGCGCGCTCCTCGTCGACGTGCGCGTCGATGTGGTGCATCACCTCGCCCGTGAATCGGGAGAAGCCCACGCTTCGGTCGTAGGTGGCCGCGCCGATCCAGAAGGGGCGCGCTCCGCGACCCGGCACGCCGTCGAGCCAGAGGCGGACGTGGTGGCGGCGCCGCGCGCAGCGCCCGACAGTCTGTTCGAAGGCGAGGTCCTGCGGCCGTCCCCGGAAGTAATGGGTGCTCACGGGAGCCGAGGGGTAGTCGCGTCCCAGGACGACGCTCCCGGCGTCCCGCAGGCCCGATCGCAGCGTGATGGGGTCCGCCTCCGTCCAACCGGCGGCCCGCATGGCCGCGACGACCTCCGCGCGCGTTCCGACCAGGGCCACGTTGAGCGGGTCAGCCGGGATCCCTTCCGCGGTGTAGGTGACGCGCAGCGTGCCCCGCTCCGGCAGGCCGCGCTCGTAGCGCGACCACGCGGCCGGCGCGACCACATAGGCGAGGCCCGCGTAGGCGGGCACCAGGACGAACAGGGCCGCGAGGGCGCGCGCTGGCAGTTTCGAGATCCGAACCATCCTCGCGAAATCTAGCCGGCCGGGGATGAACGGAGTGTGAATCAGACTCCCGGCCAGTAGGGCCGCTGGGCTCGCCGCACGGCTTCCAGCACGCGCAGCGCCGCCGCCGAGGGCTCTCCCAGCGGGCCTTCGCCGATCGGTTCCTCGCCGAGCAGTTCGCGCAGGCAGGCCTCTGCGGCGCGCGCGATCGCCGTGAGGTTGTAGCCCCCTTCCAGAGCGAGGACCACCTTCCCCGCACAGAGCGACTGGAGCCGCGCCGTCATGCCCGCGTAGCCCGCCGGAGAGAGGCGCTGCGAGCCGAGCGGGTCGCCCTCGGCCGCGTCGAAACCCGCCGAGACGAGCACCAGATCCGGCTCGAACCGACGCGCGATCGGAAGCAGGAGCAGGTCGAAGGCCGCAAGGTATTCCGCGTCTCCGCAGCCGGGAGGCCAGGGCACGTTGACCGTGCGGCCCAGGGCGTCGGGCCCGCCGACTTCGGAGGCCGCGCCGGAGCCCGGGTAGAAGGGGTACTGGTGGATCGAGAAGTAGAGGACGTCCGGATCGTTCCAGAAGGTGTTCTGGGTGCCGTTGCCGTGGTGCAGGTCCCAGTCGACGATCAGGACGCGCCGCGCGCCGGCCCGCCGCGCCGCCGCGGCGGCCACGGCCACGTTGTTGAAGAGGCAGAAGCCCATGGCGCGGTCGGCCTCCGCGTGGTGGCCGGGCGGGCGCAGCAGGGCGAAGCCGTTGGCGAGCGCGCCGTCGAGGACTTGCCGTGCCAGGTCGGCGAGGCCTCCCGCGGCCAGTCGCGCGGCCCGTGCCGAGTCGCGGCACGCGTAGGTGTCGGGGTCGAGCTGGACGAACTCGCGCCCGGCGGTCGCGTCGATCGCCTCGATCAGTCGCCGATCGTGGATCGCTTCGAGCTCGGCGTCCGAGGCCTCCCGCGCCGGGACGCGCCGGCAGCGGTTGAAGAGGTCTTCCTTCTCGAGGCGCGCCCGGATCGCCGTCAGGCGTCCCGGGTGCTCCGGGTGCTCGTAGGGGGCGCGGTGGAGGAGGAACCGCTCGTCGAAGACGAGGCCGGTCCCGTCGGGCGGGTTCACTCGGGCGGGCGCCTTCTCTCCTCGGCCATTTGCGCGCTGCGCGCGCACTTCTGATCGCCGACGAGGCATCGTGAGAGCGTCATCTCGCACCCGCAGTCGCAGCAGTCGACGGCGAGCCGCTGCAGGTACTCCGACCGAGCCTCCGGATCGAGGCCCGCGCCCGCCGCGAGGTCCTGTCGGTCCGGAGCCTTCCGCATGCCGGCAGGGGCCCGAGGCGGTGCAACCCCGGCCGGGGACCGCCGGGCGGCCTGGCTCCGGAGGGACCACAGCGCCGCGCCGAAGGCGAGGGCATAGAGGCCGATGAGGATCACGGCGAGGCCGGGGCCCCGGCGTCGCCGCGCGGGGCGCTCGCCGTCGGCGACGGCCCGGAGTTTGGAACTGGAATCAGGCATCGAGCGCGGCGCGCAGGGCGGCCGGATCCGCGAGGGGGAGGCCGCACGTGGAGTCGCGGCAAACGTAGGCCCGGGCCTTGGCGTCGGCCGAACGGCGCCCGGCGACGAGCGGGACGAGATCGGCCAGAGTCTCCGCGGCGTCGGCGTGAGCGAGGGCTCGGTCCAGGTCGGGTGCATCGTACACGGCCTCGCGCATCCGCTCGAAGTCGGGCCGTCCGGGCTCGCCGGCGAGGACGATCTCGAGTGAGGGGCCGGCCGCGGCGTCGACGGCGCAGAGCATCTGCGCGAGCGCCAGCGGCGCGCGCGTGAGCAGGCCCGCGCAGGCCGCGAAGATCTTCTCCGCGCGCTCGCGGTAGGCCGTCCGGCCGGTGAAGGCCGCCAGGCGCAGGAGGTTTCCGGCGGCCACGGAATTGGTCGACGGTGTCGCGCCGTCGTAGAGCTCCCGCGGCCGCAGGATCAGGCCGTCGTGCGCCTCGGACGCGAGGAAGTAGCCGCCGCGCGGGTCTTCGAAGCGCCGGTCGAGCGCGTCCTGGAGCGCCACGGCCTCCCGAAAGTAGCGCGGCTCGAAGGTCGCCTCGTAGAGGTCGAGCAGCGCGGCGATGAAGAAGGCGTAGTCGGAGGAGAAGCCGGCGATCTCGGCCTTCCCGCTGCGCTCGCGGTGGAGCAGCTCTTCGCCCCGCCGGCAATTCTCGAGGATCCGATCGGCGGCACCGCGCGCCGCGCGCGCGTAGCGCGGCTCCCGGCACTGGCCCGCCGCGAGGGAGAAGGCCGAGATCGCAAGCGACGTCCAGTCGGTCAGCAGCTTGTCGTCGGTTCCGGGGGGCACGCGGCGCGACCGTGCGGAAAACATCGCGGCGCGCGCCCGCGCGAGGACGTCGGCGATCTCCGCCTCGGCGCGCCCGAACCGGGCGGCGAGCTGCGGCAGGGAAGCGGCGATCGAGAGGACCGTCTCTCCTCCTTCGAAGTTCCCTCCGCGGGAGACGCCGAAGCGCGCGCAGACGATCGGGGCGGCGTCCGGGCCCACGGCCTCGAGGACCGAGTCCGGGTTCCAGACGTAGAAGGTCCCTTCGTGTCCGCCGGAGTCGGCGTCCTGAGCCGCGAAGAAGCCGCCGCCCTCCGGCGTCATCTCGCGCAGGAGGTAGTCGAGCGTCTCCTGCGCCGTCGCGCGGAAGTCCGCGCGGTCATAGGCGCGGGCGGCGAGCAGGTAGACGCGCGCGAGCATCGCGTTGTCGTACAGCATCTTTTCGAAGTGCGGCACGGACCACTCCGCGTCGACGCTGTAGCGGTGGAACCCTCCGCCGATCTGGTCGTAGAGGCCGCCGGCCGCCATCGCTTCGAGCGTCTTCTGGACCATCGCCGCGGCGGAGGGCTCGCCGGTCCGCCGGCTCCGCCGGAGCAGCACTTCCATCCGCATGGCGGGAGGAAACTTGGGGGCGCCGCCGAACCCGCCGCGCGCGGGGTCGAACTCGGCCGCCATCGCGCGCGCCGCCTCGTCGAGGACTTCCGGGCCGACGCGGCCCCCGCCCGAGAGACCCTGCGCCGTCTTCTGGAGATGGGCGAAGAGCTCGCCGGCGGAAGTCTGCACCTGCTCGGGACTGGACTTCCAGGTCTGCGCGATGGACGCGAGGACCGTGCCGAATCCCGGGCGGCCATACCGATCCTCCGGCGGAAAGTAGGTGCCTCCGTAGAAGGGCTTGCCCTCGGGAGTCAGAAAGAGGGAGAGCGGCCAGCCCCCCGAACCGGTCAGGCTCTGCACGGCGGTCATGTAGATGTCGTCCACGTCGGGCCGCTCTTCGCGGTCCACCTTGACGGCGACGAACTCGCGATTGAGCAGCGTCGCGAGGCGTTCGTTCTCGAAGGACTCGTGCGCCATGACGTGGCACCAGTGGCACGTCGAGTAGCCGATCGAGAGGAAGACCGGCTTCTTCTCTGCGCGCGCCCGCGCGAAGGCCTCGGGCCCCCAGGGGTACCAGTCGACGGGATTGTCCTTGTGCTGGAGGAGGTAGGGGCTCTGTTCGAGCGCGAGGCGGTTGCTCACGCGTCCCAGCATAGTGCCGGACGAGGGTGAGATTCCTCCTACTTCGCCTCCGCCGTGATCGTCACCTCGTTGTCCCCGTCCTCGACCTTCACCACGTCACCCGGCCCCAGGTCGTCGAGGCGCTTGAAGACCTCCTTCAACGAGATGCCGTGGCGATCGGTGAATCCCTCGACGAGGGCCCGCGGCAGGCGCAGCTTGACGGTCTTGTCCCAGTTGTCCTTGATCAGGATGTCCAGGGCGAGCCCGTCGGCGGTCACCTCGATGCGGTTGCCGTTTCTTTCGATGACGCCGGGCTTTCCGGGTGCGCTCTGGGCGGCGGCGTCCAGGATGTCCTCGCCGCTGACCTCGCCGTTTCCCCAATCCGAGTCCCAGCTGGCGCCCACGTGGCTCATCGGCACGAGCGAGGCGATGCGGGCGAGCGTCGAGATCGGGATCGAGAAGCTCAGGTGCTTGCGGTCGCCTCCCTCGTTCTTCTGAATCTCCACCCGGTATCCACGAATCTTGTGGAACTCCCTGGCGGGCTGGGCCCAGAAAGCCCACGCCATGGCGATCAGCACCACGATCACCAGCCCGATGACGACCGCCCGGACTTCCTTCATATGCCCTCTCCCTTCAACCACCAACGCAGTCCGGGTCGAATTGTTCCACCGTGCGGGGCGCCTGTGATATTTTTTGTCGGTCCGAGCGAACCCAAGAGGCCCGGCCCGGCGGGCCAAAGCGAGGCCATGCCCCATTTCATCACCGACACGTGCATCGGGTGCGGGGTCTGCGAGATCAAGTGCCCGACGCACACCATCACGGGCGACAAGAACGAGAAGTACGTCATCCACGCCGACCGGTGCATCGACTGCTCGGTCTGCGCGCGGTACTGCCCGGTTTCGTGCATCGAGGACCAGCGGGGCGCGCTCGTCGAGAAGGTCAAGCCCCGCGACATCCCCAAGGCGATCGTCGATCGCGACCTCTGCACGGGGTGCGAGTTCTGCATCGACATCTGCCCGTTCGACTGCATTTACCTGATCGACGACCCGCTGCAGGAGACCTTCCACAAGATCGCGGAGGTGGATGCCGGACCGTGCGTCTCCTGCCGACTCTGCGAGACCGTTTGCGAGAAGGACGCCATCTTCGTCCCCAACCCGATCACCCAGGCCAAGCGATACCTGCCCGTCCTGTGACCGAGCAGCTTCCGCCCGAGGACGAGGCTTCGGGCGCGGACGAAGCGGGCGCCGGCCGCGGCACGGCGGTCCGGTTCTTCCTCCTGCCGCTCTTGGTCGTCGGCACGGCGGTTGCGGTCTTCTGGCTGTTCTCCCGGATGACCTTCGAACGGCGCTCTCCCGCCGACTACCTGCAGGAGGTCCGCGGGGGCACCGCCAACCGCCGCTGGCAGGCGGCCTTCGAGCTGTCGCGCTCCCTCCCGAGCCTCGACGCGCCCGAGCGCGCGGCGCTTTCGGCGGAAACGCTGCGCATCTTCCAGTCGCTCTCGCCCGCGCGCCCCGACGACGTTCCCGTGCGGCGGTACCTGGTGCTGGTGCTCGGCAAGCTCGGCGACCCGGCGGCCGTCGAGCCGCTGCTCTCGGCCACGAAGGACGCGGATCCCGACACGCGCCTCTATGCGGTCTGGGCCCTCGGCAAGCTCGGCGACCCGCGAGCGGTCGCGGCGGTCACGGAAGCGTCGCTCGCGGAGGACGCGGGCCAGCGCAAGATGGCGGCCTACGTCCTCGGGCGGCTCGGCGACCGGTCCGCCGCGGCGCGCCTCCAGGTGCTCCTGGGGGATCCGGTCGCCGACGTCCGCTGGAACGCCGCGATCGCCCTGGCCTCGCTCGGAGATGCCTCCGGCCTTTCCGTTCTGCGCTCGATGATCGACCGCGACGCCCTGGCGCGGCAGGCGGCGCTGTCGGGCGACCAGGCCGAAACGGCGATGGTCGGCGCCTTGAAGGCCCTCGCGCTGCTGCGCGACAGGGAGAGCCTGCCCCTGATGGAGAAGGTGGCGCGCGAGGATCCGAACCTGCGCGTGCGGGCCGCGGCGCGCGAGGCCATCGCGGCGACGCGGGCGACGTCCTCGAACCTTGAGTGCCGGCCAAGGCTTTTGGTAGGCTGACACTTCCGAATGTCCACGCCGGAGCGAGAGATCGAGTCCCTGCCCGCGGGCGACGTCAGCGCCGACGGCGTCACGCGGCGTTCCACCCTGAAATGGATGACGCTCGCCTGGGTCGGCTTCGCCGCCGCGACGGCGGCGGGCCTGACCGCCACCGTGCGGTTCCTGTTCCCCAACGTCCTCTTCGAGCCCCCGACGCGGTTCAAGGCGGGGGAGCCTTCCACCTACGCGCCGGGCGTCGACGAGCGCTGGAAGGAAAAGTACGGCATCTGGATCGTGCGCAACACCGACTCGATCTACGCCCTGGTGGCCGTCTGCGTCCACCTGGGCTGCACGCCCAACTGGCTCGCCGCGCAGAACAAGTTCAAGTGCCCCTGCCACGGCTCGGGTTACTACGTGTCGGGAATCAACTTCGAGGGCCCGGCCCCGCGCCCCCTGGAACGCGCCGAGATCACGGTCTCGCCCGACGACGGCCAGATCGTCGTGGACAAGGCGACGCGCTACCTCTACGAGCGGGGGCAGTGGTCCGACCCGAAGGCCTTCGTCAAGCTCACGTGAGGCCCCTGCCCCGACCCCGAAGCCCTAACCGGAGGACCGATTGGAATCTCGCTGGCGTCAGATACAGCACTCGATCGTCACGAGTCAGTTCTGGAAATCGGTCTTCCGCGTCGGCATCCCGAACACCAACCGCAAGCGGGTGCTCGCGATGCTCGGCAACGTGGTGCTCCACCTGCACCCGGTCAAGACGCGCAAGTCCGGCGTGAAGATGCGCTACACCTGGTGCGCCGGGGGGATCACGTTCTTCCTGTTCCTGGTCCTGACCTTCACGGGCCTTCTGCTGATGTTCTATTACCGGCCGACGGTCGAGTACGCCTTCGTGGACATCCTCGACCTGCGCGAGCAGGTCCCCTTCGGCATCATGCGCGAGGTGCACCGCTGGGGCGCCCACGCGATGGTCATCTCGGTCTGGATCCACATGTTCCGGGTCTTCATGACCGGCTCCTACAAGCCGCCCCGGGAGTTCAACTGGGTCATCGGCGTCATCCTGCTCGTCTTGACGCTGCTGCTCTCCTTCACGGGCTACCTGCTGCCGTGGGACCAGCTGGCGATCTGGGCGATCACGGTCGGCTCGAACATGGCCTCGGCGACGCCGTTCATCGGAATCCAGGGGCCGGGGACGGGACTGCTTGAAGATCGGCGACATCCCGCTCGTGACCTCGACCAACGACGCGCGGTTCGGCCTGCTCGGCGGCCGCTTCGTCGGCGCGGGCGCCCTGCTGCGCTTCTACGTGCTGCACTGCGTCGGGATCCCGCTGATCGCGGCGTTCCTCATGGCCGTCCACTTCTGGCGCGTCCGCAAGGACGGCGGCATCTCCGGACCTGTGTGAGGCGCGACACCCCTTGATCCACGATCCTCAAGAGCGTCATCAACTTCCTCTCGGCGCCCGAGTACCTCGTCAGCGTCATGCTGGTGGGTCTGCTGGTCGGGATCCGCTGGAAGTGGCTCTGGTCGAAGCAGGGAGGGCTGGCGCTTCTCGTCCTGATCGCGGGCGGCATCGGCCTCTCGTACCTCGATCCGAACTTCAACAAGGTCGCGACCCTTCCCGACAACGTCCCGATCGTCGGCATGATCTTCCTCGTCGGCTTCTTCTTCTGGTTCGCCCTGAACCAGGCCTACGAGAACGACCGGCGCATCGCCGCGGGCCTCCCGACGATCGAGGGCCAGGATTCGGCGCAGAAGGTCTTCTCCTGGCCGGACCTGGTCTACGTCGAGCTGATCTGCCTGGTCGTCGTCATGGCGGTCATGATCGTCTGGTCGATCGTCCTGAAGGCGCCCCTCGAGGAGCCGGCCAACCCCACCGATTCGCCCAATCCGGCCAAGGCGCCCTGGTACTTCCTGGGGCTGCAGGAAATGCTCGTGTATTTCGACCCGTGGCTGGCGGGCGTGGTCCTGCCGTCGCTGATCATCGTCGGCCTGATGGCGATCCCGTACATCGACACGAACCCGAAGGGCAACGGCTACTTCACCTTCCGCGAGCGCAAGTGGGAGATCACGATGTTCCTGCTCGGCTTCATCGTGCTCTGGTGCACGCTGATCGTGCTCGGCACGTTCCTGCGCGGCCCCAACTGGAACTTCTTCGGCCCCTACGAGTTCTGGGACATCAACAAACTCGTGCCGTTGAACAACATCAACCTCTCCGAGATCATCTGGATCCGGATGCTCAAGCGGCAGATGCCCAACTTCTGGCTCTGGCGCGAGATCTTCGGCCTGGCGATCTGCGGCTTCTACGTCGCCGCGCTCCCGCTCCTGCTCTCCAAGACCCTCCTGCGCCGCTTCTTCGAAAAGATGGGCCCCGCGCGGTACCTGCTCGGCGTTTCGCTCGCGCTGATGATGTTCTCGCTGCCGATCAAGATGTACCTGCGCTGGATCTTCAACCTGAAGTACATCGTGAACATCCCGGAGTTCGCGTTCAACATATGAGACGAGTTGTCAGTTATCGGTTGTCGGTTCCGGAACTGAATAACTGAGGACTGATAACTCCTGAACCATGCCTAGAAAGCCCCCCGCCGAGCCGATCGATCACCACTACGACATCCCGAAGCTGAACCGCGTCTTCTTCGTGACGGGCGTGATCCTCGCGGTCATCTTCGTCTGGATGGTCATCGCCGACTATTCGCGCGACTGGAAGACGCTCCAGCGCCGCTTCATGCGCATCGACGCGACGAAGACCCGCGAGGCGGCGCTGCAGGCCCGCGAGCAGGCCTACGGAGCGGAACGCACGCGCCTGCTCGCCGAGCTTCGGGCCGCGCGCGCCGAGGTCCGCACGCAGCAGGAAGGACCTCGACCGCCTGCAGCAGACCCTCGCGGACCTGACGCCCCGGATCTACCTCGCGGACCAGCAGGCGAAGTTCGCAAAGGCCTCCTTCGACGCGTCGCTCTACAAGTACGAGGACGCGGTGGCCAACCGTTCCAAGTCGGCGGTCGCGGCCGGCAAGGAGCTCGAAGGCATCCGCAAGGAGCTCGAGGCGGCGAACCTGCGCCTGGCCAGGCTCAAGCAGGAGGAGTCGGAGGCCAACGCGCAGGTCCAGCGCATCACGGCCCGGCAGGACCAGGCGCGGGCGGACATCGAGAAACTCTCGGCGGACTTCAAGCTCACCCGGACGAAGTACGTCAGCCTGAAGCAGGACGCCCTCTTCCAGGCGCGCAACTCGCCGATCCTGGACATGATCAACCCGTCGCTCCGCGTCCAGCAGGTCCAGCTGCCCGAGCACTTCAACGACGTCAACTTCATGAAGATCCCGCGCGTGGACCGCTGCGCCACCTGCCACGTGGCGGCGGAGCGCAAGGGCTTCGAAGAGGTCAAGAACGCGGTCTTTCGGACGCACCCGCACCTCGACCTGATGGTCGGCAGCGAGTCGCCGCACCCCTACGGGGCGTTCGGCTGCACGCCATGCCACGGCGGGCGGGACCGGGCGTCGTCGTTCTGGTCGGCCGGCCATTCTCCCGACAGCGAGCACCAGGAGAAGAACTGGGAGAGGCGCTACGACTGGCAGTTCGACCGGTTCAACGAGATGCCCATCCTCCCGCGCAAGTTCACCGAGGCGGGCTGCTACCGCTGCCACACGCAGGAGACGAACTTCCCCGATGCGCCGAAGCTCGACGCGGGGATGAAGATGGTCGAGGGCCTCGGCTGCTGGGGCTGCCACCGCATCGAGGGGCTCGAGAAGCAGGGGCTGCCCAGGGTCGGGCCTTCGCTCGAGAAGGTCGCGGCGAAGGTGCCGAAGGACTGGACGACGCGCTGGGTGATGAACCCCGCGTCCTTCCGGTCCAACACCAAGATGCCCACCTTCTTCTACCTCGACAACTTCGTCAACGTCTCCGGCACCGGCAAGCCGACCCCCGCCCAGCAGCGGATGAACGCGGAGGGGCGGATCGAGAACGACGTGATGGTCAACGCGATCGTCGCGTACCTCTACGAGAAGTCGAAGCCCGCGGAGGTCCCGCCGGTGGCCGGCCACGGCGACCCGGTGCGCGGCCAGAAGCTGCTCGCGGCGCGGGGCTGCTTCGGCTGCCACATGCTCGATCCCAACGCCGAGCGCGACCTGGTGGGAACGTACCGCCAGTTCGGCCCCAACCTCGCGGGCGTCGGCTCGAAGACCTCGCGCGACTGGATCTACCACTGGATCCTGGATCCGAAGGCGTGGAGCCCCGAGACGAAGATGCCGAACCTGCGCCTCTCGAACGAAGAGGCGCTCGACATCGCCGAGTACCTCTCGCAGCAGAAGGCGCCTGCCGGCTTCGAGACGGCCGGCGCTCCCGCAGACGGAGCTCGCGACCCTCGAGCGCATCGCGCTGTACTTCCAGATGGCCACGAAGACCGTCTTCGACGCGAAGGCGTCGCTCGCGAAGATGGACCTGCACGCCAAGGAGGTCTACGCCGGCGAGAAGCTCATCGCGCACTACGGGTGCTTCGCCTGCCACCGCATCCCCGGGTTCGAGGACGCCAAGCCGATCGGCACCGAACTGACCGAGGAGGGCTCCAAGGCCGTCCACCGCCTCGACTTCGGTTTCGTGCACCTGCCGCACACGCGGCAGGACTGGTTCCACGCGAAGCTCGAGAACACGCGCGTCTTCGACCGGGACCGGGCGCGCGGCTGGGAAGAGAAGCTGCGGATGCCGCTCTTCCGGTTCTCGCCGCGCGAGCTCGAGTACGTCACGACGGCCGTCCTGGGCTTCCAGAAGCTGAACGCGTCGCCCACCGCGACCCGGCAGCTCGGCGCCGACGACGTCGCGATCGAGAAGGGGCGCCGGATCGTCAAGAACCACAACTGCCAGGGCTGCCACGTGATCGAGGGCTACGGGGGATCCTTCCGCTCGCTCGTCGCCGATCCTTCGCTCGCGCCCCCGATCATCCAGGGGGAGGGCGCCAAGGTCCAGAGCGACTGGTTCTTCGCCTTCCTGAAGGCGCCGAAGACCGGCCAGATCCGGCCGTGGCTCGAGGCGCACATGCCGACCTTCGGCTTCACGGCGGAGGAGTTGAACGACCTGACCCGCTACTTCGCGGCCCTCGACCGGGCCCGCTATCCGTTCGACACCGCGGACTACGTCACCGACCCGAAGAACTGGGCGGCGGGCAAGAAGGTCTTCGAGCTGCTGCGGTGCAAGCAGTGCCATCCGCGCAACGAGGAAGAGATGAACGCCCCCGGCGTCGACCGGGCGACCCTCGCGCCCAACCTGCAGATGGCCTCCACGCGCCTGCGCCACGACTGGATCAACGACTGGATCCGACGGCCCGACGAGTGGATGCCGGGCACGCGGATGCCGACCAACTTCCCCATGGGCGAGGACGGGCACCGGATCTCGCCGCTCGCGGGGATGTTCGACGCGCCGGCCTTCGCGAAGGATCGCGAGGAGTTCGGCCGGATTCTCGGAGGCGACGCGGAGGCCAAGGGGTTCCTCGCGAGCCCCGACCGGGTGACCCGGGCCCTGCGCGACTACGTCTGGTCCATCGGCGTCAACGGCGGAACCGCTCCCGTCGGCGCCGCCCCGGCCCCGGCGCCGCCCGCGGCGCGCGCGTCGCGGGCTCCCTCCTCCGAGCCGGCGCGCGCGGCAGGCGCCGGCCGCTAGGCGTCAGGCGCCGGCCCTCCGTGCCCCTCGCCCTCTCCGTCGCTCTCTTCTACGCGAGCCTGGCGCTGTCGGCGGCCGCCGTCGTGATCGTCGTCTGGCTGATGCGCGAGCCTCGGAGCTCAGAAGACGCGAAAGGGCGACCGGCTTCCCTAGGAACCCGGCCACCTGAGCGGAGGCGTTCCCCTCCCGACGCCTGACGCCAGCAGCTGCACGATCCGCTTGCGGATCTCCGGGTCGTCCCACGAGACGGCTCCCGGAACGCGCTCGAGGACGCGGCCGTTCTTGTTGACGATGTAGGTCTCGGGATACTGGCTCGTTCCGAAGCGCTTGGCCGTCGCTTCGCCGGGGTCGATGTACAGCGGCAGCTTGTTCGGATTCTTGGCGTTGAACTGGTCGATCGTCTTCCAGTCCTTGTCGACCGAGATGGCGTAGAGCGCGATGTCGTCGCGCCCCTCGTACTGCTCCCAGAAGCGGGAGAGGGCCGGCACCTCTTCGACGCAGGGCGG
This sequence comes from uncultured Acidobacteriota bacterium, assembly GCA_963725095.1. GTDB lineage: Bacteria > Acidobacteriota > Thermoanaerobaculia > UBA5066 > Gp7-AA6 > DATBFU01. Next base: position 382,880 of record CAVRXJ010000022.1, read on the forward strand.
GCACCAGGTCGCCCAGAAGTGGATGATGACGAGCTTGCCCTTCGCCTTGGACAGGTCGATCTTCGCGCCGCTGCGGTCGGCGATCGTCAGGTTCGGCGCCGCCGAGAGGAAGGCGAGCGAGCCCGACGGGGAGGCCGGGGGCGAGAGCGACCGGACGAAGACGACGCCGACGACGGCCATCGTGACGGCGAACGCGAGGGTCAGGAGGGAGCGGGTGGTCATGGGATCGGTGTCATTGAATCATCGAGTCATGCGGCGTGAGCGCGAGGGTCGACGGAGATCTGCGGAAGCAGGAGCGATGCTCGGGATTCGATCCTCCTCCGGCCCGACGGGACACGCTTCCTGCGCCGGGCACTGCGTGGCACCGGGACTGTTGCGCAGCGTCGGTCCGGCAGATGCCGAAGATGCCGATGCGGCAGAGGGCGTAGTCGAACCGGACGGGGTCGGCGGCGTCGAACCGGGCGAGCCGGCGCGTGATCTGCCGGGCCGCCGTGCCGTCGGCCGTCCGGCGCCGCGTCAGTTGCAGCCGCCGCGCGACCAGGTGGATGTGCGTATCGGTCGGGATGATCAGCCGGTCGGTCGGGATCCCGGGCCAGAGGCCGAAGTCGAGCCGGTCCCGCCGCACCATCCAGCGCAGGTACAGGTTCCAGCGCTTGCAGGCCGAGCCGGATTGCCGGGTCGGGGAAGAAGAAGCGGGCCGGCGCCCCTTCCGGGAGGTCGCGCCGCCCGAGCGCCGGCCGGTAGTCGAGCCGCAGGAGCTTCCGGGCGACGCGGGAAAGAAGGCCGGCCACGTCCGGCTCCTCGGGGCGAAACTCGGCCTCGAAGTACGCGCGCAGCGACCCCGCCTCGCGCGCGCGCGCGATCGCGTAGAGGAGGACCGCCGCGTCGCGGCCGTCGTGGAAGCGGTGGCGGAAGCCCCCGAGGCGCTCGCGCGCGAAGGCGCGGAAATCGCCGATCCGGTCGAGGGCGCGGGCGGGCCGCGGTCCGAGCGTCGCGAGCACGCGGGAGACGCTTCCGAGGATCGTCTCGACGCGGCCGTAGGCGAACGCGGAGGCGATCCAGCCCGCGACCTCGATGTCTTCCGGCTCCGTGTAGCGGGAGACGAGGCTGATCGGGTCGCTCGCGGCCGTCTCGGGCCCATAGGTCCGGTAGAGGCGCTCGAGGCGGTCGGCGAGCAGGGCTTCCCGGGGAGACAACTCCACGCCGCGAATTCTCCCATGACCGATCCGCGAATGCGGCGGCGATTCGATGATTCAATAGTCTTCGTGGCGAAGAAAGCGGAGAAGGAAAAGGCCGTCCTCGTCGGCATCTCCAACCGCGCGTTGCCGCGTTCCGTGGCCGAGGAGCACCTGGATGAGCTCGAGCGCCTCCTCGACACGGCGGGCGGCGTCGAGGTGGCCCGCTTCATCAAGGACCGCGCTTCTCCGGATCCGGCGACCTTCATCGGCAAGGGTTCCGTCGAGCAGATCCAGGCCGTGGCCGAGGAGCACGGCGCGCGTCTGGTCGTCTTCGACGACGAGTTGACGCCCGCGCAGACGCGCAACCTCGAGCGGCGCTGGGAGGGCGTGCGGGTGCTCGACCGGCCGGGCCTGATCCTCGACGTCTTCGCCTCGCACGCCCGCACGCGCGAGGCGCGCACGCAGGTCGAGCTCGCCCAGCTCCAGTACCTCCTGCCGCGCCTGTCGGGAAAATACAAGGGACTGTCGGGCCTGCGCGGCGGCATCGGGGCGCGGGGCGGCGCGGGAGAGCAGAAGCTCGAGCTCGACCGCCGCAAGATCCGGGACCGGATCGCGCGCCTGCGCCTCGACCTCGGCAGGATCGAGACGGCGCGGGAGGTGCGCCGCCGCGGCCGCAAGGGCTACTTCCAGGTGGCGATCGCCGGGCTACACGAACGCCGGCAAGACGACGCTCTTCAACCGGCTCACGCGCGAGTCCGAGTACGCGGCCGACCAGCTCTTCGCGACCCTCGACTCGCGCGCGGCGCGCGGCGCGGCGCCGAAACTGCGAAACACGGTGTTTCTCGACACGGTCGGCTTCGTCCGGAAGCTGCCGCCGGGCCTGGTCGCCTCGTTTCGCTCGACGCTCTCCGAGATTCGAGACGCCGACCTCGTCCTCCAGGTGCTCGACGCCTCCTCGCCACGCGTGGACGAAGAGCGCCACGTCTCTTCCGAGGTCCTCGCGGAGCTCGGCGTTTCGCCCGAGCGCGTCCTGACGGTCTGGAACAAGCGGGACGTGGCCGGCGCCGTCGGCCCCGCTTCGGCGCCGCGCGTCTCCGCGAAGACGGGCGCCGGCATCGACGAGCTCGAGCGGCAGATCGCCCTGCGCGCGCGCCCGGAGCCCGACCGGCTGCGGCTGCGCATTCCCTATCGCGATGGCCGCTCGATCGCCGCCGCGCGCGCCCGGCACCGCGTCCTCGGCGAGGAGGACCACGGCGAGTTTCTGCTGATGACGCTCGCGGGCGAGCGGGAGCGGCTGGGGCCGCTGTCCCGCTACCTCGCCGAGCCGCCGTCAGACGGCGCGGGGGTTTCGTAGGGAAATCGCGGACGTCCGAAAAGACAACGGGGGAAGCCCTTCGACTTCCCCCGTTGCAGGAACTCCCATGCCGGCACTCTCTATTGCCGTAGGGTAATATCAAGATGCGTACCAGCAAGCAGTCGAGTGTCGGATCTTTACGGCTCAAGAGGTTCCGCGCGACGGGCCGAAGTCGGGCGGCAATCTGAGGCATCGCAGCGCGGGCGATAACGACAAATTTTGTCGAGCCTGATCATTTTCTCGGGAGGATGGATGCGATTGGTTCGGGTAGCCGGTCTTCTCCTCTGTGGCTTCGCCGCGGCGGGCGTCGTCGGATGCGGCAAGAAGGGCCACGCTTCCTCGCACGGCGCCGGCGCGGCCGCCATCCCGGCGCCCCCGACTCCCGACAACACCCCGATCGCCGCCCTGCGGACGCCGGCCGGCTGGCTTCTGGTCAAGGCGGAGCCCACGTCCCCGCCGGCGACGCCCACCCCCGCTTCCGCCGCCAACCCGAAGCCTTGACCCCCGAGCCGGCAGCCGAGCCCGAAGAAGAACGCCGCCCGGCGGCGCGGCCGGAGCAGCGCCCCGAGCGGGTCTGCCCCAATTGCGGGGCCGCGCTGCTCGAGCGCAAGTGCAAGCTGCTCTGCCCGGACCCGGCCTGCGGCTACTACATGTCCTGCTCGGACTTCTACTGATCCGGGCGCGGGCTCGTTCCTCTCGTCACGGTCCGGTTTCCCTGGGGACGGCGGTCGCCGCCGATCGGGCGCAGGTCCCGGTCGGGAATCGGGGGCAGGACCGCCTGGTCCGTCGCGACGGCCATCCGTCCGACGTGGTCGCCGCTGAATTGCGTGAACCAGAGGTTCCCGTCCGGTCCGAGCGTGATGCCGAACAGAGCGCCGGCGTGGGTCGGAAGCGGAAACTCGGTGATCTCGCCGGCCGTCGTGATCCGCCCGATTTTGTTCCCGTTGAACTCTGTGAACCAGAGGTTGCCATCCGGTCCCGCGGTGATCTGGGCCGGAGCGCTCAAGCGCGTCGGGATTTCGAACTCCGTGACGTCGCCGGAGGTCGTCATCCTTCCGATCCGGTTGTCGAGCTGCTCCGTGAACCACAGGTTTCCATCCGGGCCCGTGACGATCCCCGAGCCCGCGGGGGTCGGGATGGGAAACTCCGTGAGGGTTCCATCCAGAGTGATCCGCCCGATCTGGTAGGCGTTCAACTCCGTGAACCAAAGGGCGCCGTCCGGACCCACGGTGATGCCGCACGGCGCGCTGCCCGGCGTGGGAAGCAGATACTCCGTGATCTCGCCGGCCGTCGTGATGCGGCCGATCCGATCCCCGTCCTTCTCGGTGAACCAGATGGCGCCGTCGGGACCGGTCGTGATTCCAAAGGGAAAACTTTTCGAAGAGGGCAGGGCGTACTCCGTGATGACGCCGTCGATCGCGATGCGGCCGACCTTGTCGGCAAAAGCGGTGAACCACATGTTGCCGTCCGGGCCGGTGGTGATCTGAGCCGGAAAACTGCCGGGACTCGGAAGGGTGTAGTCGGTAATGATTCCGTCGGGCGTGATCCGAGCGATCTTGTTGGCGTTGTTTTCCGTGAACCACAGATTGCCGTCGAAACCCGACGCGATGCCGTAGGGCGCGCTTCCAGCCGGCGGCACGGCAAATTCCGTGAACCCTTGAGCGAGAGCTCCGGTGACGGCGCCACCGGCCATGACCACGAGACTGAGCAAGATCAGCCGGGAGACTGCTGGCTTTCTCATATCGCAAGCTCCTTTCGTCACCCGACCTTTCGAGGAGCAAGTTCGGTGCCCGCCCGCAAGTCGCTCACGACGAATTGGTTAGAGGGTTGGTTTCTCAGGACACATCCCCAAGGAGTTTTCTGGATGCAAGGGAGAAGTCGTCCTCGCTCGTCGAGCGGTCGTTCTCGCAATGGCGCGAACAGCGAACATTGCGAGGGCCTCTTTCTTCGTCGTGGGGATCGATTGCGGTGCGATCGTGGGATTTGTCGCAGATTCCGGAGCCGTGCTATCTTCCCGCCCTCTCAGTGGGGCTGTAGCTCAGTTTGGGAGAGCGCCTGAATGGCATTCAGGAGGTCGACGGTTCGATCCCGTTCAGCTCCACCAACGTCGCCTTCGCCGTTCGCGTTGCGAACGGCTTCGGCTCCCGCGGCGCGGGCCTCCTCCCTCGGTGACCTCGGGAGACTTCCCGCGCCGCGAGCTGAAGGTCGAGGGTGCCTGGGTGGACGCGATTGGTGATTCGAGAGGTGCTTGAGACAGGGTTGCCTGGGAGGGCGCGATGCAGAGTCTTTTCGAACCCGCCGCGCAGAAGGCGATCTCGGATCGGCTGAATGCTCTGCCGGCGACGGCCGTCCGCCAGTGGGGAAAGATGGATGCCGCGCAGATGCTGGCGCACTGCTGTGCGGCGCTCGAGGTCGCTACCGGCGACCGTCCCCGCCGACAGGCGTTCATCGGAAAGATCTTCGCGCCGTTCATGCGCTCCTCGCTGCTCGGGGACAAGCCGTTTTCCAGGAATTCGCCGACGGACCCGACCTTCGTCGTGACCGATCCGCGGGATTTCGCCCGCGAGAAGCAGCGGCTCCTGACCCTCGTCGGGCGCTTCTGCGAGCGCGGACCGTCAGCGGCGGGTGAGCAGACGCACTCGTTTCTCGGCAGGATCTCGGGCGACGAGTGGGGCGTCATGATGTACAAGCACCTGGACCATCACCTCGGCCAGTTCGGCGGCTAGGAGAAGGCGCCGGCGCGTGAACGAGCGTCTGAAAAAGCGGGCGTCGCCTTCAGCATGGCGCCGACGAGGATGGGAGCGGTCACGACGGCCGTGTTCGAAGACACCTGCGGCAACCGCATCCAGATCTATGAGCCCTGATCCGCCTCGCCTCAGGTCCCCTTGCGCTTCATGATCAGCTCCATCAGTAGGCGCTCCTTGCCGTCGGAGCCCTGGTTGAATTGCTGATGGATGAGCCGGCGTCCGTCGTCCTCGAGATGCGTCACAGTCCGTGACACCCGGCTCTGGGTGGCGACTCCGAGCGACACGCTGTAGAGGACGATCTGCTTGCCGTCGAACGGCTCCCGGCTCTGGCGGACGGAGAATCGCGTCGATCGGGAGTCGAACCAGAACGTCGTGAAGAGGCCCGTCTGAGGATCGAATCCGCTGATCCCCGTGCCGCTCGTCGTCTTGCCGTCCTGGTGGAACGTGAAGGCAGACTCGAGGAAGCGGCCGTCCTGGACCATCTTCTGCGAGCACTCGCCGGCCGCCGGCTCGGCGCGCCTCCCGAGGGAGGGTAGAAGTTGCGCTCGACGGTCCAGTCGCCTTCGAAGGTCTTGAGAAACGCCTGGCCGACGCCCGGGCCCGGCGGGCGGCTCGTACCGCGCCTGGACGTCGGCGGGCGCCGGCGCTGGCGTCTTGGATTCCTGCGCCGCGCCGAACGCAGCCGCGAGGATCAGCACCGAGGTCATGACCGCAGGGATTCCCCGCGGCCGGCCGGAAGCGGATCGGGTCATGCGACACCTCCTCTGAAAGGATCGGCGCTTCAAGGCGTCTCGAACTACGCCTTGATGAATGCCAGCAGGTCGGCGTTGATCTGGTCTTTGTGCGTCGAGCACATGCCATGCGGCAGGCCCGGATAGACCTTGAGTGTCGCGCCCTTGATGAGCTTGGACGACAGCAGCGCCGAAGCGCCGATCGGTACGATCTGGTCGTCGTCGCCGTGCAGGATGAGTGTCGGCACGTCGAACTTCTTGAGGTCCTCCGTCGTGTCCGTCTCCGAGAAGGCCTTGATGCAGAAATAGCTCGCGGGGAAGCCGCACAGCATCCCCTGAAGCCAGAACGAATCCCGCAGGCCCTGCGAGATCTTCGCTCCCGGCCGGTTGAACCCGTAGAAGGGCATGCTGAGATCCTTGAAGAACTGCGAGCGGTCCGCCACGACGCCGGCCCGGAGCTGGTCGAAGACCTCGATGGGCAGGCCGCCGGGATTGGCGGCCGTTTTCAGCATCAAGGGCGGGATCGCGCCGATCAGGACGGCCTTGGCCACACGCCGGGTTCCATGGCGGCCGATGTAGCGGGCGACCTCGCCGCCGCCCGTCGAGTGGCCGACGTGGATCGCTTTCTTCAGGTCGAGCGCCTCGACGAGCGCCGCGAGGTCGTCGGCGTAGGTGTCCAGGTCGTTGCCGTTCCAGGGCTGGCTCGAGCGCCCGTGGCCGCGGCGGTCGTGGGCGATGCACCGGTATCCCCGCGAGGCCAGAAAGAACATCTGGTCCTCGAAGGCATCCGCGGAAAGCGGCCAGCCGTGGCTGAAGACGACCGGCTGTCCCGAGCCCCAGTCGTTGTAGTAGATCTGTGTTCCGTCCCGGGTGGTGATCGTGCTCATGAGCCCTCCTTGCCCGTCCGCAGGCGGGCCAATGTATCGTTTGATTTCGTGAGGCGCCAGTTGGGCCTTCATTCGGATCTGAAGCCCTCGTGGGCCGGCCTGCCCCGCGGGAGCCGGGCGGTCGTGAGCGTCTGCGCCGACGGCGGCCTCGGCACCGTCGCGCTCCTCGAGAACTGACTCCCAGGCCTTCCGCGTCCTGGCGGCTATCATGTCGCGGGATCTCGCAGCCCGAACAGCAGGAGGGAGCATGGCCAAGGCCGACGCCGGGCAGGTGATGAGCGATGCCCAACGCATCGTGGCGCTCTCCGAAGAATTGCATGCGCTGCCGCCTCCCGAGGCCGCGCAGCGCCTGCGGACGGAGACCGACGAGATCGCGGCGCGAGCGCTCGCGCTGCTCAACCCCGCCGAGGCCGTCGACGTCCTGGAGCGCGTGCCGGGGGAGCGGCGCGAGCGCCTCCTCGCCTACGCGCCGGAGGGCCGCGGCGCGCGGTGGCGCGACGGCCTCGGCTATCCGGAGGGGACCGTCGGGCGTCTGATGGAGGAGCCGCTTGCGGTCTACCGGCCCGACGCGACGGTCGGGCAGGTCATCGAGAGCCTGCGCGAGCTCGTGCGCCAGTGCCCTGATCACCTACGTCTTCGTGACCGACGAGCGGGGCCGGCTGGTCGGCGTGCTGGCGTTCCGCGATCTGCTCTTTGCAGGCCGCGACCAGCGCCTCGACGAAGTCATGCTGCGGGATCCCTTTTCGCTGCAGCCGCGGATGCCTCTCGTCGACGCCATGCGGACCGTCGTGACGCGCCACTACCCGGCGTACCCGGTCACCGACGAGGCGGGCGTCCTCGTCGGGATGGTCCGCGGCCAGGCCCTCTTCGAGCGGCAGGCCTTCGACATCAGCGCCCAGGCCGGCAGCATGGTCGGCGTCGAGAAGGAAGAGCGCGTCGCGACGCACTGGTGGCGCAGCTTCCGGTTCCGCCACCCCTGGCTGCAGCTGAATCTCCTGACGGCGTTCATCGCCGCGGCGGTGGTCGGCGTCTTTCAGAACACGGTCGACCGCATCGTCGTCCTCGCCGCCTTCCTGCCGGTGCTGGCCGGCCAGTCGGGCAATTCCGGCTGCCAGGCGCTCGCGGTGACGCTGCGCGGCTTGACCCTCGGCGACCTGCGCACGATTCCTCCGCGGCGGCTGGTCATCAAGGAGGCCGCGCTGGGATTCTTGAACGGGGCGCTCGTCGGCCTGCTCGCCGGCGGCGGGATGTTCTTCTACGCCCGCTCGCAGCACACCGCAAAGCCGGTGCTGCTCGGGATCATCGTGTGGCTCGCGATGACCTGCTCCTGCATGATCAGCGGGATCGCCGGCGCGCTCGTGCCGCTGACGCTCAAGAAGATGGGCGCCGACCCGGCGACGGCCTCGAGCATCTTCCTGACGACCGCAACCGACGTCGCCAGCATGGGCCTGCTGCTAGGGCTGGCGACGCTGCTCGCCCTCTGAGGTCGCTTTCGGCGGCGTCGCTACCCTCTCCCTCCGACGGGGGGAGAGGGGTAGCGCGAGGGGTCTCCCCTCGCCTCACTTCAGCGCCGGCCGCGGCCGCAGGCCGCTCCACTCGCGAAGCGAGCGGCCGGCAGGGTGAGGGAGGGCCCGTCCTCCCTCTCTGCGGCCGCTCTACCCCGAGGTCGCCCCCGCCGGGAACCCGTACAGCGTGCCATCGAGCCCGCCGACGACGATCGTCTGTCCGTCCACCACGGGGGACGCGAGGAAGCCCGTCATCCATGCGCTCGGGCATTCCGGCGTCGCCCACCGCCAGACGATCCTCCCGCTCTGCCGGTCGAGGGCCGTCAGGCTGCCCAGGTGCCGCATCTGGTACGGGCGGGCACCGATCGCGCTCTGGTAGACGAGCTCGCCGCTGACGGCGGGACGCGGCCACGCCCAGCCGTAGACGTCCGTCCGCCAGACCACGCGTCCGTCCTTCGAGTCGATGAGGCTGACGCGCCGCAGGTCCGAAGAGCCGATGTAGAAGAGGCCGTCCCCGGCGTCCACGGCCGACGACTCGACGGCGGAGCCCCAGAGCAGCGCACGCCAGAGCACCTCTCCCGTCGCCGGATTGAGCGCCGCGAGCAGGCCCCCGCGATTCCCGACGATCAGCTTGCCGCCGACGAGGACCGGCGAGCTCGTCACTTCAGCGCGCGTGTCCTTCTTCCAGATTTCCTTGCCGGTCTTCCGGTTGACGGCGTACACCGTTCCGCCGATGCTGCCGAAGTAGAGGCGCACGCCGTCGAGGAAGGGCGTCGTGCGCAGCTTGCCCTTGGCCGCGAAGCGCCAGACCCGCTTGCCCGTCGCGGCGCCGACCGCATGGAAGCCGCCGTCCCCGGATCCGACGTAGAGGACGCCGTCGGCGAGCACCGGCTGCGGCCCGTCGTAGTCGAAGTCGAACTCGCCGACACCGATGTCGTCGAGCACCTGGTGGGGAAGGGCCCGCGGCACGCGCGCGTCGCCGAGGTCGTAGCGCCAGACCTGTTTGCCGGTCTTGCGGTCGAGGTTGAACAGGTACCCGTTGTCGCAGACGAAGTAGAGGTTGCCTTCCGTCGCCAGGGCCGCGCCGTGGACGGGCCTGCCGGCGACGAACGACCAGAGGAACGTGCCGTCGCTCACGCGCACGGCGTAGAAGGTTCCGCCCGTCGTGCCGACGTAGGCGATTCCGTCGCGCACCGCCGCCGTGGCGTAGATGGCGCCGCCGAGCTGCGCGCGCCACTTCGGTTCCGGGCCCTTCGGCAGGTCCGGCACGGGCACTTCGGAGGGAAGCGTGTCCGTGCGCTCGAGCGTCACCGGGGCGTTCAAGGGAAAGAACGTCCCCTCGAGCCGCCCGTCCTTCAACGCCAGCGTCATCACGTAATCCTTGTGGACGTACTTGTCGCCGTCCTTGAGGACGGCGCCCGGCATCTCCAGCCCGTAGAAGTTCAGCACCGGCTCGTAGAGGTACGCCTTCAGCTCGCCCTTTTCGTTGCGCTTGAACTCGAATCCGAGCGCGATGCGGTCCTGGGGGAATCCCGCCATGCCGAGCCACTTCCCCTCGATCGGGTCGGTCGCCTGCGCGGGAGCGCCGGCGACGGGCAGGGAAAGGATCAGTAGGGCGAGCGCGCAAGAACTTCATGGAGCCTCCATCGACGGCACTACGGCGCTGCGCCGGGGAAGGTTTCGGCCGCGGTACGAGGGGGATGAAGGACGAGAGCGATGAGGTGGCGACCCCCTCACCCTACCCCTCTCCCCCTGCGAGGGGGAGAGGGAATGGTCTTGAGGATCGGAGATGCCTTGGCGATCAGGTTCTCTGCGCTCTCCTCCGACGCCGCGACCCAGTCCGTTCCGTGCGGCAACACGAGCTGGCACCCGCGGCGCCTGTAGGCGGGCGGATCCGAGACGCCGGGCGGCTCCTCGCCGTGGTCGCGCAGGCGCAGGGCCGATTCGAGGAGGCGCTGCCGCACGCGGATGATCCCCGCATCGGAGGTGCCCAGGTGCTCGCGGCTGCGGTCGACGATCGGACCCATGCTCTCCTGGATCGCGGCGTCCTGGAGCGGCGGTGAGTCCTCGAGCCCCGTGAAGTTGGACGAGCGCTGGCGGGCGCGATCGATCCGGTAGTTGTTCTCCGAGATTCGCGGCGAAGCGCCCGCGGCCGACACCGCTCCCGTCGTCTTCGAGCATGCCGCTCTCGGGAACGCGGCCCTTCCATCCGCGGCGGTCTTTCCTGGAGAGCGGCGCGGTCGGGTCCCAGTGCGGCTCCCAGACCAGCGTGTGCTCGTCGTCGAGGGGCACCCAGACCTTGGCGCGCCCCTGTCGGCCGAGCGCCGGCACACTGGTGAAGATCGGCATCAGGAACTGCGTGATGCGCCAGTAGTGCCGGGACGCCTCGTGTTCGCGGCGCGCCCCGATCACGACGCCAGCCGGCGTGTCGAGCACGTGGAGGACGGGGCGGGTGTCGCGGGTCGTGACGTCCCGGAGGCGGTCCGCCGCGTTGAAGGCGACCTTGCGCAGCCCGCCGCCGGCAAAGCGCGCGTGGAGCCAGCCGAGGTGAGCCGTGTCGACGTCGCCTTCGAGCGCCTGCAGCCAGTTGCACGCGCGCTGGTACTTGAGCGATCCGCGCTGCGAAGGCGGCACCAGGGCCCAGCCGAGGTCGGGCAGGGGAGGCGGCTGTGCGCGCGGGCCCAGATACGCCCAGATGATGCCCTGCCGCTCGCGGCAAGGGTACGCCGTCGCGCGCAACCCCTCGCGCAGCCGGCTCTCCGCCGGTTCCGTCGGCATGTCGACGCAGCGCCCCTCGACGTCGAACTTCCAGCCGTGGTAGACGCAGCGCAAGCCCTCTTCCTCGTTGCGCCCGAAGTAGAGGGAAGCGCGGCGGTGCGGGCAGCCGGCCTCGAGGAGGCCGACGCGCCCGCCCGAGTCGCGGAAGATCACGAGGTCTTCGCCGAGCAGGCGCACGCGCTGCGGCGGGCCGTCGGGAGGGCCGAGCTCCTCGGTTTCGAGGACCGGGATCCAGTACTGCCGCAGGAGCGCGCCCATCGGCGTGCCCGGGCCCACCCGCGTCAGCAGCTCGTTCTGTTCTGGAGTCACGCTGGGCTTCCCAGAATATGGCAAAAGGCGGTCTTGACGGGATTCGGGCCCCGCGTTAACATGTAACAGTATGGTTACACATCAGCGGGCCGCCGGCCGGGCCGTTTTCCACGCCATTGCCGAGCCGACGCGGCGCCGCCTCTTAGACGAGCTCGCGCGCGGTCCGCGGCCGGCCGGGGCCCTCGCCCGCGGATTCGCTTCCTCGCGGCCGGCGGTGGCCCGGCACCTGCGCGTGCTGCGGGAGGCGCGGCTGGTCCGCGTGCGCCGCGACGGCCGCCGGCGGATCTACGAGCTCACGCCGGGGCCGCTGCGTGCCGTGCGGACATGGATCGAGCGCTACGACGCTTTCTGGAGGGAGCGCCTCGACGAGCTCGCCGACTACGTCGAGAAGCTGGAGGCCGAGGAAGGCGGAAGGAGAGAGGGATGAGCAGCGATCGGAATGCCGACTCCCTGGAGATCGTCCGCGAGATTCGGGCCTCGCCCGAGCGGGTCTTCCGCGCGCTGACAGACCCGAGAGACCTGGCCCGCTGGTGGACGGGCATCGGCGGAATCCGGAATGCGCAGTTCGACCTTCGCCCGGGAGGGAAGTACCAGTACGAATTTCGGATGGAGGGCGAAACGACCTGCGTCGTGCACGGCGAAGTTCGCGAGGTCGATCCGCCGCGCCGCCTGGTGATGACGTGGCTCTCGCCGGAATACCCGACGCTCGAGACGCTCTTGTCCTTCGATCTCGAACCGACGGCCGGAGGCACGCGGCTGACCCTGCGGCACAGCGGTCTGACCGAGCCCGGGTCGTGCCGGGACCACCACGAGGTTGGCTCGCGGCGCTTTCGCTCCTGCTGCCCTGGATCGCGATGCTCACCGCGGCGGGCCCGGGAGCCGCGCAGGACCGCTAGCGCGCCGATCGCCGCCGCCCCTGACATAATCCCGCGCGGAAGCGCACGGGGCCCGGTGGCCTTCGCGGACTTCAAATCCGCCGGCGTCGCGGTTCTGCCGGGACGGGTGGGTTCGACTCCCACGCGCTTCCGCCATTCCCGCAGGCTCTTGCATGCTTACACGGTATCCGTGTAAAATCGCCCGGTGATCGTCTCATTCGGCGATGCCGCCACTGAGGAGATCTACAACGGGAAGAAGTCGGCGCGAGTTCGGCGATTGGGTCCCGACGTTGTGAAGGCCGCCGAGAGGAAGCTGGACATGATCGAGGCCGCGAGCCGGTTGGAGGACCTGAAGGTGCCGCCGGGAAATCGCCTCGAGGCGCTCAAGGGCCGCCTCTCGGGATTTCACAGCATCCGGCTGAACGACCAATGGCGCATCGTCTTCCGCTGGGAGGACGGCGCGGCTGCCGAAGTGCAAGTCACGGACTACCACTAGAGGAGAAGCCAGATGTTGCCGACCGATCGCATTCCGACGCATCCCGGCGAGATGCTTGTGGAGGAGTTCCTGCGCCCGATGGGAATTTCGCAGTCGAAGTTTGCCGAGCACCTGAAGATCCCGATTCAGAGAGTCAACGAGGTTGCGACCGGCAAGCGGGGCGTGACGCCAGAGACGGCGATCCTCTTCGGGGCGGCGCTGGGAACGAGCCCGGAGTTTTGGACGAACTTGCAGGCCTCTCACGACCTCGCCCTGGCTCGCTCGGGGATTGAAAGGATGCCGCCCGTGATTCGGCCAGGGCGCGGAGCCCGGGCGAGCGTGCGAGTTCGCCCGGCGCGCGGCGATCGGCGTCTACTCCGGCACGCGCACGAGCGGGAGCCGTGCAGTGGCATTCAAGAAGAAGTAGGACGTAGGCGTCGCGCCTCGCTTCCGTTGACGCCGTCACCGGGCTTAACGTTCAGGCGAGACGGCCCACCGAGAGAAGTGGCGCATAGACCGCAGGTGACGCAGAGACAGTGAACTGATTCCTCTGGTTCTTGCACGAAACGCGGCGGGTCCGACCCCATCGCGGCTCTCCGAGAGTCGGGACGCGCCTCGCCCTACTGCAGCTCGAACGTGAACGTGACCGTGACGTAGGCGTCGATGGGCGCGCCGTCGCAGGAGGCGGGCCGGAACTGCCAGGCGCGAAGGGCCTCGAGGGCCAGAGGCGACAGGCGGGCGTCGGCGCTCCGGAGAACCTGCGTGGCTGCCGGGAGGCCGTCGAGGGAGACGGTGGCCTGGAGGACGACGGCCCCGCTGACTCGCTTCTCGCGGAGCTCGACCGGGTAGGCCGGCCGCTGTTTGCGGATTTCCGCAGGAGGACTCATGGCTCCGCATCGGCTCTTCGAGTCCGCGCGGCCCGTGAGCCGCCAGTCCGTCAGGGTGCCGGAGACTTTGCCCTGCGGCGCCGGCGCAGGCGGCGCCGGCGCCTTGGGTGGTGGACGAGCAGGCGATGAACAGGACACACAGAATGGAGAGCGGCCGCCGCGCGTAAGTCGCGCCGCTCCCGGTATCTGGTCACGGTGAGGGCAGCACCGGGTCGCACGAAGTTGGCTCCTTGTGTAAAGTCAGACGATTGAGCGGACCGAAACTTGTCCACAATTCTAGCGCCCTGGCGGCGCCCGCGCGTGGCATCTTCGTGCCGGTTCGGCTACTCCACCCAAAAAAGAGAGCCCCGCTGTGGGGGCTCTGGCGGTCGGTTATGGTCGGCCGCGTGACCTATGCCCTAGTTCCTGCAAGCGGCGGGCCATCGGGCGGCCCGGGGCACCGCAGCCCGACCTGGCCGGCCCTTTGCAGTGGGTTCGGCGTATGGATGAAACGACCAGGCCTCCTGACATGCCGGGAATCGGCGTCCGCGTGCGGATGAAGTCCGGCCGGGTGTCGGGCGCCTACCTGACGCGGCGCAAGGGCTGCCCCGTGCTCCTGGCGGGACCGATGACCATTCGGCCCGGCGAGCCTTTCTTCGGCGACGAGATCGCGGAAGTGGTCGGCTCCCGGGACGGCATGGCCGATCTCGTGGAGTCCTTCAACTTCGAGGTCAGGCGCGTCCAACGCGAGGGCCGCTGAGGCGCTCGGCGGCCGGCGAGGCGGAATCCTCGCCCTGCGACCGCGCATACTTCGTTCACGTCGGCGCCCTCTGCGCCGCTCGAATTGATTCCGTCTCGAAAGGAGCTTCCATGGAATCCGCACCGATTCGCATCAACCGGCTCTACCCGACCAAGAACGACCTGCCCGAGAAATCCCGCACGCAGCTCGTCGACCTTCTCAACAAGCGCCTCGCCGACGCGATCGATCTGCAGACGCAGACGAAGACCGCGCACTGGAACGTGAAGGGGGAGAACTTCATCGCCCTCCACAAGCTCTTCGACGAGATCAACGAGGACGTCGAGGGCTACGTGGATCTCGCTCGCCGAGCGGGCCGTGCAGCTCGGGGGTGTCGCCGAGGGGACGGCGCGCACGGTCGCCGAGCGCTCGGAGCTCGACGAGTACCCGATCGACATCGCGTCGGGCCGCCTGCACGTCGAGGCGCTGTCCTCGGCCCTCGCGGCTTTCGGGGAGCGCGTGCGGTGCGCGATCGGCGAGGCCGAGGATCTGGACGACGCCGACACGACGGACCTCTTCACGGAGATCTCGCGGGGCACGGACAAGTGGCTCTGGTTCGTCGAGGCGCACCTGCAGACGGACCCGGCGACGGGGAAGAGGAGGTAGGCCCCCCCTCACCTACGCCTCTCCCCCCGTCGGAGGGAGAGGGAATGGCTCTAGCGTCGCTCGAGCTCGGAGCGGTCCCAGCGGCCGAGGTCGGCGCCGGCCTCGTAGGTGCTCTGGAGGAAATCGAGGACGGCCGCCCGGGGATCGGGCGCGCGCCGCGCGTCGTCGTACATCAGGAGGAACTCCTTCAGGTCAGGATGGTAGAAGGCGGCCGCTGGGCGGACCGGCGCCTTCGAGAATCCCGCCGGCTCCGGAGCCGCGTAGGCGTAGAAGGCCGGCCCCTCGACGCCGGCGCCGCCAGGCCAGAAGCCGGCGCTCGACACCTCGTGCGAATAGGCCTCGCGCGTCATCGCGTCGGCGCCCGGACGCTCCGGCGCTC
>CAVRXJ010000023.1:0-41820 GCA_963725095.1 uncultured Acidobacteriota bacterium
AGCGGCAAGGGCCGCGTCTGCCCGAAATGCGGCTGGCCGGCGACCGACTGCCGATGCGCGGCGTCGCTCGCGGCTCCGGACGCCCCGGTCCCGGACAAGATCACCGCCCGGCTGGGCCTGGAGAACCGGGCCTCCGGCAAGAGCGTCACGGTCATCGACGGCCTGCCGGAGAATGGACCGTTCCTCGAGGCTCTCGCCCGGGAGCTCAAAAAGGCGTGCGGCACCGGAGGCCACGCCGTCCCGGGCGCGGTCGAGCTCCAGGGCGATCAGCGCGAACGGCTGCGAGAGCTACTGGCCCGAAGAGGCTGGGCCGTCAGGGGTTGAGCGGGTCTCGTCGAGGAGGGAAGGGGCCGGAGCACGCTGCCGTTCGGCGCGGGATTATCCTTGAAGGCAACG
The DNA here is from genome assembly GCA_963725095.1 of uncultured Acidobacteriota bacterium. Taxonomy (GTDB): domain Bacteria; phylum Acidobacteriota; class Thermoanaerobaculia; order UBA5066; family Gp7-AA6; genus DATBFU01. The sequence continues at coordinate 397 of CAVRXJ010000023.1, forward strand.
TCCGAGCGAAAAGACGAGCCGAATCGCGAAAGGAGTCTGCATGTCGAGATCGAACGCCCTGGCCGGCCTACTCCTCCTGGGGTTTTACGGGACCGCGACGACCTTCGCCCAGCCTGGCCCCGCGCTTGCGCAGCGGCGGCTGACGCCGCGCGACTATGGCGTCGCCAACGTCAACATCCTCCAGATCCCGGCCTCGGCGTTCTCTCCCACCTCGTCGTTGATCGGATATGCCTTCGACCCGTCGACCGGCTCGCTCTCCTGCACGAGCAACACGAGCGGTAACAGCGCGGTCTTCTGGGCGCCCGTCAGTCTTCCGTCCGGATCGCTCATCGAGTACGTGGACCTCTACTACTACGACGCGGACGCGACAAATGACATCGCGGCGACGCTGTACGCCTACTCCGGCTCGGACAACCCCTCGTCGAGCAACATCTCGTTTCTGACCACCTCCACGGGATCGCCCGGGTACGGCTACGCGTTCAGTCCCCCGTTCGCCCACACCGTGAACAACGACGTCGCCTACAACGGCGGCGCGCAGCTCGCGGTCTTGATCACCATCCCGCAGGCCGGCCTGGGGTCGAACCTCAAGTTCAAGGCGGTGGACCTCTGGTGGACCCGGCAGATCTCGCCCGCGCCCGCCACGGCCACCTTCGGAGACGTGCCGACCAACCACCCCTTCTTCCGCGTCATCGAGGCTTTCGGACAATCCGGAATCTCAACGGGGTGCGGCGCCAACAACTTCTGTCCGAACGGAACGGTGACCAGGCAGGAGATGGCCAAGTTTTTCGTGCGCGCGCTCGGGCTCTATTGGCCGGACGCGGTCGGGGTCAACTGAGAGCCGCGTCCGTCAGCGCGGCGGCGCAAACGATTGGTTGGGGAAGGGATTTGTCTTCGGCCGCTGCACGACGTTGAAGCCGTGGCTGGACGCCTGGTGGCGGGCGTTGCATCCGGGCGCCGTTCCCGAGCCCGTCCCGGAGACGTTGACGGCGCGGCGGCGCCTGGAGAACCGCCTGGAGCTCCACTGGCCCCCATTGAGCTCGAGCCCTCGGTGAACACGCGGGGTAAATCCGGTTCGGGATGTCTTTCGAGGCCCCGAGAGACTTGCCCACTCTGACGGATCGCGACCGCGCTCGGCGCGCCTGTGTCCGGGTGGTCGCCTGCTTCGCTTTCGTTTCCGTGTACTTCGTGGGCTTCTATCCCGGACCCTTCGACGCGAACCAGCGGAGCCACTACCAGCTGCTGCGCGCGATCGCCGAGCGCGGGACGGCGGAGATCGGACCGGACCTGCGCGACCTCGGGACTCACCCGGACGTCGCCGACTACGGCGGCCGGAAGTACTCGAACAAGCCTCCGGGCCTCGCGGTCGCCGCCCTGCCCGGTTACCGGCTCCTGAGGCTCGTCCTTCCGGCACCGGGGTCCTCGCAGGACTGGCTCGCCTTCTACGGCGCCCGGGTCCTGTCCGTGACACTGGTCGTGCTGCTCGCGCTTCGCATCTTCCTCAAGAACGCCCTTGCGATTGTGCCCGCGCCGCGGCTCCTTCCGCTCTGGATCTTCGCGCTGCTCTTCGCGACACCCTTCGCGGTCTATGGCCGTTCGTTCTTCTCTCACGCCCTGGCCGCCGCGCTGATCTATCTCAGTTTCACCCTGCTCGCGCGTCCGGGAGGGATCGCCGCCGCCCTCGGCGCCGGCTTTCTGGCGGGTGCGGCCGTCGCCTGCGAGTACCCCGTCGCGGTCCTGGCGGCTAGTCTCTTCATCTTCGCGGCCTCCGGAAGGTCCCGGGCGCGACTGGCGGCCTTCGTCACGGGAGCCGGCATTCCCGCCGCCGGGCTCGGCTGGTATCAGGCCCACTACTTCGGCGGACTCCTGCATGTGCCTTCCACGTACAGCCAGAGCTTTCCAGAGCTGGCGCAGAGAGGCCTCGCGGGAGTCTCCTGGCCACGCGCGGATTCGCTCGTCGGTCTCTTCGTCGACGGCGCCCACGGCCTTCTCTACTTCTCGCCGTTTCTGCTCTTGTGGCCGGCGGTCGCGGTGCTGGCCCTGCGCAAAGTCCGAAGGGATCCCTCCCTTCTGCCGCCCGCGCTCGGGCCATTGCTTCTCCTCGTCGTGATCGCGGGCTACGTTCCGCCCCACTGGCGGGGCGGGTGGTGCCTGGGACCGAGATACCTCGTGGCGGGTTTTCTCCTGGTGTTCTGGCTGATGGCCGTGGAGGTCCCTTCGGGGGAGGTCGGTTCGCGCGATTCATTCTCCTTTCTGCCGTCGTCTATGCCGCCGCCATCGTGACGGTCTCCGCTTCCACTTTCTGGATGATTCCGTATGGCGCCTGGAACCCGGCGCGGACCGTTGCCGCGTATTTCCTCGGCCTCGGCATCGTCGACTTCAACCTGGGTGTGGCGGCCGGCTTGCCGCCCCTGCTTTCGATCGTTCCGCCGATCGCCGCCGCCGCCATCGGCCTCGCCGCCGCCATCGAAGGGTCGGCGATCCCGAGGCGCACGGCGGCCGCGGCGGCGCTCGTCGGCCTCCTGGCGGCCGCGGCGGTCCTGTCGCTGCCGCCCTCGCCGGCGTCTATCGCGAACAGCAATCGCGAAGCGCTCGCGCCGGTTCTCCGCGGGGCCCTGCGGGCCGGCTGGCGCTAGCCCGGCGCGCCGGCTATTTCGGCGCTTCGAAGGACTGGTTGCTGAAAGTGTTCTGCTTCGGGCGCTGCACGACGTTGAAGCCATGGCTGGAGGCCTGGTGGCAGGCATTGCAGCCTTCGGTCAGCGTGTCGTACGCCTGCGTGAACGCCCGCGGATCCTTCTTCGCGATCGCCTCGCTCACCCGGTCGAGAGGCTCCTTCACGATCGTTTCGATCGCCTGATCGATCGGGACCGGCACGTCCTTCTGCGTCGGGTGGAGGCGCGCGATGTCGCCGAATCCCTCTTTCAGCTCGTCCAGCTCATAGGCGGCGAGCTCCCAGTTCCGCGCGGATCCCGCAAGCCAGAGCTTGGCGTGCCGCATCTGCTGGAAGGCCATGAGCTCGCCGAGGCCGGGCACGTAGGGCGGGGCCGACGGCGTGACGGCCATCGCCGCAACGGTCGGTGGCGGCGCCGCGCGCTCCCGAGCGCCCTGTCCTTGGCACCCGATTGCAGCCGCGAGGACGAGAAAGCCGAAACGCTTCATCGGCACGAATTCTAGAACGCTGTTTGCGGAATCCCGCCGGATGTGAGAGGCTATCCCCGCCTTGCGCTGCCGGCGACCTCCCGGTTGTCGGCGCGCGATCCAAGAACGTAGGCCTCGCCGGCGATTCCTCCGTTCCCAAAGAAAACAAGCCGGATGAAATGACAGCGGCCGTCGGCCTGCCCGGCGAAACCGCGGAAAGACTCGATTCGCATGCCTTTTTCCAATTTCGGACTCCACCCGGACCTGCTGCGCGGCGTCAAGGAGATGGGATTCACCCGCCCGACGCCCATCCAGCAGGACTCCATGCCCCCCGCCCTCGAAGGAAAGGACGTTCTCGCCTGCGCCATGACGGGCAGCGGCAAGACCGCCGCCTTCATCCTGCCGATCCTGAACCGGCTCATGGGCAAGAAGCGCGGCGTGACGCGGGCCCTCGTGCTGACCCCCACCCGCGAGCTCGCCGCCCAGATCGACGAGCACACGCGGCGAGCTCGCCGTCCACACGCCCCTCTCCTCGGCCTCGGTCTTCGGCGGCGTCGGCATGGGCCCGCAGGAGCACGCCTTCCGCACGGGCGTCGACATCCTGATCGCCACACCGGGCCGACTGCTCGACCACTTCCGATTCCCCTACGCGAAGCTCGAAGGGCTCGAGGTCCTCGTGCTCGACGAGGCGGACCGGATGCTCGACATGGGATTCCTGCCCGACATCCGCCGGGTCCTGAGACACCTGCCGACGCGCCGCCAGACGCTCTTCTTCTCCGCCACGATGCCGCCGCCGATCGTGCAGCTGACGCGCGAGATGCTCAAGAACCCGTTCACGGTCAACCTCGAGCGGGCCGCGGCCCCGGCCGTTGGCATCACGCAGGCCGTCTATCCGGTCGCGCAGAACCTGAAGGCGCCCCTCCTGATGGAGCTCCTGCGCCGCGGCGAGATCGGCAACGTCCTGGTCTTCACGCGCACCAAGCACCGCGCCAACCGCCTCGCGGAGACGCTCTCCAAGCACGGCATCCCGTGCGAGCGGATCCACGGGAATCGCAGCCAGATGCAGCGCACGGCGGCCCTGGCCGGCTTCAAGGCCGGGAAGTTCAAGGTCCTCGTCGCGACGGACATCGCGGCCCGCGGAATCGACGTCGAGGCGCTTTCGCACGTCGTCAACTTCGACGTGCCCCACGTTCCGGAGGACTACATCCACCGCGTCGGACGCACGGCCCGCGCCGAGATGACCGGCGACGCCTTCACGTTCGTGGCTCCGGAGGAGCAGACCGACCTGGCCCAGATCGAGCGGGCCATCGGCAAGCGCCTGCCGCGGATCACGGTTCCCGGCTTCGACTACAACAAGGCCCCCGCCGATCGGTTCGAGGTGCCTCTGGCCGAGCGGATCGCGGCGATCCGCGCCCGCAAGTCGGAAGAGCGCAAGCGCGCCAGGGAGAAGGCCGAGCGCCGGGCCGCGCACCAGGCGACACAGGCGCGCCGGCCGGCCGGACCGGCCCATCATCCCAGGGGAGCTTCGGGGCCGCGGGCGGCGGGAACCTCGGCGCCGTCTCCGCGCTGGGGACGGCGAGGATAGAGCCCGGGAACAGGTCCGTCATCCCGAGGCCGGGGGCCGAGGGATCCCAGACATTTCCGCCGCACGGAGCGAGCCACGGCGTCGACGTCACTCCGTCCGCCGCGTACAAGTCTGGGATTCCTCGGCGCAGACGCCTCGGAATGACGGGCTCGCCGGGCTCGGGGTGAGAACCGGCCCCCGAGTGAAGCTCTGGCCCGGCTCCTACCGCCCGACGCCGCCGCCGTAGACGGGAAGCATTCCGGCCGCGGCAATCACCGGCCTTGGCGGCTCGGCGGGCATCGGCGGAAGAACCGGAACGGTCTGGCCCGGCAGAACCGGAAGCGGCACGCTGTTCCCGCGCGCATAGACGTCGTGGCGGCCCTTCGTCTTGTACCACTCCGCCAGTGTCGCCGTCTGGAACATCTCCTCGATGATCTTGCGCCAGCCCACGCCCGTGTTGTACGCGCAGAAGGAGATCTCCCCCATCTGCGTCGCGTACGGGATGATGCACATCTCGGTGCGGCGGAAGTCGTAGTTGAAGAGGTCCTGGAACCACATGCCACCGACGAAGAAGACGCGCCAGGAGTAGCGGTTCTTCCTGGCGAAACCGAGCCGTCCGCCCGTGTGGCCGTCCATGATCTGGATGACCTTCCACGGCGAGAGGGACGCCGGGATTCCGCCCGGGCGCAGGTTCCGCAGCACGGCGAGGCCCGTCTGCAGGGCGGTCCACGTCTTCCTGCGCGCGGAATCCGTGATGCTCTTGATGTCTCCGAGCATCCGGTCGACGTCCAGAAACGCGGGCACCGTGACGGTTTCCTTCGTCTTCTCGTCGACGAGCAGCATCGTGCCGATCCCGCAGTTGGGGTGGCAGCCGCACTTGAACGAGCCCCATTCCGACTCGAGGCCGCCCAGCAGGTCCTTCAGGTCCGAGAAGGGACCCGACGCCGACAGCGGGTACCAGTCGCGCATGGGCTCGCCGATCCCGGCCTGCGACTTCACGTCGTGCGCCAGGTGGGACAGCGTGTAGCGCTGCCGCTGTCGCGTCTCGTCGTCGATGTCCTCGTCGCGGCCGGTGAACGAGACGGGCTGGAACGCCACCGCGTTGATCTTGTCGATGTTCGCGATCGCGAACCTCAGGATGTCGCCCACCTGGTCGTTGTTCACGCTGTTGATGATGGTCGTGACCAGCGTGATGTCGACGCCGTGCTTCTTCAGGTTCTCGATCGCGCGCAGCTTGACGTCGTAGAGGTTGCCGACCTTGCGGTGCTGGTTGTTCTCGTTGCCGACACCGTCGAACTGCAGGTACGCGAAACGCAGCCCGGCCTCGCCGGCCTCGCGGGCGAAGTCCTCGTCCTGCGCAAAGCGCACGCCGTTGGTGGCGCACTGGACGGAGAAGTAGCCGAGCTGCCGCGCGTACCGGATCGCCGGCAGGAAGTGGGGCGACAGCGTCGGCTCGCCGCCGGAGAACTGAACGGAGAGCTGGCGCCGCGGCTTGATCGAGACCGCGTCGTCGAGCAGCTTCTTCACGTCCTCCCACTCGAGCTCGTGGACGTAGCCGACCTGATTGGCGTCCATGAAGCAGGGGTTGCACATCATGTTGCAGCGGTTGGTGAGGTCGATCGTCAGGACGGCGCCGCGGCCGTACTTGATCGACGACGTGCCGTGCTCGTGGAGGCCGTCCTTGGGGATCGTGAAGTCGCGCCCCGGGTAGAGGCTCTCGAGCCGGCGGAAGAAGGCGGGGTCCGTCGAGAGGACGTCCTCGAAGTGACCATGCTTCGGGCAGTCCTTGACCATGCGGATCTGGCCGCCCTCCTCGACGATGCGGGCCTTGATCTCGCCGGGATTCCCGTCCACGAGGAGCTTCCAGTCGGCCTTTCCCGACAGGATCTCCTCCCGGACTTCCGAGACGCAGCGCGGGCAGAGGGAATCGGTCTCCCGGGGAAAGCCGAAGGTCGGGAAGGAGCGCTCGCGCTGTTTGAGGAGCGGCGCCGGAGCCCACTTGGGCTGAAGACGGCCTTCCGGAAAGAAGGCGTCGAGGGCCCGGGTCACCTTCCAGAGCGCATCGGCCGTCTTCTGAACGCCCGCGTAGATCGTCTTTCGCATGTTCCTCATCCCGAAGCCTCGCCGCGGCTCCGGTCGCGTCTCTCCGTTTTCAGCGGGATCGACCCGCGCGTAATTTTTTCAATTCTATCCGAAAACCTCGGCCCCCCGGGACGCTGTCGCGCCCGCCCCCGCAAAGCGCGCGACGGAAAAGGGATCGAGCTCCGGAACCGGGTCGCCCTCCAGCGAGGCGGGCCAGCAGAAGGGAGGTGATCGGCGCGAGCAGGATGCCGTTGCGGTAGTGCCCCGTCGCGAAGAAGAGTCCGTCGATCCGGGAGCCTCCGAGCACCGGAAGGCCGTCGGGCGTGCCCGGACGAAGGCCGGCCCAGGCCGTGACAAAGCGCGCCATCCGGACCGCGGGCAGCAGGCGCGCGGCTGCCGCGAGCAGGCCCTGCACGGCGCCGGCGGTGACCTCCTTTTGGAATCCGACCCGCTCGAGGGTCGAGCCGACGAGGGCGCGCCCGTCTCCCCGGGGAACGACATAGACCGCGTCGGAGTGCAGCACGGTTCTCGGGGCCTCGGAGCCGAGATCGATCTCGACGATCTGCCCGCGCACGGGCTCGACCGGGAGCGGAACGGAAAGTTCCCGGTCGAAGCCGGCCCAGGCTCCGGCGGCGTCGACGACGCAGTCCGCCTCGATCCGCCCGCCTTCCGTCTCGACCCCGCGGCAGCGATCTCCCTCGACCCAGAACCGCTGCACGGGAGTCTGTGCCCGGATCTCCACGCCGCGGCTCCGGGCCGCGGCTGCAAGGGCCTGCGTGAGCCGGCGCGGGTCCACGGCGCCTTCGTCGGCGAAGAGCACGCCCGCCCGAGCCTCCGGAGCGAGCGCCGCCCCGGCCGTTGCCGAAAGCGCCGCCTGCTCCACCCACGCGACCGGCAGGCCTCGCTCCCGCTGCCAGAGAAAGCCGCGCAGCCGCTCCTCCTCCGGCTCGTCGAGCGCGCAGCGCAGGACGCCGGTCCGGCGCCGCGCGACCGACGCGCCCGTCTCCTCCTCGAGGGCCCGCGTCCACTCGGGATAGAGGCGGTGGCTCGCCAGGGCGAGCTCGCAGCAACGGCCCGGGGGTCCGGCAATCCGATTGCGGCGTGAGCAGTCCCGCGGCCGCGGCCGACGCTTCCTCTCCGGGATTCCCGCGCTCGCAGAGCGTGACCCGCCGGCCCCGGCCGGCGAGCTCCCGGGCGAGCGCACAACCCGATGGCTCCTCCGCCGACGATCAGGACATCGGGCCGGCCGCGCCGATCGGTCATCGCGTCGCCCTGCCCGTTTTCACGGCGGGATCTTACGCCCGGCCCGCGCTGCGGAAACCTGCCTGGAATGGCGTCCGGCGGCGCCTGTTTTCGCAGGCGGCGGAGCCGAATCCGCGTGTTATGTTCATTTCGATTCAGGAAAGGAGCGGAACTTGAACAGAAGGATCCAACTCGTCCTTGCGCTCGCTTGCGCCGCCGCGGCGCTCGGCACGGCCGCCGGCCTCGCGCAAGCGCCGAAGAAGGGAAAGAAGATGACGCCCGCCCCGCGCGACTACGCCAACACCATCGCCACCCTGCAGACCGACATGGGGGACATCGCGATCAAGTTCTTCTACGACAAGGCCCCCAAGCACGTCGAGAACTTCATCGACCTCTCCGCCAAGGGTTTCTACGACGGGACGATGTTCCACCGCGTCATCCCCGGGTTCATGATCCAGGGCGGCGACCCCCTGACCAAGAAGGCCGAGGACCCGCGCCAGCCGTACGGAACCGGCGGCAACGGCAACAACCGCGTCAAGGCCGAGTTCAACGACGTCTCGCACAAGCGCGGGATCGTCTCGATGGCGCGCTCCTCCGACCCCAACTCGGCCTCTTCCCAGTTCTTCATCGTGGTGAAGGACTCGACCTTCCTCGACGGCCAGTATTCGGCGTTCGGCGAGGTCGTTTCGGGCATGGACGTCGCCGACAAGATCGCCAACACGCCGCGCGACGCGAAGGACAGGCCCAACACGCCCGTCAAGATCAAGAAGGTGCTGCTGACGGAAGCCAAGGGATGACGGAAGGCGGCCGTTCGGGGAGATGGAAAGGCCGTCTCCCCGCGCCGCTCTCTCCTCCCGAAGCTCGCCGCCGCGGCGCGGATTGACAGCCACGCCCTCGACGCCCTTTCCCACGGGCTTTTCCGGCCTCGCCGCCCTGGCCGCGAACTCCGGCCACACGCCGCTGTCCGTCGACGTCCTGCCGGGCGACGTCGGACGGAGGCGCTATCTGCGGCTCCACCTGCCGGGCGGCCGCAGCCTGCTCGGCGTCGTCTACCCCGCCGAAGAAACCGATTCCCGGCGCCGGTGGATGGCGGCCAGCGCCGCGCTCGCGCGAACACGTGCGCGTGCCCCGCCTCATCGCCGACGACGGGTCGGGCAACCAGCTCGTCGAGGACCTCGGCTCCGACGGATCTTGCGGCGACGCTCGCCGCCGCTCCCGACGCGCGCCGCGAAGGCCTTTCCGCCGCCGTCGACGCCGCCGCCGCGATCGCGCAGATTCCGGATCCCGGCGTCAATCCGGCCTTCGACTTCGCGCTCTTCCGCCGCGAGCTGGAGCTCGCGCGCGAAGCGGTCTTCGATCTCCACTCGCAGACGCCCGCTCTCGCCGGACGAACGCGAGGTTCACGACCGCTGGGCCGACGCTTTGTGCCGCGAGATCCTCGCGCACCCGCGCGCCCTCTGTCACCGCGACTTTCACGGCAACAACCTCTTTCCCGTCGACGGAGGGATCGCGGCCATCGACTTTCAGGACCTGCGGTCGGGACCCGACACGTACGACATCGCGTCGCTGCTCTGGGAGCGGACGACGCTCGACTGGATGACGCCGGAGCTCGCCGACGCGATGATCGAGCGGTTCGCCCGCCGCCGCGCCCTCGACGCCGCGGCGCTGCGCGGGCGGTTCGACCGGGTTCTGCTGCAGCGCGCCTGGAAGGTCTGCGGCACGTTCGCCCGGGCCGTGGCGGCCGGCCGGGGAGAAGCGTACCGGCGGTACCTCCCGGGAGAGATCGCGCTGGTGGGCCGCCTGCTCGCCGGCACGGGCGAAGACGCGGGCGTTCCGGCGGCTCTACGAGGCGCGCCTGGCGCCTCTGCTAAGCTAAGCCCTTCGAGGAGAACGATATGTTTGGCTCACTGGGCGTGCCGGAACTGCTGATCCTTCTGCTGATCGTCATCATCATCTTCGGCGCCGGCAAGCTGCCCCAGCTCGGCAAGGGGCTCGGCGAGGGGATCCGCAACTTCAAGGATTCGGTGAAGACCGGCGAAGAGCCCAAGGACAAGGGCGGGGCTCCGAAGAGCTAGTCGCGCGCGGGCTACTTCTTCTTCGCGATGTCCGGCGAGACGCGGCGCTGCTCGCGCGGCAGCCGGATGTTCAGGATGCCGACCTTGTTGCGCAGCGTGTTGCGGTGGATGCCGAGCGAGCTCGCCGCGCGCCCGAGATTCCCGGACGAGCGCTTCACGGCTCCGACGATGTACTTCTTTTCGAATTCTTTCTTGGCGAGGTCGAGCGAGATTCCGTGAGCCAGAAGCTCGTCGATGATCTGCTGGAGTTGCCCGTCCAGATTCAAGTTCCTTCCTCCCCGCGCGAAGACGAATCGAAGTGGCGGGCATCTTAGCAGAGGAAAACAAGAAACGGCTAGCGTGCGCGCAACCGCTCGGCGGCTCGCGGTCCGCGCGCTTTCCCGTGCCAAGACGAGACGTCTCCCGCGCGGGTCCGCGCCGACGCGTTCCGGGCAAAAAAAAGAGGCGGCCAGGCCGCCTCTCCGAATAATTTTCGCCGCGGAAGCTATTTCACTTCGACCTCGTCGCCGACGAGGATCATCTGGTAGGCGTCCGTGATGCGCCCGATCGCCCAGCGATCGCCCACCGCGAGAACGGCCATCTCCCCCAGATAGGTGCGCGGAACTTCGACCCCCGGCGGCGGCGGCGTGCTGACCCAGTAACCGCCCTGGGGCTGGATGCCGTACTCGCGTCCGGTCGAGTAGCGAAAGATCGTCAAGAAGTCACCGGGCTCCACCCGGTTGGCGACTCCGAGGTCCACGATGACGTCGTTGTCCTGGCCGAGGGCAACCAGACCGTCGCGAGCCTCGACGATGTGACCAAGGGGCTTGCCGGAGGGCGGGTCGCCGGCGACGGCGGGAGGCGACTTGCGGGCCAGGGGAATCGGGATCGGCTCGAACCTCTTGAGGAAGGATCCGAGCGGGATGTCGGTGCAGGCGTCCATGACCTCGAAAATCGCCGACCGGCCTCCGATCGAACGGATGACCCCGCGTCCCCTGTACTTGTAGAACCGGCCGAGCTCCTTGCCCGTCGCGGGGTTCAAGACCGTGTGCTCCGGCGTCACGATCCAGTACTCCTCACCGGGCCGCAAGCCGCGGTCCGCTCCGGCGTTCAAATACAGCAGGTCCCGTGTCGAAAAGTCGAGCTGCTCGGTCATGTCCTGCGCGCCCGTGACCTCTGCCACGAAGGGCTCATCGGTTCCGCCGAGGTACCCGAAGCAGTACAGGTCGCTCTCGAAGCCGACCGGAGCCGGAGCTCCCCCAATGTTGCCCGGGTTGACCGCCTCGGCTTGCGCGATGGCGTTTCCGACATTCGGATCGGACGACGGGGCCTGAGCCTGGATCGACGCCACGGGAATCAGCGCCAGAGCCATGGCCAACATGCGGCGACGCGGGAGACGCATGGCGACTCCTTAAAAAAATTCGGCGGAAAAAGCCTTGGGCTTTAATTTAGGAGGTTTCGAGCCGCCTGTCAAACGGGAAGTTGCGCGGACGGATGCCCGAAATCCGAACAAGGTCTTTCTTTTCAGTTCTTCGCGGCCTGAGGCTCGGCCGGCTTTTCGGCCTGATTCTGCTCGGGCGGCGCCGCCACCGGCTTCAACTTCTTCAACCGCGAGCGCGCCCGGTCGGCGAACCGGCTCTTCGGATACTCCTCGATCACGCGCGAGTAGAGCTGCGACGCCTCGTCGGGGCGGCCGAGCCTGGTCAGGATCCGTCCCTGGTAGTAGTAGAGCTTGTCCCTTCCGCCGAACTCCGGAAAACGCTCCTCGATCCCGTTGAAGCGCCCGAGCGCCGACATCAGGGAGCCCTTGCGCATGTAGAAGTAGCCGACCCTGAACTCGTGCTCGGCGAGCAGGTCGATCAGCTGTCGGATCCGCTCCCGCGCCGCCCCCGCGTACGCGGAGTCCGGGTACTCCCGGATCAGCGCCTGGTACTGCTGGATCGCCTCCTTGCGTCGCGGTCTGATCGCGGTCCGGGGACTCGTGCTCCTTGTCGGAGCAATAGGCGAACTGGTACCGCGCGTAGTCGCGGCGCGGGGCATCCGGGTATCGGTTCAGGTAGTCGCGATAGCGGTAGCGGGCTTCCGTATACGCGGCCGCCCCGCCCTGTTTGACGTAGGAATCGGCCACGAGCAGCAGCGACTCGCGGCCGAGAACGTCGTTGGGATAGGTCTCGAAGACGTAGTTCAAGTACTTGCGGCCCTGCTCCCACTTCTTCTTCGCGATGAGCGCCTGACCCTTCTGGTAAAGGACCTCCTTGGACGATGAAAGCAGCTCCTGGGTGATCTTGTCGGGCTTGCGGGCGCCCTTGGTCGAGCTGCAGCCGGCGACCGCCAGAAAGGCGAGCGCGGCAAAGACCGACACCCCGGATCGAAATGACACGCTCAAGCCCTCACTCCCTCGCCGGCCGCGGCTCTCAGGCGCCCGATGGCGCCCCGCGGATCGGCCTCCCCGTAAATCGCGTTACCGGCCACGAGAATTTCCGCCCCGGCTCCCGCCAGGGCCGCAGCGTTGGCGACCCCGACGCCGCCGTCCACCTCGATCGGGACGGAGGCCCCGGCACCGCGGGCCCGATCCCGGAGGCGCCGGACCTTCCCGAGGCTCCCCGGCAGGAAGGGCTGCCCCCCCCAACCGGGATTGACCGACATCACGACGGCGTAGTCCAGGTCCGCCCAGGAGGCGTCCAGCGCCTCGGCCGGTGTCGCCGGGTTGAGGACCGCTCCGGCCCGCGCGCCGCCCCGGCGAATCTGGTCGAGGCAGCGCTGGAGGTGCCGCGTCGATTCCACGTGCACGGAGATCCAGTCCGCCCCGGCGTCGAGGTATTGGGAGAGCGTCGCCTCGGGCTGCTCGATCATCAGGTGGACGTCGAGCGGCAGGCGCGTCGCCCGGCGCAGGGCCGCCACGACGGGAGGCCCGATCGTCAGGTTGGGCACGAAGTGCCCGTCCATCACGTCCACGTGCACCAGGTCCGCGCCGCCCTCCTCGGCGATGCGAAGGGCGTCGGCCAGGCGGGCGAAGTCCGCGGAAAGCAGGGACGGGGCGATCCGGACGGTCATCGGGGCACGACCGGCCGGGACGCATCGCCTCCGCGGGAAACCGTCAGCGAAACGACCTCGCGGCTGGAGAGGGGCGACCCTGCCGGGGGAAACTGCTTCAGGATCGTGTTCGGTGCGATTCCCTCGTACGACTCGTAGCGCGCGCTGCCCACGCGAAAACCGAAGGTCTCCAGGCGGGCCCGCATCCGGTCGGCGTCCTGGCCGACGAGGTCCGGCATCACGAATCGCGTCTCGGGCTGCCCCCGGTTGGTCAGGACCGCCACGGAGGCGTTGCGCGCGGCGACCGTGTCGGCCTCCGGATCCTGCGCCACGATTCCGACCCTTGCCAGCGCGTCCCGGTACCAGGACGTCGTGCCCAGGTTCAGGGTCTCTTCGTTCAGCTTCAGAGCGGCCGCCCGCGGCGCGAGGCCGGCCAGGTCCGGCACACGCAGCTCCCGGGGCCCCAGGGAGAGGACGACCCGGACGGCCTGGGCGGGCTTCGCCAGCGACCCTCCCTCGGGCTGCTGCATCAGAACGCGGCCTCTCGGGATCTTGTCGTCGTTGCGGGCGCGGCTCGCCTGCTCCTCCAGGCGCAATCCCGCCTGGTGGGCGACGCCGATCGCGTCGGGCACGGACCGGCCGACCAGATCCGGCACCGTCACCGACCTTCCCACGATCGAGCGCCGAAAGGCGATCCAGGCCCCGGCCAGGAACAGGACAATCAGGAGGAGGCCGTAGGCCACCCGGAACAGAGCGCGCCGCACGAGGGCAAAGCTAACACGGACAGGAGGATGGAGGCGACCGGGACAGCCACTGCATTGACAGAAAACGGGCGTTCTGCGACCGTGGAGGTCCATGGCATCCGAAGCGAATGACTCCTTGAGCGCCCTGACCGACCCCCGCTTCAAGAAGGCCGACCTCCACTGCCATTCGGTCTATTCGACCTTCAAGTATTTCCGGATCGCCAACACCCGCGACTCCTACAACCGTCCGGAAGAGGTCTACCGGCTCGCCAAGGAGCGGGGGATGGATTTCGTGACGATCACGGACCACGACTCCATCGACGGCTGCCTGTACCTCTTGAACCAGCGCCCGGACCTGACGGACTTCTTCATCTCCGAAGAGGTCGAAACCTGGTTTCCGGACACCCGGCAGCGCATCCACGTCAACGTGTTCGGGATCACGGAGCGCCAGCACTCGGAGATCCAGAGGCGGCGCCGGGACATCTACGACCTCCACGCGTACCTGCGCGAGGAGCGGATCATCGCGTCGGCCAACCACATGTTCCAGAACTACCGCATGCGCAACTCCCCCCGCCGCTACTTCGAAGAGATGCTCCGGATGTTCGACATCTTCGAGGTCAAGAACGGCGCGATGGCGTCGCAGCACAACCGGCTCGTCGAGGACCTGATGTCGGTCGTACGCGAGAAGCGCGGCGCGGTCTCCCTCGTGGCCGGGTCCGACGCGCACACGCTCGGGCCGCTGGCGCTGGTCTACACGGTGGCCGAGGCGGAGAACGTGCCCGAGTTCCTCGAAAAGGTGCGCTCGGGCGAATGCTTCGTCTGGGGAAGCGAGATGGGATTTCGGGTGCTGCTCTCCGACGTCTACCGGATGGTCTTCCGGTACTACGGGAGCGTGCTCGATCTGCGCAACCCCGAGTTCACGCGCGGCGAGAAGGCGCGGCACCTGGCTCTGGCGGCGATGGGGGCTCCCTTCTCCGCCGCCGGAGTTCCCCTCGCCATCACGTCGCTGAACTACCTCAAGCAGATCTTCGTGTCGCGGCGGGTCGGCCAGGAGCTTCTGGACCAGCTGGACGAGGGTCGGAAGCCCTCGTAGAGGGACGATCCCGTCCCGAAGCGGCGGTGCCGACGATTCCCGCCGACAGGATCAGCAGCGCCAGCGCCGGCTGCGAAGCGCGGGGCAGCGTCCACGCAATCCGTTCCCACGGGTCGGCCGCATCGTGCAGGTAGTCGAAGACCAGGAATCCCAGAAGGCCCGCCGTCATCAGGTAGCCCGGGATTGCGTCCCTGCGGCCGCGGCCCAGAAAAACGATGACGAAGATCGGAAAGAGCCAGGAAAGGCCCGCCGTGCCCGCCGACAGGTTCTGGAGCACGGACCGGAGAACCGGTCCCATGTTTTCGAAGTGGAGATCGAAGAGGTCGCCGTGCCCGCGGTAGCCGACGTGCAGGTGCGACGCGTACTGGAAACCGAACCAGAGAGCCAGCGCCGCGAGCGGGGCGGCCATCAGAGCAACGGCGCGCGCGAGCACCCGCTCGCGCCTCTCCAGCCGGTCTCGCAGGAGGACTCCCGCAACCAGGAGCACGGCGCCGACGGAGCCCTCGACCTTCGTGAGCACGGCTCCGGCGAGGGCGAGGGCGGGCAGGAAGCGAGAGCCCGCGGGGCCGCCCTTCTGTTCCGCGAGCAAGGCGGCTCCCGCGACGGACTCGAAGAACAGCAACGGGGCTTCGGCGTTCCCGCCCGAGTAGGAAAACGCGAGGGAGACCGCGAGGGCCACGGTCCAGAAAGCCGTGACCGCGACGGCGCCGGTATCCCCCGCCCTCCTTCGCAGGAGCGCCAGAACCAGGGGAATCGCGGCGATCAGCCAGAACGCCGAGGAAAGCAGCGGCCCCCGCCACGGCAGGGGGCCGGACACGATGTTGCCCCATGCCGCGACGACGGGGACCAGAGGCGGGTAGTCCGGCACCGCATGGAAGAAGTACGGCCATCCGAGAAGGGGAACGTCGATCGCTCGCTCCTGTGCAAACCGCACGGCCTTGACGCCCCAGAAGTAGACGAGATCGACCGACGTCGAGCGCGTGGTCCAGAGCGAGGCCGTCAGATGCCCGAGAGCAACGAGGGCCGCAAGGGAGGCGCCCGCGGCGAGGGCCTTGCCGGGACGCAGCGGACCGGGTTCGGGCATCGACGCCGGCCGGCGTGACCAGATCAGGGCCAGAAAAGCCGAAAGAACGAGCAGGGGCAGGCCGAGCCCGGCAGCGGACCAACGGATGTGAAGGAGCGTGAAGACCACGGCTTCGACGGTCAGCGCCACGGCGCCTGCGGCAAACGCGGCCGAGAGGCGCGCGAAGAAACCCAGGGGACGAACGGCCGGATGGAAAGCGGCCGCCATTCCGAGCACGCCCAGCAGCGCCCAGGGCAAGACGACGAGAAGCGCCAGGCTCAGGGTCGAACCCCTTCCCTTCGGTACACGCAGCCCTCCGGAAAGCGCCGAACGAGGACCGCCCCCGCGGCGCCGCGGGGATCGCACCGGAAGGCCAGCACGTACTCGGCCCGCGCGCCCGCCGCGACCGGTTTCCGGAAGTACGAGCTCGGCAGCGGCCAGCGGTCGGGCAGCAAGCCGATCGCGATCATGAAGAGGGACATTTCGCGATCGCCATCCTCCGCCAGCACCGTGAAGCTCGCGTCGGCAGGCACGGACTCGCCCGCGCGCTTCAGAAATCTCCACTCCTCGGCCAGAGCGCCGTTGGTGCGGTCGAGCGGCGTCGCGGAGGCGCGCCATCGGTCGCGGGCCGGAATCCGGTGCCAGTGCAGCAACGGAAACGAGAGGAGCAGCGCCGCCGCCGCCAGCCACAGCCTCGCCGGACGGCCCGCGAGCCGACTCCATACCTCGCGCGGGCGGGTGAAGATCGCGATCGTCGCCAGAAGCGCGATCGCCGAGACCCAGAGGCCCAGGACGAAGGCCTGCGGCCGGTAGAACAGGAGGGCCCGATGGCGGCCGGCCGGGACCTCGAACGCCAGGAACGCGCGGTTGTACGCCCGCAGCGGCTCCTCCTTTCCATCGACCACCAGCCTCCATCCGGGCCAGCCGACGACGGACGTCGCGACCAGAGTCTTCTCGCGGGCGTCGATCGCGAGGTCGAGGCTCTGCCCCGCGTAGCCGTTGACCGCAACCGTCGCCGCGCCGTTTGCGTACGACGCGGGCGTCCCTTCGACGACGCCTTCGGCCGCAAAGTCGGTGATCGCGAAGAGGCGCTCGCGCTGGCGCGCGGCATCGCTCTCGCGATGGACCCGCCGGGGGACGAAGGCCCGCGGCAGCGCGTTCGGATTCTCGAGGAGCGCGCCTCCCGCCTCGCGCGCGAGCTCCTTCCACCCCGGCGGCGCCTGTGCTCCGGGCGGGGCGATCGCATAGCGCACGTTCAGGAACGAGAGGAACGGACGGGCCGGATCGTCGACACGGTTGAACCACACCGGCTGGCGGACGCACCAGAGCGGGAACGTCTCGACCAGCGGGGCGAAGGTCGTCATCTCGTACCCGCGCACGTCCTCGAGGCCGTAGATTGCCGAGGCGCCCGGAACGAATGCGTAGCCCACACCGACCACCCGGGAGGGCTCTCCGGGATGGATGGCATCGAGCATCGGCAGGCGCGGAGCGAAGGCGGTCGCCGGATAGGTCGGGTGGACCGTGCGGGCCTCGAGGCCGCGCGCCGCCAGCAGGAGAACGAGCAGTCCTCCGACCGCCAGGGAGCTCCGATCCCGCCGAACGAGCAACGGCACGAGAATGGCCGCCGCCAGGAGGGGCAGGATCTGGCACAGAATCCGCCCGGCCAGGAACTCCCGGGTCATCCCGAGTGCGAGCAGGCGCGGGGCGCTTCCGAGCCCGAGGACGAGGAGCAAGGCCGCGAGACCAAGCGCCGCAGCAGCGAAACGACCGGCGCCCTTCCTCTCCTGCAGCGCCTCGGCGCCAAAGGCCGCAAGCGTGCAGATCCCGAACGCCGCCAGGAAGACGAGCCGGTGGTTGAGCGACAGCGCGAACAGCGGGAGGGCCGAGACCGCCGGTGCCACCGGCGGGAGGCCGACGAAGAGCGAGAGGCCCAGAAAAACGTACAGGAGCAGGAGCCATCGCTCCCGCCGGCGCGCCCCGAGGCCGACGAAGGCGAGGGCGAGCAGCAGCGATCCCGCGTATCCGCCCGCGGGTCGGGCGAGGTAGGACTCGACGCGTCCCTGACCCGAAACGCCGTAGGCGTACGGCACGAGGAAGGTGAGCGAGTGGCGGAAACGCTCCTGGAGGGCGGCCTCGCCGGACGGCTCGTGAGCCTGCGTGCGGTCCAGCAGCTCCTGCGACTTCGGGAGAGCCTCGAGAAACGGCAGCAGGGAAACGGCGGAGAGCCCGAGCACCAGGGCCCCGGTCGCGAGCGAAAGCGCGAGCGCCCGCCCGCGGCGCTCGCGGCTCGCCCCGAAGAGCTCCACGACGAAATAGATTCCCGCCGCGGCGACCGTGTGCAGAAGGCTCTCCGGATGTCCGGCCGCGACCATCAGGAGCAGCGCGACCCCGGTCAGGGCGGCCGCGCGACGGTCGGCGTCGCGGGCGAGGCGCCGCAGGCCGAGCAGGAGGAGCGGAAAGGGCCCGATCGCCGGAGACTGCGGGTGGCCCGCCAGAAAGACGAGAAAGTCCGAGAAGGCCCAGCCGCAGGCGCCGATCAGGGATGCGAGCGTGCGGCACGGCAGCTCGCGCAGGAAGAGGAACGCGCCGAGAAGCGAGACGAGGAAACGGAACGTCATGTCGAACGTCCAGGCCTCCGGCAGCGGGAGCAGGAATCCGATCCAGGTTCCCGGATGGAAAACGCTCGACAACTGGGCCGCCAGAAGCGGCGTGCCTGCCAGCACGAAGCGGTTCCACAGCGGCCAATGCCCGTTCTTGACGGCGTCGCGCACGGCCTTGCGCCAGGGGAGCCCCTGGTAGGCGACGTCCGAGAGCAGCGGCGTCTGCGTCTTTCCGATGCCGGCCTCCGCGCGGTGCGCGGCGAAGGGCTCGCCGTCGTAGACGATGTCGATCGGGGCGTAGAGACCCGCGGTCAGCAGGGCCCTCCCCGTCAGCAGGCAGGGCGCCAGGGCGAGGAAGAGCGCGACGCCCCGCGGGAGGGGACGCACGAACCGGTGCGCGAGCCAGAGGACCGCCGCCGCCGAACCCCCGTAGACCGCGATCAGGCGCAGGGCCAAGAGCGACACGCGCGGGGATCTTACGTCTGTGCGAGCTCCGCCGGCCGATTAGCGGCTGCCGCCGCCCTCGTAGTAGTCCAGGCCCGAGTGGTCCAGGACCTCCTCGCCCACGAGGATTCGCAGCGTGTTGGTCAGCTTCAGGTGCTGGATGAAGAGGTCGTGCTCGGGCTTCAGGTCCGGGCGCGACATCGGGCTCTTGAAGTAGAAGGACAGCCATTCCTGGATGCCCGAGAGCCCCGCGCGCTGCGCGAGGTCGAGGAACAGGATCAGGTCGAGCACGATGGGCGCGGCCAGGATCGAGTCGCGGCAGAGGAAGTCGATCTTGATCTGCATCGGCTGGCCGAGCCAGCCGAAGATGTCGATGTTGTCCCAGCCTTCCTTGGCGTCGCCCCGCGGCGGGTAGTACTCGATGCGGACCTTGTGGAAGTAGTTGCCGTAGAGCTCCGGGTAGAGCTCGGGCTGCAGGATCGCGTCGAGGACCGAGGTCTTGCTGACCTCCTTCGTGCGGAAGGAGCCCGGGTCGTCCAGCACCTCGCCGTCGCGGTTGCCGAGGATGTTCGTCGAGAACCAGCCGTGGAGCCCGAGCATGCGCGCGCGCAGGCCCGGGCGCGATGATCGTCTTCATCATCGTCTGCCCGGTCTTGAAGTCCTTGCCCGCGACCGGCACGCTTCCGCGCCCTGGCCATCTCGGTCAGGGCCGGGATGTCCACGCGTCAGGTTCGGAGCGCCGTTGGCGAAGGGGATCCCCGAGAGCAGCGCCGCGTAGGCGTAGATCATCGACGGCGAGATGTCCGGGCGAGTTCTCCTTCAAGCCCTTCTCGAAGGCCGGCAGCGTCTCGTGCACGGCCGAGGCCTGCGCATAGACCTCGGTCGAGCCGCACCAGACCATGACCGACGCGTTGCACGCCGGTCTTCTTCCGGAAGTCCTCGATGTCCTTCTGGAGCGCCTCGGCCAGGTGCATCTTCGTCGGCGCCTTCTTCAGGTGCGTGCCGTCGAGATTGCGCACCCAGGCGCGCTCGAAGACCGCGGGCCAGGGCGCCAGCGCCGAGAGCTCCGCCTTCACGGCCGACAGCATCTCCGCGCGGCACGACGCCGGCCTTGACCGCCGTCTCGTAGGCGTTGTCCGGAAAGACGTCCCAGCCGCCGAAGACCAGGTCGCGCGGCTCGGCCAGGGGCACGAGCTCCTTGATCGGCACGAACCGCGGGTCCGTGCGCTTGCCGAGGCGCAGCTTCTGCATCTGCGTCAGCGAGCCGAAGGGGCGCGCCTTCCCTTTCTCGATCAGGTGCACGCCCGCGACCAGGGTCGTCGCGACGGCGCCGAGGCCCGGCAGCAGGACGCCGAGCGGGCCCTTCGCGGGGGCGATGTCCCGCGCGAGCTCGGGGTAGAAGGAGGTGCGATCGCTCATGTCATTTTCCTTTCGGGACGGCGTCGGGCGAGGGCGACGAGAACGAAGAAGAATACCGGAGCGCCGCCGGCCGAGAGAAGGAGAAACCAGCTTGCCTTTCCGAAGAGGGAGAGCGCAAGCACCAGGTAGATGAAGTCGCGGCGGGAGAGCGCGTCCGCCACCCGCGAGACGGCCGTGTCGGTCTCCGAGACCGACGTGAAGAGCGGGCCCTCCTTGGGGCCGCGCATCGTCCGGGCGTACACGAATCCGGCCGAGGCGAGCGTCCCCGCCACCGCGGCGGCGCCCAGGCCGAGCGGCCAGGCGGCCCCGGCCGCGCGGCTCCAGCCGACCGCGATCGCGGCGAAGACCGCCGAGTGCACGACGTTGTCCCCCCAGAAGTCGAGCACTCCTCCGAACCGCGACTCCTGGAACTTCAAGCGCGCGAGCTCCCCGTCGCAGCCGTCGAGGATCGAGTGGAGCAGGAAGAGGAGCGCCCCGGCGGTCTGCGCCGGCGCGCCCGGCGACAGGAAGAACAGCGCGCCGAGAAGCCCGATGCCGACCGAGACGAGGGTCATGGCGTTGGGCGTGACCGGCGTCGCCCGCGAGGAGGCGGCTGACCGCGAGCGAGACCTTCCGCTCGAAGTGGCGCGACATGAAGCCCTCGGTGTCCTTGACGAGGCCGTCGAGCAGCCACCGCTCCGCGCGACGGCGGTCCGACGCGGGCGCGGAACTCGACGCCGAGCCCGTCGGCCGGGCTCCCGCGGCGAGCGCCTTGACCTCCGCCGTCCGCAGAACGCGGTTCCAGGGCATCACCACGGCGCCCGCCGGGACCGCCGCTCCGGCCGGCAGCAGCTCGGCCGCGGTTCCCTCGAGGCGCGCGGCCGAGGGCAACGGAACCCTCGCCTCCCACGACCGCGACGCGGCGAAAGCCCGCCCGCTGCGCCGCGAGCACCGTGCGGCGGATCATGGGCAGGCCGAGGAGCATGGTCTCGGGCGCCACGGCCGGCGCTCCCGCCGGGCCGACCAGAGCGAGGGCGGCCGCCGTCATCGCGAAGGCACCGCGAGCCGCGCGGCCGCCTGACCGCTCGATTCCCGGGCCCGGGCGAGGAGCGTCGCGCAGAGCGCGGCCTCCTCGAAATTCCGGCCTCGCGAGGCCGGCTCCCCGACCTCCCCGAGAAATTCCTGCACGACGCCGCGGAACCACTCCGGGTGGTGCGATCCTTCGGCGATCGACGGGAGATCCCAGCGCCTGCACGCCGCCGTCGCCCTCGAGCGCGATCCGGCCCCCGTCGAGCGAGAGCCGGCCCCTGTCCCCCTCGATCGCGACGCGGTTGCGCCGCTCCGGCGCCGCCCAGGTCAGGAACACCTCGCACGCCGCGCCGTTCCAGTCCAGCCGGACCGTCGCCGTGTCCTCGATCGCGAACTCGCGGTGCTTGCGCGTCTCGAGCCGGGCCGAGACGGCCTGCGGCGAGCCGCCGAGCCATTGGCGCAGGACGTAGAGCGCGTGCCAGCCGTGGTCCACGAGGATTCCGCCGCCCGACTGCGCGGGGTCGACGCGCCAGTTCCCCTTCTCGCCCGCCGCCACCGCCGGCTGCGACCGCAGCGTCTCCCAGCGGACGCTCCGCACGGCGCCGACCGAGCCTCCCCGCAGCGAGCTCCGTGATCTTCGCGAGCGCCGGGGCGTGCTTCCAGTTGTGCACCGTGACGAGCGCGCGCTCCTTCTGGCGGGCGAGCGCCGCCGAGCGGCCGGCAGATCCTCCGCCGAGAGGGCGAGCGGCTTCTCGCACAGCACGTGACAGCCGGCCTCGAGCGCCGCGCGGGAAACGGGGACGTGGAGCGCAGGGCGGCGTGCAGACGTCGACGAAGTCGAGCGATCCCTCGGCGGACAGCAACTCCTCCGCCGAGCCGTACCACCGCGCCTCGGGGAAGGCGGCGAGGAAGGCCTCCCGGCCGTCCGGGCGCGCGTCCGCGGCCGCGACGAGCGTCGCCTCGGGCCGCCCCTTCCAACCGGGAAGGTGCCCGTTTCGGGCGACGTGCCCGACGCCGATCAAGGCTCCTCGCAGCATCACAGTGAGTTCGCGCGGCCGAGCGCTAGTCGAGCTTCCACTCCCGCGCGAGGGCCCCGATCGACTCGTCCAGGATCTCGAGGCCGTCGAGCGCCGTGCGCTCGTCGATGTTGAGCGGCGGGTTGATGCGGATCACCGGCGTGTAGGACATCGCGACGAGGCCCCGGCGCAGGCACTCCTGGAAGAGGGCCTTGCTGAAGTCCTTCGAGACGAGCTCCTTCGTGGTGCCGGTCCTTCACGAGGTCGAGGCCGAGGAGCAGGCCCTTGCCCCGCACGTCGCCGATGATCCGGTGCTTCTCCTTCATCGCGCGCAGCTTCTCGAGCATCGCGCGTCCCACGCGGTCGGCGTTCTCGACCAGGTTTTCCCGCGTGATGATCTCGAGCGACGCGAGCCCCGCCGCCGAGCCGAGCGGGTTGCCTCCGTAGGAGGAGGAGCTGCCGCGAAGGGTTCGCCCAGGGCTTGGCCTTCGTCAGCGCGTCGGTCGAGATCACGGCCGCGAGGGGGAAGCCCCCTCCGACGCCCTTGCCGACCGTCATGACGTCCGGCACGACGCCGTCGTGGTCGACGCCCCACATCTTCCCGGTGCGGCCGAAGCCGGTGATCATCTCGTCGGCGATGAAGAGGGCGCCGTGCTCCCTGGCGATCGACCGGATCGCCGAGAGGAACCCCGGCGGCGGAATGACGTTGCCGGCGGTTCCCTGCATCGGCTCCGCGATGATCGCCGCGACCGCGCCGCCGGACTGGTTCTTGATCACGTCGCGCGTCTTTTCCGCGCAGGCGATCCCGCAGTCCGGGTACGTCAGCGAGAGCGGGCAGCGGTAGCAGGAGGCGTAGGGGGCCGAATAGCATCCGGGCACGAAGGGCCCGAGGCCGTCCTTGAAGTCGCCCCAGAGCAGCGGCAGCACGCCGCCCGTCTTGCCGTGGAAGGCGCCGGAGTAGCCGACGAACTCGAACTTCTGCGTCACCGACTTGGCCAGGCGAAAGGCCGCCTCCACCGCTTCGGCGCCGCCGGAGAAGAGCTGGATGCGCGTCAGGCCCGCGCGGCGTGACCGACGCGAGCAGCTCCAGGAATTTCGCCCGCGTCTCCGTCGTGAAGCTGCCGAAGCGTGATGCGCTCGAGCTGCGCCTTCAGCGTCTCGACGTAGTGCGGGTGGCAGTGGCCCACGCTGCCGACGGCGATGCCGGCGATGAAGTCGATGTACGCGTTGCCGTCCTCGTCGTAGAGCCGGCTCCCCTTGCCCCGCGCCATCGCGAGCCCGGAGTACAGGGCGAACGACTGGAGCCCGGGCGCCATGTGCTCCTGCTCCTGGGCGAAGATGCGCCGCGAGCGCGGCCCGACCTCGTTTCGCTTCACGGTCTCGGTCATTTCGGAACTCCTGCTTCCTTCCGGAAACGCGCGGCCAGGCACCGCGCGATCGCTTCGGACGCGACCGGGCGGAAGAGCGCGAAGCTCGGCCACGCGTTGAGGTCGATCAGGACGAGGCTCCCGTCGGGGCCCACGATCGCGTCGCCGCCGAAGACCTCGAGGCCGAGGGCCGCGGCGCCGCGGCCGACCAGCGCGCGCAGCTGCCCCTGGTCGAACGGGTGGTTGGAGAGCTTCTGATCGCGATGGTAGAACCACTGGAACCAGGACAGGGGCTCGGCCTCCCCGTCTCCCGCCACGCCGTAGAACTTGATCAGGTCGCCGGGCACGTGCTCCTGAAGGACGGCGCTTCCGATGCCGCGCCCGGAGAGGCGCGCGAGCGCCGCGGAGAGCGCCGCGGGATCGGCCGCGTACGAGACGTCGCCTTCCTGCGTGGCATGCACGTCGCCGCGCTTGACCCAGCACGGGAGTCCCGGCCCTTCGCGTCCCGCTGCGCCCGAGGTGCTCACGAGCACGCTCTCCGGAAACGACACGCCCCATCGCGCAAAACGCGCGATGGTCCGCTCGCGGTCGGTGTTGCGGATGCCCTCCGGGCGGTTGACGACGCGCACGCCCTGACGCTCCCACGCCGCGAGGCGCTCGACGGTCGGGATCCGCTCGCACATGACGAACAGAAACGGGGCGACCCCCGCCGCATCCGCCGTTTCGGGAAGCTCGTCGGGGGACTTCAGCGCCACGTCGAACCCCTTCGCCTCGAGCTGCTGCCGCGGTCGCCTGGAGGATCAGGGCGTCGTCGGTCTCGCGGCCCGGGCGAGTGCGCGAGCTCGCGGTAGACGCCCCAGCAGCGCGGGCGCACGCTCACCGTCCGGCTCCCGCCGCCGGCCACGCCGGAGACCCGAAGAGCTCCTCGGCCAGCCGGATGTCCTCCGGGCGGTCGATGTCCACGGCCCGTTCGATCGTCACCGCGCGGATGGGCTCGCCCGACGCGCAGAGCCACGCGAGGTACTCCCGCAGGCGGCCCAGGTGCGCCGGCGGCTCCAGGGCCCTCGCCCGCGGCGAGACGACGTAGAAGCCGGCGGTCACGGCGTCGCCGGCGGGACCGCCGATCCCGGTGACGCGCCCCTCGGCGTCCCGGCGCACCCAGAGCGGCTTCTCGTCGGCGACGAGCGGCGTCACGGCCAGGACGGTCTCCTCCTCCGGCGCGCGCTCGGCCTCCCGAACGAACGCCACGAAGTCCTCGGTCGCGCAGAGCGTGTCCACGGTGGCCACGAGCAGGCGGCCGGGAGGCGAACACCCGAGGATCATCCGGAAGCTCGCGAGGGAATGCGGCGTCGTGCGGAGGATGACCGTCCGGACGAGCTCCGGGAAGCGCGCGCGCACGAAGTCGGCGCAGTCCTGCTCTTCCCCGTTGAAGATGACCGCGACCGCGCCGATCCCCGCCGCCGCGAAGTTCGCGAGGACCCGCTCGACGAGCGGGACACCCGCGACGGGAACGAGCGGCTTCGCTCGGCCCAGGGACTTCAGCCGGGAGCCCTGCTCCCGCCGCGATGATGCCGCCCGACCGGATCGCGGTCACGCGAGGAGCCCTTCCAGTTCCGCCACGCTTCCGATCACGCGGTCCCCGGCGCAGCAGGCGCGGCCCTCGCCCGCGCGGATCCAGACGTGCGGCATTCCGAGGGCGAGCGCCCCGGCCATGTCGCGCGGGAGCGAGTCGCCGACGAAGAGCGCCTCGGAGGGACCGACGCCCACCGCCGCGAGCGCCGCCTCGAAGATCCGCGCGGTCCGGCTTTTCCGCGCCGACGACGGCCGAATCGACGGCGGCGTCGAGGTGCGGCGCGAGGCCGGTCTCGCGGCAGACCGCCTCGAGGTTTCCGTAGAAGTTCGAGACGATCCCCAGGCGGTAGCGGCCGTGCAGGCGCGCCAACAGGTCCGCGCTCCGATCGAGGCATCCCCGGGCGTCGGCCAGAAAGCGCCGCGCGACGCGCTCGGCCGTCTCGGGACGCCCGAGCCGCCCGGCCACGTCTCCCGACAGGCGCCCGACCGTTTCGGTCAGGGACAGGTCCCTCGGGATCGCGCCCACCAGGGCGTCGTCGGAGTCGTAGAACGCGCGGTCGAAGCCCTCTCCGGCCGCGGCGCCTTCCTCGGAGAAGAGTCGGCGGAACCGTTCCTTCCAGGCGATCCCGTCGGCGTCGAGCGTGCCGCCGAAATCGAGCAGCACCGCCCGCACGGCCTGCGCCCGGGCGGTCACGGCCGCGCCTCCCCGTTGGCGAGCGCAGCGACCCGCCCTCCGTTGCGCCCGCCGCGCGCGCGCCACGACCGCGCGAGGATGACCGCAAGCCCGGGCAGCAGCCAGACGATCTCCCGCGCGCGGCGCACCAGGCCGTAGGCGACGCCCTGCGCCGCCGTCAGGCCGAGCAGAACACACACTCCCGCCCGCGCTCCCTCCGCGCCGCCGACCCGACCGGGCACGAAGAGGAGCAGCGTCGTCAGGACCATCGAGAGGGCCTCGATCCCGACGGCCGCCGGCCAGCCGTGCCCCGGCGCGAGCAGGCGCAGCACGATCCAGGTCTCGACGGCGCCGCCGAGCCACCCCACGAAGCACAGCGCCACGCCGGCGACGAAGGCCGCCCGGCTCTCGCCGTAGAAGCGGCGGATGTGGTCGTCGACGGCCTGAGCGCCCTCGTGGTGCGGCGTCAGGCGCCGCGCGAGCGCCTTCCAGCGCGACAGCCAGCGCAGCGCCGGGGCGTAGCTGCCGCGCCGCAGCGCCCAGGTCAGGGCGCCGAGCATCGCCCCGAGGATCGCGACGCCCGTCAAGGCCCCGGCGCGCGCGCGCGCGGAGAGCGGAAACGCCACGAGCGTCACGGCGACGCCGCAGAGCACGAAGAGCCATTGCGCGAGCAGATCGACGTGCTTGTGCAGCGTGACCGAGGCGAGGGCGCGCCCCCGCTCCATCTCGCCGGACAGGAGGTGCACCTTCAGGGGCTCGCCCGCCACGCCGCCGGGCGCGAGGTAGTTCGCCGAGTCGCCGGCGAGGTAGACCGCGAACAGCCGCGGCATGCGCGTCCACCGCGGGCGCGGATCCATCACGGCCCACCAGCCCAGGAAGAAGGCCGCCTGCGGCACCGTGTAGATCGCCACGAGGAGGGGGAACCAGCCGCCGATGGCGCGAAGGTTCGCCTCGATCGACGGCCAGCCGACCGCCCGGAACATCCAGACGACGAGGCCGACGCCGGCGCGCGAGCAGCGCCAGCCGCGTCAGGCGTCTTCCCAATGGCTGCGCGGGCCTGACGGGGCCGCCGGATTCCATGTCGCGATCCTGTTGGGTTGCGGTTGGCGAACCGATCAAACCGCTTCCCGCGAAGCGGGCTTCAGGAGGACCTTGAGCTCCTGCGGCAGCGAGAAACTCACGTTCTCCCGGACCGTCTCGAACTCCTCGACCTCGCGGACGCCGAGCTTCTCCTGCGCGTAGCGCACGACCTCGCGCACGAGGATCTCGGGCGCCGAGGCGCTCGCCGTCAGACCGAGCACCCGCACGCCCGGCGAGCCATTCGGGGCGGATGTCGTCGGCGCGCTCGATCAGGTGCGACGGAACGCCCTGGTCCCGCGCCACCTCGCACAACCTCAGGGAGTTGGAGCTGTTGGGCGCCCCCAGAACGAGCAGCATGTCGACGAAGGGCGCCATGGACTTGACCGCGTCCTGCCGGTTCTGCGTGGCGTAGCAGATGTCGTCCTTGGCCGGCCGCGCGAGCTTCGGAAAGCGGCGCTTCAGGACCTCGACGATCTCGCGCGTGTCGTCGAGCGAGAGCGTCGTCTGTGTCAGGTACGCGACGCGGCTCGGGATCGGGAACCTCGACGGCCTCGGCCTCCTCCGTCGTTCCGACCAGGCGGATCGATTCCGGCGCCTCGCCGAGGGTCCCGATCGTCTCGTCGTGGTCTTCGTGGCCGATCAGGATGATCGTGTACTTCTGCCGGGCGTACTGGATGGCCTCCAGGTGCACCTTGGTCACCAGCGGGCACGTGGCGTCGATCGTCCGCAGGCGCTTGCGGCGCGCGTTCTCCCGCACCTCCGGCGCGATGCCGTGCGCCGAGTAGATCAGCCAGGCGCCGTCGGGCACGTCGTGGACCTCCTCCACGAAGTGCGCGCCCTTGCCGCGCAGCTCGTCCACGACGTAGCGGTTGTGGATGATCTCCTTGCGGACGTAGACGGGGCCGTCGCAGACCTCGAGGGCCTTCTCGACGACGTCGATGGCGCGCACGACGCCCGCGCAGAAGCCGCGCAGGCCGGCGACGAGCAGCTTTTCGATCGGCGGCCCCCGCGGGTCGCTCCTCGGTCACCACGTGACGGTCTCCGCGAGGATCTCGCGCGGGCCGCCCGCCCGGGCCGCGCCCTTGTGGCCGCCCGTCTTGGCGCCAAGCTCCGGGTACAGGGCGAGGACCGTCTCGACGACGCCCGCCGCGTCGAGCTTGAAGTTCGCGCTCTGAACGGGCGCGGGGCTGTGCTCGACGAACTGGTCCGGGATGCCGTGCACGCGCAGGCCCTCCGTGTTCCAGCCCTCGCGGTGGAAGGCCTCGAGCACGGCGCTCCCGAAGCCGCCCATCGACGAGGTGCTCCTCGAGCGTCAGGATGCGGGGAGCCGCCTTCGCGCACGCGCCGCAGCAGCTCCAGGTCGAGCGGCTTGGCGAAGCGGGCGTTGGCGACACCGCAGTCGATCCCGCGCTCGGCCAGCATCGCGGCCGCCTGCTCGGCGATCGGGACCATCGAACCGTACGCCAGGAAGAACAGATCCTTGCCCTCGCGGCAGATCTCGCCCTTGCCGATCGGCATGGTCGCGAGCTTCTCGTCCAGAGCCGACACCGATCCCGGCGCCGCGGGGATAGCGGACGGTGAACGGGCCGCCCGGAGTAGATCGCGGTGTGCAGGAGGTGCTGCAGCTCGTTCTCGTCCTTGCCCGCGGCGACCGTCATGTTCGGAATCCCGCGCGTGTAGGCGACGTCGTAGATTCCCTGGTGGGTCTTGCCGTCGTCGCCGACCAGGCCCGCGCGGTCGACGCAGACGGTCACCGGCAGGTTCTGCAGGCAGACGTCGTGGATCAGCTGGTCGTAGGCGCGCTGCAGGAACGTGGAGTAGATCGCGACGACCGGGCGCCAGCCCTCTTTCGCCATGCCGGCCGCCATGATGACGGCGTGCTCTTCGGCGATGCCGACGTCGTAGACGCGGTCCGGAAAGCGCTTCTTGACCTCGATCAGCGCCGTCCCCTCGAGCATCGCCGCGCTGATCGCGACGATCTTCTCGTCCTTCTCCATGAGGCTGATCAGGGTGCGCGCGAACACCTGCGAGTACGTGAAGCGCGGCGCCGAGCCGGGCGCTCCGGTCGGCGTTCCCGGCTGGTGGAACTTGGAGGGGTTGTCCTCGGCCTGCGAGAAGCCGCGGCCCTTGTGCGTCAGCGTGTGGATGACGACGGGCGTTCCGTCCGCCGAGACCTCCCGGGCGCGCGCCAGGGCGACCTCGAGCTCCTCGAAGTTGTGCCCGTCGACCGGTCCGACGTAGTGGAAGCCCAGCTCGTCCCAGATCAGGTTGGGGAGGAACAGGCCCTCGACCGAGCTCTTCAGTTTCCGCGCGAGCTCCCAGGCCTTGTCGCCCTTGGGCAGCCGCTTGACGAACTTGTGGCCCTTTTCGATGAACTTTCCGTAGGCCGGGTGCAGCTCGAAGCGGTTGCGCCAGTGCACCATCCAGCCGACGTTCTCCGAGATCGACCAGCCGTTGTCGTTCAAGACCACGATCAGGCGCTTGGGCTTGACGTGGACGATGTTGTTCAAGGCCTCGTAGCTCGGGCCCGAGGTCAGGGCCCCGTCCCCCACGATCACGACGACGTACGGCTCGTCCTTGCCGCCCTGCAGCGCCATCGAGACGCCCAGGCCGTAGGAGAGGCCGGTCCCGGCATGACCCGCCGCCAGCGTGTCGTGGGCGCTCTCGGTGGGCTCGGCAAAACCCGACAGGCCGCCGGGCGTGCGGATCGACGGAAAACCGTCCCGGCGCCCGGTCACGAGCTTGTGCGTGTAGCACTGGTTCGAGGTGTCCCACACCAGGCGGTCCTTCGGGCTGTCGAAGGCCCGGTGGAGGGCCAGCGTCAGCTCGACGACTCCGAGGTTCGAGGCCAGGTGG
Organism: uncultured Acidobacteriota bacterium; assembly: GCA_963725095.1. Taxonomy (GTDB): domain Bacteria; phylum Acidobacteriota; class Thermoanaerobaculia; order UBA5066; family Gp7-AA6; genus DATBFU01. The sequence continues at coordinate 30,441 of CAVRXJ010000023.1, forward strand.
CCGCCGGTCTTGGTGATCGTCTCGATGATCACTTCCCGGCATTCCTGGGCCAGGGTCGCGAGCTCCCCGTGGCTCAAGGGTTTCAGATCCTTGGGGCCCTCGATGCGATTGAGCACTTTCATGGTGTCGTTTCGGCCGTCCTCTCCTTCGCCCATAGACGCGACCGCCCGGTCGTTGGTGCTGACCCGGCTTCGCGACGCGGTAAAGGCGGGAGTATATCAAGGCGAATGTCCCTGCCGTGATAGGGTTTAGCCGCCGTCCGACGGACCTCCCCGGGGAACCCGGCAGGGCCGGCGCGGCGCTAAGGAGAAGGCCATCGCATGGAACCCATTCGCATCGGCTCGGAGAGCCACAAACAGCTTTTCTGCCAGACGTTCATCCAGACGCACGACCCCTTCAAGCCCGAAGAGATCGTCTGGCCCGACCTGGACGAGGAAAGCCTTGCGAGGCTGAAGTCTCTCCCGGTCTGGAACGAGGCGGCCAGAACCGAGGCGGCCACGGCCGTGAAGGTTCAGGCTCTCGGCCGCACGGAGCCCGATCCCGTGCTCGCCGAGGCGATCGCCCTGCAGGGGTACGAGGAAGGCCGGCACGCCGACGTGATCCAGCGCCTGACGGCGCGTTACGGCATCGACGTGAAGCCTTTCCCCGCGTTCGAGATCCCGAAGAACCCGACCTGGACGTTCCTGCGGACCGGCTACGGCGAGTGCCTCGATTCTTTTTTCGCGTTCGGGTTGTTCTCGCTCGGCAGCCGCTCGGGGCTCTTCCCGGCCAAGGTCGTTTCGGTTTTCGAGACGATCATGCAGGAGGAGGCGCGGCACATCCTCTTCATCGTCAACTGGGCGGCTTACCTGCGCGCGCAGCGCCCCCTGCCCTTGCGGCCGGCCTTCGACGCGCGGCGCGCCTGGAACATCGTGGCGCAGGCCGTGGACCGCGTTCGCGGCGCGATGCAGATGGGCGGCGGGAACGGGGATTCGCAGGACGGCTTCACCCTGAAGAGCCACACGAGCTTCTCGGACTTCTCGCTGCGCTCGTTCCTGGAGTTGTGCCTGGCGGAGAACGCGCGCCGCTTCGCTCCCTACGACCGGCGGCTCCTGCGGCCGATCCTCGTGCCCTCGACGGTCAAGGCGCTCCTGAAGGTTCTTCCTCGCGGAAAGACCGCGACCCCCTCCAGCGCCGCGGCCTGAATTCCGCTCACTTCAGACCGAGATCCGCGAGGATCTTGGGCTCTTCTTCCTCCATCGCCAGGATCTGGTGGCAGGTGTCGCAGTCGTCGCGGATGACGCGGCCATCGGAGCTCTTGTGCTTCCCGTCGTGGCAGCGGAAGCAGCCGAGGAAGTCCTCATGGCCGATGTTGTTGGGATGCGTCCCCCAGGTGACCTTCATCTCCGGGAAAATGTTTCGAAGATAAATCGCTTTGACCTGCTCCGCCGCCGTCTCGACCCCCGCCCGATCGCTCTGATAGACCGCCGGATACTTGGTCCGGTAGAACTCTCCCAGCGCGGCGGGGATCCGCTCGGATGCCGTCGCGCGATCGGGATAGGCCGCGCGCAGAGCGGCCACCGCCTCGCGCTTGACATAGGGCAGGCTCTTGCTGATCCGGCCCGAGGTGATGGCCTCGTCGACGGCTCGTTCCGGCATCTGGAAGGCATGCGTCGGCCGGTTGTGACAGTCCATGCAGTCCATCTTGCGCCGCTTGCCCGCAGCAAGCTGGCCCGTGGTCACGCCCGAGTCGGCCGAGACGAACTCGACCTTCTTCCCCGCGTCGTCGATGTATTCGACCAGCGGGATCACCTGACGCCGCCCATCGGTCGTCACGTATTCGATCCGCTCGACGGTATCCAGGTGGCGGCCGTGGATCCCGACGAGACCCTGCGCGGTCCGGCCGCCGATCTTCAACAGCAGCACGGTCGTCGCCGGGGTGTTCTTCTCGTCGTCGGCGTATTTCGTCCTCACCAGGAACTTGTCGCCGGTGAATTTCTGTGGCCAGTGGCAGTGCTCGCAGGTGTCGCGCGCCGGCCGCAGGTCTCGGACGGGCGAAGGGATGGGCCGCGAGTAGTTCTTCAGCACAACCGCGACGACCTGCCGGACGCCGTCGATCTTCGCCTTCACGAACCACGGAGCTCCGGGACCAATGTGACACTCCACGCAGCCGATGCGCGAATGGGGCGAGTTGGTGTAGGCCGTGTACTCGGGCGTCATCACGGTGTGGCAGGTCTGGCCGCAGAACTGAGCCGAATCCATGTACTCCACGCCCTTGTAGGAGGCCGCTCCCATGATCGCGAAATTGGCGAGCGTCAGGCTCCCGACCAGCAGGGCCGCCCGGCGCAGGAGCGGGCTATGCAGATCGACTTTCGGGTACTCCCGGGGCAGCTCCCCCAGGGCACGTAGCTTTCTCCGGCGCAAGAAGGCGCCCAGCGGCATCAGGACGAGCCCGAGGCCGAAGACCACGGGAAGAATCAGGAAGAACACGATGCCGGTGTACGGGTGGATGGGCCGGGCCTGGACGATCAGATAGGCCCAGAACGTGAGCAGCGTGATGGCCGCGCTGGTCGTGAGGATGGCGCCCGTCAGCGAGATCGCGTTCTGCCCGAGAAAGACCGCCAGTCGAAATACGGTCGATACCCGTTCACGAGCTCCCCTGGTCATGGGCGGACCTCCTCCGTGCCGAATCGCGCTCCCTCGGCGAGCCGGCCTAGCCTAACAGCGCGTAGATCGTCAGGAAAACGAGGACCAGACCGACGGCCAGGGCAAAGAGCGCGGAGATCCGCGCCCAGGTCAGAGTCGCCGGCGAGGGCGAAGGCGAAACGAGCTCCTCGAGCCGCCCGCTCGCGGCAATGCGATCGTACTCGGCCGGGCGCTCGTGGCGCAGCTCCTCTTCGGGAACGACCCCGGTGAAGATGACTTTGTCGATCGGAAACTTCTCCGGCCGCAGGTGGCTATTGAAGAAGTGGATCGTGAAGATGAAACAGACGGCCAACAGCGCCTCCTCGCCGTGAATGAGGAGGGCCAGGTTGAACACCGTTCCGGGAAGGAACCGGGCGAAGAACTTTGGAAACCAAAGGACCAGGCCCGTGCCGCCGATGATCCCCATGCCCCAGAAGACGGCCCAGTAGTCGAACTTCTCCCAGTAGGCGTAGCGGTCGAACCGCGGGCGCGGTCCCCGTCTGACGAACCAGCGAAAGTTCTGGTAGATCTGAACGACGTCTCGAGGTTGGGGCACCATCGAGTGCGGGCCCCAGAGAATCCCCCAATCCCTCCGCGCGACGAGACGGTAGGCGAGCCGCGCGAGGTGCATCCCGAAACAGGCGAGCATTCCGGCGGCGAACGTGCGGTGCAGCAGCGCCGCGCCCTGGAAACCACCGAGCAGGCGCGCGACAACAGCGGCCCAGGGCCGGGTCGAGAAAAGCAGCGGCAGACCCGTCAGCGAGAGCCCGAGAAAGGTCACCATCAGAAGAAAATGGAGAAAGCGGTCGAACCGGTCGAACCGGGCAATGTAGCGCTCGCGCGGACCGGCCGGAACAGCGCTCGTCATTTCTTGTCTTCCTCCCGGGGAGCCGCGCTCCCGTTGCCCTCGCGCCGGGCGCGCCAGGAACGCGGGAACCAGAGCACCGTGTGCAGGCCGAAGAAAGCCATGACTCCCACCAGGAGCCACTTCATGAAGATCGCGGCGTAGAAGAGCAGCGGGTCCCGCGCCCGGTCCTTCGGCCTGGGGTGCGGATCGTATCGGGCGAAGTTCTCGTTGGTTCCGGGGTGGCATTTCTGGCACGTCGCGATGCGGCCGGTGGCGGAGACGGTCGACCGCGGATCCGCTGCCGGGAGGATGTCGTGCGCCTGGTGGCAGTCGGAGCACGTCGCGATCCGCGCGAAGCCGAGGTTGGTCACCTGTCCGTGGTAGGTGTCCCGGAAGGTCTCCCGGGACTCGGCGTGACAGTTCCCGCATTCCCTCACGACGTCGAGGCGCCACGCCTCGACGTCGGCCTGGCGAATGTTGTGCGCCGTGTGGCAGTCGGTGCAGACGGGAGCGCGCGCGTTTCCCTCGAGGAAACGCTTCCCGTGGACTCCTTCCCGATAGAGCCGCTGGATGCCCTCGTGGCACGACCCGCAGGTCGAGGGCACGTTGCCACGAAAGATCCGAGAAGCCGTGTCCGAGGAACGACGGATGTCGTGCATGCCGTGGCACGTCTTGCAGTTGGGCGCCGAGACGAGTCCGCTCTTCAGGACCGCGCGGCCGTGGATGCTGTCCTCGTAGAGCGCCGCGACGTTGCCAATTTTGATGTGTCCCCTCCGGATCACGTCGGGATCGCCGTGGCAGCGGGCGCAGGTCGCCGGCAGGTTGAGGGCGTAGGTGCGGGAGGCGGGGTCCTTGGAGGACCTTATGTCGTGAGTCCCGTGACAGTCGGAGCAGGCGGCTGCCAGGCTCGCGCCGTTTTGCCGCCGCGCCGCGGCGTGCACGCTCTTTCCGTATTCCGTAACGACGTCCGAATGACAGCCCGCGCACAGGGCCGGCGCGAGCTTTTCGGCGTGCGGAAAATCGGCGACGGCCGCGAGATCCGCGTGACAGTCGGCGCAGGAAACGCCCGCCTCCCCGTGCACCGAGGCGGCAAACTTCTCCTTCGCGACGAAGACGGAGTGGCCGTCGGAGCCTTTGGCGTCGACTTCGCCGTGGCAGGCGAGGCAGTCCTCATTGGGCGGCGGCTTGGTCGACTCCGCAGCCCCGACGAGAGCGCCCCCCCCACAAGAGGAAAGGGCCAGGAAGGCCACGATGAGCTTCATCGCAGTGCAATCACCCGACAGAGCTCCCGGAGCGCTCGGCGCGGGCCGCGGGAAGCTCTCGGCTCTACTTCTTGTCGCCCGGGTAGTCCTTCAGCCAGGCGACGTCCACTTCCGTCGCCTTCCGCTTGTCCTTTTCGGCCATGAGCCACTTCCCGCGGTCGCTGTAGGTCACGGCCCCCTTCTTCGGCAGCTTTTCACCGTGGCAGAAGAGGCAGTTTTCCGCCGGGAAGCCCAGCTCCTTCGCCTTCTTCTGAAGCGGGAGCGTCGCGGTCGATGTGCCGGCCAAGAGGATCCAAGCACACCAGGCGAGCAGAACGGCGCCGATTCCGACGCCGGTGCCTCCGTTCCGCTTCTTCATGACGGGTCTCCTTTTCGGGACCCCGGGGTCACTTCTTGTCGCCCGGGTAGTCCTTCAGCCATGCGCCGTCGATCGCCTTCGCGTTGCGCTTCATCTTTCTCGGCGACAAGCCACTTGCCCCGGTCGTTCGATTCGTGGGAGTCCTTCTTCGGCAGAGCGGCGACGTGGCAGTACTGGCAGTTCTTGGCGTCGACGCCGGCGGCCTTGGCCTGCTTCTGGTAGTCGAGCGTGGCGAGGGACGTTCCCGAGAGCGCGATCCATCCGGCCCAGAAGAGGACGAGGGCTGCCAACCCGAGGCGCGATCCGGTCTTGGACATGATGGGTTCTCCTTCGGCGCGGAATTCTAGTCCCGATCGGTCAAGGGCGCCAGCGAAACCCCACGTAGTACCGGTTTCCGTTGTAGTCGGCCAGGGGGCCCGCCTGGTCGAAGGCCACGCGCTCGTCGTAGACGTCCTGAAGCCACTCGAACTCTGCGCCGATGTTCTGAGTGAAGAAGAACTCGGCCAGCACGCGCGTCCGGCCCACCGTGAACGGAATCGATCCGTTGTTGTTCATCCAGAGGTACCCGCCGTCGAGCGTCAGGCGCTCCCACTGGAAGTGCACGCCGCCCTCCCACACATGCCCGAGCTCCTTCTGAAACGTGGGGACGATCTCGAAGTCCTGGGGAACCCGAATCAGGATCTCCCGGTCGGCCAGGAACTCGCCCCCGGAACCGCGCAGCGTCAGGAGGTTCTTCAGGAGGGTGACCTCGAAATCGGCCATGAACTCCCGCACCTGCGTGCTGTACCCGATCTCGACGATGTCGTCGTCGGCATGCGTTTCCTGAAAGAAGGCCCCGAGCCGGAGAAAGTCCTTGTAGTTCCAGACCCCGCGGAACTTGTACCGGTCGCGGTTGATGTAGTCGGTCCGGAAGATCGGCTGGTTGGCCTCGTCGTGATGGTAGTCGGCCGTCAAGGTGAGGCCGGATCGGGCGAACGACGCACCGCCCCCGTACGTGTTGACCGTCCGCTCGTACGTTCCCTCCTGACCGCCGGGCACGACGATCTCCGCGGCATCGGGACTCGCGATGACCTTCTGGTGGAGCTGCGACCAGCCGCCGTTGACCGCAAAGCAGCCGAGCATGCGCGCCGTGACGCTCGCGTCGTAGACCTGATCCTGCCTCTCGAGGGCCGTCTGGACGTCGATCTGCTGGAGCAGGTTGCCGGCGCTCTGGCCGGCGTAGGTCACCGTGTTCAGGAAGAGGCTCGCGATGAGCGCCTGCCCGTCGAGGGTGCGGCCCAGCCCCGACCACCCGCCGGCGAAATCCACGTTGGGCGCGAGCTGAACCTCGGCGCGGGCCGATCCCCGCCAGTAGTCGGTCCGCGCCCGCGAGCTCACCGTCTCGCCCAACCCGGAGAAGAAGCGTGCAATCTCGAAGGACACGAAGTTCCCGGCGTCGGCCTCGACGTAGCTCGTGTCGTTGCTCCCGTCGGCGCGAATGTAGCTTCCAATCAGCTTGAGGCGGCCGAGAAGGCTCCCGGTGAGCCAGACGTTCGTCACGGGCGTGTTGATCTTGCTCTGCTGCTCCGACGTGATCACGTCGGCCGTGATTTCCTGTCCCAGAACGGGCGTCGAAACGTTGCCGTCACCGGCTCCGGGAGCCAGCGTGTCGGTCTCCTTCCACCGGAATTGCCGCCATCCCTGTGTCACCGCACCCTGGAAGTTGCCGTAGTGAAAACCGAGGCCGATCCGGTAGAGCTCGTCGACCGAGTTCACCTGCTGGTTGAGCAGAAACTCGTTGCCGCCGAGGTGGTAGGTCGTCGTGCCGGGTCCATCGTAGGTGTTGCGCGTGTATCCGAGCAGAGGTGTCAGCGCCTTCCCCGGAAAAAGCTCGAGCAGGGCGTCGTAGATGTTGCGCGTCCGGTTGTAGGTCTGCTGGCCCGGAATGATTCCGTCCGCGAGAAACGGATTCGCGAACGCCGGAAGGGCGCTGTAGGCGTCCATCTCGCGCCACGTGAACGTGAGCTTGAAGAGGCCGACCTGCCCGGCCTGCATGCGCAGCTGACCCGCGGGACCGGCCCCGATGTCGGAGCCGTCGACGTGGAGATAATCGAAGAAGTTGCCCACCGGGCCTTCCGACGTGTAGTTGAGCGAGCGCAACAGGAATCCGGGGCGGTCGTTGATCTGGGTTCGGTACATCTGCTCGTTGCCGGACACGTCGACCCAGCGGTAGCCGAAGGCGAGGTCGATGGGAATCGCCTCGCCCGAAAGGCGCGGTGCGAGCAGGATCCCGGCCGCGGTCACCAGGACGACGGTGCGGAGCCGCTTCACGTTTCTCTTTCGATGGCTCATTTCAAGAGCTGCGGCGACAGGTTGGATCCATGCACGGCGACATGGCACGTCGTGCAGTTACGGTAGCGCGGCTGCGTGAGGTCGTGGAACGACGGGGGCTGCGAGCCGAACGTCGGCGGGCCCCCGGTTTGCGAGTGACAGGAGAGGCACTGCTGCTCGACGCGGGCCCACTGGAGCATGTTCGGGTTGTTGGAGCCGTGGGGCTGGTGGCAGGTGAGGCAGGTTCCCGCCGATCCGGTGACGTGGTCGAAGACGAAGGGCCCGCGCATCTCCGTGTGGCAGTTCAGGCACGGCAGCTCGCCCGCCATCGTCATCTTGACGGGCTCGCCCCGCCGCGCGTGCGGGTCGTGGCAGTCGAGGCAGGTCATCCCGCCGCGGTCCAACCGGTGGACGTAGGGCTTGCTCCGGAACGACGCGGACTGCGTCGAGTGGCAGGTCGCGCAGAGCTCTCCGGGGGCCTTTGCCAGAAGGTGCTCGGACTTGGGGGCGGTCTTGTGGATCGCGTGGCAGGAGAGGCAGTTGACCGCCGCCGTGTTGGCGTGAAAACCGGTCGCGAAGGAATTGTGATCGTCGGGCAGCTTGTCGTGGCACGAGAGACAGTCCTGGGATCCGGACAAGCCCTTGAGGGTCTGGATGAGAGAGGCGTCGCCGCCGGCCTCGATGTGCTTGGTTCCATCGCCGTGGCAGGTCGCGCAGATCTCGTTCGGGTCCGGTTTCTTGTCCTTGTGCGGGTAGCGCGCGTGGGGATTCTTCGCGAAGGCCTTGACCTGTTCGGCGTGGCAGTCGGCGCAGACCGGCAACGCCTCCGCTGCGCCGGAGGGCTTTCGCGGCGGCGGTCGCCTGGCGGCGAGGGGACGGGAGTCGGCGTCGGGGTCTGCGCCCTCGAGGCTTCGCCCGCCAAGCAGGAGCCCTGCCGAGAGCACCGCGAGGGCCAGCGCGCCAGGGCTCCAGAGCCTCTTCACACCTTCACTCCTTCCGAAACCGCCGGGGCCATCCCGACGGCCCTAGTGCGCGTGGACCTTTTCGACCGCCCAATCCGCGTTGGCCCCGTGGCACGCGGCGCAGGCCTCCCCGAAGGGCGCCGTGTTGATGTACGCGTGGGACGCCGCGGCCTGGGAATCGTGGCACCCCAGGCAGGCCGCCGCCGTGTGGCGCTGCGGCGTGAACCAGTCGCGCGGCGTCGTCGTCGGCAGCGTTCCCGGCGGATCGGTTTCCGCGATGTTCCAGGTGCCGCTCAGCGTGGCACGTCGCGCAGTCGCGCCGGTCGCCGGGGAAGCGCACCTCGTTGAAGTTGTTGACGCTCGGAGGCGTGCCGAAGCCGTAGATCGTGTAGTCCTGCGTCAGGTTCTCGCCCGTGTGGATGCGGTGGATCATGCGCTTGAAGTCGATCGACTCCTCCGGAGCCGTGTCCGCTGTCCGGCGCGCCTTGTCGCTCGCGTTGGGGTTGTGGCACATGACGCACTCTTCGACGTTGAAGCGCTGGCCGCCGTGCAGGACCAGCCGGTCGTGGCAGAGGTTGCAGTTGGCGAGATCGACGACGGCGCGGCGCGGCTTCGGGGACCCATCGGTCACCGCCGCGTAGAAGACCGTGTTGAACGCGCCCTCGGTGAAGTTGGGCCCCTCCGGAGGCGGCGGATCGAACGTGACCGTCCGGCGCGCATCGATCGAGAAGGCCCAGGTGCCCGTCGCATCGGCCGGGATCGGCTTGGTGAAGGTGTAGGTCGCCGAGCGTTCCGTTGAAGGTCGCGCCGTCCGCCCGCTCGCGGATCGGGTTGATCGCGTAGTCCGCCGTCGGGCCTCCCATGAGGATGTTCAGGTTGCTCGATCCCGAAGACGTCGTGAAGGAGGCCGGGGCCACGGCCGTCCCGTCGTTCTCGGTGATCTGGAAGGTGACCGTCGGCTTCTGCCCGGGCCCGGAGTTGGTGACCGACACGATCTCCGAGTGCAGGCCCTTGAGCTGCTTCGATTCCGAGGGGATCACGTGTGCGCCAAGGACCGAGGCATCCCAATCCCGGCTCCCCTGCGGCTGGTGGCACGATGCGCAAGCGGTATCGTCCGCCTGGGGGCCCGCCGGGTGATTCTCCCCCGTGACGAAGTTCACGTCGTCGTGGCAGGAGCCGCAAGCGGTGCGGCCGGGGTACGTGAAGTAGTTGGTGTACTGCGTCGCCGGCGGCTTGTGGCAGGTCTCGCAGTTGCGGATGTCCTTCGGGAAGACGACGTCGGAGAAGTCGTGGACCGACGAGCTGGTTGCCGATGATCACGTAAGGCGTGCCGGCCTCGACGCTCGGCAGGTTCTCGCCGCGGTGGATCTTGTGGACCATCTCCCGGAAATTGACCGATCGGCCCGTGTCGGGATCGACCGTTTGAGGGCTGTGGCACGTGACGCACAGCTTGACGTCCTGACGGGAGCCGCCGTGGGCCGCGAGCGGGTTGTGGCAGACGTTGCAGTTGCCTTCGATCGGTCTTGTCCCAGAACTCGGTGACCGTCCCGCCGTCCGGGCGGAAGTCGTGCACGACGTTGTCGTAGTAGTTCTTGTCCTGGATGCCCGACATGTTCCGGGTGGCGTAGATCGCGAGGCTGTGCGTCTTCGTCGCGTCGTAGCCCGCCGGAAGGACCGTCTTGAAGCGGTAGGTCGAGTGCCCGAGCTCCAGATCGGTCCAGCGTCTCCGCCCGAATCCGCGGCGGCCTGCGTGGCCTTGACATTGGGGTTGGGCGAAGTGCGGCGCCGACGTCTGGATCCGCGTCGTGTACGCCGTGTAGTACCGCGTCCCGGCGTCCCACCACGCGAGCACCTGGGAGATCGAGAGCGGTCCGGGCGTGACCTGGCCGAGGCGGTCGAGCGGCTGGTTCAGGTCGTCGGTGAAGGACAGATCGACGACCGGGCGACGGTCGTCCGGAATCGTGATGCTGTTGACCGTGATGTGGAACCCCGGCCGGATGTACCCGATCTCGTCGGCCGTCATGTAGAACTCTTTGGCCTTGGTCGAGTAGGCGGCGGGCGTCGATGATGCCAATGGCGCCGACGTCCCGGAAAACTCGACCACACGAGGAAGGCGAGGCCCTCCCGTCGAAAGCGGAATCAGGGCAAAGAGTCCCGTCGCTACCAGAGCCCCACGCTTGATCTGCATCGCATCCCTCCCAGAGATCGAGGACCCAGACTCACCCTATGAACCGGATTGTATTGTGTCAAGGGCCGGATCCCCGGCAATGATGCGTTCGCATCAGCGGAACGGGCGGACCCGCGCCTGGAGAGCTATACTCCCGAACGGAGCAACGGGAGGTGCCTGTGGCAAGAGATTGCCCCCCGTGGGGTTCGAATTCAGCAGGCGTCGTTCTCACCCGCCGCCGGGCGGGCCGGTGAAGAAGTGGCGCCCGACGAAGCGCAACGGCCTCTCTGCACGACACTCGGACCCGACCTTCGGGCCCCCTCCTGGATTTCTCAGCCGGCGGGCCTCAAGGGCTAGCCTGTCGGGACGGAACTAACCGGAGGAGGCATCTCCATGGACGAACCGACGGATCCCCCCATTGAGAATTCCTCCCCGGATCAGCCGACCGGCAGCCCCGAGCCCGGGCTGACCGTCGACCGCCGAAGTTTGCTGAGACTGGCCCTGGGCGGCGGGGCGGGGCTCGTGCTCGACGGGCTCCTCGACGTTCCGGCGATGCGGGCCGCGACACAGAACCTGAAGCTCTCGAACATCAACGAGTTCACCACGTCCTGCAACTTCTGCTCCTGCGGCTGCGGCATGATCGCGGCGGTCCGCGAGGGCAAGCTGATCACGATGGAGGGCGACTACGACCACATCGTGAACCGCGGATCTCTGTGCGTCAAAGGCATCTCCATGTTCGCGACGCACACCTCGCCAAAAAGGCTCACGACGCCTCGGTACCGGGCGCCGGGGAGCGACCACTGGGAAGAC
>CAVRXJ010000024.1:0-223353 GCA_963725095.1 uncultured Acidobacteriota bacterium
TTTCTCAACACGTTGTTCACGGGTAGGGTCTGTTGCCCATCTGGGCCCAGATCGGTGAGGCTGGAGGTGTTCAACGCCAACGGCCAACCGAAGGAGCCCAGATGGAGCTTCACAACAATGCCCGAAGTTGTCCAGCCAGTCGAGTGTTGCTCGTGCATCGGATCTTGGGAGGAATGCCGGTGACCAGGGCCGCCGAGGCGGCCGGTGTATCCAGGAGGACGGCCTTCAAGTGGAAGAGGCGATATCGAGAGGCCGGTGAGGCGGCCCTGGTCGATCGCAGTTCTCGGCCTCACCGGATGCCACGGCAGGCTCATCCAGACCGGGTCGAGGAGGTTCTGCGGCTGCGACGCCGACGCCAGACCAGTCCCCAGATCGCAGCCCGAGTGGGCTTGAGTACGGCCACCGTCGCTCGCATCCTTGCCCGATCCGGACTCTCTCGGCTCAAGAGCCTCGAACCAAAGGAGCCTGTCGTGCGGTATCAGAGAGAGCGGCCCGGCGAGCTGATCCACGTCGACATCAAGAAGTTGGGCCGTATCGGTCGCGTTGGGCATCGCATCCACGGCGACCGCACCACACGAGTCCGCGGGATCGGCTGGGAGTTCGTCCATGTCGCCATCGACGATGCCTCTCGCCTGGCCTACGCCGAAGTCCTGCCCAATGAAAGATCGCCATCTTCCACGGGCTTCCTCAGACGCTCGGTTGCCTGGTTCCAAAACCGCGGCGTTCAGGTCCAGGCCGTCATGTCCGACAACGGCTCCTGCTACGTCTCCCACAGGTTCAAGGCCACCTGCCAAAAACTCCAGCTCCGTCACCTACGGACTCGACCCTACCGCCCTTGTACCAACGGCAAGGCCGAACGCTTCATCCAAACCCTGCTGCGCGAATGGGCTTACAAAAGACCCTACCCAACCTCAATCCAGAGAACCGACCGGCTCCCTCGATATCTCAACCACTACAATCTCAGGAGACCTCATGCCGCACTCAACAAACGCACCCCAGCCCAACGCCTCAGTGAACAACCTGTTGAGAACTGACATCTAGTCCCCGCGCGGGCCGGGCACGGCCGCCCCGGCGAAGCCGAGAAAGATGACGGCCACGCAGAGGATCGGCGGAAGGAAGAAGTACTTCACGCTGAGGGCGAGAAGTCCCCCGGCGAGGATCGCGTTCACGAGGGCGGCCCGGCGAAACCAGGCCGCATCGGCCACTCCCCGCCGGAGCGCGAGCAACCCGAGCAGGCCGATCCAGAGAAGGAGCAGCGAGAAACTCCAGCTGAAGCCGGCCAGGAAGTCCATCGTCGTCCGGGAGAACCCGGCGCCGAAGTCTTTGCGGTAGGTCGTCAGCAGACGAAGGAGGGTCGCCTCCGTCTCGTTGGCGGGCGCCGGCCGCGGGGCGAACTGGCCGATCCCGTGGATGCGCGGACGTCACGAGGCAGGCCCAGGTCCCGATCCGAAAGAAGATCCGCTGCCGCCTCGTCATCGGTCTAAGCTACACCCATCATCCGACAGGAGGAGCGACCGATGCGATCCCGAGGACTCTCACGCCGAAACTTCGTCATCACGTGCGCGGCCGGCGCGGGCGCCGCCGTCCTGGCGCCCCGGCCGTTCGGGTCGCGGGCGGAGGCCAGCCTGCCGCTCGGCGTTCCGGACGACTTCATCCAGCTCAACTCGAACGAGAACCCGTACGGACTTTCCCGGGCCGCCCGGGAGGCCTTCGCGCGCTCGGCCGGCGTGGCCGCGCGGTACCCCGACGGCGTCGAGGACGAGGCCCGCGACGCGATCGCGAAGCATCACCGCGTCAAGCCCGAGCAGGTCGTCCTCGGGTGCGGCTCGAGCGACATCCTGCGCATGGCGGACGCGGCGTTTCTGGGCTCCGGGAAAGACCGTGGTCGCCGCCGAGCCGACCTTCGAGGCGGTGCTCCTCTACGCCGGTGTCATGAAGGCGCCCGCCGTCGAAGGTCCCGCTGACGGCGGACTTCCGCCACGACCTGCCGACGATGGCCGCCGCGTGCAACGCCCAGACGGGCCTCGTCTACATCTGCAACCCCAACAACCCGACGGGGACGATCGTCTCCCGCGACGGGCTCGCGGCGTTCCTCGCGAAGGCGCCGGCCACCTGCGCCGTGCTCGTCGACGAAGCGTACTTCCACTTCGCGGAGGACCCGAGCTACGGCAGCGCGCTCGATCTGCTCGGCCGCCATCCGAACGTCATCGTCGCGCGCACGTTCTCGAAGATCTACGCGATGGCGGGACTGCGCCTGGGCTATGCGGTCGCTTCGGAGGCCAACGCCGCCGCCCTCTCCCGCGAGGCCTCCTGGAACAACACGAGCGCTCCCGGACTCTCGGCGGCGCTGGCCGTCCTCGCCGACGCCGAGCTCGTTGCCGACCAGCGGCGGAAGATCGACGGCACGCGGCAATGGCTCTGCGCCGAGCTCGACCGGGACAAGCGACGCTACATCCCTTCGCAGACCAACTTCCTGATGATCGACGTCGGAGGAGACGTCACCCCCGTCATCGCCGCCTTCCGCGAACGGAAGATCCTCGTCGGCCGGAAGTTCCCGTCGCTCTCCCACTGGCTGCGGGTCTCGATCGGCACGCGGGAGCAGATGGAAGCGTTCCTGGCGGGCCTGCGCGCCGTCGTTCCCGCGCGGGCGGCCGCCTGAATCGCCGTCGCGCTAGGGAGCGACCCAGACGCGCCGGATGACGTTGTCGCGCACCTCGTAGATCACGAGGGATTCGGCGCTCCCGTCGCGGGGCGGCGGCACGAGGCGCTGAAGGTAGACGACCCAGGGCCCGAGCGCCATGCGCTGCCGCACCTCGATGCGCTCGGGCGCGCCGTCGAAGGCCTTCTCGAACCGTTCCCGCAGCGCGTCCTCCCCGGCGGCCAGCCGCTCGCCCGTCGAAAGCCGCGAGATCGTCGCGCGCTCGTCGTAGGTCGCGATCAGGCGCGGCAGGTCCCTCTCGTTGTACTTCTCGATCTGGAGCCCCACGGCCCCCTCGCCGCCGAGCGCGTCGTCCTCGTCGGCTTTCATCGTCCAGGCGCGCCGGATCGTCCCCTCCGACACGTCGAACACGAGCAGCGCGTCGCGCGGGGGCTCCCCCGGCTCCGGCGTCGTCTTCTCGCGCACCGCGATCCACGTTCCGAGCTCGATCCGCTGCGTGATCTCCGAATGGATCTTCGGGTGATCCCGAAACTGGTCGGCGAAGAACTGGCGGATGCCGTCGCGACCCGAAGCCTCGGGCTTCTCGGCGCCGGGCTTCCAGATCTCGGCGTCCGGCCCGAACGTGGCCGCGGCGGCCTCGGCGTCGTGCCGGTTGTATGCCTTGAGCAACTGGTCGACGATGCCCCTGGGCGACGGCGGCGCCGCAGGAGCCGTGGCCGCCCACAAGCGCCAGCGCGAGGCCGGCGGCCGCGCGCGCCGGTCTCACTTCAGGTATTCCGCGAGCCAGTCGATCCAGCGCCGGTTGACGTCGGCCGCGCGGACCGGGTCGGCCGGGAAATGCCCGGCCACGGGAATCGCGAAGAACTTCGTCGTGACGCCGTTGTCGCGCAGCGCGCGGAACATCTGGTAGGACTGCGTGATCGGGACGCGCGCGTCGCCCGTGTCGCAGAGGATGAGCGTCGGCGCCTTGATCGCCGCGGCATACGACAGGGGCGACTGCTCCCGGTACGCGCGGATCGCGTCGCCCACGTAGGGCGAAGAGGAATTGGCGAAACCGTAGCGGTTGCTGACGTTGAAGTCCGAGAGCGCGTACTCCTCGACGAGGTCGTTGACCGCGGCGCCCGCGACGGCCGCCTTCCAGACGTCGTAGTGGCCGGTCAGCCACGACGTCATGTAGCCGCCGTAGGACCAGCCGGAGACGCCGATGCGCGCCTCGTCGACGAAGCCGCGCTTCTTCACGCGCCTCGATCCCCGACATCACGTCCCGCCCCGGGCCCGCGCCGGCGTCGTTGAAGATCGCGCGCTGGTAGGCGTTGCCGAGGTTGTCGCTGCCGCGGTAGTTCGGCGAGAACACGACCCAGCCCCGGGCCGCCATCAGGGAAGCCAGCGGCGCGAAGGCCGTCGTCGAGGAGGACTGCGGGCCCCCGTGAATGTAGAGCACGAGCGGATACTTGCGCGCGGCGTCGAAGTCGGAGGGAAACGTCAGGACGCCGTCCTCGCGAAACCCGTCGGGCCCCTGCCATTCGATCGCCTCGCGGCGGCCGAGGTCGAGCGCCGCGACCTCGTCGTTCAAGTGGGTCAGCCGGCGCGCGGGGGCCGAGGCGGAGGACAGGTAGTACAGCTCGGTCGGGCGCCCCGGCTCGCTCCCGGCGAAGGCGATCGCCCCGTCGGCGCCGACGTGCGCATCGACGTTGTAGCTCCAGGACGGCACGACGTCCGCCAGGGCGATCCGCCGCGCCGGCCCGTCCAGCGGCTGAATCCAGAGCGCGACCGTCGTGCGGTCGTGCCCGCCCACGAGCAGCGACCGGCCGTCGGGCATCCAGCTCGCGTGGAGGATGTCCCGGTCGAGGGCGCGCGTGACGTCCGTCGCGGCGTCCGCCTGCCGGCCGGCAGGACGAGGATCTCGTTCTCGTTGTTGAAGTCGCCGTCCCGCGGCTGCGCAGAACGCGATGCGCGTGCCGTCGGGCGAGAAGACCGCCTGGTGCGAGTAGACGTCCCCGCCGCCGCAGCGGCAAGAGCTGCCGCCGTCTCGACGTCGAGCACCTGAACGCGCGACTGATCGGACGCGCCGAAGGAGGACTCGGGCACCCGCGTGAAGAGGATCCTCTTCCCGTCGGGAGACCACGAGAGCTCCGCCGCCTGCGAGTCCGCGGACAGGCTCCAGGCGCCCGAGGTGAGGCGCCTGGCCGCGCCCCCGGCGGCGGAGACGAGCCAGAGGTGGTAGACGGGAGCGGCCGACGTCGCGAGGTAGTCGTTCCAGCCCACCTCGAAGGCGTCGTTGTGGGCCTCGATCTCCTTCTGGTTGGCCGGCTCGTCGGCCGTGACGTAGGCGATGTCCTTCCCGCCGGGCCGCCAGGCGAACTGCTCGACGCCCCGCGGCGCGTCGGTGATCGGCTGCGCTTCGCCGCCCGCCATCGGCATCACGAAGACCTGCCGGTGCTCGTCCTTGCCCGTCGCCGGCCGTCGGCGAGAAACGCCAGACGATCGCCCGACGGCGACCAGCGCGGCGACGACGACGCTCCGGCGCCCGTACGTCAGCGGGCGCGCGGCGCCCGATCGCGACGTCGACCGAGACGATCTCGCTCTCCCAGCGGCTGTCCGTCGACGTTCGCCCGCGACACGACGCAGACGATCGACTTGCCGTCGGGCGCGATCCGAGGATCGGACACCCGCACGATGCGGTGGAGGTCCGAGATCTCGATGCGCCGCTTCTCGGCCGCGCCCACACCCGCGGACAGGGCGAGTCCCGAGGACGGCGGCGAAGCCCGGAGCGTTCTCTTCATTTCTTCACTCCTTGACGCGCGCAGCCCCGTTGAGGACCTCCGAATCGGCCTGCCGAAACGTCACGGCTTCGGCCTCGCCGTCCAGTGAACGTCTACCACGACGGGGCTGGACGGCCCCTGCCCCACCGCCCGGACGACGAGGAACCGACCGTCGGGGGCAACGTCGTAGGGCCGCGGATCGAAGGAGCTCAGGCCCGCGGGGCCCATCCCGCCCGCGCCCAATGGCGCGAGGACCTCGTATGGGCCGAGCTTCGTTCCCGCGGCAACGGTCATCGGGCAGCCTTCCTCTCCGCTCCCGTCCCGAGGTGGAGAATGAAGATGTCTCCGGTTCTTCGTCCTCTTGTATAGAAGAGCTTCGAGCCGTCGCGCGAGATCCTGGGATTCTCGATGTAGAGGTCGAACCCGGCGAAGTCGGTGACCTGCTGCGGGGGAGCGCTCGCCCAGGCCTGCGCGGGTCCGGGGACGCGGAAGAGGTTCTTGTGAGCAGGCTGGAAGTACACCCAGCGGCCCGAGGGCGAGAAAAATGGGTGGTACGTCTCGTACGGTCCCGACGGAACGACGCGCGGAGTCCCCCCGGCAACGGGGATGGCCGCAAGCCCCAACCGGCCGCGTTCGCTGCTCTGATACGCCAGCCACTGCCCCTGTCGGTCCACGGAAAGAAGCGTCTGGACCTTCGCTCCCGCGATCGGCGCGGTGGTGGTCCCGGTGGCGAGATCGAGCCGCATCAGCGAGTCACCCCGCTGGATGAGGGCCTTCCCGTCCGGCAACCAGGCCATCTCCCCGGAAAATTCGGTCACGCGGCGCGGATTGGTACCGTCGGCCGTCATGATCCAGAGAGCCGGAGATCGATCGGAAGCCCCGGCGAGCGATCGAGAAAACGCGATCTCGCGACCGTCGGGCGACCATTCGGGATTCGAGTCGGAGTAATTCGGATCCCGCGTCAGCTCGACCGCGGGCGCTGGCGGGTCGATCCGCCAGAGATGCGACCTGGCGCCTCGCTCCGCGGAGAAGACGACCGCCTTCCCGTCGGGGGCCGGATCGAAGAACCCCACGTGGTTGCTGCCGGACGTCAATACGCGCGCCGGCCCCGTCACGCGCCCGGCCTCCGCATCGAAGGGAAGCTCCTCGAGGTTGAGGCTCTCGTCCACCGCGGAGAAGGCGACCGAAGTCCCGTCCCGGGAGGCCGCCGCACCGACGTCTGCGCCGCGCCCGAAGGTCAGCGGCCGGGGCGGACCCGAGAACTCTCCCCGCGACGAGCGAGAACGGCGCTCTCCACAGGGTCCGGCCCTTGCCCGGCGTGCCGCTCGTATAGAGGACCTCGGTCGATCCGGAGCCCCACGCGGGCGCCGCCCCCTGCGCCAGCACTCTGGGCTTTCCGCCGGCCGCGGGAACCACCTCGATCTGGTTGCCGTTCTCGTAGAGCAGCCACCGGCCGTCCTCCGACATTCTGGGAAAGAAGTACCGCATCACGAGAGGCTCTTCGATCGGGACGTCGCGGCTCTCGCCTCCCGCCGCGGGAATGCGCGCGATGCGAGCGCTCCGGAACGTGCCGTGAACGTAGAGAAGGCTCGCGCCGTCCGGCGTCCAGGATGGACAATCCGCGTTCTCGACGATCCGGCGCGCCGGCCCGCCGAGAGCGGGCATCACCCAGACGTCGCCTCCGACCAGCGGCAGGCTCGGAGCCGCGTGCATGAGATCCGAGCTTTTCGAGCGGCTCGACACGAAGGCGATCTCGCGCCCGTCGGGAGAAAAAGCCGGCTGGATGTCCGCGGCGGGGTTGCGCGTCAGGTTGATCGCCGGGCCGCCCGAGATCTGCTGCAGGTAGATCTCGAAGTTCCCGTCGCGGTCGGAGACGTAGGCGATCGTCTGGCCGTCGGGAGAGAACGTTGGCTCTCCTTCGTAGCCCGGATCGGTCGTCAGCGGCGTCAAGGTCGCGTCGCCCCAATCGGGCGCGGGGGCTTGCGCGCGGTTGGAGGGCAAGAGGTAACCGGCAACCGCCGCGCCGGCCACGAGCGCGACCACGCCGAGTCGCCTCCAAAGGGCGCCCGCGGGATTCCCTGCCGGCTCGACCACGGCGACGGCCGGACCAGACGCGACGGAGACCGTCTCGAGGGCGAAGGCGAGGTCCCTCGCCGATTGGAAGCGCTTGTCGGATTTCTTTTCCAGGCAGTGGCGGAGGATCGGGATGAGCGCCGCGACGTCCGACCCGGCCGCCACGGGAGGCTCGACAGGCTCCTCCTTCAGGATCGCCGTCATCGTTTCCGCCGCCGTCTCCCGTTGAAAAGCGCGGTTGCCGGCGAGCATCTCGTAGAGGACGGCGCCGAAGGAGAAGATGTCCGAGCGATGATCGACCGGGAACCCGCGGACCTGCTCCGGCGACATGTAGCCGACGGTGCCCATGACCCTTCCGGGCTCCGTGTAGCCCGAAACGGTCGGAGACTGCGTCTCCGGGCGGGCGTCGGGGGACCCGGCGCCGGCTTGGCTAGGCCGAAGTCGAGGATCTTCAGCCGCTCGTCCCCCGTGATGAAGATGTTGTCGGGCTTCAGGTCCCGATGCACGATCCCCTTCTCGTGAGCCGCGGCGAGGCCGAGAGCGATCTGGATGCCGTACTCCCTCGCCTTGCGCGGAGGCAGCGGCCCCGAAGACAGAGCTTCCCGCAGCGTTTCTCCTTCGAGAAGCTCCGACACGGCGTAGGCGACGCTCCCCTGATGCCCAAAATCGTGGATTGCGAGGATGTTCGGATGCGAGAGCGCCGCGACGGATTTCGCCTCTCGCACGAAACGCGAGAGCGCGTCGGGATCCCCTGCCAGGCGCTCGGGAAGGACTTTTACCGCCACCGTCCGTTCCAGCCGCGTGTCCCGCGCCTTGTAGACCTCTCCCATGCCGCCCGCGCCGAGCGGCGAGAGGATCTCGTAGGGGCCGAGGCGAGCGCCCGCCGCGAGTGTCATGAGGACCCTTCTGAGGCGAATTCTATGGGAGTGACGGGCATCCCGGCGCTCGCCGCGGGTTCCGGATGATCTCTCGGAGAGGTGCGAGATTCGCCGCGGCCGCGTCCGCCGTAACGCTCAGCGCGCCGGCGCGGACAGAGGCAGCGTCCACTCGACCGGTGAGTCCGGTCGCACGCCGGCGGGCCGCAGACCTGGCGAGGTCACGAGGTCCGACCAGCGCAGGCGTCCGTGGACGCCCCACGGGAGCAAGCGCACGCGCCCTGCCGTCGGCTCGACGCGCACCTCGACGAAGCTCTGGAAGAAGGGCGCGACGTTGTAGTCGAAGGCCGCCGAGAGCCACTCGGCCGACCAGGGCCAGCCGCCGAGTCGGCTGGCCCAGAACCAGATCGGGCGTTTCCAGAGCGGGTTGTTCTCCACCACCTTGTCCACGACCGGCCGGGTCGCCGGATAGAAGGCCCAAACCGGCGCCGGCATCTTCTCGGCGTCGGCGAGCGCGGTCCCGAGGCTCAGGTACGCCCCCCCGCCGCCGTTGACGATGTGCAGCATCGGCCTCCGCTGCCGCGCCGCCCGGCTCCTCGTAGTACTCGAGATCGTGCGTATCGCCGGCCATGACGAGCGAGACGCCGCGCTCCCGCAACATCCGGTGAAGGGCCGCGAACTCCGGGCGAAGCGCGCCCTGGTACTCGCCGACGGCATAGAAAGGATGACCGAGGAGGGCCATGACGAACTTTCCCGCGCGAAGCGTCGAGCGCCGACTCGAGCCAGGAGAGCTGGGCGGCGTCGACCGTGCGCAGGACGCCCGTGTCGACGGCGATCAGCGCGAAGGTCGGAGTCTGGACCTGAAAGTACGGCCCAGTCTGGAAACCCGTCGGCACGCGGTACTCCGAGCGCAGCCGCGCCGCTTCGGCGATGAGCCGTTCCGCCTCGGCCTCGGTCGTCGTCGTCAAACGGCGGTCGGCCTCGGCGCGCGCGCGCAGCGCGCGGCGCGCGGCCTCGGGCGTGAAGAACGTCGCCGTGAAACCCTCGAGCGCGTCGTACCAGTCGTGGTTACCGGGAATCGCATAGACCGGCTTCTCGACGCCCATGAAAGGGAGCCAGAACTTGCGCTCGTAGTCCTTCATCGCTCCCGAGGGGTAGACGACGTCGGAGGAGATGACGACGAACTTGACGTCGGCCTGCGCCGCCGCCGCGATCAGACGAAGGGCGGAGAACGTTTTGCGAGGCGTCGCCTTCTCCCGTGTCGCCGATGACGAGGAAGGCGAAGTCGCCGCCGGTGTCTGGCGGCGCCAGCGCGAAGTCCCCCGCTCGCCCGGCGGCGCGCTCGCCCTCGGCCGCCGCGGCGGTCATCGCCGCGCGCCACGTGTCCGTTCGCTCGGCGGCCCAGGAGTCCCAGATGCCCGCGGCCCAGTTCTCGGTGTCGAAATACCAGCTCATGCCCAGCACCGGCACGGTCGCGGCGAAGATCGCGGCCACCGGCAAGCCGAGCCGCAGGCCCCGGAAGAAGGCGTTCGGCAGCGAGTAGCGCGCGTCGCGCGACCGGATGGCAGAGCGAATCCGTCAGTGTCAGCCACCACTCGACCATGCGCCGTCGCCACGACGCCGACGCCCCTGCGAGCCAGTTGAGGGCAAGGTTTGCCAGGGGCGCGCGTCAGCCGGCGCAGGAGAAGGCCCGCCGGTATCGCGAGGACCAGACCCACGAGGAGCCCGACGAAGACGTCTCCGATCGCCGCCACGGCCGGCGCCAGGATGCCGAGAGCCGTTCGGTCCAAACCCATCCGACCGAGATGAATCGCGAAGAGCGTCAGGATCAGGATTCCGATCCAGTGCCGGTCGAACGGCTGCCGGTGTCCGCTCCTCGTCCTCCAGCCGCTCCGCGAGCGCCGCGGCCACGGACGACTGACCGAGGCCGAGATCGCGCACCACCGTCTCCCCGGCGTCGCTCGCATCGAAGACGGGAGACATCGCGATGTTCCAGGCGGTACCGAAGATGCGGAGCGCTCCGGCCATCGAGACCGCCCATGCCGGAGACACGGCCCCCAGCAGCGCGAGCATTCCGCCGACTGCGAAGTTGCCGAGCGCCGCTGCGGCCGGAGCGGCGAACGGACCGTTGGCCCTTCGGGCGCGGAGCGCGCGCCTCGTGAGGCGTGCGGCGTCGACGAGAAACCAGGCGGCAAGCAGATAGACGAGCGCCGTTCCGGCGAGAGTCGGGGCACTCAGGAGCAGGATCCCCATCAGAAGCGTGATGGCTCCGTCGATCCAGGCGGCGCGCTGGCCGGCCTCGGTCGCGCGGCGGAAACCGTGCAGGAGCTCGAGGGCGGCCGCGAGCAGGAGCAGCGCTCCGACGCGGGGCTCCGGGTCGGCCAGAGGCGCGAGGCGCGAGCAACGCGAGCGCGCCCAGCACCGCCGTGGCGGCCGCGAGGCCCCAACGCCGCTCCGGCCGGTCGGTCACAGACGCTTCGGGTGTCAGGGCTTTTTCCCGGGCGGCACGCGACGGCTCGCGACCGTCCGCTCGAGGTGCGTGTACCGCGTCTTGTACACCCCGCCCATTCCGCCCGCACCGAGCGCCGACAAAATCTCGTAGGGACCCAGACGAGCTCCCGCCGCGAGGGGCATCTATTTCTTGAGGCCGGCGGTCCAGTTCACGACGACCGACAGGGGAACCGAGGAGCTCTTGATGACGGGCACGTTGACGAGGAAGCGCTCGCCGTCGGCCGTGGCGTCCAGGCCGAACGCGCTCTCGGGCAGCTGGAAGAGCGCGCGGGTCGCGCCCACGCGCAGGTCCTGGCCCGGCTCGACGTCGACGGACATCACCTTTCCGTCGAAGCCCGTGTAGATGATCTCCTTCCCGCTGCGGATCCACTTGGGGTTCAGGCCGCCGTTGGAGGAGATCTGGACCTTGCGCTGGGCGTCCGGAAACGACACCGCGTAGATCTCGCGCCGCCCGGACTCGTCCTGCTCGTACACGACCCACTTCCCGTCGGGAGAAAAGCGGACGCCGCCGAAGTCGTTGGCGGCGCGCGGAAGGAAGGTGAAGGGCTTCTTCGGATCGCCGACCGGCAGGACTCCGAGCTGCATGAGGCGGCCGCCGGCGGCCTCGCGGTCGGCGACGAGGATGTAGCGACCGTCGGGCGACCAGTCGTTGCGGGATCCGCTGGCCATCCTCGTCGGTCAACGTCTCCTCCGGTCCCGCGCCGCCGGCGGAGCGGATGTAGACGTCGGCCTGGTGCTTTCGATCCGTCTGGTAGGCGACACGCAGGCCGTCCGGAGACCAGATCGGGCCCGAGTTGCTGCCGGGACCGGAGGTCAGCCGCGTCTGGATTCCGCGGGCCACGTCGCCGATCCAGACCTGCGAGGTCTGCGTGCCGGCGTCTTCCTGGCCGAAGGCGATGCGCGAGCCGTCCGGCGAGATGCGCATCCCGAAGCGCGGCGCGGGAGTTCCGAACACACCCACCTGCTTGCCGCCCCGATCGAACCACTCGAAACGCGTGGCGAGCTGGGACGCGTCGAAGACGAGCGTTCCCGCGTTGGAGACCGTGAAGTCGCCGAAGCCGAGGAAGTCGCCGTAGAGGCCGACCTGTTCGGCGACGACGACCGGCTCGCCCTTCGCTTCGAGACCCTTCAGGTCCAGCGGTTGCGCGAGCAGGCTCCCGCCGAAGTCGCCGGCCCGCGGAAAGAGCAGATACCCGTTCGCGTACTGGGCATTGAAGTTCGCCGGGACGAGCGGCTTCGGAGGAGCGCCATCGACGGAGCCCACGCAAATGCGATTGGCGGGGTCCCGCGAGTTGCCCGCGAGATTCAACGCCGTGTAGAGGAAGTGGCGACCGTCGGGCAGGAAGAACGGATAGCGGTGCGCCGTCTCGCGCAGCTTCGTCGTCGAGACTGGTCACCGGAACCGGCTTTCCCTCCCGTGGCCGGAAGTCGGAAGACCGGCCCGCTCGGACCGGTGAAGAGGATGTCGCCGGCGGAGCCCCACGTGCCGCCGAGGCCGTCCACGTCGTACAGCACGATGCGGCGCGCCTCCGGAGGCCTCGACGCGCTTCAGTTTCTTGTCGGCGAAAAATCCGATGGAGCGCCCGTCCGGAGACCAGAAGGGCAGGATGCCGGCCTCGGTTCCGGCGAGCGGCGTCGCGGTGTAGGCGTCGAGAGGACGCACCCAGATCTGGACCTTGCCGCCTTCGTCGACGCCGCTGAAGGCCACGCGGCTGCCGTCGGGAGAGATCACGGCGTTGTTCAGGCGGATCTTTTCGGGAAGCAGGATGTTGGTGCGCAGAACTCTTCGCCGCCGGAGCCGCCACCGGCCGGGAGCGCGAGACGCCGAGCCACGCGGCGATCGCCACGGCGATACCCGCCAGGACCCAGGCGATCCGCTCCCGGTTGCGTCGCCGCGACGAGACCGTGACGGGCGCGGCGACGCCCGCGGCCGAACCCTCGGCGATCCACTTGAGCTCCTTGCCGATGTCCCCCGCCGACTGCCAGCGGTCCTCGGGATCCTTGGCCAGGCAGGTGCGCACGACCCGGTCGAGCGCGGGCGGCGTCATCGGAACGACCTGGGAGATCTGCGGCGGCTCGTCGCGCAGGATCGAAGAGATCAGCGAGGCCTGCGTCGCGCCGGAGAAAGCCTTGCGCCCCGTCGCCATCTCGAAGAGAACGGCGCCCAATCCGAAGATGTCCGTCCGCGCGTCCGCTTCCCGGCCCTCCAGCTGTTCGGGCGCCATGTACTGGAACGTCCCGAGGATCGTGCCCTCGCGCGTCAGCTCGGCCTGCGTGGGCAGCGCGGTGAAAGTGCTGTGCGCGCCGGAGGGCGCCACCGGCTTCGCGAGGCCGAAGTCGAGCAGCTTCACGCCGGACTTCGTCAGCATGATGTTGCCGGGCTTCAGGTCGCGGTGGACGATCCCCTGGCGGTGCGCCTTGTCGAGCGCGTCGGCGATCTCCGTGCCGTAGCGCAGCACCTGCTCGGTCGGCAGCGCGCCCTTCGCCAGGCGCGCCGCGAGCGTCTCGCCTTCGAGAAACTCCATGACCAGGTAGTCGACCTGGCCCTCGCGTCCGACGTCGTAAAGAGCGCAGATGTGCGAGTGGGACAGCGACGAGATCGCCTTCGCCTCGCGCTCGAGGCGCTCGCGCAGCTCCGGGTTGTCCGAGAGCGCCGCGGGCAGGACCTTGATCGCGACGGTGCGGCCGAGGCGCGTGTCCCGCGCCTTGTAGACCTCTCCCATCCCGCCCGCGCCGATGGGCGCCTGGATCTCGTAGGGGCCGAGACGGGTTCCCGTTGCAACGCTCAAGGTTGCGCAGAGCCTATACCGGGGCAAGCGCCGCCGCTCCCCCTTCTGCTAGATTGGTCGGCGTCATGGACACGAGGAAACGCCACCCGACGGTGGGTGTGCCGGTCGGCCCCGTCCGGGTCGGCGGGGGCGCGCCGGTCGTCGTCCAGTCGATGGCCAATACCGACACGGCCGACGTCGCCGGGACCGCCCGGCAGTGCATCGAGCTCGCCCGGGCCGGGTCCGAGATGGTGCGGGTCACGGTGAACGTCCCCGAGGCGGCCCAGGCCGTCGCCGAGATCAAGAAGCGGATGCTCGACGCCGGAGTCGAGGCGCCCCTGATCGGCGACTTTCACTACAACGGCCACGTCCTGCTGACGAAGTTCCCCGACTGCGCCGCGGCCCTCGACAAGTACCGGATCAACCCGGGCAACGTCGGCAAGGGCGCCCGGCGCGACGAGCAGTTCGCGACGATCTGCGCGCGTGGCCCGCGACCACGGCAAGCCCGTGCGCATCGGCGTCAACGGCGGCTCCCTGAACCAGGAGCTCGTCATGGCGAAGATGCAGGAGAACACGGACCGGGACCTCGGCAAGAGCTCCGAGGAGATCGTCAACGAGTGCATGGTCCTCTCGGCGCTCCAGTCGACGGAGCTCGCGCTCCAGTCGGGGCTGCGCAAGGACCAGATCATCATCTCCTGCAAGGTCTCGCGGCCCCTGGACCTGATCGCCGTGTACCGCGACCTCGCGACGAAGACCGATCAGCCGCTCCACCTCGGCCTGACCGAGGCCGGCATGGGAACCAAGGGGCTCGTCTGGTCCGCCTCGGCGATGGGCGTGCTCCTGAACGAAGGCATCGGCGACACGATCCGCGTCTCGCTGACGCCGCGGCCCGGGAGGCGACCGGCGCGAAGAGGTCTACGCGGCGTGCGAGCTGCTCCAGTCGCTCGGCATCCGCTCCTTCGCGCCGTCCGTCACCGCCTGCCCCGGCTGCGGACGCACGACGTCGACGACGTTCCAGGAGCTCGCCGAGCGGATCCAGGGCTACGTGCGCGACCAGATGCCGGTGTGGAAGACGCAGTACGAAGGCATCGAGAACATGACGCTCGCGGTCATGGGCTGCGTCGTCAACGGGCCCGGCGAGTCGAAGGCCGCTTCGATCGGCATCTCGCTGCCCGGCACCGGCGAGGAGCCTCACTGCCCCGTCTACATCGACGGGCAGCACTTCACGACGCTCGAAGGGCAACTACGACGAGCTCGCCGAGGCCTTCCGCGCGCTCGTGGACGACTACGTTTCGACCAAGTACCCGCGGCGGGAGCCCGCCCGGGCCGTCACCGCGTAGCGGACCGGGCGCCGTCCCGCCTCACCACCCGCCGCCCTTCCTCATGGGCGCCGTGCGCGCGAGCCGGTCGGCGATCGCCTGAAGCGCGGCTCGCCGCGCAGCGGGTCGAACGTCGGCTTGTGCATGCGAAACCAGATCAGGGCGTTTCGCTCCTCGTAGGCCCGCTCGAGCGCCGACAAGCGCTTCTTCCCGCTCGCCCAGGGCCGCGAGGAGAAACGCGATGTCGAAGGGCGGAACGTAGGTCCGCGTCGCCCGATCGCGCAAGCTCCGCCAGGATCGCGCGGGCGTCCGCCTCCCGGCCTCCCGCCATGAGCGCGCCGCCGTAGCAGCGCGAGCTCGTAGAAGTGCTGCCGCTCCGTCACGGCGACCGCGCGCTCGAGCGTCGCGATCGCCTCGCCGTGCCGCCCGACCTGCTGCTGTGCGTAGCCGAGGGACCAGAGCGGAAAGGCCGCCTCGGGATCGAGGTCCACGGCCTTCGCGAATTCCGGCAACGCCTCGCGCGTAGCGGCCGCGAGCCGGCGTAGGCCCAGCCCAGCGCCGCCTGCGCGTTGGCGGAGTGGGGCTCGACGTCGACCCCGCGCCGCGCGATCTCCAGGGCCTCGTCGAAACGGTCGATGACCCCAGATGCAGAGCGTCAGCCAGAAGTACGCCTTCGAAGGAGCGCGGATCCTGCTCGATCGCGAGGCGCAGCTCCCGCTGCTCGCGCGCGATGTCCCAGCCGTAGTAGTGCTCGATGATCCCGTGCGAGAGGTGCACGCCGGCCGTCCCGGGCGCGAGCTCCTGCGCCCGCTCGGCCGCCGCGCGGGCCCGCGCGAAGGCCTCCCAGGTCGGGATGCCGCCGTAGAAGCCCCAGACCGCGTAGGAGTCGGCGATGCCCGTGTAGGCCGCCGCGTAGCCCGGGTCCCGCGCCACCGCCGCCTCGAACTGCTCGATCGCCTGCCGCGTCTGGCGCCGGCTCCAGAAGTACCGGCCCTTCAGATAGTGGTTGTAGGCCTCGACGTCCTGCGTCGTCGGCGCGACGAGCGGCGCTTCGGCGGCGCCGAGCAGCCGCACCTTCAGCGTCTCCGCGATCGCCCGGGCGATCTCGTCCTGCACGGCGAAGACGTCCTGCATCTCCCGGTCGAACCGGTCGGACCAGAGGTGGTAGCCGGTGCCGACGTCGATCAGCTGCGCCGTCACCCGCAGGCGCTGGCCCGCCTGCCGGATGCTCCCCTCGAGCACCGTTCGCACGCCGAGCTCGCGCCCGATCGTGCGAACGTCCGTGTCCCTGCCCTTGTAGGCGAAGGAGGAGGTCCGCGCCGCCACGGCGAGCGACGGAATCTGCGAGAGCGCGCTCAGGATCTCTTCGGTCATGCCGTCGCTGAAGTAGTCCGCGTCGCGGTCCGCGCTCACGTTGCGGAACGGAAGGACCGCGATGGAGGCGCCCGGCTCGCGGAATCGGCCCGCGCCCGCGACGCCGGAAGAACGATCGTCCCGCTCGCCGAACCGCAGCGCGAAGGCGAGGTCGCGCGCCGACTGGAATCGCTCGTCGGGATTCTTCTCGAGGCAGTGGGTGACGATCTCGACGAGCTCGGGGGGCAGGGTGCGGCTTCCCTCCCGAAGCTCCGGCGGCTCCTCGCGGAGAATCGCCATCATCGTCTCGACGCGCCGAGTCGCGCTGAAAGGCCCGCCGGCCCGTGAGCATCTCGTAGAAGACCGCGCCGAAGGAGAAGACGTCCGAGCGGTGGTCGGCCGACGCCGCCCCGCACCTGCTCGGGCGACATGTAGCCGACGGTCCCGAGGATCGCGCCGGGCTCGGTCGAGCCGGCCGCGGTCCGGGCGCTCCGATCCGGAGGCGGAGTCCAGGCGCGGAACCAGGCGCGCCAGGCCGAAGTCGAGCAGCTTCACGCGCCCGTCGCGCGTCACGAAGACGTTCTCGGGCTTCAGATCCCGGTGGACGATCCCCTTCTCGTGCGCCGCGGCGAGGCCCTGCGCCATCGCCACCGCGTACTCGACGGCCTTGCGGGTCGGGAGGGCCCCCACGGAGAGGCGCTCGCGGAGGGTCTCCCCTTCGAGCAGCTCCGTGACCGCGTACGCCACGCCCTCGTGGCTGCCGAAGTCGAAAATCGAAAGGATGTTCGGATGCGAGAGCGCCGCGACGGCCTTGGCCTCGCGCTCGAAGCGCTCCCGGGCGACCGGATCCTGGCCGAGGTGCGACGGCAGGACCTTCAGGGCCACGTCCCGGTCGAGCTTGCTGTCGCGCGCCCGGTACACCTCGCCCATTCCGCCCGCGCCCAGGGGCGAGAGGATCTCGTAGGGACCCAGGCGGAGGCCGGTGGAGAGCGTCATCGCATCGCCTGCATAGGCCCGTGATTGTATTCGCGTCGGCCGGGACGCGTCGGGGGCAGGGCGACTCCTTATAATCGGCGGGCCTTGCCGTCACACGACCCCTCGCGCCGCTGCCGCCTCGGAGCGCTCCTGCTTTCGCTCGGCGCGGCGATCCTCGCGCCGTCCGTGCGGGCGCAGGTCCCCCCGGCGCTCGAAGCACAGCTGCGGCAGATCTTCGAGGCGAAGGACGACAAGGTCAAGACGCTCGGTTCCGTCCGATGGCTCGGCAACGGCCGCTCCTACGTGGTCCTCGAGGACTCGGCCGCGGGCAAGGACCTCTCGGACATCGTTTCCTACGACACGGCCTCCGGCCGCCGCGAGGTCGTCGCGTCCGCGTCACAGCTCGTCGCGCCGGGGACGACGGCGCCGCTGAAGATCGAGGACTTCGCCTTCTCGACCGGACGCCACGCGGATCCTGATCTTCACCAACACGAAGAAGGTCTGGCGGCAGAACACGCGCGGGGACTACTGGGTCTTCGACCGGGGCAAGGGAACGCTCCGCAAGCTCGGCAGCGCGGCCCCGGCGTCCTCGCTGATGTTCGCCAAGTTCTCGCCGGACGCCTCCCGGGCCGCCTACGTGCGCGGCAACGACCTCTACGTCGAGGACCTCGGCGAGCGGCCAGGTCCGCGCGCTGACCCGCGACGGCTCGGCCACCGTGACCAACGGCACCTCGGACTGGGTCAACGAGGAAGAGCTCGACATCCGCGACGCCTTCCGCTGGAGCCCCGACGGCCGGCGCATCGCGTTCTGGCAGTTCGACACGACGGGCGTCGAGGTCTACACGCTCGCCAACGACACGGACGCCCTCTATCCGACGCTCACGCGGTTCCCGTACCCCAAGGCCGGCACGAAGAACTCGGCGGTGCGCATCGGCGTCGTCGACGTCGACACGGCCGCGACGGTCTGGATCCAGCCTCCGGGCGATCCGCGCGAGACCTACATCCCGCGGATGGACTGGGTCGACGACGGCGCCCTGGCCCTCGAGCTGCTGAACCGGCTGCAGAATCGCAACGACCTCGTGCTCGCCAACGCCCGAACGGGCGACGCGCGGTCGGTCTTTCACGACGAGTCGAAGACCTGGGTCGACGTCGTCGATCGGGTGCGCTGGATCGCCGGCAATCGGGAGTTTCTCTGGGAGAGCGAGAAGGACGGCTGGCGCCACGTCTACCGCGTCGCGCGCAACGGGTCGGGCGAGAAGTTGATCACGCGCTTCGAAGGCGACGTCGTGAAGGTTCTGGGCGCCGACGAACGCGGAGGCTTCCTCTACTTCACGCGCCTCTCCCGGGCGCGCCTCCGATCGGTACCTCTACCGCGCGAAGCTCGACGGATCCGCGCCCGGTCGAGCGGGTCACTCCGCCGGACCAGCCCGGGACGCATGCCTACGAGCCTTCGCCGGATTGGCGGTGGGCACTCCACACCTCCTCCCGCTCCGATCGGCCGCCGGTCGTCGAACCTCGTTTCCCTTCCGGAGCACAAGGCCGCGCGAACGCTCATCGACAACGCGGAGGTCGCGGCGAAGGCCGCCACGCTGCTGGCGGCTCCGACCGAGTTCTTCCAGCTCGACATCGGCGGCGGAGTGACCCTCGACGCCTGGATGGTGAGGCCGCACAACTTCGATGCGTCGCGCAAGTACCCGTTGCTCGTGTACGTCTACGGCGAGCCGGCGGGCCAGACGGTGCTCGATTCCTGGGGCGGGGACCGCGGGCTCTTCCACCGGGCGCTCGCGGAGCAGGGATACCTGGTCGCGAGCTTCGACAACCGCGGCACGCCGGCGCCCAAGGGCGCTTCCTGGCGCAGCGTCGTTTACGGGACCGTCGGCGACCTCTCCTCGAAGGATCAGGCGGCGGCCGTCCGGGCGCTCGCCGCGGCGCGATCCTACGTCGACGCGGATCGCGTGGCGATCTGGGGCTGGAGCGGCGGAGGCTCGAGCACGTTGAACGCGATGTTCCGCTTCCCCGACGTCTACAAGGTCGGGATCTCGGTCGCCCCGGTGCCCGACATGACGCTCTACGACTCGATCTACCAGGAACGGTACATGGGGCTTCCGCAGGACAACGCCGAGGGCTACCGGGTCGGCTCACCCATCAGTTTCGCGGACGGCCTGAAGGGCAAGCTCCTGATCGTGCACGGCTCGGGCGACGACAACGTGCACTACCAGGGGACCGAAAGGCTGGTGAATCGCCTGGTCGAGCTCGGCAAGCCCTTCGAGCTGATGGTGTACCCCAACCGCACGCACGCGATCGACGAGGGGAAAGGCACGAGCTTCCACCTGCACTGCCTGATCGCGCGGTTCCTCCTGACGAACCTGCCCCCCGGCCCGGCACCGAAGTGACCGCGGCCGCCTTCATTTCCGCGACGCGCGCAGCCGCACGTCGAGCTCGTCGAACCAGTCGGGAACGACGACGATCTGGAGCGGCGCCGCCTCGGGCCCCTTGACCATGAGGAAGCGCTGGCCGTCCGGCGCGACGTCGAAGTTGACGAACTCGTTGCCCGGCTCGAACAACCCTTCGAAGAGCACCTGCGGCGCTCCGGCGACAAACTGCGGCTCGGCCCGGATGGCGACCGCCATCATCCGGCCCGCCTCGCGGTAGAAGAGCTCACGGCCGTCCGGCGACCAGGCCGGCTCATCGCCGCCCTTGCTCGACACGAGGGACCTCTCGCCCGGTCCCGGGTAGGGCCGAACGTAGACGTCCGCCTGGCCCGACTCGCGGGAAACGTAGGCGATCCACTTCCCGTCGGGCGAGAACCGCGGCATGAGCTCTTCGAGCGAAGTCGCCAGGAACGGCCGCGGCGGGCCGCCGCCGCTCGCGACGAGGCCGATGTCGTACCCCGCGCGAGTCTGTTGGCTGAAGGCGACGAGCGTTCCGTCGGGCGAGAAGGAGTTGGGGTAGATCCAGTCCTCGCTCGCAAACAGCTGCTCCGGTGGGCTCGACCCGTCGGGAAGCATCGCGAAGAGATTGAACGGACCCTTCCGGTTGGACGAAAACACGATCCGCTTTCCGTCCGGCGACCAGATCGGCTCCTGGTTGTCGGCTTCGAAGGTCAGGCGCGTCCAGGCGTCCTTCTCCATGTCACCGATCCAGATGTCGTCGTCGGTTCCGTGGATGACCACGGCGACCTTCTTGCCGTCGCGGGAGAGCGCGGGGTGCTCGTAAGCCCGTTGCGCCGGCGTGGCCGGGCGGGTCTGTCCCCGGCGGTCGACCCAGAGGAGGGACCGGTTCGCGGCCTCCGCGTCCGAGGGAACGAAGATGAGCGAGCCCGCCGAGGACAGGTCGAAGAAGGCGACGCCGGATCCGCTCGCCCGGCTTCGCACGTTCTCGAGCACGGGCACGGCGGCGCCGGTCACATCCAGCCGTTTCAGGTCGAAGGGAACGGCGATCAGCTCCGTCGCGCGGGCGTACAGCAAATACCCCGACGCCGCATAGCGCGGGTAGTTTCCTCCCCGCAGGAGGGTGCGCCACTTCCCCGTCTCGAGCTGGACCACGGCGATCTCGCGTTCCTCCTCGCGCCCGCTGTTGGTCAACGTGCTGAAGACGGCGGCCTTGCCTCCCGGCAGGATGCTGGGCCAGCGGTGGCTCGTCTGGCCCGACGCCGGATCGACTTTCGTCACCGTCTGGGGCTGGCCCCCGGCCGCCGAGACCCGGGACAACCCGCCCTCGAGATCCGCGGTGAAGAGGATCGTGTTGTCCGGTCCCCAGCTCGCGCCCCGAAGCTGAGGGGCGTCGCACAGGGAAACGGCCTGTCCTCCGGCAATCGAGATCTTCTTGAGCCTTCCCTCCGACTGAAAGCCGATCCACTGTCCGTCGGGCGAGAAGAAGGGAGACAGCGCCCCTTCGGTGCCGGGGATGGGGCGGGACTCGATGCGGTCGAGCTGGCGCAGGTAGAGGATCGAGCGCGCTCCCTGGGCCGCGACGTACACGAGCCGGCTGCCGTCGGGCGAGAGGGCGGCGACGGGAAGCCCCTCGCCGACCAGCGGCGCCATTGCCGGCAGCGTGATGTTCAGACGCTCGCGCCGGTGCGCCCGGCGAGGCTCCGGGCGGACGGCGAACCAGACGGCGGCGCCTGCCAGGAGGCCGCCGAGGAGGAAGCTGCCGGCCAGCTTCCAGAACGGGACGCGACGCTGCTCACGGGATCGGGGGCCCGCGGGCGCCTCGGTCCGCGCGTGCTCGATCTCGATCCGCGCGTCGCCGATGTCGTGCAGGCGCTGGTGTCGGTTCCGCTGAAGGCAGCGCCGCAGGACCCGCTCGGCCGAGGGCGGCGTCGAGGCGGGAAGCGCGCTCCAGTCGGTCTCGCTCGCCGAACCCCTCGTCTCCGAAGTCGCGTCGCCCGCAAACGGAGGCGTCCCGGTCAGCATCTCGTAGAAGATGGCTCCGAAGGACCAGATATCCGCCTGCTTGCCGCCCGGTTTCCCGCGAGCCCGCTCGGGCGCCCGGTAGGCCGGGGCTCCCGGTGTGTCGTCGGGGTCCGTGCCGATCAAACCCTCGAGGCCGACGCCGAAAATCTTGATTCGGTTGGCCGGCGTGCGCCGGATCTCCGATGGCTGCAGATCGCCGTGAACGATCCCCTTCTCGTGCGCCGCCTCGAGGCCCTCCGCGATCTGACGCGCAATCTCGATCGACTCGTCCACGGCGATCGGGCCGCGGCGGAGGCGCTCGGCGAGGGTCTCGCCTTCGACCAGCTCCAGCACGAGCACGCGCACGTCGCCGAGGTCCTCGAGGCTTTCGACCGCCGCGAGGTGCGGATGAGCGATCGACGACAGTCCCTCCACGTCGCGCCGGGCCATCTCCAGACTTTCGGGATCCCGCGCGAAGCGGTCCGGCATGACCCGGAGGGCGACGTCCCTGGCCCGCTTCGTGTCCCGAGCGCGGTACACGTCGTGCGGTCCTCCCGCCCCGAGGGACGAAAGAATCTCGTACGACCCCAACCGCGTTCCAGGCGATAGCTTACGCATCGATGCCATCGGCTGACAGATTGTAGGCTGGAGTCGGCGCGGCGATCGCCCGACGCGGCGTCAGCCGCGCCGGTGGAGCGTCACGAAGTCCTCGCCCAGGACCCGATCGAAGGCCGCGACGACGCGCTCCGCGTCCGCCTCCGAGAAGACCATCGGCGGCTTCATCTTGATCACGTTGTGCAGGGGCCCGTCGGTCGAGACGAGGATCCCGTGCTCCTTCATCCGCTCGACGACGTAGGCCGCCTCTTCGGCCGCCGGCTCGAGCGTGCCGCGGTCGCGCACGAGCTCGATCCCGAGGAAGAGGCCGAGCCCGCGGGCGTCGCCCACGATCGGATGGCGGTCGGCGAGCTTCGCAAGGCCGGCCCGGAAGCGCTCGCCCACGCGCAGGGCATGCTCCTGCAGCCGCTCCTCCCGAATCACGTCGAGCACCGCCAGGCCGATCTCGCAGGAGACGGGATTGCCGCCGAAGGTGTTGAAGTACTCCATGCCGTTGGCGAAGGACGCCGCGATCTCGGGAGTCGTGACGACGGCCCCCAGAGGGTGGCCGTTGCCGATGGGCTTGCCCATCGTGACGATGTCCGGCACGACGCCCTGCTCCTGGAATCCCCAGAAGTGCGAGCCGACGCGGCCGAAGCCGACCTGAACCTCGTCGGCGATGCAGACGGCCCCGGCCGCGCGCGCGTGGCGGTACGCGGCGGAGAGATACCCGGGCGGCAGGACGATCTGCCCCCCGCAGGACAGCAGGCTCTCGCAGAGAAAGGCCGCCGGCCTCCCGCCGCGCGCACGCGCCGCCGCCGCGGCGGCGGCCGACGGGCCCGGCGAACTTCTCGCCGCGCGCCGGATCGTCCCGCCGGTAGAGGCCGCGGTAGTCGTCCGGCATCGGGACCTTGTGCACGTGCGCCGGCGCGCCTTCGCCCCCGGGCCCGTCGAACTTGTAGGGGCTGGCGTCGATGAGCGCCGCGGTGTTGCCGTGGTAGGCCCCGTCCAGAACGATCAGGTCCCGGCCCTTCGTGTGCGCCCGGGCGAGGCGCAGCGCCAGCTCGTTGGCCTCGCTTCCCGAGCAGACGAAGAAGCAGACCGAGAGCGGCTCCGGAAGGACGGCCCGCAGGCTGCTCGGCGTAGCGCAGGATCGACTCGTGCAGGTAGCGCGTGTTCGTGTTCAACACGGCCATCTGGCGCGGCCCGGCGCGCACGACGCGCGGGTGGCAGTGGCCGACGTGGGCCACGTTGTTCACGACGTCCAGATAGGCGCGGCCCGTCGCGTCGTAGAGGAACGCGCCGTGCCCCCGAACGATCTGGAGCGGCTCGCGGTAGGAGATCGAGAGCGAGGGCCCGAGGAGCCGGCGCCGCTCGGAGAGCAGCTCCTGCGGATCGGCGTCGGCCCGGCGGACCGAAACACCGAGCATCAGGCTCGGATCCGGTGAGAGCGACCGCCAGACGCCGCGCTGGCTCGCCGGCGCCACCCCGGGAAAGTCGCCTTCCCTGTCCGAGCAGGTCGGTCACGATCTGGAAGTGCAGGTGCGGCGGCCAGTCGCCGTTGCCGGGCGGCTGCCCGACCCGGCCGATCGTCTGCCCCTTCGCGACCGGCATCCCGGGCAGAGAGCCCGGCGAGCGAGTCGGCGGACAGGTGGCCGTAGAGCGTGAAGAACGCGGGCGCCGCCATCGGCCGCGTGCTCCAGGATCACCGTCGGCCCGTAGTCCAGGCGCGCCGCGTTGTCGCGGAAGCTGTGGACGCGCCCGGGCAGCGGCGCGAAGACCTCGGAGCCGGGCGGCACGAAGACATCGACCCCCAGATGCACCGTTCGCCACTCCGGGTTCTCTCCCGAGGAGGACCGGAAGGCGTCGCTCTGGTAGACGAGGCGCGCCTCGTCGTAGCGCCCGATCGCCGCGGGCGCCCCGGCCTCCCGCATCCTGGCGACGATCTTCGACGTCAACGCCGGCGTGTCGGCCGCCGCCGCGGGGCTTTCGATCTCCGGGCTGCCGACGGAAAGGTCGAACACGATCGCCTGCGAAAGGTCGGCGACGACGACCGGGCCGATCGCCTCCGCGGTTGCGCGACAGCCATGCGGCGACGGCCGGCGCCTGCGGACACGGCGGCAGGCCGCAGGCCTCTCGGAAGACGTACTCCGGCAGGCGCGGCGGGATGTCCCGCAGCATTCGCAGCGCTTCCCAGGCGGGGGACTCCGTCACCATGAGGTAGGGGTTCTCCGGCTCGGCCGTGCGCCGGTGCGCCGACAGGCAGACGCTCACGCACAGGCGAATCGCCGCGAACGGAAAGACGACGGCGAGCTCCTCCTCGGACAAGGGGTTGGCCCCGTGGTAGCCGGCGACGACCGCCGCCGCGGCCGCGAGCGGGTCGGCCTTGCTCAGCATGGCGTAGGCCGCCGCCACGGCCACCTCGCAGACGGTCCAGGACTCCAGCATGTCGCCGAAGTCGATCAGGCCGGTGACCGGCCTCCCCTCGCGGGTCGGATCGCCCACGAGCAGGTTCCAACGGTTGCCATCGTTGTGGATCACGCTGCGCCGCAGGAGTTCTTCCCGCGGCGCCACCGTCTCGCGAAGGCGCAGGAAGTGCGCGATGACCTCGCGATCCGTCCGGATCCCGGATCTCGCCGCGGTGGCGGGCGATCACCTCGAGGGCGCGCTCGGGATTCCAGTCGAGGTCGCGGTCGATCGCCGCCGGGTGCGCGAAGCCCTCGAGCGCCTGGTCGAGCTCCCCCAGGAATCGTCCGACGTCCCGAGAAGATCCCGGCAGTCTGGGGGCGCGCCTGCGCCAGGATGCGGCCTGGCAGATAGGTGACCATCCGCGCCAGGGTCTCCGAGCCGTCCGGGCCCGGCAGCGAGACCGTCGCAAGGCCGGTGGAGGCCGGCCGGACGCGCGGAACCGGCAGATGCGGCGCGCGGCGCGCGAGCCAGTCGAGGGCCGCGTTCTGAAGGTCCAGGGTCTCGGGGCGCTCGGCGGAGCCCGAGAGCTTCAGGACGAGATCCCCGTCCGGCCCGACGAGGTGGAAGTTCTGGTCCCGCTCGCTCGGCAACTCGCGGGCCGAGGCCTCGACACCCCAGAGCTCGCGGGCGATCCGCGACGCATCCTGCTCCCGAAAGCGAGGGCGTTGCGAGATCCCCGTGGGCATGAGCGGCGGCAGGCCCGGGAGCGGGAGCGACCCGGGGCCTAGGACCCGCCGGGCCTGGACTTGCGGAGGTACTGCACGGTGTTGACGGTCGCCACACCGAGGCAGGCGCCGGCGGCGAGCAGCCGCAGAACGTCGACCGAACGGTACTTGTTCAACGCCGAGTCGCCCATTCCCCAGATCCCCATCATGCCCACGAAGAGAAACGCGATGGCCGCGACCAGTTGCCGGTTTCGGTTGCGATCTGGCATCTGCGACACCTCCTCGGGCTACGCCGAGCGATCCTCCCCGAACACTCCGCGGTAGACCGCGCCCGCGAGCAATCCGCCGGCGATCGGCGCGACCCAGAAGAGCCAGAGCTGCGAGAGGGCCCAGCCGCCGACGAACACCGCCGGTCCGGTGCTCCGCGCCGGGTTCACGGACGTGTTTGTCACGGGGATGCTGATCAGGTGGATCAGCGTCAGTCCCAGGCCGATCGCAAGCGGGGCAAACCCCTTCGGCGCGCGCGCGTCGGTCGCGCCGAGGATGATCAGCAGGAACATGAACGTCATCGTGACCTCGCACACGAGGGCCGCGCCGAGCGCGTACCCGCCGGGGGAGTGGGCACCGTACCCGTTGGACGCGAAGCCGCCCGCCAGGCTGAACCCTTCCTTCCCGCTGGCGATCACGTAGAGAATGCCCGCTCCGGCGATCCCGCCGAGCACCT
This sequence comes from uncultured Acidobacteriota bacterium, assembly GCA_963725095.1. GTDB lineage: Bacteria > Acidobacteriota > Thermoanaerobaculia > UBA5066 > Gp7-AA6 > DATBFU01. Next base: position 26,142 of record CAVRXJ010000024.1, read on the forward strand.
GCACCACGATGTACGGAAGCACCTCGCCGGCGGGGAATCGCCGTCCCGCCCAGAGCCCGACCGAGACGGCGGGGTTGAGGTGGCACCCGGAGATGTGCCCGATCGCATAGGCCATCGTCAGCACCGTCAGGCCGAAGGCGAACGAGACGCCCAGGAATCCGATCCCGAGCTGCGGAAACGCCGCGGCGAGAACCGCGCTGCCGCAGCCGCCGAGAACGAGCCAGAACGTGCCGATGAATTCCGCGACCAGACGTTTGGAGAGCGGCATGATCGACGGCTCCTCCTCTCAGTCCTGACGAATCGAAGCCCCGGGTCCGCGTATGTGGTGGCGGGATCATACCTTGGCCTTCGAGCGTGAGCACCTCGAACGGCGCGAGCGCCAGGGAGTGGACCCGGCCCGCCTCGAGAACCACCGCGGGCCGATCGCGCTCGGCAGCCCAGGGGCGGCGCGCCGCATAGCGCCGCGGCGCGTCCGCGGGCAGCTCCCAGTCCGCCGCCACGTCCAACCGGTACTCCTGCGGGCGATCGCTCGGGTTGCGCAGCGTCAGGATCCCCTTGCCGGCCGACCAGGCGCCCCAGCCGTAGACCTCGAGCCGCGCGGGATCGCCTCCCACCCAGTGCGTGTCGCAGAGCACCGCGGCGTTGCCGCGCGACCAGCGCGCCGTCTCGGCGAGAACGGACCAGTTGGCCTCCGAGAGGAGGGCGGGCGTCACGTACATTTCCTGGAGCTGCGTGCCGGAGCCGAAGTAGGAGCGGATCTCCGCGTCGAAGTCGCCGCCCGGGTCGCTGTCGAGCTTCTTCGCGTGCCGGGCGTAGATCAGGCCGTGCAGCATGAGCGAGTTGAGCGGGTAGAGCGGGCCGGCCTGCACGACGCGCCGGAAGGTGTCGGCGTCGCGGTAGGTGATCCACCGCTGGCGGTCGGACCCGACGCCCGCAAAGTCGTGGTCGTCTCCGCCGCGCCAGATCGAGTCGGCGTAGCGCAGCCACCACGGGCGACGGGTACGTTCCGGTGGTCAGGTTCACGAAGAGGCCGGGCTTCTCGGCGCGCAGGTCGCCGATCAGCGCGATCGCCGCCTCGAAGTCGCTGCCGAAGGCGCTCCCCGGAAAGACCTTCGCGGAGCTTCCCGTGCCGTCGAACTTGAACTGGTTGACGCCGTAGCGGCGCACGAAATCGAGGCAGACCTCGCGGAAGCGCCGGTAGTAGACGGGCCCGGAGAGCGCGAGGCCGTCCTCGTTCGTCTCGAAGCCCTGCTCCTTCCCGAATTGCGAGGCGCTCCTGCCGCGGCTTTCCGTAGCCGCCCCACGGCGAGAGCCAGACGCCGGGCGCCGAGCCATAGCGGGCCGCGGCCTCGGTCAGCGGCGCGAAGCCCCGCGGGAATCCGGCGTTGAAGCCCCAGAGCCGGTGGTCGTCCCAGCCGTCGTCGAAGAGCAAGGAGTCGAGGACGACGCCCGCGCTTCTCGTGCAGCTCCCGGCCGAAGGTCTCGATGACGGCGAGCGCCGCCGCCTCGTCGAACGGCGTGAAGTAGCCGAGGTCGTACCAGGAGTTGTAGTGCAGGAACGTGCCGTACGGGCGCGCGCGCTCCCGCTCGACGTAGGCGAGGAAGTCGCGGCGCATCTGCCCGCTCCGCGGCCACGCCCGACGACGCTCGAATAGGAAACGGCCTGGCCGGCCGGAAGCGGAAGCTCCCGATCGAGCGCGCAGCGCACGCGCCGTCCCGGCGGTCGACGTCGGAAAGGGGATGCTCGAAGCCGAAGAACCAGTTTCCCGCGACGACCGGCGACCCCTTGACGGAGCCGCGCGACCGCCGCGCCCGGCGCCTCGAGGTCGACGAGAACGATCTGCTGGATCGGCGACGTCGGCGCCGCCGCCCGGACGTCGATCTCCTGCCGGATGTAGTGAGATCCCTCGCGCAGGACGGCGCGCCACTCGACCGACAGCGTTCCCTCCGCGTCCGCGAGCGAGGCGGCGACCTCCCGGCCCGGCAGCCGCTCGGAAGACCGCGTGGCGCGCGGATCCGCGGAGAGGTCGCCGACGCGCGGCGGCGCCGCACAGGCGCATCGCGGCGGCGTCGAGCAGCGACGCCGCCCTCGAGCGAGCAGCGCGAACGCGCCGCGCCGAGGCTCGAGCGCGCCGGCCCGGCGGCGATCCTCGACGCGGAGCAGACGCAGACCCGGGTCCCGCCTCCCACTGCGCCGCGATCCGCGTCGTTCTCGAGGATCAGCCGCGCCCCTTCGGCGGCGCGCCCGACGCGCCCCGGAGCCGCATCCGGAGACGCGGGACGCCGTCGCCGCCGGGAAGCAGGACGGCGCCGAGCCCGGCCGACGGCCGCGCCCTGAAAGAAGTCCCGTCGCGTCGGAACCGTCCGTCCTTCCGCGATCCTTCATCGCGCCATCCTAACGGTAAGATCGGCCGGCTTCGAAAGGGGAGGAACGAAATGAGACGAGATCTCCTCCGCATCCTCGGCCTGCTCGCTCTGTTCGCCGCGGCGAGCCTCCGGCACCGCCGAGGACCCGGCGAGCTGGGTTCCCGCGCTCTCCCCCATTCCGAACCCTTCGCCCTCGGAGCTGCGCGACGTCGTCGCGCGGTTCACGTCGGACCACGACGCCCTCGCGCGCCGCTACGACGCTCCGGGCTCGCCCGATCGGCTGGCGGCGCCTGCGCGGATTCACGAAGGCCTGGCAGACGAAGCTCGGCGACGATCGATTTCGGCTCCCTCGGCGTCGAGGGCCGCATCGACTGGATCCTCCTCCAGAACCGGCTGGCGCACGACCTGCGCCTGCTCGACCGGGAGGAGAAGACGGCTTGCGGAAATGGCGCCGCTCGATGCCGTTCGCCGGGAACGATCCTCGGGCTCGCCGACGCGCGGCGCCGCCTCGAGCCCGTCAACCCGCAGGCGGCGGCGCAGGCGCTCGCCGAGGTCGCCCGCCAGATCGAGAAGACCCAGAAGGCCGTCGAGGCCGGCCTTCCGCCGGACCCGGCGAAGGCCGGGGCGGCGCCGGCCGCCGCGCGCGCCGACAGGAGCCGCGTCGCTCCGGCCCACCCGCATCGTCGCCTACCGCACCGCGGCGGCGCTCAAGGCACTGCGCGAGGTCCTCGCGAAGTGGTTCCAGTTCTCCGACGGGTACGACCCGCTCTTCTCCTGGTGGTGCGCGGCGCCCTACAAGAAGACCGACGCGGCGCTCGAAAAATACGTCCAGTTCCTGCGCGAGAAGGTCGTCGGCGCCAAGGAGGGCGAGGACGAGCCCATCGTCGGCGACCCGATCGGGCGCGAGGCGATCGTGCAGGACCTCGACGCCGAGTTCATTCCCTATTCGCCCGAGCAGCTCATCGCGATCGCCGAGCGCGAGTTCGCGTGGTGCGAGGCGGAGATGAAGAAGGCCTCGCGCGAGATGGGCTTCGGCGACGACTGGAAGAAGGCCCTCGAGAAGGTCAAGACGCAGTCCGTCGAGCCGGGCAAGCAGGCCGAGCTGATCGCCAGCCTCCACCGCGAGGCCGTCGGCCTTCGTGAAGGCGCACGACCTCGTCACCGTCCCGCCGCTTTCCGACGTCGTCTGGCGCATGGAGATGATGTCGCCCGAGCGCCAGAAGGTGAACCCGTTCTTCCTCGGCGGCGAGGAGATGCTCGTGTCCTTCCCGACCGCCTCGATGTCGGAGGAGGACAAGCTCATGAGCATGCGCGGCAACAACATCCATTTCGCGCGCGCCACGGTCTTCCACGAGGAGATCCCGGGCCACCACCTGCAGGCCTTCATGGCCGAGCGCTACATCCCGCACCGCAACGCCTTCGACACGCCCGTTCCTGCGTCGAGGGCTGGGCGCTGCACTGGGAAATGCTGTTCTGGGACCTCGGCTTTCCGCTGACTCCGGAGAACCGGGTCGGCGTGCTGTGGTGGCGCATGCACCGCTGCGCGCGGATCATCTTCTCGCTCGGCTTCCACCTCGGGAACCTGACGCCCGCAGCAGTGCATCGATTTCCTCGTCGAGCGCGTCGGGCACGAGCGGGCCAACGCGACGGCCGAGGTGCGCCGCTCCTTCAACGGCGACTACTCGCCCCTCTACCAGCTCGCCTACATGATGGGGGCCCTGCAGTTCCGCGCCCTCCAGAAGGAGCTCGTGGACACCGGGCGGCATGACGCTGCGCGATTTTCACGACACGATCCTGAAGTCCGGCGACATGCCGATCGCGATGATCCGGGCGTCGATGACTCAAGGAGAAGCTGCCCAAGGACTACGCCGCGACCTGGAAGTTCGAAGGGGACGTGAAGCCCAGGTAGGATCCGCCGGCGAAGATCGGCGTCAGCGAACTTCGACCCGTCCCGGGCCGGCGCCGGTGACGAAGAACGTCGCTGGACGCGGCGGCGGAGGGAAAGCGCCCGTGGTAGTCCGCTTCCCAGGCGGCGCGAAAGTCCTCCGCCGCGTGCAGCGGAGACCAGCGCCCAGACGCTGCCGCCGAACCCGCCGCCGAAGGCCGAAGCGGCAATGGCGCCGAGGTTTCGCGCCGAGCGGGCCAGCGTGACCGTCTCGGGAATCTGATTTCCCAGCAGGCGCTCGGCCCGGTCCTGCGAGGCGTCGACGAGCGGCCCCAGGGCCGAGGCGTCGGCGCGGGCGAGCGCCTCCGCCGCCGCCGGCACGATGCGCTCGCTCTCCTCGAAGAACTGGTCGAAGCGGTCCCGGAGCAGCTCGGGAGGGAAGTCCGGGTGCTGCCGGTACCGGAGCACGTCGCGGATCCGGTCGGCCGCGTCCGGCCCGGCGGCAGCGGCCTCTGCGAGCGTCGCGTCGGCGCGGCCCGTGGCTTCGTTCCACAGCTCCTTGACGGCCCGCGCAGCGAGCGACGCCCGGTTGTAGCTCTCCTTCGCGTTGCCGGTCTTGTCAGCGGCGACACCACTCACGCCCACGACGAAGGTCCACTCCCGGGGAAGCGGCACGGTTCCCTCGGCGCGCACCGGGCAAAACGCGTAGCGCGAGATCTCTCCCGCCCGGCAGCAGAGGATCGCCGTGTGGTCCTCGCTGCCGCCGAAGGTGCCGACTCCGGCGTCGCCGGCGAGCTCGCCGAAGGCGTAGCCATTCTCGACGCAGCCGAGATAGCCGGCCAGATCCTCGGGGGAACGGATGTGCCGCGCGTACTCGCGGGCGCTCCTCGAGCCGGTTCACGGCGGCCACCGCCGTAAAGACCGAAACGACGAGCGCGCTCGAGCTCGACAGTCCCGAGGCTCGCGGAAGGTCGGACGCGAAGGCCACGTCGGCGCCTTGCAGCGGGCCGCCGAAGTTCCGCACGAGCCGCCGCAGGACCGCCGCCGGATAGGCGGTCCAGCCCTGCCGGGCACCGCCGAGCTCCTCGGACAGCGGCAGCTCGACACTCGATCTTCCGCGCCGCATCGGCGATCCGCACGACGCGGTCGGACCGCGGTGCCGCCACGACGTGGAATCCCCGCTCGACGCAGCAGAGGAGGCTGCGTCCGCCGGCGTAGTCCGTGTGCTTGCCCAGGACCTCGATGCGCCCCGGCACGAACCAGGCGAGCGGCGTCCCGGTTGTCCCCGGCGGCAGCGCGGCGTGCGCGGCTTCGAAGAGCGTCCGGGCGGCTCATCGGGGCGGCCTCGACGCCGCGAAGGCGCTCGGCGACCGACGCGATGTCCGAGCGGCGCGAGAGGTCGAGAACGCCCTCGCGGCAGCGGATCACGCGGATCCGGATCCGCCCTGCCCCGATGGCTTCGCCGACGGCCCGCGGCAGCTCCTTCTCGCCGCGGGGCGACAGCGGCGTCGCCCGGCAGGGCTCGAAGATGGCCGCCGAGAACCGCCAGCAGTTCATGCTGATCAGGGGTTCCGGCCCGGCGGCTTGCGAGGGCCGCGGCATCCGGCTTCTCGAGGATCGCCGGCGAGGTATCCGTCGGCCGTCACGGCGCACACGGCGAAGGACCGGATGCGGTCGGGCTCGATGTTGCTGTGCGCGAGCAGCGCCCCGCGCTCGAAGAGCGCCGCGCCGGGCTCGGACAGCCCGCGCAGATCCGCGAGCGCGCGGACCGGGTAGTAGTTGTCCGAGTTGATGACGAGAAAATCCTCGCCGCCGGCGAACGCTTCGGCCGCGAGAAGCGCGTCGGCCGTGCCGAGGGGCACGGTCCTGGACCGCGAAAGCGACGCGGACGCGCCGCGGCGGCGCTCTCGCCGTGTAGTAGTCGCGCACGGCTCCGTGCTCGGGCCCGATGACGAGGCAGACTTCTTCGTAGCCGGCGTCCGCGAGCCCGCGAGAGCACGTAGTCGAGGAACGGCCGGCCGATCGGGATCATGGCCTTGACCCCCGTGCCGGCCACGGAGGCCTGCTCCGGATCGAGCGCGGCCTCCGCGTCCTCCCGCCGCATCCGCGAGCCGAGCCCGCGGGCCAGGATCACGGCCTTTCGCGCGGCCGTCATGCCTCGCGCCCGCTCCAGAGGCGCGGCAGGAGCCGGATGAGACCGAGCCCGGAGACGAACGAAGAGCACGATCCACAGCGGCGGCCTGCGCCGTTCTCCCGTAGAGGATGCTTCCCGCTCCGAAGAGCGCGGCGTACACGAAGAGGCATCCGAGCACCCAGCCGAGCAGGTTCTGCGGCAGCGAGTCGGGCGAGGCGGCGAGCCCCGTCTCGGCGCGAATCGAGCGCCAGCCCGGCCCCGGCGGGCCGCACGAGGCGATAGAACGACAGCGAGCGTCTCCCGGTCCGTCGGCCGCGTCGCGATACGTGACGGCGAGCCACACGGCGGTCGTCGCCGCAACGGTCGCGAGCAGGGCGACGTGCGGCGCGCGACGGATGGCCCGTCTCGCCGGGCGACGAAGAACGCCGAGCGCGATCAGGAAGGAGCTCGCCATCGCCGCGACTTCGCTCCAGGCGTTGATGCGCCACCAGAACCAGCGCAGCAGATAGATGAGCCCCGTCCCCGCGCCGACCGACAGGATCAGGTCGAAGCTCTCCTTCGCCGTCTCGAGCGCGAACGTCAAGAGGGCCGCGCAGACCATCAGGAGCGCCGTCACGAGGCGGCCCACGAAGACGTAGTGCCGCTCCGCTCGCGCCGCGGTTCCAGAAACGCCGGTAGAAGTCGTGGACGAGGTACGACGTGCCCCAGTTCAGGTGCGTCTCGATCGTCGAGCGGTAGGCCGCGAGCATTCCCGCGATCATCAGGCCCAGGAATCCCGCCGGCAGGAACCGCAGCATCGCGGGATACGCCATGTCGTGGCCCGATCAGACGCGGCTCGACGTAGGGAAAGTCGCGCCGGATGTCGTCGAGCGTCGGGTAGATGCGGATCGAGCAGAGCGCCACGATGATCCACGGCCAGGGGCGCAGGGCGTAGTGCAGTGACGTTGAAGAGGAGCGTCCCCACCAGCGCGTCCTTCTCCGTGCGCGAGGCGAGCATGCGCTGCGCGATGTAGCTGCCGCCGCCCGGCTCGGCGCCCGGGTACCAGACCGACCACCACTGGATCGTGAGCGGGATCAGGAAGACCGTGAGCGTCGAGCCCCCAGTCCGAGAAGTCGGGCAGGAGGTTGAGCGTCTTCGGCGTCGGTCTGCCGGAAGAGGCCCGCGAGGCCGCCGATCTCGGGCTGTTTCACGGCGAAGTACGCCACGGCGAACGTCCCCGTCATCGTGATGCCGAACTGGATCGAGTCCGTCACGAGGACGCCCCAGAGGCCCGAGACCGACGCGAAGAAGACCGTGAGGACGGCGCAGAACGCGAGCGTCTTCCCCATCGGCCAGCCGAGCACGATGTTGCCGATCTTGGCGGCGGCGAGGTTGACGGTCGCCATGATCACGCAGTTGAAGAAGAGGCCGAGGTAGATGGCCCGAAATCCCCGCACGAAGGACGCCGCGCTTGCCCGGAGTAGCGAAGCTCGTAGAACTCGAGGTCGGTCAGCACGCCCGAACGCCGCCACATCCGCGCGTAGAAGAAGACCGTCGCCATCCCGGTCAGGAGGAACGACCACCAGAGCCAGTTGTCGGCGACGCCGTTCTCCCGGACCATGTTGGTGACGAGGTTGGGCGTGTCGGTCGAAAAGGTCGTCGCGACCATCGAGACGCCGACCAGCCACCAGGGCGCCGCCCGGCCGGACGTGAAGAACTCCGCTGTGCTCGAACCGGCGCGCCGGGCGAAGAAGATCGCGGGCAGGAAGGACACGACGATCGACAGCGGCGATCGACGAGCCCAGTCGATGGTCGCCAGGTGCATTCGGCTCGCCTCCCGCTCCTGCCGCGGCCGCGGCAATATACGCGATCCCTTGCCTTGAGCGTCGCGGAAGCCGTGCGAGGATGACGGCCCGTGAGCGCACACCGGATCTTCGCCGCGATTTTCGCCGCGTCGTCGTCTCGTCGGCAGCTCGCCGCCGAAGGCCAGCGCCGGCACTGCGGACGCGCAACGTCGTTCTGATCGTCTCCGACGGGCTGCGCTGGCAGGAAGTCTTCCGCGGCCCGGACCCCGCCCTCATGAACGAGGCCTGCGGCGGCCGTCGAGAATCCCGAGGCGCTCCTCAGGAATTCGGACGGCCGACTCCCGAGGAAGGGCGGTCGGCGCTGATGCCCTTCTTCTGGAGCGTCATCGCGACCAGAGGCCAGCTCTTCGGAAATCACACCGAGTGGAGTCTGGCGAGAGACACCAACCGCCTCGACTTCTCTTATCCCGGGCTACAACGAAATGATCACCGGCGCCCCGGATCCCCGGATGGACACGAACGACCCCGTTCCCAACCCGAACGTCTCGGTCTTCGAGTGGCTGAATCGCCAGCCCGGATTTCGAGGGCCGCGTCGCGGCCTACGGGACGTGGAGCGTCTTCGACGCGATCTTCAACGTCAAACGCAGCGGACTGAAGAGCCTGCTCCGGCTGGCAGCCGCCGCCGCCGTGCCTGCGATCCGCCGGTCCCCGCCGCGCTCCGGCGGCTCTACGAGACGACGACCCGCTACTGGGCCGACAACGTCGTGGGACTCCTTCCTCCAGGCGGCCGTTCTCGACGAGGTGCGCCGGAACCGGCCGCGCGTCCTCTTCGTCGGCTACGGCGAGACCGACGAATGGGCGCACATGGGCCGCTACGACCTGCTGCTCCAGTCCGCGCGCAGCGTGGACGGCTTCATCGCGGAGCTCTGGAGTACGATGCAGGCGATGCCGGAGTACCGGGGCACGACGACCTTCCTGATCACCGCCGACCACGGGCGCGGGCAGCGGGCTGGAGAGCTGGAAGGACCACGGCGACGACGTCGAGGGCGCTTCCGAGATCTGGATCGCGGCGCTCGGTCCCGACACGCCCGCGCTCGGAGAGCGCGGCCAGTGCGACCCCGTGACCCAGTCCCAGATCGCCGCGACGATCGCGGCGCTGCTCGGGTACGACTACCGGCAGGCCTCTCCCTCGGCCGCGCCGCCCCTTCCGGTCGTGGCCCCGCGGCGATAGAGTTCCGTTGCCGATGACACGAGCCGTTTCCGAGGCCGGCCGCAGGATCGCCGCCGCCGGTCTGGCGCTCCTCCTTCTCGGCCCCGGCGCGCTCGGGGCGGGCGGCGGCGCTCCCGAAGAGGGGCCCGACGCCGCGGCCTCGGCGATCCTGCGTCGAGAGCTCGGGCGTCTGGCGAAGCCGGGTGGCCTCACGGTCGACGGTGTGGAGATCGCGTCCCTGCTCGCCCTGCCCCGGATCTACGAGGCCGACGCGTGGCGCCTCTTCTGGACTCCGCCGAAGCTCGAGACCCTGCTTCGGGTCGTGCGGGATTCCGCGCAGGACGGCCTCACGCCCGAGGACTATCACCTCGCGGCGCTCGAGCGGCTTTCCCCGGCGGCCTCAAGCGCCGATCCGCAGGCCCGCGCGAACCTCGACCTGATCGCGACGGACGCGTTCGTGCTGCTCCTCCACCACCTGTATCGCGGCAAGGTCGACCCGCGCTCGCTCGATCCTCACTGGAACTTCGAGCTCCGGCCGATCGTCGAGCAGAACGCCGTCCGGTTCGTTTCGAAGGCGCTCGCCTCAGGCCGGCTTGCCGAGGCGGTCGAGGCCGTTCGGCCGCACTTCTGGTGGTATGCGAAGGCCCGCGCCTCGCTCGCCGAGTACCGGGCCCTGGCGGCCCGGGGCGGCTGGGAGCCGATCCCGCCCGGACCCGCGCTCAAAGTCGGAATGACCGATGGGCGCGTCCCGGCCCTGCGGCGCCGCCTCGCGGCGACCGGGGATCTCGCGGGTCAGCCGCTCGATTCGTCGGCGTTCGACGGCCCCCTCGCTGCCGCCGTGAGCGCCTTCCAGACGCGGCATCGCCTCGGCGCCGACGGGGCCGTCGGGGCCGGGACGCTCGCCGAGCTCAACGTGCCCGTCGAAGCACGGGTCCTCCAGATACGGGTCAACCTCGAAAGGGGCCGCTGGGTCCTGCACGAGCTCGCGCCCGAGCGCGTCGTGCTGGTGGACATCGCGGGATTCGAGGCGAGCCTCCTGCAGGATCAGAAGACGGTCTGGAAGGCGAGGATCCAGGTGGGAAAGCCCTACCGCCAGACACCCGTCTTCGCCTCGAAGATCGACCAGGTCGTCTTCAACCCGACCTGGACCGTCCCGCCCACGATCCTCTCCAAGGACATCCTGCCGCAGATCAAGCGCAACCCCGGCTACCTCGCGTCGAAGAAGCTCGAGGTCCTCGACCGCAACGGAAAACCGGTGGACCCCGCCACCGTCGACTGGGCCCGCCTGACGGCCGGGAACTTTCCCTACACGCTCCGTCAGGGGCCCGGGCCCGACAACGCGCTCGGCCGCGTCAAGTTCCTCTTTCCGAATCCTTACTCCGTCTACCTGCACGACACGCCGAGCAAGGCGCTCTTCGAGAAGGAAGAACGCGCGTTCAGCTCCGGCTGCATTCGCGTCCAGCGGCCGCTCGAGCTCGCCGAGCTGCTCCTCGACGACCCGAAGGCCTGGAACGCGGAGACGATCGCGCGCGTGATCGAGGCGGGCGACCACGACGACGGTGCGGGTCTCACCGCCGGTGCCGGTTCTGCTGATGTACTGGACGATCGTTCCGAGCGACGACGGGCACACGGTCTTCAAGCGCGATCCCTACGGGCGCGACCCGCGCCTGGCGGCGGCGCTCGACGCGCCGTTTCGAAAATAGCCGCCGTCCGTCCGTGCTACGATCCGCGACCGCGATGACGGCGCTGGAAGGCGTTTTCTCCGTCCTGCCGACCCCGTTCACACCGGGGGATGCCGTGGACCACGACAGCCTCCGGCGCGTGATCGACCTGAACCTCGCGGCCGGCGTCAACGGCTTGACCGCGCTCGGCGTGACCGGAGAGGCCTCGCGCCTGTCCGAGCGCGAGCGGGGCGAGGTCCTGGCGACCGTCCTCTCGCACGTCGCGGGCCGCGTCCCGGTCGTCGCCGGCACGACGGCCGAGGGCACGACGCTCTGTCTCGAATGGTCCCGCGCGGCGCGAGCGGCCGGCGCCTCGGCCGTGATGGTGAGCCCGCCGCGGATGCCGAAGCTGAACTCCGACGCCGTCGTCCGGCACTTCGCCGCGCTCGCCGCGGCGCGGTGGACCTTCCGATCGTGGTCCAGGACTACCCGCCGGTCTCCGGCTACGCGATGGAGGCGGCGCTGCTCGTTCGGATCGCCCGCGAGATCCCCTCCGCGCGGACGATCAAGCTCGAGGACGCGCCGACGCCCTTCAAGACGGCGCGGATCCTGGAGAAGGCGGAGGGCATGGAGCTTACAGATCTTCGGGGGACTGGGCGGCGTCTTCCTGCTCGAGGAGCTGCTCGCCGGCGCCACGGGCGCGATGACCGGCTTCGCCTACCCGGAGATCCTCGTCGCGATCGTGCGGCTCTTCCGCAGCGGCGACCGCGCGACCAGGCCGCGGACCTCTTCTACCGCAACGTCGCGCTGATGCGCTTCGAGTTCCAGGAGGGGATCGGCATGGCGATCCGCAAGGAAGTGCTGCGCCGGCGCGGGGCGATCGCGCACGCGGCGGTGCGCCCTCCGGCGCCCGCGCTCGACGCCTCGACGCGCGAGGCGCTCGACCGGGTGCTCGCCTGGGGGGAAACGACACGGGGGAAATCATGAACCTGGGCCTGAAGGGAAAAGTGGCGATGGTCGCCGGAGCGAGCCGCGGGCTCGGCTTCGCCGTGGCGCGGGCGCTCGCGGCCGAGGGAGCATCCGTCTCGATCAGCTCGCGGGAGGCGGACGCGATCGGAAAGTCCGGCGCCGCGATCGCCGCCGAGACCGGCGCTCCGGTGCTGGCCCTCGCGGCCGACGTGCGGTCGGCCGCCTCCCTCGAGGCCTGGCGCGACGAAACCCTCCGGCGCTTCGGACGGCTGGACCTGCTCTTCACCAACTCGGGCGGACCGCCCGCCGGAAAGTTCGCCGACATGGACGACGCCGCCTGGCAGAGCGGCTTCGAGCTGCTCGTCCTCTCGGCGATCCGCCTCGCCCGCCTCGCGATCCCCGAAATGCGCAAGGCCGGCGGCGGCGCGATCCTCTTCGCCACGTCCTCGTCGGTCAAGGAGCCGATCGCGAACCTGACGCTCTCCAACGTCCTGCGGGCCTCGGTCTCCGCGCTGGCGAAGACGCTCGCCGTCGAGCTCGCCCCGGACCGGATCCGCGTCAACCAGCTGATCCCGGGCCGCATCGACACGGACCGGGTTCGCGAGCTCGACGCCATCAACGCGAAGAAGGCCGGGATCGCGATCGAGGAGCAGCAGAAGCGCGCGGCGGCGGCGATCCCGCTCGGCCGCTACGGGCGGCCCGAGGAGTTCGGCGCGCGCCGCGGCCTTCCTCCTCTCCGACGCGGCGTCCTACATCACCGGCGCGACGCTCCAGGTCGACGGCGGCGCGATCCGGAACGTGTTCTAGCAGGAGGGCCCGTCATGAGCGTCATGAGAAGCGTCCTGCTCGCGGCCTCGGAGAGCCGCTTCCTGCGCGAGCGCGCGACGAAGGTCGGCTTCGTGCGCGCCGCGGTCACGCGCTTCATGCCGGGCGAGGACGCGCAGTCCGCCCTGGACGCCGCCCGGGCCCTCGGCGAGGGCGCCGTGCTGACGCACCTGGGCGAGAACCTCGAGAACGCGAAGGCCGCCGAAGAGGTCACGAAGCACTACCTCGACGTGCTCGACCTCGTGAAGAAGACGGGGCTCGACGTCGAGATCTCCGTCAAGCCGACGCAGCTCGGCCTCGATTTCTCCAAGGAGGAGTGCGAGAGGCACCTGCACGCCTTGATCGAGCGCGCGCGGGCCCTGAACAACTGGGTCTGGATCGACATGGAGTCCACCGCGTACACCGACGTGACGCTCGAGATCTACCGCCGCGCGCGCGAGCGGTTTCCGAACACGGGGCTCTGCGTGCAGGCCTACCTCTACCGGACTGCGGAAGACCTGAAGCCGCTGATCGCGCTCGGCTCGGGCGTGCGCCTGGTCAAGGGCGCCTACAAGGAGCCCGCGGACAAGGCCTTCCCGAAGAAGAGCGACGTCGACGAGAACTACTTCAAACTGTCGCAGATGCTGCTGTCGCCCGAGGCCCGCGCGAAAGGCGTCCGCGCGATCTTCGGCACGCACGACCCGATCCTGATCCGCCGCATCGAGGAGCACGGCCGCGCCGAGAAACTGTCCGCCTCCGCGCTCGAGTTCCAGATGCTCTACGGAATCCGCCGGCAGGAGCAGGAGCGGATCGCCAGAGCCGGCTACAAGTTCCGGGTCCTGATCAGCTACGGCGACGCGTGGTGGGCCTGGTACATGCGGCGCCTGGCGGAACGGCCGGCCAACGTGCTCTTCGTCCTGAAGACGATGTTCGCGCGGTAGGCGCGCACCGGCACTAGACCGCCGGCGGCCGCACTTTCCAGTAGACGGCGTAGCGCTCGCCGAAGAGGCGGCTCAAGGGAACGAGCGAGAGGTTTTTCGCCTGCCCCTTCGTGCGGAAAGCCAGGCGCTCTCCGGGAACCGGTTCGACCCAGCTCTCGGCGCGCGCCGGATCCCCCGCGATGTCCGCGACCGGAGCCGGGTCGCCCTTCAGCTCCGCGTCGTACTCGCCGTACATCATGGCGCGCGTCAGGTTCTCCGATCCCAGGCGGCCCGCGAGCACCAGCGGTCCGTACATTACGGCCTGCACGCTCGGATCGTCCGGCGTCGGGGCGATCGAAAGGCCCATCGGAAGCGCGAGCTCGACGCGGTCTCCCGTCTTCCAGGTCCGCGTCAGCGTCAGGTAGCTCGACGGGCTCGCGAAGGCGGGCAGCGCGGCGCCGTTCACCTTCACCGAGCCCGCCCCGCGTGGCCCACCAGGGCACCCGAAGGCGCAGCGTCATTTCGACGGGACGGTCCGCCTCGAACGTGAAGGTCGCTCGGCTCTCGTCGGGGAAACCCGTCTCCTGGCGCAGGCGCAGCCCCTTCTCGGGCCAGCGCACCTCGGACGGGATGAACAGGTTCACGAAGATGCCCCGGTCGTCGTGAAAGTAGATCGAGTCGCCGACCTTCGCGAACTCCTCCGCGCCGGTCCCCGTGCAGCACCAGAACGCGGAGAGCGGCGTGCCGTAGAACTTCCAGTACCCGGACGCGAGCGGGTAGTAGTACATGAGCGTGCCGTCGTCCGGGTTCTGCGTCCCGAGCCGGTGGTTCCACAGCGTGCGCTCGTAATAGTCGGCGGCGCGCGGGTCCGCGGTCCAGGCGAAGATGTGGCGCGTCAGCTTCAGCATGTTGTACGCGCAGCAGCATTCCGCCGAGGAGGAGGACAGCGCCGTCGACAGCACGCCGGGCGGCGTCAGCCAGCGCTCGCCGTCGCTCGTCCCGCCCGTGCAGTAGGCGCGCTGCCCCGTCACCTCGCGCCCAGAAGAACTCGGCGATGTCGCGGTAGCGCTGCTCCCCGGTCAGCTCGTAGCGCCGCGCGGCGCCGATCACCTTGGGAAACTGCGTGTTCGCGTGGAGCCCCGTCAGCTCGTCGCGGCGCGCCGCGAGCGGATCGAAGAAGGCCTTCTGGTCGAAGCGGTGCGCGAGCTCCCGGTAGTCCTCCTTGCCCGTCACGGCGGCCAGGTCGTAGAGGACGGCGTTCATGCCGCCGTACTCGATCGTCAAGATGCGCTCCATGTGCGCGTCGGAGAGCCCCTTGGTGTAGTTGCGGACCCAGGCCGCCATTCCCTCGGCCATCGCGAGCGCCTGCGGGTTGCCGCAGTACAGGGAGACGTCGAGCAGTCCCGCGAGGATCTTGTGGTACGTGTAGAAGGGCGCCCAGACCTTGACGCCGTTGCGGAGCCGGTCGAAGAGCTCCTCGGGAAACGCGGAGAGGTAGCCGCTGCCGAGCGCCTTCTGGCACTTCGCGAGCTCCGCGACCATCGCGTTCGCGCGCTCCTTGAAGACCTCCTCGCCGGTCGCCGCGTAGAGGAGCGCGCAGGCGGTCAGGTAGTGGCCGCCCGTGAAGTGGCCGCGCAGCTCGCAGTCGGGCTTCTCCCAGCCGCCCAGAGGCTGCGCCGAGGACGGCAGTCCCGCGTTCACGCGGAAGCTGTGCAGCAGGCGGTCCTGAGGCAGCGAAAGGATGTACCGGGAGTTGCGGTCGCGGGCGTCGCGGAACGGGCCCGCAAGCAGTCGCACCTGCGGGAGCGGGAAGGCGAGGACGGGGCCGCCCGCCCCTTCGCCCGGCGCCGGAATCGTCGAGCCGGCCGCGCTCCGGCGGCACCATCCCGACGGAGACCGCCGCGCCCGCCGACGCCGCCGTCGTCAGGAAGCCGCGCCGGGTCAGGGACGCTTTCTCTTCCATACCGGCGACGCTACGACCTTCCGGGAGAGGGGTCAAGGAACCCGGAACGTCTCCGGCAGGCGTATGTGTCGGTCGGAGGTCCGCATGATCCAGATCCGCCGCGCCGGCGAGCGCGGCCATTTCGACCACGGCTGGCTCGACACGCACCACACCTTCTCCTTCGGGGACTACGACGATCCGCGGCACCGCGGGTTCCGCTCCCTGCGGGTCATCAACGAGGACCGCGTCGCCGCCGGGCAGGGCTTCGGCACGCACGGCCACCGCGACATGGAGATCATTTCCTACGTCCTCGAGGGAGAGCTCGCCCACAAAGACAGCATGGGCAACGGGTCGGTCATCGTCCCGGGAGACGTCCAGTACATGTCCGCCGGCACGGGCGTGCGCCACAGCGAATACAACGCCTCGAAGACGGAGACGACGCACTTCCTCCAGATCTGGATCATCCCCGACCGGGACGGCCATGCGCCGCGCTACGGTGAGAAGCGTTTCGAGGAAAAGGACAAGCTCGGGCGGCTGCGTCTGGTCGCCTCGCCCGACGGCGCCGACGGCTCGATCGCCATCCGCCAGGACGTTCGCCTCTACTCCTCGGTGCTCGCGCCCTCGCAGTCCGTGAGCCTCGACCTGCCGAAGGGGCACCACGCCTGGGTCCAGGTTCTTCGCGGCGCGGTGACCGTCAACGGGCAGCGTCTGACGGCCGGGGACGGCATCGCAGCGTCCGACGAGCCTCGGCTCGACTTCGCGTCGGACGGCGAAAAGACGGAGTTCCTCGCGTTCGACCTGGCCTGACCAACGGTCTACTTCGAGAGCGTCATCAGCCAGAGGGACGAGCCGCCGTTCTCGCGGCAGTAGTAGAGGTGGCGGCCGTCGGGCGAGATGGTCGGCTCCTCGAGGAACAGACCCGCCTCGGGAAACCGCGTGACGGGCTCGAGCGCCCCGCCCTCGGCCGGCACGCGGCTGATGTTGCGATGGCTCGGCTGGATGTAGATCCACTTGCCGTCGGGCGAGTAGAAGGGATGCCGCATGCGCTCGAAGCCCGTCGTCAGCTGCTGCATCGCGCCGCCGGCGGCCGGCATCCGGAAGAGCTGCAGCACGCCGTCCTTGGACGCCGTCAGCGCGATCCAGCGTCCGTCCGGCGACCACACGGCGTCGAACTTGTCGCCCGGGGAATCCGTGAGGACCGTTCTTGCGCGCGACGCGATATCGAATCGGGTGATCTGCTGCGCGCCGACTCCGACGATGTCGGAGATCAGCAACGAGCGCCCGTCCGGGGAGGGTCGTACCGTGATCGTGCCGCGGCTGGCTCCCCGGACGAGCTCCTCCGCGCGGCTTCCGTCCAGGGCCGCGATCCAGGCGGATTCATCGCCTCCCGCGAGATAGCGCACCACCACCATCTCCTTGCCCCCCGGCATCCACGCCGGCGAAGCCTGGGCGGCATCCTCGCCCGGAAGCTGCAGACGCTGCCAGCGCCGCGTCTCCAGATCGAGGATCCAGATCTCCCGGTGCCCGAGCGTGTCGCTCACGCAGGCGACACGGCGCCCGTCCGGGGACACATCGGGGTAGCTGTCGATGACGCGGCCGCTCGAAAGCGCCTCCTCCGGGCCGTCGGGCCCTCCCCCATTGCGCGCAAGGGGCAGGCGCACGAGGTTGCGCGAGGTCTCTTCTTCCGCCACGACGAGGTGCGTTCCGTCGCGTGAGACCGCGAGGTCGCGCAGATATGCCGTCGAGAGGCTGATCGTCTTCGGCCTTCCAGAGGCGCCACGCCCATCCGGGGACAGATCCTGGACCTGAATCCCCGCTCCGCCCTCGGGGTCCCTCCGGAGCGACCAGATTCGCGCCGAGGAAGCGGCCCAGGAGTGGCTGAAGCCCGCCAGAATCCTCACGGGTTTTCCGCCTCCCGCCGGCATCAGAAAAACTTCCTCGAGCTGCGATTCGAAGCTGATCCAGCGTCCGTCCGGCGAGCATCCGATCGTCATGATCTCCCAGGAGGATTGATCGCTCGAGAGCACGGGCCGGGGGGTCCCACCCTGGGCCGGGACCTCCATGATGGCGCGGCGGTTCTCCGTACCCGCCACGAAGAGGACCGACCGGCCGTCCGGACGCCAGGCGGGATAGTTCGCATCGGACGCGAGCCGCCGCGGGGCGCCGCCGAGCGACGGGACGACCCAGAGGTCGCCGCCGTAGGTGCGGTTGTTGCGCGAAAGCGTTCCACCGATCTTGATGAGGCCGGTCTTCGAGGCTCGCGTCGAGATGAAGGCGATGGATCCGCCGTCGGGCGCGAATGCCGGCTGAATGTCCTGCGCGGGGTCGTTGGTGACGTTGATGTCCTGTCCGCCCCCGCCGCGGCGCACGTAGATGTCGAAGTTGCCGCCGCGATCCGAAGCGTAGGCGAGAAGGCTTCCGTCGGAAGACCAGCTCGGCCACTCCGCCCGCGCCGTCGGGGGTGTGATCCGCGCGAGCCCCACGATCTGGGGCAGACCGGGCGCGGGCGCCGCGGCATGGCGCGTCAGCGTCCACGTGGCGAGCGCCGCCAGCACCGCCGAGCCGAGGGCGACCGCGAGGAGCGCCAAGGTTGGCGCGCGGCGTCCCTCGGCCTCCCTCGGGACGCTCGCGACCGGCTCCGCCGCGGCGTCTTCGATCTCCAGACGCGCGTCGGCAATGTCGTGCAGCCGCCGCTCCGGATCTCTCCGCAGGCACCGCCGCAGCAGATCCCGCACGCGCTGCGGGACGCCCGCCGGCAAGGCATTCCAGTCGGGCTCGCGTGTGAGCACCGCTGCCAGGAGGTCGGAGACCGTCTCCCCTTCGAAGGCCTTGCGCCCCGCGAGCGCCTCGTACAGGACGCAGCCGAAGGACCAGATGTCCGTTCGGCGATCGACGGGCTTGCCGCGGGCCTGCTCCGGCGACATGTAGGCCGCCGTGCCCAGGATGACGCCCTGCTGTGTGCCCCCGGAGGTCATCGTCGGCGAGTGAGAGACGTCCGGTCCCGACGACGCCTCCGCGCCGAAGGCCTTCGCGAGCCCGAAGTCGAGGACCTTCACCTTGCCGGCCGGAGTGATCTTGACGTTGGCCGGCTTCAGGTCCCGGTGGACGACGCCCTTCTCGTGCGCCGCCCCGAGCGCTTCGGCGATCTGCCGGCAGAAGCCGAGGGCCTCCTCGATCGGCAGCGGGCCGGCGGCGAGCCTCTCCGCGAGGGTCTCCCCGGGAACGAGCTCCAGCACGAGGACGCGCACCCCGTCCGCCTCCTCCAGGCCGTAGATCGCCGCGATGTTCGTGTGGTTCAGCGACGCGAGGACCTTCGCCTCCCGCTCGAAGCGCGCCAGACGCTCCGGCTCCCGGGAAAACGCGGCGGGAAGAGACTTGATGGCCACTTCCCGTTCGAGCTTCGTATCCCGCGCGCGGTAGACCTCCCCCATGCCGCCCGCGCCGAGCGGCGAGAGGATCTCGTACGGGCCGAGGCGAGCGCCCGGCGAAATGGTCATTGGCTGTCGCGGGATTGTATCCGGCGGGCTAGGATGTGCGGCCATGAAGACCCGACGCCTTCCGACACTTCTGGCCGCCGGCCTGCTCGCCGCGCAGGCGGCCGTCGCTCCAGCCGCCGAGAAGCCCCCGCTCCAGGACCGGATGGCGCGGCGGATCTCGCATTTTCAGGGCACGATGGGAATCGCCGTCAAGAATCTCGACACCGGCCAGACCTTCTCCGTCAACGGCGACATGCGGTTCCCGACGGCGAGCCTCATCAAGGTCGCCGTCATGGTCGAGGTGTACCACCAGATCGCGGAGGGGAAACTCCGCCCGGATACGGCGGTGACGCTGACCGCGGCCGACAAGGCGGGCGACGAGACGGTGCCGTTGAACGTGATCCACGCCGGCGTGAAACTGACGGTCGCCGACCTGCTGCGTTTCATGATCGCCTGGAGCGACAACACGGCCACGAACCTGCTCGTGCGCCTGGTCGGCACCGCCAACGTCGACCGCCGGATGGAGTCGTACGGCCTCGTCGAACACGAAGCTCTTCCGGCCGACCTTCCGCGACGGCAAGGCGGACGTCTTTCCGGAGCTCGAGCGCGAGTACGGCCTCGGCATGACGACGCCCAACGAAGCCGCGCGCCTGCTCGAGCTCATCGCCGAGGGCAAGATCGTCAGCCGCAAGGCCTGCGACGAGATGATCGCGATCCTCGCCCTCCAGCAGGACCGCGCGATGATCCCGCGCAGCCTTCCCTTCGACCGCGACGAGATCCTCGTGGCCAACAAGACCGGCTGGGACGAGGAGAAGCTCCCCGACGCCGCCGGCTTCAAGGGAGACGTCCGCAACGACGCGGCATACGTCAAGGGCCCGAAGGCGCGCTACGTCATCGCAATCTGCGCGCGGCAGATCAAGGACAAACGCGCGAGCGTGGACAACCAGACGTTTCTCACCGGCTCCGCGCTTTCGCGGCTGGTGTACGACACCTTCAACCCATCGGCGAGGTAAGGGGTCAGGTCTTCATTCTTCGGAATTGAGCCCCCGGATCCAGGGCCTCGCGACAATCAGATATTGATGGCTCGACCCCTGCGACTCGAGCACGCCGGAGCCCTCTGGCATGTGACCAGCCGCGGCAACGAAAGGCGGGCGATCTTCCGCGACGAACGCGACCGGCACTTCTTCCTTGCCGTGCTTGCAGACGCTGTCGACCTGTTCGCCTGGCGACCTCGTACGGGCCGAGACGGAAGCCGGCACTGGCCTGGAGCAACTACCGCTCGACCGCCGGTTTGCAGCCTCCGCCGCCCTGGCTCGATACGGATTGGACAATTGCCCAGTTCGGGAGCGGCGCAGGGGCGAAGTGCGCCTACCGGGAGTTCGTCGGCGCCGGAGTTGCCGCGCTCGTGCAACCTTGGAAGAACATCGCCGGGCAACTCTTCCTGGGGAGCGAGGACTTCCGGCGACGGATGCTCGAGAGGGTCGATGCCTCGACTGTGAGCTCGGAGGTGCCCCGCGAGCAGCGCCCTCCGATTCGGCCGCAGCTCGCGGACATCGTCCGGGCGTCGGCCAGCGTGCTGGGTGTCGAAGCTTCGGAGATCCGAAAGCAGCGGCGTACGCCGCTCCGGCTAGCGGTGGCGTACGTCGCCAGACATGACACTCTGACGAGGCTCTCGGATCTCGGCGCGATCCTTGGCATTTCCGCTTCCTCGGCCTGCGAGATCAACGCCTCGGCCGAACGCCTGAGACGGCGGACGCCGGAGTTCCGAAGGCTGATTCGCAGCATCCGGTCCGAAATCCGAAGAATGAAGACCTGACCCCCTGCCTTCGCCTCGCGAGTAGTTCGATTGCATCATGTCGGCTCGCCCTTTCTTCCGGACACTAACCTCCGGACGGCCGGGGATCCTGCGGGCCGTTCCGGGAAGGACTTCATGCCGAAGAGAGACGTGACGATCGCGATCGTCGGCTCGGGAGGAGACGGGGTCGTGACGATGGGCAACCTCGTGGCGCAGGCCGCCGCCCGGGAGGGACTCCACGTCATCCAGACCGAGGCCTACGGCCCGCAGATCCGAGGCGGCGAGACCTCCTGCACGGTTCGGGTCGCCTCCCGCGAGGTTTACGCGCAGGCGGATGCGGTGGATGTCCTGGTGGTCTTTTCCTGGGAGAACTTCGCCCGCTTCCGGGGGGAGATCGCGGCCGCCACCGATGCGGTGATCCTCTACGAGGCCGCCGACGAGACGCAGTTCGAGAAGCTCGACCTGCCCGTCGGCGAGCACGCCACCTGGATTCCGGTCCCTTTTCAGCAGCTGGCAAAGGACTCCGCCGGTACGCCGGCCGCCAAGAACATCGTCGCCCTGGGGATCCTCGCCGAGCTCTTCGGGCTTCCGGCCGAAGCGCTCGGGAAGGCCGTCGCGCACCGCTTCTCCCGCAAGAAGGCGAGCCTCTCCGAGGCGAACGCCCGCGCGTTCGAAGCCGGCCGCTCGTACGCCCGGGGAGTGACTCGCGAGATCGGCCACAAACAGCTCGTCCACGAGCCCGGGGAGGCGCGCCTGCTTCTTTCCGGAAACGAGGCCGCGGCCATCGGCGCCCTCCATGCCGGCTGCCGCTTCTTTGCCGGCTACCCGATCACGCCTTCCTCGGAGATCCTTCATTTTCTCTCGGAGTGGATGCCCCGGTTCGGCGGCGCCTTCGTTCAGACGGAAGACGAGCTCGCGGCCATCGGAGCCGTGATCGGCGCCTCGTTCGCGGGCGTCAAGGCAATGACGGCGACTTCGGGACCCGGCCTCTCGCTGATGATCGAGATGCTCGGCCTCGCCTCGATGGCCGAGGTTCCCGTGGTCGTCATCGACGTGCAGCGCGGCGGCCCCTCGACCGGAAACCCCACCAAGAGCGAGCAGTCGGATCTTCTCCAGTGTCTCTATGGCACCCACGGCGACGCGCCGAGGGTCGTCCTCGCGTGCTCGGACGTCGAGGATTGCTTTCACGCCACGGTCGAGGCCTTCAACATCTCCGAAGAGTTTCAACTCCCGGTTCTGGTCCTCTCGGACCAGTCGGTGGGTCAGCGCAAGGAAACGCTTTCGGCATCCGCGCTCGTTCATGAAGTCCGCGACCGCGCAAAGCCCACTGGCTCCGAGCTCGAGAGTTATGAACGCTACCGGGAGACCCCCGACGGCGTCTCCCCGATGGCAGTGCCCGGCATGCGCGGTGGCATGTACCAGACCAACGGGCTCGAGCACGACGAGGCGGGCCGGCCCACGTCCCTCTATCTGGCGCACGAGAAGATGAACGCCAAGCGCTACCGCAAGCTCCGTCCGATCCGGGAGCGCTACCACTACTTCCGCCGCTACGGGCCAAAGCGCGCCGAGGTCGGGATCGTCTGCTGGGGCTCCTCGAAGGCGGCCGTGAAGGAAGCGGTCCTCGAGGCCAACGCGCGTGGCGAGAGTGTCGCGGCGTTCGTGCCGCAGATGATCTATCCATTTCCGAAGTACGAGTTCCAGGAATTCGTCTCCGGCATCGAGGAGCTGCTGGTGGTGGAGCTCTCCTACACGGCGCAGTTCTACAAGTACCTGCGGACCTTCCTCGACCTGCCCGAAGGGCGCACGACGGTCTTCAAGCGCTCTGGCGGCAAGGAATTGACCGTTGCCGAGGTCACTCGCGAGATCGGCCGGGCCCGGGGTCTTTCCGCCGCGCGGCGGGAAAGTGTGGTCGCATGAGCGCCGAGCTTCCTGTTTTTCAGCCCGCCGACTACAAGTCGGACTTGAAACCTGTCTGGTGCGCCGGCTGCGGCGACTTCGGCGCGCTGGCGGCTCTGCACCGTGCCATGGCGAAGCTGCAGCTGCTTCCCTGGAACACCGTGGTCGTCTCGGGAATCGGGTGCTCTCCCGTCTTCCCGGCTACGTCTCGACCTTCGGTTTCAATGGCGTCCATGGGCGGGCCCTCACACTCGCGACCGGAATCAAAGTGGCGCGGCCAGATCTCTCGGTGATCGCGGTGGGCGGCGATGGCGACGGGATTGCGATCGGTGGGAATCACTTCCTCCATGCCGCGCGGCGCAACCTCGACGTGGCGTACCTCCTCATGGACAACGAGATCTACGGGCTGACGAAGGGACAGGTCGCCCCGACGACACCGGCCGGCGACCGGACCAAGTCGACAACCTGGGGGAATCCGGAGCCGGCCGTGGATCCCTGCGAGCTCGCGATCAGCTTCGGCGCGACCTGGGTCGGCCGCGGCTTCTCCGGGGATCCGAAGACCCTGGTCGACCTGATGGTCGCCGCGATCGAGCACCACGGCTTCGCCTTCCTGAACGTAATCTCTCCCTGCGTCACCTGGCGCGGCGACGATCAGTTCAAGCTCCTGCGGGCGAAGTTGCGCTACGTTCCGGAGGATCACGACCGGACGAGCCGGCAGACGGCCCTGCGGTACACGCGCGAGAAGGACGTCCTGACGACCGGCGTCCTTTACGAGGTGACGGAGCCGTCGCTGCTCGACCGGATGGCCGAGGTCCGGCACAAGGCGCAGAAGGCGGGCCCGGTTACCGGTACTGCGGACGTGCTGGCCACTTTCGCCCCCGCGTTCTGACCCCCGGTCCTCGGGGACCTCTCCGGTGTTCGGGCGACCGCCTCTCTGCCCGTTCGTCGCAAGAGGTCGGCGAATCGCGGATCCGTATGCAGCGGTGCAAGCCGCGGGTCCAGCCGCAGATAGGCGAGGACGGTCGAGCGCTCTTGATAGGCCCTCTCCAGCCACTCGAAGGCTGTGTCGTTTTCCCCCAGCCCCGCATGGATCAGGGCGGAGTAGTAGGAGGGCACGTAACTTTGCCGCGACCGCTCCTGGAGCGCGGCGAGGATCGCCCGCGCTTCTGCCGGCTTGCCTTCAATCGCATAGAGCGTGCCCGAGGGACGCCTGGAAGTTGAGGCTCGGCGAAAGACTCGTGGCCTTCAGGAGCGCGGCGATCGCCTCCGGGAACATGCGCTGCTGCTCGTAGACGAGACCGATCCCCCAATGCACGACAGGAGCGTTGGGGTCGAGCCCTCGGAGCTCGAGGAGCTGCTGGAGGGCCTTGTCGTATTGCCCGCGGAAGTAGGAGAGCAGCGCCGTGTTCGCCTTGAGCGAGAGCGAGCGGGGATCCAGGACCTCGGCGCGCCGGATTTCGGCAAGCGCCTCGTCCAGACGGCCGGCGGCCGCGAGGAACCGGCTGTAGGAGAAGTGGACGTCGGCATGGCTCGGTCTCAGTTGGAGCGCGCGACGAAACTCCTGTTCGGCCCTCGCCCAGTCCCACTCGTAGTAGGCGTGGATGTAGGCGAGGGAGGCGTGGGCCTCCGCGAGGTTCGGGTCGAGCTCCAGGGATCTCCGCGCCGCGTCGCGCGCCTTCGGGAAGACCTCGGCCGGCGACAGCGCGCTGTAGAACGGAAGGACCGCATAGTAGCTGGCGATCCCGGCGTAGGGGGCGGCGTAGTCCTTGTCGATCTCGAGCGCGCGGGTGAAGTGGTCCAGCGCCTTCTTCATGTCCTCTTCCGTCCCGCTGTCGAGGAAAACGCGGCCGAGCAGGTAGGCTTCGTACGCTCTCGGGTCGACCCGGCGCTCTACGGTCAGACGCGACCGCTCCGCGGCGGTCAGCTCCGCTTCGACCTGCCGCGCGACCTCGCGGGCCACCTCGGCCTGCAGGGTCAGAACGTCCTGGAGGTCGCGCTCGAATGTTTTCGCCCAGATGTGCGTGTCGCTCGCGGCGTCGATCAGCTCCGAAGTGACCCGCACCCGGTTCCCGATGCGTGCGACCGACCCTTCGAGCACGGCGTCGACTCCGAGCTCCCGGGCGATCTGACGCAACGGCTTCTTCGTCCCCTTGTACTGCATCGCGGAGGTGCCCGAGATCACCTTGAGCGCGGCGATCTGGGCCAGGTCCGCCGTGAGAGCCTCGGTCATGCCGTCCGCGAAGTACTCCTGTTTCGCGTCG
Source organism: uncultured Acidobacteriota bacterium (assembly GCA_963725095.1). Taxonomy (GTDB): domain Bacteria; phylum Acidobacteriota; class Thermoanaerobaculia; order UBA5066; family Gp7-AA6; genus DATBFU01. The sequence goes on from CAVRXJ010000024.1 coordinate 51,247, forward strand.
CCGGAGGTGTCGCGCAGCGGCAACACGGCGACCGACGAGATGCGACGTGCCCCGGCGCCTCCCGAGATCCATCGTCGCAGTCCCGGGTTCGTGGCCAGCACGGTCGCCAGAACGAGGGCAAGGCCGGCCATCGCGAGCCAGAACCCATGCCGAAGACCGCGCGCAGGGGCGATGCCGGACCGGCGAGCCTGCGAGGCGGCGGCAATTTCCTCGAGTTCGAACCCGATGTCCTTGGCGGATTGAAATCTCTGCTCGGGGCTCTTTTCCAGGCAGCGCCGCACAATGCGCTCGAGCTCAGGGGAAATGTTCGGCTGGCGGTCGGGCGATCCAGCGGGTCATCCTTGAGCACGGCCAGCATCGCGTCGGCGGCCGATTCGCCCGTGAAGGCCCGCCTGCCCGCGAGCATCTCGTACAGAACGGCGCCGAAAGCGAAGAGGTCCGACCGTACGTCGGCAGGTTTTCCACGCACCTGCTCGGGAGACATGTAGCCGACCGTTCCGAGCACGACGCCCGACTCCGTGCCGGGCGACTGCGTCGGTATCCCGGTCTGCTCCTGCGTCGGCGTCTCGGGCTGGACGAGCTTGGCCAGGCCGAAGTCGAGGATCTTGATCCGCCCGTCTTCGGTCAGGAAGAGGTTCTCCGGCTTCAGGTCCCGGTGGAGGATTCCCTTCTGGTGCGCGGCCGAGAGGCCGTGGGCGATCTGTGCGGCGTAGCCGATCGCCTCGCGGGGCGAGAGACTTCCCCGCGCGAGCACCGACCGCAGCGTTTCGCCCTCGAGAAGCTCCTGGACGACATAGGGGGCGCCGTCGTGTTCGCCGACGTCGTAGACCGTCGTGACGTTGGGGTGGTTGAGAAGGCCCGCCGCGCGCGCTTCCTGCTCGAAGCGGCGAAGTCGATCCGGGTCTGCGGAGAGCCCCGACGGGAGAACCTTGATCGCCACCTCGCGCTGGAGCCGTGTGTCCCGCGCCTTGTAGACCTCGCCCATCCCTCCCGCGCCGATCGGCGACAGGATCTCGTAGGGGCCGAGGCGCGCGCCGGCCGCAAGTGTCATGGGATTTGGTAGCGGATTCTATTCTGTGATCAGGCGCCCTTCCAGGATGAGCGTCCTGCCGCCCGCCTGGAGGCTCGCGTCGCCCAGGAGGAGCCACCAGTTCTTTCCGGCGGTCGTACGGATCGATCCGCCGGACTCCCAGTTGTCGCCCATGGAGATCCGGACCGCGCCCGCTCCGTAGCCGAAGTACGGCAGGTCTCCGGAGGGAACGCGGGCCACGAGAAGCGGGTTGGTGCCGAGGACCACCTCTCCGACCCGGTCAATGTCTCCACCGATCTGTCTCCATTCCTTCAGAAAGGCCGCCTCTCCCTTCGCGGCGCTCACGCGCCGCGCCCGGCCCCCCTCGAAGTCCAGGGTGACACCCTCGGCCGGCCCCTCCGGCGTCGGAACGCGCCGCACGACGAGGCGGCCCTCCACCGAGTCGGGGTCCGGAAAGAACCGGAGCGCGCCGGAGGGAAACTCCATCTCCCGGTCCCGGACCCCGCGCGCCGACGCCGCCCGGGCCGGCGACATGTCGCCGTCGTTCTTGTGGAACCAGGCGTCCGCCGGCACCCGCATCCGCAGGTCGGTGCCGTCGGGCGTCGTGAGTCTCAGGCTCTGCCCCCGCAGCAGCGGCGATGAGGCGGTCCTGACTCCGGGAAAGCGCAGCGTCGTCGGTGTCCAGGATCGCGCGTTCGTAGAGCCGCGACAGGATGGCGATCTCCTCGGGAGTCGTCGCGTCGAGGCCGAGGATCCAGTGGAAGTGGATTCCGCGCGCGGGCGAGCCCGCGAGCAGGCGCTCGAAACGGACGTCGTCGTAGAGACTGCGCGCGGGCAGCCACAGGAAGAGGTCGGTCTTCGCAAAGACCGGCGCGAGCCAGGAGACGAAGTCCGCCTGGCGCTGCTCGGAGCCGGGGCGCGCCTCGATGGCCCCGACGACTTCGGGAGGATCGAAGGTGAGGCCGAGGACAGAGCCGGCGCCCTTTGCGACGAGCTCCCGCTCGATCGCCGCGGCGAGGTCGGGATAGTAGGCCGGATCGAAGACGAGGACGACCCGTTCTCCGGGTCGCGGCGCAAGCGATTTCACAACGCGCTGGGCGATGCCGGCCGTGTCGATCGGCGGAAGGGCGTCCACCGGCGCCTTCGCCTGCACAGCCGCCGGCGCCATTCCACGGAGCCAGGGCGCCGCCGCGGCGGCCGGTGCGCTCGCCAGAAGAACGCGGCGCGAAAGCTTCCTGCGCATGCGAGCCTCCTTCGCGAAGCGAAGGATACCGCCCTGTTGCATGATGGTCCGGTGCGACTCTTCGAGCGGGCAGACGTCCTGGTGCTCGACAAACCCGCGGGGATTTCGATGGCGACCTCCGGGCGCGAAGGCGCGTCGGGCGCGCAGGCGGTGCGCCGCCTGCTCGAGGCCTGCGGCGAGCCGCCGGACCCGGATCTGCTCCTCGTCCACCGCCTGGACCTTCCGACATCCGGCGTCGTGCTGCTCGCGCGCGGCCCCGAGGCGCACCGCGCCTTGACGCGCGCGCTCCAGGAACGGAAGGCGCGCAAGACCTACCGCGCGCTCGTCTGGGGCCGTCCCCGACCCGATCCCGGGATCTACGACGATCCGCTCGGGCGTGACCCGAAGGACGGCCGCCGGATGACCGTGCGGACCGACGGAAAGCCCGCCGTCACGCGGTATCGATCGCTGGACCGATTGCCCTCCGTCACGGATCTGGAGCTCTCGCCGGAAACCGGCCGCACGCACCAGATCCGCGTGCACCTCTCCGCGCACGGCCATCCCATCGTCGGCGACGACCTCTACGGCGGCGCGACGCGGTGGCACGGCGTGCGGGATCCGGGGCTTCGCCGCGCGCTCGCCGCCGTCACCCGGCCGCTGCTGCACGCCCAGCGGATCGAGGTGCCGGAGCTCGGCCTGGACGTCTCCGCCCCGCTGCCGGAGGACTACGCCGAGTTCTCGAGACGCTCCGGCGATCGATCCCGCCTACGTCCCGTAGAACGCGAGCATGAACCGGTAGAAGAACCAGGTGTCGACCTTGGAGGACATCTCGAAGGGCGAGTGCATCGACAGAAGCGGGACTCCCATGTCGATGACCTCCATCTCCTGCGCCGAGAAGTACTCTCCGATCGTGCCGCCGGAGTAGCCGTCGACCTTCGGCGTCTGCGTCTGCCAGGGAATGCCGTTTCGGTCCAGGATCCCGCGGACCTTCGCGATGTATTCGGAGTTCGCGTTGAAGCCCGTGCCGTAGAGCTTGATCGTCACGCCCGAGCCCAGGCGCGCCGCGTTGGAGGTCTCGCTCGTCTGCGGGAAGACCGGATTGATGCCGTCGTTGGTGTCCGCGGAGACCGCCTCCGCGTGCCGCAGCGCCTGCCGCAGGTCGAGGTCGGTGTAGTCCTTTCCGCGCTGGGCCGCGACGAGGCGCGCGTACGCGGAGTTGAGAAGCTGCGAGGCGGCGCCGGTGTTGTTGACCGAGTCCACCTCCTCGAAGTTGGAGAGGTACGCGAGCGCCGTCAGGCGCGGCGTTCCCTTGAGATCCAGGATCGCGCGCGCCGCGCAGTACGAAGAGAGCCGATCGTCCTGACCGTAGGCGCCCGTCAGGCCCGCGGTCGAAGCCGACGTCCGCCGGGTCGACCGCCGGCACCAGCTGCAGCTCGGAGCTGACGAGGTCTTCCTCCTGGATTCCGTAGGCCGATCGAAAGGCGGCGAGCACCTGCGCGGAGACCGACGCGGACTCGCCGGGCACGCTGCCCGCCACGGGATCGAGCTCCTCGCCCTCGAAGACATCCTCGTAGGTCCGCTCCCGGAGGGGCTTGTCGGAGTGCGGCGCGTTGTCGGGGATGACGAAGACGGGATCGCCCGCGTTCAGACCCGATCGAGACGTCGACGCGCTTGCCCGCCGGCGGTGTCGATGCGGCCGAGCAGCGCCAGCGGCCGGTTGGCCCACTGGTACTTCTTGATGCCGCCGTAGTAGATCGTCTTGAAGAGCGCGAAGTTGTCCGCGTCCTTCTCGGTGTAGATCGGCCGGGCCTTCAGGTCGATGTGCGGGCTGTCGTGGTGCGTGCCGATCGCGCGGGAGCCGGAGACGATCGGTTCGGAGCCGACGACGATGAGGATCGACGGCGCGGTCCCGGCCGTTGACGAAGAGCCGCGCCCCGGGCTTGACCGGACGCGCCGTCGGTCAGCTCCGCGAACCCGGCCGCCCGGGCGAGGCGCAGGATCTCCGCCGTCGAGGTGAGCGACGTGCGCGCCACCTTCAGGTACCCCTTGTACTCTTCGGCGAAGCGAAAGACGGCGTCGCGGTCTCCCGGCGGGATCCGCAGCCACGCCGACTTGCGCCCCTCCCACACGCTGCCCGACGGACTGGCCTGCGCCGCGAGCAGGCCCCGCCGCCGCCAGCAACGCCAACCACACGCCGACGCGGATCCTCATGCCCGTTTCCCCTCTCCGGCCCGCGCCGCCGTCCATGCCGTCATTCCGCCGACCACGTTGCTGAGCCTCCGGAATCCCTTGCGCTCGAGCACGCTCGTCGCCACCGAGGAGCGGTAGCCGCTGGCGCACACGACGGCGAGCGCGCCGTCCTTCTCGAACTCGCCGGCCTGCCGCGGCAGGTCGTTCAACGGGACGTGCCTGGCGCCCTCGATGTGCCCCGCCTGCCACTCCATCGGGCCGCCGGACGTCGAGCACGCGACAGTCCGTCCTTCCCGAAGCCGCTCGCGCGAGCTCGTCGACCGCGATCTGCTCGGTCGTCGCGAGCGGGCGGCCCGAGGCCTCCCAGGCGGCGATCCCGCCCTCGAGGCAACCCGCGACGTTCTCCAGCCCCACGCGCGCCAGGCGCACCCGGGCCTCTTCCTCGTGCTCCGGATCCTCCGCGACGAGCACGATCCGCGCCTCCGGCGGCACGAGGGCGCCGGCCCACGAGGCGAATTGTCCCGAGAGAGGGATGTGGAGCGAGCCCGGCACGTGCGCCGTCCCGTACGCCGCCGAGGGCCGCGTGTCGAGCACGAGCGCGCCCGCGTCCTGGAGCCCGGCCACCTGCTCGGGCGTGAGCGCCGGCGGAGCGGGAAGCTCCGACAGGCCCGCGGCCCCCTCGCGATTGATCGCCACGTCGCGCGAGAAGTAGGCCGGCGCCTCGGGCAGGTCCGCGGTCATCATGCCGACGAACTGCTCCCTGGCCATCGGCTGCAGCGCGTAGTTGAACCGGCGCTGGTCGCCGATGGTCGAGGAGGTTTCGCTCGAGATGTTGCGGCCGCACAGCGAACCCGCGCCGTGCGCCGGATAGACCTTCGTCGCGTCCGGCAGCTTCAGCAGCTTCCCGTGCAGTGAGTCGTAGAGCATCCCTGCGAGCTCCGCCGCGCTCATCCTGGCGCCGAGCAGGTCGGGCCGCCCGACATCGCCGATGAAGAGGGTGTCTCCCGTCAGCACGGCCTCGGGCTGCTCCGACTTCGAGCGGTCGGTCACGACGACCGAGACCGACTCCGGGGTGTGGCCGGGGGTCTCGAGGAAACGCAGGACGACGTTCCCCATGCGGATCTCGTCGCCCTCGTGCACGGGGACGTGCTCGAAACGCGCGCCCGCCTTCGCGCCGAAGTAGATCTTCGCGCCGGTCTTCGCGGCGAGCTCCCGGTGGCCCGACACGAAGTCGGCGTGGAGGTGCGTCTCGATGACGTGGCGGATCGCGAGCCCCTGGCGCTTCGCTTCCTCGATGTACTCGTCGACGTCGCGGCGCGGGTCGACGACCGCCGCTTCGCCGCCATCGCCGATCAGGTAGGACGCCTGAGCCAGACAACCCAGATAGAACTGCCGGAAATACATCGGAGCCTCCCTCGGGCGAGGGCAAGTCTAGTTCGTCGCGGGAAGCGCCGCTTTTCCGCCGCAGGAATTCCTCGGCGCTCGTCGAGCCGGACGCCGAAGCGCCGCGCCGCCTCGCGCGTGTCGAAGGGAGTGCTTTCGCGGGCGGTGATCCAACTCATCGCCATCAGGTTCGACGCGGGCGGCGAAAGCGGGCCCAGGACCGCCGCGAGGGCCCGGTAGACGCCCGCCGGCGTCCGCAGCGCGCGCACCGGGCGACCCAGAACGCGGGCGAAGAGCGCCACGACGTCGTTCCAGGAGAGCGCCTCCGGTCCCGCCGATGTCCCAGGTCTCGCTCGCGGTGTCTTCGGACGCCGACGCCGCGGCCAGAAAGTCCGCCACGTCGTCGAGGGCGATGAAGGCGTGGCGGGTCTGCCCCGAGCCGGGAACGAGCGCGAGGCCGTGCCGCTCGATCGAGTGGCCGGTCGCCTTCCGGAAGACCGTCGAGAACCAGAAGGGCCGCGCGAGGGTGTGGGCCTCGGCCCCCCGCAGCGGGATCGAGCTGCCCATCAGCGCAAACCAGTCGTCCATGAAGAGCGACCCGCGGAAGATCGTGTGCGGCAGACCGCTCTCGCGGATTCCGGCCTCGATCTGCCGCTTGATGCGGAACGTGGGCACGCGCTCCTGTCCCGCCAGAACCGGCACCGACATGAAAACGAAACGCCGCACGCCGGCGCCGCGGCAGGCGTCGATCAGGTTGCGGTAGCCCTCCTCCTCGACCTCGCGAAAGCCCGAGCGGCCCCTGGGAATGACCGCATTGGCCGTCGCCACGACGCTTCCGACGCCGCGGCAGGCCGCTTCGAGGCTCGGCGCGTCGCGCAGGTCTCCGAACGCGATCTCGACGCCCGGGCCCTCGAGGTGGCGGTACGGCGAAGAGCGGCGGACCAGAGCCCGCACCGGCCGGCCCGACTTCACCAGGCGGCGCAGGACCGCGGTGCCGAGCTGTCCGGTCGCCCCGACGATCAGAACCGGCCGGCCCGGCACGACCCTACGCCTCGATCTCCACGGCGAACTCGGGCGTGAGCCGCAGGCGCAGGAACGCGAGGCGGCACGGCCACCGCTCGCGCAGGATCCGCTCCCCGACGCGCCGCCAGATCCAGGCGGCGAGGTTCTCGGCGGTGGGCGCGGTCCCGGCGAACTCCGGGACGTCGCGGTTCAGGTTGCGGTGGTCGAGGGGCCGGTCGACTTCCTCCTTCAGGATCCGGTCGAGGTCCGTGAGGTTCACCACCATCGCCGTCCCCGGATCGATCTCTCCCTCGACGGCCACCTCGAGCTCGTAGTTGTGTCCGTACCCGTGCGGCGTTTCTTCTCCGTAGACGGCGAGGTTCTTCTCCGCCGGCCACCCGGCGCGCCAGAGGCTGCGGCCGGCGTTGAAGTGGATCGTTCGGGCGAGGCGGATCATCTGCGAAAGTCTCGATTGCCGGCCGTTTCCCCTAACCTACCACCGGCCGGTCCCGGACCCGTCCCCTTCCGTTAGAATCCTCGCCCGTCGGAGAAAGCACCCCATGGAACTCTTTCGAACCGTCGCGGAGCTCGAACGCGTTCCTGAAGGCCTGCGAGGCCGTCGGGCCGGGCGATCCGCTGGCCGTCACCGACGCCGCGGGTTTTCGCGCGAACGTCATCGACAGCCTCGTCTGGACCGCCGTCTTCGGCAACGCCGAGGTGCGCGACGCCTGCCGCCGCCGGATCCGCGAGGCCGCGCAGTCGCTCGGAATCCTGCCGGCCTCGATCCTGCCGCTCTACGAGGCGCGCGGGCAGGGGCGAGGTCTCCGGCTTCACGGTTCCCGCCGTCAACATCCGCATGCTCTCCTACGACTCCGCCCGCGCCGTCTGCCGGGCGGCGCGCGGACTCGACGCCGGCGCGGTCATCTTCGAGATCGCGCGCAGCGAGATGGGCTACACCGAGCAGCGTCCGGCCGAGTACGCGGCCGTGATGCTCGCCGCGGCGATCAAGGAGGAGTGGCAGGGACCGCTCTTCCTCCAGGGCGACCACTTCCAGACCAACCCGAAGAAGATGAGCGACGCAGCCGGAGAAGGAGATCCGCGCGATCGAGGCGCTGATCGAGGAGGCGATCCCGGCGGGCTTCTTCCAGATCGACATCGACACGTCGACGCTCGTCGACCTTTCCAAGCCCAACCTCACCGAGCAGCAGCGGGTCAACGCCGAGCTCGCCGCGCGATTCACGAAGTTCATCCGCGACCACGAGCCGAAGGAGATGCCGATCTCGATCGGCGGCGAGATCGGGGAGGTCGGCAAGGAGAACTCGACGCCCGAGGAGTTCCGCGCCTACATGGACCTCTACAACAGGACCTTGAACGGCGGCCGCGGCATCGCGAAGGTCTCGGTCCAGACCGGTTCCTCGCACGGCGGCGTCGTCGCCCCGGACGGGACCGTCGAGCGCGTCGCGATCGACTTCAACGTGCTGAAGACGATCTCGAGGGTCGCGCGGGAGGAGTACGGACTGGCCGGCGCCGTCCAGCACGGCGCCTCGACGCTGCCGCCCGAGTACTTCGGGCATTTTCCGGACCACGACTGCGCCGAGATCCACCTCGCGACCGGCTTTCAGAACATGGTCTTCGACCATCCCTCGCTCCCCCTTCCCTTGAAGCGCGAGGCCGAGCGCTGGCTCTTCGACAACAAGTCCGAGGAGTGGAAGAAGGGCGAGACCGAGAGCCAGTTCCTGTACAAGACGCGCAAGTACGCGATCGGCCCCTTCAAGGAGAAGTTCTGGAATCTGCCCGAGGGAACGCGCAAGGCCATCCGGGACTCTCTCGAGAAGGAGTTCCGATTCCTCTTCGAGAAGCTGCGCATCGCAGGCACCCGCGCCGTCGTCGCGAAGTACGTCCACCCCGCGGCGGTCGCCCACGAGGCCGCGGGGCGCGGCCGCCGGCTTCGTGCGCGACGACCAGGCGGGCGATTGAAGGAGAGGCGCGCGCGCCGCCGCGGCGGACCGATGCAGGCGGTCGTCAAGACGAAGGCGGCGCCCGGACCCGCAGGCGACTGCGGTCAAGACCGTGCCGGTCCCCCGCCCCGGCCAGGCCGAGGTCCTGATCCGCGTGATCGCCACCGCCGTCTGCGGCTCCGACAAGCACATCTATCAATGGGACCCGTCCATGGCGGGCATGGTGCGAGGTGCCCCGCATCTACGGCCACGAGTTCTGCGGCGAGATCGTGGCGTTCGGCCCCGGGAGGCAAGCGCCCGCACCTCGAGGAGGGCCAGTACGTCTCGGCCGAGATGCACGTCACCTGCGGCCACTGCCGCCCCTGCCGGACGGGACAGCGGCACATCTGCGAGAACACGAGGATCCTCGGCGTGCACGGCGACGGCTGTTTCGCGCAGTACGTCGTCGTGCCGGCCTTCAACGTCGTGCCGCTCGATCGCGAAGTCGTGCCGCCGCGCGTGGGCGCCTTCCTCGACGCGCTCGGCAACGCCGTGCACACGACGCAGGTGGCGGACCTCTCGGGCAAGTCCGTGGCCGTCATGGGCTACGGGCCGATCGGCGGGATGTGCGCCGAGATCGCGCGCATCTCGGGCGCCTCCCACATCGCCATCACGGAGGTGAACGCACAGGCCGCCGCGCACGCGCGCCGCTGGGCCAGATCGCGAGGGGCCCGGCACGTCTCGGTGCTCGACCTCTCCCGCACCAAGGACGCCGCCGGGAGCCTGCGCGAGGCTCTGGGAGGCGGCGCCGACGTCGTGCTCGAGCTGTCCGGCGCCGAGTCCTCGATCAACCTCGGCCTGGCCGCCGCCCGCCGGGGCGCGACGCTCTCGCTGCTCGGCCTGCCCAAGGGCAAGTCGGTGACCATCCACGACTACACCAACGACTTCATCTTCAAGGGCCTGACCCTCCACGCGATCGTCGGGCGCCGGATCTTCGAGACCTGGATCAAGATGCTGGACCTGCTGCGGGCGGGGCTGCAGGTCGAAGACCTCGTGACCAACGAGTTCGAAGGGCTCGAAAAGTTCCACGAGGCCATGGAGCTGCTGGAGAACCGGCAGGCGATGAAAGTGGTTTTCTACCCGAACGGCCGTCCCCGTTGATTAGAATCGGCCCATGCCGACCAACAAGCCCGAACCCCTCCCCAAGCACCCGATGAACGAGCGCCGCATCGCGGAGTTCGCGCTGGAGGAGTCGCGGCTCTCCAACCTCGCCTACCGCTTCAAGCTGATCCCGCGGGACCGCGTCTGGAAGGACTGGGACCGCACGCAGTTCGAGCAGAACCTGTACCGGGTCGTCGGGCTGATCGGCGTCTGCCTGAACCGCGACGAGCAGGAGAAGGCGCACCGCACCGCGGCGCGGGCGCTCGAAGACATCGACCACGTCCTCTCGTTCGTCGGCCAGCCGGCGGCCGCCGTGATCGTGCGCGGCAACCAGGGGACTTCCGAGATCATCAACCGCCCCACCCTCTGCGCGGAGGTCATCGCCCGGGACCACGTCGACTTCGACCGCGCGCGTGGCGGCGCTCGACGGCGCGTTCCCCGGCGGACGCGTCGCGGGAAAGATCGTGTCGGAAGAGTAGCCGGAGTTCAGCTCTCGGCCGCGGCATTCGCGCTGAGGCTGAGAACTGATAGCTTCTCCATGAATCTCATCGACCACCTCGCCGGCGAAATGGCGGCGCTGCGGAAGGCGGGCACCTACAAGGAAGAGCTCGTCCTCGAGTCTCCGCAGGACGCGTACGTCCAGGTCGGCGGGCGCCAGGTCCTGATGCTGACCTCGAACAACTACCTCGGGTTCGCCAACCACCCGCGGATCCGCGAGGCGCAGAAGAAGGCGGTGGACCGCTGGGGCGCCGGCCTCGCCTCGGTGCGGTTCATCTGCGGCACGCAGGCGCTGCACCGGGAGCTCGAGGCGGAGATCGCCTCCTTCTTCGGCACGGAGGACGCGATCCTCTACATGTCCTGCTGGAACGCGAACGAGGGGCTCTTCGCCGCCATCCTGGACGAGCCGGACGGGCTCTACTCCGACGAGCTGAACCATGCCTCGATCATCGACGGCGTGCGCCTGTGCAAGAGCGAAGCGCTTCCGCGTCCCCCACAACGACCCGAAGGCCCTCGACCAGATGCTCGGGGAGGACCCGGCGTTCGCGCTTCCGCCTCATGATGACCGACGGCGTCTTCTCGATGGAAGGCGAGGAAGCGGACCTTCCGGGGCTCGTCCGCGTCTGCGAGAAGCACGCGACGCTCCTCGTCGTCGACGACTCGCACGCCACGGGTGTCCTCGGCAAGACGGGGCGGGGAACGGCCGAGGAGCAGGGCGTCGCCGACCGGATCCCCGTCTTCACCGGCACGCTCGGCAAGGCCATGGGGTCCGCCGCCGGCGGCTTCACGACGGGGCCCCGGGCGCTCGTCGAGACGCTCCGCCAGCGCAGCCGCACGTCGCTCTTCTCGAATTCGCTCCCGCCCGCCGTCGCGGCGGGGTCGCTCGAAGCGTTCCGGATGCTGCGCGAAGACCCGGCGCCCGTCGCCAAGCTGCGCGGCAACGCCGCCTACTTCCGCAAGGCGATCGCGGAGGCGGGATTCCGGATCCCCCACGGCACGCACCCGATCGTGCCGGTCATCGTCGGCGACACCGCCAAGGCCCTTTCGATGGCGCGCGCCCTCTTCGAGGAAGGCATCTACGTCTCCGGCTTCGGCTACCCCGTCGTCCCGCAGGGACAGGCCCGGCTGCGCTGCCAGGTCTCGGCCGCCCACGAGCGCGGCGACCTCGACCGGGCCGTCGAGGCCTTCCGCAAGGTCGGCAAGAGCTTCGGCGCCGTCTAGCGGGCCTGCCGAAGTCCTCGCGGAATCCGCGTCCGCCGGTATCCGGCCGGCGCGCGGTATGGTCCTTTCGTGCCTGTCCGACCCGGCACCCTTCGGCTACAATGGATGGTCAGTTTCAAGTCGGACTCATGAAGATCGTTGATCTCCGGGCGCGCTTTGCGGTCCTGCCCGCATTGTTCACGTTTGTCGCACTTTTCAACAGCGCGACGGCGGATGCGTTGGATCCGCGCAAGGCGATCACCCAGTACAGCCATCAGGTCTGGCAGGCGCGCGAAGGGCTGCCGCAGAACTCCATCCACGCCATGCTCCAGACTCGGGACGGGTACCTCTGGCTCGGCACGCAGGAGGGCCTGGTCCGATTCGACGGGGTGCAGTTCACGGTGTTCGACCGATCCAACACGCCGTGGTTGCGCAGCAACTACGTCCAGGCGCTGCTCGAGGACCGCGACGGCGCGCCTCTGGGTCGGCACCAACGGCGGCGGCGTCACCCGCCGGAAGGAAGACTCCTCCCTCACCGCTTCGACACACGAGGGCCTCGCCGGCGACCAGGTCAACTGCCTCTTCGAGGATCGCAGCGGCGTCGTCTGGATCGGCACGACGGCCGGGCTCTCGCGGTTCGTCGAGCCCGCGCTTCACTTCGGAAGGGATTCCGCTGGAGGTCCGGAGCAAGGACATCCGCTCGATCGGCGAGGACCACCACGGCGGGATCTGGATCGGGACGGCGGAGGGCGAGCTGCTGCGCCTGCACGAAGGGCGCTGGATGCCCGAAAAGATCGAAGGCCTCGGCAAGAGCCCGATCCGGGCGATCGCCAAGGACCACAACGGGAACCTCTGGATCGGAACCGAAGGGGGCGGCCTCGCGAGCTGGAAGGAAGGCGTCGCGGCCCTCTACTCGGTGTCGAGCGGCCTGGAGGGAAGCAAGATCCTCTCGATCCTCGAGGACCGGGAGGGAAGCCTCTGGATCGGCACCGACGGCGCGGGGCTCTCGCGCCTGGCCAACGGCAAGTGGACGTCCTATTCCAAGGGTCAGGGGCTCTCGAGCAATTGGGTCGCCTCCCTGTGCGAGGACCGCGAGGGCAGCCTCTGGATCGGAACGCACGGCGGCGGGCTCAACCGCCTCTCCGACGGAAGCTTCACGCGCTACGGCTCCTCCGAGGGGCTGAACTACGACGACGTTTCGACCTTTCTCCAGACCCGCGACGGCTCGCTCTGGATCGGAACGTGGGGCGGCGGGCTCAACCGCATGAAGGACGACAAGGTGCACGCCCGTACGCCTCGCGGGACGGGCTCTCCTACGACGAAGTCTCCTCGCTCGCGGAAGATCGGGACGGCAACATCTGGGTCGGCACCTGGGGCGGCGGCCTCAACCACCTCGTCAAGGGGCGCTTCCATCCGCGTCGGAGCGCGCGAGGGCCTGCTGGCGGAGAAGGTGACCTGCCTGCTGACGGACCACACCGGCGCGCTCTGGGTCGGCGCCCTGGCGCACGGGCATGAGCCGCCTCGCCGACGGGCAAGTGGACGCAGTTCACGACCCGGCAGGGGCTCCCCAACGACAACGTCCGCGCGATCGTGGAGGCGCCCGACGGCGCGCTCTGGATCGGCACCGACGGAGGGCTCGCCCACTACGCCGGCGGTGTCTTCCGGCGCTACGGCGTCGCGGACGGCCTGACCAACGACGCCATCTACTCGCTGCTGCTCGACCGCGAAGGCGTCCTCTGGGTGTCGACGCTCGGCGGCGGCCTGCACCGTTTCCAGAACGGAAGCTTCACCGCCTTCACGACGCAGCAGGGCCTCTTCGACAGCATCATCTTCCAGATCCTCGACGACGACTCCGGGCACCTGTGGATGAGCTCGAACCGCGGCGTCTACCGCGTGGCCAAGAGCGACCTCGACGCGGTGGCGCGCCGCCGGTCGCGCACGATCCCGTGGCGGCTCTTCGGCACGGCCGACGGGATGGAGTCGAGCGAGTGCAACGGCGGCAATCAGCCTGCGGGGGTCCGCACGCGCGACGGGCGGCTCTGGTTTCCCACGTTGAAGGGCGCCGTCGTCGTCGATCCCGAGCGGCTTTCGACGAACACCGTGCCGCCTCCCGTCCAGCTCGAAGAGGTGATCATCGACAAGCGGCGGGTCGATCCGTACCGCAAGGCGGCCGTGCCCCCGGCCCCGGATCGCTCGAGTTCCACTACGCGGGGCTCTCCTTCCTCGCCCCGCAGAAGGTGCGTTTCCGCTATCGCCTCGAGGGGTTCGACAAGGAGTGGGTGGACGCGGGCACGCGGCGCGCCGCGTACTACACGAACACACCGCCGGGCCCCTACCGCTTCCACGTGATCGCCTGCAACAACGACGGCGTCTGGAACGACAAGGGCGCGACGTTCGAGTTCTCGCTGGCGCCCCACATCTACCAGACCCGGTGGTTCTTCTCGACTCTGCGTCGGCGTGCTGCTCTTCCTCGCGACGGGCCTCTACCGCCTGCGCGTCCAGGGGCTCACCCGCCGGAAGACGGAGCTCGTCCGTCTCGTGGGAGAGCGAACCCGGCAGCTGGAGGAGGCCAACCAGCGGCTCGAGCACGCCAACCGGGCGCTGCGGCGCCTGTCGTCGCAGGACGGGTTGACGGGCATCGCCAATCGCCGCCAGTTCGACGAAGTGCTCGACCTCGAGTGGCGCCGCGCGCACCGCGCCGAGGCGCCGATCTCGCTGCTGATGATCGACATCGACCACTTCAAGGCGTTCAACGACGCGCACGGGCACCAGCGCGGGGACGACTACCTGAAGGCGGTGGCCGCGGCACTGCGCGACGGCCTGAACCGGCCCGGCGACCACGTGGCCCGCTACGGCGGCGAAGAGTTCGTCGTGATCCTGCCGGCGACCGACGACGCGGGAGCCAACGCCTGCGCCGAGAGGCTGCGCGGCAACGTCCTGGCCCTCGAGATCCCGCACGACCGGCCGGGCGCGCCCCTGTCGGCGACCGTCTCGATCGGCGTCGCCACGGCCTTCCCGCGCGAAGGCTCGTCGTCGGCGACGCTCATCGCCGCCGCGGACGAGGCGCTCTACCGCGCCAAGTCCGAGGGCCGCAACCGGGTGAGGATCGCGCAGACGGTGATGGTCTAACCGTCGCTCGCGCTTGCGAGGGGTCTGCGCCTGACGGCGCACCGGCGGGCGGCTCGGCCGGATGCGGCCTCGACCGCCCGCCTGACCCCTCGCCGCGCGCTCGCTCCCGCAACGCGAGTCGTTTCGCTCGGAACTCGCGAAACTTGGTCGCGTTGCGAGCCTAAGTCTGACAGCAGCGTCACTCGACACTTGCCGGCTCCGGTCACTTCGTTCGCCACAATCCACCAGACGCTCGCATCGCGAATAGTCTCCCGACCGAAGGGAGGGAGGAGGTTCGCGATGCGGGAGCCGCAGCGCGGCGAGGGGCCAGGCGAGCGGTCGAGGCCGCATCCGGCCGAGCCGCTCGCCGGTGCGCCGCAGGCGCAGGCCCCGAGCAAGCGAAGGCGACGGTTACGCTTCGAGCTTCTTGCGCGCGTTCTTCAGAAGCAGCAGGCAGAGCGCCCCGAAGACGATGGCGCAGAGGATGCCGCCGCTGACGAGGCCATTCTTCAACTCCGGGAAGAGCTTCGCGCCGAGGTCGAGTTTCTCGAGAAGGGTCGGCGCCTCCATCTTCAGCACGCGGTCGCCGAAGAAGGCCACGAAGGCGATCAACACGCCGCCGAGCGAGCCGCCGGCCACGAGACCCGTCGCGTAGAGCATTCCGGAGGAGAGCTCGGACTCCTCCTTCGCCGCGCCTTCTGTCTTCTTCCTCCAGGAGTCGACGAGCGCCTTGATCATGCCGCCGATCCAGATCGGCGCGGTCGTCGAGACCGGCAGGTAGGCGCCGACGGCCCAGGACAGCGCGTGCGCTCCCGCCAGCTGCGCCATGAAGGCGAGGAAGACACCCACCAGAACGGGAGCCCAGGGCAGGTTCTGCGCGAGGAGCCCCTTGATGATCGTCGCCATCAGCGTCGCCTGCGGCGCCGCCAGGCGCGGCCCGCCGATCCCGTGCGCCTCCGCGCCCCGGTACGTCTGGTCGAGAACGAAGAGCGTGATGGCGATCACGAACGCCGACGTGATGACGCCGATCAGGAAACCGATCTGCTGGGACCGCGGCGTCGCGCCGACGATGTAGCCGGTCTTCAGGTCCTGCGACGTCGCTCCCGCATTGGCCGCGGCGATGCACACGATCGCGCCCACCGAGAGCGCGACGGCCTGGTACACGTCGCCCTTCCAGCCGATGACCACGAACACGATGCAGGTCATCATCAGGGTCGCGATCGTCATCCCGGAGATCGGATTGGAAGAGGTTCCGATGATCCCGACGATCCGGGAGGAGACGGTGACGAAGAAGAAGCCGAAGACGACGATGAGAAGTGACATCAGCAGCGAGCCGCGGAAACGGGCCGTGCGGGAAGTTCGGCAGCACGGCGAGGATCAGGACGATCGCGAGCGACCCGACGAGGACGATGCCCATGCCGAGGTCCTTGCTCGGTGCGCTTCTCCGCCTTGCCGGCCTTGTCCGCCGCCGAAGCTCTTGACGGACTCCTTGAAGGCCGAGACGATCGTCGGCAGCGTCTTGATCAGCGTCATCACGCCCGCGCAGGCCACGGCGCCCGCGCCGATGTACCGGATGTAGGCGCGGTAGATCCAGTTCGCGTAGGAGTTGCTGGCCATCCAGGCATCGGAAAACCCGAGGTTCTTCAAGTCCGCCACGACCCGCGTGTCGGGCACGAAGATCGCGATCAGCGGGATCAAGGCGAGCCAGGACAGCAGGCCGCCCGAAAAGAGCTCGGAGGCGATCCGCGGCCCGATGATGTAGCCGAGGCCGAGGTACTCCGGAGTCACCGCCACGTCGAGCGTCGCCGCCGGATACGTCGTCGATTCCTTCTTCGTGCGGAACCAGATCGGGGTCTCGTTCCAGAGGCCGAGCACGCCGTACAGGAACTTGTAGAAGAGCGAGACGCCCACGCCGGCGAAGACCATCTTCGCCAGGTTGCCGCCCTTCTCGCCCGCGATGAGCACGTCGGCGCAGGCCGTGCCCTCCGGGTACGGGAGCTTGCCGTGCTCCTTGACGATCAGCGCGCGGCGCAGCGGGATCATGAACAGGACGCCGAGACATCCGCCGAAGATCGCCAGAACCGTGATCTGGAGGTACTTGAAGTAGTTCTCGCCGCCCGCCAGGAACAGCAGGGCCGGAACGGTGAAGACGGCGCCCGCGGCGACCGACTCGCCGGCCGACCCGATCGTCTGCACGATGTTGTTCTCGAGGATCGTCGACTTGCCGATCTTCTTGAAGACGGCGATCGCCAGCACGGCGATCGGGAACCGAGGCCGAAACGGTCAGGCCGGCGCGCAGCGCGAGGTAGACGGTCGCCGCGCCGAAGAGGATGCCGAACAGGACGCCCAGGACGATCGCCTTGACCGTGAATTCGGGCGGAGACTGATCCGCGGAGATGTACGGCTTGAACTCGGCTGCGGACTCCGACGCGTTCGACATGCCTGTCCTCCTCGGAATGAGAGGGTTTCTAGCATGGGCGTCCGCCGCGACGAAGGGATTTCTCGCCAACGACCGGCCCGAAGGGCGCGCCCGGCGCCCCGTTACACCCCTCAGGTCCCTCCGAAACCGACGGTCACCTTGCCGTTCTCGACGATGACCGGGACCTGACGTCCTCCGGAGAGGCGGATCATCCGGTCGAGCTCCGCGGCGTTCTGCTTGACGTTGATGTAGGAGAAGGGAATCCGGCGCCTGGCGTAATCCTCACGGGCCGCCGTGGTGTAGGGTCAGGTGTCCTTGCCAAAAATCTCGACGATCGGCTTTTCCATCGGAAGGCCCTCGGCCGCGATCTTACCCGCACCTATCTCCTGCCGATGCTATGATTTTGGCCTCTCTCGATGAGCGCGCGGCTGCTGACCCTCCTCCTGCTGCTGGCCGCCCCGAACACCCCCGCCCCGAGCGGGAGCGTCTCGGGCGAAGCCGCCCTTCTCGCCGGCGCCGCGGCCCGAGCCGATGCGTCCCGCGTCGTGGTCTGGCTGGACGGCGTTCGAAGGGGCGGCGACGCGCCCGGAGACGTGCGGGGACAGATGAAGAGCGACCAGAAGAGGTTCGCGCCGCGCGTCCTGGTGGTGCCGCGGAGCGCGGCCGTCGAGTTTCCCGAACGCCGATCCGATCTACCACAACGTCTTCTCCGTCTCGGGCCCCAACCGCTTCGACCTCGGGCTCTACCGCAGCGGCGCCTCGCGCAAGAAGCAGTTCGACGAGGTCGGCCTCGTGCGCGTCTACTGCAACATCCATCCGCAGATGGTCGGCTTCGTGATGGTCGTGGACTCCGACTTTGCCGCCGTCACGGCCCCCGACGGGAAGTTCCGCTTCGAGGGCGTGCCCGCCGGGACCCATACGCTCAAGGCCTGGCACGAAGAGGCGGGAACCGAGGTCGCGGTGCCGGTGACCGTCCGCGCGAACGCCGACAACCCCGCCTCCGTTCGCCTGGACGTTTCCGGGTTCACGCCGCAGGCCCACAAGAACAAGTACGGCAAGGACTACCCGCCGCCGTCGGCGACCGACGATGAGCGGTACTGAGCCTCCCTCGCCCGGCGCGACCGCATCGGGCCCGCCGCTGCGGGTGGGACTGAAGCTCCCCCCGCCCGAGCCGCCGAAGTTCTCGCTGCGGCTGAAGATCTTCCTCACGGCGGCGCTCCTGATCCTGATCGCGGTCGGAGGCGCGATCGCCGTCTCCGCGTATCGCGCGCGCAAGGTCGCCGACGCGAAGATCGCCGAGGACCTGAAGCGGTCCGGTCCGGCCTGGGAATCCTTCCAGCAGACGCGCTACGCGGCGCTCCAGCGGGCGCTCGCCGTCGTCGTGACCAACCCGGGGATCATCGCGCTGATGTCGACGCTCGATCCGGCGACCGGGCGGCCCGACGCCGAGACCGTCTTCGACACGTTGAAGCGCGAGCAGGCCTCCAACGCCCAGGCGGGGTTCTTCGTGGCGCTCGACCCGCAGGGCGTCGGGATCGCCCGCACCGACCGGCCGCTGCCGTTTGCCGCGGACCTGTCGCGCGTGCCCACGGTCGCCGGCGCGCTCCAGGGCGCGCAGACCGAAGGGATCTGGCTCTCGGGCGGAAAGCTCTTCCACGTCGTCGGCGCGCCCGTGCTCGAGGGCGGGACGCGGGTCGCGGGCGTGATCGTGGCCGCCTTCCAGATCAACGACGAAGTGGCCCGCAGCCTGAAGACCCTGACCAATGCCGAAGCCGTCTTCCTCGCGGACGAGGCCAAGGTGAACGAGGCCCCGCGGCCGGCGCTCGCGGCGTCGACGATGGAAGACCTGAGCGCCTCGGTGCTCGCGTCGGTCCGGCGAGCGGCCCGATCTTCTCGCGGCGGTCTTCCGGCAGGGAAAGGACGTCGGGCCGCTCCCGCTCGAGCTCGCCGGCGACACCTACCTCGCCTATTTCCTGCCGATCCGCTCCTCGACGGATCAGCTCGTCGGGGCCGCCGTGGCCCTGCGCAGCCGCGCCAAGGAGCTCGCCGCCTTCCGGCAGATCCAGAACACGCAGCTTCTCGTCGGCGCGCTCGCCCTGCTCGTCGCGTTTCCGCTCTCGTACCTCCTCGCGCACCGCATCACCGGACCGGTCGGCCGGCTCGTGCAGGCGACCGAAGACGTGCGCGTGGGGAATCTCGAGGCCGCGGACCTTCCGATCGAATCCAGGGACGAGATCGGGATCCTGGCGCGCTCCTTCCGCGCCATGCTCGAGGAGCTCAAGGAGAAGGCCGCCCTCGAGAAGTACGTCGCCTCGCTGACCATGAACGTCGGGGATGACGTCGCCACCCTGATCCTCAACCCGGCCGGCAGACCCGGCGCGGACGCGACGGCCGCACGGAGCGCCGAGCCGCAGGTCGGAACTCTCTTCGCCGGGCGTTACGAGATCCAGGGCGTGCTCGGCAAGGGCGGCATGGGCATCGTCTACCGGGCCCACGACCGGGACCTCGACGACCTCGTCGCCATCAAGACGCTCCGCAGCGACGCGGTGTCGGCCGACCCGTCGCTGCTCGACCGGTTCAAGCAGGAGATCCGCCTCGCGCGGCGCATCACGCATCCGAACATCCTGCGCACGCACGACCTCGGCGAGGCGAACGGCCTGCGCTACCTCTCGATGGAGTACGTCAAGGGCATCACGCTGAAGCACCTCGTCGAGACCGACGAGATCCTCCCGCTGCCCGTCGCCCTGCGCATCGCCAAGCAGATGTGCGCGGGACTCGCGGCCGCGCACGAGGCCGGCGTCATCCACCGCGACATCAAGCCGCAGAACATCTTGATCGAGCCGACCGGCGGCTTGAAGATCATGGACTTCGGCATCGCGCGCCTGACCGAGGACCGCGGCATGACCGCGACGGGCACCGTGATCGGCACGCCCGACTACATGTCGCCCGAGCAGGCGCGCGGGCTGCCCCTCGACTTTCGCTCGGACATCTATTCGACGGGCGTCGTCCTCTACGAGCTCTTCACCGGCACGCTGCCCTTCGAGGGCGACAGCCCGCTGGCCGTCGTCCTGAAGCACGTGCAGGAGAAGCCGCCCTCGCCGCAGTCGAAGAACCCGAAGATCGACCCGAGGGTCGCCGCGATCATCTTGAAGTGCATGCAGAAGGAGCCCGCCGACCGCTACCACAGCGTCAACGAGCTCTACGAGGCCCTGATCAAGGTGACGGCGGCGGCGGCGTGAGGCGTTGGAGGCCGCGGCGCGCCTGCGCAACGGCGCGGCGGCCGCGCTGATCGCGATCGCGGCGGCCGGCGCCGCCGCGCCAGGAGGAGCAGCCCTTCGAGCCGCCAGTCGTTCAAGCCGCACTTCACGTTCCAGTGGGACGGGCTGGCGCGGTTCGACGACATCTACAACCTGCGCTTGCGGCCCGACATCCTGCGCGGGCGCTTCGAAGCGCGGCCGGAGGTCGGGTACCAGTTTTCCGACCGCTTCCGGATCGGCGTGCGCGCCGTCTTCGACCTCGGGACGGAACCCAACAGCGACAACGCGCGCAACTTCGACAACTACCACTCGCGCGGCTCGACCGTGCAGCGCTACTACCTCGAGGCCAAGCCCGGCGATTTCACGATCCTGGCCGGCGCCTTCGGCATGCCGCTGGCGGCGACCGAGATGTTCTGGGACCACGACATCCAGACCCCGGGCGTTGCCGTCTCGTACCAGACTCGCGTCGGCGGCGACTCGACACTGACGGTGGCCGGAGCCGGCCTCTACGGACCCCAATCCCAGGGAGATCAGACGCGCATCGGGGCGGGCCAGGTGATCTGGAGCGTCGGCGACCCGAGCCGCCTCCGGATCCAGACGGCCGTCTCGTTCTACTACTTCGATCCCTTCGAGCTGAAACTCTTCTTCGCCGACGGGCGGCCCAACCTGATCCGCCAGAACTACCCGAACGCAGATCTGAACGGTCTGCTCTCCAACTACCGAATCCTCGACGCGAACGTCCGCGTGAGCTTCCCCATCGGCCGCGTGCCCGTCTTCATCGGCATCGACGCGCTTGAACGAACTTCGGCCTCGAGGGCATCGCCAAGGAGGAGGGGGACGGCCAGGCGCTCGAAGCCAATCTCACGCTCGGCCGCGTCGGCGCGCCCGGCAACTGGCGTTTCTTCTACATTTTCCAGTACATCGAGCAGGACGCGCTCATCGGCGCCTACAACACCGACGACTGGTGGTTCCACTCCTGGTACCGGGGCCACCGCATCGGCCTGTGCTACACGTTCTTGCCGAGCGTCTTCGTGCAGGGCTCGTTCATGGTCCAGCAGCGGCTGGACCGCGCAGACGTGGCTCAATCGGATCCTGGTCGATCTGGTGAAGATGTTCTAGCCGTCGCCTTCGCTTGCGCGGGATCTGCGCCTGACGGCGCACCGGCGGGCGGCTCGGCCGGACGCGGCCTCGACCGCCCGCCTGATCCCGCGCTGCGCTGCGGCTCCCGCATCGCGAACCTCCTCCCTCCTTCGTCGGGAGACTATTCGCGATGCGTGCTCATGTTCGTTACTCGCTTCGACAAGAGGTGACTCCGCTCGCGGCGCGAGGAGTCGCGAGCGACGGCTAGCGGCGCGAAGCGGCGCCCTTGCGCGGAAGAAGCTTCAAGCCCGCCAGCACCGCCTCGATGCGCCGCCGCGTCTCGTCGCCGACCGGAACGGCCGGAAGGCGCGCGGTCTCGCCGCAGCGCTTCATCAGGGCGAGCGCGCACTTGATGGGTCCCGGGCTCGCCTCCCAGCGCGTTCATCTCCATCAGGGCGAGGTACTTCTTCTGCAGCCGCCGCGCCTTCTCCCAGTCGCCGCCGAGCGCCGCGCGCACGAGCGCCGCCATCTCCGCCGGGATGACGTTGGCGGCGTCGGAGATCAGGCCCTGGCCGCCGAGCGCGAGCACGGCCAGGGCCGTCGCGTCGTTGCCGGCGAAGAGGAGGAAGCGGTCGGGCAGCGACGCCGCCAGCCGCGCGACCTTGCCGAAGTCGGCGGAGGACTCCTTGACGCCCACGACGTTGCCGATCTCCGAAAGGCGCAGGATCGCTTCGACGGAGAGATCGTTGCCGGTCCGCGACGGGAAGTTCGAGACGAGGATCGGCAGATCCGTCGCGTCGGCGATCGCCGAGAAGTGCCGGAAGAGGCCTTCGAGGCTCGGCCGCGCTGTCGGGCGAAACGGACAGGATCCCGTCGGCGCCGGCCTCGCCGGCGTCGCGCGCCCAGAAGACCGCCTTGGCCGTGTGGTTGCCGCCGGCGCCGGCGATCACCGGAACGCGCCCGCGCGCGGCCCGCACGACGGCGGCCGTCACCATCTTGCGCTCCTCGCCCGAGATGGTCGCCGACTCGCCCGTCGCGCCGCAGGGAACCAGGAAATCGACGCCCTCCCCGATCTGCCACTCGACCAGCTTCTGGATCGCGTCGAAGTCGATGCGGCCCCGCTCGTCGAACGGGGTCACGAGCGCGGTGCCGCAGCCCTGCCAATTCACGAGCGCGCTGCCTGTCACGAGGCCTCCCGGGTGCGTCGGTGCCGGATCCGTATGCGGACGGTACCACCGGTTCCGGGGTCTCCGAAGCCGCGGGCCGTGGTTCAATAGTCTCGATGTCGAGCCCCGGCGCCGGCCCGCTCTGCCCCAAGTGCCGCCGGCGCATCGCCGCCTGGCGGCTGGACCACTGCGTCTACTGCGGCGAGCGTTTTCCCGAGGGATTCCGGGAGGGATTCGAGGCGCCGGCCGCGCTCCAGTTCGTCGAACGGCCGGACGTGCCGGCCGACGCCACGCGGCAGCTCGAGCTGATGAAGGTCGTCTCCTTCGACAAGGAGCCGAAGTCCCGCTCGTTCGGCGCCGTCTTCGGGCTGCTTTCGCTGCCGATCTTCGCGGTCATCTTCTATCTGCTCTACAGCCTCGTCGCGCGAACCTCACCGGCGACGGCGGGGCTGGTCGTCGTGGCGGGCCTCGGGTTCCTGGGCTTTCTCGCCTGGTCCTTCCTGCGGTCGCGGCGCTGACGGTGAGCTTCGCCCTCAAGAATCCGTCCGAGCTGGTCGGCCGGATCGGCCTCGCGCCGGGCGAGAGCCTTCTGCTGGTCGACGCGCCGGAACCGCTGCGCCTCCTGCTCGCACAGGGGCCGCCGGCGCCCGAGACCGCTCGAATCGGCGACGGAGAAAACGCTGCGCGCGGTGAAGGACGACGTTCGACGTCGTGCTCGTCTGGCGGGAGGACCGCGTGGGGTCTCAGGCCCTGCTCGCCGCGGCGGTCAAGCGCCTGCGCCCCGCCGGCGCCCTCTGGGTCGTCACCGCGATGCGCAAGGTCACCGGGCCGCGCACGCCCGCTGCCCACCGCCTCGACCGGCGCGACCTCGAGGAGGCGTTCGAGAAGCCGGGCCTGCGCCTCGATCGCGAAGTGCGGTTCTCCGCCTGGCACGTCGGCTACCGCTTCCGCCGCGGCGAGGCGCGGCGCCCGCTACTCGACGTAGGGGAAGAAGCGGCCGGTCACCCGGAAGAAGCGGACGCTGTCCTCCAGAACCGTCAGCTGGCAGCGCGTGACCTCGATGGTCGAGGAGAGCGACACGCCCGGGGCGTTCAGCGTGACCGGGTATTTCATGCCGACCTTCAGCGGGCTGTCGAAGTCGAACTGGACGCCCGTCGGGGTCACGTCCAGGACCTGCCGCGCCTTGTCCCACCGGATCTTCAGCTCGTACTGGCTCGGGTTCGGGCGCTTCTTCAGGCGCGCGTCCGTGGGCCGCTTGGCCTTGTCCGCCGGGGGCGGGGGTGGATCACTCTGTCTAGGGGCCATCAGCGGTTCGAGCTCCCGAATACCCCGTCGATCGGCGTGACGCCCGCCCGACCGCGCGGTCTTTTGTCCGAATCCGCAACGATTCTATCAACAACGTTTTCATCGACCTTACGCGAGCACGTCCCGGCGCGCGAAGACGGCGAAGGACACGGCCAGCGCCGCGGCAGCCCAGGCCGCGAGCACGACGACGGAGAAGGGAACGGTCATTCCCGGAATCGGCGCCGGCGAGCCCGTGTAGTAGTCGGGCAGCGGCAGGTTCGTCACGAAGAGGTACTTCTGAAACTCCCAGGAAGGCGCCAGCCGCGGCAGGATGGTCCCGAGGATCAGCGCAGCGAACATCGTCCCCATCGAGGCGGCCGTCGATCGCAGCAGCACCGAGGTCATGAAGCCGATGGCGCCCACCGTGACGGCCGCGAACCACGCCAGGCCGAACACGAGGATCGCGTTCTGCCAGAGCGGCACCGCGCGCACGCCCGACGAGTCGATGGCCTCGCCCGAGAGCCGGAACCCCGTCAGGATCGGCGCGCCCCACCCCCGGTATCCGAACGCGAGGCCGCCGAAGAGGTACGCCACGATCCCTCCCAGCAGGACCGTCAGCCCGATCGCGAGCAGGAGCGCCGTGAGCTTCGAGGCGAGCACGCGGCGCCGGCCGACCGGCCGCGTCAGCAGCAGCTTGATCGTCCCCTCCGCGAACTCCGAGGACACGATGTCGGCGGCGAACACGATCGCCAGCAGATGGAGGAGCAGGTAGCTCGCGGCGTTGGCGAAGCCGCGGGCGAAGAGCGGCCCGGAGACCTCCTCCGGGTTGATGTTGCGGTCGAGGTGGTATTGCAGGCGCGCGATCTCGAACTGCACCCAGCGCCTCTGCGTGTCCGGCAGCCTTCCCTGCCGGAGCCAGTTGCGCATCCGCGCGACCTGCTCCTGCGAGTCGATGCGCCAGTCCTTCTTCGAGCCGAAGCGCCGCCGCCCCTCCACCTGCGCGAAGACGATGATGCCGATCAACGCGACGAGGATCAGCAGCACCA
This sequence comes from uncultured Acidobacteriota bacterium, assembly GCA_963725095.1. Taxonomy (GTDB): domain Bacteria; phylum Acidobacteriota; class Thermoanaerobaculia; order UBA5066; family Gp7-AA6; genus DATBFU01. The sequence goes on from CAVRXJ010000024.1 coordinate 76,230, forward strand.
GCCGGAAGCGGCGCCGCTTCCAGAGCTTCAGGACCTCGTTCTCGACGAGGGGAAGAAACCTCATACCGTTTCTCCTCCCGTCACTTCCAGAAAGACGTCCTCGAGCGTCGAGGCGCGGCGCTCGACGGCCAGCACCTCGACGCCGGCGGCGACGAGCGCGCGCACGGCCGCGGGAATCGCGTCGGCCGGCGCGGCCGTCAAGATCGCGTCCCCGCCGTCCGGCTCGGCGCCGCCGGGGAGGGTCGCGCGGAGCACTTCGACCGCGCGCGCCGCCGGGCGCGCCAGGATCCGGAAGCCCGAGGCCGAGCGCGCCAGCAGCTCCGCGACGGGCCCGGTCGAGAGGGTGCGCCCGCGGTGGATGATCGCGACACGGTCGCACATCTGCTCGACCTCCGAGAGCAGGTGGCTCGAGACGAACACGCCGATGCCCCGCTCCTCGGCGAGCGAGCGCACGAGGCGGCGGATCTCCCGGATGCCGGCGGGGTCGAGCCCGTTGGCGGGCTCGTCGAGGATCAGCAGGTCGGGCGACCCCAGAAGCGCCTGCGCGATGCCGAGGCGCTGCCGCATCCCGAGCGAATAGGTCGCGACCTTGTCGTCCATCCGCTCCTCGAGGGCCACGAGGCGCGCGAGCTCCGGAATCCGCCCGATCGCCCCGTCGGGCAGCATGCGGGCGAAGTGCAGGAGGTTCTCGCGGCCGGTCAGGTAGGGATAGAGGTCCGGAGACTCGACGATGCACCCGACGTGGCCCATGGCCCGCGAAAAGTCCCGCGCCAGATCGAGGCCCCGGATGCGCACCGTCCCGCGGTCGGGGCGCGCCAGACCCGACGAGCATGCGGATCGTCGTGGTCTTGCCGGCGCCGTTGGGCCCGAGGAAACCGAAGACCTCGCCTTCCGAGAGCTCGAAGGACACGTCCGACACGGCCATGCGGTTGCCGAAGCTCTTGGTCAGATGCTCCGCGGAGAGAACGGCCTCGGGCACACCGAGAATCTCTCACAGGCCGGGACAGGAGGGGTGTTCTGTTCCGTTGTTCCGTATGATCGGCCCGCACCGATGACGCTCGCCTCGACGCGGTTCTGGCTCTGGCGCCTCCCGGCGGCGATCGCCGTCGCCGCCACGCTGCTCTTCGCGGGCGGCTTCTGGCTCGCCTTGCGCGGGTCGCTCGGCAATCCCCTGGGCGTCACCCCGCCGGCGCCGCGCGCCGCGGCGCTGCCGGCGTCGGGCAAGACCGGCAAGCTGCTGCTCGTCCTCGGAGATTCCCTCGCGAAGGGCACCGGCGACGAGAGCGGCCGGGGCTTCGCGGCGGACGTGCTCGACGCGCTGCGCAAGCGGGGACCGGTCCAGATCGGAAACCTGGCCGTCAACGGCGCCGAGTCGGCGGAGGTTCGGGAGCTCGTGGGACGCGAGAACGTCCGCTCGCTCGCGGCCTCGGCGGACTGGATCCTCGTCTCCATAGGGGGCAACGATCTGTCGCACGCGGTTCCCCGCGGCGACGGCTCGCCGGCCGCCCCCGTGGAGAGCGTCGCGCGCGCGCGGGAGGACTACGCCTCGAACCTGCGGGCGATCCTCGCCGCCCTGCGCGAGGCGAACCCGTCGGCACCGATCCGCGTGCTCGGGCTCTACGATCCCTTCGAGCAGCGCGGGGCGCCGAGCCGGCTCGGCGCGTCGGTCATCCTCGGCTGGAACGGCCTGATGCAGGAGACGGCGCTCGCCTGGCCGGACGTGCTCGTCGTGCCGACCTTCGACCTCTTCGAGTACCGGCAGGATCGCCTGGCCCTGGACCACTTCCACCCCAACCGGGCGGGATACGCCGCGATCGCCACGCGCATCCTCCAGGTCATCGGGTAGCCGGCCCCTCGCGCGCACCTTGAGGTGCGTGAGCATCACGATGCAGCGGCCGTTGAAGAACGTCGCAGGCCGTCCACTGCGGGTATTGCCACCAGACGACCCGACGCGCTCACGACGACGGCACTGCGCGGCGGGAGCCTCCTTGCCGAGCACGTACCGGAGTCAGTGGAACGAGTTCATAGGGCACGGCGTCTACGCGCCCGCCGCTCGCCCGCACCACGTCGTAGGTCATGAGCACGATCCCGCTCGGATACTTCTTCGTCTGCTTCAGGGCGAGGCGCACGGGCTTCGGCAGTGACGGGAGCAGCGGGATGCCTTTTCCGAGAAGGATCGGGACCAGCCCGATCTCCACGACGTCCACCAACCCCGATTTGAGGAGGCTTCGGAAAAGAACGCCCCCGCCCATCAGCCAGATGCCGCGGCCCCTCTCTTTGCGCAGGCCGGCCACGACGGAGGCGGCGTCGTCGGCCACGACGGTGACCTTCGGATGATCCTTCGCGCGCAGCGTCCGGGAGAACACGAAGGTGCGCAGGCTGGGCGGACCGCTTCCGGAGCCCTCGCGCCTCGCGATCTCGAAGGTGCGCCGCCCCATGAGGACCGTGTCGAATCGGCCCATGAAGGCGCCCCAGTCGATCGACTCATCCTTCGGGATCCAGTCGAACTCGCCGTTCGGTCCGGCGATGTAGCCGTCCAGGCTCGCGGCGACGCTGTAGACGACACGACGCATCGGACCTCCGCACCGTGGAACCCGCCGGCGCCGGGCATCGCCGGGCGATCCCCGGAACCTATCGGAAGAGGCGGAACAGGAGCCGCAGCAGGGAGACGAGGATCGACGTGCCGGTGCTCCAGCGCCCGAGACGCGCGGAGAGGGAGTTGCGCCCGAAGAGGCGGTAGGCCGACGTCGCTCCGGCGGCGAGCGTCCCGGCCCAGAAGCCGATCGAGGCGTAGCGCGCCCGCTTTTCCTCGACGCGCGTCCGGACGTCGGCGACCGCGCGCGCGAGCGCCTGCCGCTCCTCTTCGGCGCGCGGCGGAAAGGGATGCCAGCCGCTCTTCGCGCAGGCTCATCCGGCGCCCTCCCGAAGGCGCGCTTCCATCTCCTCGGGTGTTTCATCCCCCACGGGCAGGTCCGGGTCCGTCCGGCGCGCGCGCCGGGCGCTCGCCCGACGCCGGCGGCCCGCCGGACCGCGTCGAGGTCGCGGTCGATCTCGCGGCGCGTTTCGGGGAAATCGAAGGGCTTCAAGCCCGACAGCTTCTTCACGGCCTGGAATCCCGCCCCGGCCGCGATCCCCACGTAGATCAGGAGTGTCGCCAGGATGCCGAGCGCCGGGCTGCCGAGCAGCTTCGCCAGCAGCGCCGCGAGCAGCGCGGTCAGCAGCAGGCCGGCGAGCGTCCCGAAAAGAATTGCGACGAAGAGGCCGAGCAGCGCCTTGCCGAGGGCCTGCCCCTTGGCCGAAAGCTCCTCCTGCAGGATCGCCTTGCGCGTCTCGAGCAGCCGACCCGCGGCCGCTCCGATCGCCCACAGGCGATCGCGCCAGCGCGGCTCGAAGGGCTCGGGCGCGTCGGGAATCGGTTCGCGCATCAGCTCACCCGCAGGGCCAGAGGAGCGCCCGATGGCGTTGCGGCGCCGCGCGGATCGAGCGGGGCGATCCGCACGCCCGCCTGCCGCAGCCGCTCCGACACCCGCCGCGCGATGGCGGCGGCTCCGGGCGTGTCTCCATGCAGACAGATCGAGTCCGGAGCGATCGCGAGGCGCGAGCCGTCCGATGCGATGGCGAAGTGGTCCCGCGCGAGGGAGAGCGCCTGGTCCGCGGCCTGCTCGGGGTCCGTGAGCAGGGCGTCGGCGCGGCTGCGCGGCACGAGCGTGCCGTCGGGAAGGTAGCGGCGATCGGCGAAGGCTTCGCCCGCCACCGCGAGGCCCGCGTCGCGCCCGGCCTCGAGCAGCATCGAGCCGACGGCGCCCATGAGGATCAGGCCCGGATGCACGCGGCGGACACCCTCCGCGATCGCCCGGGCCACGTCGGGAAACTCCCCCGCCTGGTGGTACAGAGCACCGTGCGGCTTGACGTGCGCGAGCGCGCCGCCGCGCGACCGGACGAAGCCGTCCAGCGCCGCCACCTGGTAGAGGACCATGTTTTCGATCGCGTCGGCGGGCATCTCGACCGGCACGCGCCCGAAGTTCTCGCGGTCGGCAAAGCCCGGGTGCGCTCCCACCCGAACGCCGCGCGCGAGGGCGGCCGCCGCGGTCTCGTCCATCGTGGAGGGGTCGCCGGCGTGGAATCCGCAGGCCACGTTCACGGAGGTGACGTAGGGCAGCAGCTCCTCGTCCGCCATCCCCTCGCCGACGTCGGCGTTTAAGTCGATGTTCACGGGGGTTAGATAGTACTCCGGAGGTCCAGAGCCTCGGCGAGCGAGACCGCCGCAAACCGCACGGCGCGGCCGGGCGCGGCCTGCGCGATCCGCGGCCAATCGGCCGCGATGACGGTCCCGAGCCGCGCGTACCCTCCGGTCACCGGACGGTCCGGGCCGAGCAGGATCGGGTGCCCGTCGGCCGGGACCTGGATCGTGCCGAGCGCCGTCGCCTCCGGCGGGATCTCGGAAGCCCGCGACGCCTGCAGGGGGCTTCCCTCCAGGCGCACGCCCCGCCGGTCGCTCGTGGACGACACGCGGGCGACGGTGCCGAGGAACTGCTGGACGGCGCGCTCGTCGAAGAAGCGCTCGCGCCGCGGCTCGAGCACGATCCGCAGGAGGATCTCTCCCTCCGGCGGGACCGGCGCCGCGCGTCGCGAGGCGCGAAAGCCCCCTCGTCCGCGCGCACGGAAGCTCCCGGGGGCCGCATCAGGATGTGCCCGGTCTCCAGGCGGCGCGTCAGCCCCAGGCGTCCCGGCGGCGCAAGCCCTCCTTCGACACAGAGGTAGGCGCGCACGCCCGACGCGGGCCGGGCCGAAGCGCAACCGATCGCCCGCCGCGATCCGGATCGGCGCCTCGGCCGCCGTGGCGACGCCGTTTCTCTCGACCGCCATCGATGCGCCCGCGACGCACACGGCGAGCGGGCGCCAGCGCCTCGAGCTCCGGCCCGAGCAGCGTCATCTCGAGTCCCGGCGCCTCCGGGGCATTCGACAGCAGCGCGTTGCCGCGGCGCGAGCGCCGCCGGATCCATCGCGCCCCCGGGAGGAAGGCCGGCCGCGCCTCGGCCGTACTGCGGACTCCCCTGGACCGAGGTGAAGACGCCGGGCCGCAGCAGGCGAAGCACGGGCAGGCCGCCCGGAGACGTGGGAAGCACGGCCGCGGCCTGCGCGAGCTCACGTTCGCGCACCGCAAACTGCGACGGCGTGAACGGCTCGAACCGCACGCGGTCGCCCGCGCGCAGGAGGGCGGGCGGCTCGGCCTCCTCGTGGAAGAGCCGCACGGCAGAGCGCCCGATCAGCCGCCAGCCGCCGGGCGTCGCCGCGGATAGATCCCCGTGTAGGGCCCGCCGATCGCGACCGAGCCGGCGGGAACGCGGGGGCGCGGCGTCGCCAGGCGCGGCGCGTGCAGCGCCGGGTCGAGCCCCGTCAGGTACGCGAACCCGGGAGCGAACCCGAGGAAGGCCGCGGTGTACTCGCCCGCCGCGTGGTCGCGCGCGAACTCCTCCGGCGTGCGCCCGGCGCTCGCGGAGAGCTCGGCCAGATCCGGGCCCATTTCCCCGCCGTAGAGCACGCCGATCGCGAAGGTGCGCGGCGCCTCCGGCGGCGACGGCCGCGCACCGCGGGAGAGCGCCTCGCGGCGCAGGGCGTCGTGGCCGAGGACCTGAGGATCGAAGAAGAGCGAAAGCGTGCGCGCCCCGGGAACGGCGTCGCGCAGTCCCTCGAGCGCCGATCCGAGAAGCTCCGCGCCGAGCGCGACGGCGGCGCGGTTGGCAGGCCCGTCGGAAAGGCCGGGATACTCCACGACCAGGGCGCCTTCGGCGACGTCGTAGACGACCGGATCGCCGGCGGCGGTCACGACGTCCGCGCCGCCCGGCGCCGCCAGAAGGCGAACACGGGCACGCCCGGCCGCCACGAGCGCGTAGCCCGGCCAGGTCGTCTTCGGGTTCCCGTAGAGCAGGATCACGATCAGGGCGATCCCGCCGGCGGCGTAGAGCAGGGGCAGGAACGGATACCCCGGCGCGCGAAACGGCCGCGGCAGGTCGGGGCGCTTGCGCCGCAGCACGATGACGGCGAGCACGAGGAGCACGAAGAAGACCAGGTCGACCGAGATGACGTACTTGAGCAGGGCGTTGTAGTTGCCCGACAGCACGAGCAGGCTCGCCCAGGCCGCCTGCGCCCAGAGGGCGTTGCCGGGCACACCGGCGCCGTTGACCCGCTCGAGGCTGTGGAAGAAGAGCCCGTCGCGCGCCATCGCGAACGAGACGCGCGCCCCCGAAAGGACCAGGCCGTTCACGCACCCGAAGGTCGACACCATGATCGCCGCGGCGATCGCCCCCGCCGCGGCCGGGCCGAAGAGCGCCGTCGCGACGGCGGTCGCGACACGGTCCTCGGGAGCGTGCTGCATGCCCGACAGAGGGAGGACGTTCAGATACGCCACGTTGGCCGCGACGTAGAGCAGCGTGACCACGCGCGCAACCCACCAGAAGCGCGCGCGGCAGCGTGCGCCCCGGATCCCGAATCTCCTCGCCGGCGAAGGTCACGTTGTTCCACGCGGACTGGGAGAAGAGCGGGCCGACCATGGCCGTGCCGAGCGCGGCCACGAGCGCGAGACCCGTCAGCGCCTCGCCGGTCGGCGCCGCCGCGCGAAAGAAACCCGGCGCCCGGAGCGCCGCGTCCGGTCCGCCGCCGAGCAGGAGGCCCGCGGCCGTCAGCGCGAGCAGCGCCGCAAACTTCGCGACCGTGAACAGGTTCTGCGTGCGCGTTCCGGTCTTCAGACCGGTCGCGTTGGAGGCCGTCAGGACGACGATCACGAGGATCGCCACGCCCTGGACGGCCGACACGGAGACCGGACCGAGCGAAATCCACTGCCGGGCGCCCGAGACGGCCGGCCACAGGACTCCCAGGTATTTCGCGAAGGCGACGGCGACGGCCGCGATGGTCCCGGTCTGCACGACGACGAACAACGTCCAACCGAAGAGGAATCCGGCCAGCGGGCCGTAGGCCTCGCGGAAGAAGACGTACTGGCCGCCCGCCCGCGGCAGCATCGCGGCCAGCTCCGCGCAGGACAGGGCGGCGATCATCGTCAGCACGCCGGCGATGGTCCACGCGGCCAGGAGCCAGCCGGCGGAGCCCAGCACCCGCGCGCTCTCCGCCGAGACGATGAAGATGCCCGACCCGATCACCGAGCCGACGACGAGGGTCGTCGCGTCGAAGACGCCCATCGACCGGGACAGCTCCGGACGTGCGCTCAAGGGGGAGGTCAATCCGGGAGCGGCGGCGAGTCCGCGCGGCGGCCGCGCAGTTTGTGCTCGACGGCGCGCAGGCCCCGCAGCGTCGCCAGGGCGAGCAGCGTCACGCCCACCGCCAGCGGGAACTGCTCGAGCCCCACCGTGGCGCCGATCGCGGCGACGAAGAGCAGCGAGGCGGCGGTCGTCAGGCCCTCGATGTGGTCGGCGTGGCGGATGATGGAGCCCGCGCCGAGGAATCCCACGGCCATGACGACGGCGGTGATCACCGGCACCGGATCGGCCCGCACCAGCGGCGAGATCGGCGGAACGAGAAACCGGCGCAGCAGAACGTCCACGAGTCCCACCAGCAGCGCCGCGGCGCCGGCGACGAGCATGTGCGTGCGCAGGCCCGCCGGCCGGTGCGCGAGCTCGCGCTCGAACCCGAGCGACGCGCCGAGCGCCATCGCGACGGCGACCTCCCCCAGGATCGTGAGCTGCGCGCCCCAGTCCATCGCTTTCCCGGCTAGCGCCAGAAGCGGCGCAGCCACCGCCGGCGGCGCCGCCGACGGCGCGCCGCCTCGCCGGCCGCCGCGAGCAGCGCCAGCACTCCCGCGCCGGCGCCGAGCAGGATCCAACCCGAACGGGTCGCGGGACCCGGGGGCGACAGGATGCGCTCCTTCTCCCACTCCGACGCGGCCCGCCGGCGCTCGAGCTCGAGCTTCAGGCTCTCCTCGCCGCGCCGCATGGCCCAGCGGTGATTGGCCTCCAGCGCCGGGCGCAGCAGCGGGCCGAGCAGGCGCAGGAGCGGCTTGCGCGCCTCGATGTCCCAGTCGAACGACACGCCGACCCAGGCGCCCGCCGACTCGAACTTCCATTCACCGCGCCCCTCGAAGTCGCCGTCCGCCTCGAAGGCGAACCCGTACGGGTCGCGCGACTCTGTCACCCGAAGCTGCCAGTCGAGCGTGTACGGCAGCCAGCCGCGGGTGCGCAGGCGCACGGCGCGGCCCACCCCGTCCGGTGCGCCGGGAGCGACCTCCTCGGCCTCGAGGTAGACCGAAGGCCACCAGCGCGGCAGGTCCGTCGGGTTCCGCAGAACGTCGGTCACCTCCCGGGGGGTGCCCGGAACCAGCCATCGCGTCGTGAAGTGATAGTCGTTGATCCCCACGGCTCCCTCGGAGGGGCGAGCTTATCGCGCCGCCGCGCGGCGGCCCTCCCAGGCGCGGAACTTCTCCCCCGGGCCTGCGTAACTACCAGACAGGAAGCGCCGTCCAACGGTTTGCCGGCGACGACGGAGAGAAGGAACGGATCATGCGCAAGCTCTTCAAAACTCTGTTTCTTCTGGCGATCCTCGTCGCGGTGGCCGGAGGCCTGTACGCCTGGGCCCGCTCGGGCAAGGGCGACAAGGACGGCCCGAAGATGGTCACGGTCGAGAAGGGGTCGGTCACCGAAAAGGCCATCGCCGTCGGCCAGATCCAGCCCCGCCAGAAATTCTCGGTCAAGTCGAAGATCTCGGGCATCGTGCGGCACTGTCTCGTCCAGGTCGGCGACCGGGTTTCGCCCGGCCAGACCCTCTTCGAGATCGCCCCGGACCCGACGCCCCAGGAGCTGACGGACGTGGACCGCCAGCTCGACTCGGCGCACGCCTCGTTCCAGCGCGCGAAGGCGGACTACGAGCGCGCGGTCGAGCTCTCGAAGACGGGCGTCCTGCCCGCCTCGGACCTCGACACCAAGCGCGAGGCCTTCGAGCTCGCCAAGATCGCCGTCGCCCGCGCCGAGCAGGGGCGCGACCTGACCCGCAAGGGGCGCATCGCCACCGCCGACATCACGATCGAGTCGACCATCAAGGCGCCGGCGGCCGGGACGATCCTGACCCGCGCCGTCAACCCGGGCGATCCCATCACGCCGCTGACCTCCTACCAGCCGGGCACCGAGCTCGCGACGATCGCCGACATGAGCGACCTGATCTTCAAGGGCACCGTGGACGAGATCGACGTCGGCAAGCTGAAGGTCGGACTGCCCGCGCGGATCAAGGTCGGGGCCCTGCCGACCGACGTCGTGACCGGCCGCGTCGCCCGCATCGCGCCGCAGGCGCAGCAGAAGGACGGCGCGACGCTCTTCGACGTCGAGATCGAGCTCGATCCGACCACCAAGATCACGCTGCGCGCGGGCTACTCGGCCAACGCGGACCTCATCATCCGCGAGAAGAAGGACGTCCTGACCGTGCCCGAGCGCGTCGTGATCTTCGAGGACGGCGGGAAGAAGACGTTCGTCGAGCTGCCCAGCGGCAAGCCCAAGGAGCCTCCCAAGAAGACCGAGATCAAGCTCGGGATCTCCGACGGCTTGAACGCCGAGATCGTCGCCGGCCTGCAGGCGGGCGCCAAGGTCCTCGAGCGGCCGCCCAAGAAGATCACGTCGGCCGTCGACTAGAGCGCGGCGCATGCTCTCCTTCAAAGACGCCCTGCGGCAGTTGTGGCGCGACGCGCGGGGCCAGAAGCTGCGCACGTTCCTGACCATGTTCGGGATCGTCTGGGGCACGGTGGCGATCACGCTCCTGCTCGCCTTCGGGCGCGGACTGCAGCGACAGGTGACGATCAATGCCGCCGGCATCGGCGACCAGATCTGCATCGTCTGGCCGGGCCTGACGTCCATCCCGTTTCAGGGCCTCGGCAAGGGGCGGAAGATCCGGCTGAACGAGGAGGACATCGACGCGATCCGCAAGGAGGCTCGGGGGTTGAACGCCATCTCGAGCGAGTACTCCCAGACCTTGAAGCTGAACTACGGCACGAAGACGGTCGCCGTGGACGTCTCGGGCGTTTCCCCGGAGTTCGGCGACATGCGCAACCTCCTCCCCCAGGAGGGCGGCCGCTTCCTCAACCCGGCCGACGTCGCCGCCGAGCGCCGCGTCCTCTTCATCGGCAACAAGCTCGCCGACGACGTGTTCGGAGAGACTCCGGCGGTCGGAAAGACCGTTCTTCTGGGCGGCTCGCCGTTTCTCGTCGTCGGGGTCATGGAGAAGAAGATCCAGCAGTCGAGCTACAGCGGGCGCGACAACGGCAAGGTGTTCATCCCCGGCTCGACGTTCCGGGCCCTGACCGGCGAGAAGTGGGTCGAGAACCTGATCTTTCAGCCGGCGGTTCCGAGCGAGAGCAAGCAGGTGACCGCGAGCGTGCGCGAGATCCTCGGCCACCGCCTGCGCTTCGACACGGAGGACAAGGAAGCCCTGTCGGTCTGGGACACGACCGAGGAGTTCGCCTTCTTCGAGATCTTCTTCCTGTCGTTCCGCCTCTTCCTCGGAATCATCGGGTCCTTCACGCTGATCGTCGGCGGGATCGGCGTCTCCAACATCATGAACGTCGTCGTGGAAGAGCGCACCCGGGAGGTCGGCATCAAGATGGCGCTCGGCGCCCGCGAGAAGTCGATCCTGCGGCAGTTCCTGATGGAGACGCTCCTGATCACGGGCCTCGGCGGCCTGGTCGGGTTCGTCATCTCGCTCGCGGTCTGCGGCGTCTTTCCGAAGTTCGGCGTGACCCAGTACGTCGGCGATCCGCAGGTGTCGTTCGGCGTCGCCGCCGTCACGGCGGCGATCCTCGGGCTGACGGGCCTGGTGGCGGGCTACTTTCCGGCCAAGGACGCCTCGCGGATGGATCCCGTCGTGGCGATGAAGCTGTGACCCGCCACGACGTCGGGCTGGTGTTCCAGCTCTTCTTTCGCTCGGCGCGCCTCCAGCAGAAGCGCGCGACCCTGACGATCGCCTCGATCGCCTGGGGCACCGTGACGATCCTGCTGCTGCTCGCCTTCGGCGAGGGCTTGAAACGGCAGATGCAGTCCAACGAGCAGGCGATGGGCTCCAATCTCGCGATCCTCTGGCCGGGCGAGACGTCGAAGCCGTACAAGGGCCTGGCCGAGGGGCGCCCGATCCGTCCGCGCCTGGACGACGTCGACTACCTGCGCGAGCGCATGCCGGACCTCGACGCGGCCTGGGCCGAAGTGCGGTCCTGGCGCACGGCCCTCGCGTACGGGCGCAAGACGGTCAACGCGCAGCTCGTCGGCACCGCGGCCGTCTACGGCGACCGGCGCAAGCACTTTCCCAAACCGGGAGGCCGCTTCTTGAACGACCAGGACGTCGCCGACAAGCGGCGGGTCGTCTTTCTCGGCAACGAGCTCGCCAAGGAGCTCTTCGGCCCGGAAGATCCGGTCGGCAAGACGATCACCATCAACAACTCGCCGTTCACCGTGATCGGCGTCATGCAGCGCAAGCGCCAGTCCTCCTCCTACGGCGGTCCCGACGCGCAGCACGCCGTGATTCCGCAGACGACCTTCAAGGCGCTGATCGGCCGCGACCGCGCGGAGGTGATCGTCATCCGCGTCAAGCATCCCGACGAGATGGCGGACGCCCTCGTCCGCCTGAACCAGGTCCTCGGACCGCGCCTGGGCTACGACCCCGAGGACTCCCGGGTCTTCGGCGTCTGGAACACCGTCGAAGGGCAGAAGATGGGCGCGAAGATCATGCTCGGCCTCGAGCTCTTCTTCGGAATCATCGGCGGGCTGACGCTGATCATCGGCGGCGTCGGGGTCGCCAACATCATGTACGCCGTCGTCAAGGAACGCACCAAGGAGATCGGCGTCAAGATGGCGATGGGGGCGCGCCGGCGGTGGATCACCGGACCCTTCATCCTGGAGGGGATGGTCTACACGCTGGTCGGCGGGACTCTTCGGGGCCCTGATCGCGATCACGCTCGTCACGCTGCTCGGCCTGATCCCGTCGGAGGGCAACGACGTGCTCGAATTCCTCGGCAAGCCGACGCTGTCCTGGCCGATCGGCGCGGCGACGGTCGCGATCCTCGGCACGGCGGGCCTGCTCGCCGGGTACTTCCCGGCGCGCCGCGCCGCCTCGATCGATCCCGCCACGACGCTGCGCTATGAGTAGAACGAGAGGGACCATGCCGAATCCCGAAGCGGCCATCCGCCCGCCCGTCATCGCGATGGACGACATCCGAAAGGTCTACGACACCGGCAAGGTGAAGGTCGAAGCCCTGAAGGGGATCGACCTCTCCGTGGCCGCGGGCGAGTTCCTGGCGATCGTCGGGCCGTCGGGCTCGGGCAAGTCGACGTTGATGAACCTGATCGGCTGCCTCGACACGCCGACCGACGGCACCTACCGCCTGGCCGGCGAGGACGTGGCGGGGCTCACGCGCGACGAGCTCGCCGACATCCGCAACCGCCGCGTCGGGTTCGTCTTCCAGAACTTCAACCTGCTGCCGCAGATCTCGGCGTTCGAGAACGTCGAGATGCCGCTGCTCTTCGGCGGCGTCCCGGTCAAGAAGCGCAAGGAGCGGGTCGAGGAGCTGCTGGCGAAGGTCGGCCTCGCCGATCGGATGGAGCACAAGCCGACGGAGCTCTCCGGCGGCCAGATGCAGCGCGTCGCCATCGCGCGCGCGCTCGCGATGAACCCGGACATCCTGCTCGCCGACGAGCCCACCGGCAACCTCGACACGAGCTCCGGCGGCGACGTCATGGGCCTCTTCACGGAGCTCTGGCAGCAGGGGCGCACGCTCGTCGTCATCACGCACGACATGACGCTCGCGCGCCGCGCCGGCCGCGTCGTCGAAGTCCGCGACGGCCGCATCATCAGCGACAGCGCGGCCGCGGCGTAGACGCGCCGGGCGCAGGCGGCGCCGCCGCGTCGGGCGCCTACCGGAAGTCGTGGCTCGGCACGGCGGCGAACTCGTCCAGGCTCCAGAAGCGCTCCCCCCGCACCGAGAGGGTGCCGTCCTGCTTCTGGAGCCGGCCCTCGACGACGAGCGAGCCCGAGCCCACGATGACGGAGCGGTACTGCTTGAAGAGGTCCGGGCGCACGATCGCCTGGCAGAGCCCGCTCTCGTCCTCGAGCGTCAGGAAGACGAATCCCTTCGCGGTGCCGGGCCGCTGGCGCACGATGACCGCGCCCGCCGTCTGGACGCGCCGGCCGTCGGGGATCTGCGCGAGCTCCCCGGCCGAGAGGATCCCCCGCGCGGAGAGCCTCGCGCGCCAGTGCTCCATCAGGTGCGGGCCCGCCGTCATCTGGCTCGCGCGGTAGTCGGCGACGGTCTCTTCCTCGGGCGTCATCTCGGGCAGCGGCGAGGGATCGTCCGCGGGCAGCTCGTCCCAGGAGCGGCCCGGCCGGGCGCGCCACCTTCGCGACCTGCCAGAGCGCCGCGCGGCGGCCGCGCCCGAAGCCCGCGAGCGCGCCGGCCTCGGCCAGCCGCGAAAGCTCGTCGGGGCGCAGCGCGCACCGCCGCGCCAGCTCCTCCGCGCCCGCAAACGGCGCGCGCGCCTGCTCCTCCTCGATGCGCCGGCCCGTCGCCTCGCGCAGCCCCTGCACGAACCGCAGCCCGAGGCGCACGGCGCGCTCTTCCCACCGGCACTTCCATCCCGAGCGCGTCACGTCGATCGGCCGGACCGCGACGCCGTGCCGCTGCGCGTCCTTGACGAGGGTCGCCGGATGGTAGAAGCCCATCGGCCAGCAGTTCAGGAGCGACGCGAGGAACGCCGCCGGGTGGTGCGCCTTCAGGTAGCAGCTCGCGTAGGCGATCAGCGCGAAGCTCGCCGCGTGCGACTCGGGAAAGCCGTAGAGGGCGAAGGACGTGATGGACTTCACGATCTGGTCCCGCGCCGCGGCGCCGATGCCCCGCGCCTCCATCCCCGCGCGCAGCCGCGCCTCGATCGCGCCCATCCGCTCCATCGAGCGCTTGAACCCCATGGCGCGGCGCAGCTCCTCCGCCTCCCCGCCCGTGAAACCCGCCGCGACCATGGCGATGCGCAGCAGCTGCTCCTGGAAGAGCGGGACGCCGAGCGTGCGCGCGAGGATCGGCTCGAGGCACGGGTGCGCGTACTCGACCGGCGCCCTCCCCTGCCGGCGCTCGAAGAACGGGCGCACCATGCCGCCCACGATCGGGCCCGGGCGGATGATCGCGACCTGCACGACGAGGTCGTAGAACTTCGCCGGGGCGTTGCGCGGCAGCGACGCCATCTGCGCCCGGCTCTCGACCTGGAAGCAGCCGACCGTGTCGGCGGCGTTCAACATCCGGTAGACGCCGGGATCGTCCGGCGGCAGGTGCGCCAGGTCCACCTCCGTCTTCTCGTGCGCGCGGATCATCGGGATCGCCTCCTCGAGCGCCGCGAGCATGCCGAGGCCGAGCAGGTCCACCTTGACGATCCCGAGGTCGGCGCAGTCGTCCTTGTCCCACTGCACGACGACGCGCCCCGGCATCGCCGCGGGCTCGAGCGGCACGACCTCGTCGAGCCGCCCCGCCGCGACGACCATCCCGCCCGAGTGCTGCCCGAGGTGGCGCGGCAGGTTCTGGATCTGCAGGAAGAGACGCAGGAAATGCCGCGTGCGGACGTCCTCCGGATCGAGGCCCGCGGCGGCGGCTTCCCTGCCGAGCTCTTCGATCGGCTCCTTGATCTCGCCGAAGTTCCAGCTCCCGAGCTGCTTCGAGAGCCGGTCCACCTGCTCGGGCGAGTAGCCGAGCGCCTTGCCCACTTCGCGCGCCGAGGAGCGGTCGCGGTAGGTGATGACGTTGGCCGTCATGCCGGCGCCCTGCGGGCCGTACTTGGCGAAGACGTGCTGGATGACCTTCTCGCGCTGGTCGCCCGAGGGCAGATCCAGGTCGATGTCCGGCCACTCGCCGCGCTCCTCGGAGAGGAAGCGCTCGAAGAGCAGCTCCATCTTCACCGGGTCGACCGCCGTGATCGAGAGCGCGTAGCAGACGGCGCTGTTGGCCGCGGAGCCCCGCCCCTGCACGAGGATCTTCTGCTCCCGGCAGAAACGGACGATGTCCCAGACGATCAGGAAGTAGCCGGGCAGGTCGAGCTTCTCGATCATCGCGAGCTCTTTCGTCGAGCTGCGCCTGCGCGCGGGCCGTCAGCGGCCGGAAGCGCGTGCGCGCGCCGTTCCAGGTGATCCGGCGCAGGTACGAGGCCGGCGTCTCGCCGGGCGGCAGCGGAAAATCGGGGAAGCGGTACCCGAGGTCCGCCAGCGTGAAGTCGAGCCGCTGCGACAGCTCGAAGGCGCTCTCGAGCGCCTCGGGCAGATCCGGAAAGAGCGCCGCCATTTCGCGCGCGCCCTTGAAGTGCCGCTCGCGCTCGCGCCGCGAGCAGGCTTCCCGCGGCGTCGAGCGTCGTGTGGCCGCGGATCGCCGTCAGGACGTCGTGCAGCTCCTTGTCCTTCGCGCGGGCGTAGCGCACGCCGTTGGTGGCCGCAGCGGGAGGCGCAGGCGCCGCGCCAGATCGGCGAGCGCCTGGTTGCGGTGCTCCTCCCCGCGCAGGCGGTGGCGCTGGAGCTCGACGTGCAGGCGGCCCGGAAAGATCGCGGCGAGACGCCCGAGCGATTCCCGGGCCGCGTCGAGGCCTCCCGACGCGAGCGACGCGCGCGACCGGGCCCTCGTCTCCCCCGGTCAGGCAGACGAGGCCTCCGGCGTGCGCCGCGACGTCCTCGAGCGAGACGGCCGTCTCTCCCTTCGCCTTCCCGAGCGCGCCGGCGGTGATGAGACGGCAGAGGTTCCTGTAGCCGGCGCGGTTTTCGACGAGGAGCGTGAGACGCGGGCGGGCACCCTCGTCCCTCCGGCGGGGAGACGGAGGTGAGGGGGGCATCGGCCGGAGGAACTTTTTCGCGCGAGCCCGTCCGTGAGCGCCCGTCACCCCGACGCCTCTCTCGCTCGGGATGAGGCGGCTCACGCAGCGTCACCTCCGCGCCGACCAGCGCCTTCAAGCCCGCTTCCCGCGCCGCCTTGTAGAAGCGCGGCGCGCCGTAGACGCCGTTGCGGTCGACGAGCGCGACGGCGGGCAGCTCCTGCCGCGCCGCCTCTTCGATCAGGTCCTCGGGAAGCGAGGAGCCGTCCAGAAACGAGAAGGCCGAAGCGGCGCGCAGCTCCGCGTAGGGGCGCGGCGCCGACCTTCCGGCGGAGGGCTTCCAGGAGCGCTGCCGCAGCTTCTCCTTGCGCGCTCCCGCGGCGACGATCCGCGCCAGAGGATCCCCGTCGTGATCGCCCGCGCCGCAGCTCCGATTGCCGGCGCCCAGATCCCGGGCGGGCGGCATTTCCGGAGGATTGTCCGAAGGGCGGACGCGCCTTTTCTCCGCCATGGCCGGACATTAGGCGTAAAAAAGGCGTAAGTCAACGGCACTCTTGTCGAATGACTACAAGAGTGTCGGCCCTACGCCGCCAGGCCGAAGCGCTCGTGCAGGACGCAGGCGCTCAGGATCAGCATCAGGCCCTGGTCCACCACGGTGCGCTCGCCGGCGTTCATCTGGGGCAGGCGGTCGAGCAGGCCCGTCACCCTGCCCTGGTCGAAGAACCCCATCGACGCGAGGACCGGCCCGCGCAGCGTGTCCTGCATGAGCTGGTTCAGCTTGCCGGCGGAATCGAGCGTCGCGGGCGGGCTCAGGAACGGATGCTTCTGCCGCCGGTAGACCGTGTCGGTCAGGACCGGCCGCGCCGCTTCGCGCAGAACGAACTTCTCCGTCATCCCGCGGATCTTCGCGCCGACCGGCAGAGACCCCACGAGCTCGACGACGTGGTGGTCGAGAAACGGCACGCGGCCTTCGACCGAGTGCGCCATCTCCATGCGGTCGCCGAGGACGACCAGGATGTAGGTCGCGAGGATCGTCTTGCTCCAGAGATAGAGCGACTGGTGCACGGGAGCCCGGCCCGCGAGCCGGCCCTGCACGTCCAGGCTGTCGAGCAGCGCCCGATAGGCGTCCCGGCCCGCAAACTCCGCGGCGAAGTCCCCGGAAAACATGCGCGCGCAGCTTGAACAGCCGCGCCGGAAGCCGCCTCGATCCAGGAGGGCGTGAACCCCAGGATCGCGGCGAACACTCTCGGTCGAGACCGTCTGACCGTCGGGCAGCAGCAGGCCGCGCGACACGGGATTCGCGCGGTTCAACTGCTCGAGCAGCTGCCTCACGGCCGCCGGGTCCTGGCCCCCGTTGTCGTAGAGCAGCATGTCGCGCCGGAAATGCGGGTAGCCGCCGAGGATCTCGTCGGATCCCTCTCCGGTCAGGACGACCTTGTAGCCCGCGTCGCGCACCGCGCGGCTCAAGACGTACTTGGCGACGCCGTGCGCGTTGAAGCACAGCGTCTCCGAATGCCAGGTCGCGTCGGCGAAATGATCGGCCAGGTCGTCCTGGCGGATCGGGATCGGGTAGTACTCGGCGCCGCACTTTGCGGCCATCTCCTTCGCGATCGCGCTCTCGTCGTAGTCCGGCTGATCGAACGTCAGCGTGAACGCGCGGATCGGGCGCGACAGGTGCCTGCGACGCGAGGCCGATCACGGAGCACGAATCGAGGCCGCCGCTCAGGTAGCAGCCGACCGGCACGTCGGCCCGCAGCCGCAGGCGCACGGCCTCGTCGAGCACGTCGCGGAGGCGCTCGGCGTTCTCCGCGTCCTTCGGCGGCCCGGCCTGCGCTTGCGCCGCGCGGATACTCGAAGTCCCAGTAGCGGTGGATCTGCGATGCCGCCGCGCGTCGCGAGCAGGTAGTGGCCCGGAAGGACCTGGAAGACCCCGTCGTAGAGGGTCTGCGAGGGATGTCCGCCGCCGCTCGATCCGCGGAAGATCGCCTCGCGGTTCCAGCGCGCCGGCACGCCGGCCGCAAAGAGCGCCTTGACCTCGGACGCCAGGTAGAGCGTCCCGCCGTGGAACGCGTAGAAGAGCGGCTTGATCCCGAACCGGTCGCGCGCCGCGAAGAGCACCTGGTTCGGCTCGTCCCAGAGCAGGATCGCGAACTCGCCGCGCAGCCGGTGCGAGGCACGCGGCGCCGAGGTCCTCGTAGAGGTGCAGGGCGATCTCGCTGTCGGAGCGCGTCCGGAGCCGGTGGCCGAGGCCCTCGAGCTCCTTCTGGATCCGCTCGTAGTCGTAGAACTCGCCGTTGACGACGATGTGCAGCCGCTCGTCCTCGCTCGCGATCGGCTGATCGCCGGTCGTCAGGTCGATGATGGAGAGCCGCGCGTGGCCGAGCCCGATCCGCCCGTGGCCCGCGATCCACGTCTTCTGGCCGTCCGGGCCCCGGTGCGTGAGGCGGCGGGTCGCCCGCTCCAGCGGCCTCCGGCTCGACCGTGCCGTTTGGCGAAAAGATCCCGACGATTCCGCACATCCGAGATCCTCCTGAAGGGAAGCTGCCGCGGAGGCGCCCGATCCTATCCGAGCCGGCCCTGCCGCACCGCGTGGATGAAGTCGGTGTAGGCCGGCTCGAAGCCCGCCGCGCGCAGGTCGGAGGCGATCTGTCCCCGGTGGTACACCGAGTGCATCACGACGTGCTGCAGGATGTCCCCGGCGGCGCTCTCCCACGGCTCGCCCTTGCTGTTGACGTAGGAGACGCGGCGCGCGAGCCCCTCTTCCGAGAGGCCTCCCAGGTACTCCCGCCACGCGGCCTCGAGCGCCGCCGCCTCGCGCGCGCAGTCCGCGAGCGAAAGTTCCGGCCAGACGGCCATCGGGCTCCTCGCGCCCTGGAGGCGCGCGAGCCAGAGCCTCTCGGCCCCGACCACATGGCCCATCCGCTTGACCGCGATCGCCGGCGGAGGGACGGCGCGCTTCGAGCGACGCCAGGGTCTCGCGGTTGGCCCAGGCGTCGTACGCGAAGAGCCGCGAGAGGTGGGCGATCATTTCCATGGCGGCGCCTCAACGATATGCCGGTCGCGCCGGAGGAGCCAGGCCGCCCCGCCCAGGGCGAGGCACGGCAGCCAGATCCAGAGGATCTCGCTCCGGAGGATGGCGAGCGCCGCGCGGCCCGAAGAAACCCCCGACGCCGATCGGCGACACGCGCAGCGGGCGCCACGGAAGGAAGCGGCGGCCGTTTTCGAACGGCGCGAAGAACGCGACGCCGCGCCCTCCGTCCGTCATCGCGTCGAAAAGGCCGTGGGACGCGCCGCAGAGAAAGAGGAAGAGAAAGAGCGCGGCGGGCTTTCGAGGCCGCGTCAGCACCGTCAACGCAGCGGCGAGCGCCGCGGCAAAGACGATCGCATGCGTCAGCCCTCGGTGGCCGAGCGGCGATCCGTACGGGATTCCCAGCCAGTATCCGACCACGTCGGCATCGGGCACGACCGCGCACAGCGCGCCCAGAAGCCATGCCCGGGGCCCGAGCTCCGATCGGCGAAACCAGCCGAAGAGTCCGACGACGATCGCCGGGTGGGAAAAGACGGAAGCCACCGGCGCTTGCCCCGCGAGCGCGCCGCCTAGCGCGTTTCGAGAACGATCCCGCCAACGGTGCGCGCGATCCAGTTGTAGAGGCTCGCCACGATCCAGCCGCCGACGAAGCCGAGCACCGCGTAGCAGATCGGAAAGATCACGATCGCCGCGATGCCGAACCCGAGGCCCATGCCGAGCCCGCCCGCGCCCGGTATGCGGCCGATCCCGAATCCCATCGCGCCCATCAGCGCGAACAGCACGCCCCCGATCACGCCGAGGATGGCATAGAGAACCCCGAGGACCTTGGCGAGGGAACCCGGATCGATGCGTTGGATCGTCACGCGCGCCTCCTTTTCAATCCGGCCCGATCGGCAGAACGGGCCGATTCGCCTGCCGCAACTTCTCGTTGAGCGCCACGAGGTCCCGCTCCTTCAGCTGCTTCCAGAGCGCGAGCCTCGCGGCGAGCGCCTTCTGCGCCTCGTCAAAAGCGGCCAGGGCCTGCCCGGTCGGCGCGGCGTCGGCTCCCTCGACCACGTCGAGCAGGGTCGCGAACCGCGCATTCAACCGCGCGAGGCCCTCCCCCTCGAGGCTGCCCGGAGCCGCGCCGGCGCTCTCGAGTCCCGCGGCCTCCGCGTCGAGCGCCTGGAGGTCCTGCGCCAGAGCAGTGCCCTTCACCCCTTCGCTTGCGGACGCGATGCGGGCGCGCAGCGCGCGCACCTGCGACAAGGCACGAAAGTCCTGCTGGAGCTCCTCGCAGATCCGCCGGGCGAGCTCGGCCTGCGCCTTCAGTCCCTCCGGAGGCGTCGCGACCCGCGGGTCCATCACGACCGTCAGCGGCTGCGTCAGGGTCCGGCCGGATGCGGTCAGACGGACCGTGTAGGTCCCGGGAAGGACCACCGGTCCCTGCGGATGAAGGGGCGTGCGGCCGCGCACCGCCGAAATCGGGATCTCCCTGGAGAGAACGTCCGGCGGCGGGCGATGCAGGTCCCAGACGAACCGGTGCATGCCGGCGGCGGCCGAGAGTGTCTGCGGCGGGCGGATCCAGTAGGCCGCGGCGGGATGCGCGTTCGGGTCGACGGCCTCCGGCGGATCGGCGCTCGAGAAGCGGCGCACGAGGCCGCCCGCGCCGTCCACGATCTCGAGGGTGACCGGCCCGGCGGGGGCCGTCCTGAGCCAGTAGTCGAGGATCGCTCCATCGGGAGGATTCTCGCCGGCGGGCTCCTCGGGCGGCGGCGGCGTGTCGGTGTTCTGGTTGCGCCGGATGCGGTGGGTGACCTGAGGGCGGAAGAGGAAGGCCTCCGACGCCGCCACCTCCGGTGTCGCCTGCCGCAGCGGCGTCACGTCGTCCAGGATCCAGAAGGAGCGCCCGTGCGTCGCGACGACGAGGTCGTCGCCCTTGACGATCAGGTCGCGCATCGAGGTCGCCGGCAGGTTCAGTTGCAGCGGCTCCCAGCGCTCGCCGTCGTCGAAGGACACCCAGACCGCCCGCTCCGTTCCGGCAAAGAGGAGCCCGCGGCGCTCCGGATCTTCCCGCACGACGTTGACCGAGGCGTTGTCGGGAAGGCCGGCGACGATCCTGCGCCAGGTCTTCCCGCCGTCGCGCGTGCGGTAGATGTAGGGAGAAAGATCGTCGAGGCGGAAGCGCGAGACGGAAACGTAGGCCGTGTCGGCGTCGAAGTGGGAGGCGTCGATCTGCGTGACCTTGCTCCACGGCGTCATCTCCGGCGGCGTGACGTCGCGCCAGGTCTTCCCGCCGTCGCGCGTCACCTGGACCAGGCCGTCGTCGGTTCCGGCCCAGATCGTCCGGACGTCGCGCGGAGACGGGCCGAGCGAATAGATGACGCCGCGCCGGTTCGCCCTTCGCCTTCGCGGCATAGGCGGCGAGGGTCTCGGGCACGCCGGGATCCTCGCGCGTCAGATCGGGACTGATGATTTCCCAGTTCTGGCCGCCGTCGCGCGTCTGGAAGAGGACGTTCAACGCGAAGTACAGCACGTGCGGATCGACGGGAGAGAAGAGGATCGGCGCCGTCCGCACGAACCGGTACTTGCCGGTCCGCAGCACGACGGGGCCGACCTCCTGCGTCATCCCCGTCTTCTCCTCGAAGCGCGTCACCTTCCCGCCGTAGACGACTCCGGGATGGAGCGGATCGGGCGCCGCGTAGCCGTACTCCTCGACCCCGACCGGGTGCCAGTCGCGCACGGTGATCTTGCCGTCGTTGCCGCGGCTCGCCACACCGGCGGACCCCGATTCCTGCTGGCCGCCGTAGACCCAGTAGGGAAAGCGGTCGTCCGCCGTGACGTGGAACATCTGGCCGGTCGGCTGGTTGTACCAGGAGCTCCAGGTGCTCCCCCCGTTGACCGAGATCGCCGCGCCCTGGTCCGTCGTGAGCAGGACGATCGCGGGGTCGTCCGGGTTGATCCAGATCCCGTGGTAGTCGTCGCCGCCCGGAGCGCCCTTGAAGACCGTGAAGCTCGCGCCCGCGTCGGTCGAGCGGTACGAGGCGGTGTTGCCGACGTAGACGATGTCGCGATTCTTCGGATCGACGCGCACGCACGCGAAGTCGCTCCCGCGGCCCCAGATCCGCTCATCGCGTGTTGATCCGGGTGAAGCTCGCGCCGGCGTCGTCGGATCGGAAGAGACCGCCGACCTTCGCGGGCGCCTCGGCGAGCGCGTACATCCGGCGGGAGTCGCTCGGGGCGACGGCGATGCCGATCCTCCCGAGACCCTCGGCCGGCGTGGGCAGGCCCTTGCCGATCGGCTGCCAGGTCGTTCCGCCGTCGGTCGACCGGAAGAGCCCGCTGCCCGGCCCGCTGTAGCCGTTCTCGTATTCCCACGGCCCCTGGCGCGCGGCCCAGAGCACGGCGTAGACGGTCTCGGCGTTCGCGGGATCGAAGGCGAGGTCGATCGCGCCGGTGTTCTCGTCCTTGAAGAGGACCCTCTGGAAGGACTCGCCGCCGTCGGTCGAGCGGTAGACGCCCCGCTCGTCGTTGGGACCGTAAGGATGCCCGAGCACGGCGACGAAGAGGCGGTTCGCGTCCCGCGGATCGACGAGGATCGGCTCCGATCTGCCGCCCGTCGCGAAGGCCCAGGTGCCTCCACGTCTTTCCGCCGTCGGCCGACTTGTAGATCCCGTCGCCGACCGAAAGGTCCGGCCGCTGCAGACCCTCGCCGCTTCCGACATAGAGAATGTTCGGATTGGACGGGGCGACCGCGAGCGCTCCGATCGAGCCGGTCGGCTGCCCGTCGAAGATGGGCTCCCAGGTGCGCCCCGCATCCGTCGTCTTCCAGACGCCGCCGTTGTTGACGCCGATGTAGAAGAGGTTGGGCTTGCCGGGCACGCCGGCGCCGCCCACCGTCCGACCTCCCCGGAACGGCCCGATCAGGCGCCACCGCATCTCCCTGTAGAGCTCCGGGCCGACCGGCGCGCCGCCGGCTCCGGACCCGAGGAATGCCGCCGCAAGAAGGCCGATCGCCCCGAGCACGAGCCGGGCCGGCCGGCCGGGGCGCGTCACGACCGCTCTTTCAAAAACACCCGCGGCCTACTCGTCGATGTATTCGGGAACGTAGCCCTGCATCAGCCCTTCGCGCGGGTAGACCTGCCGCACGGGAACGGCGTCGGGGCTCTGGCCGGTCTTGACCCAGTGCCAGGCGTGCAGGATCTCGGCGCTCTGGAAGTACCGGGTCTCCGACTCCACAAGGACCGTTCCGGCCAGGATCTCGGCCATGACGTCTTCCCACTTGTGCGCGCCGACGACCGCCACGCGCGCAATGCTCTCGGCGTGCTCGCGCAGGAACCGGATCTCCTGCAGCCGCGCCTTCCAGCCGACGCTCGCGAGGCCCGAGAGGTCCGCGAGGATGCCGATCTTTCGATTGCCTCTTCGGGAAATTGCCAGCGCGAGCTGCGGCGCGAACCCGGCGATCTCCTCGGCGGTGACCGACCCGGACGCCTTGAAACCGAAAGCACTGTCCGTGCTCTCGGAGAGTCTCTCGATCATGGAAGTTCCTTTCGTCTGCGCGCGTCAGCGTATCGCAACCGCAGGGCTCGTCAGGACCTCCCGCCGCAGGAAATTCACCATCGCCGCGAGCGTGCGGTCCGGATGCTCGCGGTGCGGGCAGTGCCCGTCGCCGGGCAGCACGTGGGCCTCCACGAACCCGCCCGCCTGCGCCGCGACCGCTTCGATCTGTCGCACGGTCCCGTAGGGATCCCCTTCCTCCTGGATGAGCAGAAGCGGAACGCCGACGGCGCGGCAGGAACTCTTCGATGTTCCACCGGCGAAACTCCGGATCGAGCCACACGCCGCTCCATCCGGAGAACGTCGCCCCGGCGTCCGCGTGGTGGCGCGCCAGAGCGCTCCGCAGCGGCCCCTCTGCGAACGACGCCGCGGCCGCGGCGATGCTCGCCAGGCCCCACTCCTCGACGAACACGTGCGGGGCCTCCAGGATGAGCCCGCGCGGCGGTCACGGCCCCGGAGCCGGCCGCGATCAACGCGATCGAGGCGCCGTCGCTCTCGCCGACGAGGATGGGATCGGCGACGCGGAGCTTCTCGAGCACGCGCGGCAGGGCAACGGTCGCCTCCTCGTGCATGAAGCGCACGGCGCGCGGCAGCGGCGCCGGATCGGAGGCGCCGTACCCCCGGCGGCTGTAGACGAGCGCGCCGCAGTCCGGCGGCCTCGGCCAGGCGCGCCGGAAAGTCGCGCCACGTCGACACCGAGCCCAGGCCCTCGTGGAGAAAGACGAGGGTCGGCGCCTCCCCGGCGGAGGGTCCGTGCCACGCGTACTCCAGCCGGTGGCCGTCGACCTCCAGAAACTGCGGCAAGGAGCGGGCCCGTCTTCAGGCCTTGAGCGTGGCGCCGAGCCCGAGCTCCTCGACGGCGATCTCGCGCATCCGGAACTTCTGGATCTTCCCCGTCACGGTCATCGGGAAGGCGTCGACGAATTTCCAGTAGCGCGGGAATCTTGAACGTGGCGATCCGGCCCCGGCACGCCTCCGTCATCTGCTCCGCCGTGGCGCGAGGCGCCGTCGCGCAGGCGGATCCACGCCATCACTTCCTCCCCGTACTTCTCGCTGGGAACGCCGATGACCTGGGCGTCGCTGACGGGCGGCAGGGTGTAGAGGAACTCCTCGACCTCCCGCGGATAGACGTTCTCGCCGCCGCGGATGATCATGTCCTTCAGCCGCCCGACGATCCGGACGTAGCCCTCCGCGTCCATCGTCGCGAGGTCTCCCGTGTGCATCCAGCCGGCCTCGTCGATCGCCGAGCGGGTGGCCTCCGGGTTGTTCCAGTAGCCGAGCATCACGCCGTAGCCGCGCGTGCACTGCTCGCCGGCGACGCCGCGCGGCACGACGGCCCCCGTCGCCGGGTCGACGATCTTGACCTCCACGTGCGGGTGGACGCGGCCCACCGTCTCGACGCTCTTCTCGATCGGATCGTCGACCGCGGTCTGGGTGGAGAGCGGCGAGGTCTCCGTCATCCCGCAGGCGATCGTCATCTCGCGCAGGCCCATCTTCGTCGCGGACCTTCTTCATCACCTCGACCGGACAGGGCGCGCCCGCCATGATCCCGGTCCGCAGGCTCGACAGGTCGAACTCCGCAAACCGCGGATGGTCGAGCTCGGCGATGAACATCGTGGGAACCCCGTAGAGGGACGTGCACCGCTCCGCCGCGACCGTCTCCAGGACGGCGAGCGGATCGAAGCTCTCCCCCGGCACGACCATGCAGGCGCCGCGCGAGGTGCAGCTCAGGTTGCCGATCACCATCCCGAAGCAGTGGTAGAAGGGAACGGGGATGCAGACGCGGTCCTCCTCGGTGTAGCGCAGGGTCTCCCCGACGAAGAAGCCGTTGTTCAGGATGTTGTGGTGCGAGAGGGTCGCGCCCTTGGGCCGGCCCGTCGTGCCCGACGTGTACTGGATGTTGATCGCGTCGTCGAACTGCAGCAGCGCCTCGCGCTCCTGCGAGCTGCTCCTCGGTCACGCTCGCCCGCGTCCGCGAGCAGGTCCTTCCAGCCGTCCTCCAGCACGATGCGCCTCCCGCAGCTGCGGGCAGCGGGGACGGACCTCGGCCACGGTGGCGACGTAGTCGGACTGGCGAAACCCGCGCGCCAGGACGAGCAGGCTCACGCCCGACTGCGACAGCGCGTACTCCAGCTCGTCGGTCCGGTACGCCGGGTTGACGTTGACGAGGATCGCGCCGATCCGCGCGGTGGCGTACTGGACGACGACCCACTCGAAGCGGTTGGGCGACCAGATCCCGACGCGGTCGCCCTTCTGGACGCCGCGGGCGAGCAGCCCCCGGGCCGCGAGGCCGACCGCCTCCCACAGCTCGCGGTAGGTCGCGCGGTGCCCCTGGTGCCGCACGACGAGCGCCTCGCGATCTCCGAACCGCTCGACCGTCCGCCGCAGGTTCTCGCCGATCGTCTCGCCGAGAAGGGGAACGGAGCTCGTGCCGTGCGCGTAGGACATGGCCGCCGCCCGATCCTGCATGTGTGCGCCCTCCCTCACTCCTTGAAGTTCGACACGTTGCCGACGCCGACCCAGCGTCCCCCCTGCTTCTCGTACAGCTCGATCCAGGCGCTCGTGAAGGCGATCGGCTTTTCCGACGCCGGCGGCGTCGGTCTGGACGCCCGCGGCGGTGACCTGCGCGATCAGCCAGCCGAGGCTTCCGTCCTTCGAGATCTGCACGACCGGCGGCACGGCGTCGCGGTACTCGCGAAACCTCGTCTTCTTCAGGTAGGGGCCGAGGATGGATTCCCGCTCGGCCTTGGTCGGATACGTGATCTCTCCGCGATTGACGAGGACGAACCGGTCCGCCTCGCCGGCCAGCCAGGCCGGCAGGTCGTTTTCGCGGTGGGCGCGCAGGATCGTCGCGTGGAGCGCTCGCAACGCCTGCTCGTCGGCGGAGACCGCCGGCCCGGGAGTCGCCGCGACGGCGCCGAGGAGAAGCGCCGCTGGAAGCAGCGCCAGGAATCGCGCTCTCATGTGGTCCCTCCCGCTGACGGAGCCGCGATTCTACGTCGCCGACGAAGCGGCTCACGCCAGCCGGCAGCGCAGCTTCGGCCCCGTGAACACGAATCCCTGCTTCTCGTAGAACTTCACGGTGCGCTCCCACTTCTTCTCCGGCGGCGCCGTCACGTCGAGGCGCACCCATCCGCGCTGACGACCGAGCTCCTTGGCCGCCTCGATCAGCAGCCGCCCGACACCCGCCCCGCGGCACTCCGGCGCGACGTACATCTCGTCGATCACTCCGTACCGGCCTCCGGCGTAGATGGCCAGCGTCTCGACGACGGTCACCACACCGACCGCGTCTCCGCCGGGCCGGCGCGCGAGGAAGGCGGTGAACGCCTCGCCCGACGCCTCGACTTCCCGCAGCACCCGCTCGCGGTCGAGACCGGCGAACTCTTCGGGCCGGTCCTCGAGCTCTTCGAGCAGGCGTTCGACCAGGGCGACCACGGTCTCCCGATCGGCGGCGGTGGCCCGAACGATCCGGATCTGCACGGCGTTCACAACACGAGCCTCGGCCGCCTAGAACCTCATCACCGGGTTGAGCACGCACAGGATCTCCGGGATCCGGACCGCCTGGGGGGTCTGGACGTCCACGGGAACGGGCCCGAACCGCATCTCCAGGTATCCCGAATGGCTCACGCGGACGAAGTAGGCTCCCGCCGCCAGGTCCCGGAACTCGACGTGGCCGCCCGGGCCGCTCGGCATCGACCTGGCCGGCCCGGCGTCGGACGCCTCCGCGCGCTCGAGCGAGACGACGGCGCCGGGCACCGGCGACAGGTCCCGGCTCACGACGTTGACGACGACTACGCCCGGAGGGCTGAAGCGGATCTGCGCGTCGCTGCGCCCGCCGACCGTCAGAAGAAGCACCGCCAGCCAGAGCGTCATCGCCCGCCTCCTTTCGAAGCGTTCACTTCGATCCCACCGCCGCGGTTGCCTGCCGCAATCTCCAGGTCTCGGCGAGCCAGACCGCCAGGCCGCAGACCGCCGCGACCGAAATGCCTCCCGCCGCGGCGCCTCCGAGGCCCGCGCCGCCCCAGGCGACCGCGGCCACGGATGCCGTGAGCGTCACGAGCGCAGCCCAGACGACCAGAGGCGCCCTCGCCCACGGCCGCTTGCGGAGGAGCGCCGCCACCGCAATCCAGCTGACGATGCCGTAGGCGACCTCGGTCGCCGTCGCGAAGCGCTGTCCGTTCGTGGCGGCCTCGCGATACTCGTGGAATCCGTTGCGCAGCCCCGAGACGCCGGTGAACAGGAGCAGGAGAACCGGGAAGACGACTCGCCACATGGCTCAATTGTTCCACGGTCCCTGCGGGAGCTGCGCGCGGTGGTGCCGCGTGTGCAGGGCGAGCAGCCGCTGGAACCGCGGCAGCGTGAGCGGGCCGAAGTAGGGATGGGTCAGCCGGCGTCGCGACCGTTCCGTCCCGCGCGCACGCGGCCTCGAACCGGTCCAGGGCCTCCGTGAGCCCCCGCAGGGCCTCGGCCGGCGCCACGGCGGGCGCGGCGGGGCGGGTCTCCCGCGGCGCCCGCACGCCCGACGGAAACCAGCCCTTCCGCAGCATCCGCGGCAGCACCCAGCTTCGGAAAAGAAACTGCTTCCACGAGGGAACGCGGCTCTTCATCGGGGCCTCGCCCCGAAGCTCGCGATCGAGCGCCTCGAGCGCCAGCCGCAGGTGCTCGGTGATCTCCCCGGCCGACCATTTCCCGGGCTTCGCCGGCAAGGCCCACGCGTCCTCGGGAATCGCGGACGCGGCGTTCACGTACTCCTCATGCGCGAGCCGATTCTCCCGAAGGGCCGCCGCGAGCTTCATGGCGGGTCCAGGGGCTTGATGTATCGAAGGGATTCGGGCGCGTAACCCATGTGCTCGTACACGTCGCGCGCGTGGCGATTGCGCTCCATGACCGCCAGCGTCAGCTTCCGATGGCCTCGGGCGCGCGCCCAGTCTTCCGCGGTCCGCATCAGGCGGCCGGCGATGCCCTTCCCTTCGCCGTCTTTGACGACGGCCAGCACGCCGATGTGCCCGTGGGCCTCGCCGGTGAAGTAGTCCGAGAGCGTCTCCAGATACACGAAACCGAGGGGCGTCCCGGCCGGCTCCTCGGCGATGAGCAGCGCGGAGTCCGGCGGCGGTTTCTCGAAGAACGCGCGGAGCGTGCGCGCATCCCCTTCGACGATCTCCGCCGCGTCCCGCCACGCCGGCGGGTCGAAGTCCGCGAGTCGTTGCGCCGCCAGAAGGACGAAGTCGCGGTCACCGGGCCGAGCCGGCCGAACCAGGATCGCGGGCGCGGGGCCGGCCATCGGCTAGGCCTTCCCGCCGGCCGCCGCATCCAGGATCTCCCAGATGCGACCGACCCAGTCGCGATGCTCCGGCTTCATGAGCACCGAGCGCAGGCACGTGATCGTGTCGCGGTCGCGCTCGATGCCGGAAAGGTCGAAGAACTCCGCCGGCAGCTCGGCCAGCGCCAGATGCAGGTTTCGCCGCGCCGCCGCGTCGAAGATCTGCCGGGCCCGCGCGGAGGCCTCGCTCACCCGCGGCGCGCGCGCCGCCCAGACGACGATGTCGAGCTGCGGCTCGAACGCCGTCAGGAAACGCGGATCGGCGGAGAGCCGCGCGTGCAGGTCGAGCGCCGCCGCGCGCCCGTCGGAGAGCATCCGCGCGAACGCGCCGCCGGGCGCGAGCGGCAGCAGCTCCAGCGTGGCCCAGAGCGCCACGGCGCTCGCGCCCGGGCGGGAGCACTCGAGGCTGATCTCGCCCAGGTGCAGCTCCGACGAGCTGAAGTACGTGTACGGCGAGTCGTGCTTGTAGAGGCGGCCGACCGCCGGGTCACGGAAGAGGACGCACCCGCAGCCGTAGGGCTGCAGCCCGTGCTTGTGCGGATCGATGACGATCGAGTCGGCCTCCCCGACGCGCGCGTAGGCCTCCCGCGTCGGCGCGTCCAGGTTGTCGGCGAGGCCGAAGTACCCGCCGTAGGCGGCGTCGGCGTGCAGGCGGAAGCCATGGCGCTCGCGCAACGCGAGGATCTCGGCAAGCGGGTCGACGGAGCCGATCGCCGTCGTTCCGATCGTCGCGACGACCGTGCCGACTCCCCCGCGCGCGAGCCGCGTCGCCAGCGCCGCGACGTCCATCCGGCCCCGCCGGTCGCACGGCACCGTCTCGAACGGCAGCCCGAGCACGCCGCCGATCCGCCCGTGCGTGTAATGGGCCTGCGTCGACGCCAGCACGGCGCCCGGACGGACGCGGCTCGCGACCCACAGGGCCTCGAGGTTCGCCATCGTGCCGCCGCCGCAGAGGTGGCCGAGGTGCGTGTCCCATCCGAAGAGGCGCGCGATCGCCGCCACCGCTTCCTTCTCCATCGCCGAGCTCGCGCGGCCGCCGTCCAAGGCGTGGTTGTTCGGGTTGAGTCCCATGGCGAGCGCGTAGGCCTGCCGCGCGATCGGGTGCGGCGGCTTGAGCATCTGGCCGGCGTAGAGCGGATGAAAGTAGGGGTAGTTGTCGCGCAGCCGCCGCGCGGCACGGTCGAGCACGCGCGCCATCGCCGACGCATCCGGAGCCTCGCCGCCGGCCGGCGGAAGGCTCGAGAATCCTTCTTCCAGGGTCTTTCGAGCGGCGGCGAGGCCCGACAGCTCCTCGGGGATCGACCGGGAGCCTTCCTCGCTCAACGCCAGACCTCCCCGAAGAGCCGGGCGAAGTTTCCGCCCAGGATCTTCGCCACGCGCGCGTCCGAGTAGCCCGCGCTTGGAGAGCATCGCGGCGAGCGTGTCGAAGCGCCGCGGCGTGTTGAGGTCCGGCACGTAGAGGTAGACGTCCTCGCTCTCTCCCGGCGCGGAGATCCCGAGCTTGCGGCGGTTGGCGATGTCCTCCTTGAACTGCTTGATGTAGTCCGGCGTCAGCTCGAGGGCCGAGATCGTTCCGTCGGTTCCGATCCCGACGTGGTCTTCCCCGCAGACCTGGACTGCGTGGTCGATGTGCCGGATCGCGTCCTCGGCCATCGGCTGTCCCTTCGCGCGCAGGAACGGCATCAGGTAGATCCCGACGACTCCCCCCTTGTCGGCGAGCGCCTTCAGGATCGCGTCGGGCTTGTTGCGCGGAACGTCGTTGACGGCGGTGCAGCCGGAGTGCGTGATCGCGACGGGCTTCTTGGAGGCCTCGATTCCCTCGGACGTCGTTCGCTGGCCGCAGTGCGACAGGTCGACCAGCATGCCGAGCTCGTTCATCCGCGCCGACCACCTTGCGGCCGAGGCCGCTCAGGCCGGCGTTGCCGGGCTCCAGGCACCCGTCGCCGAGCAGGTTGCGGCGGTTGTAGGTCAGCTGGATGATGCGCACGCCGAGCCTGTAGAACGTGTCGAGCCGCGAAACGTCGTCGCCGAGCGACAGGGTGTCCTGGAAACCGTAGATCAAGCCGAGGCGCTTGCTCGCCTTGGCCGCCTTCAGGTCCGCCGCCGACTTCACCTTCAGGAAGACATCGGGATGCGCCTCGATCTCGCTGTCCCAGGTCGCGATCGACTTGACCGTGTTCTCGAAGGCGCTCGAGAGAACGCCGACCGAGCCCAGGGTCACGTTGACGGCGGTCAGGCCCGAGTCCCGCACGTCGGCGAGCGCGGCGGCGTCGAGGGCCTCGGTCTCGTTGATCCCGCCCGCCTTTCCCGGGCCGCCCAGCGCGTCGATCACGATCGCGTCGCCGTAGCCGGCCCAGGCCTGCGGCGCCGCGGGACTTCCGGCGGCCTCGACCGTGGCAAGCCCCGAAAGACGCTCGGGAAGCGCGGCCAGGCCTGGCGGTCGCCGCGGCGGAAAGCGCTCAGGAACGTTCGACGGTCGAGTTCGGATGTCATCGTCCCTCCGTATGGACGCGTAAGCTACCAGAGGCAGCGCGGGTCACGCCGCCGGCCCCGAAGGCGCGCGGACGGCGAAGAGCAGGTGCTTGAAGCCCCGGAACTGGACCTCGCGCTCGGGCGCCATGCCGAGCCTCCGCGCGACGCCCTGCGAGGGCGCGTTCTCCGGCCGGATCAGCGAGACGACGCGCGGCTCCCCGCGGACGCGGAACGCGTGCTCGCGAACGGACAGCGCCGCCTCGCTCGCGTACCCGCGGCGCCAGAAGGGACGGTGCACGAGGTAGCCGATCTCAGGCTCCCAGTCGCCCTCGACTTCCTGGAGGAGCAGCCCGACCTGACCGACCGGCGTCCCCGTGGCCCGCTCCTCGACGAGCCACAGGCCGTGCCCGTGGTCCGCGTAGCGCCGGACCTGCCGCTCGATCCATTCCAGCGACTCGGCGCGGTCGAGGACCTTCGGGTAGAAGCGCATGACCTCGGCGTCGCCGAGCATCGCCGCCACGAAGTCGAGATCCCCGTCGGAGAGCTCGCGCAGGCGAAGCCGTTGCGTCTCGAGGGTGAAGCTCACGTCGCCACCTCCTTGCCGAGCCCGTCATTCCGAGGCCGTGAGGCTTCGACGCCGTCCGGCGGGGGCCTGCCGGGTTCGGGATCCCTCGCCCTCGCTCGGGATGCCCCCGCGGATTATCTTCCGTTCATGACGGCCCGCAGGCGGCGTGTGGCGGTGATCGGCGCGGGCGCGGCCGGCACGATGGCGGCGATCTTCGCGGCCTCGGCCGACGCCGAGACGCTGCTGCTCGAGCGCACGCCCGACGGCGGGCGCAAGATCCTGATCAGCGGCGGCGGGCGCTGCAACATCCTGCCGGCGCGCGTCGACGAGTCGCGGTTCGTGACCGATTCCTCCCCGCACACGCTCCGAAAGATGCTGCGCTCCTGGCCGCTGCGCGAGCAGATCGCCTTCTTCGAGCGCGAGCTCGGCCTCGTCCTGGTGGAGGAGCCGGAGACCGGCAAGCTCTTCCCCGCGTCCAACCGCGCCCGCGACGTGCGCGACGGCCTGCTGGCGCTCGCTCGCCGCCGCGGCGTGGCGCTGCTGACGAACACGCTGGTCAACGGACTCGCGCCGGACGGCGGCCGCTGGGTCGTCACGCGCGAGGGCGCGCCGCCGCTCGAGGCCGATGCCGTCGTCGTCGCAACGGGAGGCCTCTCGGTGCCCGGGTCCGGCAGCGACGGCCTCGGCCTGAAGCTCCTCGAGGGTCTGGGCCACGCCGTGCACGAGACCTACCCGGCGCTGACACCGCTGATCGGCCCGAGCTCGCCGCTCTCGGGCCTCGCCGGGATCTCGCTGCCGGTCACGCTCACGGCGCGCGCCGGCGAGCGCCACGCCGTCGTCGTCCGGCGGGTTCCTCTTCACGCACCGGGGCTACAGCGGCCCCGCCGTTCTGGACGTTTCGCACGTCGCCGTGCGCTCTCTCGGATCGGGCCCGCCGGCGCTGCTGACCGTGCGCTGGACGGACCGGGAGGAGAACGCCTGGGACGCGGCGCTGCGCGCCTCCGGCACCCGCACCGTCGCAGGCGCCCTGCGCGGCGCGTTTCCGGACCGGCTCGCCGACGCGCTGGCGGGCCTCGCGGGTGTCGATCCGGCGCTGTCGCTCGCGAGACTCACACGCGAGGGGAGGCGGCGCCTGGCCGAGACGCTCGCGCGGGGGCCGCTCCCGTGGAGCGGGCACGAGGGCTACGCGAAGGCCGAGGTGACCGGAGGCGGCGTCGACCTGGCGGAAGTGCACCCGCGCACCATGGAGAGCCGCAAGCGGCCGGGCCTCTTCATCTGCGGCGAAGCGCTCGACGCCTTCGGGCCGATCGGCGGCTACAACTTTCTGTGGGCCTGGGCGACCGGCCGCGCGGCCGGCCTCGGCGCCGCGGGCGCCCTCACTTCAGAGGCTCGGTCGCGCAGCGATCCCCAGCGCCGTTGATCGCGGTCACCAGGCCTTCAGAAGATACGCCGCGATCGCGCCGAAGAAGGCGAGCGATCCCGTCAGGCGCAGGAGGCGCCCGAGCCAGAAGCTCTTCAGAAACGCCGGCGGCATTCCGGCCTGCCGGAGCCTTCCGTACGCCGACGCTGCCGAAACCGACGCCAGCAGGACGATCCCGACCAGGACCGCGAGGGTGGCATGGATGAAGTACGGCCGCTGGAAGTAGAGCGCGCCGATCCACAGGCCGAAGAGCGCGAGGGTCAGCAGGGACCACACGCGAGGAATCGTGGCCGCGACGTCGACGAGCCTGGCCTTCTCCTCCGCCGTGAGGGAGAGAAGTCCCCGGCGCGCGATGCCGCTCGCGACAAAGCGCGAGAACGACGAACACGACGAAAGCGATCGCCAGGGCGCTCATGGCGCGGCCTCGGCGAGGGCGAGGAGCTTCGTCATCGTGGTCCAGTTTCGCGACGTCACGCCGTCGCCGAGCTCCCGCGCGACGGCGAGGAAGAGTGGGCTCTCCAGGAGGCCCGTCTCGCACCAGAGGTAGGCCACGCGCTTGCCGAGGGCCAGGGCGTCCGGCGCCCAGTCCCGCCGCGCCAGCGCGACGAGCCGCGTCCGGTCGGCCGGCGCGCGGAACACGGCGACGAGCAGCCGCGACGGGTCGCGGGCGAGCTTGTCCCAGGGGATTCTCGCGGACGGCGGCCGAGAGCTCGGCGGCGGTCAGCACCGTGACCCGGGCCGAGACGCCGACGCGCGCGGCCATCGCCTTCTCGATGCGGGGCCCGGCGCCCGCTCCGGCCTTGCCGGAGGCGCTGAAGACGACGTTGCCGCTGTTGAGCAGCGTGCGCACGTCGCGGTAGCCGAGCCCTTCGACGAGCGCGCGCAGGTCGGCCATCGCCACGCGCTTGGCGCGCCCGACGTTGATGCCGCGGATCAGCGCGACGTACCGCATCGTCAGAACTCGACCCGCGGCGCCGCCTGGTCGGGGCCGACGCGGCCGGCGGCGATGTCGGCCTTGAAGTAGTTCTCGCCCCGGATGGGCGCGCCGGCCATTCGCCGCAGCAGCGCGAGCTGGCCGACGTGCGTCAGCGCGTCCGCGATCGGGCCCTGGAAGAGCTGCTCTTCCCGGCACCCGAGCGGGGCGTCCGCGGCGAGCTCCGCGTCGAGCTTCGCGAGGCCTTCGTGGAACCGCGCCGCTTCCGCGTCCCAGGCGAGCGGCTCCGCTTCCTTCCACACGTGTTTTCCGCGGCAGAGGAGGAGCGCCCAGTCGAGCAGGTCGCCGATGTGCGCGAGGATCTGCGCGGGGGTGCGCGAGGTCGCATCGGCGCGGAACGCGGCGAAGGACGCCGGAGCTCCGCGGCAGACCTTGCCGCCGCGGTAGGCGAGTGTCGCGAGCGTGTGCCTCAGGAGATCGCGTTGGGAACCCGGCTGCGAGCTCATGTGTCCCTCCGGAGCGCGATGGATGGATAGCCTCTCATACGGAACCTAGTCATACACGCCGTCGGCGAACCAGGCCTTCGACGTCCGGTCGCGGTAGATGCGGTAGAGGCCGCTCTCGGAAAGCTCCACGTCCCAGTAGTCGCGCGCCGCGGGAACGCCGGACCACCATCCCTCCTCCATGGACCAGGGGCCGGCGGCGATGCGGACGGCGCCGGCGATCTCGGGCGAGGCGCCGCGGGCGGACTTGAGCGAGAGCAGGCGCGCCGCGGCAGCGCCGTCGTCCCCGCCCTCCGTGATCACCTCGAGCTCCACGGGCGGGCGCAGGACCCGCACGGCGAGAAGGCCGCGCCCGGCGCGCGGCGGGCGGGCGGCCTCGGGCGGCGGCGGCGGCTCGTAGCCGGAGGAGGCGAAGCGCTCGGGCCGGTGGCCGTCCACGGTGCGCGGCGAAGAGACGCGGTCGGCGCCGAGCAGCGCCGCCAGGCGCGCGATCGTCGTCGCGAGGCGGTCGGGCGAGAGCGCGGGCGGGCCGAAGAGCGACAGCTGCGCGCGCCGCGGCTTGTCGGGATGCGCCGCGAAGGCGAAGCCGACGACCGGCGCGCCGGGCGGACGCGCCTCGAGCTCCAGCCGCACGAGTGTCAGCAGCGTCTTGACGTCGCGCGTGGGCGCCGGCAGCGCGATCGCGCGCGCGTCGCAGCCGTCGGGGTCGAGCTTCAGGGTCAGCTCCAGCCGCCGGCAGGCGAGCCCCTGCGCGTCGAGCCGGCGCGTGAGCCTTTCCAGCGCCGCGTTGCCGACGAAGAGGAACGGCTCGAGCGTCACGAGAGGCCACTCGAGGTCCATGCCCTCGGAGAAGGAAAGCGCCGGCAGGCGCGGCTCGAGCGGCCGCGGATCGAGCCCGCGCGCCGCGGCGTGGAAGTGCCGCCCGAGGCCCCCCAGGCGGCTCTCGACCTCCGCCGGCGGGAGCCTCGCGAAGTCCCCGATCGAGCGCAGGCCCCACCGCTCGAGGGTCGCCGCGATCTCGATCTCCGGAGAGAGGCGCGCGAGCGGCAGCGGCGCGAGAAACGACGCCGCTTCTTCCGGCGGCACGACCCTCGGGGAATCG
This sequence comes from uncultured Acidobacteriota bacterium, assembly GCA_963725095.1. GTDB lineage: Bacteria > Acidobacteriota > Thermoanaerobaculia > UBA5066 > Gp7-AA6 > DATBFU01. Next base: position 111,919 of record CAVRXJ010000024.1, read on the forward strand.
GGCAGCCCCGCCGCGACGCGCGCCGCGAGCTTGGAGGAGGCGACTCCGGCGCGGGCGGGCAGGCCGGCCTTTTCGACGGCGGCGATCAGGTCGCGGGCGAGGCGGTGCTCGGCGGGACGCCGTCTCCCGAGCGAGCGGGATCCCAGCTCGGCGGCCTGAGCCGGAGATGCTCGGCGGGGAAGCGGATCCCTCGCGCGGACTCCTCGGGATGACCGGCAAGGGGCCGTCGCACCGGGCGCGGCTCGAGAACGCCGGAATACCCTCGATGTCGAGGTAGACCACGCCGTCGGCGCCGTCCTCGACGCGCGGCGAGAAGCTGTCGGCCACCTCGAGCAGCGCCTCCTGCGCCGCGCGCTCGCTCTCGCGGTCGCGCCCGCGGGCGGAGAGCCGCGGCAGGAGCGCCCGCGCCTGCGGCAGCGTCATGCCGGCCTCGATGCCCGAGAGGCGCGCCTTGCGCGAGGCGGCGATCACGCGGGCGGCGTTGCCGTTGCCCTCGACGATCACGACGGCCTCTCCCTGCAGGTCCGGCTCGCTGCGCAGCCGCGACGCGAGCGGGAAGAGCGGGACGAAGATGCAGGCGAGGCGGGACATCGGCGATCAGCCGACCAGGGACGCTTCGAGGCTTTCTTCGGGCCGAGACGCTCACGGCCTCGGGCACCGATAGAGACACGGGCTCTGCCCGCCCCGGCGTGACCCGGCCGAGCCTCTCCAGGGTGAGCCGCGAATCGAGCCCCGCCAGAAGCCGCGGCGCCGCGCCGCTGCCCTGCCAGACCGGGCGCGCGCCGGCGGCGGACACGACCGCGCCGGCCGCGATCCCGCTCGAGCGCCAGGGAGTCGACAGGAGAAGCGCCGCGCCCTGCGCCTGTGTCGCGCGCGCCAGGCGCATCCACGCCGCGTCGGGCACGAACCGCGCGCGGGGCGCTAAGCCCAGGTCCGCGACGACCAGGGGAAAGCCCGCCGCGATCAGCATCTCCGACGCGGCGAGCGCGTCCTTCACGCGCTGCGGCCGCGCCCAGAGCAGGTAGCGCAGATCGACTCCCGCCTCCGCGGCCGCCTGCGGATCGAAGTGGTCGCCCAGATCCACGAGCGCGGCGGGCTGGCCCGTGGAGGTCGCCGCCGCGAGCGCCGCGAGGCCGAGCGAAAAGCGCCCGCTCGAGCGGCGGCCGGAAAGCTCCACGAGGCTGCCCTTCGGAAGACCCCCGGAGAGCAGCCGGTCGAGCGGCCGCACGGCGGTCGGCAGCGCGGATCTCTCCGCGCCGGAAGAAGGCAGCTCCGAGGCGCGGTACAGCCGGGCGCCCAATCCAGAAAGCAGCGCGCCGCCCGGCTTCTTCACGAGCCCTTCGGCCTCCAGGAGGCGTTCGAGAGCGAGAGCCTGCAGAGCGCCCATGGCCGGGTCCTCCCATGAGTGGGAGACGCAAATTAGGCGTAAATTTGGCGCAAGTCAAGTGAGACAAATTCGCTTTACTATATGTAAAGTTAACTTTACTATTCGGGATGGGAGGAACCCATGCAGCACACCGGACCCGTCGAATTGTCCGTGAAACCTGCCCGCCGCGCCGCTCTGATCTCCGCCGTCGTTTCCGCCGTGGTCTACATCGCCGCGCGCGCCGTGCTCAAACAGCCCGGGCTCGCGCCGCCGCTGCAAACGGCCGCCGCGCTCCTGCCCCTTCCGTTCTTCCTCTTCTTCGTCTACTACGAGATCCGGCTGATCCGCCGCTTCGACGAGCTCGACCGGAAGATCCAGCTCGAGGCCCTCGCCTTCGCGTTCCCCGGCATCGTCGTCGTCCTGATGACGCTCGGGCTCCTGCAGACGGCCGGCTTCTCGCTGTCGCCCGAGGACTGGAGCTACCGGCACGTCTGGCTCCTCGCGATGGTGTTCTACGTTCTGGGAGTCGGGTTCGCTCGAAAGCGCTACCAGTGAAAAACCACCTGCGCGTCCTGCGGGCCGAGCGCGGCTGGTCGCAGGCGGATCTCGCCGAGAAGCTCGGCGTCTCGCGCCAGACCGTCAACGCGATCGAGACGGACCGCTACGACCCGAGCCTCCCGCTCGCCTTCGGCATCGCACGGGTGTTCGGAAAGCTGATCGAAGAGATCTTCGAGCCGGACGACCTGCACCGGATGAAGGGCTAGGGGTCAATCTTCGAACCCCATCGTGCGATGCGTGCGGTCGCAGAACGGCTTGTTTTCCGGACCCGCCGCAGCGGCACCGGGCTAAGCGCGGGCCGGGGTCCCAGCGCGGTTACCGACTGGCCGCCGCTGGGACCCGGCTCGCCCGAAGGATCAGGTGCGGGATCGTCCGAACATGAAATAGAGAATGATCGCCGCGACGAGGATCAGTCCAACCCACAGGAGCCATGAGCTTCCCGACTTGGCCGGCTCGGCCGGGGCCGTCGTCTCCGCCGGGCTCGCCTCTGCCGGCGTCGCCGACGCACTCATGGCGCTGTCCGAGGCGGCGCTGTCCGCGGAAGCCGGTGCCGCGGAGCCGATGCCGCGGGAGCCGATGTTGCGGCAGCCGGTGCTGCAGAAGCCGGTGCTGCGGCAGCCGGTGCCGCGGAAGCCGGTGCCGCGGCAGCCGCCGCGAGCGTCGCCTCGACCTGCTTCTCGGTCAGCACCTGTGGCGGACCTTCCGTGACGATGATCGCCGTCAGCCTGTCCCTCTCGCGAAGGTCCGCCAGCTGAACCGGCTTGCCGTCCTTGAGAATGCGGATTCCCCGCTTGTCCACCTCGCCCTGCGAGAACATCTTGATGCCGTCTGCGCTGCGCACGATGACGGCCGTCCCCACCGCCTTCACGACCTCGCCGTTCTTCACTTCCGTCACATAGACAGGCCGGACGGTGGTCGTCGTGGTGACGGTGGCCATGCCCTTCATGCCCGCTTTCAGCTCGCCGACCGACATCTTCTTGCCGTTGACGGTGAAGACGAAATCGGGGGGCACGGTGATCTCGCGGGTGCCGGCGGCTTCCTTCACCACCAGGACGTTTCCGTCCACCGCGATGATCTCGAAGGCCTTCGTCTCGGTCGTCGAGCTTGTCTGCGCCTGTGCGGCGCCCGCCGCCACCAGGGAGACCACGGCCGCGATCGCAACGATGCCCCATTTCAGATTTCCAGCTCGCATAGGAACCCTCCTCCTTTCGGCCTCCCGTGGCGGTGTGACCTGATTGTCATCGCCGCCAAATCAGAAACGAACGACCAGATGGGTTAGATCCTCGGGTTGTTGATGATTGTTATATCCGATTGCCGGCGGTTCCATGTCGGGTCGCCGTCTACGAGCAGCTTCCTGACCACGCCGCCGGACCCGGTGGGTACGCGGTCCTCTCGTCGGGGAAAGGCTGCAGGCTGAGTCACTTGGCAGAAACCGGAAGCTGACGGCCCGCACATCAGCCTCGAACCCCATGGTGCGGTCCGTGCCGTCACAGAAGGGCTCGTTTCCGGACCCGCCGCAGCAGCACAGGGCAAAGCGCGGGCCAGTGTCCCAGCAGTTCCCCTGGCCGTCGTGCAGCCGCGCCGCGCCGCGCACGTAGAGCGGGCCGTCTAATCTCCAGGGCGACGCTGACGTTCGGTTCGGGCTCTTCCGCCGCCCTGCCCGAAAGCGCCTCGTACTTGCAGGGCTCCTGTCGGGCAGCGGCGGACGACCTCGGCGATCGCGCCGGCCTCCGCCTGGTCAGGGCGGATCCACGGTCGGGCTTCGGGATCAAACACTGCGGGAAGGCCCTCGACGCAGCGCTTCGCGTGGATGCAGAGACGCGCGTCGTAGGAAACGGCGATGTTGCGAGCCTTGTAGTCTTTTCTCATCACCCGGCAGCGCTCGAGGGAATCCTAGTCCTTTCGGCGGGCGTCGGAGGCGATTCCCCGTTATAGGCTGCGCCGCAGGTGGAAAACCTCTTCGTCAAGGGCCTGATCGTGGGTTTCTGCCTGGCAGCCCCGGTCGGCCCGATCGCCCTGCTCTGCGTCCACCGCACGATCTCGCACGGAAAGCTCGCCGGTTTCCTCTCGGGATTGGGCGCGGCCGTCGCCGACGCCCTCTATGGAACGCTCGCGGCGTTCGGCGTCACCGTGATCTCGGCCTACCTGATGGATCACCGCATGCTCTTCCAGCGGACCGGCGGGGCGATCCTCATCGTCCTCGGCATTCGGCTCTTCCTGACCAGGCCTCCGCAGGGCGACAACGGAGACCAGGAAACCAGCCTCTTCCGCGACTTCCTTTCGACACTCGTGCTCACGCTCACCAATCCCATGACGTTCGTCGCCTTCGTGGCCATCTTCGCGACGCTCGGTGTCGGCGCCGTGCGCGGGCACTCCATCCTGACGGCGGAGCTCGTGGGCGGCGTGCTCCTCGGCTCCGCCGCCTGGTTCACGTTCCTCGTGGCCCTCGCGAACCTGTTCCGCGAGCGCTTCCGCTACCAGACGCTCGTCGGGATCAACAAGGGCACCGGCGTCTTCGTCGTCGCCGTGGGGCTCTTCTACCTCTTCATCCTTCGCCCGCAGAGCGCGGCCGCCAACGAGCTGATCCTCAAGCCATTCGCCGCGATGGAGGGCCGGAGCCTCACGCCGTCCCCGGTCGTTTCTCCCGTCGCGACGCCCTGAGCCTTCCGTTGTCGCGGAGCCCGGTACTATTCACAGCCTGACGGGATCGCGCGTAGGGCAGCTCTCACGCACAGGAGGTCGCCAGTGTCGACGAGATTCCTCATCGAGGTTCCGCACGAAGAGACGACGGTGGCCTGCGCGAGGGTCGTCGATGTCTTCTTGAGGACCGGGTCCCATTTCCTGAGCAACGCCGACTGGGGATGCAAGGACGGGGTGCACAAGGCGTGGATCGTGGTGGACGTCGACACCAGGGAAGAGGCTCGGTCGGTCGTCCCGCCGGCATTCCGCGACCGAGCGACGGTCGTCAAGTTGAACGCGTTCACGATCGAGGAAATCGAGAGCATCCTTCACGACCACGAGCCCTAGCGGGGCAAGACCCCTCGCACGCGGCGGCTGCGAGATCGCCGCTTGCCGCAGCCACAAGGAGGAGCGTCGATGACGGAAGGCCCACCGGTCCCTACCCGCGCGGCTTCCTTTCTCTGGTTCGTTGCGGCGGCGGCACTGGCAGTCGCTGCCGTCCTGAGGTTCCGAAGCGGGGAGCCGGCGTGGCTATCGCTCGGCGCAGCGGTCCTGGCGCTCGCCGTCGGCGTGCGATTCCTGCGGCGCTCGCGGGCCGGCGGCGGCTGACGTGCCGCGGCGCTCTCCGGTGAGCCGCTTCCTGGCGCCGCTTTCGATCCTGTGGATGGCGGCCGCATGCGGGGACGCGCCGACGCCGTCGGAGGGCGACAGCCTGGCGGGCGCCTGGCGATCGCAGGTTCGTTTCACCACCGGCGCCCTTGCCGGCATCCAGGACCTGGAATTCATGTACGTCTTCAACGCCGGCGGCACCCTCACCGAGTCGTCGAACTACGACGGGTCGCCGCCGGTCCCGCCCGCGTACGGATTGTGGAAAAAGAGCGGGCCACGTCGATTCGAGGCGAAGTACACCTTCTACGTCACCCGAGCTCCGCAAACGTTCGAAGACATTGCGAAGGGCGGCGGTTGGGCGCCGTCCGGCTACGGTGTCCTGACCGAGATCGTCACGCTTTCCGAGGACGGCAAGTCCTACAAATCAACCATCGCGTACGCGCCATTCGATCCGTCCGGAAAGCCCATCGCGGGTGGCGGGACGGGCACCGGAGCCGCCACCCGGATGAGTTTCTGAGGCGGTCGCCGAGCCGGAGGAGGACAGTTTCGGATGCCGTCAGACGATCGTCCGCGCCTCGCGCGTTTCCGTTGCGGTACTCGTCGGTGCGGCAGGCTGCAGCCTTCGCGGGTCTTGGGACGCGAAGCCTGGGTGACCGCTCCTGACATCAACACGGTCTGGGCTCTCCGCCCGTGAGCCGCGCCGCCGCCTTGCGCAGCGCGCGGGCGAGCGAGGCGTCGACGCCGGCGGAAAGCGCCTCATCGAGGGAAAACCAGGCGGCGCGACGCACTTCCTCCGCCTGCACGGCGAAGGATTCCTCGCGGGTCGTCAGCAGGTAGCGCAGGTCGAAGTGGACGTGCTCGGGCCGGTCGGCGCTCGCCGGGATCGGGTGCACGTCGCAATCGAGGACGAGCGGGCCGAACGGCGCTTCGAGGGCCGAGACGCCCGTCTCTTCCCGCGCCTCGCGCCGGGCCGCCTCGAACACGGAGGTGTCGTCCGCCTCGACGTGGCCGCCGGGCTGGAGCCAGCGGTCGAGGCGGCGGTGGTGGATCAGAAGGAAGGCTTCTCCGCCGGGTCGCGTGATGACGGCGCTGCCGGTGACGTGGTCCCGCTGCGCGCGGGTGAACGGGTCCGGCGCCGCGGCGACCAGCGCTTTGATCTGCTCGAGGCAGGCGCCTTCCCGCGCGTCGCCCGGAACATGCCGGGCCAGCTCCTCGAGCAGCCGGGCGCGCCGGTCCGCCAGCATCGCCGGCGACGATAGCACCGGCTCGCGATAGATTCCCGCGGGCGTGAACCTGCTCGCCGCGCTCCGACGCCTCCCCAAGCCCCTCCTGACGGCGCTCGCGTTCCTCTCAATCGCGCTGCTCTGGGCGATCGACTACGCGACCGGGCCCGAGCTCTCGCCTTTGATCTTCTATGTCCTTCCCATCGTTCTCGTCGTGTGGCTGGTGGGACGGCCCGCGGCGCTCCTGCTCTCCGTCGTCGCGGCGTTCGCCTGGTTCTTCGCCGACCTGCTGACCGGGCGGGAGTATCCGACAGCGATCCGTTACTGGAACGCCGCGGAGAAGCTCGTCTTCTTTCTGCTTCTCACCCAGCTCGTCGCGACGCTCAAGGCGGCGCTCGAGCGGGAGAAGCTCGCGCGGCAGGAGTTCCTCGAGCGGGAGATCCGGATCGCGACACAAGTACAGGAGCGACTCCTGCCGCAGAAGGTCCCGACGCTCGCGACCCTCGAATGCGCCGGCATCTGCCGGCCCGTCCGCAGCGTCGGCGGCGACTATTACGACTTCCTACCCATCGGGGAGGGTCGCGTGGGCATCGCAATCGGCGACATCTCGGGAAAAGGGCTCTCGGCGGCCCTTCTCATGGCGACCCTGCAGGCGACGCTGCGGAGCTTCGCGTCCGTGCGCGGCGACGACGCGCGGCAGATCCTCGACGACACCAACCGCCAGATGTGCGCGCTGACCGAGACGGCCCGCTTCGTGACGCTCTTCTGGGGAATCTACGACGACGGGAGGCGCGAGCTTTCCTACGTCAACGCCGGCCACAACTATCCGATGCTGTTTCGGTCCGGCTCCGACGGCGTTCCCGAACGGCTCGCGAGCGGCGGGACGGTGCTCGGCCTCTTTCCGCAGGCGAGCTGGAAGCAGCGCGCGGTGACGCTCGCGCCGGGCGACGTGCTGGTGCTCTTCACCGACGGGATCCCGGAGGCCGCCAACGCGAAGGACGAGGAGTTCGGGGAGGCGCGCCTGGAGGCCGTCGTCCGGGAGAACCGCAACCTCTCGTCCCAGGCGCTTTGCGAGCGAATCCTGCGCGAGGTCGCTCTCTTCCTCGACGCCGAGGCCGCGCAGGACGACCTGACCGTTCTCGTGGCCCGGGCCATGCCGGCCCGGGTTGGAGCATGACACTGGCAAGGAGGAATGACGTGGAACATCCCGACACTGTTTCGATCGACGCGGTCATCACCGCGATGTACGAGTCGATTTCCGGCTTCGCCGGACAGCCTCGCGACTGGGAGCGGGACCGGCGCCTCTACGTTCCCGGCGCGCGGCTCGTGCCGACGCGGCCGCTGCCCGGCGGCGGCGCCGCGGCGGACGTCTTCGACCTCGACGGCTACATCGAATCCCGCACGCCGTTCTTCGCCGAGAACGACTTCTTCGAGATCGAGATCGCGCGCCAGGAGTTTCGCTTCGGCAGCGTCGCGCACGTGCTGTCGGCCTACGAGGGCCGCAAGGCGCCGGAAGGCGAAGTCATCAAACGCGGCATCAACAGCATCCAGCTCTTCCACGACGGCAGGCGCTGGTGGGTCGTCTCGATCCTCTGGGACAACGAGCGCCCCGACGTTGCGATGCCCGCGTGGGCCGTGAAGAGAGCCGACTAGCCTCTAGCCCCGCCGCACTCTTTCCCGCACCGCAGCCGCCGCCAACAGGGCCGCCCCGCCGAGAAGATAGAGCCCGCTGTATCGGTAGACGGGCGCCCGGCAGAGCGCTCCCGAAAAGTCGGCGGCCGGAAGATTGTTGAGCCCCATGTACCAGAGCACCAGGTACACGCCCGAGAAGAGCTTGCCTCCCGACGTCAGGGACCCGAAGCCCACGGCCGCGCCGGCGACGAACAGGACACCGGCAACCAGCGCGACGCCGCGCATCGGCGCGGTCACGAAGACGCGGACGATGAGCGGCGCGGCGAGGACGAGCAGGAAGAGTGCGACCGACGCCGCCTTCCAGAGAACCGTCGAAGACGGCACGCCGGGCTGAGAGAAGACGAGCGCTCGCGTGCCTGCAAGGTCCTCCCGCGCGGCGACCTCGGAGACCGCCGGGATCAGGAGAACGAGGAACGCGCCAACCGCCATCGGAACCGGCACGATCGCGGCCACGACCGCGCTCGCGAGCAGCGGCCACTTCAGCCAGGAGGCGCTCTCCCAGATCAGCCGCGTCTCCGCGAGGATCGCCCGGAGGGCGGACGGGTGCGCCGCGGAGGGAGCCGGCGCTGCGAGAAGGCCGCGGCGGAGCGGCAAAGACGGCCTCCTCCGCCGTGCCGGCGGGAAGCGCGGCCGCGCGCCGCGCCGCCCGGCGCGCGAGAAAGCCCGGCTTCTGTCCTTTCCGAGCGCCCCGCGCCGGATCGAAGCGGTCGAAGAGCGAGACCGCGAGGACGAGCGGCAGAAGCGCGAGCAGGAGGTTCATCGCGCGGCCGGCCACCAGCTTCGGCGTGACGGCGATGCCCGGCCACGGCACGCGCGGGAAGGGCTCGTCCCGGATTTCGAGCCCCGTCGAGAAACCCACCGCGCCGGGCACGGTCTGTCGCGCCAGCGCCGCCTGCGTCGCGGCGCCCACAGGATCGATCAGCGGCTCCCGCCGCATCACGCCCTTCGCGTCGGTCCCCGCCAGCGCCATCGGCAGGCCGATGAGCACGAACGAGAAAGCGAAGAACCACGCGACGTAGCCGCCGCGGCCCGAAAGACCGGGCGTGACGTCGAAGAGCACCGTCAGGGAGGCGGTGACGGCAACCGCCGGGACCGCCAGCAGCACGAAGACGCCGAGCAGATCGGACGCGGAGAACGAGCCGACGCCGAAACGCAGCCACGCCGTCAGAGCCGCGAGCAGCGCGAGCCCGACGACGACGAAGAGGTACGCGCAATGGGCGACGAACTTTCCGATCAGGTAGTCGGCCGACGACAGCGGCGTTGCGGCCAGGATCGCGCCCACCCCGCTCTCGCGGTCGCGGCGCACGGATCCGGCCACGAGATAGAAGCCGACCAGGGCGACGGTGATGCACACGAGCGCCGACGCCGCGAACCCGACGTACGCCGTCGAGTAGAGAGGAGCCTCCACGCGCCCGTCGGGCAGCCGCCAGGACAGCGAGCTCGCGCGCCCGCTCGGGTCCGGGATCCAGAGCACCGACCCGACGAAGACGATCAGCACCGCGGCGAGCGTCGCCGGCGACCGGAGGCGCATCTTGACCTCCGCGCCGATCTGGGCCGCGATCGGGACCGCGCGCCCGCTCACGCCGCGGGCCTCGGCGCGCCGGCCTCGAGGTTGGTCAGCAGGTAGGCGTCCTCGAGGGTCGGCTCCATCTCGCGCGCGCCGGGCAGCGTCGATCCGTTCGCGACGAAGCGCACGTGCACGCCGTCGGCGCGGCGGACCAGGTTGGAGACGTGAACCGTCTTCTGCGCCTGCGCGAGCGCCTCGGAGGAAACCACGGCGGAGAAGACGCGCCCGGCGGCCTTGCGGAGCAGATCCTCCGGCGTGGCGTGCGTCACGAGCCTCCCCTTGCGGATCACCGCGATGTGGGAGGCCACGGCCTCGACGTCCGAGACGATGTGCGTCGAGAGGATCACGACGCGCCCCTGCGCGATCTCGGAGAGGAGGTTGCGGAAGCGCACGCGCTCCTCGGGATCGAGGCCGACGGTCGGCTCGTCCACGATCACGAACTTCGGGTCGCCGAGCAGGGCCTGCGCGATCCCGACGCGCTGGCGCATCCCGCCCGAGAAACCGCCCAGGCGCCGGTCCGCGGCGCCGTGCAGGTTGGTCAGCTCGAGCAGCTCCTGCACGCGGCGCGACAGGTCGGCGCCGGAGAGCCCCTTCAGGCGGCCGAGGTAGTTCAGGAACTCGCGGGCCGTCAGCTTGTCGTAGACGCCGAAGTCCTGCGGCAGGTAGCCGAGGACGCGGCGGACGGCGAGCGGGATCGCGCACGGCGTCCTTGCCTTCCCACAGGAACGTCCCCGAGGTCGGCCGCGTGACCGTCGCGAGGATCGTCATCAGCGTCGTCTTGCCGGCGCCGTTGGGGCCGAGCAGGCCGAGGACCCCCTCGTCCACGTCGAGCGAGAAGTCCTCGAGCCCGACGGTTCCGCCGGGATAGCGCTTTCCGAGCGACCGGATTTGAAGCATCGCACCCCTCCCGAATCAAGAACGCGGATCCACCCTCCGGGTTCCTCGGCACGCCTTCCAGGCCTTCGCTTCGTCTCGGCGAGCGAAGTCTACCCAGAGTAGCTGTTCCATCCGCTCGCGGCGCGCGAAGTCTCCCGAGCTGGCCGAGGGAGGAGGCGCGCGCCGCGGGAGCCGCAGCGCCGCGAGGGATCAGGCGGACGGTCGAGGCCGCATCCGGCCGAGCCGTCCGCCGGTGCGCCCGCAGGGCGCAGATCCCGAGCAAGCTGCGGCGACGGCTAGCCCGGGTCGGTCGACGTTTCGGCGACCTCGTTTCGGATCGCGCGGACGAGAGCGTCGACGGCGGTGTCCTCGAGCCCCTGCGGGCCGAAGCCGCGCTTGGCGAAGTCCACCCACTCGCCGTCGGCTTCGACCTGAAGGGAAAGCATGCGCGCCTTGTCGGACCAGACGACGCGCACCGACATGTTGCGCCGCTTGTAGACGGCGAGCCGGTCGCCCGCGGAACCGGGCGCGCGTCTCCTTCGCAGCGGTGTATCCCATCTGCCGGAGAGCCGAGTCCGATGCGGTCGATGGCGGCGTCAACGCTCAACATCTCGGACCTCGCTTTCGATTGCGGGCCATTCTATGGCAGCTTCCGCCGGCCCGGATCCGCGTCAGGTCCTCCCGCCCGAGGACAGGCTCAGGATCTGACCCCATTCCTCGCGCTCCGCCGCGGGCCGTCTCGAGCGCCGCCGGGCCCCGCTGCCGCCACCAGGCCCGCGCCTGATCGAGCTTCCAGGGCGACGCCGCCGCGCACGCCTCGAGCATCGCGTCGAGCGCCTCGGCCGACTCGGGCCGTTGCTCGCGGTCGAAGGCGAGGCAGCGGCTGATCGTCTCCTCGAGCGCCGCGGGAACGGGATTGGCCGCGGCGCGCGCGAGCGGCGCCGGCGGCCCCTTGCGCTCCATCGTGAAGACCTCGATCGCCGTGCGCCCCGGGAAGGGAGAGTTCCCGGTCAGCAGGAAGTACCCGACGGCGCCGAGCGCGAAGATGTCCGCGCGCGCGTCGACCTTGGACGGGTCGCTCATCCCCTCGGGCGCCATGTAGAGGGGTGTGCCGAGCAGCGACCCGTCCTGCGAAAGAGCCGCGTCGCTCGTCCTCCCCGGCGGCGCGCCCGCCCGGCAGGCTGCTCGACGGCGCCGATGTCCTTGACGAGGCCGAAGTCGAGGACCTTCAGGAAGTCGGGGATGCCGCCGTAGACGCAGAGCATCAGGTTGGCCGGCTTGATGTCGCGGTGGATGAGCCCCGCGGCGTGGGCCTCCGCGAGCGCGCCGCACGCCTGGCGCAGCAGGTGGATGACGCGCCCGGGCGGCAGCGGCCCGTCGAAGGTCACCAGCTGCAGCAGGTTGATCCCGCGCAGCAGCTCCATCGCGTAGTAGAAGACGCCGTCGGCCGTCCGGCCGTAGTCGTAGATCGCGATCGTGCTCGGGTGCGTCAGTCCCGCCGTCAGCTGGACCTCGCGCTCGAACCGGGCGAGCGCGCGCTCGCCCTCGGTGCCGGGGGCGAGCAGCTTGACCGCGGTCGGCCGCCGCAGCAGCGCATGGCGCGCCTCCCACACGACGCCCATCGCGCCGTGGCCCAGGCGCGCGATGAGGCGGTACGGCCCGACCTTCTCCGCCTGGCTGCGCAGGCGCGCGATCGCCCGCAGCGACGTCGCCGTGACCAGGCCGAGCAGCGTCGCGAGCAGGCCGACGGAGGCCGCCTCGATCGGTCCGCGGCTGGCCGGGCGAAAAGCGCCGGGCAGACCGAACACGTACAGGATCCATTTGCGGCGGGCGAACTCGATCGGGTACCGCATCTCCAGGTCGCCCTGGCGCGGCGAGCCGCGAGGCGCCCTTGCGGCCGTTCCGCGAGGAGGGGCGCGCCCGGAGCCTCGGCATCGCGCACGACCATGGCGAGGCCGCTCACGTCCGTGGAGGCGGCGGCGCCGTCGACCAGCGGCGTGACGCGAAGGACCGCCATCGTGAAGCCGGCGAGCGACAGCACGGCGCGCGGGCTCCGAGCCGGGGTCGCCCTCGTTGTAGACGGGAAGGTAGAGGGCGACGACCGGCAGACTGTCGGGCCTGCCTTTCTCCTCGACCAGGGAGAAGGGAGGCGACGCCGTCAGCTGTCCCGAGTCCCGAGCCTTTTCGCCGGTGCGCCAGCGGTCCGGCGTCGGAGGCGATATCGAATCCGAGCGCGAGCACGTTGGGCGGCTCCATGTAGTGGATCGGGACGTAGAAGTCGCCGGCGGCTCGCGGCGCGCGCCTTTCCGTCGGGCCCCTGCTCCCAGAAGCGATACTGCGCGAGGCCCGCGGCGCTCGCCTCCGCCTCGTGATAGGTGCGCTCGACGTCGCGGACGAAGGGCAGCCACTCGAGCGCATAGACGAGCCGGTGGCGCCGCAGCATCGGATCGGTCAGCAGGTGGAACTGCCGTCGGGTCACGCGGCCCGAGGCCTCGAAGACGCTCGCGAGGGTCGTCAGGTCCTCCTGCGGAGTTTCGAGCATCTCGGTGAAGGCCGACTGCAGCCGCTGCGCGTGTTGCGCGAACGCGACAGGTGCGCGGCCGCCTGGGCCCGCGCCAACAGGTACGCGCCCAGCCCGAGCGACAGGGCCGCGAAGACGCCCGCGACCAGAATGTCCGCGCCGCGGATCGACGTGCGGAAGAGGAAGAAGGCGGAGCGCAGGCGCCGCACGGTGAACCGGCCCGTTCGGAGCACTGGACCGGCTCCCGCTCCTGCTCGCGCCGAAGCTCACGGGCGCGATTATCTGGCGTGAAGCCCGGAACCCCGCGAAAGATCGACCGGACGGGCGTCGGCATCGCCGGGAAGACCCGCGGCCGCCGGGCCCGCCGGGCCACCGAACATTCGCCGCGATTCCTTCGTATTAGCAGGTCGTGGACGCCTCACTGGAGGCGGCTCACCGATGACGGAAAACGAAGGAATCGCCGGCCACAAGGGCCTTTTTGCCTCCTGGAAGGGGTTTTTCATGAAGAAGAGGAAGTGGATCGCGATCCTGACGGTCGTGCTGGCCCTGGCCGGGGCCGCCCTGGTGGCCGCCAAGGGACGGGACAAGGGCGAGCCGAAGGTCGAGAACAGCCCGTTCCGCCTCGGAAAGGTCCAGGCCGAGGATCTCCAGGTGTCCGTCCGCGAGGTCGGCGTGGTCGACCCGGTGACCAAGGTGGACGTCAAGTCGGCCGTCTCCGGGCGCGTCGTGACGCTCGATGCGCGTGCGCGAGGGCGCGGTCGTGAAGTCCGGCGACATGCTGGCCGAGATCGAGCCCGACGTGAACCAGGCGCAGTCGCTTTCGGACGTGCAGGCGAGCGTGAAGGATACGGAGTTGAAGCTCCAGGACGCCGAGCGCGAGTTCGCGATGCAGAAGGCGCTCTTCGAGCAGGGCCTCGTCGGCCACGACACCTTCCGCTCGACCCAGATCAAGCGCGACCAGGCGGCCGAGAACCTGCGCGCCGCGCAGATGCGCTACCAGATCGTCGAGGACCGCGGCATTCCGATCTCGGGCAACGCCGCCTCGCAGAAGGCGCGCGTGACGGCGCCGATGAGCGGCGTCGTGATCAAGCGCGGCGTCGAGCTCGGCGAGACGGTCACCTCCGGCGTGTCCTCCTTCAATTCCGGGACGGTGCTCTTCACGGTCGCCGACCTGAAGTCGCTGATCATCCGCGTGAACTTGAACGAGGTCGACATCGCGAAGGTCCAGGTCGGCCAGCCCGTGCGCGTGACCCTCGACGCCTACCCGCAGAAGGTCTTCACCGGGAAGGTCAGCTTCGTGTCCCCTTCCGCCGAGCTCGTCGAGAAGATCAAGGTCTTCAAGATCGAAGTCGCGCTCGACGAGCTCGGCGACGCGTTCCGCACCGGGATGAGCGCCAACGTCGAGATCCTCGGCGACAAGCGCGAGAAGGCCGTCTCGATCCCGCTCGAGGCGCTTCAGAAGCGCGATGGCCAGACGGTGGCCTACCGGTTGAAGCACAAGCTCGAGCCCAAGCAGATCGCCTCGGCCAAGGAAGGCCTGTCCGGGCGCAACAAGTTCATCTGGCTTTCGGACCACTGGAAGGAATACTTCGACGTGGTCCCCGTCTCTGCCGGCATCGCGACCCTGGAGCGGGTCGAGATCCTCGCGGGCCTGAAACCCGGCCAGGAAGTCTCCCTGGAAGACCCGTCCAAGAAGCGCGTCGAGAAAGACGACGACACGGATTGAGAAGGAATCGGACGATCGGAGGATCGATCACCCGATGACCCGATTGGAGCGCGAAGCCCAATGAAGCCCATCATCGAAACACGAGATCTGACCAAGACGTTCGGCACCAACGGCGTCGCCGTCCATGCCCTGCGCGGCATCGACCTGGAGGTCGCGTCCGGGGAGTTCGTCGCCTTGATCGGGCCCTCCGGCTCGGGAAAGTCCACGCTGATGGCGATCCTCGGGCTGCCTGGACTCTCTGACGACCGGGACCTACGTCTTCGACGGGGAGCGGGTCGACGGCCTCTCGGGCTCGGAGCTCGCGCGGATCCGCAACGAAAAGATCGGTTTCGTCTTCCAGCAGTACAACCTGCTTCCGAAGGCCTCGGTCGTCCGCAACGTCGAGCTGCCGATGCTCTATGCGGGTGTGGCGCCGCAAGGAACGGCGAAGCCGGGCCCTCGACCTTCTCGAGCAGGTCGGAATCCCCGAAAAGGCCAAAGTCCTGCCCGCGGCCCTCTCCGGCGGCCAGCGACAGCGCGTCGCGGTCGCGCGGGCGCTCGCCAACCGGCCGGCGATGCTCCTGGCCGACGAGCCGACCGGCGCCCTCGACTCGAAGACGGGCCACGAAGTCCTCGAGCTCTTCGCCGAGCTCCACCGTCAGGGCAACACGATCCTGATGGTCACCCACGATCTCTCGATTGCCGCCATGGCGCAGCGCCGCGTCGAGCTGCACGACGGGCTGATCAAGCCGGAGGAAGCCGCGGCCTGATCACTCCTCCCCTCTCCCCCGCAGGAGAGGGGTCGGAGTGGAGGCGCGACTCCAAGCCACGATGTTCTCCGGCGCTTTCCGCGAACGCATCCGCAACGCCTGGGTCGAGATGCGCGAGAACCTGGGCCGCTCGACGCTCCAGTCGCTCGGCGTTCTGCTCGGTGTCGCCTCCGTGCTCGGCGGTTTCTCGATTTCCGACAGCATGCGGCGGCGCTCGATGGACTTCTACGTGAAGATGGGAGGGCTCGACAAGCTGAACGTCCAGCCTTCCGCGATCGTCAAGGAAGGCAGCCCCACGGCACTCCAGATGGCCAACCTCGGGCTTCGACACGAGGACGCCGAGGACGGGCAGGACCTCGACGCCAAGACGGTCACCGGCGTCTCACTCCAGAAGTTCGCGCGGGCCCGCGTGCGCTCCCCCTATGCGGACCAGGAGCGCGACATCCGGGGCATCGGCGGCGACTTCTTCGCCGTGGACGGCTACGAGATCGCCCAGGGGCGCAACTTCACGGAGCAGGAGATCGCCGACGGCGCGCCGGTGGCGATCCTCGGCAGCGAAGCGTCGGAGGTCTTCTTCCCTGCGGGAGACGCGCTCGGCCATTCGATTCGCGTCGGCGACGTACCGGTCACCGTCGTCGGGCTGCTCAAGGAACGGGTCTTCTACTTCCGAAAGTCCCAGCGAAACGTCTTCCGCCGGCGCAACAAGGTCATCGCCATCCCGACGACACTCGTGACCCGGCGCTTCGAAGGTGATCGGTACCAGCGCCTCGACCGCGTGACCTTCCGCATCCCCAAGCTCGACGCCATGGCGACCTTCTCGAAGGGGCTCTCCTCGATGCTCAAGTCGAACCATCGCCAGCAGGACGACTTCCGCCTCGACGACGTCGCGGCGCGCGTGAAGAAGGAGCAGAGCCAGGGCGACGTCTACGACATGGTCTTCCTCCTGTCGGGCGTCCTTTCCCTGATCGGCGGCGGGATCGTGAACGTCAACATCCAGATGGCGACCCTGAAGGAACGCATCCGCGAGGTCGGGGTCAAGATGGCGATCGGCGCCTCGGGCCGCGAGGTCTTCAAGGAGTTCCTGACGGAGGCGATGCTGCTGACGGCCGTGGGCTCCGTGGCCGGCCTCGTCGTGGGCCTCGGCTTCTCCAAGTTCATCATGTCGATCCTCGGCGCGCCGCTCTGGATCGACGCGAAGAGCGTCCTCTGGGCGTATGGCCTCGCGATCGTCTTCGGGTTCCTCTTCGCGCTCTATCCGGCCTTCAAGGCGAGCCGGCTCTCGCCGATGGAGGCGCTGCGGTATGAGTAGCCGCGCGCTGCCGCTGGCGGCCGGCGTGCCGGCGAAGTCCGCGCCGGCGCGGCGGCTCTCGTGGCGCGCCCATGCCGCCCTCTACTGGGAGGTCGTCAAGGGAGGCCTCGTCGAGCTGTGGGCGCACAAGCTGCGCTCCACGCTGACGCTCACGCTTCTGACGCTGGGCGTCTTCGCGCTCGTCGTGATGACGTCCGTCATGGACGGCGTCATGGACAAGATCGCCACGGGATTCTCCGGGATGAGCTGGGACGGGACCATCGTGCTCGCTCCCAAGTCGCCCGCGACCACCGAGGAACAGAAGCGTTTCGCGATGAGTCCCGGGCTGCGCTTCGAAGACCTGGCTCGGCTGACCACACCCAATCCGAAGGTCCTGGCATTTCTGCCGCGCGCGCAGCAGCGGTCGGCCGTCAAGACCTCGGCCGGCAGCGAGCGGATGTTCGTCAACGGCGTGCGCCCCGACTACGGCCGTTACATGAACCGGCCGATCGGCATCGGACGGGGGCTGACCGAGGACGACGAGCGGCGCCGCTCGACCGTCTGTGTCGTGGGAGCGACGCTCGCCTCCAAGCTCTTCGGCGGCTCCGACCCGGTCGGCCGCGACATCACGGTCGAGGGCACGCGCTTCCGCATCGTCGGCGTCCAGGCCCCCGGTCAGCTCTTCTCGAACGAGAACTGGTACGACGCCAACGGCATCACGATCCCGCTGCAGACCTACATGGACCGCATCGACCCGGAGCACAAGCTCGCGCACGTCACGGTCAAGCTCGCGGCCAAGCGCGACATCGGCGAAGTCTCCGCGATGATGGTCGGGCGGGCGCGCCAGGCGCACCACGGCATCGAGGACGTGGAGATCCTGGATCTCGAGGCCGAAGGGGCGCGCGCCTGGTCGAACTTCCTGGAGCAGATCTTCGGCTGGAAGGTCGTGCTGATGAGCCTCGCGGGAACCGTGCTCCTCGTCGGCGGCGTGGGCGTCCTCTCGGTCATGCTGATTTCCTTTTCCGACCGCCGCTACGAGATCGGCCTGCGCAAGGCGATGGGGGCCTCCGACGGCGAGGTCTTCACGCAGTTCCTGCTGGAGGCCTGCGTGCTCGCGGCGCTGGGCGCCTCGCTCGGCACCTTCGCCGGCGCCGTCCTCTGCAAGGCGCTCTCCGCCAACTTCCCCTATGGTCTGGTCGTCAACCCGGTCGGCCTCGCCGTCGCCTGGGTCGTGGCCCTGCTGCTCGCCGTGACGTTCGGCATGTACCCCGCCATCCGCGCCTCGCGCCTGTCCCCGATGGAGGCCATGAGATAAACGGGCCTCCTCCTGTCCCTGAGGGTCCGGCCGCGGATTCCTATGCCTCGTCGAGCGTGGCGGTTCCGAAGGCGGACTTGCCGCCCAGGGCAATGTGAAAGCCGTATGCGGCGAGCCCGGCCACGATGAGCAGGACGACAGCGGACCTCCCGGCGTACCAGTGCGAGAAATCGAGGGTCAGCGGATATCGGCTCAAGAGATGCTCCGCGAACCACGAAACGCACAACGCCAGGAGTCCGAATCGAATCGCGACGACGATCGTGAGGATCGCAATCGGAACGCCCATCCCAATTCCCACTCCCAGGTTCTCACCACCGAGATTGATGAGAGTCAGGACGAGCCCGGTCGCGCCGAAGGCCAGCCACCTTCGCCGCAGCAGAACCCACGAGAGGATGAGCATCGACATGCACGCGAAACCCACGATCGTTGCCCCGCCGAGATCGTAGAGAAGCTGAGCCACCAGCCGGTTCGCCCCCTGCAGCGACCCGGGCTCCCACGGCAGGGGGGTCATCGTGGAAACGTTCCACCAGGCCGCGGCCCCGTTTCCCGCGTGGTTGATCACGGCGAACAGACCGCCGAAGAGGATCCCGACCAGCAGATCGCGCCCGACGAGCGGATCTCGAAAACGGCCGGCGAGCAGGCGGGTCCAGGAGATCAGGAGATCCGGCCAACGCCGCCGGACCAGGGGCTCCAGCGCCACGTACATCAGCCAGGCGAAGGAGGCCACGAGCAGAGACAACGCGATCGCCTCCAGCAGCATGCCGAACTCGCCGGCCAGATCCGCGACGTGATGCGCGGACACCAGCCAGGCCGCCATCCCCGCCGCGAGCAGGAACGCCGCGAGGCGAGAGGCTCCCTTTCGGTCGCCCCGGCCCAGGCGCAGGTTTCGTCGCGCAACGAAGAGGCCCACCGCGATCAGAAAGAGCATCAGAAAGATGAGCGCGGCCATCCCCGCGATCGCGGCGAAGGTGCGCGGGGTCTCATGCAAGCGCGCCGGCCGGCTCCAGGGCCCCAACACTTCGAAGAACACGGGCCTGCCGTGGTAAGCCGCCGCGACGACGTGAATCGGGACGTCGGGCTGCCGCGCGAAGCTCCCGTCCCATTCGGCGCGGACGTCGAAGGGCTCCGCCGAAAGCCATTTCGGAGCGGTCGGGGTGAAGCGCGACCCGTCGAGGCCCGCCTCCACGAAGAGCGATGGCCAGTCCGGATCCGGCCACGGCCCCTTTGCCGCGTCGATCTGGGGCGGGACGGCGCGCAAACCGACCAGCTTCCCGCGCGCGTCGAGCGCCACGCGGACCATTCCGGAAGTCTCGAAGGGCGGATCGTCGTCACCGATCTGGTCGCCGCCATGAACGGGCACCATCGCACGGGGGCTCTGCCGGTACAGAAACCACCAGGGGTGCGGCTCGATCGTGCCGAGCTCGCGCACCCGCCGCGGCGATGGCAGGTGATCCGACCGGTAGCGCAGGTATTCGTACTGTCGTTTCCAGTACGAGTCGGCGTCGGCGGGACGATCGCCGTAGCCGAACTTCTGAACCAGCTCGCGTGCACGATCGGCGAGGGCATCGGGACTCTTCGGGAGAGGCGCCAGGCCGATGTCGGTCGAGAAGGGAGCCAGAAGAAGGCACGCGACGATGACCGCGGCGATGCCCCCCAGAAGCGCCCAGGCCTTCGCGGCGGAAACCGCCCCCTCCTCGCCCGCGGCGGCGACCATCTCGGGGGACGGCGTTTCTCCCGCGGCGAGCGCCGCGGCGAGCGGATCGCCGCCGGGAAGTGCGGCGGCGACCTGCAGCGCCGAAGACGGTCGCGCCCGCGGATCCTTCTCGAGGCACCGCAGGATGACCCTCTCGACGACCGGGTCGAAGCCGGGCGACACCGTCGACGGAGAGGCCGGCGCCTCCTCGGAATGCTTGCGCTTCAAGTCCTGAAACGTCGCCCCTTCGAAGGCCCTGCGCCCCGTGTAGAGCTCGTACAGGACGAGCCCGAGCGCGTAGATGTCGCTCTGGACCGAGGCGCCCTTGCCCGCGAGCTGCTCGGGCGCCATGTAGGCCGGCGTGCCGGAGATCTCGCCCTCCACCACCTCCCCGGCCGCCACGGCGAGACCGAAGTCGGTGATGCGCGCGCGGCCGCGCCCGTCGATCATCACGTTGGCGGGCTTCAGGTCCCGATGGAGCACGCCTTTGTCGTGCGCGGCCGACAGTCCTGCCACCAGCTCCCGCGAGATTTCGAGCGCCTTGTCGGGCGGCAGCCGGCCGATGCGCCGCAACAGCGACGCCAGATCCTCACCGTCCACGAATTCCATCGAGAGGAAGTGCTGGCCCTCGATCTCACCGACGTCGTACACGCGGCACACGTTCGGGTGCGACACCTGGCGCGCGATCCGGACCTCGGCGTAGAAGCGCTCGAGACGGGCCGGGTCGGAGGCGAGGCCTCTCGGCAGAAACTTCAACGCCACCGGCTGCCCGAGCTTCAGGTCGTCGGCCCGGTAGACCTCTCCCATTCCCCCGCGGCCGAGCAGGCCGATGACCCGGTAGCGCTCCGCCAGCACCGTACCCGGCGTGAATCCGCCGGCTCCACCCGGGTGGGAAGAAACCAGCCGACCGACGGGCGCCGAGGCGGGACTGCGCCGGCGCGCAGCCTCCTCGACCGACGGCGTCGCGAGTCCGGTCGGCATCTGCGAGACCGATGAAATCGCCTGTCCGCAGGTGGAGCAGAAGCGGACGGCATCCGCAAGCTCCGCGGAACAACCAGGGCAATGGATCACTTGATCAGATCGTAACTCAAGCTGAAGTCGGTCTCAGGCAAACAGAGGCGATGCAATAATCCGAACGCAGCGAGAGCCTGCCGATGACTCGATCCTCCCTCCGGACTCACACACTCGCCTCTGCCCTCGCCTTCGCCGTTGCCGCGGCAACCGGCGCAACGCCGCCCTCGGAGGATCTGGCGGATCTCCTCCGGAAGCTCTCCGAGCACAGCGCGCGCCTGAAGGAGATGCGTCGCTCGGGCGAGCTCACGTTGACAACCCGCAGCGACCAGCTCGACGGGAAGGGGCGTGTCGAGTCTCAAATGGAGATCGTCGAGCGCATTTTCTTCCGCAATGGATCGGAGGTCCGGGAGCTGGTTCGGTTCTCGAAGGACGGCAAGGACGTCACCGCCGAGGAAAGGGTGAAGCGGGAGAAGAAGCACGGCAGCGGCTCGTCCTCCCTCGAGCTCAGCCTCGCCTCGCCGTTCGGCGCCGAGGAGGCTCCGAAATACCGCTTCGCCCTCCTCCCGCCCGACGCGTCGTATCCGAACCTCACCCGGATCCACTTCGAGCCTGTCGGAGCGCCATCGCCCGCGGTCAACGTCGGGGACGCGTTCGTCGATCCGGCAGCGGGCAGCCCCGTCCGCATCCGCTGCCGCCCATCGGCCAACCCGAAGCACGTCTCGCGGATGGACATCGAGATGCGTTACGACGCCCCGACGCCCGACGGGCCGGCCCTCTCCGCCGTCACGATCGAGGGCGAGGGGGGAATCCTCTTCATCAAGAAGGGATTCCGGATGACGGTCACGTTTTCGGGCTACACGCCTCCCTCCGCTCCTTGAGGTCGGCCGCTCCGCGCCGGGCTCGGGTAGCATCTCCGCGTGAAAGCGCTGGTGTTCACGTCCGGACGAGCGGCCGTGCGCGACGTTCGCCAACCCGGCGCTGCGCCCCGGCTTCGCCCTCGTGCGGGTGATCGCCTCCGGCATCTGCAACACGGATCTCGAGCTGCGCCGCGGCTACCACGGCTTCTCCGGCATCCCCGGCCACGAGTTCGTCGGACGCGTCGAGGGGCCGGCGGGCTCCGCGTGGCTGGGCAAGCGGGTCGTCGGCGAGATCAACCTCGCCTGCGGCCGCTGCGGCTGGTGCCGCCGGGGACTCGGCCGGCATTGCCCGAAGCGAACCGTGCTCGGGATCCTCAAGCACCCGGGCGCGCACGCCGAGTACCTCACGCTGCCCGAGGCGAATCTGCGGGAAGTGCCGCGCGAAATCTCCGACGAAGAGGCGGTCTTCGTCGAGCCGCTCGCCGCGGCGTGCGAGGTCCTGGACCAGGTCGCCGTCGGGCCCGGAACGCGCGCGGCCGTGCTCGGGGCGGGAAAGCTCGGCACGCTGGTGGCCGCGGTGCTCGAGAACGCCGGCGCACAGACCCGCCTGCTCGGCCGCCGCAGCCGCGCCCGCCCGGCGTCCTTCGATCTCGTCGTCGAGGCGACCGGATCGCCCGAGGGCATGCCGGCGGCGCTCCGCCTCGTGCGGCCGCGCGGCACGGTCGTGTGGAAGTCGACCCACCACGCGCCCGCGCGGTTCGACGCGGCGCCGGTGGTCGTCAACGAGATCTCCCTCGTCGGCTCCCGATGCGGCAGGTTCGAGCCGGCCCTGGATCTGCTGCGGCGCCGGAAGGTCGACGTCGGGCGGCTTCTCTCGGCCGAGTTTCCATTGTCGGGCGCCGTGCGTGCCCTCTCCGAGGCGGCGCGGCCCGGCGTGCGCAAGGTCATCCTGCGTCCGCGCTGACCAGGCGGTATCCTTCACGGAAAAGGAGATCTTCATGAAGTCCCGACGTTCTCTATTCCTCGGGGCGACGGCCATCCTCCTGACGGGCGCCGCGCTCTTCGCCTCCCCGGACGGGACGGCCGGAGGCGTGAGCTGGACCGTGCCGTCCGGCTGGACCGCCCAGGCTCCGCGTTCGATGCGCGTCGCCACGTACGCGATCCCGGGCGCGGCGGGAGCCGAGGCCGGCGAGTGCGGCGTGTACTACTTCGGCAAGGGCCAGGGCGGAACCGTCGACGAGAACGTCGCGCGCTGGGCGCAGCAATTCTCCGGAGCGCCGAAGCCCGTGCGCTCGGACAGCACGGTGGCCGGGCTCCGCGTCCATCGGGTGACGCTGGCCGGCACCTATCTCGCGCCCGGCGGGCCCATGATGCAGTCGCAGGGCGCGAAGCCCAACTCCCGGCTCCTCGGAGCGATCGTCGAGGCCCCGGGCGGGCTCGTCTTCTTCAAGTGCACCGGCCCCGCCGCGACGATCGCCGCCGCGGAGAAGGCCTTCAACGCGCTGATCGCTTCCTTGACGAAGGCCGCGACGACGGTCTGACCGCACCGCCGGGTTTCGCCTTCAAGCGGACCGCCGGCGCCGCTTCGACGATCTTCACGAGCGACGCGGCGATCTTCTCGCGCCCGCCGTGCGGCCGGTTCAAGTCCTCGGAGGGCGGCGCCTCGCGCTTTCCCATGGCCCATTCCAGGGCATAGATCGCCGCGGACGCCTCCCCGAGCCAGAATCCCGAGAGACCCTTGACGAGGTCCCGAATCTGCCGGATCTCCCCGCGCAGGTCCTTTTCAGTCTTCATCATGCCGGCATCCTCTCGCAGGACGCCCCTTTTCGCTCCCGGCGCGACGTGGCCCTGTTCTTGCTTCTCCTCCATTGATCGGATCGCGTCGGCGGTCCAACCAACTCAAACCGAAGGGAGTCAGCATGTTCGTCCTCGAAGATTTCACGCTGCGCAGCGTCGGCGTCCTGATTCCCACCGACGGGCCCATCACCCGTTGCCCCCGGTGTGGCCGCAACGGCGCTCGCCGCCAACGCTTCGACGGCACGGTTCGCTACGTGCACGTCCAGACTTCCTGGATCCTCGGCGACGGCTTGCGCACGGATCCCTCGGACTCATGCACGTTCGCCGCGCCGGGGGAGGGGCCGCCGAAGCCGGTCAGTCGGTGGCCGCCGGCTCCGCCAGCAACTCCGCCAGCGCCCGGATCGTGAGCGGCGAACAACCCTCCGCCTTGTTGTTGACGAGGATGTAGGTCTCGCGGCCCGCCCGAAGGGCTGCCCGGGTGAGGCGCGTCACCTCGTCCCGCATCTCCGGGTTCGGGTCGACGATCCGATCGAAGGGAAGAAACTCCTCGCGCCGCTCTCCGTAGCGCGTGCCCGGGCGCAGGAGGAGGCGGATCATGGCAAATGGCGCGGTCTCGACGGGAACCGCTGCAGCCTGCTCCGCCGGCATCGGCATCGCGGTCGCGTAGTTGTAGACGTGCGCCGCTCCGCGCGCCGCGAGCACTTTGCGATACTCCGGCGTCAGGAGCGCCGGGTCGCGCACTTCCACGGCGTACCGGGCTTCCGGCGGAAGCGCCTCGAGGAACCGGTCGAGCCTCTCGGCGAAGGCCGGCGGCGCCGGAGCGTTCGCGGACGGCGGGAACTGGACGACGAACGGGCCCGTGTGTTCCCGAAAAGATTCGAGGAACGGCCCGACCATCTCGTCGATGAACCGCTGCGGCCGGAGGTAATCGGGGTTGGCGCGGGGCTCGCCGGTCCGCACGGCGGCGGTCACCGCCTCGGGCGCCTTGGCGCAGCACGGAAAGCCCGGCGGGAGCTGCGCGGCGTAGCGCTCGAGGTCCTTGCCGGGAATCGGCCCGTAGTAGCCGCGGTCGATCCCGACGGTCGTCAGCAGCGGATGCCGCGCGTACTCGGCGAGCCCTTCCCGCGCGAGGTCCGCCGTCGTCGCGCGCCGCGAGTAGACGATGCCGGCCCAGCCGGGAAAGCTCCAGGTGCTCGTCCCGAAGAAGACGCCCCTGGGCAGGCGCGCGGCGATCGCCGCGGTTTCGGCGTGCTCGCGCTCGAGGCGATCCGCGAGCCCCGCGTCGCGCCCGCGGTCCGGCGCGGCGAGCGCGCCAAAGAGTCCCAGTTGCTCGGTCCGGTTGCCTGCCACGAGAGAGAGGCGATTCTGCCACGGGGCGGTGAAGTAGCATGCGCCAAGAGAGCCATCCCGCAGTGAAGTGCCCGTCCTGCTCGGCCGAGGTCCCGGGAGACTCCCGGTTCTGCTCCTCCTGCGGCGCCCTCGTCGGCTCCCTCTCCCAGCTTCCGACCGGTCTCGCGACGCCGTCCGAGCTCGAGGCGGCGCGCAGGCGCGTTCCCTCCTCGGATCCCGTCGGCCGCCTGGCCTCCTCCGAATCGATCGACGCGGGAGGCTTCGCTCCCGGAGCTGTTCTCGCCGAGCGCTACCGCATCATCGGCCTGGTCGGCCGCGGCGGCATGGGCGAGGTCTACCGCGCCGACGACCTGAAGCTCGGGCACCCGGTCGCGCTGAAGTTCCTCCCCGCGCGCCTGGCCGCCGAACCCGCCTGGATCGAGCGCTTCTACGCCGAGGTGCGGCATGCCCGCCAGATCTCCCATCCCAACGTCTGCCGCGTCTATGACATCGGGGAGGTCGACGGGCGCCACTTCCTCTCGATGGAGTACGTGGACGGAGAGGACCTCGCCTCGCTGCTGCGGCGCATCGGGAGGCTCCCGGGCGACAAGGCGGTCGAGATCGCGCGGCAGCTCTGCGCGGGACTCTCCGCGGCACACGACCGCGGAGTGCTCCACCGGGATCTGAAGCCCGGCAACGTCATGCTGGACGGGCGCGGCCGCGTCCGGATCACGGACTTCGGCCTCGCCATCCGCGCCGACGAGGACAAGGGCGGGACCGAAGTCGGCGGCACTCCCGCCTACATGGCGCCCGAGCAGCTCGCCGGCAAGGGCGCCTCGGTGCAGAGCGATCTCTACGCGCTGGGCCTGGTCCTCTACGAGCTCTTCACGGGGAGGAAAGCCTTCGAGGCGGCGACGCTGGCCGACTGGCGGCGCAAGCACTCGCAGGAGCAGCCCACGGCGCCCTCGACCGTCACGCCGGGCCTCGAGCCCGCCGTCGAGCGCGCGATCCTGCGCTGCCTGGAGAAAGACCCGGGCCAGCGCCCGCGCTCGGCCGCCGCCGTGGCCGCCGCGCTGCCCGGAGGCGATCCGCTCGCCGCCGCAATCGCCGCGGGCGAGACCCCCTCACCCGAAATGGTCGCGGCGGCCGGCAGCGACGAAGGGATGAAGCCCGCGGCGGCCTGGGCCTGCCTGATATTGATCCTCGCGGGAATGGCGCTCGCCGCCTATCTCTCGCCGCGCGCCTTCCGCCATGGGCACGTGCCGCTGGAGAAGCCGCCCGAAGCCCTCGCCGAACGATCGAAGGAGATCATCCGCAGGCTCGGTTACACCGAGAAGCCGCTCGGCACCGCGTGGGGCTTCTCCGGAAACGGCGAGTACCGGCGCTGGGTCGAGGAGCACGACAAGTCGAAGAACCGCTGGAAGGACATGGAAGACGGGCGTCCGGCCGCGATCTTCTTCTGGTACCGGCAGAGCCCCGACCAGCTCGTCCCCGAGCGCTTCCGCGGGGAAGACTTCGGGGGAGTACAGGTGACCGAGAGCGATCCGCCGCAAACGATGAGCGGCATGGTCGGCGTCGAGCTCGACCCGTTGGGCCGCCTGATCCGTTTCGAGGCGGTCCCGTCTTCCGGGCCGCAGGCGTCGTCCGCCGCGCTCGATTGGTCGATTCTTCTCGCCGAAGCCGGGCTCGACGCCGCGGCCTTCTCGCCGGCGCAACCGCAGTGGCTTCCTCCTTCGTTCGCGGATGCTCGGGCGGCGTGGGTCGAGAGCAAACCCGAACGACCGGACCGGCCGCTGCGCGTCGAGGCGGCGGCCGCGAACGGACGGCCCGTCTTCTTCGAGCTGGCCGGACCGTGGAGCAGTCCGCCCCGGACGGCTCGCCCGGCCGAGCTGTTGCAAGTAGGCCGCGACTTCGATCTCTTGTTTCTCGGCATACTGGTCGTCGGCGCGGCGCTCATCGCCCGCCGGAACCTGCGTCTGGGCCGCAGCGACCGTCGGGGGGCCATGCGCCTGGCCGCCCTCACGTTCGTCGGCTCGATGCTCACCTGGGCGTTCGTGGCGAGCCACGTCGCGAGCGATGCGGAGCTCGCCCTGCTCCTCCTGGGCGCGAGCGTGGCCCTCTTCCTCGCCGGCGTGAGTTGGCTGATGTACGTCGCTCTCGAGCCGCTCATCCGCCGCCGCTGGCCGGACTCGCTGATCGCCTGGACGCGCCTGCTCTCGGGCCGCCTCTCCGACCCGCTGGTCGGGCGCGTGCTGCTGGCCGGCGCCTTGCTCGGCGTTTTCGGAGCCATCGCCGGGGAACTGCGGGAGCTCGCGCTCCGGGCCTTCGAGGCGACGCCGCCGATCCCGCCCTTCCCGTGGGATACGACGCTGCGTGGCCCGCGAGCCGTCGCGAGTCACCTCTTCAACCCCGCGGTCGCCATGTTCTTCGCGCTCGCCGCCGCGATGCTCTTCTTCCTGCTGCGCGCGGTCCTCAGGAAGGAGTGGCTCGCGGCCTCCGTCTTCGTGCTGCTCTTCACCGTACCTTACTTTCTCGACGGTGGCCTGATTTCCGGGGCGTACGGCCTCGTCGTGGCCGCCGCCGAGATTTTCGTCTTCCTGCGCTTCGGCCTCCTCGCCTGGGTCTTTGCCAATCTCTTCGGCCACTGCCTGCAGTTCCCGTTGACGACCGACTCCTCCGCCTGGTACGCCGGGACGTCGCTCCTTGTGCTGGTCGTTCTCGCGGCGATTGCCGTCTACGGGTTCCGCATCGCGCTCGCGGGCAAGCCGGCCTTCCTCGGAGCACGGCTGGACGACTGAACGGGGCGCCCTCCCCGCGCCGCCCGCCCTGCAATTGATGCATCGGCATCATCCCGGCACCTGCCCGCGGCTCGCTACGGTTGAGGCGTGGTGTCAGAGAAAAATCGGGTCACGCTCGACGCCAACGAGGCGGTCGCTTCCGTCGCCCACCGCGCGAGCGAAGTCATCGCCATCTACCCGATCACGCCCTCGTCTTCCATGGGAGAGCTCGCCGACGCATGGTCGGCCAAAGGGCGACCCAATCTCTGGGGAAAGGTGCCGCACGTCATCGAGATGCAGTCGGAGGGCGGAGCCGCGGGCGCCGTCCACGGGGCGCTCCAGGCCGGCGCGCTCGCGACGACGTTCACGGCCTCCCAGGGACTGCTCCTGATGATCCCCAACATGTACAAGATCGCCGGCGAGCTCACGCCCTTTGCGATGCACGTGGCGGCGCGCACCCTCGCGACACACGCCCTGTCGATCTTCGGCGACCACTCCGACGTGATGGCCTGCCGGCAGACGGGATTCGCGCTGCTCGCCTCCGGATCCGTCCAGGAGGCGCAGGATCTGGCGGCGATCGCCCACGCGGCGACGCTCTCCTCGCGGATCCCCTTCCTCCATTTCTTCGACGGGTTCCGCACCTCGCACGAGGTCGCGAAGATCGAGGAGCTGTCCGACGACGATCTCACGGCGCTGCTCGACCCTGAGGACGTCGCCGCACACCGCGCCCGGGCGCTCACGCCGGACCGGCCGG
Organism: uncultured Acidobacteriota bacterium; assembly: GCA_963725095.1. Lineage (GTDB taxonomy): Bacteria > Acidobacteriota > Thermoanaerobaculia > UBA5066 > Gp7-AA6 > DATBFU01. Next base: position 140,309 of record CAVRXJ010000024.1, read on the forward strand.
TCCTGCGGGGCACGGCGCAGAACCCCGACACCTTCTTCCAGGCCCGCGAGGCCTCCAACCCCTTCTACCTCGCGTGCCCGGACATCGTCGCCCGCACGATGGAGAAGTTCGCGCGGCTCACCGGCCGGCAGCTACCGGCCCTTCGACTACGTCGGCCACCCCGAGGCCACGCGCGTGCTCGTGCTCATGGGCTCGGCGGCGGAGACGGCGCACGAGACCGTCGAGTGGCTTCTCGACCCGCGGCGAGAAGGTCGGCGTGCTCAAGGTCCGCCTCTTCCGCCCCTTCGACGTCGCGCGCTTCGCCGCGGCGCTGCCGCCGACCGTCCAGGCGATCGCGGTGCTCGACCGCACGAAGGAACCGGGTGCGATCGGCGAGCCGCTGTACCAGGACGTCGTCACGGCGCTGCACGAGAGCCGCGGCGAGGCCTCTGCCCCGCATCGTCGGCGGCCGCTACGGCCTGTCCTCGAAGGAGCTCACGCCCGCGATGCTCGCGGCGGTCTTCGAGGAGCTCTCGCGGGAGACGCCCCGCAACCACTTCACCATCGGCATCACCGACGACGTCACGCACACCTCGCTCCCCTGGGACGACACCCTCGACATCGAGCCGGAAGACACGCGGCGCGCGGTCTTCTACGGGCTCGGCGCCGACGGCACGGTCGGCGCCAACCGCAACTCGATCAAGATCCTCGGCGAAGAGACCGACGGGTACGCGCAGGGCTACTTCGTCTACGACTCGAAGAAGTCCGGCGCGATGACCGTGTCGCACCTGCGCTTCGGTCCCCGCCCCATCCGCTCGGCCTACCTCATCCGGGGCGCGCACTTCGTCGCCTGCCACCAGTTCGAGTTCGTCCACCGCTACGACATCTTCGCGCACGCGCTCCCGGGCGCGGCCGTTCTGCTCAACACGCCGCACGGCCCGTCGGAGATCTGGGACCGCCTTCCGCGGGAGGCCCAGGAGCAGATCCTCGAGAAGAAGATCCGTCTCTTCGTCATCGACGCCTACCGGATCGCGCGGGAGGCGGGGCTGAAGGGCCGGATCAACACGATCATGCAGACCTGCTTCTTCGCGATCACGGAGCCGATCCCGCTGGCAGACGGCGATCGCCCAGATCAAGAAGGCCGTCGAGGGCACGTACGCCAAGAAGGGGCCCGAGGTGCTGCGGCGCAATTTCGCCGCGATCGACGTCACGCTCGCCGGACTCGCGCCGGTGACCGTGCCCGACAGAGGCGACGGCGACGGAACGCCGGCCGCCCGTCGTTCCCGCGGAGGCGCCGGACTTCGTTCAGCGGGTCACGGCCGCGATGATCGCGGGGCACGGGGATCGGCTGCCCGTCTCCGCCTTCCCCGTGGACGGGACCTGGCCCACCGGCACGACGAAGTGGGAAAAGCGAAACATCGCCACCGAGATCCCGGTCTGGGATCCCGCGATCTGCATCCAGTGCAACAAGTGCGCGCTCGTCTGCCCGCACGCCGCCATCCGCGCCAAGGTCTTCGAGCCGGCGTTGCTCGAGGGGGCGCCGGCGACCTTCAAGTCCGACCGCTTCCGCGCGGCGGACTTCGAGGGCTGGCGCTACACCATCCAGGTGGCCCCGGAGGACTGCACCGGCTGCTCGCTCTGCGTGATGGTCTGCCCGGCCAAGGACAAGGCGAATCCGAAACACAAGTCGATCGACATGGCGCCGCAGCGGCCGCTGCGGGAGGCGGAGCGCGAGAACTACGCTTTCTTCCTCGACCTGCCGGAGCCGGATCGTTCGCGCATCCGCGTCATGGACGTCAAGGGCACGCAGTTCGCGGACCCGCTCTTCGAATACTCGGGGGCGTGCGCGGGCTGCGGGGAGACGCCGTACATCAAGCTCTTGACCCAGCTCTTCGGCGACCGGCTGCTGATCGCCAACGCGACCGGCTGCACTTCGATCTACGGCGGCAACCTCCCGACGACGCCGTACACCGTCAACCGCGACGGGAGAGGCCCCGCCTGGTCGAACTCCCTCTTCGAAGACAACGCGGAGTTCGGCCTCGGCATGCGCCTGGCCCTCGACAGCCGGACCGCCCATGCGCGGCTTCTCCTCGAACGGCTCGCCCCGACGATCGGCGAGGCGCTCGTCCGCGAGCTTCTCGACGCGGACCAGTCCGGCGACGCCGGGATCCAGGCCCAGCGGGAGCGCGTCCGGGCGCTGCGCGATCGACTCGCCGGGACCGACGGCCCCGACGCGAAGACGCTCAGGCTTCTGGCCGACGACCTCGTCCGCAAGAGCGTGTGGATCATCGGCGGCGACGGCTGGGCCTACGACATCGGCTTCGGCGGACTCGACCACGTGCTCTCGCTCTATCACGACGTCAACGTCCTCGTGCTCGACACGGAGGTCTATTCGAACACCGGCGGCCAGCAGTCGAAGGCGACGCCGCTCGGCGCCGTCGCCAAGTTCGCCGTCGGCGGCAAGGAGCTCGGCAAGAAGGACCTGGGCCTGATGGCGATGGGCTACGGGCACGTCTACATCGGCCGGGTTGCGTTCGGCGCGAAGGACTTCCAGACGGTCAAGGCCTTCCAGGAGGCCGAGGCCTACCCGGGTCCATCGCTCGTCATCGCCTACAGCCACTGCATCGCCCATGGATACGACATGGCCTTCGGCTGCGAGCAGCAGAAGCTGCTGGTCGATTCGGGGTCCTGGCCCCTGTACCGTTTCGATCCGCGGCGCATCGCTCAGGGGCTGCCGCCCCTGCAGCTCGACTCGGGCGCGCCGAAGATCCCGGTCGCGAAGTTCATGCAGAACGAGAGCCGGTTCCGCATGCTCGAATCGGTCGATCCCGCCCGGCAGCGCACACTCGCCGCGGCTGCCTCACGCGACGCGCAGCGGCGGATGCGGCTCTACAAGCACCTCTCCGAGTGGCGCGTCGACGCGGAGGCTCCGCGGGCGCCGCCGCAACGGCGCCGTGCCCGCGCCCGCGACTCCCGCCGAAGAGCTGACGAAGGCGACCTGACGATGGACCTCTCGACCGACTACCTCGGCTTTCACCTGCCGCACCCGTTCATGCCGGGCTCCTCGCCCCTCGTGGACGACCTGGACATGGTCAAGCGCCTGGAAGACGCGGGCGCGGCCGCGATCGTCATGCACTCGCTCTTCGAGGAACAGATCGTCGGGGAGGAGCTGGCGACGTACGACGCCGTCCGGCGGCCGGGCGAGTCCTACGCCGAGGCGCTCTCGTATCTGCCGGATCCGGAGGAGTTCGCCCTCGGCGCCCACGACTACCTGCAGCAAGTCAGCCTGATCAAGGCGGCGGTGGCCATCCCGGTGATCGCGTCGTTGAACGGCACGACCCCGGCGAGCTGGATCGAGTACGCGCGGCTGATGGAGCAGGCCGGCGCCGACGCCCTGGAGATCAACGTCTACGATCTCGCGACCGATCCCCTCGAAACGGGAGAGGACGTCGAGCAGCGCGCGGTCGACATCGTCACGCGCATCAAGGAATCCGTTCGCATCCCCCTCGCGATCAAGCTGTCTCCCTTCTACTCCTCGCTCGCCAACATGGCGCGGCGTCTGGAAGGCGCCGGCGCGGCGGGCCTCGTTCTGTTCAACCGGTTCTACCAGCCCGACATCGACATCGAAGAGCTCGAGGTCGTGCCGAAGCTCTACCTCTCGAGCCCCAACGAGCTCCTGCTGCGGCTGCGCTGGCTCGCCATCCTGTCGAACCAGTTCCGCGGGTCGCTCGCCGTCACCGGCGGCGTGCACAACGCCGCCGACGCCATCAAGGCCGTGATGGCGGGAGCCCACGCGGTTCAAATGGTCTCGGTCCTCCTGCGCCGGGGGCCCGAGACGCTCGTCCGCATCCGGTCGGACGTCGCGCAATGGCTCGAGAAGCACGACTACGGCTCGCTCAAGCAGATGCAGGGCAGCATGAGCTACGCGCGCAGCGCCAACCCGAAGGCATTCGAACGCGCCAACTACATGCGCATCCTCCAGGGCTGGCGGCCTTTCGAGGATGTTTCGTGAGGCAAATCGAGGAAGGAGGAACGACGATGATCAGCATCGACGATTTCACGCAGCTGCCGGAGGGTTCCGTCGTCCTTCTGGAGGGGACCATCGTCCAGTGCCCGCGGTGCGGCCGCAACGGGATCCTCAAGGATCCGGAGGACGGAATGCCCTGCTGCATCCACGCGGAGGAGTCGACCCTGCTCTGCGACGGAATGCTGACCGAGCCGACCGACTCCTGCGACCTCCCCCGGGCGTAGACACGCGGGCTGGCCGCCCGAGCGTCGGCGGGCGTCGCCGGCGCTCCGGGTTAGCATCCACCTGATGGAGCGGATGGTCGAGCCGCAAACGCCCCGGGCGGGATCTCCCACGCTCGCCGCGCGCTTTGCGGCGTTCGTGGCGGAGCAGTCGCCCTTCGCGCTCGAGCCGGCGCTCGAGGCCTTTCAGTCCGTGTGCCCGGGCGACCCGGGGCGCGACGCGGAGGCGCTCGAGGCGCTGCGCCGGCCGCTCGCCGAGGCGCTGCGCCGCGCCTTCGAGGCTCCGCCGCCCGACGGCATTCCCGAGACGACGCCGCGCGTGCCGGCCGCCGAGCGGCTGCGCCTGGCCCGCGAGCAGCTGACCGACGCCTGCGACGGCTTCCTCCGGCGCGAGGCGATCGCCGCGTCGCTCACGCGCGAGGAGCGCATCGAGATCCTGCGCGGCATGCTCCTGACGCGCGCGACCGACAATCGCCTGAAGGCGTTCTTCCTGGGCAGCGAGGTCCGCTACGAGCGGCGTCGCGTTCCAGGGGAAGGGCTTCCGGTCGCTCGGCCAGGAGGCGATCTACGCCGCCGCCGCTGCGCCTGCGCCGCGGCGCCGCGCTACCGCGGGCCCGACGGCGCGTGGCAGGGCGACGTCGTCGCGCCGCTGATCCGCGACCTCGGCGCGGCGCTCGCGATGCGGCCCGGAGCGCGGAATCCGTGCGCATGGTCCTGAGCGCGCAGATGGGAAAGGCCGGCCCGCCGATGGACGGCAAGGACCTGCACATCGGCGATTTCGCGTGGGGCATCCTGCCGCCGGCGGCGCCGCTCGCGATCTCGTCGCTGACGGTCGCCGGCATGGCGATGGCCTTCGCGCCGCGACGGCTCGGGCCGCGTCGCCGTGTCGTTCATCGGCGAGGGCGGGACCTCGCTCGGCGAGTGGCACGAGGCGATCAACCTCTGCGCCGCGCGCCGGCTGCCGGCGATCTTCTGCGTCCAGAACAACCAGACGGCGCTCTCGACGCCCGTGTCCGACCAGTCGGCGGTGCGCGTCTTCGCCGACAAGGCGGCGGGCTACGGCATCCCCGGCATCACGATCGACGGCACCGATCCCGAGGCGATCGCGGCGGCGTTCGCCTGGGCCGCCGAGCGGGCGCGCGCCGGGCGCGGGCCGGCGCTGATCGAGCTCGTGCTGCCATGCGCATGTGCGGCCACGCGCACCACGACGACATGCTCTACCTCGGCAAGGAGCCGCCGACCTCCTGGGAGCTATCCGCCGCTGTCCGAGCGGCGGCTACGCCGACCGCGGAGCTCTACGCGTACTGGTCGCGCGCGCGATCCGATCCCGGCCTACGCCGCGCGGCTCGAGGCCGAGGGCGTCATCGGCAAGGGCGATCTCGAGCGCTTCCAGAGCGAGGCCGCAGGCGCTCGTCGAGGCCGAGGCCCGCCGCGGTGATCGAGGCGCCGTGGCCCGAGCCGGAGCTCGCCGGCGCGCGCGTCTTCGCAGGCGAAGCGCCCCGCCGCGCGCGTCGAGCCGCTCGAGCCCGCGGCGCGTTCCGCGGCGGACCGCCTCGTTCTCCGCCGCTCGAGACCGGGCCCGCCGTTCGACCCGAAGGGCCGCACCTTCCTCGAAGCCGTGATGCTCGGCGTCGGCGACGCGCTGCGCGCCGATCCGCGCGTCTTCGTCTACGGCGAGGACGTCGGCGGCAAGTACGGCAACGCGTTCCTGCTGCTGCGGCCGCTGCTCGAAGGAGTTCGGCGACCGCATCCTCAACTCGCCGCTCGCCGAGGGCGCCGTGCTCGGCGTCTGCGTCGGCGCGGCGCTCGCGGGCCAGCGCCCGATCGGCGAGATGCAGTTCAACGACTTCGTCGCCACCGGCTTCAACCAGCTCGTCAACAACGCCGCGAAGATCCGCTACCGCTGGGGCGGCTCGGTGCCGATGGTCGTGCGCATGCCGTGGGGCGGCCTGCGCCACGCCGGGCCGTACCACAGCCAGAACACCGAGGCCTGGTTCTACCGCACGCCGGGGCTGAAGATCGTCGTCCCCTCGACACCGCACGACGCGCGCGCGCTGATGGCGTCGGCCGTCGCCGACCCGGATCCCGTCCTCTACTACGAGCACATCGCGCTCTACCGCGACCCCCGCGATCAAGCAGGTGCTGTCCGGAGCGCGCGCCGGCGCCGATCCCGCTCGGCAAGGCGGCCCTGCGCCGCGCAGGGCTCGGACCTCGCGATCGTCTCCTACGGCGCCTACGTCCACGTCGCGCTGCGCGTCGCCGAGAAGCTCGGCCGGGAGGGCATCGAGGTCGCCGTGCTCGACCTGCGCAGCCTCGCGCCGCTCGACCGCGCGGCGCTGCTCGCGCTGGCGCGCCGCTGCGACCGCGTCCTGATCGTGCACGAGGACACGCGCACCGGCGTCGATCGGCGAGAGCCTGGCGGCGGTCATCCAGGAAGAGGCCTTCGAGTACCTCGACGCGCCCGTGCGGATCGTCGGCGCGCTCGACACGCCGGTGCCCTACTCGCCGCCGCTCGAGGCGTTCTTCCTGCCGTCGGAAGAGTCGGTCGAGCGCGCGGCGCGGCTGCTGCGCGCCTACTGAGGCGCCGCGCCGATCACCGAGCTGTTCGACGGGGTAATGGACGATCAGGAGGTATTTCCACCGCGCGTGTCCCGCTATGATCGCGGGCCATGACCGGCGGGCCGATTCGCCGCATCCTCCACGTCGACATGGATGCGTTCTACGCCTCCGTCGAGCAGCGCGACGACCCGCAACTGCGCGGCCGGCCCGTCGCCGTCGGCGGCAGCCCGACCTCGCGCGGCGTCGTCTGCGCCGCGAGCTACGAGGCGCGGCGTTTCGGCGTGCGCTCGGCGATCCCGATGTCCCAGGCCGTTCGGCTGTGCCCCGAACTCGTCGTCCTCCCGCCGGACTTTCGAAAGTACAAGGAGGTCTCCGACCAGGTCTTCGCGATCTGCCGCAGCGCCACGCCGCTGGTCGAGCCGCTCTCCCTGGACGAGGCCTACCTCGACGTCACCGAGAACGCCTGGGGCCTGGCGCTCGGCCGCGACGTCGCGCGGCGCCTCAAGGAGCGCATCCGGGAGGAGGCGCGGCTCACGGCGTCGGCCGGCGTCGCGCCGAACAAGTTCCTCGCGAAGATCGCCTCGGGCTGGAAGAAGCCCGACGGCCTGACCGTGATCTCCCCCGAGCGGGTCGAGGGCTTTCTCCAGAAGCTTCCCGTCGACGCGCTGTGGGGTGTCGGGCCCGTGACGGCGCGCAAGCTGCGCGCGGCGGGCATCGACCGGCTCGTCGACGTCCGGACGGCGGACCCCGAGATCCTCAAGGCGGCGGTCGGAAGCTGGGCCGAGGGCTGCGGCGCCTCGCCTTCGGCGAGGACGACCGCCCCGTCCAGCCGAACCAGAAGCGCAAGTCGATCGGGTGCGAGGAGACCTACGCGAGGGACCTGGCCGACATCGAGCGGGTTCGGCGCGAGGTCGAGGCGCTGGCGCGCCACGCGGCCGACATCCTGGCGCGCAAGGAGCTCTTCGCCCGGACCGTGACGCTCAAGCTGCGCTACGCGACGTTCGAGACGATCACGCGCAGCGAGACGCGGGCTCCGGCGACCCGCTCGGCCGAGGAGATCACCGCGCGGGCCCTGGCGCTCCTCGAGAAGACCGAGGCCGGCCCGCCGTCCCGTGCGCCTGCTCGGCGTGTCCCTGCACGGACTGGACGGAGCGAGAGCCGCTCCGGAGGCGAGCGCCGCGACGAGACCCGGCAGCTCGATCTGCCGGTGCTCGGGTGCCGGCCCGGCGCTGACAGGCATCCGCGCGGCGGGCGCTACGTCGCGCCGCGCCCGTTCCGCCTGCGCAACGGTAGGCCACGCCGGAATTTTCCGACGTCGTCGGCGAGGAGCAGGACGTTACCGCCCTTGGAGCGCACCAGACTCTCGAGCTCGGCCTTGCCCGCGCTCTTCGTCCACGTGCCCGACAGGCGCACCTGCGTGAGCTTCTCGCACCCGGTGACGTCCTGAGCGTTGCTGACGACGCGCACGGCCTTCTTGCCGGAGGCGCCGTTGCCGTGGGCACAGCCGCCCACCAGGCTCGCCACGGCCAGGATCGCCGCGGCACTTCCGATGAGACCTCGCTTCATGGTTTCTCCCCTGCTGGCCGAGTCTTTCCGGCCACTGGGGGATACGACCGCGTCCGACGACGGTTCAACGGCTCATCCCCGGCGGCGAGCCGCTCATCACAATCCCCGGCTCCCGGACCCCTCCGGCGGGGCGGGGACGGCTACAGCCGGGATCGCTGGAGGAAAAGCAGGACGGCAACGGCGAGCCCGATGACGATCACCGCGGCGCGCGCCTTCTCTCGCCCGATGGAGCGGGCGAACCGCGCGCCCGCGTAGCCTCCCGCGATCGCGCCGACGATGAGCACCAGGGCCGCCGGCCAGTTCACCGCGCCGCGCGCGACGAAGTAGACGGCGGCGACGCCGTTGATGCACATCGCAAAGAAGTTCTTCAGGCCGTTGGCGGCGTGGATGTCGGAGAGGCCGAGGAACCCGAGCACGGCGAGCATGAGGATGCCGATGCCCGCGCCGAAGTAGCCGCCGTAGACGCTGACGCCGAACTGAAAGAGCCAGGCCGCCGCCAGGCGGGCGGGCGCCCGGTCCGCCGCGTGCGGCGAGCCCGTCCACCGCGACACGGCGCCCTGGAGCGCGAAGAGCAGCGTCGCGAAAAGAATCAGGTAGGGCGCCAGGCCCTCGAAGGTCTTCGGCGGCGTGCGCAGAAGCAGCACCGCCCCGAGCGCCCCGCCGAGCAGGCTCGGCAGGAAGAGCGCCGCGAGCCACGCGCGGTGCCCGCGCACTTCCCGCCGGAAGCCGTAGAGGCTCGCCGCGGAGCCGGGCCAGAGGGCGACGGTCGAGGTGGCGTTGGCCGTGATCGCGGGCTCCCCGAGCAGGACCAGGACCGGGTAGGTCAGGATGGTTCCGCCGCCCGCCATCGCGTTCATCACGCCGGCGCCGGCCGCCGAGGCGAGCAGCGCGGCGAGCCCGCCTCCCGTCATGGAGTCCGGCGCGCGCTAGCGCGTCAGCGCTTCTCCATCGGAACGAACCGGCGCTCGCCGGGGCCCAGGTACACCTGGCGCGGGCGCGCGATCTTCTCGTCCGGATCCTCGAGCAGCTCTTCCCACTGCGCGATCCACCCGGAGGTGCGCGGGATCGCGAACAGGACGGTGAAGGCCGCCGTGGGAATTCCGATCGCCTGATAGATCAGGCCCGAATAGAAGTCCACGTTGGGATACAGCTTGCGCTTGACGAAGTAGTCGTCCTGAAGGGCGATCCGCTCGAGCTCGAGCGCGATGTCGAGCAGGGGGTTGCGGCCCGTCACGGCGAACACTTCTTCCGCCATCCGCTTGATGATCGTCGCGCGCGGATCGAAGTTCTTGTAGACGCGGTGGCCGAAGCCCATGAGGCGCTTCTCGCCCTTGCCCTGCTTGACCTCCTCGATGAAGGCCGGCACGCGCGCGACCGACCCGATCTCCTGCAGCATCTTGAGGACTTCTTCGTTCGCCCCGCCGTGGAGCGGGCCGTAGAGCGCGGCAGCCGCGCCGGCGACGGCGGAGTAGGGGTCGGCGTGGGAGGAGCCGATCGAGCGCATCACGGCGGTCCCGCAGTTCTGCTCGTGGTCGGCGTGCAGGATGAACAGCGTGTCCAGCGCCTTGACGAGCGTCGCGTTGGGGCGATAGCCGCGGGCCGCCGGCATCTTGAAGAGCATGTTGAGGAAGTTCTCGGTGTAGGAGAGGTCGTTGTCCGGGTAGACGTAGGGCATGCCGAGGCTGTGGCGGTAGGCGAAGGCCGCGAGCGTCGGCATCTTGGCGATCAGGCGATAGGTCTGCTTGGTGCGCGAGGCCTTGTGGTGGACGTCGCGGGCGTCGGGGTAGAACGTGGACATCGCCGCGACGGTGGCGATGAGCATCCCCATCGGGTGCGCGTCGTAGTTGAAGGCGTCCATGAGCTTCTTCAGGCTCTCGTGGATCATCGTGTGCCACGTGATGTTGTGGACCCACTCCTCGTACTGCTTCGGCGTCGGGCAGCTCGCCGTAGAGCAGCAGGTAGGCCACCTCGAGGTAGCTGCAGTTCTCGGCGAGCTGCTCGATCGGGTACCCGCGGTAGCGCAGGATCCCCTTGTCGCCGTCGATGTAGGTGATCTGGCTCGTGCAGGCCGCCGTGTTCAGGAAGGCCGGGTCGTAGGACATCAGCCCGAAGTCGCCCGGGCCGGTCTTGATCTGCCGCAGGTCGATGGCCCGGATCGTGCCGTTGGCGATCGGGACCTCGTAGACCCGTCCGGTTCGGTGGTCGGTGACGGTGAGGGCGTCCCGCGCGGTGCCGGACGCCGCGCCCGTCGTTTCGGCAGTCTTGACTTCGGCCGTGCCCATGGGAGGCACCTCCGGCTCCATTATATGGATTCGGCGCCGGCCGCCGCCGCGGCGGTCCCGGCCGCCCCACTTCCCCCGCTTGACTTCCGCCCGGCAGAGGCAAAGACTTTCGCCAACCTTTTGACGTTTCGTTTTCTCAACTCAAGGGGAGGCCGCGCATGATCCGACGTCTGCGTCCGTGGGCCCTGGCATTCGTTCTCGTTTTCACCGGCGTCTCATCCCTCCTCGCCCAGTCTCAGGCCACCACCGGCGTCATCGAGGGCATCGTGCTCGATCCCCAGGGGGCGACGCGAGCCGGCGCGCTCGTCGGCCTCCGGAACACGGCCATCAACTCCGTGCAGAATGTCGTGACCGACGCCAACGGACGCTTCCGGGCGGTGCAGCTGCCGCTCGGGCCCTACCAGATCACCGTTTCCCTGGAGGGGTTCGCGACGCTGGTCCGCGATGGCGTCACGCTGTCCGTCGGCCAGACGGTCAGCCTGACGCTGCGCCTGGAGGTTTCGGGCGTCGCGCAGGAAGTTCGGGTCACCGCCGAGGCGCCGCTCATCGAAACCGCCGCCACGGACGACACGACCCGCTTCGACGAGAAGGAAGTTCAGGGCCTGCCCAACTTCAACCACAACTTCCTCGAACTACACCAAGCTGACGCCCGGCGTCGCGGTCGTCCAGAGCCCGGACGGCGAAGCAGATCACGATGAACGGGCAGCTGGGAATCTTCAACAACGTCTCGGTGGACGGGGCCGACTTCAACAACCCCTTCTTCGGCGAGCAGCGCGGCGGCCAGCGTCCCCCGTTCACGTTCAACCTCGACGCGGTGCAGGAGGTGGTCGTGCTCTCCGACGGCGCCAACGCCGAGTTCGGCCGCTCCGCCGGCGGCTTCGTCAACGTCATCACCAGGTCCGGCACGAACAGCATCCACGGGAGCGCGCACGTCTACTACACGAGCGAGGGCCTGTCCGCGAAGGCGCCGCAGCCCGACGGGACCTTCGAGCCGAAGCCGGAGGGCGATCGCTACCAGACGGGTTTCACCTTCGGCGGCCCTCTCATGCAGGACAAGTTCTTCTACTTCCTTTCCGGCGGACTACCAGAACGGCAACCAGACCAAGCAGCTCGACCCGCTGCGCATTCCAGCCCGATGTGGTGGCCACCTTCGCCGCCCTCGGAAGCCCCGAACGAGAACGGCTCCATCACGCGGGGCGACGACGCCTTCGTCACGCTCATCAAGACCGACTGGCACGTCAACGAAGCGAACCTCGCGACGCTGCGCTTCAACTACACCTGGGCGGACCAGCACAACGGGACCTTCGACGTGGACTCCTGGGGCGTGAGCGCCAACGCGGTCGAGAAGGTCTTCTCGAAGGCGCTCTCGGGCTCGCTCCTGTCGACCCTCTCCGCGAGCCTCTCCAACGAGTTCCGTTTCCAGTTCGCCCGCGAGGACCGGCCGCGCCCCTATGACGGACCGATCACGCCCGCTGACCGGCCGGCCGCTCCCCGACACGGCGTTCGACTTCGTGAAGGGCTACCGCTTCGGCATGCCATTCTTCATCCCGGTCGACTACCACGACGACCGCACGCAGTTCGTCGAGAACGTCACCTACTACAAGGGCGCACACACGTTCAAGGCGGGAGTCGAATTCAACCGGACCGTCTCCTCGCAGATCTTTCGCGGCTTCACCAACGGGCGATACATCTTCAGCTCGACGCGGGTTCCTGGAGTACCTGGCAACCCGAACTATGTCGAGTGCGCGGGGCACCTCAACGGACCGCCAACGTCAGGGCAGCACCGGGCCTGTCATCCTCTACCTCCAGCAGGCCGGCGTCGGCGACACGACCGCTGAGGAGGCGGGCACGCAGTCGATCCCTCAGGAGGAGTGGGGCGTCTTCGTGCAGGACACCTGGCAGCCGACGCCGTTCTTGACGATCAACCTCGGCCTGCGCTGGGAGGCGCAGCTCGAGCCGGATCTGATCACGCCGATCAACGAGCTCTTCTTCGCCCACTTCATCGGCACGACGCAGAAACGGCCAGGCGTTCCCCTCCGACGGCACCATCCCGTCGGACACGAACATGTGGGAACCGCGCGTGGGCATCGCGTGGGACGCGACGAAGGACGGCAAGACCCTCGTGCGCGCCAACTTCGGGATCTACTACGCGCGCGTCCCGGGCCTGAACCTGGCATCGACGCGTTCGACCAACGGCTCGATCGGCCAGAGCATCTACCGCGACAGCACGTTCCGCAACTTCGGCGGACCGCTTCCGCCCGCGTATCCGAACATCCTTCCTGCCCACCGAGACCAGCGGCACGCCCAACCACCCGAGCGTCTACACGTTCGACAAGGACTTTCAGAACCCGCAGACCATCGCAATGCGGCCATCGGGGTCGAGCGAGAGATCTTGACGGATCTGGCCGCTCGATGCTCCGATACAACTACGCCGACACGAAGCACCTGACGCGGTTCGTCGACCGCAATGCCCCCGAGCTGGGCTCCTCCCGTGCCCGCACGGGCCTCGGCCCTCTGGTCCACGGGCTCGGGGACGATGGACCAACGGCGTCGCGACGCTCTGCGACCGTCGAGTCGACCGCCAAGAGCCGCTACTGGGGCCTCACCCTGGGAGTGAACAAGCGATTCTCGGACTGTTTCGGCGTTCAGTTCAACTACACCTACTCCGAGGATCAGCTCCGACGACGACAACGAGCGCGACCCCTTCACGCTCCGCTACGCCAGGATCCACGAAGACCCCAACGACCCGACGTCCGAGTTCTCGCAGGAGTACTCCTGGTCCGACCGCGACCAGCGCCACCGCCTGAACGTCTGGATGCTCTGGATCGCGCCCCTCGAGATCAACTTCAACGCCCGGTACTCGTATCAGTCCGCCCAGCCCCTCGACGTCACGGCGGACGGGTTGCCCGCCACCTCATACCAGTCCCGCTGCAATACAACAAACCCCGACTTCGCCCGCGACAACGGCGTCAACCCCTGCCTCGACCCGCAGGGCACGGTCACGCAGCGCAACCTCGGCCGCAAGGACAACACCCTTTCGATGTTCGACCTGCGCCTCTCCCGGGTCTTTACCTTCTCGGCGGCTTCAGCGTCGAGCCGATCATCGACATCTTCAACGTCTTCAACGCGGACAACTTCCTGGTCCCGCAGGTCACGAACCTCGTGTTCAACTTCGACGGAACCGTGCGCTCCGGCGCCGGCGAGCCGCGGCGGTTCCAGTTCGGCCTGCGCCTCCTGTTCTAGGCAGCAACCGGTGCCCGGCGTCGCCCTTCGGGGCGGCGCCGGGTGCATTCCCGCGATACGCTCCCGGAATGCAGAAGCAGAGCCTGCAGGATCGCTACGCGCCGAAGAACCGCTGCTTCGGATGCGGGCCGGCCAACGAAAAGGGCCTGCGCATCAAGAGCTTCGTCGAGGGCGACGCAGGCGGTCTGCGACTGGCGCCCGGAGCCCCACCACCAGGCCTACGAGGGGATCCTGAACGGCGGCATCTGCGGGGCGATCCTCGACTGCCACAGCAACTGGACGGCCGCGCACCACCTCATGAAGGCGGCGGGGGCCGAGGTCCCTCCCTGCACGGTCACCGCCGACTTCCACGTCAAGCTCAGGCGGCCGACGCCCATGGGCGTACGCCGCTGCATCTGACGGCCCGCGTCGTCGAGTCCTCGGCGGACCGGGCGGTCGTCGAGGCGGCGATCGAGGCCGAGGGCCAGACCACCGCGACGTGCCGCGGCACGTTCGTCGCCGTCAAGGAAGGGCATCCCGCCTACCACGGCTGGTAGGCCGGCGCTTCGACCCGGCGACTCCTACCTCGGGCCCGTCCCCTTCGCGATCTCGATGTTGCCGTTGCTGTCGGACAGCATGACCTCGCAGCGTCCGTCGCCGATCTTTCCGGAGAGCGCGTCGCCCGACAGGCCGCCCTGCACGCCGATGGGAAGCTCGGTCGAGACCCTGCCGAAGGAGGTCCGCGCGGTGACGTTGTAGCCGCCCTGCGGATCGAGGGCGAGGCGGATCGGCCCGAAGGAGGTCTTCAGCTGAATCCGCCCGCAGTCCCGGCCTCGCGGCGACAGGCCCCGGACGTCGACGGCGCCGTTCTGGTTGTCGACGTTCACCGCGCCTCCGATTCCATCGAGGGTCACCGGCCCGAACGATGTCCGGATCGTCGCCTGGCCGCCGACGCCCGCGGCGCGCACGCCCCCGTTGGAACTCTCGACGGTCAGGTCCCCTTCGATCCGCGAGGCTTCGACCTGGGCGAAGCTCGTCTTCACGTAGGCTCCGGCGCCGACGTCGGCGATCCCGACGTTCCCGTTGCCCGAAATCACCTTCACCCCCTTCTTCACCCGCGTGACCCCGGTCGCCCCGAACGAGTTGCGGACCTCGGCGGAGCCGTCGACGTTCGACAGCGTGACCCCCCCGTTGGAGTTCGAGACCGTGGCGTCGCCGGCGACACCGGCGGCGTCGATGTCTCCGAATCGGGTCGTCAACCTCGCGCCCGCCCTTGGCGTCGCGCAGGCGGATCTTGCCGTTCGAGTTCTCGACTTCGACCGGCCCGCCCACGTCGGCGAGCTCCACGGCCCCGAACGAGTTGCGCACGTTGACGCCCTCGGCCACGTTGCGGCCGCTCACCTGGGAGTTGCTCGCAACGGCCGCGACCCCCTTGCGCATCTCGGAAAACGCGATGGCGCCGAAGCTCGTCGCGAGCTCCGCGCGTCCGCCCACGCCGGTCGCCGTGACGGCGCCGTTGCTGTTCTGGACCGAGAGGTCCCCGGCCACGCCGCGCGCATCGACCTTTCCAAACGACGTCGTGAGGCTCGCTGCCGCGCCGGCGCCGTCGAGCGCCACGTCGCCGTTGCTGCTCACGACCACGCACCGCTTTCCGACCCTCGCGACCGACGTCCGGCCGAACCGGTTCCGAACGTCGAGCTCCCCGGTCACGTCGGTCACTGTCACGAGGCCGTTGCCGTTGACGATCACGGCGTCGCCGTCGTTTCCCGTGACCTCGATGGACCCGAAAGAGTTCTCCAGGCGCTGCGCGCCCCCGCCGCCGCGGAAGGAGACCTTCCCGTTGGAGTTGACGATGTCGCCCGCGGCCTTCAAGTTCTCGACCGCGACGTTGCCGAAGCGGTTGCGCAGCGTCAGCGGAGCCGACTCCGGCATCACGATCGTGTAGTCGACGGCGTAGGACACGTGCCCGCCGCCCAGGAACGTCCACTTCTTCTCGGGGTAGACCGTCCGGACCGAAACGCCCGCCGCCGTCGGCGTCACCTCGATCCGGATGTCCTGCGCGAACTTGTCGGCCCCCTCCCGATCGGAGGACGAGACCCGGATCGTCGCGTCGATCTTCAGCAGCGGCTCGCGGTGCGTCGCGACCGACACGCTGCCGTTGCTGTGATCGATCGAGACCTTCTGCCCCGCCGCGAGGGGCAGCGACTTCTGGAACTTGCGGGTCACCTCTTCGCGGCCGGCGGCGGCCGGCGCCGCGGCGGCGAGCAGCAGCGCGCCGGCGAGCAGGCGCGCGGGCCAGGCGAACGGGACGCGGGGCGGGGGGCGGCGGAGCGGTTCGGACGTTCATTTCACAGACTCCCTTTCATCAGGTCCTGCAGCGTCCGCTGCTTCTCGCGGTACATGGCGAGCAGCTCCTTGCGCAGGTGGGTGTTGAAGCGATTGCGGTCGGCTTCGGCGCGCATCTCCGCGATCGCCGAGTCGAGCAGCATCAGTTTTTCGCGGTATCCGGCCGCGAGCGGCGACTTCGGGTCTTCGAGGCGCGGACGGGCGAGCTCGCGACAGCTTCTCGATCGAACCGAGGTAGGCGGTCTCCGCGCTCTCGACGTCGGACAGCGCCCGCTCCGTCATGAGCGGGTCCCGTCCGGAGGACCGGTTGGCGAGCGGCTCGCGTCCGGCCCCCTCGCGAAAGACCTGCAGGCCGACCATCGAGAGGACCATCAGGGCGACGACCGCGGCGGCCGGAAGCCAGCGAAGCCGCGGCTCCGGAAGGAGGGACGCCGCCGCCGGCGCGCCGTGCGCGGATCCGGCCGGCGCGGAGATCGCCTGTTCGATCCGCCCGACGAGCTCCGGGCTTCGCCAGGATTTTCGAAGCGCCGGCGCCGCCTGCCCGATGGCGTGCCAGAGAGCCAGCCTCTCCCGGCAGGTCGCGCAGGCGGCGGCATGGGCTTCGAGCTCGGCCCACGCCTCGGGATCCTCCCGGCCTGGATGGCCCGATCGAACCGGTCGCAGGCGGGTGCCGTCATGCCCGCGCCTCCCTCGCCCGTCGGCCCTCGAGGAGGCGCTGGAGCTCGCGGCGGGCTTCGAACAGCAACGTCCGGGACGTCGCTTCGGGGATTCCCAGGATCTCGCCGACCTCGCGGTGGGTGAGACCCTCGACGGCGCAAAGCAGGAAAACCGTGCGCGGTTTCTCGGGAACGCGCGCCAGAGAGTCCTCGAGCTCCAGGCGGAGCGGATGATCCGATCCTGCGGCCGGAGGGTCGAACGCTTCGTCGAAGGAATCGGCGCGCGCGTTTCCCTCCGGCCGTCGCCGATGCCGGCGCAGCTGGTCGTAGCAGGTGTTCAGGAGGATCCGATGGATCCAGGTCGAGAACCGGGCGCCGCCGCGAAACGACGCCGCGCCCCGATGCACCTTCAGGAAGGACTCCTGGACGGCGTCCTCCGCGTCGGTTGCGCTGCCGAGCAGGTTGGCGGCGATGCTCTTCATGCGCGCGCCGTGCCGCTCGAAGAGCTGCTCGAAGGCCGACGGTCTCCGCGGCGGCTCGCGTCGAGCAGCTCCTCGTCCGCAATCGGCGGGGCGTCCGGTCCGGGTCCTGGCACCGCAACCTCCTCCGGGAGCGGCAAAACTCGCGCGAAGTTCTCCAACGCCCCGTCACCCTCCGCCCCTCGAGAAACTCATCTCGATGGGTTAGACGCCACGAAGGGGCGGGACGTTTGGAAAGAACGAAGAATGGGCCGCTCCGGATAGAACGCCCTTGTTTTCAGAATGTTACGATCGCTCTACCAGCCCGTGGGCTTGCCTCTGTTCTGCTCGTCGAGCCATTTCTGCAACGGCGCGAAGTAGTCCCGGATCGCCGACGCGTCGATCCGGTCCGTCCCGGCCAGGACGGAGAGCGCCTCGGGCCACGGCTTCGAGCAGCCCATGCGGAGCATCCGGTCGAGCTTCGCGCCGGCTTCCTTGCTCCCGTAGATGGAGCAGCGGTGAAGCGGCCCGGTGCAGCCGGCCGTCTGCGAGAGCGCGCGGTGGAACTGGAACTCGAGGATGTGCGCGAGGAAGTAGCGGGTGTACGGCACGCCGGCCGCGACGTGGTACTTGGCGGCCGCGTCGAAGTCCTTCTCGCTGCGCGGCACCGACGGGGCCACACCCTGGTACTCGCGCCGCAGCTCCCACCAGGTCTGGTTGTATTGCGCGGGCGTGATCTCGCCCGAGAACACCTTCCACCGCCATTGGTCGACGAGGAGGCCGAACGGCAGGAAGGCCAGCCGGTCGAGGGCGCGGGCGAGAAGGATGCCGATGTCCTTGGAGGCGTCGGGCGCCTTGTCCAGCAGGCCCAGCTTGACCAGGTACTCCGGGGTGACCGACAGGGCGATCGTGTCGCCGATGGCTTCGTGAAAGCCGTCGTTGGCGCTATCGCGGAAGAAGTACGGCTGCGTGTTGTAGGCGCGCTGGTAGAAGTTGTGCCCGAGCTCGTGGTGGATCGTCGTGAAGGACTCGGCGGTCGCGTCGATGCACATCTTGATCCGCAGGTCGTCGACCGCGTCGACGTCCCAGGCGCTCGCGTGGCAGACGACTTCGCGGTCGCGGGGCTTGACGAAGAGCGAGCGCTCCCAGAACGTCTCGGGAAGCGGGTCGAATCCGAGCGAGGTGAAGAAGCCCTCGCCGTAACGCACCATCTGGCGGGCATCGGTCTGGCGGGACTTCAGGATCGCGGTCAGGTCGTATCCCGGATCGGCGCCGGCGGGGGCCAGGATCGGGTAGAGGTTCGCCCAGTCCTGCGCCCACACGTTGCCGAGCAGGTGTGCGGGAATCGGCCCGTCGGCGGGAACGGCCGCGGCGCCGTACCTCTCCCGAAGCTTCCAGCGCACGTAGGCGTGGAGCGAAACGTAGAGAGGCCGCACCTGCTCCCAGAGCCGGTCCACCTCCCGCGCGAAGTCCTCCGGGCTCATGTCGTACTTGGACCGCCACATCGCCCCGGCGTCGGGAAAGCCGAGCTCGCGGGCGCCCTTGTTGGCGAGCTCGACGTACCGTTCGAACGGCCGCCGCATCACCGGCGCGATCGCGTGCCAGCCGCGCCACACGTCGAGCAGCTCGTCAGCGTCCCGGCTCTGCGCCATGATCTTCGTGATGTCTTCGAGGTCGAGACACTCTTCCGTGCCCGGCGGGCAATACTTGCCCTTGCCGTAGGTTCCTTCGAGCGAGGCCGCGATCCGGGTCAGCTCCTCGCTCTCGACCGGGTTTGCCGGTGCGGCCAGCGTCAGGGCGTTCTTCAGAAGCGTCTTCTTGCGCTCGAGCTCCGCCGGCAGCGTGAGGCCGTCGAACCGGGTTGCCTTCTTGGCGAAGTCCGCGGTCGCGGCGATCAACCTCTCGTTGGCCTGTGCGGCGAGGATCTCCGTGTCGTCGGTGATGTAGGTCAACTGGACCCAGGAGGCGCGGCTCGCGTTGATGGACAGGGCGAGAAGCTTCGCCTCCGCGTCCTCGAGAAACGCGCGCGCCTCCTCGACCGTGGGCGGCGGACCCGGGTTCTGGCTCACGTCAGCGGAAGCCGGCAAACCGTGCGGAACATCCGTCGCTCCCGTAAGTCACGAGCGCGTTTTATATCAGGCGTCTTCGACCGGAAGAGCCGCTTCTCGCTTCCCTCCGTCCGGGTCCGACGATCCGGCAAATCGGGAAACCCGTCCTCCGAAGCGTTGCGGCCTGGCGGCGGATCCGTTCGGTATCGAGCGAGCGGATCCGCCGCCGCTCCATGAGGACGCGTCCCTCGACGATCACGGTTTCGCACGGCGTCCGAGCGGGCGGAGTAGACGAGATAGGAGAAGGGATCGTAGAGGGGCAGGGCGTTGGGACCCGAGGCCGCGACGACGATCACGTCCGCCTGCTTGCCGGCCTCCAGGGAACCGATCTCGCGCTCCCGGTGGAGCGCGGCCGCCGAGCCCATGGTCGCCATCCGCAGGACCTGCCGGGCGGGCAAAACGGTCGGGTCGAGCGCGTGGACCTTGTGGAGCCGCGCGACGGTGCCCATCTCGCCGAACATGTCGAGGTCGTTGTTGCTCGCAGGGCCGTCGGTGCCGATGCCCACCGCGATGCCGGCCGAGAGCATCCGCCCGACCGGGGCGACACCGGAAGCCAGCTTCATGTTGCTCTCGGCGCAGTGGACGACACCGACACCGGCGCGGGCGAGCAGATCGATCTCCTCGCCGTCGACCGCCACGCCGTGCGCCGCGGTCAGGCGGCGGTCGAGCAGGCCGAGCCCGGCCACGTGGCGCACGGGTGTCGTCCCGTAGCGCTCGCGCACCATCGCCACCTCTCCGGCCGACTCGGCCAGATGCAGGAGGACCGGCGCTCCGAAGCGCTCCGCGAGCTCGCGCGTCTTGCCGAACGTGTCCGGCCCGACGGTGAAGCACGCGTGGGGGGCGAGCGCCGGCGTGACGCGCGCGTGCCCTGTCCACTCCGACAGGAACCGCTCCGCGCGCGCGAGACCCTCCGCCGAACCCTTCGCGTCGGGAGTCGGCACGTCGAGGATCCCCTGGCCCGCGATCACTCGGAGCCCGGCCTCGTCGGCCGCCTTCGCCACCTCCTCCTCGAAGAAGTAGCCGTCGGCGAAGGTCGTGGTCCCGGAGGCGATCATCTCCCAGCAGCCCAGAAGCGCGCCGCAGCGCACGAACTCGGGTGAGACGAAACGCGCCTCGATCGGGAACATGTACTTCGTGAGCCAGGTCAGCAGCTCGCAGTCGTCCCTCACGCCTCGCAGCAGCGTCATCGCGCGTGCGTGTGCGCGTTGACGAGGCCCGGAAGAACCAGGTGCCCGGCGGCATCGATCGTCCGGCGCGCCCGGAAGCGGCGCTCGAGCGCCCGGCGCGGACCCACGGCGAGGATCCGTCCGCCGCCGATCGCGACCGCGCCGTCGGCAATCACCGCGTCGCGCGGCGTCGAGCGTGAGGACGCTGCCGCCCGCCACCAGGAGGTCCGCGGGCTCGGGCTCCCGGGCGGAGGCGGCCTTCCGCTTCTTCACTGCCAGCGGCGCCGGCGCTCCTCCTGGTCCGGCGTCATGGCGTCGATCGAAACGTCGAGCGTCTCGAGCTTGGTGCGCGCGATCTCCCGGTCGATCTCGACGGGAAGGTCGTGGACGCCGGGCGGGAGCTCCCCGCGGTGGCGCGCGATGTGGTGGATCGCGAGGGCCTGCACCGCGAAGGAGAGGTCCATGATCTCGACCGGATGTCCGTCGCCGCCGGCGATGTTGATGAGCCGCCCTTCGCACATCAGGTGCAGCCGGCGCCCGTCGGCGAGCCGGTACTCCGTGATGTGGCGGCGCGCCTCGATCTTGTCCCGCGACAGCGCTTCGAGCGCCGGCACGTCGATCTCCGTGTCGAGGCCGCCGGCATTGGCGAGCACGGCCCCGTCCTTCATCCTCTCGAAGTGCTCGCGCCCGTAGACCGCGTGCGTCCCCGTCGAGGTGATGAAGAAATCTCCGATCTCGGCGGCCTCGACGAGCGGCATGACGGCGAACCCGTCGGCGACGGCCTCGAGCGCGCGCACGGGATCCACCTCGCAGACGACCACCCGGGCCCCCAGCCCCGAGGCCCGGCGCGCCAGGCCCTTGCCGCACCAGCCGTATCCCGCGAGCACGACGACCCGGCCGGCCATGAAGAGGTTGGTCAGGGCCATCAGCGCGGTGAAGACCGACTGGCCGGTGCCGTACCGGTTGTCGAAGAAGTGCTTGCACATCGCGTCGTTGCCCGCGATGACGGGGAAGAGCAGCTTTCCCTCGCGCGCCATGTTCTTCAGCTTGGTCACACCGGAGGTCGTCTGCTCCGAGGCTCCCCAGACGTGGTCCGCGGCGGGCGACCTCCGTCGTGTGGAGGATCCGCGTGAGCTCCGCCCGGTCGTCGACCAGCAGGACCGGATCGTGTCCGACCGATCGCGTCAGGTTCTTCTCGAACTCCTCCGGCGTCGCGTCTCCGACCGAGAACACCGTGACGCCGAGCTCGGCCACGGCGGCCGCGACGTCGTCCTGGACGTAGCCTGGTGCCGTGCCGGCCAGCGTCACGTCGGCGCCGGCGCGCTGGAGCAGCACCGTCAGGTACGCCGTCTTCGCCTCGAGCGGCACGCAGACGGCGATCGGCAGGCCGCGCAGCGCCCCGTCGGAGAGGCGCTTCTGGAAGAGGGCGTTCAAGACCGGCGAATGGGATTCGACCCATCGAATTTTTCGGTGCCCTTCCGGAGCGAGCCTGGAGTCCTTGATGATCGAGGAGCGCATGGTTCCGGCCCTCACCAATCGTCTGATTTTCGTGCCGTTATATCAGGCAGGCGCTACCCGGCTCGCACGAAGTCGATGAAGCCGCGCTCGACGTCCGTCGCGATCAGCTTGACGCGCACGCGTTCGCCGACCTCCAGGCCCTCCCACCCGTGCACGAGCTTGCCCTCGACGGGCGGCGCGAAGACGCGGACCCAGGTTCCCTTCTCGGAGGCGCCGGTCACGACACCGTCGAACCGCTGGCCGACACGCCGCTCGAGCAGCAGCGCGGCGGCGGACTTGCGCAGCTGGCGCTCCACCTTCTCGGCGGCGTCTTCCATCTCCGTGCAGTGCTGCGCGAGCGGCTCGAGCTCCGCCGCCCCGTAGGGGGGCTGCCCGTCCTGCAGCGCGGCCTTCAGGAGGCGCTGCGTGATCAGGTCCGGATAACGCCGGTTCGGCGCCGTCGAATGCGTGTAGTCCCGAACCGCCAGGCCGAAGTGGCCGACGGCCCTCTGGCCGGGACGCTCGACGACGTACTCGCCCGCGCCCATCAGCTTGATGATCACGAGCGACAGGTCCGGGAAACGCAGCGGGTCCGCACGGCGGCGGCGCGCCAGGAACTCCTCGAGGGCCTTGCTGTCGGGCTCCGGCGGGAAGCCTCTCGCCGTTCTCCTCCGCCACCTTCACGATGCGCTGCCACCGCTCGGGCGAGCGGACGACGCGGCGCAGCGAAGCGATGCCCTTCGTCCGCGAGAAAGCGCGCGGTCACTCCGTTGGCCGCGATCATGAAGTCCTCGATCAGCTCCCGGGCGCGGTTCTTGGCCTCGACCTCGAGGTCCACGATCTGGTCCCCGTCGAAGAGGGCGCGCGGCTCGATCGTCTCGAGCTCCAGGGCGCCGCGCTCGTACCGCAGCCGGCGCAGCTTCTGAGCCGCCGCATCCTGCATCCGGAGCTGCCCGCCGAGCTCCGGCGAGGCGCCCGCCCGCCCCGGCATCGGCGCCTGGCCCTCCAGGGCCGCGCCCACCGCGCGGTAGGCGAGCTTGGCATGGTTGCGGACGGCGGCCCGGTAGACCTCGGAACCGGAAAGCTCGCCGTCCTCGTCGATCACCATGTCGGCGACGAGCGCGGCGCGGTCTTCGTCTTCGTTCAAGGACGTGAGGTCCGTCGACAGCCTTTCCGGCAGCATCGGGAAGATCTGGGCCGCCGTGTAGACGGACGTCGTGTTGTGGCGCGCGTGGCCGTCGAGCGCGGACCCGTCGGGGACCCGGGAATCGACGTCGGCCACCGCCACCCGGATCCGGACGGCGCCGCCGGGAAGGGCCTCGGCGACGGAGAGCTGGTCGAGGTCCCGGGAATCGTCGTTGTCGATGGAAACCCACGGCAGGCCGCGCAGATCGCGCAGGTCCGGAGGCGAGCGCGGCCTCCTTGAGGCGGTCGACCTCCCCGAGCACGTCGCGCGAAAAATCCGGCCAGAGGCCGCGCTCGACCATCGCCCGCCGGGCGATCTGCTTCAGGTCGCTTCGCTGCGTTCCCGGGCGGGCGGGCACGGGCGGGAGTCTAGCAGCGGCTGAGGCAAACGCATCAGTCGTCGAGCACTCCGGGAACTAAGATGCAGAGGTGACCGCCGGGGAAAAGTCCGTCGAGCAGGAGATCGCCGAGTTCGAGAAGCTGAAGCCCCGGCTGCATCTGCTCTGGAACGCCCTCTCGGCGCGCGAGGAAGAGTCGTACACCTCCGTCGTGGTCCCGTCCCTCACGCTCAACCAGCAGGAGCTCGCCAAGCTCGAGGCCGCGAGCTTCTACGAGGAGCGCCTGCTCTTCCTCCTCATCCGGCTGCGCAATCCGCACGCGCGGATGGTCTACGTGACGTCCCAGCCGGTGCACCCGCTCATCCTCGAGTACTACCTGCAGTTCCTGGCCGGGATCCCCGCCAGCCACGCCCGCTCGCGGCTGACCCTGCTGTGCGTCCACGACTCCTCCCCGCGCTCGCTGACGGAGAAGATCCTCGAACGCCCGCGGGTGATCGAGCGCATCCGGGCCGGCATCGCGGATCCCTCCCGGGCGTACCTGACCGTCTTCAACTCGACGCCCCTCGAGCGCCGGCTCGCGGTCCTGCTCGGAATCCCGCTGAACGGCGTCGATCCGGCGCTCGGCGCGCTCGGCACGAAGTCCGGGAGCCGCAAGGTCTTCCGGGAAGCCGGCGTGCCGCTGCCCGAAGGCCGCGAGGACCTGCGCTCGCGCGCGGACCTCGTCGCCGCCCTCGAGGACCTTCGCCGGAAGCGTCCGGGAATCCGCCGCGCGATCATCAAGTTCGAGGACAGCTTCTCCGGAGAAGGCAACGCCGTCCTTCGCTACCCTCGAGAGACCGGGAAGGAGGCGCTGCGCGGCGCGCTGCGCCGGCTGTCCCCTGCCGTCGCCACGGAGACGCCCGCGAGCTACCTGCAGAAGTTCGCGAAACTCGGCGGGATCGTCGAGGAGTTCCTCGAGTTCCCGCAGACCGCGTCTCCTTCGGCGCAGCTGCGCATCGACCCGCACGGAGAGGTCGTGCTGCTCTCGACGCACGACCAGATCCTGGGCGGCCCGTCGCAGCAGGTCTATCTCGGGCTGTCGTTTCCCCGCGGCCGAGCCCTACCGGCGCCGGATCCAGGACGCCGCGCGGCGCGTGGGGGCCGTCCTCGCGCGGCGGGGGGTCGTCAGCCGCTTCGGCGTCGACTTCTTCGTGGGGCGCCGCCCGGGGCAGGAGGATTGGGACGTCTTCGCCCTCGAGATCAACCTGCGCATGGGCGGCACGACGCACCCGTTCCTCGCCCTGCAGTTCCTGACGGGGGGCCACCTCGACGCGGAGTCCGGAGCGTTCCTGTCCCCGGGGGGCCTTCCCAAGTTCTACCGGTCGACCGACAACCTGCAATCGCCGGCGTACCGCGGCCTCTGTCCGGAGGACCTCGTCGACATCACGACCAAAAACCACCTTCACTACAGCCACGGGACGGAGACCGGCGTTCTGTTCCACATGATCGGCGCCCTCTCCCAGTACGGGAAAGCCGGCTTGACCGCGATCGGAAACAGCCCGGAGCAGGCCGACGCGATCTATGCCGCGGCGCTGGCCGCGCTCGACCGCGAAACCCGGACATGACGGCCGCGGCCGCCCGGCCGGCGCGCTTCTACGCGGCGCTGTCGATCGCGGCCGCCGTCGCGACGATCACGCTCAAGACGGCGGCGTGGCGGCTGACGGGCTCGGTCGGTTTTCTCTCGGACGCGGCCGAGTCGGTCGTCAACCTCGTCGCGGCGGTCATCGCGCTGTGGGCCCTGACCCTCGCCGCCCGGCCCGCCGACGAGGCCCACGCCTTCGGATACACGAAGGCCGAGTACTTCGCCAGCGGCGCCGAAGGGTTCCTGATCCTGGCCGCGGCCTTCGGGATCGCCGCCGCGGCCCTGGAGCGCTGGCGGAATCCGCGGCCCATCACCGACGCCTGGCTCGGTGTCGCCGTCTCGGTCGCGGCGTCGGCCCTCAACGGGACCGTCGCGGTCCTCCTGCTGCGCGCGGGCAACCGCTTGCGCTCGATCACGCTGCGTGCCGACGCCCACCATCTCCTGACGGACGTCTGGACTTCCGTGGGCGTGATCGCCGGCGTCGCGCTCGTCGCGTGGACCGGCTGGCTGCGGCTGGATCCGCTCATCGCCTTCGCCGTGGCGGTCAACATCGTGTGGACGGGCTGGCGGCTGGTGCGGGAAACGGGGCTCGGGCTGCTCGATACGGCGCTGCCCGACGGGGACCGAAGGCAGATCGCCGATGCGCTCGCCGCCTTTCAGAAGGATGGGATTCTGTTTCACGCGATCCGCACGCGCGCCGCCGGCCCTCGTCGGTTCGTCTCGATGCACGTGCTCGTGCCACGGGACTGGACGGTCCAGCGCGGGCACGACCTGTGCGAGCGGGTGGAGGCAGCCGTGCGCGGCGCCTTGCCGCAGACGACCGTCTTCACGCATCTCGAGCCTCGGGAAGATCCGGTCTCCTGGGACGACCGCGGCCTCGACCGCGCCCTGAAGGACGCGCGCCCGATCGGTTGAGTCTCGGCGCCGTCACCGGGGATGGGTCAGTTCCCGGCCGGGCCGTCTTTCCGCCTTCCGCGACGATCCAGACGTCCACGCGATCCGACAGGACGTCGAGCGGGAGGGCCCCGGCGTCGAGCACCGTGTCGTGGAACTTTCGGATGTCGAACCGCGGACCGAGCTGCTTCTTCGCGCGGTCCCGAAGCTCGAGGATCTTCAGCTGTCCGATCTTGTAGGCCAGGGCCTGGCCGGGATCGGAAATGTAGCGGTCGGTCTCGCTCTGGACCTCGACCTCGTCGATGGCCGAGTGGTCGTGGAAGTAGTCGATGACCTGCTGGCGGGTCCACTTCTTGTAGTGGAAACCCGTGTCGACCACGAGCCGGATCGCGCGAAGCATCTCGTCCTGGAGCCGTCCGTAGTCGTTGTAAGGATTCTGATAGAAGCCGACCTCTTTTCCCAGGCGCTCCGAGTAGAGCGCCCAGCCTTCCTGAAAGGCCGCGTAGCCCGCCTGCTGACGCGCGGGCGGCAGGCCCTCGAGTTCCTGCGCGATCGCGATCTGCAGGTGATGGCCCGGAAGGCCTTCGTGGTAGGCCGTCGACTCCATCGAGATCGTCTTGCGCTCGGCCGGATTGCTCGTGTTCACCATGACATGGCCGGGCCGCTTCCCGTCGGGCGTTCCCTGATCGTATTGCGCCCCGGAAGCTTCCTTCTCCCGAAACTCCTCGACCGGCATCACGATGCAGTCGCCCTTGGGCAGCCGGCCGAAGAGCTTCGGCAGCTGCGGCTTCATCTGTGCGATGTACTGGCGGTAGAGGTCCAGGATCTCCTCGCGGGACTTCGCGCGAAGCTTCGGGTCCTTGGCGATCGCGGCGTTGAAGCTCTTCAGGTCCGAGAATCCGAGCTTCTTCGCGATGACGAGCATCTGCGCTTCGATCTCCGCGACCTGCTGCAAGCCGATCTGATGGATCTGCTCCGGCGTGAGGTCGGTCGTGGTCTGGCTCTTCACGAGCGCGGCATAGCGGGCGGCGCCGTCGGGCAGCGACCACACGCCGGGCTCCGTGCGTCCTTTGGGCGCGTACTCCGCCTTCACGTACGCCCCGAGCTTCACGTAGGCGGGCACGACCGAGTCCTTGATCGCCGCGAGCAGCGCGGTGCGGATGCGCTCCCGATCCGCCTCGGAGAACGTCTTCGGCATTTTCTGGAGCGGGATCGCGAACGGCGAGTCCTCGGGCTTGGTTTCCGCGATCTTTTCGCACTGTGTCGAGACCTTCTCGAGCAGGAAGCGCGGCGGCATCAGGCCTTCCGCCAGTCCCTTCTGCATCTGGACCATCGTCTGGTCGAAGACCGCGGGGTACTGCTTCAGCCGCGCGATGTAGTCGTCGTAGTCCTTGACCGTGTCGAAGGAGAGCAGCGAGACGAGCTGCGGGACCAGGAGGTGGATGCCGTTGATCTGGCTGATCGGCATCTCCCAGTTGCGGAACCGCGCGTTGTCGAGCTGCTCCTTGAAGTTGCGGATCATGAGGGTGCGGGTCAGGGCCTCCTGCTCGGGAAAGCCCGTCGCGTCGATCGCCTCGAAGCGGCACGAGGAAGTCCTTGCTCTTCGCCAGGTCCGCGTCGATCGCCTTCTGGGAGAAGTCCGACACCTTGTCGTTCCACCGCTTGTCGCCGAGGATCGAAGCGAACTCGGGGCTGGTGGACATCTGGTATTCCCATTGCTCGGCCACCAGGTCGTTGAACGCCTTTCGCCGCGCCTCCAGATCCGCCGGCGTCGCCCCGGAGCCGCCGCGCGGCGACGGCGATGCTCATTCCGACCATTCCCAGGACAAACCGGCGCATGGAGCCTCCCTCGTTCGATTCTCGGCGGCCAAGACAGCAATACGGGACCGCGCCGGAAAGGTTCCGCCGCTCGTCCCTGCGCAACCATAGAATGACCCGCCTGTGACGGCCCTTCGCCGCGCCGGGGTCGGTTATCCCGCGGCCGCGCTGCTGGTCGCGCTGACGATCGCACTGCTGAAGCTCTTCCCCGGGCTGACCGACTCGACCGTCGCCCTGCTCCTGCTGCTGGCCGTCTTTCTCTCGGCGTGGATCTGGCAGAGCGGCCCCGGAGTCCTCGCGGCCGCGCTCGCGACGGCCGGGTTCAACTTCTTCTTCCTGCCGCCCATCCACACCTTCACGATCGAGGATCCCCGCAACGTCGCGGCCCTCTTCGTCTTCCTCGCCTCGGGACTTCTGATCGGTCGCCTGTCGTCCCTCTCGCGCCAGCGCCTCGGCACTGGTCGAGGCCGAGCGGCGGGATCTGGCGACTCTCACGCGGCTTTCGGAGGCCTTTCTCGCGGACACCAACCGCGAGACGCTGCTCGGCGTCGTCGCGGACCGCGTGCGCAACGCCCTTCAGTGCCGAGCAGGTCTCGCTGTGGCTGGCCTCCGAGAGCGGACAGATCGCCCAGGCCGTCGCGACACCCGGCAGCGTCGCACGCCAGGACCTGGTCGAGCTCGCCTACCGGCAGGGGAACTCCGCGGCGTTCCCTTCGGAGCTCGGCGGCACGGACATCTATCTGCCGGTCCCCCTCGGGGTGCAGCGGGCCGGGGTTCTCGTCGCGCGCGGCCTGAAGTCGAGCGAGCAAATGGCGGAAGGCTGCGCGGTGCTTCTCGGTCTCGCCCTCGAGCGGGAGCGGTTCCTGCGCCTCGCCCGGGCGGCCGAGGAGACCAAGGCGAGCGAGCAGATGAAGTCGACGCTGCTCGCGGCGCTCGCCCACGATCTGAAGACGCCGGTCGCGGCGGCGCGCGCGGCGGTGGAGAACTGGATCGCCGAGGCCGGCGCCTCCGAGAAGGCGGATCTCGCGCTCGGCCAGATGAAGGCGCTGACCCGCCGCATCGACGAGCTGATGGAGGTCGTGCGGCTCGATTCGGGCGTCGCGCGCCCGCGGCGGGAGATCGTGGAAGCGAGCGAGATCGTCGAGGCAGCCGTCTCCCGGTTCGGGGACGCCCTCGCGCGCCACTCCCTCTCGATCGACGTCCCGCCCGACGGCGCCGCGGTCGAGGTCGATCCGGGGCAGCTCACCGAGGCCGCTCGGGCCACGGCCTCGAGAACGCCGCCGGGCTACTCGCCGCCGGGATCCACGATCCAGATCACGGTGAGAGCCGAGGACGACTCGGTCCTCCTGCGGGTCTCCGACCACGGGCCCGGTGTGCCCGCCGCCGAACGGGAGCGCGTGTTCGAGCGGTTCGTGCGACTTCCCTCCTCGTCTTCGGTTCCCGGCACCGGACTCGGCCTCTCGATCGCGCGCAGCCTCGTCGAGATGAACGGCGGAAAGCTCCGACTCGGGGAACCGCCGGGCGGAGGCACGCTCTTTGAAATCGACCTTCCGAAGGCGGCGCGGTGAGCCGCGTTCTCGTCGCCGACGACGACGCCGGGATCCGCAAGGTCGTCCGCGATGCGCTCGAGCGCGCGGGCCACGAGGTCGAGACGGCGGTGGACGGCGAGGAGGCGCTCGCCCGGTTCGAGAGCGGCGCCTTCGATCTCATCGTGGCCGACTGGAACATGCCGGTCGTGGATGGGTTCGATCTGGTCCGGCGGGTGCGGAAGAGCTCGACGACTCCGATCCTCGTGCTCACGGTCCGCGGCGAGGAGCGGGACAAGGTGCGGCTGCTCGACGCGGGCGCCGACGACTACGTGACCAAACCCTTCGGCGTCGCCGAGCTCGTGGCGCGCGCGGGCGCCCTGCTGCGCCGCCACGGGCGCGGGGAGGCGCCGCCCGTCGCGCGCTTCGGCGATGTCGAAGTGGACCGCGACGCCCGCCTCGTGCGCAGGGGGAAGCGGCCCATCCATCTGACCCCGATCGAGTTCTCCCTCCTGACGGCTCTCCTGTCCAAGCCCGGCGCCGTGTGGACCCACAGGCAGCTGCTCGCGGCCGTCTGGGGAACGACCGCCGGTGTCACCAACGACACGCTGCGCGTCCACATGGGGAGCCTGCGGCGCAAGCTCGAGGCGGACCCGGACCGGCCGCGCTTCATTCGCACGGAGCCCTGGGTCGGCTACCGTTTTTCGCCCGACTGACCTTTCCGTGCCTCTCCGGGTCTTTCGAGATTCTTTCGGCAGACTTCCGGACTCCTTTCTTCCACCCGCGGGATCCTCTGACCGTACTCGGAGGAGAGACCATGACCCCCTACAGCCTCAGACGCCGCCGCCTGGCCCGATTCTGTTACGTGCTCGCGATGCTCTCGCTCGGCGCAGGCCTCCTGGCCGGCTTCGCGAGCCGGGACCCGGGGTTGGGAGTCTTCTTCATGTTCGCCGGGGTCGCCGGCTACATTCTCAACGGGAGGCGGGCGACCGCCCTCTCTTCTCGATGGAGAGTCGGAAGGCTTCTCCCGCGCCGGTATCTCCCGCCCACCGGTCGAGGCCCGAGAGGGTCGCGCCGATCCCTCCCCTCGCCGCTCACCCGCGTCGCTCCGCGGACGAGTTCTCGCCCCGCTCGGTGCGGCCAACGGCGCACGCCTAGCCGCAAGGGCCCTCTCCAATGCCTTCTTTCGAATTTCTTTCGGCAGCCTTCCGGACTTCTTTTTTCGCCGCCCGGCATGCTGCACCCATCATGAAAAACGATCGAAAAGGAGCGCTCTTCGCCGGCCTCGCGTTTGCCGCGCTTCTCGGGGGTTGTCTTCTGGCATCGGTCATCCCGGGTGCGACGGCCGCGTGGGTCGTGGCGGGCTTCGTGGGATATGTTGCCTGCGGGAGGCGCGCCATCATCCTGTGGCGGGCCGATGACCTCTGGCGGGACGATGAGATTGTGTTCGAGCATCGACGCCCGCGCGACGCGACGGCACGTCCGCACCGCGAAACTGGTCGCGGCGGGAGCCTTCGCGGCCGCGCTTGCCGCGCCGGCACTCGCCCAGCAGACCATCTTCAACGTCCCGAGCGCCGACGTGCTGGACAAAGGCAAGACGTATCTGGAGGCGGACGCGCTCTGGCGCCCCCAGGACCCGAGCTTCGGGTTCTTCACGATGAGGGGCGTGTACGGCTTCGGGTCGAACATCGAGGCCGGCGCCAACTTCGGCGGCTTCGCTTCGACCGGCCGCTCGGTTCCCTTCGTCACGGTCAACGTCAAGTGGCAGCCCTGGCACAACGACAAGCTCGCGTTCACGACCGGCGGATTCGGGCTCTTCTATCTGCGCGGATCCGAGGACGGCAACGCCGCGGCCCTCTGGTACGGGGAGGCCTCGTACAAGCTGACCTCGACCACGCGCCTCACGGCCGGCGGCTACTGGGCCACGTCGGGATACGCCGCGACGGACCCGCAGGCCGGGGCGGTTGTCGGTCTTCGAGCAGAAGATCAACGATCACCTGAATCTCATCGCCGACTGGTTCAGCGGCGAGAACGCCCTCGGGTATTTCACTCCCGGCGTCTCCGTGCCCCTGGGAAGCTGGACGATCTACGCCGGCTACTCGATCAAGAACGGCGACTCGAAGGGCAACGCCGCCCTGTTCGAGCTCGGTTTCACTTTCTGAGGAGGACGCCGATGTGGGATCTCGTTTTTCTCGCGATCACGGTCTTCCTGTTCTGGATCTCCGTCGTCTACACGCGACGCTGCGACCGGATCTGAGGAGGTCACCATGGGATGGGAAGACATTCTCGGTCTCCTCGTGAGCATCGCCCTGCTCTGGTACCTGCTGTGGGCCATGGTCCGGGCGGAAAAGGTCTGACGCGATGACCAGCATCAACTTTCTCGAGATCCTCGTCTATCTGGCGATCATCGTCGCCCTCACGCCGCTTCTCGGCGGGTACATGAAGCGCGTGTTCTCCGGCGAGCGCACCTTCCTCGACCCGGTTCTCAGGCCTGTCGAGCGCGGGATCTACCGGATCTGCGGCGTCGACGCGTCGAAGGACCAGGGCTGGATCGACTGGACCGTGACGATGCTGATCGTCAACGCGGCCTCCCTCGTCATCCTCTACGGGATGCAGCGGCTCCAGAAGTTCCTGCCGTTCAACCCGAACGGCTTCGGCGCCGTGTCGCCGGACTCGTCGTGGAACACGGCGGTCTCCTTCACCACGAACACGAACTGGCAGGGCTACTCCGGCGAGAGCACGATGTCGCACTTCACCCAGATGGCCGGCCTCGCTCTCCACAACTTCCTCTCGGCCGCGACCGGAATCGCGATCGCCGTGGCCGTGATCCGGGGAGTCGCGCGCGAGAAGGCGAAGGGCATCGGCAACTTCTGGTACGACTGCACGCGGGCCATCCTCTGGGTTCTCCTGCCGATCTCGTTCGTCGGCGCGCTCTTCCTCGTCTCGCGCGGGGTCGTGCAGAACTTCCAGGCGGACGTCGCGGTCAAGACCGTCGAGGGCGCCGAGCAGAAGATCGCGCAGGGCCCGGTCGCCTCCCAGGAAGCGATCAAGGAGCTCGGGACCAACGGCGGCGGGTTCTTCAATGCGAACTCCGCGCATCCCTACGAGAACCCGACGCCGGGAACGAACTTCCTCGAGATGGTCCTGATCTTCGCGGTCGGCGCGGGCCTGACGAACACCCTCGGCAGGATGACCGGATCCGTGAAACACGGGTGGGCGGTCTTCGGGGCGATGGCCCTGATGTTCTTAGTCGGCGCGTTCGTGGCCGAGATCGCCGAGCAGAAGGGGAATCCGATCCACCAGAAACTCGGGGTCGCGGCCCTCCCGACCGCCGGCGGCACCGGCGGCAACATGGAAGGCAAGGAAGTCCGGTTCGGAATCGGCGACTCCGCCCTCTTCGCCACCATCACGACGGACGCCTCCTGCGGCGCCGTCAACTCCTGGCACGACTCGTTCACCCCGATCGGCGGCCTCGTCCCGCTCGCCAACATCGCGTCGGGAGAGATCATCGTCGGCGGCGTCGGCGCCGGTCTCTACGGCATGTTCCTCTTCATCGTGCTCTCGGTCTTCATCGCGGGCCTCATGGTCGGCCGCACACCCGAGTACCTCGGCAAGAAGATCGAGGCCCACGAGGTCAAGCTCGCGATGCTGTCGGTCTTGATCCTCACGCTCTGCATCCTGGGCTTCACGGCCGCGGCGTCGGTGCTCCCGGCCGGGCTCTCGTCGCTGAACAACAAGGGCCCTCACGGCTTCTCGGAGATCCTCTACGCCTTCGTGTCGGGGGCCGGCAACAACGGCTCGGCGTTTGCGGGATTGAACGCCAACACGCTCTTCTACAACACGACGCTCGGGTTCGACATGTTCTTCGGCCGCTTCTTCATGCTGATCCCGATCCTCGGCATCGCCGGCTCGCTCGCGGCCAAGAAGAAGGTTCCCGAGTCCGCGGGAACCTTCCCGGTGACGGGGCCGCTCTTTTCGATCCTGCTCGTCAGCGTCATCCTGATCGTCGGGGCGCTGACCTTCTTTCCTGCCTTCTCGCTGGGGCCCATCGTGGAGCAACTGCTGATGAAGGCCGGGACCCTCTTCTAGGGAGGAACTGCCGTGGCTCACCCTCGACGCACCGCACTCTTCGACCGCGCGATCCTTCGCACCGCGATCGGCGACTCTTTCCGGAAGCTCGATCCGAGGCTCCAGGCGAAGAATCCCGTCATGTTCGTCGTTCTGGTGGGCGCCGTGATCGTGAGCGTTCTGCTCGTGCGCGACGTCGCCCGGGGCAAGGACGTGCTCTTCAACCTCCAGATCGCCCTCTGGCTCTGGTTCACGCTGCTCTTCGCGAACTTCGCCGAGGCGATGGCCGAGGGGCGCGGCAAGGCGCAGGCGGCGGCCCTGCGCCGGGGGCGCACGGAAACCATGGCGCGCCGGGTCACCCGCAAGGGAGAAGAGTCCGTCCCGGCGACGAGCCTGCGCAAGGGAGACCGGGTCGTCGTCGAGGCCGGAGAGGCCATTCCCGGCGACGGAACCGTCGTCGAGGGTATCGCTTCCGTCGACGAGTCGGCGATCACGGGCGAGTCCGCCCCGGTCATCCGCGAGTCCGGAGGCGATCGATCCGCGGTCACGGGCGGCACGCGCGTGCTCTCGGACCGCATCGTCGTCGAGATCACGTCCAATCCAGGCGAGACCTTCCTCGACCGGATGATCGCTCTCGTCGAGGGGGCCTCGCGCCAGAAGACGCCCAACGAGATCGCTCTTTCGATCCTGCTCGCGGGTCTCACGATCGTCTTCCTGATCGCGACCGTGACGCTGCGGCCTTTCGCGCTCTACGCGCAGGGCGTCGCGACGACGCCGGTCCTGATCGCGCTTCTCGTCTGTCTCATCCCGACGACGATCGGCGGACTGCTCTCGGCCATCGGCATCGCCGGCATGGACCGCGTGCTCCAGCACAACGTCCTCGCGATGTCGGGAAGGGCGGTGGAGGCCGCCGGCGACGTCAACGTTCTCCTGCTGGACAAGACGGGCACGATCACGCTCGGCAATCGGCAGGCCACCGAGTTCCATCCGGCCCCCCACGTGCTGCCGGGCGACCTCGCCGAGGGGGCGCAGCTCTCCTCGCTCTCCGACGAAACGCCGGAGGGTCGCTCGATCGTGGTCCTCGCCAAGGAGAAGTTCGGCTTGCGGGCGCGGCGCATGGAGGGCATGAAGTTCATTCCCTTCTCGGCGCAGACCCGCATGTCGGGCGTCGACTTCAACGGCCGCCGCATCCGGAAGGGAGCCGGGGATTCCGTCGCCGAGTGGGTCCGCGGCCAGGGCGGCGTGATCGAACCGGCGGTCTCGGACCTGTTGAACTCGATCTCCGCCGAGGGAGCGACACCGCTTCTCGTCGCCGACGGCTCCCGCGTGCTCGGCGTCGTCGCGCTGCGGGACATCGTGAAGGCCGGGATGCGGGACCGCTTCGACCGGCTGCGGGCCATGGGCATCCGCACCATCATGATCACCGGAGACAATCCGCTCACGGCCGCCGCCATCGCCCGCGAGGCCGGCGTCGACGATTTCCTCGCCCAGGCGACACCCGAGCAGAAGCTCGCCCTCATCCGCAAGGAGCAGGAGGGCGGCAACCTCGTCGCCATGACGGGCGACGGCACCAACGACGCTCCGGCGCTCGCTCAGGCGGACGTCGGCGTCGCCATGAACACGGGCACGCAGGCCGCCCGCGAGGCCGGAAACATGGTGGACCTCGATTCGAATCCCACCAAGTTGATCGAGGTCGTCGAGATCGGAAAGCAGCTCCTGATGACGCGGGGATCGCTGACGACCTTCTCGATCGCCAACGACGTCGCGAAGTACTTCGCGATCCTGCCCGCGATGTTCGCGGCGACCTACCCGGCCTTGAACGCCCTGAACATCATGCGCCTGGGAAATCCCAAGTCGGCGATTCTCTCGGCCGTCATCTTCAACGCCCTGATCATCATCGCGCTCATTCCGCTGGCGCTGCGGGGAGTCAAGTACCGTCCCCTCGGGGCCGCCCGGATCCTCTCCCGCAACCTCTGGATCTACGGCGTCGGCGGCGTCATCGTGCCGTTTCTCGGCATCAAGCTGATCGACTGGATCGTTCTCGCATTGCATCTGGCATGAGGAAAGCGCCATGAAGCTCGCTCTTCGTTCGACCGTCTACGTCCTCGTTCTGACCGTGCTGCTCGGCGGCGCGTACCCCGCGGCCGTCACGGCGGTGTCGCGCCTCTTCTGGAAGGAGAAGGCCAACGGCTCGTTCGTCACCGCCGGCGGCCGGGTCGTCGGCTCGGAGCTCATCGGCCAGAACTTCAAGTCCCCGCAGTACCTCCATCCCCGGCCGTCGGCGGCCGGCAAGGACGGCTACGACGCGACCGCTTCGGCAGGAACGAACAAGGGTCCGACCAACGCGGATCTGGCCAAGGCGATCGCGGAAGCCGTGGCCGCGGCGCGCGAGGACCGCCCCGGCGAGCAGGGACCCGTCCCCGCGGACCTCGTGACCACGTCGGCCTCGGGATTCGATCCGCATCTGTCTCCCGACGCGGCGCTCTGGCAGGCGGCGCGCATCGCGAAGGCCCGAGGCGTGCCCGAGTCGGAAGTGGCCGCGGTGATCCGCCGACACATCGAGCCCCGGACCCTGGGCCTGCTCGGAGAGCCGCGCGTCAACGTCCTGCTGACGAACCTCGATCTCGACAGGTCGTTCGCATCCGGGCATTAGAATTCGACGATGCCGCAGGAAGGGTCCCGGCGCACGTCTCCGGACGTCTTCCTGCGGCTTCTCGAGAAGTCCCGCCGCGGCAAGCTCAAGATCTACATCGGCCACGCCGCGGGCGTCGGGAAGACCTACCAGATGCTCGAGGACGCCCACGTCCTGAAGAAGCAGGGCGTGGATGTCGTCGCCGGCGTCATCGAGACCCATGGCCGCGCCGAGACCCTCGGCCAAGATCGGGGACCTCGAGACCATCCCCCGGCGGCACGTCTCCTACAAGGGACGCGAGCTCGAGGAGATGGACCTGCCGGCCATCCTCGCCCGCAAGCCCGAGGTCGTTCTCGTGGACGAGCTCGCCCACACCAACGTGCCCGGCGTCGAGAACGAGAAGCGGTACCAGGACGTCGAGGACCTCCTCGAGGCCGGGATCGCGGTCATGACGACCGTCAACATCCAGCACTTCGAGTCGGTCCAGGAGATCGTCTCGCGCGTCACGGGAGTCGAAGTCCGGGAACGGGTGCCGGACCGGCTCCTGCGCCAGGCCGACGCGGTGGTCAACGTGGACCTGCCCTCCGCCGAGCTGATCGACCGCCTCCGGGCCGGAAAGATCTATCCTGCCGACCGCATCCCGACGGCGCTCCAGAACTTCTTCACCGAGGAGAACCTCGCGTCGCTGCGGGAGCTCGCCATGCGCCAGATCGCCGACCGGCTCGAGGCCGAGCGCCGCGGCCCGGACCGATCGGCCGCCGCCGAGCCCGTCGGCGCCAAGGCCATGGTGGCCATCTCCTCCAACCCGGAAACGACGCGCCTCCTGCTGCGGCGCGCCTCGGCGATCGCCGGACGCCTGAACACCAACTGGTTCGCCGTCTACGTCCGCACACATCGGGACAGCCCGGGCAAGATGGGCGCGCGCGAGCACCGCCTGCTCTCGGAGAACGTCACGCTCGCGATGGAGCTCGGCGCCAAGGTCGTCTGGCTGTCGGGCGAGGACGTGGCCGCCGAGCTCGAGCGTTTCGCCCGGGAGAACGGCGTGACCCTCGCGATCTTCGGCAAGAGCCGCCGCCCGTCGATCTGGCGGTCATTCCGCAAGAGCCCGATCGACATCTT
Source organism: uncultured Acidobacteriota bacterium (assembly GCA_963725095.1). Lineage (GTDB taxonomy): Bacteria > Acidobacteriota > Thermoanaerobaculia > UBA5066 > Gp7-AA6 > DATBFU01. Next base: position 177,597 of record CAVRXJ010000024.1, read on the forward strand.
CGCCAAGGTCGGCACGGGAATCGACGTCTACGAGATCGAGACGCGCTGAGTCTCGAGACCCGCCGGCGTCCTCAGATCTCGATCTGCGACCCGAGCTCCACGACGCGGCCCGGGGGGAGCCCGAAGAAGAGCGTTGCGCTGCGCGCGTTGCGGGACATGAAAGCGAAAAGGCTTTCGCGCCACATCGCCATGCCGGGACGCGGCGACGCGAAGATCGTTTCGTGGCCGAGAAAATAGGTCGTCCGCGCCTCGTCGATCGCGAGTCCCGGCGCCTTCACGCGCGCGAGCGCGTCCGGGATCGCCGGGTCCTGCATGAACCCGTAGTGGAGAACGACCCGGTACATTCCGGACCCGAGCGCCGAGATCTCCGCCCGATCCTTCTGCGGAACGTGCGGAATGCCTTCGGTCAGAACCGTCAGGAAGACGACCCGTTCGTGCAGGACCTGGTTGTGCTTCAGGTTGTGGAGGAGCGCAGGCGGGACCCCTTCGGCGCTGCGGGAGAGGAACACGGCCGTGCCGGGCACGCGGACCGGAGGATGCTGGCTCGTGTCGGGCTGGAAGAGCTCGATCGGGAGGATGTCCTCCGCAATCCGGCGGTTCAGGATCTCCCGACCCCGCCTCCAGGTTGTCATCAGGGTCAGGACGCCGAGGCCGACGAGGAGAGGGAACCAGCCTCCGTGCACGATCTTCAGGGCGTTCGCCCCGAGAAAAGCGAGGTCGGCGATGAGAAAGAAGGAGAGGAGCGCGGCCTTCCACCGGCTCCATTTCCAGAGCTCCCGCGCCACGACGACCAGCAGGATCGTCGTGATGGTCATCGTCGTCGTGACGGCGAGCCCGTAGGCCGCCGCGAGCTTGCTCGAGGTCCCGAAGCCGAGGACGAGCCAGATCGAGGCGAGCATCAGGATCCAGTTGACCGTCGGGACGTAGATCTGGCCGATCTCGCGCGCCGAGGTGTGCTCGATCTTCAGGCGCGGGCTGTAGCCGAGCTGAACGGCCTGGCGCGTCAGCGAAAAGGCGCCGGAGATGACCGCCTGCGAGGCGATCACGGTGGCAGCCGTCGCGATCGCGACCATCGGGTAGAGCGTCCAGGAAGGGCCGAGGCGATAGAAGGGGTTCACGGCTGCGGACGGGTCGCGAAGCAGCAGAGCACCCTGGCCGAAGTAGTTCAGCAGCAGCGCCGGCAGCACGAACGTGAACCAGACGAGCCGGATCGGGCGGGTGCCGAAGTGCCCCATGTCGGCGTAGAGGACTTCGCCGCCGGTCATGACGAGGAAGACGGCGCCGAGGACGAGGAATCCGCGCCCCTGGTTCTCGACGAAGAAGGACACGGCGTGGCGGGGGTCCACGGCGGCGAGGATCGCCGGTTCCTGCACGAGCCTCCAGGCGCCGAGCGCCGCGATCGTGAGGAACCAGAGCGTCATGATCGGGCCGAAGACGGCGCCGACGCCACCCGTCCCCTTCCGCTGGAACAGAAACAGCGCGACCAGGATCAAAACGGTCACGGGCTCGACGACGTGCGCGAAGACCGGTGTCGCCACGGCCAGCCCCTCGACGGCCGACAGCACCGAGATTGCCGGCGTGATCATCCCGTCGCCATAGAGCAGGGCCGCTCCGAAGAGGCCCAGCAGGACCAACGCCCAGCGCCCTCCCCGGCGATCCCCCTCCGGAGGGGTCAAGAGCGACATCAGCGCGAGGATGCCGCCTTCACCACGGTTTCCCGCGCGCATCACGAAGCCCAGGTACTTGACGGAGATGACGAACGTCAGCGACCAGAACACAAGCGAGAGGACGCCCAGGATGTTGGCGGGCGTGGCGGGGACCGCGTGAGCGCCGTGGAAGCACTCGCGCAGCGCGTAGAGAGGGCTCGTGCCGAGATCCCCGTAGACGACGCCGAGGGCGCCCAGCGAAAGCAGACCCAGGTACCGGCCGCGCACCGGCCGCAGCCAGTGAATGCCCGACGGCTCCCCCAGCTCCTTGGCGTCGAGCGAAAACCCCGCCACGGCGCGTAGTCTGCCTCAAGAGGGCCGCCGCGAACACCTCTCCTGCCGGCGGCCTCGGCTACGCCTCCCCGAGTGCCTGGTTCACGGTCACGACGTCGACCAGGCCCGAGCAACCGAACAGTGCCGGAAGGACCTTCTCGGGCGGGTGCTTGCGCCGCAGCTCCGCGACGACTTCCGTCCCGGCGCGGTAGGCGGGCAGGTACATGCGGCCGAGCAGCGGGTGGCGGCCCCAGGCGCCGGAGAGCTTGTCGGCGCGCTCTTCGGAGACGAGAAAGTCGCGGCGCAGTGTGGCGGCGACGTCCTTCTGCGGGACGCCGTCCTTCCAGGTCAGGTAGGAGGACTGGTTCTTCGCGTCGTCCTGCAGCAGCGCGAGGAGGACGCCGATCTGGAGGTCCTCGTCGGGGAGCTCCTCGACCTCCGTGACGCCGTACGCGATCAGGATGGCGTTGTTGGCGATCCCCTCGAAGAGCGTCGCCGCGCGCGTGTTCATGGTCAGCACGGTCCCCTCGAAGCCCATGCGTCCGCGCACGTACAGGCCCTGGATCAAGGCCAAGGTCGTGACGTGGCCGGGAACCACCTCGTGCGAGACGAGCTGCATGAACTCCGGCACGGAGATCTGGAGCGACGCGTTGATCTCGTAGGTCGCCTCGTACTCGGGCGAGCCGTCGGGCTTGCGCGCGTGGCCCAGATAGTTCATCGAGCCCGAGAACCACGCGTCCTTGATCGGCAGGAACTTCATGTTGGCGCGCGGCACGGCGCGCAGATCCGCCGGCAGGTGCGGCGACAGGATACTTCGACGTCCCGGCGTCGAACTGCGCGATGAAGGCGTCGGCGAGCGCCGGGATCGACTTCGGGGCACCAGCCGCTCGCGCCGCCACGCGTCGACCGCCGCCAGGAGCTCGGGGCCCGTCTTCGACGGGTATCCCGCCCGCGCGAGCAGCTCCGCCACGCGCCGGCGCTTGCCCTCGGGCTGCGACGGCTCGGGCGGCTTGCCCGTCGAGCCGATGACGCAGCGCTCGTAGGGAACCGGCTCGCCCTTGCCGAGAATCTCCTGGACCAGATCCCACATCGCCGTGAAGCAGAGCCCGAGCCCGTCGAAGTAGTCGCCGCGCAGGCCGCCGAGCTTCCTGCCCTCCGCCGTCATCCCGTCGATCGCGCCCTTGACGTCGACGGCCGCGAGGTAGGCGTCGATCGCGGCGCGATCCGGTTCCTTCGCGCCGACGCCTCCCGACGCCCGCACCTTCGCCGCCTCGGGATGCGTGTAGGCGGCGGGCAGCGGCTCGTCGGAGAACCACGAGTCCGCGATGAAGCGGCCCGTGCCCGACGGGTTCATCACGTCGCCGCCCCACAGGGTGTCGATGCCGAGGATGGCCGTCGCCGTCAGCTCCGAGAGCCGGTCCATCATGCCTCCTTGACCTTTTTCATCGCGCCGAACCAGAGGTAGCCGCACAGGGCGAGGAAGGCCGCCGAACTGACCAACTGCGACACGACGTCGTTGTCGTAGAACGGCAGCTTCACCAGATCCTCCCGGTACCAGGCGAAGAGGCGCAGCGCCGCGCCGAAGACGCCGCCCAGCGCGCCGCCGGCCATCAGGCCCGAGGCGATGATCACCGCCCTCTCGCGCATCGTCCGGCCCGCCTCGCCGCCGGCCCGCTCCGAGCGCTTGCCGACGAAGTGCGCGATCGACGCCGCCGACCAGGGCCGGCGTGTTCAGCTCGAGCGGCAGGTACATGCCGAGCGCGAAGATGAGCGCCGGCACGCGCAGCATCTCCATGACGACGGCGATCATCGCGCCCGCGCCGAAGAGCAGGTACGCCACCGGCTGCCGGCTCATGAAGCCCTCGACGAGCGCCTTCATGATCGAGGCCTGCGGCGAGGCGAGCACGACGCGCGTGTCGCCGGGCGCGGCCTCGCCGAACTGGAACGTCTGGGCGAGCGCGACGATGACGAGGCCGACGACGACCGAGGACACGAGGACGCCGAAGAACTTCACGCGCTCCTGCGCCGCCGGCGTCGAGCCCAGCCAGTAGCCGGTCTTCAGGTCCGTGACGAACTGCCCCGACACCGAGAGCGCGGTGCAGACCATCCCGGCGATCGCCATGACGAAGAACATCCCGGTCCGGCCCGAGACGCCGAACTCGAGCAGGACGACCGAGGAGATGATGATCGTCAGCATCGTCATGCCGGAGACGGGGTTGCGGGCCGTCGTGGCGATGGCGTTGGCGGCCACCGACGTGAAGAAGAAGGAGAAGACGAGGGTCAGCGCGAGGCCCACGAGCGTCACGATCGTCGTCGCCGCCGAGGTTGCCGAGGAAGACCGCGACCGCGATCGACGAAACGACGACGCCGATCAGGATCCGCACGATCGCCATGTCGCGGTCGGTGCGCTCGAGCCCCTCGCCCTCGCCGTGCCGGAAGGCCTTCGCGGCGATCGAGAACGACCCGACGACGATCTTCGAGCGACTTGACGATGCCGAAGATGCCGGCCGTCGCGATCGCGCCGACGCCCATGAACCGCACGTAGCCGCGGAAGATCTCGGTCGCCGTCATCTTCGCGATCGGCACCGCGCCGGGATAGACGGCGGCGTCGGGCAGGTGCTGCCCGATGAACCAGATCAGCGGCACGAGGACGAGGTTCGAGAGCGCGCCGCCGGCGCAGAGGATCATGGAGGAGCGCAGCCCCATGACGTAGCCGAGCCCCAGGATGAAGGCGATGGCGTCGAAGCGCAGAGCACCATGCGCGCGCGTTCGGCGAGCGCCTGGACGACCGGCACGAACTGGAAGTCGAGCGTCTCCTTCCAGACCTGGAACGTCGTGACGAAGAAGTCGTAGACGGCGGCGACTCCGGTGGCCTGGAGCAGGAGCTTCGCCTGCGAGCCGCCCTTTTCGCCCGTGACGAGCACCTCGGTGATGGCCGTGGCCTCGGGATAGGGAAACTGGCCGTGCATGTCGCGGACGAAGTAGCGGCGCAGCGGGATCAGGAAGAGGACGCCCAGGCAGCCCCCCGACAGGCAGATGAAGATCGTCTGCCAGGGGTGCGGGTCGAGCTTCAGGATGTAGAGCGCCGGCAGCGTGAAGATCGCGCCCGCCACGACCGCGCCCGAGACGCCGCCGATCGCCGTGATGATGACGTTCTCGAGAAGGCTCGACTTCCTCCGGTAGACGCGCGCCAGGCCGATCGCGAGGATCGAGATCGGGATCGCCGCCTCCATCACCTGCCCGACCTTCAGGCCCGAGTACGCCGAGGCGACCGTGAAGATCGCGCAGAGGAAGAGGCCCCAGCCGACCGAGCGGAGCGGTCGACTCGGGCGGCGCCTGCCCGGCGGAAACGACGGGCTGGTAGGCCTCTCCCGGCTCGAGCGGCCGGTAGGCGTTGTCCGGCAGCGACTTGGTGTCGGGCGCGTCCATCCTTCCTCCTCGAGCCGGCCCGACGCGACGGTCGTGCCAGGTCGCGATCGCGGCGGAGTGTATTCCAACGCCCTGCGATCGAACCCGTCGAGGGACGGAAGCCTCCGGATCTGCCACAATCTCGGCCGGGGGTGCTCCATTCGAAGGCACGGCTTCCTGGCGGCTGTCGCCGTCGGGATCGTCGGGATTTCCGTGGCGTGCACGTCCTCTCCCTCTCCCGGCGGCACCGAGCCCGTCGAAGCGGCTGTCGAGGTCGCCCACGCTCTTCTGGCCACCGCTGGCCGCGAACCGGACTCCCGTGTTTCCCTACGCGACGCCGACCCCGGAGCCTCCCCCGCCGGACAACGCCTCGCTCGATCTGCTCCTCCGGGCCCTCTACGAGGGGATCTCTCACCGCGCCGGGTCCGAGCCGAACTGGAAGCGCCTCGAACCGCTTTTCGTTCCGGGCGCCGTCCTGATGCCGCCGCGGCACCCCGGCGATCCGCGGTTGGCGGACGCTCACCTTCGAGGAGTTCCAGAAGGCCGTGCGCGACGGGATCGCGGCCCGGCGGGAGCAGGGCAAGGCCGAGGGGTTCATCGAGCGGGAGATCGGCCGGGAAACCAGGGGCTACGGAAGCGTCACCGCCGTCCTCTCCGCGTACGACGCCCGTTTCGCGCCGGAAGACGCGAAGCCCTTCCTCCGCGGCGTCAACAGCATTCAGGTCGTCCGGTCGGGAACCCGCTGGGCCATCCTCTCGATCGCCTGGGACACCGAAGGACCCGACGATCCGATCCCCGAGGGACTGCTGCGGCAGCCGTGACCCGCGCGCGGCCCGGACCCTTGAGCGCGGGACCGATCCGGGCCTATGCTCTTCCCAGCAGCCTTTCACAGCAGCCTGACGGCAGCCTCTGCCTCGGAAAAGGAGGACGCATGAAGTCCATCAACTGGGGGCGGGTCACTCTGGGCGGGATCCTGGCCGGCATCGTCATCAACGTCTCCGAGTACCTCTTGAACGAGGTCGTTCTCAAGGCCCAGATGGAGGAGGGGATGAAGGCCCTCGGCAAGAGCATGCCGACGGGCGCGACCGTGATCCCCGTCTGGATCCTCTGGAGCTTCGTGATGGGGATCACGGCGGTGTGGCTCTACGCGGCCATCCGTCCCCGCTACGGCGCCGGGCCGATGACGGCGGTCAAGGCGGGTGTGGCCGTCTGGGTCCTCGCGCAGCTGCTGTCCTGCATCGCGTTTGCGAACCTCGGCATCTTTCCCTTGAACGGCGTCATGCTCGTCTGGACGCTCGTCGAGGCGGTCGTGGCCACCGTCGTCGGCGCCTGGCTCTACAAGGAGGACGGGACGGCGTCGTAGGGACGCCCCGACGATCGCTCAGTCCTTGCGGATCGCTCCGGGGCCGCGGAGCGCGCGCCCGGGGGTGGCGCCCGTGGGCTCCCCGCCGCGCAGGACCTGCGCCCCGTTGACGAACACGTCCCGGACGCCGACGGAATACTGCTGCGGCTTCTCGAAGGTCGCGCGATCGCCGATCGTCGCCGGATCGAAGACGACGACGTCGGCGAACATGCCGGGCTTCAGGAACCCGCGGCGGTCGAGCCCGAGGTTGGTCGCCGGCAGGCCCGACAGCTTTCGCACCGCCTCGGCAAGCGAGATCACTTTCTCTTCCCGCACGTACTTGCCGAGGACCCGCGCGAAGTTCCCGTAGGCGCGGGGGTGCGCGGAGGACTTCAAGAAAACGCCTTCGGGCGCCTGCGAGTCCGCGTCCGACCCGAAGGAGACCCACGGCAACGCGAGCTCCTTCTTCACGTTCTCCTCCGACATCATGAAGAACACGGCTCCCGTCTGCGTCTTCGACTCGACCACCAGATCGATCGCCGTGTCGACCGGGTCCTTGCCGCGCTGCTTCGCGATCTGCCCGAGCGTCTTGCCCGTCAGGGGCTTCATCGCCTCGGGCCCGAAGCCGACGAGCAGCACCCGGTCGGGCGAGCCCGTCAGCAGGCACAGGTTCTCCCACGTCTTGCCGGGCTGGCGCATCTCGTCGGCGATCTTTCCGCGGGTCGCCGGATCGTTCAGGCGTTTCAACATCGCGTCCGGCCCGCCGTCGTGCGCCCACGGCGGCACGCACGCGTCGAGGCTCGTCGCGCCCGCGGTGTAGGTGTACATGTCCGCGGTGATCTTCAGGCCCTGCCGGCGCGCCTCTTCGACGCGGGCGATGACCTGGTCCATCTTCGGCCAGTTCGCTTCCCCGCCCGCCTTCAGGTGGTAGATCTCCGCCGGCAAGCCCGCCTCGCGGCTGATCCGGATCAGCTCGTCGACGGCCTCGACGAGCGTGTCGGCTTCGCTGCGCATGTGCGAGATGTACTTGCCCTGATACTTCGCCGCGACCTTGCAGAGCTCGATCAGCTCTTCCGTCGAGGCGTAGTTGGCCGGCGCGTAGATGAGGGAGGAGCCGATCCCGAGCGCGCCCGTCTCCATCTCCTTGCGCACGAGCTCCCGCATCTCCCCGAGCTCGGCCGCCGTGGGAGGACGCTTGTCGAACCCGACGACGTAGGCGCGGATCGTCGTGGCGCCCACGTAGGAGGCGACGTTCTGGGAGATCCCCTTCTTCTGGAGGCCCTCGAGATAGTCCCGCAGCGTCGTCCAGGGGATGTCGTACTTGTAGTCGGTCTGCTGCGACTTCATGAAGGCCTTCAGGCGGTCGTTCCACGGACCCATCGAGAAGCCTTCGCCGAAGATCTGCGTCGTGACCCCCTGCCGCAGCTCGCTCTGCGAGCGGGGGTCGATCATGAGCGACTCGGTGGACCACGACAGCATGTTGATGAATCCGGGCGCAACGGCCATCCCCGTCGCGTCGATCGTGCGCGCCGCCGAAGCCTTCGAGAGGTCGCCCACCGCCTCGACCTTGTCCCCGCGGATGCCCACGTCGGCGCGGCGGGGCTCGCCTCCCGTTCCGTCGTAGACGGTGCCCCCGCGGATCACGACGTCGAAGGGCCCCGTTTCCGGGAGCGGGAACGCCGGGACCGAGAATCCGACGCCGAGGAGCGCGACGGCCGCCGCCCGCCGGATCTTCATCAGTACACCCCTCCCACGTGGAGGACTCTGCCGATCAGGATGAGGGCGATGAACCCGACGCAGGCGAGCGCGATCAGCGTTTCGCCGAGCTTGCTCCAGACGCCGCGCGAGCGGCTCCCCCAGGCGCGCAGCGCGTTGAAGAGGGCCACTGCCCCGCCGACGATGGCGAGAAGGGCGAGCACCTGCATGAGGCGCAGCCACGGATCCATCCGGTCGCTCAAGAGCGTGATGTTCTGAAGCCCGACGACCAGAATTCCCCCGAACGCCCCGACCGCGGCCACGTCGACGAGGCAGGCCAGCCGGGTCCACAGCCGTAGCCGCCGCTCGTCGGGCGGAAGCTCGAGCGGCCTCTTGTAGTGCCGCCGGAGCATCGCTCCGATCGGCCAGAGGATCACCGCCAGAACGAGGATCACGAGCGATCCGATCGCGAGAGGCAGCAGGACAGTCTTGCTCAGCAACGCCGGCGGCTGCACGAAGGCGAAGAACGGATAGGACGTGACGAGCTCGCGCCGGCCCTGCTCGCCGGGCAGGAACACCAGCATTTCCTGGCCGTTCACCTCGCGGAACTTCCCCGAGCCGATCGGCTCGAACTTGAGCGGCTTCCCGTTGGGGCCCTTGAACACGTCGACCTCGATCGTGCCGTCCTTCCCCGCCGAAACGGCGGTCTCGCCCAGCAGGTTCAAGAGCCGAAGGAAGTTCGAATCGCTGCGCCGGCTGATCAGGTACGGCCCGGCGACGGCCTGCGCCTCCGCCGCCGCGTTCGCCGCGCGCGTCGCCGACGGGGGCGTGTACGGGAAGTAGCGGTCGAGAAACGCGTGCCAGAGGACCGTGCGGCCGCTGACCTCGCCCTTGCCGGCGCTGTTGTAGGAGACGAAGAACCCGACGCCGGCGTCCGGAACCAGATGGAAGTCGCTGTGGAACCACTGCGTGTCGCCGCCGTGCGAGATGATCCGATGGCCGTTGCGCGACTCTTCGTAGAAGCCGAGGCACATCGCGTTCATGTCGGGCGACTTGCCGCGCTGGCGCCCGTGCATCAGGCGCGCAGTCTCGGGCTTCAGGATCTGGGAGTCGCCGAGCCGGCCGTCCTGGAGGTGGGCGATCGCGAAGCGCGCCATGTCGTCACCCGAGGCCGAAAGCGAGCCCGCGGGCGCCGGATTGACGAACTCGAAGGGCTCCGGTTTCCCCGAGCCGAGCTTGTACCCCTTCGACATCAGGGGCTCGAGCGCCGCCGGCAGCGGCTGCTTGAAGGTCGAGTGCGCCATGCCGATGGGACCCGTGACGAACTGCTCGATGTAGTCGGCGAAGGGCTTTCCCGAAACCCGCTCCACGATGTAGCCCGCCAGCGCCGTCGCGTAGTTCGAATAGGCTCCCGTCGTCCCGGGAGCGAAGATCCGCTGCGGCAGGTGTTTGACCAGGTACGTGCCGAGGGGCTGCAGGTGCGCGGCGTCCGCCACGAAGAGGTCCTTCGCGGTCTCCTCGAACCCCGGCGTGTGGGTCATGACGTCGCGCAGCGTGATCGGCTTGCCGAAGGCGTCGGGAATCTTGAAGTCGATGTACTGATTGACGTCGGCGTCCAGATCGATCTTGCCCTGTTCGACCAGCTGCATCACGGCGGTCCAGGTGAAAAGCTTCGACACCGAGCCCGGCCGGAAGAGCGTGTCGGTCGAGACCGGCGTTCGCTTCTCGACGTCGGCGAAGCCGTAGCCCTTTCCGTAGAGGACGGCGCCGTCCTTGACGACCATCACGACCGCTCCGGCGATGTCCTCGCGATCGAGCTGCGCCGGCACGATGCCGGCCAGGAACGCCGCGACGTCCTGCGCGGTCAGCTCCGGGGAGGCGGGAGCCGACGACGCCACGGTCCCCGTGGAAGGAGGCGGCGTCGAACCGGCATGCACCGAACTGGAGGCCTCCGCGACGATACCGAGCTGGCACAGGAGAGCGAGCCCCACCGGCCAAAAACGACGCGGGCACTTTTTCATTACCCCTCCCTCAGACGAGAAGATTCTGTCCGACCGGCCACGCCGTTGCCGCCCTAGAAATCGAACCTGAGCCCGACCTGAACCGAGCGCGGCCCGAGGCCGAAGGTGTCGGCCGTCCGGGTGGGCTGCCCGAATTCCGGCGAATTTATGGCGCCGACATAGCCGGCGGGATTGATGTGGTTGAAGATGTTGAACACCTCGACGAGAACCTGGATCTGGGTGCTGCCGATGGGGATCACCTTCGCGAGCTGAGCGTTGACCGTCCAGTTCGAAGCGCCGCGACCCGAGTTGTGCCCGCACCCCGGGCGGCCGCTCCGTCACATTGCCGTCTGCGTTGGGGTCCGTCCCCAGAGTGATGTTGTACGGCGCCCCCGAGAGGAAGGTGCCGCTGGCGCCGAGAAGGATTCCCCACGGCCCGGTCCAGTTGACGGCCGCGTTCAGCGTGTTGCGGATGTCGTTCAGGCTCGGACCCCAGTCCGCGCTCTTGTCGTAGTTGTCGCTCGGAAAGGCCTGGCTGCCGTCGGTATCGGTCTTGTTGCTCGACAGGTTGTACGCGAGCTGGGCCGAGAGGCAATCGGAGAACCGCCTCTGGAACCCCACCTGGAGGGCAAAGTACTCGGACTTGCCTTCGGTCTGGGGCTCCAGCGCGGCGCCCACAGTCGGGTCCGGCCGCGGACACGCGTGATCCGGCTCACAGCCGACGTGCGCCGCATTGGCGTCCCGGATATTGAGCAGGTGGTAGCCGCGGGCGTAGACGAGATCGAAGCTGGCGGCCATGTTCGTGGCGAGCTCGCGCTGGATGCCGAGGCTGCCGACGTTCTTGTAGGGCGTCGTGGCGTTGGGATCCACGATCGACACGTTCGGCGGCGGCCAGGATCGAGAGGGATCCCTCCCCCGGGGGGCGGAACGAGCGGATCGGGATATCCCGGAAAAAGGATGTATTGGGATGTGAACCGGCCGGGCTCGTAGAGCGAGGCGAGCAGCGGCACGTTCAGGAAGACCTGGTCGTAGTAGATGCCGAAGCCTCCGCGGACGGAGGTCTTGCCGTCCTTCGTCGGATCCCAGGCGAAGTGGATGCGGGGCCCGAAATTCTGCCAGTCGTGCTCGACGTAGGCCTGATCCTCGTAGTCCCACCGCAGACCGACGTTGAGCGTCAGGTACGGCGAGACTCTCCACTCGTCCTGCAGGAAGAGAGCGACGATGTTGTTCGAGATCTTGATGTTGGGATTTCCCCCGCCGCCCTGCCAGATGAACGGATAGGTCGAAGGATCGGCCGCATCGAAGGGAGCGTCGGTAAGGAAGATGAACGTGCCATCGAAGCCCTGCGGCACGAAGGCGTCGATGTTCACGTGGCTGTAGTCCACGCCCGCCTTGAAAAAGTGGTTTCCCGTGCTGAAGCTCAGCGAATCGAGGAACTGATACCGATCTTCCGTAAAGCTCTGAGGCTGGTTCGGGAGCTTGCCCGAGATGAGGGTGGGCCGGATGATGAAGGCGCAGCCGGGGCAGTTGACCTGGGTGAGGTCGTTCGCCTGGCTCGAATACTGGAAGCGCGCTTCGTTCAACGTGTCGCTGGAGATGACCCAGGAGTGGATCAGCGCGTAGTCGGTGTTGTCGGTCTTGAGCGTGGCCCCCGTCTCTCCGGTGAGCACGCGCCCGATCGCCGTGTCCCCCACGCTGGTGTTCGTCTCCTTCGGATCGTCCAACCGGAAGCGAAACGTGAGCATCTGGCTGCTGGTCGGGTGGAAGTCGAGCTTGAAGACGGCGCGCGGCTCGGTGAGATCGTTCGGAAAAGTGGTCTGGGTTCCGAGTCCCAGGGCCTCGAGCGTCGCGGGGTCGACACCCACGACGGCCGTCGCGTTGCGCCACGTCTCCTCGAAGGAGGCGAAGAAGAAGGCCTTGTCCTTCGCGATCGGGCCCGACAGGAAGGCGCTCGCGATCCACTGATCGAAGGGGGTCTCGACGCCTCCCGCATAAGGGATCGCTCGCGGTCAGACCGTCGGCCCGGTAGTAGGCGGAGACCCGTCCGTGAAAGTCGTTTCCGCCCGAGCGGGTGATGACGTTGACGATCGCTCCGGAGGCCTGGCCGTACTGAGCCGAGTAGGAGCTCGAGAGAACCTCGTATTCCGCGATCGCATCCGGCGAATAGTCGCCACGGGTGTCCCCGAGCGCGTCCTGGTCGTTGCTCACACCGTCGATGAGAAACGTGTTGCTGGCTCCGGAGCTGCCGGCGCCCGAGATGGAGGTTCCATCCGTCACGCTCGGGGTGATTCCGGGCGCGAGGACAGCGAGGCTCTCGAAGTCGCGCCCGGGCAGGGGAAGCTGGTCGAGCTGCTGCCTCGAGATCGACGCCCCGATGGAGCTCTTGGTCGTTTCGACGATCGGAGCTTCCCCCACGACGGTCACCGTCTCCGCGACGGCCGAGAGCTTGAGGGAAAAGTCGAGGGTCGAACGCTGGCCGATGGAGATCTTCACGCCCGAGCGGACCTCCGTCGCAAATCCCTGCATGCCGACCGTGAACTCGTAGTTTCCCGCGCTGAGCTCCGGCAGCCAATAGGTGCCAGCGGCGTCCGTGACCGTCGTCCGCGTCACGGCGGTGCTGAGGTTTCGGGCCGCGACCGAAGCTCCCGCCAGCGGCTGTCCCGCCTCCGCCAAGACCCGGCCGGTCACGCTTCCGCCGATGGTCTGAGCCCGGGCGGCCACTAGGGCCATCGTCCACAGCAGAGCGGCCGAGGTCAGAACGCTCGTCGATCGTCTCATCGAGTCCTCCTTCCCGCGGCGCCCCGCGGCACGCCGCGCCCCACCAAAAAATTGGCTGGAGAATGCATCATTCGTTGCCACCTGTCAATGAGGCTGCAACAGATGGGTCTTGGCCTCACGGGAGTCGCCGGGGAGGCCGGCGCCTGGCGGGCCTCGCAGCAGTTATTGCACGTCGGCGAGGGGGCCCCAGCGGGGCGCCCGGGGACTCAGGCTCGCCGAAACACATACAAGGCCCGATCCTCCAGAAGGGACAGCGAGACGGCCTGATATCCCCGATCGAAGAGGCGCGGGCGCCAGTCGGGCAAGCCGCCTCTGCACCCGGGCAGACGCCTCCGGATCGATCGGATTCGGACCCCCGGCCTCGAGGGGAACCGGAAAGGCGAGGGTCGCCGGCCTCCGCTTCTCCGCTGTCACGACGGGAATTGCGGCCGCGTCCGGAAACTCGGGCGCCTTCCCGCGAGCGGCCCGCTCGACCTCGGGGGAGTCGAGCCGCCAGTGCACCTCGAAGCGGTCTGTCGGCAGCGAGCCGTACAGGCCGCCGAGAACGCCGTAGTGGTTCGGCAGGAACCGCACCGCCCTCGCCCGCAGGCGGACGAGATTGAGGCGCGCGTTCCTGATGAGCAGCGGGTCGTAGGTCCACGTGACGAGGCGGATTCCGCGCCGCAGACACCAGGCGCGCTGGAACAGCTTGAGCCGAACCGCCAGCCCCCGGCCCTGAAAGCCTCGCCGCACGGCGAGCATGTGCGAGTGATGGCAGGACTCCGCGAGATTCGTCCGGGGCAGGCCGTGAACGAAACCGACCAGCCGTCCTCCCTTCGAAGGCCCCCGCCGTCAGGCCGCCGATGTGCGCGGCCAACTGGAGATCGAAGGTCGACGGCAGCTGCCGCGGCGGGAATCGCCAGACCGCTCGCGCGAGCCGCTGCACCGCCGCGTAGTCGGCTTGCGCGTCGAGCTCGCGAAGAACGATCCGGCTCAAGGAGCCGATTCCAGCAGACCCGTCAGCAGCGCGGCCCGAAGCGGGAGGTCCGACAGGACGACGTGCTCGTCGCGGGCATGTGCTCCGCCTCCCCGCGGGCCCAGACCGTCGAGCGTCGGGACTCCCGCCGCCGCGGTCAGGTTTCCATCCGAGGCTCCCCCGACCCTCGCCTCTTCGAGTTCGATCCCGAGCTCCCGCGCGACCCTCTGCGCCGAGTCGAAGAGCGCGCGCGAGGCCGTCGTCGGCTCCATGGGTGGCCGGTCGAATCCGCCCTCGACGACCGCCGATACCCGCGCGTCCTTCGGACGGTAGCCGCGGATCCCGGCCTCCACGCGCCGCGCCTCGTCGGACGTCCAGACGCGCGCATCCACCGAGAGCGTGGCGATTTCGGGCACGACGTTGGTTCGCTCGCCGCTTCGGGCGACGGTCGGCGTCACCGTCGTCTCACGCTCCGGCATCCCGAGCGATTCGAGAAAGAGCACGCAACGCGCAAGCTCCGAGAGCGCCGACGCGCCCGCTTCCGGCTCGAGACCCGCGTGCGCCGCCCTGCCCTGGAAGCGCAGCCGAAAGAGCCCGGCCCCCTTGCGGGCGGTCTTCGCGGCGCCGTCGAGCGATGGCTCGAGGACGTAGACGCAGCGCTGCCGCCGCGCGACCTCGAGGAGCAGGTCCCGCGACGCCGTGGTGCCCGTCTCTTCGTCGGGCACGAGCAGCAGCGTGGCGCTCCGGGGACGACCCCTGCGCGGCGATCGCCTCGAGCACCGCGATCGCGACGGCGATGCCGGCCTTCATGTCGAAGACGCCCGGTCCGAGCGCGCGGCCTCCCTCGACGCGATACGGTAGCTCCTTCAGGGTGCCGATCGCCCAGACCGTGTCGAGGTGGCCGAGCAGCATCGCCCCGCCCTCCCCCGTTCCGACCCTCGCGAGGAGCGCGTCGCCGCGCCCCGGACAGGCGCGCGTTTCCGCCGCGACCCCCGCAGCGACGAGCCGGTCCCGAATCCAGCGGGCCAGCGCCGAGACGGCCGGCGCATCGTCGCTCGGGCTCTCCTGCAGGACCAGGGCCTCCAGGTCCGCCTGGAGCCGGCCGGAATTCCCCTCGAATCGCGCCAGCGCGTCGCGGACGCTCACGTCACTCGGCGCCCTTGCGAGTCCCCCGGGACGGATTTCCATCCGCCGGCGCCTGGTCGTACCACCGGGTTCCGGAAAGGTATTCCTTCTCCGTCTGCCGCAGGAGCGCCAGCGACCGCTTCGGCTTCAGTTGCGCGCAGGCGACGAGCACGGCGTTCAGGGCGGCCATCGGCGCCGCGTAGGAGCCCGAAAGGGTCGATCCGAAGATCGGCGCCAGCAGGTACGCGTCGCAGGTTCGCGCGATCGGCGTCGTGTCGCTGTCGGTGATCCCGAACGTCGGGACCCCCTGCTGTTTCGCCTGCATCACGGCATCGACGGTGGCCCTCAGGCAGCGGCCGAAGCTGATGGCGACCAGCAGATCGCGACCCGTCAGCACGCGGACCCGGTGCTGCAGGTTTCCCACGCTTCCGATCGGGGCTTCCGCGGAGAAACCGAGCGCCGTGAGGCCGTAGGCGAAGAACCAGGACAGCGAGGCCGCGAGGTCCACGCCGACCACCGCCACCGAGCGCGCCCGATGGATACCCCGCGCCAGGTCCACGACGCGCGCCGGGTCGAGACCCGACCGCAGCGCG
This sequence comes from uncultured Acidobacteriota bacterium, assembly GCA_963725095.1. Lineage (GTDB taxonomy): Bacteria > Acidobacteriota > Thermoanaerobaculia > UBA5066 > Gp7-AA6 > DATBFU01. The sequence continues at coordinate 193,472 of CAVRXJ010000024.1, forward strand.
TTCAGGTTGTGGAGGTCACGGTCGAGGCTGTGCCGGACATGGTCCGAGACGCTGCGCTTCTGGCGGGCCGTCGCCTCGACGATCCGGTAGGGAGTGATGCGGTGGATGAAGTGCTCCCGCAGATCCCCGAGGAAGTCCGCGTACCGCCGGTAGCCGAGCGCCTGGATGGTTCGAACGATCGTCGCCGGGTCGACCCGGTACTTGCGCGCGAGCGCGCGCGAAGAGAGGAAGAACGTCTCGTCGGGATTTTCCAGAGCGGCCTGAACGATCCGGCGGCGCCGGGGATTCAAGCCGGGAAGAGCCTCCGCGAGACGCTGTTCGATGGCGGTTCGGGTCGGCATGTCGGCTTCCTCCACACGCGCCTGCGGTCCGACGGCCGGCGCTCTTTCCGCGCCGGCGGCGCGGGTAGAATCTCACGACACGCCGACGCCGTTGCTCCCGTGCGTGAAACGCTCGACGTGCTCCGTCCGGGCGTCGACGAAGTCCCGATCGATTTCGAAGCCGATCCCCGGCCCCTTCGGGATGGCGATGGTGCCATCCCTGCTCACTTCGACCTCGGGGAGGATGATGTCCCGGGCGAAGTACCGGCGGCTCGCGGAGATGTCGCCCGGAAGCGTAAAGCCGGGAAGGCTCGCCAGCGCGACGTTGTGCGCCCGGCCGATGCCGGACTCGAGCATGCCGCCGCACCAGAGCGGGACTTCCTGCCGGCGGCAGATCTCGTGGATGGCGAGGGCCTGCGAGTAGCCGCCCACGCGACCCACCTTGAGGTTGATGATCCGGCAACTTCCGAGCTCGAGCGCCTGCCGCGCCGCCACCGCGCCGGTGATGCTCTCGTCGAGACACACGGCCGTCGCGAGCTCCCGCTGCAGACGCGCGTGGTCCAGCAGATCGTCGTGCGCGAGCGGCTGCTCGATCATCAGGAGCCCGTAGGCATCGAGCTTCTTCAGGTGCGGAAGGTCCGAAAGGTGGTACGCCGCATTGGCATCGACGGAAAGCGGCAGATCGGGAAAGCGGTCCCGCACGCGGTCCAGCACCGCCACATCCCAGCCCGGCTTGATCTTGAGCTTCACCCGCTGGTATCCGAGCGCGACGGATCGCTCGATCCTTTCGAGCAGCTCGCCGATTCCCTTCTGAATCCCGAGGCTGACCCCCGCCGCAACGCGATCCCGCAGCGCCTCCCAGAACGGCCGACAGGGTCTCCCCCCGGGCCTTCGCGACGAGGTCCGCGAACGCGAGCTCGAGGCCGGCGCGCGCCATCGGGTGGCCCCGAAACCGGCTGAGCCGCCCCGCCAGGTCTGCGAGCGACGCGACCGGCTCGCCGAGAATCGCAGGGGCGAAGTGGTCCCGGACGACCTGGTTCACCGTGCCGACCGTCTCGTAGCTGTAGAGCGGCTCTTCGCCCGCCACGATCTCGCCCCAACCCTCCAGGCCCTCCGCCTCCAGCCGCACGAGCACGATCAGGCGCGACGCCATGCTGCCGAAGCTCGTCTCGAAGGGTTCCACGAGCGAAGCCGGAGCCGCCGGATCTCGACGGATTCCAGACGGAGCGGTGAAGGCGGCTTCAGCTCCGGGAGACCCGCGCGCGCCGGCCCCTCCCCCACCGTCTCCACGGCCGTCTCTCGCGGGAGATCCGATCGTGGCTTAGACAACAGTTGTTGCCAAACCGTAGCAGACCTCACTCCGGACGGTCAAGAGAAACGCGTTTGCCACTGCAGACAGCCCCTGGATGAGCCTGCAGCATGTGTTGCAAGAAGCCCCGAAGACCGTGCGGACCTCGCGGGTCAGGGCCCCGTCGGCAGGTCGTACAGGGTGATGGGCGCGCCCCTCAGGTACTTGTCGAACCAGTTGAGGATGTGCTGCAGGCGCTCCACGCGGTGCATCGGCTTTCCCGAGCGCGAGAGCTCGTGCGTTTCGCCCGGAAAGACGATCATCGCGGTCGGCTTCTTCAAGGCCTTGAGCGCGCGGAACATCGGCTCGGCGCCCTGCCCGGGCGGCGTGCGGTCGTCGCGCTCCCCGACCGTGAGCATGAGCGGCGTCTGGATCTTTTCGGCGTAGCGCACGGGCGAGCGCGCGGAGAACTCCTCGGGATCCTGGAAGGGGTACGTCCGGAACCACGTCGGCTGGAAGAGCGTGAAGTCCGCCGTGTACCAGAAGGACTCCCAATCGGCCACCGAGCGCGACGAGACCGCGGCCGCGAACCGGTTGGTCTGCGTCACCGTCCAGTTGGTCAGGAGACCTCCGCCGGAGCCGCCCGTCACGCCGAGCTTCGATCTCGTCGACGGAGCCGCGCCGGATCACTTCGTCCACGCCGGCCATCAGGTCCTTGTAGTCGTCGCCCGGATAGCGGTACTGGATGATGTTTCCGAAGTCCTGCCCGTAGGTCGTCGAGCCCCGCGGGTTGGTGTAGAGGACGAGGAACCCCCGGGCGGCCATCCACTGAAACTCGTGGAAGAACGCGTCGCCGTACGCGGCATGCGGGCCGCCGTGGATCTCGAGGATGAGCGGGTACTTCCGGGCGGGATCGAACCCGGGCGGCTTGAGCAGCCAGCCGTTGATCCTCGTTCCGTCGAAGCTCGTGTACCAGAGCTCCTCGGGGGTCGCCAGATCGAGCTCCGCGAAGAGCGGGTCGTTGTGCCGCGTCAGCTGGGTGAGCCGGCGCGTCGCGACGTCGAAGGCGTAGAGGTCGCCCAGGTGCGTCGGGTCTCCGATCGTCGAGAACCATCTTCGATCCGTCCGGCGTCGCCGAGGTCGCGAAGACCTCGTGATTCCCTTCGGTCAAAGGCTCGATCCTGCGGGTCGCGACGTCCAGGCGAACGAGGTTCGACCGGCCGTGGAGCGTCGTCACGAGAAGGACGGACCGTCCGTCCGGCGTCCACACGAGGGGCGTTCGGCTGCCGCCGCGCGGCGGGTGCTGGTCGCCGGTGACCTCGCTGCCGATCGTGAAATCGCCGCCGGCGGTCAGGGCGACGGCCTTTCCGCCCGCGTAGAGGAGGACATCCGAGCGCGTGTAGGACTGGGCCTGCGGCGGATTCACGAATCCCGATCAGCGCGAAGCTCTTTCCATCCGGAGCGGGCACCGCCTGCTGGATCGGCCCGGCGATGTCGGCGACCGTCTCGATCGGGCCTCCCGCGGCCGGCACGGAATAGAGGTTCGCGTCGGGCGGGTCGTAGTAGGGCTCGAGGTTCCGATCGGAACGGAAGAGGATCGCCGACCCGTCGGCGGACCAGATCGGATCGGCCTCGATGAAGACGCCGGACGTGATCTGCCGCGCCTGCCCCGGGCCGTCGGCGCCGGCCGTGACCGGCACCGTCCACACGTGATCGGGTCGCGTGAAGTCGAGCCAGCCCTCGCCGTTCTGCCGGAAGACGGCGCGCGTGACGACGTGGACGTCGCTCTTGTCGGCCTTCGGCGCCGGCTTGTCCTTCTCCTTCGCCAGGCGCTGCGCCTCGAGGTCCTCGGCGTTGGTTCCGCTGGTGAACGCGATCGCCTTGCCCGAGGGCGACCAGACGGGCGTCGACGCCCCGCCCGGCAGATCGGTCAGGGCGCGTGCCTCGCCGCCGTCGAGCGGGAGCAGGAAGATCTGGGGCTTTTCCTTCTCGCCCGGCGAGCGCAGGAACGCGAGGGTGCGCCCGTCGGGCGACCAGCGCGGAGCGGAGTCCCGCGGGCCGGCCGTCAGCCGCCGGGGCGCCGCCGCCGCCGAGGTCGGCACGATCCAGAGGCTGGTGTCGTAGCCGTCGTGCTTCTCGTTGACCGTCACGAGGACGTACGCCGCCTGGCGCCCGTCGGGCGAGATCTGCGGCGCCGCCACCCACTGGAACGCGTAGAGGTCCGTCTCCGTGATGGGCCGTTTCGGCGCCGCCGGAGCGGCAGCCGGCCACGCGACGAGCGCCCCAAACAGCACAACGACGCCTCGAAACCGCATGATTCCTCCCGCCAAAATGCGCGGAAGCATAACTCCCGACGGCACGACGCGTCCCTCGGGGGAGAAGGAGGTCTCTGACCGGCCTAGACGGCCTGCGTGTCGTCGAGGTTCGGCTGGCCTTCGCGCCAGACCATGTCGAGCAGCCCCTGGAGCTGCTCGGGGGTCCGGTCCTCGGCGAACGTCAGCGAGTGCTGGAAGGCGCCGTGCTGCACGGTGAGCGTGAAGTGGAAGCGGTCCTTTTCGCGGGTCGAGCGGATCGTCGGCTCCGAGACGTGCGCGATGTTCGCCTCGTCCACGAGCCGGCGCAACTGTGCGGCGCGGTCTTCGTCGAGCGTCTCCGTGTCGAGCGAGGCCGTGCGCCTGGCTCCGGCGACACCGCCGACGCGAACGACAGAGACACGTATCGGGCTACCCATGCACTTGCGCCTCGGAGTTGTCTAAGGACGACACATTTTGAGGCCGAGGGGGGGTCCCTCGCAAGAGCACCGGCGTGCGACGGCGCCGTCGCCCTACAGGCCGACCTGTCGCCACGCCTCGCGCACGGCTTCCTGCTCCGCCCCGCCGGTTCCAAAGATCTCACCCGCCACGGCTTCCGTCGCTTCAGCGGCCGCGGCGAAATCCGAGCTCTTCCGCAGGCGCTCGGTCAGCGCGACGTACCAGATCCGGCCCGCTTTCTCCCAGGCAAAGCCGCCGATCGAGACGGCGGCCAGATAGAAGGCGTGGTTGGGGATCCCCGAGTTGACGTGCACGCCGCCGTTGTCGTCGGGCGCGGCGTCGTAGCCGCTCATGTGCGCCGGTTGCGGGTCGTTGCCGAGGACGGGATCCGCGTACGCCGATCCCGGCGCCCGCAGCGACCGGAGGCCGACGCCGCGCACGCGCGCCGTGAAGAGTCCCTCCCCGATGATCCAGTCCGCCTCGGCCGCGCTCTGCCGACGCTCGCGCTGTTTGACGAGGGATCCGAACACGTCGGAGAAGGACTCGTTCAGGGCTCCGGGCTGGTCGTGGTACTCGAGGGCGGCCTCGCTGTCGGTGACGCCGTGCGTCAGCTCGTGGCCGATCACGTCGATCGACTTGGTGAACCGCTCGAACAGCTCGCCGTCCCCGTCGCCGTAGACCATCTGCGCGCCGTCCCAGAAGGCGTTGTCGTACTGCACGCCGTAGTGCACCGTCGAGTCGATCCGCATGCCGCGCCCGTCGATCGAATCGCGGTGGAACTCCCCCCGGTACAGGTCGTCGGTCGCTCCCGCTCCGTCGTAGGCTTCGTTGACGGCGACGTCGTCGGAGGCGGGATCTCCCTCCGAGCGCACGAGCGCGCCCGGCAGGCGCGTGCGGTGCTGCGCGTCGTAGACGGCGCGGCGCTTCTGCCCCGCCGGAGGCGGCACCAGCAGATGCGCCAGCAGCTCCCTCCGGCCGCGCAGCCTCTCGGAGACCGCGAGCGTCGCCAGCGCCCGCCGGCGCTGCTGCGGCGTCCCGTTCTCGACGATCGACGTCAGGATCTGCGGCGGCAGGATCCCTCGGCAGCTCACGGCGCCAGATCGGGCTCGTAGTTGGTGACGAACTCGAGAAACCGCATGACCTCCAGGATGTCCCGGCCGCGGAAGCGGATCGCGTGGGCGTCGATGCGCTCGATGCCCGGAAGATAGGAGAGCAGCTCCGCGGGGCGGTAGTTCTTGAACCGCAGGTCCAGGGTGACTGGCTCCGACACGCGGTAGGGCTTGAAATCCTTCGCCCTGCCGATCGCCTTCTTCGCCGCCTCGCGCACCCGGGCGCAGGCGGCTTCTGGAGTGAGCGTGCGCGCGGAGTGGAAGCCGTAGGCCCACTTGACCGTCGCGGTCTCGAGGCCCGGCAGCAGCGCCGCGGCTTCCTTGGTGATGGCGTCGTCGCCGGAGAGCATCACGACCGGCACGTCGAAGTGGCCGGCGATCGCCGCGTTCAGGCCGGCCTCGGGCATCGAAACGCCGTTCAGCCGCACGTCCGCGAACGTCGCCGACGACATCGTGTGCGCCCGCACGCCCGCCGGGTTGGTCGTGCTGCTGTGGTACCCGACGAAGATCGCCGCCGCGAAGGTCTCGTCTAAGCCCTGCATCATCGCGAGCGGCCGCGGCCAGGCCCGCACGATGGTGACGTCGGCCGGGAACCGCTCGATGAGCAGGCTCTCGCCGTTGCCGTGGGAGTCGGACACCACGAACTCGGTCGCGCCGGCCGCCCGCGCACCCTCGATCGCGGCGAGCGCCTCGTTGGTCATGAAGCCGCGGAAGCGCTCGTACTCGAATCCGGGAGGGCCGAGCTGGTCGCCCGTCACGACGCCGGCGATCCCCTCCATGTCGACCGAGATGTAGACCTTCATGCCGGCGCGGACGGCGGCCGGCAGCGCGAGCAGGAGCAGAAGGCTCGAAAGAACGGCGCGCGGAACCCTCATCGCGGACCTCCTCCGCTTTCGCGGGGACACTCGATCACGCGCCCTTCTCCGCGAGCTCCGCCGCGGGGGCGTCTTCGTTTCGGATCGTGTAGGGCTTGTGCAGCACGCCCTCCCACCGCGCGACGACGACCGAGGCGACGCAGTTTCCCATCACGTTGATGGACGTGCGGGCCATGTCCATCAGCTCGTCCACGGCCAGGATCATCGCGACGCCGGCTTCGCCGGGCAGGTTGAAGGCCGCGCACCCGGCCGCGATGATGACGAGCGACGCGCGCGGCACGCCGGCCACCCCTTTCGAGGTCAGCATGAAGGTGAGCATCATCAGCAGCTCCGTCTCCAGAGGCATCTGGATGCCCGCCGCCTGCGCGATCGTCAGGGACGCGAGGGAAATGTAGAGCGTCGAGCCGTCCAGGTTGAAGGAATAGCCCGCCGGAATGACGAACCCCGCGACGGACTTGGGCACCCCGTACTCGACCATCTTCTCGAGCGCCCGGGGCAGCGCCGCCTCGGAGGACGCCGTCGAGAACGCCAGCAGGAACGGCTCGCGGATCGAGCGGAAGAACTCCTTGAGCGGGGCGCGCGCGATCAAGAGCGCCGGGACCAGGACGAGCAGCGTGAAGAGCACGAGCGCGCCGTAGAGCGAGCCGACGAGCTTCGCGTAGGAGGCCAGCACGCCGATGCCGTGGTGCGAGACCGAGCCGGCCATGGCGCCGAAGACCCCGAGCGGCGTCAGGGCCATGACGTAGTCGGTCAGCTGGAACATCACCGCGACGACCGAGTCGAAGAACCGGAGGAACGGCTCCGCCCGACTCTGGATGTGCGCCGCCGCGATCCCGAGCAGCGTCGCGAAGATGACCACCTGGAGGATGTCCTGCTTCGCCATCGCGTCGATGACGTTGGAAGGGAAGAGGTGGAGCAGCGTCTCGACGAGCGTCTTCGGCTTGGCGAGGGCCTCGCCCGAGGGGGGCAGCTTCAAGCCGTCGCCCGGACGGACGACGTGGGCGATCGTCATGCCGAGCACGAGGGCGGCCGTCGTCGCGATCTCGAAGTAGATGATCGCCTTGACGCCCATGCGGCCGACGGCCTTGATGTCGCCCGTCTTGCCGATCCCGACGACGATCGTCGAGAAGATCAGCGGGACGATCAGCATCTTGATCAGGCTGATGAAGGCCTTCGAGAGGAACCGGAAGCTCTCGTAGACGGCCGGGTACTGCTCCGCCGGAAAGAGAAAGCCTGCGAGGACCCCGAGCACGAGGGCGTAGAAGATGAGCGCCGTCGACGAAAGCCAGCGCGGCCGGTTCGAGGAGCGCATTTTGCGGGGGAAGCCTACACGATGCCGGGCGGATTACAGTAGGCGCGCATGGAGCTCCCGACGCCGCTGGAAAGGGTTCCCGACGCGATCGCGAGCGGGCGCGACGTCTTCTGGAAGCGCGAGGACCTGCACGAGCTCGGGGCCTTCAAGTGGCGCGGCGCGCTGCCCGCGCTCGAGAAGTATCGGCGCGAGGGAGCGCGCGGCGTCGTCACGGCCTCGACCGGCAACCACGGCGCCGCGACCGCCTGGGCCGCCCGGCGCACGGGCCTCGACGCCACGGTGTTCGTTCCGCGCGGCGCCTCGCGCGCCAAGCTGTCCCTGATCGCGTCCTTCGGAGCGGATATTCGCGAGGGCGGCGACGACCTCGACCGCGCCAAGGACGACGCGCGGGCGTTCGCGGGCGCGGGCGGGCTCGTGTTCTTCGAAGACGGCGACGAGCCGGCGCAGGAGGAGGGCTATGGCGCGATCGCCGCCGAGATCCTCGGCCAGTGCGCAGGCCGCGCCGGCGGCCGTCGTCGTTCCGGTCGGCAATGGCGCCCTGATCGGCGGCATCGGAGAAGTCCTGCGGCGCCGGGCCCCGTCGACGCGGCTGATCGGGGCCGTCGCGAAGGAGGCTCCGGTGATGGAGCTGTCCCACCGCGCCGGCCGGGCCGTCCCCTGCGACCGCATGGCCACCTTCGCCGACGGGCTCGCGGTGCGGGTCGCGATCCCCCGGGCGGTCGAGACCCTCTCCCGCGTCGTGGACGGCATGGTGCTCGTCTCCGAGCGCGAGATGGCGCGGGCGGTCGGGCTCTCTGCGGCCGCCGGAGATCCGCGTGGAGGGCGCAGCGGCGGCGGCGCTCGCGGCCCTGCCGCACCTTCCCGAGTTCGCCGGACCGATCGTCCTCGTCGTCACCGGCCGCAACATCGACGAAGCCCTCTACCGGCGCGCGGTGGACGATCCGGACTCCTTTTCGGCCTGAGAGAATCGGCTCCCGATGACGCCGACTCCAGAGCCCTCCCCCGCGCCGGGGGCGCCGGCCGGCGATGCGATCCCGGGCGCGATGTGGGGCCTCGCGCTGCTCTTCTTTCTCAAGGCCGCGGCGCTCGCCCTGTTCGTGACGCCGCTCTGGGACGTGCCGGACGAAGTGGCCCACTTCGCGACGATCTCCGCCCTCGCCGACGGGCAGGGGATTCCGCGTCCGGGCACGAGCGTCCTGCCGCCCCGGCTGGTCGGGCTCTGGAATCCCGGCCTCGCCGGGCAGGCCGTCGGCAACTGGGTCTCGATCCACCCGCCCGGCTACCATGCGCTGGCCGTGCCGTTTCTCCGCGCGGCGCGCGCGGCGACGCCGGACTTCGCCTGGCAGGTGCGCGGGACGCGGCTGCTCTCGGCCCTCTGCGGAGCGGCCGCGCTGCTCGTGTTCTTTCGCGTCCTGCGCGAGGCCGGCGCCGATCGCCCGACGGGAATGGCCGGCGCGGCGGCGGTGGGATTCATCCCGATGTACTCCCACATGTCCTCCGGGATCAACCACGACATCCTCTGCGCCCTGCTCGGCGGCCTCGTGGCTCTCGCCTTCTTCCGGTTGATCCGCAGCCGCTCGAGCCGGGACGCTCTTGCGCGTGGCGGCGGCGCTCGCCGCCTGCGGCGCGGTCAAGGCGACGGCCGTACCGCTGGCGCTCGCCCTGTTACCTCTGGTGCCCGTGCACCTTTCAGGACGCTGGGGCAGCCGGATCGCGCGCGGAGCGGCCGTCGCGGCCGTCGCCCTCTCGACGACGGCGGCCTGGGGCCTCTGGAGGGGAGCGGCCCCGGGCTCCGACGCCTCCCCCGCGGCCGGACCGGCGCGCGCGCCGACGGCCGCGGCGTTTCTCGAGGGTCTGCGCGAAGCGCCGATCCTCGACCACACGTTCAAGAACTTCCTCGGCCTCATCGGCTGGACCGGGACCGGGCGCGGCGCGCTCGCCTGGTTCCAGATCTCGGGGCCGTTTCTGGCCCTCTATCTCCTGCTGACCCTCTGGCTGCTCGTGCTCACGGCGTCCTGGGTGTGGACCCGTGACTTCGGGCACTCCGGCGGCAGGCCGCCCCGCACCGCGGCCGTGAGCTGGGGCCTCGGCGCGCTCGTGCTCGTGGCCTCCTTCGGCTGGCTGTCGACCGGCGCCGTCACGGCCTGGCCAAAGCTCGCGCTCTACGCGTTCCTGCTCGCGGTGTTGTCCCTCTCGATCCCCCGCGTCTGGACGCCGCGCGCAGCTCCCGAGGGCGCCGTGTTCGCGTCCCAGTTCACCGTGCTCGTCTTCACGGCCGCCTACCTCTTTCACATCGTCCGGAACCTGCTCGCGACGGGCGCCATGCGCGGAACGCACGGCCGCTACTTCTTCGTCGTCACGGGCTTCCTGCTCGCGGCGCTCCTCCTTCCGGCGGCGGACCGGCTGTCGGCCTGGCGCGGCCGCAACCGTTTGATGCTCGCCGTCGTCCTCGCGCTCTTCGCCAACGAGACGGTGTTCTTCCTCGCGCGCGTGATCCCCTTCTACCGCGGCGGCCCGCGGCTTCTGCCGTGAGGGCGCGCGTCGCGGGCATCGCGGCCGCGCTCCTCGCCGTCGCCGTCCTGGAAGGATCGCGTGCCCTCTCCGGCTCGCCGATCTCGGCGGCGTCTGTCCTCGGCAGCGCCCTTTTTGCGGCGCTGGTGCTCGCGGCGGCCGCCATGAGCCGGCCCGATCTCCTGCCCGATCGGCGGTGGCGGGTTCCCGCGGCCGCACTGGCGGTGGCCGGAGCGGGGGCTCTCAGCGCGTTCGCGGCGGCTGCCGGCGCAAGCGCCGCGGCGGCCGGGATCGCCGTGGCCGCCTTCTTCGCGCTCGGTATCGCCGCCGCTTGCGTTCCGGCGCGGTCCGGCCGGGGCCTCGCGAAGGCCGCGCGGGTGCTCGGCCTCGCGGCGGCCGCCGGCGCCGCTCCGATGGCCGCGGTCGAGGTCGAGTCCCGCTTCGCGCACGAGGAGATCTTCGTCGCCCTCGCCGCAGCCGCCCTCGGGTCGGCGTGGCTCTGCCTCTGGCTCGCGGCGAGCGCGCTGTATCGGGCCAGGGCGACGCCGGGGCGCTCGTGGCGCTGCGGCCGGGCGTGCTCGCGCTCGCCGCCGGATTGCTCGCTGTGGCGGGCTTCGTCGGCGCGATCATCACGTTACCAGGACAGTTTTTCGGCCGCCGCTCCGCCGCCCTTTCCCGGAATCACGCCGGAGGAGCCCTTCCGGTGCGGGGAAACGGCGGCGGATCCGGAGCCCTTCGACGGGCCCGGCGTCTTCGCGGCGCTGCTCTCGCGGGTCGAGGCCCATCTCCCGCGCACGCCCCCCGAGGACGGGATGCTCGCGCTCGCGACCGGCGACGCCGATCGCGCCGCGGCGTTCCGATCGGGGCTCCTCCAGGAAGTCGCCGGCGAGGTCTTCTCGCGTCGTGGGTGAAACGAAGTACTGGCAGTACGAGGCGTCGTTGCGCGCCTACTACTACCCTCGCGTCCGCGCGGCGTTCCCGGGCCTCTTCCCTCCGGAGGAGGAGCGCCGCGTGGCGGACTGGTTCGCGAGGATCAACCGGCGCGCGCTCGCCCGGGGGCCCGACGACGTCATCTACGCGCTCGCCTTCGCCAAGCGGCCGGAGGGTCCGTACGAGAACCAGGAGAACGGCGCCGGCCTGCTCGCGCTCCTCGAGGCGGAAGGCCTGGCGGCGCCGGAGCTCTCGCGGCGCAACCGCCATTACCTCGACCGCGCGCGCCGGGGCTGGGAGGCGCGCTTCCGAAACAACGACGACTCCTACGGCTACCAGTCCGAGTGGATCAACAACGCCTTCTTCCAGAGCCTCCGCTCGGGCCGCGCTCCGGAGGGAGCGGTCAAGCGGTCCTTCCAGTGGCTTCTGCTCCAGGCGCAGCCCGACGGCCTTCCCCCCGACTACAACGCCGGCGTGCCGCCGCTCCTGCCGGAAACCGCGTACCTCGGGGCAACGCTGCAGCGCGACCCGACGCTCCTGTGGCTTTCCGGACGCGGCCTTCGGAGCTTCGCGCGCCGCGGGCTCACGCTCCCGGCGCAGCCCGGCGTCGAGCGCGCCGTGGAGTTCCCGGGCCGCTCGCCGTCTCGTCGGCAGCTGCCTGCTCTACGCCGACTCGGGGCTGCCCAACCGCGTCGGGCCGCTCGCTCCCGACAAGATCGTGTTCCGCGACGGATGGACGGAAGAGAGCGCGTACGCCCTCCTGAACCTGCGCTTTGCCGGCTGGCACCGCTACCGCGCGACCAACGCCCTGGTCCTGCTGCGCCGCGGGGAGACGCTCGTCGGCGAGAAACGCGGACAGCCGTTTGCGTGGCTTCCGCTCGAGCGGCGCATCTTCCGGGACAAGCGCATTCCGCGCGAGCACGCCAACGGACTGCTCGTCGAGCCGACCGGCTTCGCCGCGGCGCTCTCGCAGTTGATCGGATTCGGCGGACCCTGGGCGCAGGATCCGCCGCACTTCGCGCGCGTCGAGGCGTTCGAGACCGGCGCGCGCCGCCGACCGGAGCACGACGGCCGTCACCGGCTGGCGAGGCTGGTCGCACCGGCGAACGATTCTGTTCCAGCACGGCGGACCGATCGTCGTCGTGGACGATGCGCGCGGCCCGGCCGCGCGGTCCGCCGCCGTCGCGTGGCACGTCACGGGGCGGCCCGGCCCGGATCCGATGCGCTTCCGCCTGGGGCGGGGTTCCGACGCGGAGCTCGTCCTCGTGCCGCTCGAGGCGCCCGGAGGCACGCGTCGAGGCCCGCCCGGTTGCCGGGGCCGGGGAGCCGGATCTGGATCTGCTCTACCGGCCCGCGAAGGCGGGAGGGTTCCGCCTCGCGAGCGTCTTCCTGACGGGCCGCTGGAGCGGGGCGCGCGCGGAGATCCGAACCGTTCCCGGGGGAAGGGAGCTCCGGATCGACAAGCGGCGGCGAATCGTTTTCCCTTCCGCTGCCATAATCCCGATCCGCGATGAGACCGGTCGAAGACCTGCCGACACCGGCCGTGCTGATCGACCTCGACGTGCTCGAGCGCAACATCGCGCGCATGGCCGAGCGCGCCCGCGCCGCGAAGGTGAAGCTGCGGCCGCACGGGAAGACGCACAAGGTGATCGAGATCGGCCGGATGCAGATCGCCGTCGGCGCCGCCGGATTGTCGCTCGCCAAGGTCGGCGAAGCGGAGGTCTTCGCGGACGCCGGCTTCAAGGACGTCTTCCTCGCCTACCCGACGGTCGGCGGCGACCGCGCGCGGCGGCTGCTCGCGCTCGCGGACCGACTGGCGCTCTGCGTCGGAACCGACAGCGTCGAGGGCGCGCAGTCGCTCTCCGACGTGTTCCGCGCGGCGCGGCGCACCCTCGGAAGTCCTCCTCAAGATCGACTGCGGCTATCACCGGGTGGGCGTCGCGCCCGACCGGGCGCTCGAAGTGGCCCGCGCGGATCGCCGAGCTGCCCGGGCTGAAGCTGCGCGGCATCTTCACGCACGCGGGCCAGGCGTACGGCGCCGAGGACCCGTCCGCCGTGGCGCAGATCGGACGCGGCGAGGGAGAAACGGTCGTCGCGGTCGCGAAGGAAATGCGCGCCGCGGGGCTGTCCGTCGACGAGGTCTCGGTCGGCTCGACCCCGACCGCCCCGCACGCGATGCGCGTGTCCGGAGTCACCGAGTGCCGTCCGGGAAACTACGTCTACCACGATGGGACGCAGGTCGCCCTCGGGACCTGCTCGCCGAAGGACTGCGCGATGACCGTCGCGGCGACCGTCGTCAGCGTTCCGGCGGCCGACCGCGCCGTCGTCGACGCCGGCTCGAAGACCCTCTCTTCCGACATCCTGCGTCCGCGCCCGGGCGGGCACGGCCTGCTTCTCGGAACTTCCAGCCGGCTGGACCGGCTTTCGGAGGAGCACGGCGTCGTCCAGGTCGAGCCCGGCGACCGGTTCCGCGTCGGCCAGCGGGTCTCGATCCTCCCCAACCACGCCTGCGTCGTCTCCAACCTGCACGACCGGGTCTACGGCGTGCGCGCCGGCCGGGTCGAGACGGAGCTTCGCGTGGCGGCGCGGGGAAGGGTGGACTGAAAAAATCGGGCGTCGACGCCCGATTTTTTCATCCCGAGCGAAGCGAGGGATCCCAAACTTCCTGGGGACTCCGGCATTCGCGACTGCCTCCTCCCGGTATGCTGTGTCTTGGCGACTCCCCATGCCGCACACGGTCACGCTCCCCCTCTGGCTGGCGATCCTCGTCGGCCTCCTCGCCCTCTGGGCGGCGCTCGACCGGCTCCTGATCCCGTCGGCCCGCTGGGTGCTGCGCCGGCGCGTGAACCGGCTGCTCGAGCAGATCAACACGACCCTGAAGATCCAGATCCCGCCCTTCAAGATCACCCGGCGCGAGGTCCTGATCGACCGGCTGCTCTTCGATCCCGAGGTGCAGGACGCCGCCGCGGCGCATGCGCGCGAGGCCGGCGTTCCCCGCGAGGTCGCGATGGCGATCGTCTCCCGCTACGCGAACGAGATCGTCCCGAACTTCAACGCCTACGTCTACTTCCGCCTCGGGTACGCGTCCGCCCGGGCGATCGCGCGGTCTCTCTACCGCGTGCGTCTGGGCTATTCCGACGAGGAAGGCCTCGCCCGCATCGCCCCGTCGTCCACGGTCGTCTTCCTCATCAACCACCGCAGCAACATGGACTACATCCTCGTGTCGTACCTCGCCGCCGAGAAGGCGGCCCTCTCCTACGCGGTCGGGGAGTGGGCGCGCATCTGGCCGCTCCAGACGCTCATCCGGTCGATGGGCGCGTATTTCGTGCGCCGCAACTCGCGCGACGCGCTCTACCGAAAAGTGCTCGAGCGGTACGTCGCGATGGCGACCGCCGCCGGCGTGACGCAGGCGGTCTTTCCGGAGGGCGGCCTCTCCCGCGACGGGAAGCTGCGGCCGCCCAAGCTCGGGATCCTCGACTACATGCTCCGCTCGTTCGATCCGGACGGCGACCGGGACATCGCGTTCATTCCGGTCGGAATCAACTACGACCGGACCTTCGAGGACCGCAGCTTCCTGCTCGAGCTCGATCCGGACGCCTCCCGGCCGGGCACGACGGCCGCCTTCGCGACGACGGCCCGTTTCGCCGGACGCAACCTCGCGCTGATGGCGCGCAACCGGTGGCACCGTTTCGGCTACGCCTGCGTCAACTTCGGCTCACCGGTCTCGCTCAAGGACTACGTCCGGCGGCGGGGCATCGACTTCCGGCGCCTCCCGAAGGAGGAGCGCTTCGCCCAGGTCGAGGCGTTCGCCCGGGAGCTCATGGGCGAGATCGCGCGCGTGATTCCCGTCGTGCCCGTCTCGCTCGCCGCCACGGTCTTCGTCCGCGCGCCCGAGCGGGCATGGAGCGAGCTCGAGCTGAAGGCCGAGATCCTCCGGCTGATGAAGGACGCCGAGGCGCGCGGCGCGCACGTCTACATCCCGCGCGGAGACCAGGATTACGCGATCGACGTGGGCCTGCGGATGCTGACGCTGCGGCGCCTGGTCGAGGAGGCCGACGGCATCTTCACGCCGCGGCGGGAAGAGCTGCCGCTGCTGACCTACTACGCCAACTCGATCGCGCACCTGTTCGCGCCGTCGCCCCCGCCTCACGCCACGTGTGACACGTCCTGCCTCCGGGCCCGCGCCGCGAGGCGCTCCAGGCCCGGCCGCAGCAGCCGATAGACGAGGGCGCCGACCGGCAGCGACAGGGCCGCCCACACCACGGCGCCGTGCCAGGTGACCGTCCACAGGGAGGCGATCGTTCCCGGGAGGTCCTCCCGGCCCATGCGCCAGGATCTTCGCGGGGGAGAGCGGCGTGTGCGGCGCGCCGAAGACCCACTCCCCGGCGCGCAGGAACGGCACCAGGAGCGCCAGCTGCAGCGGATACGCGAGCACGTTGACCGCCTGGATCAGCGGCTGGTTCAGACGCAGCACCATCGCACCGAGCGCGCAGAGGATCGTCGTCGTCCCGAGCACCGGCGGCACCGAAAGGCACAGCCCCACCGCGAGGGTGAGCGCGACGTCGTCGGCCGTGAGACCCTGGCGGAACTGATCGGCGAGGATCTGGCCGAAGCGGCGAAACAGCGTCACCGGGTCTCCTCGCCGCCCGTGGGACGGCTCCTCCGCCGGGTCAACCCCGCTCGGGATCGGGAGCGAAAATCGACAGCGCGAAGCTGACCACGGAAACCACGAGCGCCCCGAGGAACGCCGCCCAGAATCCGGTGACGTGGAATCCCAGGCCGAGCCTTGCGGAGAGCGCGCTCGTCAGCCAGAAGATCAGGGCGTTGATCACCAGCGTGAAGAGTCCGAGCGTCAGGATGAGCATGGGGCAGGAGAGAAAGACGAGCAGCGGCCGGACCAGGGCGTTCAACAACCCGAGGACGAGCGCGACCAGCAGCAGCCCGATCCACTCTCCCTGATAGTCCACTCCCCGGACGATCTCGACGGCCACCCAGAGGGCGAGCGCGGTGATCAGGACGCGGATGAGGAAACGCATCGACTTTCTCCCCGAACCCTATCGCGGCCAGAGCCAGCCGAACGCGGCTCCCGTGAGCAGACCGTAGACGACGCCGTCGAAGACCTCCTTGAACGTCATCGACCAGGACTGCCCCCACCAGATGCTCCTCGGAACGAGCGCCGCCGCGTAGGCGAGGACGGCCACGGTGCCCGCCACCCGGAAGACCGCGAGGCTCGGGGCGCCGGCCGGCAGGACGCGCCCGGTCAGGTAGGCGACGAAGAGCGAAACGCCGAGCAGGTAGACGAACCACTGGCCGAGGCTCTTTCCCATCGAGCCGTCCCACCGTTCCCAGTACAGCAGGAACCCCGAGGGCCCGTCGGCCATCTTCTTCTTCATCTCCGGGCTCTGCATCTGCTTGGCATCCGCGTAGGGAAACCGGTATTGCCCGCGCGGGACCTTCGCCCTGCGCAGGGCATCGAGGATCGCCTCTTCGCCGGGCAGGCCTTTCCAGTCGGAATCGTGGTGCTTGATGACCATCCAGAAGAGGGAGCTCGCGACGAAGGCGAGGACGGCGGAGACGAGGATGGGAACCCAGAGTGCTCCGACGGGGACCATGGCGCACCTCCTTGCCGGCGGGCAACGCCGTTGGCGGGATTATCTACCCGGAACGGCTTGCGGACGGCTTACGCGGGCGAGGGCACGGCGGCCTCGGCCGCCGCGACGAGCCGCTCGAGCACTTCCGCCAGATGCGCCCGGCACTTCTCCATCTCGGCATGGAGCTCCTCGGCGCGCCGTTGCCCCGAGGCGCCGGCGCGCGCCTTCAGCCCCCGCGCTTCGGCGTGCAGCCGCTCGAGCCTTTCCACGGCATGCACGCGGGCAGACTCGAGCTCCTCGACGGCGTGCCGGGCGGTGGCCCAGGCGGCATCGCGCCGCTCGACCCACCGTTCCGTCAGCCGCCGGATGCGGTCGTTCCACGGCTCCCCGGCCGGCAGCGGCCGCGGCGGGAGCGCCGCCTTGCCGCGCAGGCGCTGCGGCGGCCGGTGGAGGTCGCGGACGATCCCGACTTTTTCGAGAAACCACAGGGCATAGAAGCTCGGATCGATCTGCCACCAGCGGAAGCCCTGCGCCGCGGAGCCCGGAAAGTAGTGATGGTTGTTGTGCCACCCCTCTCCGTTCGTCAGGACCGCGAAGAGAAAGCTGTTCCGGCTCGAGTCGGTGGTCGGGAAGACGCGGCGCCCGAAGAGGTGCATCACGCTGTTGATCGAGAACGTGCCGTGCCAGAGCAGAGCGGTCGACAGGAAGTAGCCGTAGAAGAGCCCCATCCATCCAAACGCGAAGTAGCAGGCGAAACCGTAGAGCACCGTCGGGAGGTACCGATGGCGGTCGAGCCAAAGGAGCTCCGGGATACTTCGCCAGATCCGGCACGCGCGAAAAGTCCGTCTCTTCGTAGTCGGGCACGAGGATCCAGCCGATGTGGCTCCACCAGAACCCGCGCTGGATCGGGCTGTGGATGTCCTCCGGAAGATCGGAGAACCGGTGGTGGTGGCGATGGTTCGACGCCCACCAGAGGACGCCTCTCTGCGCCGCGGTCTGGCCGAGGAAGGCCATCAGGAACTGGGACAGCCGACCGAGCCGGTACGTGCGGTGGCTGAAATAGCGGTGGAAACCGGCGGTGATGCCGAACATCCGCAGGTAGTAGGAGGCCAGGCACAGCGCGACACCGGTCCAGGAAAAGCCGACGGCGAAAACGCCCAGGGCGGCGAGGTGAACGGCCAGAAACCCGATCGCGGCGCTCGCGCGGTAGGTGGACGGCTTTTCCTTGCTCTGCGGCACGCGGACTCCTTCGAAAAAAGACGGCGATGATAACCGGGAATCCGATCCGCCGTAGGATTCCCCGATCGTGGACTGGACGCGCGGCGCGTGGACGATCTCGACCGACCGGGAGCGGCTGGACCGCGAGGCGATCCACGCCTTCCTCTTCAACTCCTATTGGGCCAAGGGAATCCCGCGAGCGATCCTCGACCGGTCGATCGAGAACTCCCTCTGCTTCGGCCTCTACGAGGGTTCACGGCTCGTCGGATTCGCCCGCGTCATCACCGACCGCGCGACCTTCGCCTACCTGGCGGACGTCTTCGTGCTCGAGTCGCATCGGGGCCGGGGCCTCTCGAAGTGGCTGATGGAGGTGATTTTGGGGCATCCGGACCTTCAGGGAATGCGCCGCTGGACGCTCGCCACCCGGGATGCCCATGGTCTCTACGAGCAGTTCGGCTTTCGGAGGCTCACGAGCCCCGACCGCCTGATGGAGATCGTGGACATGGACATCTACCTGAAGAAACCCTAGGATTTCCCCGAAATATGACTGCCGTCCGCTAGTCGATCCCCCGGGAACGGGGGCGATTCGACGCGAGAAATTCAGACACGCCACGCGCGGACCCGCCGGGCCGCACGCGGCCAAATTCTCGAAAGGACGGACCCCCATGGAATCACCCACCGACTGGTGGAACGGCTTCTTCACCGGACTCTTCGCCGACTTCTGGCGGGCGGTCATTCCCGCCGAACACACGCTGGCGGAAGTCGACTTCCTCGAGAAGGTCCTTGCGCTCGCTCCCGGCTCGCGTGTGCTCGACGTGCCCTGCGGGCACGGCCGGCACAGCCTGGAGCTCGCCCGCCGGGGTTACCGCGTGACCGGCCTCGACTTCTCGACGGACCTCCTCGGCTCGGCCCGCGAGAGCGCGCGCCGCGCGCGGCCTCGCGATCGAGTGGGTCGAGCGCGACATGCGCGACGTCGTGGAAGGCGAGGCCTTCGACGCCGCCTTCTGCGCCGGAAATTCCTTCGGCTACTTCGACGATGCCGGCAACCAGGCTTTCCTCGATTCGGCCGCCCGCGCCCTTCGAAAGGGCGGGCGCTTCGTGCTCGAATCCGGCTGGATCAGCGAGGCCCTCCTGCCGAACTTCCGCGACAGGATCGACATGGAAGCCGACGGCATCGCTTTTCGGGCCGAGAACCGCGTACGACCCCGCCACGGCGCGCGTCGAGAGCCGCTTCACCGTGCGCCGCGGCGCGCAGAGCGAGACCCGGCTCGCCGCGCACCGGATCTACACCTGCCGGGAGATCGTGCGGATGCTCGAAGGCGCGGGATTCTCGGATCTCGAGGCGTTCGGATCGCTCGCCCGGGAGCCCTTCGTCCTGGGCTCCCCGCGACTCCTTCTGGCGGCGGCGAAGGGCTAGGCCGCTATGGACGGGCGAACGACTCGACCAGGCCGGCGACCGCCGCCTCGGCCATCGCCTGAAGCTCGCCTTCGCGGCCCTCCGGCGGGCTCACCGTGGGACCTCCGCCGCGGGCGGCCGCTCTCCGGCCGCATAGGGATAGCAGCCGAGCACCAGGCGGTACGGGAGACCCGGCGCCGGTCGGCCGCTCGGGAGCTCGTGCACCGAACTGTGCCTGGCGATCACGTCCACGACCGCCTGGCGAAGGGCCCGGGCGAAATCGGCGCGCTGCTCCGGGCTCTCGAACCGAAACTGCGACTTCAAGGACAGGGTCGAGAGCCTCTTTCCCTGCTCCCCCGCCTCCTTCCAGGCGCGGGCGACGTCGGACTGCACCTGCGACGTCAGCGCGAGCAGATAGGCCGCGCTGGCCGTGTCCTCGATGTCCCGCCAGTCCGCCTCGAGCGCGCCGAGCACCTCGGGCACCAGAAGGAAGCTTCGGGCCGTGGCGACGTAGCGCTGCTCGACCATGTTGCGCTTGCGCTGTCGGCCGGCCCGCCGCAGGAATCCGCGATCCGCGAGCTTTCGGACGTGATAGTTGACCCGCTGCCGGGGAAGCCGCAGGCGACCGGCGATCTCCGTGGCCGAGGCCGGCTCCTGCGCGAGCTTCAGGATCCGCATCCGCAGCGGGTGCAGGAGCGCCTGTGCGCGACGGCCGTCGCTGACGCACTCGAGGTCGATGAGCCTCTCCGCAGGGGCTTCCATAGGACAATTATTATTGTCTTGACTGATATATTTGTCAATATGACGGATGCGTGAATCCCTTCTCCCTTGGACGCAATAGTTTGCCTCTGGGGGATGGTTTCGTTGCCTGAACGTAGAATCCGGCGGAGGAGTGTTCGCTTGTCTCTGATCTCGCTGGCCTGTTGACGATGGCAAGGCTCGGCCTCTTCGGCGGAGTTTCGTCTCGGGAAGGGCGCCGAGCCGGTCGCCGGCCCCAGGCCGACGAACACAAGAAGAAGGCCCCACCGTTTTCCGTCATCGTCCAGGACGCGCGGGATCTGGTTTCGGCCCGCAAGGGACGGCTCGCCGTCGGCCTGGGCCTGCTGCTCGTCAACCGCCTGGCGGGCCTCGTCCTGCCGGGCACGACCAAGTTCCTTCTGGACGAGGTGATCGGCAAGGGGCATCGGGAGCTTCTCGGCAAGCTCGTGCTCGCTGCCGGAGGCGCCACGCTCCTGCAGGCAGTCACGTCGTTCGCGCTCTCGCAGCTGCTCGGGAAGGCCGCCCAGCGATCCATCACGGAACTGCGTCGGCGGGTGCAGCGCCACGTCGGGAGGCTGTCGGTCTCCTACTTCGACCAGACCAAGGTGGGCTCCCTGCTGTCGCGGGTCATGACGGACGCCGAAGGCATCCGCAACCTCGTCGGTACGGGATTGGTCGAGGTGCTCGGGGGCTTGATCACCGCCGTGTTCGCGCTCGCGATCCTCTTCTACCTGAACACCAAGCTGACGCTGATCGCCCTGTCGGTGCTCTCGCTTTTTTCCGTCGTCCTTCTCTATGCCTTCAAGACCCTCCGGCCGCTCTTCCGCGAGCGGTCGAAGATCAACGCCGAGGTCTCGGGCCGCCTGACGGAGTCCTTCTCCGGCATCCGGGTCGTCAAGGCCTACCGGGCGGAGCGCCGCGAGGCTCTGGTCTTCTCGAAGGGCGCACACCGCCTCTTTCGCAACGTCGCCAAGACGATGACCGGGTTCTCGGCCGTGACGGCCTTCTCCACGCTTCTGCTCGGCGTCGTCGGCGTCGCGATCCTGTGGATCGGCGCCAACGACGTGCTGGCCCACCGCATGACGATCGGCTCCTTCTTCTCTTTCACGCTGTACCTGGGCCTTCTCGTCGGCCCGGTCGTCCAGATCGTGTCGATCGGCAGCCAGATCACGGAGGCCTTCGCGGGGCTCGAGCGGATCCGCGAGATCCGAAACGAGATTGCCGACGATGCCGGCGACGAGGCGCGCGCGCCCCTGCCGCCGCTCGAGGGGCGGGTCGAGTTCCGGGACGTCCACTTCGAGTACCAGGCCGGCGTCCCGGTGATCCGGGGGGTCTCCTTCGACGCCAGGCCCGGGACCTCGACCGCGCTTGTGGGCTCGTCGGGATCGGGAAAGAGCACGTTGATCGGCCTGGTGGCCGCCTTCTACCGGCCGTCCGCCGGCCAGATCCTCGTGGATGGCCAGGACCTCGCGGGCGTGCGCCTGTCCGACTACCGATCGCAGCTCGGCGTCGTCCTGCAGGACAACTTCCTCTTCGACGGAACGGTCTTCGAGAACATCGCCTACGCCCGGCCCGACGCCCTCCCCGAAGAGGTCCGGCGCGCCGCGGAGATCGCGCGCTGCGACGACTTCGTCACGAAGCTGCCCGAGGGCTACGAAACCATCGTCGGCGAGCGCGGGGTCAAGCTCTCGGGCGGACAGCGCCAGCGGGTCGCGATCGCGCGGGCGATCCTGGCCGACCCGCGCATCCTGATCCTCGACGAGGCCACCTCGTCACTCGACAGCGAGAGCGAAGCGCTGATCCAGGAAGGGCTCGCGGAGCTGATGAAGGGGCGAACGACGTTCGTCATCGCCCACCGCCTCTCGACGATCCGAAAGGCCGACACGATCCTCGTCCTCGAGGGCGGGTTGATCGTCGAGCGCGGCCGTCACGAGCAGCTGCTGGCGCGGAGCGGCCGCTACGCCGAGCTCTACAACCGGCAGTATGGCGTCGAGGCCAACCTGTTCCGCAACCCCGGCGAGTCGGCGGAGCCTCCGGAATCGGACGCCCCGGCCGCCGCCATGGCGGACACGCGGATCGGCAGCCTGCCGCTGGTCGGAACGCGGCCCGGCGAGTAGCCGCCGCGCGATCCGCGCGATGACTCCCCGCTCTCAGAGACCGGGATCCCTCGCTTTGCTCGGGATGAGAGTCGCGCGATCCGCGCGACGTCTCAGTCCCTGCGGCCGCCCATGAAGCGCAGCAGGAAGAGGAAGAGGTTGATGAAGTCCAGGTACAGGGCAAGCGCGCCGACGACCGCGTAGGAGCCGACCTGCCCTTCGGGCGTCGCGACGGCCATCTGCTTCAGGCGCTGTGCGTCCCACGCCGTCAGCCCCGTGAAGACGATCACGCCCACGACCGAGATGACGAACTGCAGGCCGCTGTTGTGCCAGAACATGCCGACGATCGAGGCCAGGACCAGCCCGATCAGGCCCATGAAGACGAACTGGCCCGACACCGGCGAGGCTTCGCTTGGTCGTCGATCCGAAGAGCGCCAGGGCTCCGAACATTCCGGCCGTGACGAGAAACGTCGTGGCAATCGACGTCCTCGTGTAGATGAGGAAGATGAATGCGAAGGTGACCCCGTTCAATGCGGAGTAGAGCAGGAACAGCCCGGCCGCCGTCGCCGGGGCGAGTTTGTTCACCCGCGCCGAGAGGTAGAACACGAGGCCGAGCTCCGCGAGCATCAGGCCGAAGAAGAGAATCCTGTTCGAGACGATGGCCTGAAGAAACGTCGGCGATCCCGTCACGGCCAGGGCCACGAGCGGCGGTCACCCCGAGGCCGACACACATCCAGCCGTAGACTTTTCGCAGAAACGCCGTCACGCGCTCGGCGCCGGCGACGGTTGTCGTCGCGAAGGCCGACTGCGGGGTCATCGGGAAGTTGTTGTCCATGTCGTGCTCCTTGGGCCGGTCGGGCCCCATCCGAGAACGATTCTATCGAGGTGCGGATTCCCGGGAGGGACGTCCTAGTTGACCTGGTACCTCAGCGCTTCCAGGTACTTGAGCGCGACCGGGTCGCCCGGGTTCAACGCCAGCGCCCCTTCGAACTCGACCAGCGCCTGCGCCAGATCTCCGCGGGAGGCGTGCAACCGCCCGAGGTTCAGGAACGGAAAGTGCCTCGGTTCGTAGCGGGGAGCCCCCTTGGCCCTTCCAAACCACGGCAGCGCCTCGTCCAGCCGGCCCTGCTCCACGAGGTAGCACCCGATGTCGTTGTAGGGGTTTCCGAAGCCCGGGTCCGTCGCGATCGCCTTCTGGCATTCGACGATCGCATCCGTCAGGCGCCCCTCGAACGAGTACGCCCAGCCCCGGAACGTGTAGGCCTCGGCGGTCGGGTGGGTCTCGAGCGAGCGCGTGAAGAGGTCCACCGCTTCTTCCAGATTGCCGGAGAGCAGCTTTGCCGTGCCCAGGCGCCAGAACTCGCGGGCCCGCTCGGCCGGGTTCTCTTCCACGGAAAAATTCTACTCCTCGGCGATAAGCTCAAGCCGCGTTTCGCCCATGCAACGCGAAGGAGGCTTTCATCCGCGCCCGATCCGCCGTTCTGGTCGCGGCCGGGTTCCTCGCCGGCGCCCTGACCGCGTACTACGTCCTGTGGCGCACGCATGGCCTCGTGCCCGGTCATCCCCTGGCCCTGCGGCCCTCGGAGATTCTCGCGCCTCAGGCTCGCCCTCCGCGCACGATCCCTCCGACACCGACGGTGGCGCCGACCGCCACGGTCACGCCGTCGGCCGGGGAGTAGAATCGACGCTCTTGGCTCCCAACCCCTCTCTCCCGGAATCGCGACGGACCGGATGAACGACCGCAAGTACAGGCACCGCGGCTACATGGACTCCGGCGGCGAGGATTCCGGGCGCCGGCGCGGGTCTTCCGGGGGCTACTCCGGACCGCCCCGCACCGAAGGGGCGCCGCGCGGGACGGGGAATCGATCTGGACAAGGCCGTCGTCTTCGCCTGCAAGTCCTGCGGTGAAAAGCGGCGGGACCCGGAAGCCGTCGGCTTCGACGCCGCGTGCGGGAAATGCGGCGCCGACCTGCACGCCTGCGTCCAGTGCGCGTTCTTCGACACCTCGGCGCTCTTCGAATGCGCAAGGCCATTCCCGCGCGCATCCCGGACAAGAAGAAGCGCAACGCCTGCGCCTTCTTCTCGCCCGCCCAGGCCTTCGACCTCACCGGATCCCGCGCCGCGGAAACCCCGGACGACGCCCGGGCCGCCTTCGACCGGCTGTTCAAGAAGTGACTTCGCGCGGGCAAAGCCCCGCGCGAAGTCATCCCGAGCGAAGCGAGGGATCCCGGACTTTCCTGGCGTCCTTCCCGGTCATGCGCGGGCGCTCGCTCCGACCCCTTCCGCCTCCTCCTTCGCCCGCCGCAGGACCTCCCGCAACATCTTCTGCGTCAACCTCCCCGTGAACGTGTTCTGCTGGCTCGGGTGGTAGGAGCCGTACAGCGTGTGCCGGCCGATCGCCACCCGCACGCCGTGGGCAAAGCGCGGGCGGGGCCCGGACATGACCGGTCTTCCCCGGGCCAGGGCCCCGAGGCACTGCGCGAAGGCGAGCGCCCCGAACGCCACGACGACGCGCGGCCCCGCCACCAGATCGAGCTCGCGCTCGAGAAACCCGCGGCAGCGCGCGAATTCCTCCGGTGTGGGGCGGTTCTCCGGCGGCGCGCAGCGGCAGGCCGCCGTCAGCAGCGCGCCTGAGAGCCGCAGGCCGTCGGCCGCGTGCCGCGAGTGCGGGAGGTTCGACAGGCCGACGGCGTGGAGCGCACGAAAGAGGAAGTTGCCCGATTCGTCGCCCGTGAAGAGCCGGCCGGTTCGATTTCCGCCGTGGGCGGCGGGGGCGAGGCCGACGAGGACGAGCCGCGCCGCGGGGTCGCCGAAGGCCGGTAGCGGCCGGGCCCAGTAGGGCTCGCCCCGAAAGCGCCGCGGCGGATCCGCCGCGGCCCGCTCGCGCCAAGTCCGTCAGACGCGGACAGCGCCGGCAGGCGACGACTTCCTGTTCGATCCTGACGAACGGCCGCGCCGACCCGGAACCGGCGCCCATGCGGTCCTTCCGCCTACTTCTTGGGTTTCGCCGAACCCGCGGCCGGCAAGGCCGGGGGAATCCCCGTCGCGCGCCAGCGCTTCTTCTTCGCTTCCCAGTCGTCGAGCGCGCGCTTGCGGTTGGCCGCGGCCGCCGCGGCCCGGCGATCGTCCTCTCCGGCGGCCGGAGCCGGCGACTCCTTGTCCTCGGGTTTCTCTTCCGTCATGGGGGACATTCTAAGGAATCGGGCGCCGCGCGGGCCGCCGGAAAAAAATGGGCCTCCCCGCAGAAAGGCGGGGAGGCCGCGAAAAGGAGAGGGAGAGCGGGTGGTTAGGGGTTCACGACGACCGTGCCGGTCATCATCGCTCCGTGTTCCCTGCAGAAGTAGGGGAAGCTCCTTCCGCGATCCGCCTCGACGAACGTGTGCTCAAAGGTGCCGCTGGACTTGCTTCCGGAGTCCCACTTCCCGTCGCCCGTGCAGCAGTTTCCGGAGGTCGTCGAATGGAAGCCCGATTCCCACTCCCATTCGACCTTGGTTCCGACGTCGATCGTCGTGGTGGCGTTTCCGCTGGCGCGGTCCCGGAAGAAATTGCTCCGGATCTCGACGACGCGCGTCGAGGCCGTCGGCGGCGTGGGCGTGCGGGTGGGCGTGGGAGACGGTCCCGGCACCGTCGGCGTCGCCGTCGCGAAGGTTCCGGTGTTGGGGGAGGGGCGTCCGACCAGCCGCGTTTCGTGCTGCCGATCCTCTGCCTGCTCGACCGGCTCGCGCTGCGCGGGCGTCGTGGCGGCCCCGGGGGCCCGGGCGTCGGCGTCGTTTCGGGAGTGTCGGCGGTGACGACGACGACTCCGGTCATCGCATCCCCGTGCACCGCGCAGTAGTAGGTGTAGGTGCCGGGACTCGTGAACGTGCGGGAGAACTCGTAAGCCCGTCGAATGAGAGTTCGAGTCCCAGACGCCGCTCTCGGTGCAATCGGCCTGTGCGTAGTATCCGCCGCCGCCGCCGCCCGTGCAATTGCCCGAGGTGGTGGTGTGCGGTCCGCTCATCCAGGTCCACTTCACCGTGTCCCCGACGTGGACCGACGTGGTCTTGGTCCCGCTCTGGGAATCCACGAACTTGGACCCTCCGTCGCCGACCTTGACCACGCGCTCGGTCGCCGCCGCGAGGAAGCCGGACGTGTCCATGCCGAGACTGGACGGGGCGCCCGGGGCCGGGGAGCGCATGACCTTGGTCACGCCCGTGGTGGTATCGCGGACGGTCAGTGTGTACGCAAGGTCCGTCGGCCCGCCCCAGAACACCGAGAAGTCCCGGCCCTGCGCGCGCGCGTCCTGCATCTTCACGAACACTTCCGGCGTCAGGGGCGCGCCGGGAACGGCCGCGGTCCGCTCCGGCACCGCGAAGAAGCCGAACGCATCTCCCTGCGCCACGGCCTGGCCCGCGACCGCTTCGCCGGACTCGGGATCGCGCGCGACCAGCGTCACGTCGAACGAACGCCCCGTGCGCGCCATGAGACGCAGCGTGCCCGGCGGAAGGACTTCCAGAGTGACCGTGGTCTGCGTCACGTTCCCGAGCACGATCGGTCACCTTGAGGGTGACGGGATAGATCCCTGGCGACGCGAAGACATGCGAAGGGCTCCGCACGCTGGCGGTCGACCCGTCGCCGAACGTCCACTGCCAGGCGGACGGATGACCGCCCGACGTTTCCGTGAACTGGACGGGGGCTCCCGCCGAGGGCGTCCCGGAGCTCACATCGAAGGAGGCGGCGTCCGGGCCCGCCGCCAGGGCGATCACCGCAAGGCCTGCGATCAGGGCGATGCCCGCCGCGCGAAGGAAGACTTTGGAAGAGTTCATCACCATAGTGCCCACCCAGCCGCAATCTAACGCGCCGCAAACGCGCCCACGCGTCTTTCATGAGCCCTTAAGCGCTCGCTCCGCGCCCGTATAATCCTCGCCCACCGTGACTTCGAAGCCAACGGACCTGGAGCGGCTCTCGCGCGGCGCCGTCGACCTGATCGACGAGAAGGACCTCGCGCGCAAGCTCGAACGGGGCAACCTGACCGTGAAGGTGGGGTTTGACCCTTCCGCCCCGGACATTCACCTGGGCCACACGGTGATCCTGCGGAAGATGCGGCATTTTCAGGACGCGGGCCACCGCGTCGTTTTCGTCGTCGGCGATTTCACCGGATGAGACTACGTACAGCGTTAGTCCTACCTGTGACAGGGCAAGAGACCCGGAGTATCTATGTAACGGTCCCATTTCGGATATCTGGGTAAGCGGA
The DNA here is from genome assembly GCA_963725095.1 of uncultured Acidobacteriota bacterium. Taxonomy (GTDB): domain Bacteria; phylum Acidobacteriota; class Thermoanaerobaculia; order UBA5066; family Gp7-AA6; genus DATBFU01. Next base: position 220,860 of record CAVRXJ010000024.1, read on the forward strand.
ATGCTATCCTCAAAGAGCATCTGTCCGTTGGCAGAGGCCTTTATTTTCGCCGCTGGTCCAAAATTGGACTGATATATGTTGATACCCTGGTAATTCAGGGGCGAATTAACACGGATTAAGGCTTGTTTTACCTCTTGTTGTCCAGAATATAATATGACCTGGCTGCGGTAATCTTCAGGACTACCATCCGGCCAGTATCTGGTCTCAAAGGAATTTAGCTCTAAAGAGAGGTCGGTGTTATGGACCGATAGAACGTGCTGAGCCTTCAGGAACAATAAAATAGGGTTCTCGAAATCCCCAAAAGCTGCTGACCATAAATCCCAATACAAAAAGAATCAAGCTCAAATGAACCAGGTATGTACCCGCGGGCGAAAATCGGTTCTTACTGGCAGCAATCTGGATTATTTCCCCCCGGAGCTTTGAGTCCAAACTCGATAACAGCGTTTTTTCAATTCATCTGAAATGAAATGGCTGACCTTTTCTGACGGGGAAGGTGCTGAAAGCTCAAGACTATTTTTCCCCTGGTGAAAAAACCCGACCGCGGGTTGAGTTTCAGTCCCTTGGAACATGATTCTAATATTTTTCCACCGGTTCAATGTGCAAAACAGAATATTAGTGATAAGCAGTCCACCTATCGTGAGGAACCATGGAGAGTGGAAAATATCAAAAAGTCGTAAAAATGATAAGATGTCTGCCCACACTCCGAACTTTGGTCTGGCTATATTTTGGACCCACCATCCATAGTCGGCTGCGTTGACAGTAACCTCGGCGGGAGCTTGAATTAATAAAGTCCCCACCAGCCCGAGAGACACCAGCGCTAATATTAGAAATAAGGCTAAGCGCAGCGAACTGAAGAGGCGCCACAGCTTCTTAGCAGTTAATAAAGGGATGTCAACGGGTCTTACCTGGTTACTTTGGCTGACCATATAGTCTCCCACGGAGTTAAATCTTCAGGCATCTGGTTTTATTTATGAGGAGCCATCGGGTCTTTTCTATTCTGATCGAAAATCAGTTTACCATATCCAGAGAACGGTATTAATGGCCTAATGTAGTAAAATGGATAAGCCAAATATCCCAATCTCTGGCAGTATTCTACTCAAATACTAATTCCGCCATGATATTCATCAATTAAAGTAATAGTGGTAGGTATTAAGAATAACTGAAGCCGAAAATAAGCTCAGCTCTATGAGCCGGGCTAATTGTTATATTGTTTTACCAACTGAATGCAAGGGCATACAAGCGGGTGACAAGGTAAGGGTTGATCTTATGCTGGACGCCAAAATTATTTAGCGGCCTACTCCCTCTACCTCACTACCATTAAGTTAAGAAATATGGAGTTAAAAAACATGTTTTTTGACTCATTATAAATTGCGACTGCCGGAGTACAAACCTAGGTTTGTACTCCGTATGAAAGGTATTTCAAGTCTTAACTTAATGGCAGTGCCCCTCTACCTCCAGACAAGTGCTGGGGGAATACAATACACAAGTTATTTCGTGCACGTTTCTTAACAGACGTTAATGTTGGACTCAATATATTAAGTATTGCTATGATCTTATCCGTGATGATTGGCGATTAAAGTTCTTTTGTTTTGCCTTCTCTGTTCATTCCTTCTGAATTCTATATAAAAAATCACTTTAGCTGTTTGGCGAAAGTATTAATTAAACTATGGAGATAATTATGCACAATGTCACGTTGATAAAAGGTGATGGTATTGGCCCTTCGATTATGGATGAGGCCGTAAAAGTTATTGACGCGTCTGGCGTAAAGATTCACTGGGAAGAAGCGTATGCCGGTTTGGCGGCGTTTGAAAAATTTGGTACGCCATTACCAGATGAAACCATGGCCTCTTTTGACAAAACCCGTTTAGCCTTTAAAGGACCATTGACAACGGTTGTCGGCACCGGATTCAGAAGCATTAATGTGGCCTTGCGGCAGAAATACGAACTGTATGCCAATGTTCGTCCTGCTAAAAGTTGGGCGGGAATAAAAACACGTTATGAAGATGTGGATATTGTTATCGTCAGGGAAAATACCGAAGGGCTTTACGCCGGACTTGAACATTATCTCACCCCTAAAAAAGATATTGCCGAAAGCCTGGCGGTGGTCACCCGAAGCGCCTCCCAACGCGTTATCGATTATGCGTTTAAATATGCGCAGGATAATGATCGCAAAAAAGTCACTGTTTGTCATAAAGCCAATATTTTAAAATATACCCAAGGCTTGTTTCTGGATGTTGCCAGAGAGACCGCCGAGCGTTATCCCGATATCCAGTTTGACGAAAAAATCGTTGATGCCGCCTGTATGCACATGGTTATGAATCCACAACAGTTTGATGTCGTCGTTTGCACCAATATGTTTGGTGATATATTGTCCGATTTGACGGCGGGTCTGGTCGGCGGACTGGGCTTGATTCCAGGCGCAAATATTGGCGATGATGCCGCCCTGTTTGAAGCCGTCCATGGCAGCGCGCCCGATATTGCCGGGAAAAATCTG
>CAVRXJ010000025.1:0-475848 GCA_963725095.1 uncultured Acidobacteriota bacterium
CATCGCAAGGGCATCATCCACCGGGACCTCAAGCCGGCGAACATCATCATCACGACCGACGGCAAGGTCAAGATCATGGACTTCGGGATCGCCAAGATCGCGTCCTCGAACCTGACGACGACCGGCCAGTTCCTGGGAACTCCCAACTACATGTCTCCCGAGCAGGTCTCCGGGGCCGCGGTCGACGGGCGCAGCGACATCTTCTCGCTCGGCGTCGTGCTCTACGAGCTGCTGACCAGCCGCAAGCCGTTCCAGGGCGAAAACCTGACGGCGATCTCGTACAAGATCGTTCACGAAGAGTTCACGCCTCCGGCCGACCTGGCGCCGGAAGTGCCGCCCGACTTCAACGTCATCGTGGCCCGCGCGATGGCCAAGGATCCCTGGAACCGCTACCAGCGCGGCAAGGACCTCGCCCTCGCGCTCCACCAGCTGAAGGCGCGGCTCGAGGAGCAGCGGGCCCTTCAGGACCTCGGATCGATGGTGTCCGCGGCCGAGAACATGCCGACGCTGCGGCTGGAGAACCTCGAGAAGGCCGGCCCGGGCGCGTCGGGCCCGGCAGCAGGTGCGGCGTCGGTCATGCCGCACGATGCCGACCGATCGGACTGGACCGAGGACAGCGGGGCAAACATGGCGTCCCGGCCCTCGCGGGCGCCCGCGCCGCCTCCTTCGCCGCCGCGCGCGAGCGATTCCGCGCCCCGGGCAGCGCGGTGCCCGGCGTTCCCGAACAGAGACCCGACGCCCGCACGATGGCGATTCCCATTCAGAGTAACCCGGTCCCGGCGGCCTCCGACATGGGAGGGGTCGCCGCTTCCGCGGGGCTGCCGCCCGAACCTCCGCCGCCCGCGACGGTCACGCCCGCCGCCGCGCCGTCCCTGCCGCCGCCCGGTCCCGGTGCCGGCGCGAGCCTGCCCCCGACCCAGCCCCTGGCCGCCGCCGCGAGGGCCGCGGCGCAGCCGCTGGTCAGCGGCGCGAAGGACCTCGCGGCCAGGCTCATGGGGAAGGACTGGAAGAAGATGCTGCGCGCGGAGGTCAACGCGCCCTACTTCTGGGGCGCCGCGGGCGCCATCGCCCTGTTCGCCTTCCTCGTCTGCGCCGCCCTCCTGGTGCGCGCGTCCATGGCGGCGCGCCCGACCGCGCCCATGGATCCCGTCGTCGAGAAGGAAGCCCAGGACCGCAAGCACGCGCTGGAGGACGCCAAGAAGCTCTTCACGGCCGGGTAAGTACGAGCAGAGCCTGACGCTGCTGCGCCAGGTTCTGGCACGAAGCCCGGGCAACCAGCAGGCACGCCAGTACGCGCAGATGGCGGAGAACGCGCTCGCCGGACGGGCCGAAGAGATGCGCAAGGGCACCCAGGCGGCCGGGAGCGTCGAGGCGGCGCGGGCGGCCCTGGCCGAAAACCGCTACGAAGACGCCGTTCGCCACGCCGACGAGGCGCTCGCGGTCGATGCCGGCAAGACGGATGCTCAGGACATCAAGACCCAGGCCACCGCCCGGATCGCCGAAGCTCGGGCCGCCGAGGCCGAAGCCGCGCGCAAGAAGAGGACCGAGGAGAAGAAAGTCGCCAGCGCCCGCCGACAGCCGACGGCGGCCGCACAGGCGCGGGCGGAGCATACGGTTGCGGCGCCCGCGGCGCCGACGGAAGGTGTGGCGGCGGGTCCCGCCACGCTGCGCCTCGTGTTCGAGTCGCCGATCTCGGAGGGCAGCGTCATGGTTTACGTCAACGACGAGAAGGCCCTGCAGAAGGCCTTCGACTTCTCCAAGAAGGCCGGCCTCTTCAAGCGGGTCGACGGAACCGGCACGGTCGAGGCCCCGATTCCCGTCAAGGCCGGTCCGGTCACCGTGAAGGTCTGGCTCTCCGGCAAGGGGCTGTCCGCCGCCGCGTTCACGACCGTCGCGGGGCAGCTCGCCGGCGGAGAGACGCGCACCCTCAAGCTCGATTACTCCGGCAAGCAGCTCACCGCGCACATCCAGTAGGCGAGGGCCGCGCGCCCTTTGCACTCGCGGCCGCAAATCGCATATAACGCAACCGTCCGGGGCGTAGCGCAGCCTGGTAGCGCACTCGGTTCGGGACCGAGTGGTCGGAGGTTCAAATCCTCTCGCCCCGACCAATTCCCTCAACGAGTTGCGTTGCCATTTTCCGCTCGACTGATGAGCCCTCCGCCGCTCCAGAAGTCAGCCACCAAAGGACCTCGGCGGCGTAATGCCCTGGCTCTCTTCGCATTGTTGCTCGGGGTGGAGCTCTTGCTCTATGTCGGCTTCGCGAGTCGCCTGATCCACGCGCATGTCGGATATCAGTATGACGAGGCCCTCTACGTCGACTCGGCCGTCTTCGTCCTTCACGGTGTTGGCATGCCGCCGACGCGCGACTATGGCCGCTGGACGGCTGCCAACGGCCGGCGCTGGCCCCTCATGATCATTCCGTATGTCGGGACAACGAAGGCCCTCGTGGCCTTGCCCCTCTTTGCCCTGTTCGGCATCACACCGGAAACCGCTCGGTTTTCCGGTGTCGTGCTTGGATGCGTGGGCATCGCCGGGCTCGTCACGCTCATCGGGAGGGAAGTCAGCCGCTTGGCTGGGCTCATCGTCGGGGCCATTCTCGCCATTCACCCTTCCTATCTCGATCTCACCGTTTTCGACAACGGCGGCGTGTCGGTTTGGATGGCCGCCATGGGGCTTGCCTCTCTGGCGCTGGCGAACCACCTTCGTCGCCAGACGAGGCTGTCCGCCCTTCTGCTTGGAATCGCCGGAGGACTGGGTGTCTGGGCGAGACTCAACGTGCTCTGGCTCATCGCGTCCGTGATCGCGGCGGCCCTCTTCGTGTACGGCCGGCGCGCCATCCCGCCCAAAGACCACATCTGGGCCATGGCGATCGGGGGTTGCTGCGGGGCCTTCCCGCTCGTTCTTTACGAGGTGGGCTCGGGGCTCGCGACCCGCCAATACATCGCGGACGCACGTCAGCCGTTGTCGGTAGGTCGGATGGCGCACCTTCTGCGGGAAACCGCGGAGCTCATGATCTCGGATGGCGAGCAACGGGGAATCTGGGCCGGCCCGCCGATGCCATCCTGGCAGATCGGAGTCGGAGCCGTTCTGCTTGCCTCCGTCGCTCTCTGTCTCTTCGTCGGCGTCCCGTCGGAGGATTCCGGGATCTCGCGTTGGCGGCGGGCCTTCGCCGTTTCGGCGGTCGTCTTGGTGGGAATCATGCTGACCTCTGGCCTCCACATCGCTCCGCACCACCTCGTCGCTGTCCTTCCACTCGCGTTGGCGGCTTTGGCGATCCTCTCTGTCGAAGCCTTCTCCCGTTTTCGAATCGCCGCGCCTTTGCTTGCTGCGGCCGCGGCTGGGCTTTCCTTGCTGCTCGTGAGTTGGGATGTCCGAATCGACCGCGGGCTGCGTCAGTCGGAGGGCAAGGGAGTCTGGTCGAGCGCCGTCGACGAGGTCCGCCGGTACGTGCACTCGCGCCCGGTTCATCCGGATCGGTTGAAGATTCTCAACTGGGGGTTCCTGCACAACCTCTATGTCGGCTCGGGCGGCTCGGTCCATGGGTCCGAACTCTTCTGGGGCGCCACCAGGGCGCGTTCTTCGCGTGGACTCACCTGGGAATCGGAGATCCTCGATGGGGGAGAGTTTCTTCTGTACGTCTTCCCGACGGGGCCTCCGAGTCTGAATGCCGGGGCGGAGGGCTTCTCGCGGGCCCTCAAGGAATACCGCGGTCCCCGCAGGGAAAGACGATTCTTCGACCGATCGGGGTCTCCCGTCGCCCTGCTCGTCGAGATCCCGACGGCGCGCTGAGCTTCGGAGTCGAACCAACAGTGGCCGATGTGGTGGGCCGTGTGGGAGTCGAACCCACAATGCCCAGAAACCCGTTGGGGCATCAGCAGCGTAGCTATTCCGTAGCTGTTCATCCGTGTTCAGGCGATGTCAGGGGAGGACGGGGAGCGAGCGGATCGACGGATTTCTGAGCATTTCGGCTCACCAGATGTCAGGAGTGCTCGCCTCCCGGCGATTCGGGACCGAGTGGTCGGAGGTTCAAATCCTCTCGCCCCGACCAATCTTCTCGACGGGTTGCGGGGTCATTGAGAACGGCCCTCGGACCCGAACGTGCCCGAACTGGGCGCCCAGGCGGCACGCCGAGCCCGAATCCTGTCCCGGACCGCGGTCCGCCGAAGGTTCACGACTCAGACGCAAGGTCATCGGACGTCTTCTGTACTGCCAGCCTGGCGGTGGTGTCGTTCTTGATCGGCGGCCGCGGCGACAGGTTCTCGCGTGCCTCTTGATGCATCCGGATCATGCGATCCCTCTCGGCTCGGCTTAGCTTGAATGGCGTTTCTGGCGACCTGACCACAGTCCCGGCTGCCCGCCGTCGCTGCGCGTCAACTGGAGGTGCCCGATGCGCGCGCTTTCGTTCCCTTCGACGCTTGTCCTCGTGTCTCTTTCTTCACTGGCGTTGTCGGCGCCCCGAGCCACGGCCCAGAGCGAGGCCGGCGCCCCGCTTCTTGCGCCGGGCACGGTTCTATCGGCACCGGCACCGCAGTCCGGTCCAGAACGGGTCAAACAGTCCCTGGCCAGGCTTCGGATCCCGTTCATCGCCAACGAAAGCCGGATTGACCGGCGGGTTTCCTATTACGCCTCGACCTTCGCGGGAGCGGTCTACGTCACGCGGGACGGCACGATCGTTTACTCGCTGCAGGCCCCTGGCAAGAGCGCCTCGTCGAGAGACGCCAACACGAGGAGCGCCGGCTGGTCGCTCACGGAAACGCTCGTCGGCGGTAAGGCGCGGCCTCATGGCGACGGGCTGACGCCGACTCGCGCGAGCTACTTCATTGGAAATGACCCCACGCACTGGAAGACCGACCTCGCGACCTACGATTCGGTGTCCTTGGGCGAGGTCTGGCCGGGCGTGGACGTTCGGCTTCGAGCGTACGGTCGGACGATGGAAAAGCTCTTTACCGTGCGCCCTGGAGCGAAGGCCATCCCAGATTCGAGTTCGCATGGCCGGGGCTCGATCGCTGCAGGTCAACGGCGCCGGAGCGCTGGTGGCGACGACAGGCCTTGGAGAGGTGACGTTCACTCCTCCGGCCGCGTACCAGGAGCGGGGCGGCACGCGTCGCGAGATCAACTTGGCATACGAAGTTCGGGGCAACAGCTACGGGTTTCATTTGGGCGGCTACGACCCGACGCTGCCAGTTGTGATCGATCCCATTCTGCAGGCCACCTACGTGGGCGGCAGCGGAGACGATTCCGCCAGTGCTATCGCCATCGACCCGGTGTCAGGTCGGGTGTATGTGGCTGGGTCCACCGCCTCTACGGACTTCCCCGGAACGGCCGGCGGGGCGCAGCCCGGTTATAGCGGAAACTCTTCGGCTTTCGTCGCGTGCCTGAGCGCTGACCTGACCGTGCTCCATCAAGCCACGTACCTGGGCGGCGGTGACGAATACTTCGGCGAGGTGGTTGCGATCCACCCGGCGTCGGGCGACGTGTACGTGGCGGGGTACACGAACATACACTTCGATGACTGGTACTCACCCCACGGCCAGGCTTTTGTCGCGCGCCTGAGCGCTGACTTGACCTCGCTCCGTCAGGTCACGATCCTGGATGGCCCGATCCACGGCCCGTACGGGTACATCAGGGACCGTGCCCACGCTCTCGCCATTGACCCGCTGTCGGGCGATGTTCTCGTTGCCGGAGAAACGGACGACGATTCGTCGTCGATATTCGTCTTCGTTGCGCGTTTGAACGCGGATTTGACCGTGATGAAATCGGGCACTTGGTTTACGGTCTGGGGCGTTAGCTCCGCACAGGCTGTCGGGGTCCACCCAACGTCCGGTGAAGTGTACGTGGCTGGGTCCGCGCGTTCTGGCGGCCCTTCTGATGCATTTGTCACGCGCCTGAATGCCGACTTGACCACGCTGAATCGAGCCACCCTGGGCGGCAGCGGAGACGATTCCGCCAATGCTCTCGCCATCGACCCGGTTTCAGGTCGGGTGTACGTGGCTGGGTCCACCAACTCTGGGGACTTCCTTGGCACGACCGGCGGGGCGCAACCCGGTTCTGGCGGCGGAAGCGACGCTTTCATCGCGCGCCTGAGCGCTGACCTGACCGTGCTCGATCAAGCCACGTACCTGGGCGGCGGTGACCAAGACTCCGGGGGTGCGGTTGCGATCCACCCGGCGTCGGGTGAGGTGTATGTGTCTGGACCGACTACTTCCACGGACTTCCCCGGTACGACCGGCGGGGCTCAACCCGTGTCCGGTGGCAGTGGCGACGCGTTTGTCGCACGTCTGAACTCGGACCTGACCGTTCTCGATCAATCCACGTACCTTGGCGGTAGCGGGTACGAAAGTGGCTCGGCTCTGGCGATTCACCCAACGTCCGGTGAGGCGTACGTGGCTGGGCCCACCACTTCCACGGACTTCCCCGGTACGACCGGCGGGGCTCAACCCGACCATACCGGCAGTGGCGACGCGTTTGTCGCGCGCCTGTCGTCGGACTTGAGCGGTCCAGACGTTGAAAAGCCGACGACGAAGATCACGCTCGCTCCCGCTGCACCTCGTGGAGCAACGGCTGGTACGTCTCGAACGTGCATGCGACCGTCACGGCGACGGGCGCGGGAGGCTCAGGCGTCGCCGAGACGCGCTGCGTCCTCGATCCGCCGAGCCCGCCGGCGAGTCTCGGCGACATCCCGGCCGGCTGTGCTTTTGCCGGCGCGGGGGCAGACGTCTCTTCCGAAGGCGTCCATGTGCTCTACGCAGCGAGCAAGGACGTCGCAGGCAATGTCGAGACGCCGGTAAGCGCCGCCTTCTACATCGACAAAACTCCACCTACGGTGACGTGCGGGCCGACACCGGTGTTCTTCATGGGTGGCATGGGCGGGAGCGTCTCGGCCTCGGTAACGGACGCGACCTCGGGGCCCGCAGTCTCGCCGATCTCGGCCTCCGTGACGGCAGACGACGTCGCCACCCCGGGGACGAAGTCGAAATCGCTAACGGGTCTAGACCATGCCGGTAACTCGACAACGGTAGGCTGCCCCTATGTCGTCGAGGTCGTTCCGACAGGGCAGGTGTTCAACTGTGCCGCGGGCGACGTGCCATGCCTGGTCGCGGCCATCGACACGGCCAATCAGAACCCGGATGCGGATACGATCAACCTGGCCGCCGGCATCTACACGCTGACGGCGGTCAACAACCAGGTCGATGGCGAGAATGGCTTGCCATCGATCACCAACACGCTGGACATTCGAGGGGCCGGCTCTGGCGCTACAGTCATCGAGAGAGATCCGGAAGGGCCCAATTTCCGCATCATTCAGGTGGGTGAGGCGGGTACTCTGACGCTCGAATCTCTGACCATTCGGAACGGGGCAGGCGGCGGGCTCTTCAATAAGGGCACGACAACGATCGTCGACGGCGTCATCGCGAACAACGGAGGCGCCGGAATCCGAAACGAACGGACTCTAATCCTCAGGGGCAGCCGTGTGGAGGACAACAACGCATATTCCGGCGAAGGCGGTGGGATCTACAACACTGGAAATGGAACCGTGACCGTGGATCACAGCTCCATCAGCGACAATCACGCGGGTGCTGGGGGGGGCATTTTGAACTCGGGTACTGTCACGATTACAGACAGCAGTATCGCGAATAACGGCGCGTGGGCCGTTGGGGGCATCTGGAGCTTCGGGATCATGACCATAAAGAACAGCGCGATAATCGGAAACTTCACTCGACAGACCCGACTATCCCACTGGCGCTGATGGTGCCGGAGGCATCGACCCATTCATTGGGACTAGTACAACGATCGAGAACAGCACGATAGCCAGGAACTACAGCAACGGTCTTACCTGGGCCGCAGGGGGCATCACAAACAGGGGCGGCAGTCTCCTGATCAGCAACAGCACGATCGTCGACAACCAGGCCAACAAGATTTATCTCTTGTTTTACCCTGGAACTGACGGCGGAGGCGGCCTTTTTAACGCGCGATCGACGGTAGAGTTCGGGGACTACGGCTGCTGCGGTACCGTGCAACTGCAGAATACGATTCTCGCCCGAAATAAAGCGTTCCGCTACCCCGATGGGGAGCCGATCCCGGGTGCCGATTGCGGCGCCGGGGAGGTCACCTCCCTAGGGAACAACTTGGTGGGCGACCCGTCCGGGTGCGGGATCACGCTTCTGGCGAGCGACCTCACGGGCGACCCAGGTCTGGACGCCGGCCAGGACGATGGGACGCCCGGGCAACAGCCACTACCCTCTGCTCGAGACGAGTCAGGCGGTGGACGCAGGCGACTCCACCTCGTGCATTCTCACGGATCAGTTGGGCCATTCCCGGATCGACGGAAATGGCGACGGCATCGTGGTCTGTGACATCGGGGCCATCGAGTTCTCTCCGGCGGCGACGATCGTCAGCGCTTTGGCCAGCCAGGCTCCGGCAGAGACTGCTTTCAGAGGAGCTCCGGTGCCAGGCGGACCGGCTGGAGTTTCACAATCACGGCCACCTTCACCAACACGAGCTCCTCCTCCATACACGACCCGGTCTTCAAGGTCACTCGACTTTCCGGCGGGAACTGCTTCTCAACGCGGACGGCGGCCCAGGCGGTGTCGGAGCCAGGCTGACTGCCGATGTTGGCGCGGACAGGATCCTGCCCCGGGCGAGTCGTTCACGACCAGATTCGTCGTCGGCCTCCAGCACCGGAGTCAGTTCACCTTCCTCGTCGACCTTTGGGGTGTAGCGGGTCCGTAGCGGGGGCTGGGGGCGCGTTCGGTGGCAGGAGAGCGTAGCTGTTCCGTAGCTGTTCATCCGTGTTCAGGCGACGTGGCAGGGGAGGGCGGGGAGCGAGCAGGATCGACGGATTTTCGAGCATTTCGGCTCACCGAGTGTCAGGAGGGCTCTGCCTCCCGGCGGTTCGGGACCGAGTGGTCGGAGGTTCAAATCCTCTCGCCCCGACCAATTCCCTCAACGAGTTGCGTTGCCATTTTCCTCTCGACTCCCGCCGGCCAGGGCTGCGGTCAGGACCGTTCAATGAAGAGCTGCTCCTCTGGGAACGGCGATGCCCGCTGGCCGCGGCGACAGGTTTTCGCGTGCCTCTTGATGCATTCGGATCATGCGATCCCTCTCGGCTCGGCTTAGCTTGAATGCTGCGCGTCAACTGGAGGTGCCCGATGCGCGCGTTTTCGTTCCCTTCGACCCTTGTCTCGTATCTCTTTCTTCACTGGTGTTGTCGGCGCCGCGAGCCACGGCCCAGAGTGAAGCCGGCGCCCCACTTCTTGCGCAGGACACGGTCCTATCGGCACCGGCACCGCAACCCGGTCCAGAACGCGTCAAACAGTCCCTCGCCAGGCTTCGGATCCCGTTCATCGCCAACGAAAGCCGGATTGACCGGCGGGTCTCCTACTACGTGTCGACTTTCGCGGGGACCGTCTACGTGACACGCGACGGGAAGATCGTCTACTCGCTGCAGGCTCCCGGTAAACAAGGGTCGGCGAACAGGAAGGGGAAGAGCTCCGGCTGGTCGCTCACGGAAACGCTCGTGGGAGGCGAGCCTCGGCCGCGGGGCGAGGCGCTAATGCCGACCCGTGTGAGCTACTTCATTGGAAACGACCCCGCCCGCTGGAAGACCAGCCTCCCGACCTTCGACTCGGTGTCGCTCGGCGAAGTGTGGCCCGGTGTGGAGCTTTCCCTTCGGGCGTACGGCAACAACGTCGAGAAACTCTTTACCGTCGAGCCCGGAGCGGACCCTTCCCGAATCCGGATGCGCGTAGCCGGCGCCCGGTCGCTTCGAGTGGACGAACATGGCGCGCTCGTAGTGAAAACGGATGTGGGAGACGTGACCTTCACGTGCCCTGTTGCCTACCAGGAAAAGGACGGGGTGCGCCGCGACGTCGCAGTGGCCTATCTCGCGAAAGGCCGACGGTATGGCTTTCTCGTGGGCGGCCATGATCCCACGCTGCCAATGGTGATCGACCCGCTTCTGCAGGCAACGTATCTTGGGGGAAGCGACGATGAATTTGGACTTGGTTTCGGTGGCGACGACTCTGGAAGTTCTGTTGCCATCGATCCGACGACAGGCGATGTGCTCGTCGCCGGGACGACTGGATCCGTAGATTTCCCCGGGACGGCCGGCGGTGCGCAACCCGCCACGGCGGCAGCGGGACGCCTTCGTCGCTCGTTCAACGCCAGCCTGACCACGTTGATTCAGGCGACCTATCTCGGTGGCAGCGGCGCTCGACTCCGGGTAGTCCTTGGCCATCGAACCGACCTCAGGTGACGTGTATGTCGCTGGCGACACGCGTTCGACCGATTTCCCCCACACAATCGGAGGCGCGCAGCCGGCAATCGGCGGAGGCATTTTCGACGCTTTCGTCGCGCGCCTCTCCTCTGACCTGACGGCGTTGATCCAGGCCACCTATTTTGGCGGGAGCGGCGGGGAGGAACGCTGCCGGCACTGGCCATTCACCCGACGACAGGCGATGTGTTCGTCACCGCGTGACGTGCTCCACCGATCTTCCCGGGACGGCCAACGGCGCGCAGCCGGCCTTCGGCGGTGGCGCTTTCGACGCTTTCGTCGCGCGCTTCAACGGCACTCTCACGATCCTGAAACAGGCGACTTATCTGGGCGGCAGCGGAATAGACGATCTTCGGCAGTGGCAATCGACCCGGCTTCGGGCGAAGTGTTCGTGGCCGGTGACACTCTGTCCGCCGATTTTCCCGGCACGACCGGCGGCGCGCAGCCGGGCATCGGAGGCGGCGGTTCCGACGCGCTTCGTCGCTCGCTTCGATGCAGACTCTGACGACGCTGACTCAAGCGACCTATCTGGGCGGTAGCGGGGGAGCAGGAGCCTCCGCGCTGGCAATTGATCCAGCTTCAGGTGACGTATTCGTGGCCGGCTCAGCCGGTCCCGATTTTCCCGGCACGAGCCGGCGGCGCCCAGCCGGCGATCAGCGGCGCCTTGGCGACGGCTTCGTCGCGCGCCTCGAACGCCACTCTCACGACGCTGACGCAGGCAACGTATCTGGGAGGTAGCGGGGTGGGAGACGGGGTTTCCGCGCTGGCAATTGATCCAGCCGCGGGTGACGTATTCGTGGCCGGCGATACTCTGTCCGCCGATTTTCCCGGCACATCCGGCGGCGCCCAGCCGGCAAAGGGCGACTGTGGTAACCCTTTCTGTAGTGATGCTTTCATCGCGCGGTTCAATGCCACTCTCACGTCACTGGTTCAGGCGACGTATCTTGGCGGCATCTACGATTACAGGGCCGTCGCGCTCGCTCGTTCACCCGACCACTGGCGATGTCTTCGTAGTCGGGACTACGGCCTCATATGAGGATTTTCCCGGCACGGCCGGCGGCGCGCAACCGGATTATGCCGGCGGTCCTTCGGACGCTTTCGCCGCGAGACTAACTCCTGACTTGATGGCTCCCGTCGTCAACGACCTCGTTACGCTGGCTCCCCTGATGACCTCGTACGATCCCATTCCCGTTGCAGGGGGACCGGCCGGAAGATTCAAGATCAGGGCCAGGTTCACCAACAGGAGCTCGACTTCCATACAGCTCCCGGCTTTCCGGGTAACCGAGCTGTCCGGCGGAAACCTGCTTCTCAACGCCGATGGCGGCGCCAGCGGACTCGGAGCCAAGCTCACGCCGGATGTCGGCGCGGACCGAATCCTCGCGCCGGGCGAGTCATTCACGGCGAGATTCGTCGTCGGGCTTCAGCACCGGAGCCAGTTCACCTTCTTCGTTGACCTTCACGGGGTGGCGGGCGCGCAGTAGACCGCAGCGAAGTGCGGTTCGCGTTTTTCGTCGAAATGTGTGGACGGCCGATTTTGTGAAGAGACTCACGCTCGACCAGAAGCTGCGCCCCCATCCGGACGCCGTCGATACGGAGCTCGACGGGAACGAGGTGGCGTTGCTGCATCTGGAGAGCAAGAGCTACTACAGCCTCAATCTCACGGGCATGCGGATCTGGCAGGGGCTCAAGCAGGGGCTCTCGCTGAGGGAGATCAGCCGGCGGCTCCAGGAGGAGTTTCAGGTCGAGGCCGAGACGGCGGACCGGTGCGTCCTCGAGCTGGTCGGCGAGCTGGCCGAGCAGAACCTGGTGCAGGCAGCGGACTAGCCGGGGCGTCGCTCTCCCGGGGGAGAATGCTCGGACATGAGCCTGTCGCCGGAATGGGAGTCTCGTGCTCTCCTGCTGCGCGGGCGGCGCTGGGACGGACGGGAGAGCGGGCGATTCGGGACCTTGCTGGCGTGCCCTTGGACTGGCGGCGAACAGCAACGCTCGCCTGCCAGAATCGGGTCGGGCCGCTCGTCTACGCGGCCCTGCGGCGCCTTCCGCTGCCGCCAGACGCGCAGCCGGCTCTCGAGATCCTCAAGAGCGCGTACGTCGCGACGGCGGCCCGCAACGCCGTCCTGTTCCGGGCGCTCAAAGTCGTCCTCGAGGCGCTCTCGGCGGAGCGCATGCCGGTCATCGTCCTGAAGGGCGCGGCGCTGGCGGAGACGGTCTATCCCGAACGGGCGCTGCGGCCGATGGCCGACATCGACCTGCTGATCCGGGAGGAGGATCTGGAAGAGGCCGAGCACCGGCTGCAGAGGCGTCGGTTACGAGGCGGCGCACGACCCGCAGACGAAGGAAGAGCTGAGGACGCGCCACCATCACTGGGTCTTTCGCAGCGCGCGGCCGGCTGCCGGCGGGATTCCCATCGAGCTCCACTGGAATCTCGATCCGCCCGGCGCGGCCGGCCGCTTGGGACGTCCCGGCCCTCTTCGAGCGAGCCGTTCGCGCCTCGATTGCGGGAGCCGACGCGCTCGTGCTCTGCCCCGAGGACTTCCTTCTGCATCTCTGCGTGCACCTCTGCAGGCATCGGTTCAACGGGGGAGTGATCGCCCTGTGCGACATCGCCGCGACGATCTCCCACCACGGCGACCGGCTCGACTGGGATCAATTCGAGCGGCGCGCCGCCGAGGCGAGCGCATCCGGGTACGCGTTCGTCCCTCTTCGTCTGGCCGCCGACCTGATGGGAGCCGACGTGCCGGCGTCGATTCTGGCCCGCCTGCGCAGGTCGAGGCAGACGACCGCACGCTCGAACTCGCGCGAGAGAGGATTCTCGAGGAAAAGGGCGACATTCGAGGAGCGGCGGAGCTGCTGCTGCGGTGGCGGCGTCGAAGGCTGGGCGATCGCGCGGCGGCGACCCGACGAGCGCTCGCGCCAGTGGCCGCCCCGGCGTCCCGACCTCGAGCCGTGCCCGCTCCTCCTATCTGGCGCATTTGGCGGACCTTCTGCGCCGCTACGGCCCCTGGCTCTGGGCTCTGGCGCGCCACCCGCGAGCATGCCTCGGGCGTGGCTGAACGGGAGGCGCACAAATCGGAGCTCGATTCCTGGTGCGCACCGGGCAGGCTCCCGACCGATCCACGTTAGGCGTCGCCGACTCCGAATGGCCGAGTGATATCCTCGCCAATGGCCGGGAGGAGCTCGACTGTGCCGCTTTCGCAGTACTGGCTCGCCGTTCGGGTGGGTTTGTTCTTGTGCTCTCTCCCGCTCCGCGTGCGCCGGCAAGCGCTGCCCCTCCTCCTCGAGCGGCTGGCATCGCCGGGCCGACGTCCGATCGTCGGCGCATTGGATCCCGAACGGGTGTGCAGATCGTGCGGCGCGTCTGCTCGTCTGGGCGTTTTCCGCCTGCCGATCTTCCCGAAGCTGTGCCTGCGACAATCACTCACTCTCTTCCGTTTTCTTTCCCGGATGGGACATCCGGTCGAGATCCGTTTCGGCGTCCGCAAGAACGGCAAGGACCTGGGCGGGCACAGCTGGGTCGTGCTTGACGGACGGGCTCTGGGCGAGAGAGATCCGGCGGACGATTTTCGGACGATCTACTCGTAGCGCGGCGGCCTCGGGCCGCTCCGCGCCGGCGAATCGGCGAGCCGCAACTGACATAGGCGTTTTCAAGAGGAGGCAACGATGAAGAGGGACGAGGAGACCTCGAAGAGCAAGCCGGAGACGGGAGCGCCTTCCGAGCCCGCGGACCGGAAGCCCTGGGAGGAGCCGAAGCTCGCCTTCGTCGAGCCGAAGCTGACCAGGCACGGGGATCTCGAGAAGGTCACGGGCAAAGCGGAACGGCTTCTTCGGCGAGTTCAGCCCCTAGAACGAGACGGTCCGCGCCCGGAAGGCCGATGGCCCGCTACGCCTTCCACGACCTGACTCTGGAAGTCGAGGGCGCCGCGAGGCCGACACCGGCGTCGAGCTCGATCGGATCCTCGACGAGCTCTCGTGGGAGCGAGCGAAGATCTCGCCCGGAAGGCCCAGCTTGTCTCTCTCGGTCAACCTCGAAGGGGATGATCTCGCATCTCCCCTCGACGGCGCGCGAGGTGCTTCGGGGAGACGGCTTTCGAGGTCTGCAAGACGGGGACGAGTTCTACCTGACCGACGGCGCATCCGTTCTTCGTCTCGAGCCTCGGAAGGGAAGAGGCGAGGCCCGGCTCGCGCCGTCGTTCTTTCTCAAGCCGCTTCTCTTGCGACAGAACTTCTGGGTGTTCGCCCTGCTCAAGCTCCTGCGGCCCTCGGGAATCTACGGCCTGCACGCCGCGGGGCTCGTCGCCGAGGACGGGACGGGCGTGCTCGTCGTCGGGCAGTCGGGCAGCGGCAAGTCCACGCTCGCCATCGCTCTGGTTCGCCGCGGCTGGCGCTATCTCTCCGACGACGCCGTCCTGCTGCGCTCCCGACCGGAAGGCGTCGAGGCGCTGGCGCTGCGGCGGCACTTCTACGTCGTCGAGCGCGGAGGCCGGCGACTACGCGGACGTGCCTCTCGGTGAGGAACGGCCGGACAGCTGCGGAGGTCACCGGAGGCGAGTCGACGTCGAGGCGGCCTATCCCGCCCAGCGCGTCGGGGCCTGCACGCCGCGGGTCCTCCTCTTCTCCCGGGTGACGCCCGACCAGCAAACCGCCCTGCGCCCCCTGGATCGCACCGAAGCGCTCGGCCGACTGATCGGTCAGAGCAGCCCGCAGCTCTTCGACCGCGAGACGATGGCGCCGCACCTGGCGACCTTGAACGTTCTCCTGCGGCAATCCGCCGCGTACGAGCTTTCGGCCGGGAATCGACCTGCGCGACGACGCCACCGTGCTCTCGCGTCTTCTCGCCGCGGCGGAAAGGGAGGGACCGTGTCTCGCCTCGTCGTCGAGCTGACCAACCGCTGCAACCTGCGCTGCCAGCACTGCTACGGGGAGCGGCACGCGGCCACCGGAGAGCTGTCGCTGGAGCTCCTCGAGAAGGTGCTGCGCGAGGGGAAGGACTGCGGCATCGACCACCTCTCCTTCACCGGCGGCGAGCCGACGATGCACAGCCAATTCGAGGAAGTCGTCCGCCGCGTCGCCGAGGCGAGATACACGTTCGGCTTCGTCAGCAACGGGTCCACGCTGCCGAAGATCTACGGCTTGCTCGTTCGACATCGCGCGGCGTTCAAGGGCGCGACGTTCAGCCTGGACGGCGCCCGCGAGGAAACCCACGACGCACTGCGCGGCAAGGGGTCCTACCGCCAGGTGATGCGGGCGGCGACGGTCTGTGTCGCGCGGGACCTTCCGTTCACCCTCAACATGGTCCTGACGCCGCGCAACCGCGGCGAGATCGAAGAGATGATCTCGTTGGGCGCGCGGCTCGGAAGCGGAGCGGTCCGCTTCGGTCACGTGATGCCGACGCCGGACACGGCGGCGCGCGAGGCTGGATCTGACGCCGCAGGAGCGCCGCGAGACGGAGGCCGAGATCTGGCGCCTCCAGAAGAGCGCGCCGTTGCCGGTCACGATGGGCCCCGGATACTTCAGCGAGTCTCCCTTCTTCCCGTGCGGCCCGCTCGAGCTCGAGGAGTTCAATCTCGACTACCGCGGGAATCTGACCCTCTGCTGCCAGCTCTCCGGCTACGAGGGCGGCACGCCGGGGACCGACCTCATGGGAAATCTCCACGAGGTCAGCCTCGCCGAGGCGTGCGGCCGTTTCCGACAGACGGGTCGAGGTCTATCTCGCGGACAAGCGGGAACGTGTCGCTCGGGGGGAGTTCACGGAGCTCGATCACTTCCCTTGCTGGTACTGCGTCAAGTACCTGGACAAGGTCCCTCGCCTTGGGACGCTGCCTCATCACTCATGGGCATCGCGATAGCGACCCGCCCGCCGAAGACCGACCCTGATGCCCGCGGGTCCGGCCGAACTCGCGGTATTCAGGGGACATAGCAACGGCGCTGCAGGCTGTTCCCAAACCCAAGAGAACCGACGAACTCAGAACTCCTCGAGTTTGGGCGGTTGCGGTGACGTGGACCGAGTGGCGAAGCCGCGTCCGATGCGGAGTACCCTAGCTGCCGCGTGAGCTTGTCGAGGTGTTGCTTCTCCCAAGACCGCTGAGTCAGTCGTTCTCGGACGCCCGGCGCCAAGATCAAGGAAGCCAGTCGAGGAAGCACGTGAGAATGCACAGATCATGAAGCTCGAGACCCTCCGCCTTCTGATGTGCCCCTACTGCGGCGGTCCCTTGCAAATCGCGAGGGGGGCGCCTGAGACCGGCGACGAGGTTGAGCACGGCATCCTTCGTTGCGCCTGCAGTGAATTCCCGGTCGTCGCCGGGATACCGATCTTCAAGAAAGGACGCGTCGACGTGATGACAGACACGGAAGACGCCGCGCTCCGATCCGGCCCTGCGGTCAACGTCCTGATCGAGTTGATCCGGTCGGGACAGCACGAGAAGGCCCTCATGCTCCTGCTGATCCCGCCAGATCGCCTTCAGGCTCGTGTGTCACGGGTCGTGGAATTCCTTCCGCGCCCCTATCGGCAACGCATTCGCAACGTCGTGTCTCTCACCGAGTCCAAGCGGCGGAGTAAGTTTCGAGTGCTGATGAGCAGACCGACGGCTCTGGACGTCTTCGATTTCCTCTTCCGGCGCCTGCGTCTGTGGCCCGCCGAGCTTTACAACTACTTCGGGTTTCGCTTTGGCCAGCCCCGGCATCTGGCCGGCCTGTCGCTTGCGAGCCTCTTGCCAAGTTCGCCCAAGCCAATCCTGGATCTCGCGTGTGGTTTCGGCCATCTTCTTCACCACTGGACTGTGAGGTGTCCGGGGCGTGCTTTCGTCGGCCTGGATCGCAACTTCTTTCTGCTGTACGTGGCCAAGAAATGGATGGCCCCCACCGCAGATTACGTTTGCTGTGAGGCGGACATGACTCTGCCGTTCGCGACGGGACGTTTCGGCGGAGTCTTCTGTTCCGACGCATTCCACTTGTTTTTGCGCAAGGTGCAGTGTGTGCGCGAAACGCAGCGTGTCATCGACACCGTGGGCATCATCATCCTTGCGCGAGTCGGGAACGCGCTCGTGAAGCCAAATGAAGGTTATGAGTTGGCGCCCGATGCGTATGCGAGCCTGTTCGAGGGCCTTCCATGTCGTCTGGTTTCCGACCAGACGTTGCTTCGCCGCTATCTCGAGAAACTGGGTCCAGCATTGAAAGATCCCGCGCCGCCGGCGACTCTGAAAGGCGAAAAGTGGATCTCGCTCGTGGCGGCGAGAGATGGCAATGTCTTTCGGGACCACGGTCGCTTCGAGACCTGGCCCCACGGCACGGGGCGCCTCGTCATCAACCCCCTTTACCGCGAGCGAGGGAAGGACTCACTTGGAAACACGACGTTCGAATTCACTTTCCCTTCGCAGCACTATGAGTTCGAGAATGCCGATTGTCGGAAGTATGTGCCCGACAACATTCAGGTGAGCTCGAGCGTCCTCGAGGACCTGAGGAGCGGAACGAGATCGGCAGATATAGAGGAGTTGATTCGACAGTGCGTCATTCTCGGGGTGCCGGCCAAGTACTGCTGAGTCCTCGAAGGTCGAAAGGGTCCATTGCCACGCGGAAGCGGGCGTCACCCATGGTCCCTCTGCGTCGGACGCCTCCATGCCGCCGCAGGGTCGGATCGCTCCGGGAGTGCCAAGGTATTGGCGCGACGTCGCGGCCGGCGATGCGTAGCTTCAAGCGTCGCTGGTCAGGTGCGGTCGGGCTGTTTCAGGGAGTGTCAGCGCATCCGAGCCCCATGGACTGACCGCTGGCGCCGAGAGTCATCAATGCTCGGGCTCGGCGGTTCGGGACCGAGTCGTCGGAGGTTCAAATCCTCTCGCCCCGACCAGTCCCCTCAGCGAGCTACGTTGCGACCTCGCGCTCGATCCGCCGTCTCCCTCACTCAGACCGTAGCCGTTCCGTCGCACGGACGTCTTCGTCCGGGCGGGGAGGCTGAGCAATGCGCTTCCGGCCTTTGCCAACCACGCGCTGGTAGAGATCGACCGTTTGGGCCGCGATGTTCTCCCATGAGAATTCGCTGCGCGCGTGCTCCGAGGCCCGGCGCCCCATCTGAGCCGCCATTTCCGGCCGTTCGAGAATGCGCCCGATCGCGTCGGCCAACGCCCCGGCGTCGCGCGGCGGCACGACGAATCCGGTCTTGCCGTTCTCCACGATCTCCGGTAGTCCGCCCGTATCCGTCACGACCACGGGGCGGCCCGCCGCGAGGGCCGCCATCAGGACGCCACTCTGGTACGTCTTTGTATAGGGGAGCACGACGACATCCGCCGCGAGGAAGTAGAGACCAACCCGATCGACTGCGACGTATTCCGAAACGCAGAGGATTGTCTTGCGGCGGGCGGCCTGCTCGAGCAGTCTGGAGTAGAAAGCGTGTTCGTCAGGGTCGGCCTGCAGGATGTCCCCCACGATCGCCAGCCTCGCGTTTGGGAACCGCTTTTCGACCTCGTCAAAGGCCTCGACGAGAAACTCCAGACCCTTGTACGGCCGGATCAACCCGAAGAACAGGATGATCTGTCCCGATGCCGGGAATCCGATCTGGGCCCGGGCCTCCGCAAGCCCGGTCGGCTCTCCCGGCAAGAGGATGTCGTAGCTGCCGTGGGCAATCACCTCGATTTCTCTCAGATCCACACCGAAGAGGGAATGCATCTCTCGGCGATTGCCCTCCGAATGCACGATGATCCGGTCCACGTCCCGGTACACTTGCTCGAAGACTCCCGGATCAATGTCTCCGATCCCGTCATGGGGCAGGAGATTGTGGGCCGTATGGACCACGCGAAAACCGAGGTGCCGCAGGAGTCGGAAGAGAAAGAGATCCCGAGGCGGGTCGAGCCACTGAAAGTGCACGACGTCGGTTCGCCACATGAGGAGTTTCAGTGCCAGGCCGACCTGGCGGAGCCGGAGACTCATGTTCCGCAAGAGCGTCGCCATCGGACGCGAGGCAGAGGTTTTCGCTCCCCCAACCGGAGCCGGCGGCTCGTCCGGGCATGCGGACTTGCCGCGAGCGTGTCGAGCCCCAGGCCACAGGCGTGCTCCCAGAAGCAGCAACCTCTTCACGCGGCTTCCTCTCGCGAGGTGACTCACGCGGAACTCTCGGGGGCGGGACTCCAATTCATAGGGAACCGGAGTCAGAAGTGTGACGTAGCAGTCCCGCCGATGCGAAAGCGCCTGTGCGAGCGCATGTGTGTAGTGGCTGATCCCGCCCTGTCCTAGAGGCTCGTACATGGCGACACGCAGCGGGCGCACCTGGCCCCCTCGTCGAAATGGGACTCGGTGTTGGCTGTACTTGGTTCGCGGGTGATCTTTGTTCACGGCTGCTGGAAGAGTTCCTGGGAACCGACTCCGCGGTCGCGACCCGGCCTGTGTGCTTGCGTTTGCAGTTGCAGGAGTGATGAGCCGTCCGTTCGGGTGTTGTGAGATTGCCGGGCAGTCGGAAGCGGTTCAATGCCATCCTGAAGGGTCACTTTGTTCATTTCGGCCTCACTTCTTCGACTCCTTCGACCGGTGGCCGAGCATCCCGACCCAGAGCTATCCCGAGCAGTCTCCCGCAGCTCGGAATGCAGGGTAGACTGCCGACTCTACCGCAACCGCTCGTGCATCGCCAGGCCTTGCGATTTCCGGGCGCTTTTGGCGGCGCCGGGTCCACGGTTTCTGCTCACTCCTCGATACCCTAGGCAGGCTTCTTGTGCGGCATGCGCTCATTCGGGGCCGTTCCGTAGCCCCGGAATATCTCCTGGCCTACAGATTGAAGAGCCGGCTGAAATCGAGGTTCGCGCTCTGGAGATAGAAGTGATCGGCCGATTTCGCGTAGATTTCCGTCGGGATTCGCTTCGGAAAGAACCCCAGTATGCGAAGAGCAAACCCGAGAGAGGGGCCTCCCTCTGCCGCGATCCGCCGTGTGATCGAGACGATCCGAGCGCGGTCCTTCACACTTCCCGTGAGGAGCCCGCAGGCGATCGCAAGACCGCTTTGTTTGAAACCAGCCGGCACGCTCCACAGCAACAGTTCGCGCCTCTGGCCTTTCGTGATGATTGCGAAATGCTCTGGCCGCCCGGCGATCGAGACGACCTCGAGCCGTCCGGCGCGCTTCATCCATTCCAGGGTCTCGAGATCCCGCGAGATGGCCCAAGTGGCTCGGCCGTCCACGTCGGTCGCCGCGAGTGCCGAGAGGTGCTGGTCGGCAAACGCCGCAGGATTCACTTCGATCGACGGTGCCGCCGTGAGGCGCAACGCCGCTCGAGTCGCCGCGAGCAAGACACGCTGCAACACGATCAGGAGCCGGGAGAACAAAGCGCGAGACTTTTCGTGGCGAGTCGGCCCGGGGGGCGTGATCAGGAAATGGAGCTGGTCGAGCGAGAGCTTCAGCGCGCGGAAGCCCTGCATGCGCAAGATGATCGCGACCGCGGGCGTGGTCACACTGTGGATCACCGCGACACCATCCTCCAGCGCGCGCTCATGAAGCGCCTTCATCATCGCGAGACCGGCCAGGACGTCACCGGCAGGTGTTGCGATCGGGGTCAGCCGATACGCCTCGGCGAGGAACAACGCCTCACCCTTCCCCGAAATCACGGTCGAGCCGCGGGCGCGCGCTCTCATGGGGATGATGGCGTAGTGCCCCACGACCCGGTCGCCGTCTCGGACAAACGCATGGTAGGAGTATCCGATCGGGTTTTCATTGAACAAGACACGGCAGAAATCCCGCGAAGCGTAACGGGAATCGATGGCGGTGCCGTAGGTCTCCGCGATGGCATCGAGCGCCTCGTCCGCGAGCGGGCCCCGGGTGACGGAAAGGCTGAGCGGCATGAAATTGACCTCGCGCGAAGGTCCCGCCGGAGGAGGAGTTCTCCGGAAACGGCGGAGAGCGTATCACCATGTCGTTGTCTCGGAGCCGAGTCGGAGATTCGATTCCTCTCGCCCCGATCCAGATTTGGCTTGGCATCTTGACGCAGAAGGGAGTCCGCCGTCCGGAGGCCTCCGAAGCCGGCCTTGCGCTTCCCGACGTTCTGGCGGCCTTCGCTCTGGCCGCGGCGGTCTGGACCCTCTACGGGGCAACGATGAAGCTCTGGTGGACCCACGACGATCTCTTCCACGCGCACTTCCTCCTCACGCACTCGCCGTTCGCCTACGTCTTCTCGCCGGGTGTCTGGAGCCGCCTGCCGTTTGAGATGTTCACGCCGCTTCAGTTCCTCTCCTACCACGCGGACCTCGCGCTCTTCGGCCTCGAGCCCGCCCCGTTCTATGCCCATCAGCTCTTCGCCCTCGCCCTGGCGTCGGTTGCCGTGTATTGGGCGCTGCGCCTCTGGCTGTCGCGCCTGCTGCGCCTTCTCCGCGGCGTTTCTCTTCCTGCTCGGAATTCCGTGCGCCTCCTGGGCGGTCGCCCTCATGCTCCGGCACTACATCGAGGGCCTGGCCTGCGCGGCGCTCGCCGTCTCGTTCTCCGTCGAGGCCTCGCGGCGGGGGCGTGCGACCTTCCAGGTGCTGTCTTCGCTCTTCTACTTCCTGGCGATGCTCGAGAAGGAGGTCTACGTCCCGCTGATCGTCCTGCTCTTCTTCCTTCAGGAGGGAGACGCGCGCTCGAGGGCGCGCAACCTGAGGCCGCACGCGCTGGCGCTGATCGCCTATCTCGCCTGGCGGTGGACGATGCTCGGGACCCTGCTCGGAGGCTACGACCTCGCCAACCGCCCGGGCGAGCTCCCGGGACTGGCCGCGGGCCTCCCGGGCAGGCTGGTCGGGACTTTTCTCGGGGATCTCGGCCCGGCCGCTGCGATCCTGCTCGCGCCGCTGGTGGTCGGGATCGCGTGGCTCGTGTGGAGGCACCCCGCGACGCTCGCGATCCTCGCAGGCGCGACTCTTCTCATCGTCGGCCCGATCGTTCCGGTCGCGAAGACCGTCAACGAGCGGTTCGGGGCGCTGCCCTGGCTGCTCGCCGTCGTCGCCTTCGTTTTCGGCTGCCGGTCCCTCGCCTCCGGATCCCGCGCCGGGCGTTGGGCGGCCGCCGCTCTGATCACCCTGGCCGCCGGTGCGGCCTTCGTCGCGAACCGCCTGGACTGGAGAGTGCGTTACGCGGCGGCGGAGCGGATGAGCGCGGAGGGCCGATTCTTTCTCTCGATGGCTCCGGGGGACCTCCTGCGGGCTCCCCGGGTGCCTCCGGCGGCGATGACCGAAACGCGGTGGCTGAAGGAGGAGCGCTTGAACCTTCCCGCGGGCGCGGGCTGGTTTGCCGACGACGTCTTCCTCTGCGGGGGAGTACGGCGCGGAAGAATCTGGGAGTACCTCGAGTCCGAAGGGCGGGTCGCGGACGTGACGGCGCGCGTGTCGCAGGCGGCGCGACGCCATTGCGCGGGTCTGCGGCAGGACGTCTGCTCTCTTTGCGACGTTCGAAGCCTCCGACGGCGCCGTTTTCTGGTCGCTCGGGCCCTACGACGAGGGGACGTATGCGCTCGTCTTCGACGGCGGAGCGGCTTCGCTGCCCGTCGCCCGAGTCGATGGCTACCGGACGCGGTCGAGGCTCTTGACGCTGATGGTCCGCTACGACTCTCCCTCGGGATGGGTGACCTATTCGCCTCCTCTGACCATGGATTTCCGAAGGGCGAAGCGGTTTCGCTGGCAACGGGGTGAAGGCCACGCCCGAGGTCGTCCCGTCGCTTCTGGCGTATCATCGGTTCCGATCGATCCTTTCGATGCAGGTCAAGGTCGTCGCCAGCTGTCGGCCGGAATGCGGGGTCCTCGTGCAGGGGGAAGTCGAGACGACCTCCCGCGAGTTCATCCACCGTTTTCTCTTTCCGGCGCGCACGGCGGGTTCGATAGCGCCGCCGCGGACCGAAGTCGAGGAGATGCGCCTCGTGACCTTCTCGCCCGACTCGAAGGATTGGGTCGTGCCGTGCCCGGCTTGCGGCAGCCCGATCCGCTTCGATCCTTCCGTCTCACCGGCCTCTTGACTTACGCCTGTTTTACGCCTAGATTGGGTTATCAGGCCGACGGGTCGTTCTGGAAGGCCACGGAACGACCGCGATGGCTCCGTCGGCCTAATAAAACTGTTCTTTTCGTTTAATTTTCCGAATGTTATTAGGAAAACGATGAACCTCACGAAGCGTCAGAAGGAAATCCTCGACTTCATCCGGTCCTATCGGACCGAGAAGGGGATCTCTCCGACACAGCGCGAGATCCGCGAGCGCTTCGGCCTCTCCTCGTTCGGGACCGTGCAGAAGCACCTGAAGCGGCTGGAGGAGAAGGGCGCGCTTTCGCGCCAGTGGAATCGCAGCCGGGGCATCTCCCCGTCGGAGCAGAGCTCCTCGCGGCCCGTCGCCCTGCTGGGGATGGTCGCCGCCGGCCGTCCCATCGAGCCCTTCCCGGACGAGGAGTCGATCGAAGTGCCGGCCTCGCTGCTCGGAAAGGGTGATCACTTCGTGCTGCGCGTGCGCGGAGACTCGATGATCGAGGACGGGATCCGCGACGGCGACTTCGTGATCGTGGCGCGCCGGTCGCAGGCGCAGAACGGGCAGACGGTCGTCGCTCTGGTGCGCGGCGAGGCGACCCTCAAGCGCTACTACGGAGAGGGCACGCGTGTGCGCCTTCAGCCCGCCAACGTTTCCATGAAACCGTTGACCTACGACGCTCGCGACGTGACGGTTCAGGGTGTCGTGACCGGGCTGATGCGCAGCTATGGCCCCGCGGCGGCCGTCGTGCCGGCGCGCCCGGCGCAACGCCCGCGCTAGACGGCTCCGCGGCGCCCCCCTGCTAGAATGCCGCCGTCGTAGGGCGACGTACCCAAGTGGTTAAGGGAGAGGTCTGCAAAACCTTTATTCGGCGGTTCGAATCCGCCCGTCGCCTCCAATGTCGAAGCACCCCCTTCAGGTCGGGGAATCGCCGGATTTGGCTCGCGAACGCACAGGGGAGTGGCACTTGCGTATCGTGCTCGTCGCACTGTTCCTTTCGCGCCGGAGTGGCGGAATTGGGTAGACGCACGGGACTTAAAATCCCGAGGGCTGAAAGGCTCGTGCCGGTTCGACCCCGGCCTCCGGCACCAACGGGAATCGGGAGGAGTCGTTGAGCAGCGCCTTGACGGAGGCCGTCGGCGGTCTCCAGGAGCGGATCGGATACGTTTTTCGCGACCCCGCACTGCTGGAGCGGGCTCTGACGCACCGCTCCTTCTCCAACGAGCACCGCGAGCTGCGGTCTCCCAACAACGAGCGGCTGGAGTTTCTGGGCGACACGGTGCTCGGGTTCGTCGTGGGGGACCTCATCTACCGCGCCTTCCCGAATCTGCAGGAGGGCGCCCTGTCGAAGATCAAGGCGCACCTGGTTTCGGCGACGACGCTGGCCGGCAAGGGGCGCGAGCTCCAGCTCGGGCGGTACCTGCGGATGGGCGCCGGAGAAGCGCGGTCGGGAGGCTCGGAGAAGCTTTCGCTTGCTCGCCGACGGATTCGAGGCGGTCGTGGCCGCCGTCTACCTCGACGGAGGGCTGACGGCAGCGGAGACCTTCGTCCGGAGGATCTTCATGCCGGATGTTTCCGGCATCGACGTCGGCGACCTGTCGTTCCACGACTACAAGACGGCCCTGCAGGAATCGGCCCAGGGCCTCGGCCTGCCGCTGCCCGAGTACCGGGTCGTGGACGAATACGGGCCGGATCACGAGAAGAGCTTCGTCGTCGAGGTCTACTGGGACGGGGAATCCTTCGCCTTCGGGAGGGGATCCTCCAAGCGCGAGGCCCAACGAAAAGCGGCCAAGGAAGCGTTGAAGAAGCTCGGAAGGCTGCCAGCGTAACGTCGCCTCCGCTTGCGAGGGGCCTGGCTTTGCCACCGGCCCGTCGCTCGCCCAAAGGGGCTCGACGACGGCCTGGCCCCGCGCTGCGCTTCGGCTCCCGCATCGCGAACCTCCTCCCTCCCTTCGGTCGGGAGACTATTCGCGATGCGAGCGACTGGTGGATTGCGGCAATCGAAGGAACGAGAGTCGGCGAGTGCCAGTAAAGCCTCATTCAGACTTCCGCTCGCAACGCGACCAAGTTTCGCGAGTTCCGAGCGAAACGACTCGCGTTGCGGGAGCGAGCGGGGGCGAGGGGTCAGGCGGACGGTCGAGCCGCATGGCGAGCCGGCCGCCGGTGCGCCGCGGGCGCAGACCCCTCGCAACGCGAGCGACGTATTACGGCGCCTTCTCCAGTCGCTTCAGGAACTCGTCCGGCCCCTCGAATCCCACCAGCCGCAGGTCCTCGCGTTCCTTGCCGGACGCATCGAGGAAGACGATGGTGGGAACGCCGAGGACCCGGTAGGTATCGGACAGCGCCACGACTTCGGGCGCCGCGGAGCGCGTCATGTCGGCCTTCCAGAGCTCGCGCTTCGAGAGCGCCTCGCGCACCCGCGGGTCGGAGAAGGTCTTTTCGTCGAGCTCCCGGCAGGGGATGCACCAGGTCGCGGAGAAGTCGATCACGGCCGGACGCGCCGCCGCGGTAACCGCTTTCGCGGAGTACGGGCGCCACGCTGGCCCGTCGGAGGCCGTCGCTCCCCGCGGCGCGAAGAAGACGGCCGCGCCAACCAGCGCAAGAGCCGCCGTTGCCCGGATCGCCCCCGGGAGCCCGTGTCCTTTTCCGAAGCCCACGGCGATCGCTCCGACCGCCAGCACGGCGGGCAGGAGCCACAGGGAGAGCGGCGCCGGAACGACCGTGCGCAGGAAGAACGCCGCCATGGCAAGGAGCACCCATCCGAAGATCTTCTTGACGCCCTCCATCCACACGCCCGCGCGGGGCAGGCGCGAGAGGCTGCCCGAGAAAGCCGCGAGGAAGAGGTAGGGCAGCCCGAGTCCGAGGGAGAGAACGAAGAAGATGAGGAACCCGAAGGCGGCGTCCTGGCGCGCGGCGACGAAGGCGAGCAGCGCGAGGACGACCGGGCCGATGCAAGGCGCTGCGACCACGCCGACGAGGAGCCCCATCGCGTAGGCCCCCGCGCCGCCGGCGCGCGCTCCGGCCTTCTGCATCCAGGACGTCGGCATCCGGATGTCGTACAGGCCGAACATCGACAGCGCGAGGGCGGTCAGCACGGCCGCGACGCCGACGAGCACCCAGGGCGACTGCAGGGCGGCGCCGAAGAGCTTTCCCGAGAGCGCGGCCGCGACCCCCAGGGCGGAGTAGGTCGTCGCCATGCCGAGCACGTACACGGTCGCCAGGCCGAAGAGGCGGCGGCTCTGTCCGGCGGCCTGGCCGCCGAAGAAGCCCACGGTCAGCGGGATGACCGGGTAGACGCAGGGCGTCAGGTTCAGAAGCAATCCCCAGCCGAAGACCACCAGGAGGGCCCCGAGGAGCCCCTTGCGCTCGAGCAGGGCGCCGAAGTCGTTGGCCGCTCCGGGCGCGGTCGTCGCGGCCGCGGCCCCCTTGGGAGCCGCCGACAGGGCGACGGCGCCTCCCGGCAGAGCGGCGCCCAGTGGCGTCGAAGGCGCGGCCGCGCGAAATCCCACGGAGGCGGGCGGGTTGCACTGCCGGTCGTTGCAGGCCTGGTACTCGACGGTTCCCGAAAGGGCGGGCGGATCCCCCGTCCAGGAAACCGGCAGCTCGATCGTGAAGCGCTCCTCGTACACGGACAGCGGCTTCTCGGCGAAGGCGAACTTTCTCTGCGACGCCCTCGGGATACCGCGCGGCCCCGAACGTTGCGCCCGCGACGGGATCGAGCTTCGCTTCCGTCGGAATCAGGTAGTCCTCGGAGGGCCGGTGGCTGTTGACGTGCCAGCCCGGCGCCACGGTTGCTTCGAGAACGAGCGTCCCGGTGCCGGGTCCGTCCGGCCGCAGGCGCGCGTCGACGTTGACGAGCGGGGGCCCCGCGGCGACGCCGATGGTCGCCGAGAACAGGAGGGCGAGGCCAGAGCGCCGGGCGCAACCGCAGTCTCACCGGGGTTTGAAGTCCTGGAGCTTCTGGATGATGGCATCGACGCCGGCGATGTAGGGCGACGTCGGGTGGGCCTTCTTGAAGGCTTCGAAGAGTTTGAGCGCTTCGGCCGGCTTGTTCTCCGAGAGGGGTATCTGGGCGCGGAAGAGCTCCGCGCGCTCGCGGCGGTCGGGGTCCTTGGTCGTCGCGATCAGCTTGTCGATCGTCTGGATCGAGGAAGCGGGCTTACCGAGTTCGAGCTCGGCCGCGGCGGCGAGCTCGAGGGCTTCCTCGCGGATCGGCGCCGTCGCCCCGCTCGCGCGCGCGGCCCGCTGGAGGCGCGGCAGCGCGGCGGCCGGGTCGCGCCGCTGGAACAGCTCGCGCCCCGTCTCGAGCGCCTCGGCGGCGGGCAGTTTCGGCACGTCCTGGGCTTCGATGCGCCGGGCGAAGCGGCGGTAGGTGTCCAGATCCTGATGGGCGTGCGCGTAGAAGTCGGGGGCATTCTTGAATCCCTGCATGAGGAAAACGAGGCGCCCCTCGGGCGTCGTGATGAGGACCGACGGCGCTTCCTGAATCTCGTACTTTGCGGCGAGCTTCTTGCCGTCCGGGGATTCGAGATCCACCTTGACCGGCACCATCGGGACCAGAAGCGCCTCGAAGTCCATCGCGTTGTAGAGCAGCCCGTCCATGCGCTGGCAGTTGCCGCATCCCTCGTTCTCGAATTCGACGAAGACGAGCTTGCCCTGGTCCCCGGCGCGGCCGCACGCCTCATCCCAGGCGATGGCCCAGTCCGCGTTGCCGGGACTGCGGACGGCCGGAGTGCGCGTGGGCGCGGGAGGGGTCTGCGCCGCCAGGGCGCCGGCGACGGCCGCGAGCAGGACTCCGGCACGGGCTGATCGAAGGAGGATCCGCATTTGGTTCGGAAACCGATCGAGGAACGCCCGCATTCCCGCCGGTTTGTCAGCCGCCTCGCTTTTCCGTTAGACTTCCGCGCCCCGAGAGCGGGAGGCAACGCGCCCAGGTAGCTCAGTCGGTAGAGCAACGGACTGAAAATCCGTGTGTCGGCGGTTCAATTCCGTCCCTGGGCACCATCTATTGGAGTCATCCAAGCCCGTTCCTCATGATCCTCAAAGTCGCAAAACTCGGCGTCAAGACCCTGCGCCAGAAGTCCGCCGAAGTGGACGTGAAGGCGATCGCGCGGGGCGACTACGAGGCCTTTCTCGCGGACCTCGAGGACACGATGCGCGAGTACGACGGCACGGGGATCGCTGCGCCGCAGGTCTTCACGCCGCTGCGGGTCTTTCTCTACGAGGTGCATCCCGAGAAGCGCAAGCGCCAGGAGGCCGAAGTCCCGCTGACGGCCCTCTTCAACGCGGCGTACGAGGGCGTGGGAACCGAACGGGAGGAGGACTCGGAAGGCTGCCTCTCGGTTCCTTTTCTCTGGGGCGGCGTCGTGCCGCGTTTCCAGACGATCCGGGTGCGCGCCGTGGATCGGGCGGGGCAACGTGTCTCGTTCGAAGCCTCCGGATACCACGCGCGGGTCCTGCAGCACGAGATCGACCACTTAGACGGCCTCGTCTACCTCGACCGCATGCCCGACATGAAATCGCTCGCGTACACGGTCAATTTCGGCTGATCGCCCGGACAGGGCCCGCAGGCCGTCCGGCTTTGCCATAGAATCCGGCGCGATGGCCTTCGGGAAGACGGGCAAGCTGCCGGCCTTCGATCCCAAAGCGACCGGCGGCGCCGGCGGCGCGGACTTTCTGACGACCCGGCTGGAGGCGATGGTGGGGTGGGCCCGCAAGAACTCCCTCTGGCCCTTCCCGTTCGCCACGGCCTGCTGCGGCATCGAGTTCATGTCGGTCGCGGCCGCCCACTACGACATCTCGCGGTTCGGTTCCGAAGTGATCCGGTTCTCGCCGCGGCAGGCGGACCTGCTCATCGTGGCGGGAACGGTGACCGACAAGATGGCGCCCATCCTGCGCCGCATCTACGACGAGATGCCCGAGCCCAAGTGGGTGATCTCCATGGGCGTCTGCGCCTCCTCCGGCGGCTTCTACCGCGCCTACCACGTCACGCAGGGGATCGACGAGATCGTCCCCGTGGACGTCTACGTGCCGGGGTGCCCGCCGACGCCCGAAGAGCTGATCCACGCGGTCATCCAGCTGCAGGGCAAGATCGCCGCGGGCGAGAAGTCCCGCGACAGCCGCTCGCGGAAGTTCGCCGCGGAGCAGCCTTCGTGAGCGCCGTCGAGACGGCGACCCTCTCTCCGGCCGCCGAGAAGCTCCGCGAACGGGTCGCCGGCTCCCCGCTCGCGGGCCGGGCCGCGGTCGAGGATCGGGACCTGCCGACGATCACCGTGGGACCGGCCGACTGGCTCGCCCTGGCGCGTCTGTTGCGCGACGACCCGCAGTGCCGCTACGACCTCTTCCTGGATCTGGCGGGAGTGGACAACCTGAAGCGCAAGGGCCCGAAGACGCGTTTCGAGGCCGTCGCGCACCTGCACTCGCTCGCGAACAACCAGCACATCCGCGTCCGCGTGGCGCTGCCCGACGCCGAGAAGCCGAGCCTCCCGAGTGTCGAGGGCGTCTGGCCGGCCGCCAACTGGTACGAGCGTGAGGCCTTCGACCTGTTCGGTTTCGACTTTCCGGGGCATCCGAACCTGCACCGGCTGCTGTGCCACGATGCCTTCGTCGGGCACGCCCTGCGCAAGGACTATGCGCCGGGGCAGCGCTGGTTCTACACGGAGAGCGATCTGCGCGTGCCCGACTGGGCCAAGCACACCGAGGAGCGGGCGGGCAGCTTCGAGACGCAGACGCTCTCAATCGGCCCGTCGCATCCGGCCACCCACGGGATCGTGCACCTGCTCGCGCGCCTGGACGGCGAGCGGATCATCCGCGCCGAGACGATCATCGGGTACCTCCACCGCTGCTTCGAGAAGATGGCCGAGAAGCACCACTGGAACCAGGTCATCCCCTACGCCGACCGTCTCAACTACGTCTCGGCGATGGTCAACGGCGTCGGGTACGTCCGGACCGTCGAGAAGATGCTCGGCATCGAGGTGCCCGAGCGCGGCCAGCTCGTGCGGACGATCCTGTCGGAGTTCTCGCGCATCGTGGACCACGCGGTCTGCATTGGCGCCAACTTCGTCGACATCGGCGCCCTGACGGCGTTCATCTATCTGTACCAGCCGCGGGAGAACTTCTACAGCCTGATCGAGGCCTGCTGCGGCGCGCGGCTGACCGTTTCCTACGTGCGCGTGGGCGGCCTTGCCATCGACGTCCCCGAGGACTTCGTGCCGCGCTGCCGGGATCTGCTCGAGTCGATCCCGAAATTCCTGGACGACGTCGAGAAGCTGGTCAACACGAACCGGATCGTCCGCAGCCGGCTCCAGGGCACCGGCGTGGTCACCAAGGAGCAGGCGATCGCCTGGGGGCTGACGGGGCCGATGCTGCGCGCCTCGGGCGTCCCGTACGACGTCCGGCGCGCCCGGCCCTACGACTTCTACGACAAGTTCGACTGGGACGTCCCCGTGGCGACCGACGGGGACAACTTCGCGCGCTACCTGGTGCGGGCCGAGGAGATCCGGCAGTCGCTCAAGATCATCCGGCAGGCCCTGGACATCTTTCCCGAGAAGGGCCCCGTCAGCTCCGACGACTGGCACGCCGTCCTGCCGCCCAAGGACGCCGTGTACCACGACATGGAGTCGCTCATCTACCACTTCAAGCTCGTCATGGAGGGCATCCGCGTGCCCGACGGCGAGCGGTACGAGTGGATCGAAGGGGTCAACGGCGAGCTCGGCTTCTACGCCGTTTCCGACGGGCGCGGCGGTCCCTACCGCCTGAAGGTGCGGCCGCCCTGCTTCCCGAACATGGCCGCCTTCGAGAAGATCATCCTGGGAGGCACGGTGTCCGACATGATCGCCACCCTCGGGACCTTGAACGTCATCGCGGGGGAGCTCGACCGGTGAGCGGCGTCATCGACGTCAGCCGGAAGACCCCGGGCAAGCTCACGCTGCTCCAGCGGCTCTACCTGCCCGAGATCGTCCGGGGCATGGCCGTCACGCTGCGGCACATGGTGCGCAACCTCGTGAACATGCGGGGCATGCCGACAATCCTGTATCCCGAGCGCAAGCGCGACTACTCGGACCGGTTCCGCGGCAAGCACATCCTGAAGACGCGCGAGGACGGAACGCTCAAGTGCGTGGCCTGCTACATGTGCCAGCAGGCCTGTCCGGCCGAGTGCATCACGATCGTGGCGGGGGAGCATCCCAAGATCGCCTACGAGAAGTACCCCGTCGTCTTCGACATCGACATGCTGCGCTGTGTCTTCTGCGGCTTCTGCGTCGACGCCTGCCCCAAGGACGCCATCTGGATGACGCGCGACTACGAGCTGGCCTTCTTTTCGCGGGAGGAGGCCGTCTTCGGCATCGACAAGCTGATCGAGAAGCCCGGGCTGCCGGTCAAGGACGGGTACGGCTACCGCCCCTACTATCCGGGCGACGGCACGAATCCGCCCCGGGACGCCTCGGCGACACCGGTGATTCCGGGGGACGGGGACCGGGACCTGCTTCGGGAGAAGGGGCTACCGCTGCGCGACCGCGAGTCCGGGCCGGGGCCCCTGAACGCTCCCTCCCAGGCGCAGAAGGCCGCGCCGGCGGCGGGAGGCTAGGAGCCTCTTCTATCTTCCGTGCGTCGGCGGATGGCCGTCGGTCTTGAACATCGACTCGACCATCTTCACGATCTCGTCGTCGGAGGCTCCCTTCTGCTTCAGATCCGAGGCGAGCAGGGCCTCCTTGATGCAGATCCCGCAGCCGGCGGCATGATTGTCCGTAAAACAGGTCAAGAGCGTCTTGTGGTGGAACCGCGGGCTCTCGGCGCACTCGCAGAAGCAATGCAGCCGGTCGACCGTCGCGGGAATGGCGCGGGCGACCTCGTAGGCCGGCTTGGCTTCCGGGCCGTAGATCGCCACGTCGGAAAAGAGCTTCGGGTCCATGACGGGACGGCGTTCCGTGCAGGTCTTGCAGGAGCTCTGGGCGGCGGTGGCGGCGGCCGGCGTCGATTTCTTCGTGGAGCCGGAGGAGGACTTGTCCGCGCCGCGCGCCAGGGCGGCTGCGACGGCGGCGAAGGTGCAGACGGCGAGGACCGTTCGGATGCGCATGAGACCTCCCGGGCGTTGGAACATCGACAGGCCGCTCTCTCTTCCCGACCTGCCCCGGGTTCTCTACCGCAGCTCGTCCATCATCGCCGCCAGGGCCTCCCGGGGCGGGCGGACGCGCTCCATCGGGAGCGTGGTCAGCGGTTCGTCGGGCAGGCCGAGCAGCGACAGAAAGTCCTTCTTCGCGGGCTCGACGTACATGAGGCCGGTCAGGAACTCGTTTTTCTGCTGCGCCTCGTGCAGGAGGGCGAAGGCGGCGTTCTTGTCCGTCGCGTCGTAGTCGGCGCGCAGTTTCTTCAGGCGGATGTGCGAGCCGTCGTGGAGCTCGACGTCCTGTGTCGTGCCCGGGTCGTAGTCGACTTTGATCTCCTCGAAGTAGGGCACGAAGCCGATCTCCTGGATGGCTTCCTCGTGGTCCTTGGCCCACTTGTACGACTTGGTCGAGGCATCGTGGTTGTTGAACGTGACGCAGGGAGAGATCACGTCGAGCAGGGCCGTACCCCGGTGGGCGATCGCGCCCTTGATCAGGGCGACCAGCTGCTTCATGTCTCCCGAGAAGGACCGCGCCACGTAGCCGCAGCCGAGCTCGATCGCCAGGGCGCAGAGGTCGATGGCCGGCAGGTCGTTGACGACTCCCGTCTTCAGCTGCGAGCCGAGGTCCGCCGTCGCAGAAAACTGGCCCTTGGTCAGGCCGTAGACGCCGTTGTTCTCGACGATGTAGATCATCGGGACGTTGCGCCGTAACAAGTGCACGAACTGCCCCGCACCGATCGAAGCCGTGTCGCCGTCGCCGGACACGCCGATGTAGAGCAGCTGCGGGTTCACGAGCGCGGCGCCGGTGGCGATGGCGGGCATGCGCCCGTGCACGGCGTTGAAACCGTGGCCGCGGTCGGCAAAGTACGCGGTCGTCTTCGACGAGCAGCCGATGCCCGACATCTTGCCGACCATCCGGGGATCGACCCCCATCTCGTACAGGGCCTGAGTGATCTGCCTCGTGATGACGTCGTGGCCGCAGCCGACACAGAGCGTCGACTTCAACCCGCCGTACTCCTTGACGGTCAGGCCGATGCGGTTGGACGGAGGCGCCTTGGGCTCGGCGACGGAGGACATCAGTTCTTCTCCCCGGCCTCGATCCCTTCGATCACCGTCTCGGCGTCGAGGGGGAAGCCGTCGTAGTGGCGGATCGAGCGCAGCTTCGGAACGTCACCCGCCGGGATCTCCAGGCGGAGCAGGTCGTGCATCTGGCCGTCGCGGTTCTGGTCGATGACGTAGACGCGGTCGTGTTTCGCGACGAAGGCGAAGACTTCCGCCGTGAAAGGCAGCGCCCGCAGGCGCAGCGAGTCGATCCGCAGGCCCTTGCGGGCGAGCAGCTGGCGCGCCTCCTGGACGGCGAAATCCGACGAGCCATAGGCGAGGACTCCGATCCGGGAGCCCGGGGCGTCCACGACGGGCGACGGCACGAGGCGGCGGGCCGTCTCGAACTTGCGGGCGAGGCGGTCCATGTTGTTCTTGTAGTCGTCGGGGCGCTCCGAGTAGGTCGCGCGCTCCGTGTGGCCGGAGCCGCGGGTGAAGAAGGCCGCGGCCGGGCTGTCGATGCCTCCCGGGAGCGTGCGGTAGGCGATGCCGTCCCCGTCGACGTCGCGGTAGCGCGCGAACTCCTGGAACTTGCGGATGTGTTCCTTGAACTCCTCGCCGGTGCGGAGGACCTTGCCGCGGTCGATCGGTTTTTCCGGGTAGGCGAATGGTTCGGACATCCAGTTGTTCATGCCCAGGTCGAGGTCCGTCATGACGAAGACTGGAGTCTGGAGCCGTTCGGCCAGGTCGAACGCCTCGACCGTGAGCGAATAGCACTCCTGGACCGAACCGGGAAGGAGCAGGACGTGCTTGGTGTCGCCGTGGGAGAGGAAGTAGGTGGAGAGGATGTCTCCCTGCATCGTGCGGGTCGGCAGGCCCGTCGAGGGCCCCACGCGCTGCACGTCCACGATGACCGCGGGCACCTCGGCGTAGTAGCCGAGGCCCACGAATTCCGCCATGAGCGAGATGCCCGGCCCCGAGGTCGTGGTCATCGCGCGCGCGCCCGCCCAGCCCGCGCCGAGCACCATGCCGATCGCGGCGAGCTCGTCCTCGGCCTGCACGATGGCGCACGTGGGCTTGCCGGTCACCGGGTCCTTGCGGTGGCGCTTGGCGTACTCGATCACCGACTCCGCGAGCGACGATGAGGGCGTGATGGGGTACCAGGCGAGGGCCGTCACGCCGGCCATGACCGCGCCGATCGCCGAGGCGGCATTGCCTTCGATGATGATCTTTCCCGCCGTCTCGTTCATGCGCTCCAGGCGGAAGGGGTCCTTCTTCGTGAGGTTCTGGGCGGCCCAGTCGTAGCCGCCCTGAATGGCCTTGACGTTGATCTCGACCGCCTTCTCCTTGCCCTTGAACTGCTTGACGACCGCGCGGCGGATCTCCTCGATATCGATGTCGAGCAGCTTCGCGGCGACGCCGACGTAGATCATGTTCACCGCCAGGCGGCGCAGCTTGCCGTCGGAGACGAGCTCGAGTACGAGCTTCTGGAACGGGACGGGGTAGAAGTGGACGTCGTCGCGGAGCGTCTTGAGGTTGAGGCTCTCCTCGTAGATGACGGCGGCGCCGGGGTGCACCGTACGCACGTCCTCCTGGGCTGTCTCCGGGTTCATGCAGATCAGGACGCCGACGTCGCGCCGGCGGGCGATGAAGCCTTCCCGGGAGGCCCGGATCGTGAACCAGGTGGGGAGGCCCTGGATGTTGGACGGGAAGAGGTTCTTTCCCGAGACCGGGATGCCCATCTGGAAGATGGAACGCATGAGGATGCTGTTGGACGACATGCTGCCGGAGCCGTTGGCTGTGGCCACGTGGATCGAGAAGTCGTTGACGACCGGGCGGCGCTCGGTCTGCTGTCGTGTCTTTGTCTTCCAGGAGCGCGGTAGACATTGGTCTCCTTTTCCGATCGCGTGCAATCGGGGCCCGAAATGATACCAAACGCAGCGCGGGTGCATAGAATCGGCTTCGGAGGTATCGATGCGACGTCTTGCAGCGCCCCTGGCGGCCCTGGCGGGCCTCTGTCTGACCCGTTCCGGCGGCCGGCGCCGAGCGGCCCTTCCGATTCGACGACCTGGCGCGGCTGGAGCGCCTGAGCGCATTCGCCCTCTCCCCCGACGGGAAGTGGCTGGCCTATGCGGTGACGACTCCCGACATCGAGCGAGAACACGTCGCGCTCCGCGATCTGGCTCAAAGCCGCGGGAGGCGGCGGCGAAGCGCGCCGGCTGACGGGCGGCCAGTTTCGCGACACGGCGCCCGCGTTTGCGCCCGACGGCCGGTCCCTCGCGTTTCTCTCGACGCGAGGGGGCTCGCAGCAGATCTGGACGCTCGACCTCTCTGGCGGCGAGCCGCGTCCGGCGGCCGCCTTCGTCAGCGACGTCGGCGCCTTCAAGTTCTCGCCCGACGGAAGGTGGTTCGTGTTCACCGCCGACGTCTTCCCGGACTGCCCCGATGCGGCCTGCACGGAGAAGCGGCTGAAGGAGCGGGCCCAGTCGAAGATCAAGGCGCGCGTGGCCGAGCGGCTGCTCTATCCGGCACTGGGACTCCTGGAAGGATGGCCTGCGCACGCACATCTGGAAGGTGCCGGTCGGCGGGAGGCACGGCGGTGGACCTGACGCCGGGCAATCGCGACGCGCCGGCGTTCGGCGGCGACGACGACTTCAGCCGTCTCGCCCGGACGGCAGGCAGTTGCTCTTCACGTCCAACCCGGACGCGGTCGAAGCGATCTCGACGAACGTGGACGTCTGGGAGACTCCCCTGGACGGATCGGGCAAGCCGGTCAACCTGACGGCCGGCAACGAGGCCTTCGACGGCAGCCCGCAGTATTCGCCCGACGGACGCTGGATCGCCTACCGCGCGCAGGCGCGGCCGGGACTCGAGTCGGACCGCTTCCAGCTGATGGTCTACGACCGGCAGACGGCCGTCCTCGCGTTCGCTGACGGCGGCGTTCGACGACTGGGTGGAGGAGCTCGCATGGGCGCCCGACTCGAAGTCGATCGCCTTCGTCTCGCACGTCGCCGCCCGGGGCAACGTCTATCGCGTGCCCGTCTCCGGCGGAGCCGTCCAGGAAGTCTGGAAGGGAGGCACGGCGACGGACGTGCGGTTTGCTCCGGACGGACGCCGCCTCTACTTCTCGGCGAGCTCGCTGCACGCAGCCGGCGGATCTCTGGAGCCTTCCGGCCGACGGCAAGGGCGCGCGCCTTCGCCGAAACGAAGCTGAACGCCGCCCTGCTGGCCGAGGCCCGCGCGGCACCGTCCTCGAACGGTTCGTTCCGTCGGCCGACGGGAGGAAGCTGCAGGGCTGGCTGATCCTGCCCCCGGGCTTCGACGCCGCGAAGACCTATCCGGCGATCTTCTTCGTGCACGGCGGACCGCAGGTCCCCATCGCCGACGCCTGGTCCTACCGCTGGAACCTCGAGGGCTTCGCCGGCTACGGCTACGTCGTCTACGCGCCCAATCCGCGCGGCTCGCCCGGATGGGGGCAGCAGTTCGTCGACGAGATCAGCAGAGACTGGGGCGGCAAGGTCTACGACGACCTGATGCGGCAGGCCGACGACCTGGAGTCGCTGCCGTACGTCGACAAGAAACGCATCGGCGCCGCCGGAGCCTCCTACGGCGGCTACATGGTGGCCTGGATGGCGGGGCACACGACGCGTTTTGCGACCATGATCTGCCACGACGGGACCGTGGACCTCGCGCCGGCCAACCTCGCGACCGAGGAGCTCTGGTTCCCGAAGTCGGAGTTCGGCGGATGGCCCTGGGAGGCCGGGTCCGTGTACGAAAAGTGGAATCCGATGCGCTTTGCGGACAAGTTCCAGACGCCCATGCTCGTGATCACGAACGAAAAGGACTTCCGCGTGCCGTTCGAGCAGGGGCTCGAGCTCTTCACGGCGCTTCAGCTCCGGGGCGTCGCCTCGAAGCTCCTGGTCTTTCCCGACGAAGGGCACTGGGTCTTGAAGCCCGGCAACGCCCTCGTGTGGCACAACGTCATGGTGGACTGGCTGCACCAGTACCTCGGAGGCGCCGAGGCGGATCCGAAGGTGCTGGAGAGGATCAAGTCCGTCACGAAGTAGGGGGCGCCGGACTCGGGCTGGCCTAGTCTGCAGGGACGCACCGCCCCGCCGCCCAGGCCCGCAGGGCGGCGATCGCCTCGGAGCGCACGACAGAGAGCGGGCGCGTCGACCGCAGCGCGACGAGGAGACCCGAAGTGGCGAGCGGGACTGCCGGCCGCCCGCGCCTCGTAGAGGGCCGAGACGATCGCCTGCTCGATCTCGGCGCCCGAAAATCCCGCGGAGGCCTCGGCGAGCTGCGCCAGGCCGAAGCGGCCGGAGGCCTCCGACCGTCGCTCCAGGTGCAGACGGAAGATCTCCGCCCGCGCGGGCGCGCCGGGGAGGTCGATGAAGAAGATCTCGTCCATGCGCCCCTTGCGCACCATTTCGGGGGGCAGCTCCTGGACGGAGTTGGCCGTCAGTACGAGAAAGACGTGCGCCGCCCGCTCCTGCATCCACGTCAGCAGGGCTCCGAGGAGGCGCTTGGAGACGCCGCCGTCGGTCTCGGTGGAACGGACCGAGACGAACGCCTTCTCGACCTCGTCGATCCAGAGCACGCACGGAGCCATCCGCTCCACCCGTTTCAGGGCGTCGCGCAGGTTCCGCTCCGACTCGCCGATGTACGGGGCGAGCAGCCTGCCCGCGTCCAGCGCGAGAAGGGGCAGCTCCCAGGCGGCGGCGACCGCCTTGGCGGCCAGGCTCTTGCCGCAGCCCTGAACGCCCAGCAGCAGGATGCCCTTGGGAGGGTCGAGCGGCTTCTGTCCGGCCGAGGGCAGGAAGCCCGCCCGGCGCGTCGCGATCCACCGCTTCAGCCGCTCGAGGCCGCCGATCTGATCCATGCCGT
Source organism: uncultured Acidobacteriota bacterium (assembly GCA_963725095.1). Classification (GTDB taxonomy): domain Bacteria; phylum Acidobacteriota; class Thermoanaerobaculia; order UBA5066; family Gp7-AA6; genus DATBFU01. Next base: position 38,243 of record CAVRXJ010000025.1, read on the forward strand.
CGGGCGCCGGCAGGAACTCGAGCAGCCCCCCGCCCTCGACGAGCGCCTTCTTGCTTTCGCGGATGCGGGGCCGGTCCGCGACCGTCAGGGCGTTGTCCTCGACGATCGCGCGGGCGAGCGCCCGCTCGGCCTCGAACAGGGACAGCCCCCGAAGGTCCGAGACGAGCCCCTCGACGTCGTCGGGCGAGAGGGCGATCTTGATGGCCGGGCTGTCCCGCGTGATGCGCCGCATCGTCTGCGTGACGAGGTCGCGGAGCTCGTCGGAGCCGGGAAGGTCGAACTCGAAGCGCACCGTGATCTCCTCGAGCTCGGGCTTGCCCGGAATCGCCGGACCCACGAGCACGATGGTGCGGCCCGAGCCCTCGAACCCCTGCGCCGCTTCCCGCAACGCCCGCAGCGTCGCCGGGTTCTCCAGGTGCGCCTGAGGGTCGCGCAGCAGCCAGACGCCGTCCTCGGTCGCGGCGCGGATGTGCCGCAGCGCGACGCCGAGGTCCGTCGTCTGCGGCTGGTCGGCGGGATGGCAGGGAGAGAGCCCCGAGGCGGCGCTCCAGGTCCACACCGGAAGGTCCAGATCGCCGGCCACCGCCCGCACGAGCCCCTCGAAACGCTTCTCTTCGACCGTCTCGCAGACCACCAGGGGGTGCTTCGAGCGGAAGAGGAGGGCCAGGTCTTTTGCGGGTAGGTCCAAGTGCCGGAAAGTGTAGCGGATCGGCGAATTAGACTCTGTCCGTGCCGGTCCGACGCGTCGTGTCCCTCTGCCCCTCGATCACCGAGACGCTCGTCGCGATCGGCGGGCTCCGCTACCTTGCGGCCGCGACGCGCTACTGCACGCGGCCGAAGGGAATGCTGTGGGGCCTCCCGCGCGTGGGCGGGACGAAGAACCCGGATGTGGCCCGGATCCTCTCCCTGAAGCCCGACCTGGTGTTCGCCAACCAGGAGGAGAACCGCGTCGAGGACGTCCGCGCGCTCGAGGCGGCGGGCGTCGCCGTCGACGTGACGTTCCCGAGAACCGTCGGCGAGGTGCCGCGGGACATCCGCCACTGGGGCCGGCTGCTCGGCGAAGGCTGCGCGGAGGAGGCGGAGGGGCTGGCGGCGCGCATCGAGGCGCGCGTCGCGGACGTTCGCGCCGGGACGCCCCCGGTGCCCTTTCTCTACGCCTACTGGATCTGGAAGGACCCCTGGATGACGGTCTCCGACGACACCTACGTCGCCGACCTTCTGCGGCTGGCCGGCGGCGTCAACGTCTACGGACGCGAAGCCGACCGCTACCCGGCGACGACCCCCGCCGAGGCGCTCGCCCGGGGCGCGGACGTGCACTTCTTTCCCGACGAGCCGTACCGCTTCCGGCCGGAGAAGCACGAGGAGGAAACGGCGCGGCTCTTCGGACCGGAACGGACGCGCCTCTTCGTCTCCGGAGACGACTATTGCTGGCACGGCGCCCGAACGCTCGAGGGGCTCGCGGCGATGCGGAAGCTGCGGGAGACGCTCCGTTGACCCGCGCGCGGGGCTAGCGGCTCGGGCGGTTCAGGAGATCCAGGAACTCTTCGCGCACGGGCTTGTTGAAGAAGATTCCGCGGATCGCCGAGGTCACGGTCAGCGCCCCCGGCTTCTTGACGCCCCGCATCTCGACGCACAGGTGGCGGGCCTCGATGACGACCATCACGCCCTGCGGCCCGAGCTGCGCCTCGAGGAACCCGGCGATCTGCTCGGTCAGCCGCTCCTGGAGCTGCGGGCGCTGCGCGTAGAACTCGACGATGCGCGGCATTTTCGAGAGCCCGACGATCTTTTCGTTCGGAATGTACGCGAGGTGGGCATGCCCGTAGAACGGCACGAAGTGGTGCGAGCACATCGAATAGAACGGGATGTCCTTCTCCATCACCATCGCGGTGTAGCGCTCGTCGTTGGGAAAGACGGTGATCTTCGGCTGCGCGCCTTCCGAAAGCCCATGAAACATCTCGATGTACATCTTGGCGACCCGCTCGGGCGTCTCGGCCAGATTGGGGTCGGCGAGGTCGAGGCCGAGAAGCTCGATGATCTGGCGCATGTGCGCGGAGATCTCCCGGATCTTTCGCTCCTCGCCGATCGAGGGAGGCAGGACGCCGGTCTCGGTCATGGCCGGGTCACGCCGCGCCCGTCTTCGCGATCAGCCCGGCGATGTCCCGGGCCACGGGGATGTCGCTCGCGATGACTTCCTTGATCTTTCCGTCCTTGCCGATGATGAAGGCGGTCCGGGCGGAGAAGCCCTTCTCCTCCAGGTAGACGCCGTACTTGCGCGCCACGTCGCCCTTCGGGTGGAAGTCGGCGAGCAGCGGGTACGTGATGCCGTTGGCGGCGGCGAAGGTCTTGTGCGACCAGAGCGAATCGACCGAGATCCCGAGGACCTGGACATCGGGGGTGCCCTTCGCGGGCAGGATCTCGACGCACTGCTTGTTCTCGACCGAGCAGACGGGCGAGAAGTCCAGGGGATAGAACATCAGGAGGACGTTCTTCTTGCCGCGCAGATCCGACAGCGTGAGCTTGTCTCCGACGGTCGAGGGAAGCGTGAAATCGGGGGCCGTGTCGCCGGGCTTGGGTTGGGTCATTGTCGCGCGCTCCTTGAATCCTCGCCGCGGCGAGGGCCGCCGCGGGGCGGGAATTGTATCCGAGCCCGGGCCCTAGGAAATCGTCTTCTTGAACGCCCGGGTGCTCGCGAGGATCAGGACGGCGTCGATGGCGAGCAGGGCCGCGACGTTGGGCCAGATCTCCAGGAAGCCGGCGCCGCGGATGATGATGGCGCGCGAGATCTTGATGAAGTGCGTCGCCGGAAGCACCTGGGCGAGCACGCGCAGCGGGGCAGGCAGCGAGAAGAGCGGGAAGACGTATCCCGAGAGGAAGACCGACGGCAGGAGAAACCCCTGGGCCTGCTGGATCGCGTCCATCTGCGTCTTGGCGCGCGAGGAGATCACGAGACCCAGGGCCAGCAGCGAGAAGAGGTACACCGTCGAGAGGGCGAAGAAGAGCGGAAGGCTCCCGTGGATCGGGACCTTGAAGAGGGCGACCATGACGATCAGGATCGTGATCAGCTGGACGAAGCCGAGGGCCATGTAGGGGAGGAGCTTGCCCAGCACGACCCCGACCGGGGACGCCGGCGTGACCATGAGCTGCTCGAGGGTGCCGCGTTCGCGCTCCCGCACGATTCCGAAGGCGGCGAGGATGGTGCCCGAGAACGTCAGCAGGATCGCGATGAGGCCCGGGATGAGCAGGTTGGCGCTTCGCGAGTCGGGGTTGAAGAGCAGCAGCGGATGCGCCTGGACGGGGAGGTCGCGGATCCCGGAGCGCCGGGCGATCTCCTCGAGCGACCGCTGCAGGGCGACGCCGTTGGCCGCGCCGAGCGTCTGCGAGGCGATCGTCGAGTCGGAGCCGTCGATCAAGACCAGGAAGTCGGCCGGCAGGCCCTGCAGGCGCCGCCGCGCATAGTCGGGCGGGATCTCGATGCCGACCGCGGCCCGTCCGGCCACGATCTCTTCGCGCAGGGCGGCGCGCGAGGGCACCTCGGCCACGACCTGAAAGTAGACGGTGTTGACGAGATCGGTGACGAGCTCGCGGCTCTCCTGCGTGCGGCTCTGATCGAACACGGCGGTGCGCACGTGCTTGACGTTGGTGTCGATCACGCCGAAGAGGATCAGCTCGAAGATCGGGATGATCAGGGCCATGACGAACGTGCCGCGGTCGCGCAGCATCTGGATCCACTCCTTGCGCAGGACGGCGAAGAAGCCCCTCATGGCGCGGCCCCGGCGGGCTCGGCCGCGGCCGCCGCGTCGGCCTGGATCTTGGTCAGCCGCACGAAGACGTCCTCGAGCGAGGGCGGGATCGGGCGCACCGCGACCTTGGCGTGGGCGGACTCTTCCAGGTCCCGGGCGATCCAGCTCGTTCGTCGACTTCCGATTCGACCAGCAGGTGGAGCGAATTGCCGAAGATCGTGACGTCCTGCACGTAGGGCAGCGCGCGCGCGCGGCTCATGAAGGCGGCGGCTCCCTCGGCGCACTCGGCCTCGACGCGCCGCGTTCCCGGCGGGGTCACCTCGGGAAGCGTCGTGAGCTCGCTCGGCTTTCCCATGACGAGCAGCTTCGAGAGGTAGAGGTAGGCGACGGTGCCGCACCGCTCGGCCTCGTCCATGTAGTGCGTCGTGACCATGAGGGTGACGCCCTGCGCGGCGAGCTCGAAGAGCAGGTTCCAGAGCTCGCGCCGGGCCACCGGGTCGATCCCCGCCGTCGGCTCGTCCAGGAAGAGCACGCGCGGCTCGTGCATCAGGGCGGCGGCCAGGGCCAGGCGCTGCTTCCAGCCGCCGGAGAGCTGTCCGGCCAGTCGCCCCCGGTAGGGCGCGAGGCCCGTCAGCCCGATCGCCCACCGGCGCCGTTCGCGCGCCCGCTCGTTGCGCAGGCCGTACACGGAGGCGAAGAAGTCGAGGTTCTCGAGCACCGTCAGGTCCTCGTAGAGCGAGAACTTCTGCGGGACGTAGCCGATGCGCCGGCGGATCTCCTCGCCGAAGCGCGTGACGTCCAGGCCGTCCACCGAAGCGCCGCCCTCGGTCGGCGCGAGCAGCCCGCAGAGGATCCGGATCAGGGTGGACTTGCCCGAGCCGTTGGGGCCGAGCAGCCCGAAGATCTCGCCGCGCCGGACCTGGAGCGACACGCGGTCGAGCGCGCGGACCTTCCCGAAGTCGCGGGAGACCGACCGCACTTCGATGCCGGGCCCGGAATCGCGCGGGTTCGCCGCGGCAGCCGCCGTCCCGGTCATGGCGCGAGTCGCACGGTCGCCGCCATGCCGGGTTTCAGCTCCGCGTTGGGCTCGATCGCCACCTTCACGCCGAAGACCTGGTCCATCCGCTGGTCGAGCGTCTGGATGTTGCGCGGCGTGTACTCTCCCTTCTGCCGGATCTCGACGACGCGGCCGGGGAACTCGCGGCCGGGAAACGTGTCGACGGCGATGTGCGCCGTCTGGCCGATGCGGACCAGACCCAGGCGCGGCTCGGGGACGTAGACCCGGACCCAGATCTGGTCGGGCTCGAGGATCGTCGCGACCGGTTGACCGGCCCCGACGAGGTCGCCCGGCCGCAGGTCGATGGTCTGAATCCTCCCGTCCGCGGGCGCACGGACGACGAGGTCTTCCCGCTGGCGCTCCAGGTACGCGAGCTGGCTCTCCTCGGCCGCCAGCGTCGCAGCGGCGGCCTGGATGTCCTCGGGGCGGTTCCCGCGCTCGTTCTCGCGAAGGGTTTCGAGCGCGATCCGCGCCGCGGTGGCGGCGACGTCGTAGGCCTCCTGCCCGATCACCCCTTCGCGCAGGAGGTCCTCGAGCCGCTGGCGCTCGCGCTCGGCGTTCTCGGCGTCGGCGCGCGCGCGGGCGAGCTCCTCCGACCGCGGACCCCGGCGCGCCTTGTCGAAGGCCGCGCGTGCGGCGTCGGCGCGGCCCTGCTGCGCGCGGATCTGCCGGTCGAGGAAATCGGGCTCGAGCTCGACCAGCGGCTGGCCTTTCCGGACCGCGGCCCCTTCGTCCACGCGCACCGCGAGCACCCTTCCGCCCACGAGCGATCCGACGTCGGCGTCGCGGGCCTCGATCGTGCCGGACAGCACCAGGGGCTTCTCGCGCCGGAACAACCCGGAGCGCCAGGCCCACCAGCCCCCGCCGGCGGCGAGGGCGAGGAGAACGAGGACGGGGACGGCCTTCTTCATCGGGGCTTCCTCCCGGAGGCGAGGGCGCCTCGCGTCCAGACGTCGAGCAGGGTGTCGAGGTAGCGGGGCAGCGGGATCGGCGGGGTGATCCGGGCCACGCGGTGGATGAAGACGTACGACTGGACGGCACCCATGAACGCAAGGGCTCCGGCGCGGGGATCCCGGAGCCGGAGTCGGCCGGCGGCCCGCGCCCTCCGGAAGTACGCCTCGAGGGCCGCCAGGACGCGGGCGGGAGGGGAGGACTTGCGGCGCGGATCGAACGGGAGACGGACCGTCCGGGCCTCCTCCTCGGTCCTCGCCCGCAGGAAATGGGCGATGTTTTCTCCCATCTTCTGCTCGATGAACGGGACCAGGGCCGTGGCCAGCCGTCGGAGGGCCCGGGCCGGGCTCTCGGAGTCCGGCAGGTCGGCCAGAAAGTCGCTGGGAAGCCCGGCCTCCGCCTCGCCGGCGGCCATGGCCTCGCGGAACAGGGCCTCCTTGCTCGGCGCGTGGCGCAGGAGCGCCGCGGCGGAGACGTCCAGCCGGGAGCCGATGGCGGAGAGCGTCGTGCCCTCGTAGCCGCGCTCCGCGAAGGCTTCGCGGGCGGCCCGGAAGACCTCGTCGCGGGTGACGCGGGGGCGGCGACCCATAATAAGTAAATGATTACTAATTTACTATCTCCGTGTCAAGCGGGGCCGCGGCGCCGGGTGGCGCCGCCCCGCCGGCGCGCCCGCCGGCGGCGTTTTCGGCCACGGTAAGATGAAGCGCTTTCATGCGCGTCGACCTGCACAGCCACTCCAACGTTTCCGACGGACTCGATTCGCCGGCCGAGCTCGTGCGCCTGATGGCCTACGCCGGTGTCTCTGCGTTCTCCCTGACCGATCATGATTCGCTTCAGGGCCTGACCGAGGCGCGGCGCGAGGCGGACACGCTCGGCATCGAGCTGATCCCCGGTGCCGAGATCTCGGCGAGCTTCGACGGCCAGGACGACATCCACATCCTGGCCCTCTTCGTGGACGAGAAGAACGAGCGCTTCAACGGGCAGCTCGTCATCCGCCAGGAGAACCGGCGGCTGCGCGGCGAGAAGATGGCCCAGAAGCTCATCGAGGCCGGCTACGCGCTCGACCTCGAGGCGATCCGGGAGGAAGTGGGCGACGGGCGTGTGGGGACGCCCCCACGTGGCGCGCGCGCTCGTGCGGGCCGGCCACGCGCGTGACAACGACGATGCCTTCGATCGGTTCCTGCACCCGGGCGTTCCCTGGTACGTCGCGTCGGAGAAGTGGGAGGCCCGGGACGTCGTGCGATCGATCCGCGCGGCGGGAGGCATCTCCGCGCTGGCCCACGCGGTCTGGTACAAGGACGTCGAGCCGATGGCGCGCGCGCTGGCGGCCGAGGGGCTGGACGCGATCGAGGTGTTTCACCCGGACCACGGGCCCGAGCAGGAGGCGCGCCTGGGGCACCTGGTCAACGAGCTCGGACTGGCCGTGACGGCCGGCAGCGACTTCCACGGAACGCCGGAAGGGCGCAAGCGGCCCGGCGGCGTTTCGGGCGACGGCGAGATGCTCGGGATTCTGCGGGCCCGCGCCCGCCGGTAGGCCCGGTTCCGCGAAGCGAAGCGCCCCTCGGACTCCATTTGTCCGTCCGGCGGGCGTCTTCTGGCGTTGTGGAAAAGCCTCCTGCGGAAATCCGCTCGCGAAAAATTATTTCGCAGCGGCCGCCGAGCCGGCTTCCCGGTCAACGGATGCGGAAATGTTGACAGGTCCGCGCCATGGGTGAAGGATCCGTCCGCTTTCCGCTGATGCTCGAAGAAGTCACACTCGAAAAAGGCCTGCCGCAGAACCTCGACGCGGAGCGCTCGGTGCTCGGCGCGATCCTGCTCGACTCCTCGGCGCTCTCGTTCGTCGTGCCGATCCTCCGGCAGGAGGACTTCTTCCCCGACACGCACCGCCGGGTCTACCGCGCGATGCTGGAGCTGTACGAGCGCTCGGCGGAGATCGACACGCTGACCCTGAAGGAGGAGCTGGACCGCACCGGCGGCGTCGAGAAGGCCGGCGGCTCGGCGTACCTCGCGGCCCTGGTGGATTCGGTGCCCGACGTGGCCAACGTCGAGCACTACGCCCGGATCGTCAAGGAGAAGTCGACGCTGCGGCGGCTCATCATGGCCGGGCAGCGCCTCATGCGCCAGGGCCTGGCGCAGGAGCAGGACGCCGAACAGCTGCTGGGAACGGCCACGGGCGAAATCTTCGACATCGCCGAGGATGCGATCCGGGGCGGTTTCACGTCCATCGGCCAGATCGTCAAGCACAACCTGGAAGTCATCGAAGACGCGCGCAACCGGCAGGGCGTGCTGTCCGGGCTGCCGACGGGGTTTCTGGAGCTCGACCGGATGACCTCGGGCCTCCAGTCGACCGACCTGATCATCGTGGCGGCCCGGCCGTCGGTGGGAAAGACCTCCTTCGCGCTGAACATCGCCCAGCACGTCGCGTTCCGCGAGGCGCGCGCGGTCGGCTTCTTCTCTCTGGAAATGTCCAAGGAGCAGATCGGCTTCCGGGTCCTCTGCTCGGAGGCCGACGTGGATGCCAAGAAGGTCCGCGACGGGTACGCCTCCCGGGAGGCGACGGTGCGCCTGGTCACGGCGCAGGCCAAGATCGCGGGCGCGAACTTCTACCTCGACGACGGGGCGGCGCTCTCGGTGCCCGAGATGCGGGCGAAGGCGCAGCGCTTGAAACGCGAGAAGGGCCTCGACCTGATCATCGTGGACTACATGCAGTTGATGATGGGGCACGGGCGCTTCGACAACCGGACGCAGGAGGTCTCGCAGATCTCCCGGGGCCTGAAGCTGCTGGCCAAGGAGCTGCGGGTGCCGATCGTCGCCCTGTCGCAGCTCTCGCGCCAGCCCGAGCAGCGCAAGGGAGAGCTGCGCAAGCCGCAGCTGGCCGACCTGCGCGACTCCGGGTTCGATCGAGCAGGACGCCGACGTCGTCATCTTTCTCTACCGCGAGGAGCTCTACGACCGCGACACGGAGCGCAAGGGCATCGCCGACGTCATCATCGCCAAGCAGCGCAACGGGCCGACCGGCGACTTTCCCCTCGTGTTCCTCGCCGACCACATGACGTTCGCCAACTACGCGGGCGGCGCATCGGCCCCGCCGGAGAGCGGATCGCCCTTCTAGTTGACAGTCCGCTTCCGGCGTCCGACAGTAGGGAGGTGGTCGCAGCGCAGGCCTTCGAAAACCCGGTCGAGCCGCTCACGGGCGAAGGCCGGCGGGCCGGGCGCGCCACGAGGGCGGTCGTCGACCTCGACGCCATCGCCTCGAACTACCGGGCCCTGAAGTCGCGCGCGCGGCGGGCGGGAGGTCTTCGCCGTCGTCAAGGCCGACGCCTACGGGCACGGCGCACGTCCCGGTGGCCCGCCGACTCGAGGCCGCCGGCGCGCGGCGATTCGGCGTGGCCATCCTGGAGGAGGGCATCGCGCTGCGGCGGGCAGGCGTCGGCGGCGAGATCCTCGTCCTCGGTGCGGCGGACCCCGCCGACGCGCCGCTCTACCGCGGCTACGGCCTCGCCGCCGCCCTCCACGACCCGGCCCAGGCGCGCCGCTTCGCCGAGGCGACGGCTTCGTTCGCGGCGCCCCTGCGCGTTCACCTGAAGCTCGATTCCGGAATGGGCCGGCTCGGCGTGCGGCCCGAGGAGCTCGGCGCGCTGACCGGGATCCTGCGCCGCGCGCCGGGGCTCGCGGTCGACGGGGTCTTCACGCAGCTCGCCTCGGGCGAGGACGCGGCCGAGCAGCCCACGCGCGCGCAGATGGAAACCTTTCGGGCGGGGCTCTCGGCACTGCGCGAGGCGGGGATCGACCCCGGGACCGTGCACGTCGCCAATTCGGGCGCCCTGCTCGCCCACCCCGAGACCTTCTTCGACGCGGTCCGGCCGGGGCTCTGGCTCTACGGCGTGCGGCCTTCGCTGGACCTGCCCGATCCGGATCTGGCCCCCGCCATGCGTCTGGAGACGCGCGTGCTCTCGGTGAAGTCCGTTCCCGCGGGCACGCCCCTGGGCTACGGCGGCGCCTTCCGGACGTCGCGGGCCTCGCGCATCGCGGCGATTCCCATCGGCTATCATGACGGCTTCCGGCGCTCGTTCTCGGGGCGGGTCGCGGTTCTGGTCGGCGGGGCAAGAGCGCCCGTCGTCGGGGTGGTGAGCATGGACCTGACGCTGGTCGACGCGACCGAGTCCCGCGCCGCAGCCGGGAGATCGCGTCGTCGTGATGGGCCGTTCCGGCGCCGACTCCGTCACCGCCTGGGACCTGGCGCGCGCCGCCGGGACCATCCCCTACGAGATCCTCTGCGGCATCGGTTCCCGCGTTCCCCGGGTCTACGAGCCGCTCGGCAGCGCGGGCTGACGTGCGGCTGCTCGAAGCTCTGGGCCGCGTCGTTCTCCGTGTGCTGGAGCAGCTGGGGAGGTTTTTCCAGATGCTCGGGCGCACGGCGGTCTGGGCGGTCCGCCCGCCGTTCGACGTGGCGGAGCTCGGGCGCCAGATGGTCCGGGTCGGCTGGGACTCGATCCCCGTGGTCTTTCTCACCACGCTCTTTACGGGAATGGTGATGGCGCTCCAGACCTACAACGGGTTCGCGCGCTTCCACGCCGAGGCGTTCGTCGGCAGCGTCGTCGCCCTCTCCCTGACGCGCGAGCTCTCGCCGGTTCTGACGGCCCTCATGGTGACCGGACGCGTGGGCAGCGCGATGGCGGCGGAGCTCGGCACGATGCGGGTCACCGAGCAGCTGGACGCCCTGACGTCGCTCGCGACCGAGCCGGTGCAGTACCTGATCGTGCCCCGCGTGCTCGCGGCGATCGCCATGATGCCCCTCCTGGTCCTGATGGGCGACGCCGTGGGCATGTACGGGGGGTACCTCGTGGCCGTCCAGCTGCTCGGCGCCAACCCGGTGACCTACCTGGACAATTCGTTCAAGTATCTGACCGTCGGGGACGACATCGTCTCCGGCCTCATCAAGGCGGCCGTTTTCGGGCTGGTCTTCAGCCTGATCGCCTGCGTGCGCGGCTACGACACCCGGGGCGGGGCGGAGGGCGTGGGCCGGGCGACGACGCGCGCCGTGGTCTCGGGAAGCCTGGCGGTCCTGCTGACCGACTTCTTCCTGACGAAGCTGCTGTTTTGAGCATGGGAAGCCCCGTCACGACCCCCAAGCTCGTGGCCGAGGATCTTCACAAGTCCTTCGGCAACAAAGTCGTGCTGGACGGGATCCGGTTCTCGGTGGCGCCGGGCGAGTCTCTGGCGATCGTCGGGCCGTCGGGAACGGGCAAGAGCGTCCTCCTGAAGCACCTGATCGGCCTGATCCAGCCGGATTCGGGCCGCGTGCTCGTCGACGGGCAGGACCTCTGGGCGCTGTCGGGGCTCCAGCGCAACACCCTGCGACGAAAGTTCGGGATGTCGTTCCAGGAAGGCGCCTTGTTCGACTCGATGAGCGTCTTCGAGAACGTGGCTTTTCCCCTGCGCCGCTCCGGGCGTTCGCCCGCGCAGGTTCGCGAGCGCGTGCGCGAGTGCCTCCAAACCGTTCACCTGGAAGGGGTCGAGGGCAAGCGCCCCGCGGAGCTCTCGGGCGGGATGCGTCGGCGGGTGGGGTTCGCCCGGGCGATCGCCCACGAACCGGAGATTCTGCTGTTCGACGAGCCCAACACCGGGCTCGACCCGATCATGACCGATATCATCGACGAGGTGATCCTCGAGATGCGCGAGAAGACCAAGGCGACGATCGTCACGATCACGCACCACATGCCGAGCGCCCGCAAGATCGGCGACCGGATCGCCCTTCTCTTCGGAGGACGCCTCCTGTTCGAGGCGCCTCCCGAAGAATTCCTGCACTCCCAGGACCCGGCGGTCCGGCAGTTTGTCGAAGGGCGCGCCGAAGGTCCGTTGACCGACGGCCTGGCGGACATCGGTCGCAAGCGGTATTCGGAGGGGGCATGAGCACGGCAGCGAAGGTCGGCGCCTTCTTTCTCGTCGTCCTGGTCATCGGGGGGCTGCTGATCTGGCGGATCGAGGACATCCGGGTCGGAAAGGGAAAAGCGCAGCGCGTCACCGCCGAGTTCAAGGACGTGGCGGGCCTCGACGAGAAATCGGCCGTGCGCGTCGCCGGGGTGCGCGTGGGAAAGGTCGGGCGGATCGGGGTCGATCCGGAGACCGGCAAGGCCAGGGTCGAGCTCGAGATCGACCCGGGGGTCGAGCTGCGCCAGGGGGCCGTCCCCCAGATCGCCAACATGGGACTGCTGGGGGAGAAGTACGTCGAGCTCTACCCGGGCCCTCCCGGCGCGGCGCCGCTGCCCGAGGGGTCGGTGCTGCGGGGCGACGTGCCGGTCGGTTTCGACGACATTACGAAGCTCGCCCGCGACATCGAGGTCCAGATCAAGGAGATCTCGACCAGCCTGAACCGCTCTCTGGGCGGCGCCGAAGGCGAAGAGCGGCTGAAGGCGATCGTCGAGAACGTGCGCGCCATCACCGACAACCTGCGCGTGCTCGTCGCGTCCAACCGCGGCAACGTCGACGAGACGATGGTCAACTTCAAGGAATTCTCCGCGATGATGACCAAGCTCGTGGACCGCATCGACCGGCTCGTCGCGTCGAATTCCGACAACGTCACGCAGGGGATCGCCAACATCCGCGACATTTCGAAGACGCTCGAGACGACGGCGGAGAACCTGAACCAGATCACGGGCAAGATCCAGTCGGGCCAGGGGACCCTCGGCAAGCTCGTGCAGAGCGAGGAGACGCACAAGAACATCAACGAAACGCTCGCCTCGGTCAAGGAAGGCGTCGAGCAATCTGAACCAGGTGGTCGGCGCGGTGCGCCGGACGCGGTTCGACTTCGGCGTGCGCGGGGAGTACCTGTTCAACGGCGCCCGGACGCAGGGCTACTTCACCCTCGACATCATCCCGCCCGACAGCCCGCGGTTCTACGAGCTCGAGCTCGTCACGCAGCCCAACGGCCGGCGCGTGGACACCACCCTGATCGACAAGACGACGTTTCCGGACGGGCACACGGAGACCACGACCCACGAGGTGATCACCTACAAGGACGAGCTGGCGATCACGGCCCTCTTCGGATATCGGTGGAAGGACCTTGCCTTGAAGGCCGGCCTGATCGAGTCGCGAGGGCGGCGGCGGCCATCGACTACTTGACCCTGAAGAAGCGCCTCTGGTTCTCCGGTCAGATCTGGGACTTCGACCGGCCGGCCAACTTCGCGCCCCACGCCAAGCTGAGCACGCGCTATTACTTCTCGCCGTCCGTCTACCTGACGGGAGGCTGGGACGACTTCCTGAACACGAGCCGCAAGGCCGACTCGATCTTCCTCGGAGCCGGGATCCGCTGGACCGACGACGAGCTCAAGTACCTTCTCGGATCGGTGCCGGTGCGGCCCTGATGGGGCCCGCGGCGCGCATCTCGGACTCGCGGGACAGCGATGCGGGCTAGGGTCACGACCGCCTTTGCCTGCCAGGCGTGCGGAGCCGTGTCCTCCAAGTGGCTCGGGCGCTGCCCGGACTGCGGCGAGTGGAACTCCTACGTCGAGGAGCTGACGGGAGACGGCCGGCAGCGCGGCGGCCGAGGTCCGGGCGGCGCCCATCGCACACGCCGCCGCGGAGCCGGGCGAGCGCACCTCGACGACCCTGCCGGGCTTCGACCGGGTGCTGGGCGGCGGCCTCGTCCCGGGGTCCCTGGTGCTTCTCGGCGGTGAGCCGGGCATCGGGAAGTCGACGCTGCTCCTCCAGGCCGGCCGGGGTGTGGCGCGCTCGCGCGAGGTCCTCTACGCGACGGGCGAGGAGTCGGCCGGTCAGGTGCGGCTGAGGGGCGAGCGGCTCGGCATCCGCGAAGAGAAGCTGATCGTCGCGGCGGAGACCGACGTGTCCCGCATCGTGACGCTCGCCGAGAAACGCGCGCCCGCCCTGCTCGTGGTCGATTCCATCCAGGCCGTTCGGGACGCCGCGTTGACCTCGGCCGCCGGGACGGTCTCGCAGGTGCGCGAGTCGGCGCTCGTCCTGCAGCGTTTCGCCAAGCTCTCCGGCGTGCCGGTGGTGCTCATCGGCCACGTGACCAAGGACGGGAGCCTCGCCGGCCCCAAGTCGCTCGAGCATCTGGTCGACGCCGTCGTTTCCATCGAGGGCGAGCGGGGCGGGATGCGCCGGATCCTGCGCGCGACGAAGAACCGGTTCGGCCCGGTCGACGAGCTGGCGCTCTTCGAAATGACGGGCGAGGGGCTCTCCGAAATCGCCAACGCCTCGGCGGCGCTGCTTTCGGAGCGGCGGGCCGGCCAGCCCGGCAGCGCCGTCACGGCGGCGCGGGAGGGGACCCGCTCGCTCCTCGTCGAGGTACAGGCCCTCGTCGGTCCGGCGGCCTCGGGCTCGCCCCGGCGGGTCGCAATCGGTCTCGACGGCGCGCGGCTGGCGTTGCTGCTCGCCGTTCTGGAGGGAGCGGGGCTGCCGCTTTCGTCCCGGGAAGTCTTCGTCTCCTGCACCGGAGGGCTCGAGGTGGGGGAGCCGGCGGTCGATCTCGCGGTCGTGGCGGCGCTCACCTCCTCCCTGCGGTCGGCCCCCCTGCCCGAGCGCGCCGTATTCTTCGGCGAGATCGGGCTGCTTGGGGAGGTGCGCCGGGTGCCGGCCGCCGCGGCCCGGGTGAAGGAGGCCTCGGCACTGGGCTTCTCGACGGTTTACCTCCCGGCGGGAAACGCCGGAGAGGTCGCGGGCTTTCCGGACCTGGACGCGAGGCCCGTCGACCGCGTCGCCGACTTCCTCCGGGCGATGGGTGCCGTTTCCCGCCAGGCGTAGAATTCCGCCGCTCGGGGAGACGCCCTCAGAGGCAAGGAGGTTCGGATGGTTCGGAAAGGAAGGCTCGCGGTTCTTTTGCTCGCCGTCGCGGTCCTGGCGGCCTGTTCGTCGATTTCGACCACGGAGGACTACGACCGGGCGACGAATTTCTCCCAGTACAAGACCTACGAATGGAAGGTCGTCGACCCGATCCAGAATCAGATTCTGGAACAGCGGATCAAGTCGGCGGTGGAAGGCGCTCTCAACTCCAAGGGCCTTCGGAAGTCGGCGGAGAAGCCCGATCTCTGGGTCGTTCCGCACACGCGGCTCGACAAGCAGACGCAGATCAGCACGTACAACTCGGGCTGGGGCTACGGATGGGGCTGGGGGGGCTACGGCGGGATGGGAATGACCACCTCGACCGTCAGCGAGATCCCGGTCGGGACCCTGATCATCGATCTGGTCGATGCGAACAAGAAGCAGATGGTCTGGCGCGGCACCGCCACGAAGACGCTCGAGCCCGACGCGTCGCCCGAGACCAAGGAGAAGAACATCAACGCGGCGGTCCAGAAGATGTTCGCCGGCTATCCTCCGGGCGCGGGCAAGTAGACCGGGGGAAGTCGGATCGGCCGGCAGCGCCGCCCGCCGGGCGGTTCTCCTTGGAGTCGCTTACGGCGTCAGGTGCTTCGGGAGGCCTCCCGTGAGAAGCCGGAAGGCCTCCAGGTACTTTTCCCTCGTCGTGCGCAGGACTCCCTCCGGCAGCCGCGGTGCCGGAGGGCGCTTGTTCCAGCCGGTCGACTCGAGCCAGTCCCGAACGAACTGCTTGTCGTACGCGACGGGGCTGCGGCCCGGACGGTAGAGCGTGGCGTCCCAGTACCGCGACGAGTCCGGCGTGAAGGCCTCGTCGATCCAGAGCATCCGGCCCTCCCACCGTCCAAACTCGAGCTTCGTGTCGGCGAGCAGGAGCCCCCTCGGTTCGGCCGCGTCGCGCGCCCGGGCGTACAGAGACAGGGTCGTCGCCCGAAGCCACTGGGCTTCCTCCGTTCCGATCTCGTTCGCCATGCGGGAAAAGGAGACGTTCTCGTCGTGTCCCCGTTCGTTCTTCGTGGCCGGCGTGAAGATCGGCTCGGGGAGGCGCTCCGCTTCGGACAGCCCGATGGGGAGTCGGATGCCGCAGACCTCGCCGGTCTTGCGGTACTCGGCCCAGCCGGAGCCCGCGAGGTATCCGCGCGCGACGCACTCGAAGGGCACGACCTCTGCCTTCCGCACGAGGACGGACCGGCCCGCGAGCTGGTCGGCCGCCGGCCGCAGCTCCTCGGGGAAGCGGTCGACCTCGGTCTCCAGAAGGTGGTTCTCGACGTCGGAAAACTTCGCGAACCAGAAATTGGAGAGCTGCGTCAGGATCTTTCCCTTGTCCGGCACTCCGGGCTGCAGCACGCAATCGAAAGCGGAAATGCGGTCGCTCGCCACCAGGAGCAGGGCGTCGCCCACGTCGTAGAGGTCGCGCACTTTGCCGCGGCGGGACAGGCGGGCCACGGGGAGGTGCGTCTCGGTCACGTCCGGCATCGGGGAAAAACCTTATCCCACGGCCGCAGGGAGTCCAAACCCGACAGCCCTTCGGCGCGTCTGCTAGGCTCTCCGGCCATGCAAATCGACGTCACGGGCTCTCTACCGCGCGGCGCCGCAACCCGGCGGGTCGCGTTCCTCTACGAAGCCTCCGATCCCGCGGCGGGCTCGCCTCCCAACGAGCGCGCCAGCCTGACGCAGGCGTGCCGGTCCGGGCGCTTCCGCGGCAAGGAGAAGGAGGTTTCGGTCGTTCCGGGAAAAGACGGAGACTGGGTCCTCGTGGGGCTGGGCCCTGCCCCGTCCTCGATCGGGAGGCTGCGCCGCGCGGTCCGCCGCGCCGCAAAGGAGATCCTGAGGCCCGGCCCGTCCCGGATCGCCTTCGTTTTCGGAAAGGGCGTCGCCGAGGCGGAAATGCGCTGTGTCCTGCCGCAGCTTGCCGCGCTCGACTATCGGTTCGACCGCTACCGATCGCGCGGCGGCAACACGGCGGCCGCGGCCCCGACGCCGCGGGACCGTGGTGGCGCCGGGCGCCGCGTCGCGGCTGTCGGCGGCGGCGAAGGAGGCGGGGATCGTCGCGGAGGCCGCGGCCTGGGCGCGGGACCTCGGCAACACGCCCGCCAACGACCTCGGCCCCGTGGAGTTCGCCGGCCACGTGAGGGCGATGGGCCGCCGCCACGGTTTCACCGTGCGCGTGTTCGACAAGAAGCGAATCGAAAAGGAGCGCATGGCGGGCCTGCTCGCCGTCAACTCCGGAAGCGTCCGGCCGCCGCGTTTCGTGATCGGAGAGTACCGGCCGACGCGCGCCAGGGGGACCGCGGTCCTCGTCGGGAAGGGGATCACCTTCGACTCCGGCGGCATCTCGATCAAGCCGTCGGCGTCGATGGGGGAGATGAAGTACGACATGATGGGCGCTGCGACGGTGTTTGCGGTGCTCCAGGCCGTGCGCCGCCTCCGTCTGCCCGTGCGCCTCGTGTCGCTCGCCCCGATCACGGAGAACCTCCCGAGCGGATCCGCCTGCCGGCCCGGCGACATCCTGCGCATGCGAAACGGGAAGACCGTCGAGGTCGACAATACCGACGCGGAAGGACGGCTCGTTCTGGCCGACGCCCTGACGTATGCCGGGGCGTACCGCCCCGATGTCATGCTCGACTTCGCGACGTTGACGGGGGCGGTCCTGGTGGCTCTCGGCCTCGAATGCGCCGGCATCATGACACCCGACGACGGCCTGGCCCGGGAGTTGAAAGCCGCCGGGGAGGCCGTCGGAGAGCGCGTGTGGCGGCTGCCGCTCTGGGACGAATACCTGGAGAACCTCAAGTCGGAGTTTGCCGACATGCGCAACACGGGCGGGCGAAACGCCGGAACGATCAACGGGGGGATCTTCCTCAAGCAGTTCGTGCCACCGGGTGTCCCCTGGGCGCACGTCGACTTCGCCGCCGTGGCGCACATGGAAAAGGAACAGGCGGGCTGGCCGTCGGGAGCCACGGGCTTCGGCGTTGCGCTGACGGTTGAATTTCTTAAGCGCCGCTTCGGGGCTGGAGCGAGCTGAGCGACCGGCCCCCGCGAGGCCGGTTCGCTCCAGCGAGCGCTTCAGTTCTTTGGGGGCGGCGGCTTGAGCGCCGCCGCGACGGGGATCGAACGGGCTCCACTCGTGCCCACCGACCGGACGGCGAAGAAATGGTTGTCGGTCGAGACGCCCTTCAGGACCGTTTCGCCCGGAAGACGCCGCGAAGTCGTAGACGGACCAGCGGGGCTCGGTCGTTTCGCGCCAGAGGATCTCGAACCCGGCGCGCTGCGGGTCCTCCGGCGCGGACCAGGCGATCTTCGCGTCGGGCGTCACGCCGCCGGACACCGTCACGTCGGAGGGGGCCGCCGGCGCCTGCGCGAGCTGCCGCAGGACCTCGGCGTTGATCCGGGCGACGTTTCCCAGGAAGGCGAAATTCAGGTGCTTGGTCCAGTCGCCGTACTCGCGCCCGTCTTCCACGCGCGGCGTCTGGTGCTCGTGGTCGTAGTTCTCCAGCGGCTCCGTGAAACGGACGGCCGGCAGGCCCTCTTCCACGAAGGGGCGATGGTCGCCGCCGCGCCCGAGGCGATCGAGGCGGAACACGAGGCGCACGGCGTCCCGGCCGGCGATCTCCTCGACGGCGCGGGCGAGGTCGCGCGAGGGCGAATCGATCCCGTCGGGCCCGCCCCCCGAGAAGACGCGGACGCGGTGGGGCGCGCCGGGGGCGAAATCCGCGCCGACGATGTCGTTGTTGAGGACGCCGCCGACCGTGTAGCCCTTCTCCTTGAGGTATTCGAGCAGGCGCTTGCCGCCGATCAGGCCCTGCTCTTCTCCCGAGACGGCCGCAAAGAGCAGTGTCGCGCGGTAGGAGCCCGGGGCCAGCAGTCGCGCGCACGCGACCGAGACGGCCACACCCGACGCGTCGTCGTCGGCGCCCGGCGCGTCGCTTTCCGGGTCCATCACGGAGGACGGCATCGAGTCGAAGTGGCCGGTCACGACGAACACGGTTCGGGCGAGCGCGGTGTCGCTTCCGGGCAGAAAGGCCAGGACGTTTTCGAATCGCGCGGGCTTGTCGTGCGTGCGGGGCGACGTCGCTTCGAAGCGGTCGACGAGCACCTGGAGGCGCCCGCCGGAGTTCTTCGCGACGGCCGCGAAACGCGCGGCGATGCGGTCCCGGCCGCATCCGACGCCGCGTTTCGGATCCTCCCAGGAGGAGAGCGAATGGCGGGTGCCGCAGGCCACGAGCTCCTCGATCGTTTCGCGAAGGGCTCCTTCGTCCACGGCCGACCGTGACACCGAGCCCGCGGGCGGAGTGACGGCGCGTGGCTGCGGCCGGCCCGCCGGGGGCTCGGCCGGATCCTGCGCGCGGAGCGCCGATGCGAGCAAGAGACAGAGCAAGCCGAGATTGACTGCCCGGGGACGCTTTGCTACGGTGCGCGCTTCCATATGCCTCTCCGTCAGTTTTCGATCGGTCCGGCCGGCGAGGAAGTCTATCCCCGCCTGGTCGCCGATCTCGCGGCGCGGTTCGACGACCCGAAGCTCGACCGCAACGTCGTGGCACGGGAAACGCTGGCGTATCTGTACCTGGGGGAGGTCCCGGATTTCGACCGGGAGCTTTCCGATCCCGCGACCCCCCTCGCCCGAAAGACGCTGCTCGCCTCCTTCGACCCGCGCAACGCGACGCTCGAGGCCGAGTACTACCGCGAGATCGATCTCGAGAAATGGGCCCGCGTCAAGCCTCTGCTGTGGTTCTGGCAGGCCTTCGACCATTCGCCCGTCGGCCGCAACGTCAGGCTCGGCACCCGGATGCGCGCGATGCTCGCCGAGCGGGTGTTCCGGCGTTGCGGCAAGGGCGTCCGCATCTTCCACGACCTCGAGGTGTCGTTCGGCTACAACCTCTCCGTCGGAGACGGCGTGACGATCCACCGCAACGTCCTGATCGACGACCGCGGCGAAGTGGTCATCGGGAACGAGGCGTCCATCTCCGACTACGCCAACATCTACTCGCACTCCCATGCCGTCGAGGACATCCACGACGTGTCGCTGCACAAGACCGTGATCGGCGACCGCGTGCGCGTCACCTACCACGCCGTCGTGCTGGCGGGGGTCGTCGTCGAGAACGACGCGATGGTGGGCTCGATGGGCGTGGCGTCCAAGGCGATCGGCCCCGGAGTCATCGCCGCCGGGATCCCCGCCAAGCCGATCGGGCAGAAGAAGATCAGATCCTAGAACCGCGCGGCGCCGGATTCGCGGGCGAAAGCGGAGAGCGGACGGCTAGACTCTCCCCATGCTGCGCCGGCTGACGGTCAAGAACCTCGCGATCGTCGAGGACCTGGAGCTCGAGCTCGAGGGCGGGTTGACCGTCATCACGGGAGAGACGGGGGCCGGCAAGTCGATCCTCGTGGACGCGCTGGCGCTTCTCGCGGGTGGGCGCGGCTCCGCGGATCTGGTCCGGGAGGGCTCCGCCCGGCTCCTCGTCGCCGGAGAGTTCGACGCCGAGCCGCGCGCGCGGGCGATCCTCGAAGAGGCCGGGCTCGACGGGTCCGGGTCGCTGCTCTTGCGGCGCGAGCTCTCCGCCGACGGGCGCGGCCGCGCGTATGTCGAGGACCAGCCGGCCTCGGTGCGCACGCTCGCCCGGCTCGGGGAGATTCTGGTGGCGATCCACGGCCAGAACTCGGAACAGGAGCTGATGGACCGAGGAGCGCCGCTCGAGCTGCTCGACGCCTTCGCCCGGTGCGAGGTGGAGCTCGAGGCGACGGCGGCAGCCGCCTCCGCATGGAAGGGAGCCCGGGAGGCGCTGGAGGCCCTTGAGGCGTCGCGCCGGGACCGCGCGGCGCGGCTCGACCTGCTCGACTTTCAGGTTCGCGAGATCGAGTCCGTCTCTCCGTCGGAGAACGAAGAGGGCGATCTCGCCGTCGAGCGCCAGCGGCTTTTGCACGCCGATCGGATCAGGCTCGCGGCGGAAACGGCGCTCGCGGCGCTCTCGGAAGCCGAGGGGTCCGCCGCCGATCGTCTGGGGGAGGCGGCACGGGCGTTCGCGGAGCTCGCCGCGATCGATCCGCGGGAGCAGGCGCACCGCGACGAGGCGGAGGAGCTGAAGGGGCGCATCGCCGACCTGGCGGCGGCGGCGCGCGACGCGGCGGCGGGAATCGAGGCCGATCCGGACCGGTTGACCGCCATCGAGTCGCGCCTGGAAAAGATCGCCCGGCTCAAGCGCAAGCACGGCGTTCCCGCCTCCGAGCTGCCCGCGCTGCTCGCGAAGTTCCGGGCCGAGCGCGCGGAGCTCTCGAACATCGAGGACGCTCTCGGGCGGCGCCAGAAGGAGGGGGAAGCCGCGCGGGGGGCCTACCGGGAAGCCGCCGGACGTCTCTCGGCCAAGAGGCGCGCGGCGGCGGGCCGGTTCTCCGCGGCGGTCGAGAAGGCGCTGCGCACGCTCGCCATGGACAATGCCGGATTTCGGGTGGAGCTCGCGGCCCTGCCGGAAGAAGCGTCGGGGGCGTCCGGGCTCGAGACCGCGTCATTCCTGTTCTCGCCCAACCCGGGAGAGCCGGAGAAGCCGTTCGAGAAGATCGCCTCGGGCGGCGAGCTGTCGCGCCTCCAGCTCGCGATCCGCACGGTCGCGGCGGGCCGGAAGGCGAAGGGCCGCACGTTTGTTTTCGACGAGGTGGACGCCGGGATCGGGGGGCGGACGGCCGAAGTCGTCGGAAAGAAACTGCGCGAGCTCGCTCAGGAGGACCAGGTGCTGTGCGTCACGCACGTGCCGCAGATCGCGGCGCTCGCGGACCGGCACTTCCTCGCCGAGAAGAACGAAAAGAAGGGGCGCACCGTGGCGACGGTGCGCCTGCTCGAAGGGCGCGAGCGCGTCGAAGAGGTCGCGCGGATGCTTGCGGGGGAGAAGGTGCCGGAGACGGCGTTGCGCCACGCGCGGGCGCTGCTGGAAGCGGGCAAGTGACGGCCTCGCCGGGCGGCCCCGCGTGAGCGAGCGGCATTCGCGCTCGGTCCTCTTCCCCGGGATCGGCGCGGCGGGGCAGGAGCGCATCGGGGCTTGCGCGATCGCCTTCGTCGGCGTCGGAGCCGTCGGGGCGGCGGCAGCGGAGTCGGCGGCGCGGGCGGGCTTCGGCCGGATCACGTTGATCGACCGCGACGTCGTCGAGGAGTCCAACCTCTCGCGCCAGTTTCTCTACGACGCCGCAGACGCGGCGACCGTCTCCGCGAAGGCCGAGGCGGCCGCGCGTCGCCTGTCGGAGATCGCGCCCGGCGTCCAGGTCTCCGGCATCGTCGCGGACCTCGATCGCGGCAACGCCCTCGATCTGCTTTCGGGACACGGCATCGTCTTCGACGCGTCGGACAACTTCGAGACGCGGTTTCTCGTCTCCGACGCCGCACGGTCTCTGAAGCAGCCTTCGATCTATGCCGCCTGTGTCGGTTCGGAGGGCCTCGTCGCCGTCTCCGTGCCCGGGCAGACGCCCTGTCTGCGGTGCTATCTGGAGGCGATCCCTCCTGCGGGGGAGGGGCCCACGTGCGACACCGCGGGCATCGTTCCGACGCTGCCGCCGCTCGTGGCGGCGGCAGCGATGACGGAAGCGCTCCGAATCGCCGTCGGAGAGAATCCGAGCCCGGGAATCTGGCGGCTGGAGGTCTGGCAGGGCGCGCTGGCCGCGCGCCGCTTCCTGGAGGGGGCCCGCTCCTCGCCGCGGTGCCCGGTCTGCGCGGGGGCCCGGTTCCCGGCGCTCGAGGGGGAGGGGGCCTCGGAAGTCGTCAAGCTCTGCGGTCGGCGGTCGGTGCAGGTGGCTCCGGGCGGAAGGCAGCGCCCGGACTTCGACGCGCTGGAGAAGCGCCTGGCGCGCCTGGGGCCGGTGCGCCGCTCGCCACAGCTGCTGTCCGCCGAGGTCGATGGCGTTCACCTGACCCTTTTTTCCGACGGCCGGTGCGTCGTCCGGGGCACCGACGATCCGGCGCGCGCCCGAGGGCTGTACCAGAAGTACGTCGGAGGGTAGGCGCCCCGGATAGACTGCCCTCCCATGCGGCGCGTGCCCATCGACGAGCTGATCGCTTCGCGCGAGGAAATGTTCCGCCTGCGCGAGCTGCTCGGCAACGGAGGCGTCGTCGCCCTGCCGACGGAGACGTTCTACGGGTTCGCGGCCAACCCATGGAGCGAGGCGGGTGTGCGGCGGATCTGCGCCATGAAGGGGCGCGACGACGTGAAGGCGCTCCCCGTCCTCTTCGCGACCCGGGCGCACCTCGATCGGCTCGGGATCGTCGCGCCGGCTCGGGTCGTCGACTCGTACTTCCAGATCTGGCCCGCTCCCTTGACGGTCGTGTTCGCGATCGGCCAGTCGATCGCGGCTTCCCGCGGGGTCCCGAAGCTCGGTGTCCGGATGCCGTCCGACCGCAGGCTCCGAAACCTGCTCCAGACGCTCGGGCCCGTGACCGGCACGAGCGTCAACCGGTCCGGAAGCCCTCCGCTCGACAACCCCGACGCCGTCGAGGCGCTCTTCCGGCGCGAGATCGACTGGCTTGTGGACGGCGGAAAGACCCCGGGCGGGAAGCCTTCGACGGTCGTCGACGCGACGTCCGTGCCGCCCGCGGTGCTGCGGGAGGGCGCGCACGTCTGGGTGCGTCCGTAGCCTCCGTTTCGCGTCCGGCTCCGTGTTAGATTGCGCGCTTTCATGGGCCTGATCAAGGAATACGCGGGCAAACGTCCCCGGCTGGGAGAGCGGGTCTATCTCGCAGAGACCGCGGCCGTGATCGGGGACGTCGAGCTCGGCGACGACGTCTCGGTCTGGTACAACTCCGTCCTCCGCGGGGACTGCAACTCGATCCGCGTCGGGCCACGCACGAACATCCAGGACAACTGCGCGATTCACGTGACCAACGACCTCTACCCGACGGTGCTCGAGGAAGAGGTCACGCTCGGGCACGGCGCGATCGTCCACGGGGCCGTCGTCCGCCAGGGCGCCCTGATCGGGATACGGGCCACCGTGCTCGACGGGGCCGACGTCGGCGCGTCGGCCTTCATCGGGGCGGGCGCCCTCGTGGCTCCCCGAACCAAGGTGCCCCCGCGGACCCTGTGGCTGGGCGTTCCCGCCCGCCAGGTCCGCGAGCTCTCCGCCGCGGAAGTCGAGGACCTCCCACACTTCCACCGCAACTACCTGGACTACAAAGAGGAGTACTTCCGCGTCGACGGAAAGTGGGCGGGATGAGCGCTCCCCTGAAGTCGCCCAAGGGGACGCACGACCTGCTGCCGGCGGAGGCCGAGAGGTTCGCTGCCGTCGAGGCCGTGGCTCGGAGAGTCTTCGGCGGTCACGGATACGGAGAGATTCGGACGCCGACCTTCGAGTCGACCGAGCTTTTCACGCGTTCGGTCGGAGAAACCACGGACATCGTGCACAAGGAGATGTACACGTTCCCGGATCGCAAGGGTCGTTCCCTGACGCTCCGTCCCGAGAACACGGCGGGGGTCGTCCGCGCGCTGATCGAGGCCGGGCTTCAGGACCGGCCCAAGCCGATCCGGCTCTGGTACGCGGGGCCGCAATTCCGATACGAGCAGCCGCAAGCCGGACGGTACCGCGAGTTCCGGCAGATCGGCGTAGAGCTTCTCGGGGCGCCCTCTGCGGCCGGAGACGCCGAGGTCATCGGGATGCTTTTCCGCTTTCTTCGCGAGCTCGGCCTGTCCGACGTGGTGGCCACCCTCAACTGCATCCCGAAGGGGGCCGCGCGGGAGGCCTTCTCCCGGGCGCTGCGTGACCACGTGCGTCCCCACGCGGAACGGCTCGGGACCGAGGACCGGAAACGGCTCGACGAAAACCCCCTGCGTCTCTTCGATTCGAAAGACCCGGAGACACGGCTGATCCTCGAAGGCGCTCCGGCGACGCTCGATTTTCTGGACGAGCCGTCGCGCGCTCATCATGAAGAGCTCAAGCGGCTGCTTCCGCGCGTGGGGGTGCCTTTCACCGAGAGCGCCGCCATCGTGCGCGGCATCGACTACTACACCCTGACCGTTTTCGAAGTGACATCGGCGCGGCTCGGCGCGCAGAACGCGATCCTGGGCGGTGGGCGCTACGATGATCTGGTGGCGGCGCTTGGCGGCCCCCCGACCTCCGCCGTGGGCTTCGCCATCGGCGAGGACCGGCTCGTGGAAGCCATGACGACGGACGTGCGGCCGGAGCGGTCCCTGTTTTTCGTCATCCCGACCTCACCCGGCGAGTTCCTCTACGCGCTCGGCGTGGCGAACGAGATCCGCGTGAGCGCGCCGGAGGCCGTGGTCGAGACGGATCTGTCGGGACGAGGGCTCGGGAAGGGTTTGTCCCGGGCCGCGCAGGTTCTCGAGAACCGGGCGGGCCACGCATTTCGCATCGCAGAAGTGCGCGCCGTGATCCTGGGAGGCCAGGAGAGGGAAGACGACACCGTGACTTTCAAGGACCTCGCAACCAAGAAGCAGGAGACTTTTGCCCGGCGCGAGCTCCCCGAGCGCCTGGCCGGGAGGGAGCGATGACTCCGCGGCAGCCGGTCGGAGAGCTGCGGGCCGGCGACGCGGGGCGCCGCGTCCGTCTGTGCGGTTGGGTCGGGCGCCGGCGCGACCTGGGGGAGCTGATCTTCCTGACGATCCGGGACCGCAGCGGCATCGTCCAGGTGGTCTTCGACCGCGCCCGCTGCCCCGCGCCCGCCGTCGACGCGGCGGGCGAAGCCCGCGCGGAGGACGTCGTCGCGATCGAGGGCGAAGTCGTGCGGCGCGGCGAGGGCCAGCGACACAAGGACCAGCCGACCGGGGACATCGAAGTGATCGCCACGGCGCTGACGTTCCTCTCCCGCTCCGACACGCCCCCGTTCGTCGTCGAAGACCGCACCAACGCGACCGAGGAGCTGCGCCTGCAGTATCGCTACCTCGACCTGCGGCGGCCCGTGATGCAGAAGAACCTGGTCCTGCGCGACGAGATCGCGTTCCGGATCCGGCAAACGCTGCATGAGCGGGGGTTCCTGGAGATCGAGACCCCGATGCTCACCCGCTCGACACCGGAGGGCGCGCGGGACTTTCTCGTGCCCTCGCGCGTGCACCGCGGCCAGTGGTACGCGCTGCCGCAGTCCCCACAGCTCTTCAAGCAGATCCTCATGATCTCGGGCTTCGAGAAGTACTACCAGCTGGCCCGGTGCTTTCGCGACGAGGACCTCCGCGCGGACCGCCAGTTCGAGTTCACGCAGATCGACCTGGAGATGTCGTTCCCGACCGAAGACGACGTCTTCGAGGTCGTCGAGGCCTTCCTCGCGGCCGGGTTCGCGGCGGCCGGCATCGAAGCCGCGCGCCCGTTTCCGCGGCTGACCTTCGCCGAGGCGATGGAGCGTTACGGGACGGACCGGCCGGACCTGCGGTTCGACCTGCCCCTGGTCAACCTCACGGCCGAGGCGGCCGGCTCGGGGTTCGCCCCCTTCGAGAAGGCTCTGGCCGCGGGAGGGGCGGTGCGGGGGCTGCGCGTGCCGGGAGGCGCGGCCTTCAGCCGCAAGAAGCTCGACGAGCTCGCCGCCCTCGCCCAGGAGCACGGCGCGGGTGGTCTTGTGTGGATCAAGCGGGCGGGAGGCGAGGTGAGCTCGCCCGCCAAGAAGGGCCTGGCCGAGGGCACGCTCGACCGCCTGCTCACCCGCGGGCAGGTCGGCGACGGCGACCTGCTGCTGATCGTGGCCGACGCCGACAAGGCGGTCTTCGCCGCGCTCGCCGCCCTGCGGGGCGCGGCGGCGCGCGAGGGCAAGCTCATCGACGAGTCGCGCTACGCATTCTGCTGGGTCACGGAATTTCCGCTCCTGGGCTTCGAGGAATCCAAGGCGGAGTGGTTCCCGATGAACCACCCCTTCACGGCGCCGCGCGAAGAGGACATTCCCTTCCTCGAATCGGACCCGGGACGCGTCCGCGCACGCGCCTACGACGTCGTCGTCAACGGGTGGGAGCTCGGCAGCGGCTCGATCCGCATCCACCGCGCCGACCTTCAGGAGCGCGTCTTTCGGCGCCTCGGGATCTCGGAGGCCGAGGGTCGGGAGCGCTTCGGCTTCCTGCTCGACGCCCTGCGCTTCGGGGCGCCGCCGCACGGCGGCATCGCACTCGGCCTCGATCGCATCTGCGCGATCGCCTCCGGAGCCACCTCGTTGCGCGAGGTGATCGCGTTCCCGAAGACGACCTCCGGCATCTGCCTGATGACCCGGGCGCCGGCCCGTGTGCCCCAAGAGCAACTGGACGAGCTCGGGATCCCGTCCCCGCCCGATCCCGCCCGGCCGTGAGCCCGGGGCCGCCCGCCTCGCTGCACCTGCGCGCCGGCGGGCCGCCGGCCGCGGACACGCAGATCTGGATCGCTCCGGGCCTGCTGGAGGAGTCGGGGCAGAGGCTCTTCTCGCCGTCGGGCCGGTTCGTGATGATTTCGTGCGCCGCCGCCGCAGGGCCGGCGGACGTCGTGCGCCGCGGCCTTGCGGGCCGCCTGATCGCCGACATCGCACTCGACGACCGGGAGGAAGCGAAGACGCTCGAGAGCGTCGGCGGGATCGCCGACCGCGCCCTGGCCGCAGGCTTGCGGCGCGACGACGCCGTCGTCGCCGTGGGCGGAGGGGTCGTCTCCGACGTGGCGGGTTTTGCCGCCGCGATCCTGCTGCGGGGCGTGGCATGGAACGCCGTCCCGACCACCAGCGGGGCGATGGCCGATGCCGCGATCGGCGGAAAGACCGGCGTGGACCATCCGGCGGGCAAGAACCTGATCGGCGCTTTCCATCCCCCGCACGTCGTGCTGATCGACCCGAAGGCGCTCGCGACGCTGCCCGACCGGGACTTCCGGGCGGGGCTGGTCGAGGCGTTCAAAGCGGCGTGGATCGCCGACGCCCCGCTGGCGGCGCGCGCCGAGGCGGCGCTGCCGCGGATCCTCGCGCGCGAGGACGGACCGCTTCTCGACCTGATCGCCGGCGCCGTTGCGGTGAAAGCCGCGATCGTCGCGTCGGATCCGCGGGAGGGCGGACGGCGCCGGCTGCTCAACTTCGGGCACACGCTCGGGCACGCGCTCGAAGCGGCGGGCGGCTATCGCGCCCTGCGGCACGGGGAGGCCGTGGCCTGGGGGATCGCCGCCGCCCTGGACATTTCCCGCAGCCGTTGCGGCCTTTCGGACCGGGACGCATCGGCCGTGCGGGAGACGCTGTCTCGCCTGGGGCCTTTCCCGGAGCCGGTTCGCGATCGGGGAACGCTCGCGCCGCTGCTCGAGCGCGACAAGAAGTCCACGGCGCAGGGCATCGCGGCCGTTTTGCTGGAGAGCGGTTGGCCGCGCCCGCGTCGAAGCGGCCGTTCCGGCCTCCGAATGGCTCGACGCGGCGGCTATAATGTCTCTCAAGTGAACACACCCCGCGGGCGGTCTCGGATCCGCCTCTTTGTGCTGCTTTCGAGCGCCCTGGTCGTGGCGTCTCTGCTGCCCCTGCTCGTGTCGGATTCCGTGCTGATCTGGCGCAACCGGCGGGCCCTGGAGACGCTCGAAGAGAAGTACCTGACCCGCTCCTCCTCGGCGCTGGCGGACCGCGTCTCGGCCTATTACGGCTCCGCGGGAGCACAGCTCTCGAGCACCGCCGAGGAGATGCGTCTGGCCGCCGAGCTGACCCGACAGGACCCCTTCACCTCGCAGGAGGGCCCTCGGATGCTCGGGACGGCCCTCCAGCGGCAGAAGTCGCTCGTGGCCCTGCGCGGCGTCAACCTCGAGGGCCGCGGCTCCTTCGCGGGACCGGAGATCGGCGCGCCGCGCGTGGACGAGGAGTTCCGCCGGGGTTTCGAGGCCGCGCGGCTGGGAGAGCGGTACTCGGGCAAGCCGTTCTGGGTGCCGGCCCTCGGGCCCGTGGCGGTGCTGGCCGCGCCCGTGATCGACACGGGCGGCAACCGGCTGGGCGTCGTCGAAGCTCTGGTCTCCTGGGGGCCGATCCTGCAGGAGTTCCTCGGGGAGGCGCGCCGCGAGGTGCGGGCGACGCTGGTCGACCGGAAGGGCGTCATCCTCTTTCCCTTCTCGCCGGGCACGCAGGTGCGCCGCCACGCCTCGACCCTCGTGTCGGACTTCACGCGCTTTCCGGCCCGCGTGACCCGCTCCGAAGAGACGCGGCGGGGCGCCGTGCTCGCGTCGATTGCTCCCGTCGGGGAGCCGGACTGGGGCGTGCTGCTCGAGCGCGACCTCGACCTGGCCTTCGCCTCGGTCAACCTGATGGTCCGCGACACGGTGCTCTGGAGCGCGGTGGCCCTGGCCGGCGCGCTCCTGCTCGGCATCGTGTTCGCGAGGCGGCTCTCGAAACCCATCGCGAAGCTCGCCGATTCGACCCGCGCGATCAGCGAAGGGGAGTACGGCGCGACGGTGGAGGTGGGCGGCGCCGCCGAGATCGCCGCGCTGTCGGTGAGCTTCAACCGGATGAGCGAGTCGATCCGGGACTCCTTCGCCAAGGTCCAGCGCGCCGCGCGCGAGAACCGCGAGCTCTTCCTGTCCTCCATCCGGGCGCTCGCGGAGGCGATCGACGCGAAGGATCCCTACACGCGCGGCCACTCGGAGCGGGTGGCGCGGTATGCGTCGGCGATCGCGGAGGAGATGGCGCTGTCCCCGGAGGAAGTCGAGCGCGTGCGGCTGGCGGCCCTGCTCCACGACGTCGGAAAGATCGGCGTGGACGACCGCATCATCCGAAAGCCGACCGCGCTGACGGAGGAGGAGTTCGAGGTGATGAAGACGCATCCGGCCAAGGGGGCCGCGATCATGGGGGCCATCCCGCAGCTGGCCGACGTCATCCCCGGCATGAAGCACCACCACGAAAAGTGGGAGGGCGGCGGCTATCCGGATGGGATCAAGGGCGAGGCGATTCCGATGCAGGCGAGGATCGTGACCGTCGCCGACACTTTCGACGCCATGACCACGACGCGCCCCTACCAGAAGGCGATGGAAATCGGCTACGTCGTCGAACGGATCAAGAGCTTCTCGGGAGTCCGGTACGATCCGGTGGTCGTGGAAGCCTTCCTCCGCGGACACGCGCGCGGGCGATTCGTCCCGCCTCCCCGCGAAGAGGTGGTGGAGGTGGGGCTCGAGGAGCTGGTCACGCCGCTGCGGCGGGCCCTTTGAGCCGGCGGCGCGCCGCGCTCGCGGCGACCCTGCTCGCGGCGGCAGGAGCCCTCGCCGGCTGCTCGCAGACTCCGGCGTCCAGCAAGACTTCGGCGGAGGTTCTGCTGAACGAACGGATGGCGGCGGTCCTGTTGCGCGAGGGACAGGCCCCCGAGGCCGAGCGCGCGTACCGCGAGGTCCTCAAGGACGATCCGAACAACCCGGACCTCTACGATGGCTTGGGCTCGGCCCTGCTGATGCAGGGACGGGTGAAGGAGGCCGTCGGCGAATTCGATCACGCCGTGAAGATCTCGCCGCAGAAGGCGACTTACCGCATCAACCGGGGGCTCGCGTTCATCGAGCTCGGCCGCTACAAGGAGGCCGAGGAGGACTTCAAGGTCGCCGATGCCTCTTCCAACCCCGAGGACCGGCTCGCGGCCGCGATCAACCGGGGGCACCTGCTGCAGATCCAGGGCGACTATGCCGGGGCCGAGCAGCAGTTCTCGATCGCCCTGTCGCACGACGCCGCGTCCTTCTCGGCGCGCCTGGGCCGGGGGGTGGCGCGCGAGGCCCAGCAGGAATACACGGCGGCCGCCGAAGACTACCTCGAGGCCGTGCGTCTGCAGCCCCGCAGCGCCGACGCCAACCTGCGTCTGGGCCTGACGCTGCTCGAGCTGAAGAAGAGCTCCGTGGCCTGCCGCTACCTCGAAAGGGCGGTCGAGATCGATCCCACCGGGGACTCGGGAAGCAAGGCGCGGCTGGTCCTGGAGTCCACGCCGCCCCCCTGCGCCCCGTCGACTCCCCAGAAAACGGGCTGACGGCCGGCGCCGGGCGGTTTCAGGCCATCGCCCCGGCGTCCCACTCGGGATATTTTCCCCTTCCCATGAACGAGGACCGCAAGCCGGGAGCCGATTCCGCCGAGGAGGCCTCCGCCCGCCGATCCTCCTTCTTTTCGAAGATCCGCCGGGGTCTCTTCATGACCCACACCGAGATCCTCGAGAAGGTCGGCGCCGCGGTCAAGAAAGGCCTCGGAATCGATGAGACCGTTCTGGAGTCGCTCGAGGAGGCCCTCCTCGAAGCGGACGTCGGCGCCGAGACGGCCGCGGCACTGACGGAGGCGGTCCGCAGCCGCGCCGATTCCGCCGAGCGCAAGGACCTGGAGGGGCTGCGACGGCTCCTGATCGAGGAGATCGAGAGGATGCTGGCCGGAGCCCCGGCGCCGGAGTCGGAAAAGACGAGGCCGCCGCTGGAAGTCCTGTTTCTCGTCGGCGTCAACGGGTCGGGGAAGACGACCACGACGGCCAAGCTCGCGCGCCGCGCCGCGGCCGACGGACGAAGCGTCCTGCTGGCCGCCGCCGACACGTTTCGGGCGGGCGCGATCGAGCAGCTCGAGATCTGGGGGGAACGCCTGGCGCTGCCCGTCGTCCGGCACAAGGAAGGCGCCGACCCTTCCGCCGTGCTCTTCGACGCGCTGTCGGCCGCGAAGGCGCGGGGCGCGCAGTTGCTCCTCGTCGACACGGCGGGCCGACTCCACACGAAGAAGAACCTGATGGAGGAGCTTTCCAAGATGCGGCGCGTCGCCGCCCGCGAAGTCCCCGGCGCTCCGCACCAGACGCTGCTCGTGCTCGACGCGACGACGGGAGGAAACGGTCTCGCCCAGGCCCGCAGGTTCGTGGACGCGGCGGGAGTGACGGGAGTCGTCCTGACCAAGCTCGACGGGAGCGCGCGGGGCGGCATCGTCCTCGCGATCTACCGGGAGCTGCGGCTGCCGGTCCTCTTCGTGGGGGTCGGCGAGGGAATGGACGACCTCGTGCCGTTCGATGCCTCGCAATACGCCCGGGCGCTGCTGGGAGACGACTAGCCTTGCGGCCCGATCGACCTGCGCTTCATGGACCGCGCCCTGGAGCTCGCCGAGCAGGGTCGCTACGGGGTATCCCCGAATCCGATGGTGGGTGCCGTCGTGGTGCGCGCCGGGCGCGCCGTGGGCGAGGGCGGTCACCGCCGGGCGGGCGGGCCGCACGCGGAGATCATTGCCCTCTCGCAGGCGCGGGGCCGGACGCGGGGCGCCGACCTGTACGTGACCCTCGAGCCGTGCAACCACGAGGGCAGGACGCCTCCGTGCACCGAGGCGATCCGCGCGGCGGGTATTGCGCGCGTGGTCGTGGCGGTCTCCGATCCGAACCCGAAGGTGGCCGGCGGCGGAGCGAGCGCGGCTCGCCCGTTCCGGAGTCGCCGTCGTGCGGGCCGGCGCCGAATGGGCCCGGGCCGCTGCCCGGCAGAACGAGAAGTTCTTCGTCTGGAGTGAGCGGGGAAGGCCTTTCGTCCTGGCCAAGTGGGCCTCGACGCTGGACGGGCGCCTCGCTTCGGCTTCGGGACGGAGCCGGTGGATCACCGGGGAAGAGGCGCGCCGGCGGGCCCTGCTGCTGCGCGAGGAGTACGACGCGGTGCTCGTCGGCGCGGAGACCGCGAACCTCGACGACCCGCTCCTGACCCGCCGCCTCGGAACCAACGCCGGTGGCCGGCACCGGCGCATCGTTCTCGATGGGCGACTTCGCTTGTCGCAAGCGGGCGCGCCTGCTGCGCCGGCCCGAAGGCGTTCTCGTCGTCACGGCCCTGCCGTCGGACCACCCGAAGGCCCGGCGGCTCGCCGCGCGCGGGGCCGAGGTCTGGAGCGTGCCCGGGGGTGTACCCGGCGCGGTCTCGATCCGCCGCTTTCTCCGACGGCTGGGAAGGGAGGGCGTCACCAGCCTGATGGTCGAGGGTGGCGCCCGGACACACTGGAGCTTCCTCTCCGCCGGAGTCGTCGACCGCGTCTGTGCCTTTCTCGCGCCCCGCCTTCTCGGGGGGCAGCTCGCCCCCGGGGCCGTCGGCGGCCACGGCTTTTCGCTCGCCCGGACTCCCTGGCTGGAAGATCTCCGATTCGAGCGCCTCGGCGAGGATCTGATGGTGACGGGGCGCGTCCGCACGCGCCGCACCTGAATCGGCCGGCCGCAGCCTTCCCGCGCCTGCCGACGGTAGACTTCCCCCTCGATGTTCACCGGCATCGTCTCGGGCGTGGGGCGCGTGGTCGGGATCGACCGGCAGCGGGGCGGCGTGCGCCTTCGGGTCGCGCCGCCGCGCGGCGAAAAGCCTTTCCAGCGCGGCGAGAGCGTGTGCGTCTCGGGAGTGTGCCTGACCGCCACGGCTTCCGGCCGCCGGCTGTCCGCAGACCTCTCGGACGAGACGCTCTTTCGCACGGCGCTCGGGGCCCTCAATCCGGGAGACTCCGTCAACCTCGAGCGCGCGCTGCGGTGGGGAGACCGGCTGTCGGGACACTTCGTGCTCGGACACGTGGACGCCGTCGCCCGGGTGCTGTCGATCGAGCCCCGCGGGCGCTCCTGGACCTACCGCTTCGCCATACCGCGCGGTCTGGCGCGCTACGTCGTCGAGAAGGGCTCGGTGGCCCTGGACGGCGTGAGCCTGACGGTCGCCAGGCGACGGGCAGGGGCTTTCGAGGTCGCGGTGATTCCCGAGACGCGCCGCCGGACGACGCTGGGCGTACGGAGACCGGGGGACCCGATCAATTTCGAAGCCGACGTCTTCGCGCGGTACGGGCGTTCGGGCGCCCTCTCGCGCGTCCGACGCGAGGCGTTGAGGCATTGATCGTCTTCGAAAGCGGCGGCCCCGTGGTGCGAGCCGGCGAGGCCGAGATCGCCGGGCGCCGCATCGCGGCGCGGGCGTTTCCCTGCGTGGGTGAGTTCGGTCCGCCGCCCTTTCGGTTCGATCCCGTCGAGCGCACCGTGATCCTGCGGCCGGCAGCCGGACGAATCGAAGTCGGGCCTCCCGACACGGAGGCCTGGCGCCGCGCGATCCGGAGCACACCCGCCGGTCCGGTCCTGATCGGCCCGTCCGGCACCGGGGAGCCCGCCCGGGAGGCGGCGCGGGCGGCGGCCGAAGGCGCGGCGGCGGCGGGGCGGGCCGCCTACCTGCTCGATCCCGAGCCCGAGACGTTTCCCGAGTCGCCCGGGGGCGCCTTCGTCGCCCTCTTTTTCGGCGCTCCCGGGCGAGCCGCTCTGGCGTCGCATCGAAGCGGGCGCGCGCGTCATGCCGTCCGGCCTGTTCCTGCCGCTGCTACCGGGTTGGACGACCGAGGACGAGGTCCTGGAGCGGGCCCTGGAGGACTGCGCCCGGGCCGGAGGCTCGTTCGTCGCCGGAATCACGCTTCCCGACACGGGCGAGTCGCGCCGGCGGGTCGTGGCGGCGAGGGGCCTCGTCGATCCCGAAGCGAGGAGGCCTTCTTCGATCGCGTGCACCATGGGGACTGGCTGGGAGACAGCGAACGGGCGCACGCGCGGCTCAAAGACGCGGCGCGCGCCCGCGGCCTCGCGGTCCGGCCGCCCAGGCCTCGGGGCGAGGGCGAGCCGGCGTCGAACGCGGCCGCCTCGGCACGGCTGGAGGAGCTTGCCGACACCGACACCGGGAGCGAACATCGGGCGGCGCTGCTGCGTGCGGCCGTGCGCTGGCTGGATGAGGTCGCGCGAGACCTGTCCCTGGTCGTGGCCGAGGGGAATTTCCGAAAGATCTTTCCCTTCGGAGGCGAAATCGCTCCGGACGTCGAGCGGGCCCTGAGCGGAGCGCCGTGAGCGCGGGCCTCTACATCCACCTTCCGTACTGCGCCTCGCGTTGCGGGTACTGCTCGTTCGTGGTCTCGACGGACACTTCCTCGCGGGAGGCGTACCTGGCGGCGCTCTCCCGCGAGATCGACCTGGCCGCCGGAGAAGCGGAGGGCGAGCCGTTCGATTCGGTCTACCTCGGCGGAGGAACGCCGTCTCTCATCCCGACCGGAGGAGCTCTCGACGCTGCTCGGGCGGGTTCGGGCACGTTTTTCGGTGGACGCGGGCGCCGAGCTGACTCTGGAGGCGAATCCCGAGGACGTCACGCCCGATCGGCGCGACGCCTGGATCGACGCCGGAGTGACCCGCGTGTCGGTCGGCATCCAGTCGTTCGAGGACCGGGAGCTCGCGGCCGTCGGCCGCCGCCACGACGCGGTGCGCGCGCGGCAGGCCCTGAGCGATCTCTCCGGCCGCGGCCTGTCTCTCTCGGGCGACCTCATCCTGGGGCTGCCGGAACAGACGGCCGAGACCTTCCGGTCGAGCGTCGAGGCCCTTTGCGATGCCGGCGTCGACCACGTCTCCGTGTACCTGCTCGAGGCGGAAAAATCCAAGTCTCTCGAGGAGGACCGCCGCCGTGCACCCCGAACGGTACCTGTCCGACGACGCCCAGGCGGACCTCTGGCTCGAGTTCTCCCGGACTCTTTCGGGGCGGGGCTTCGCGCACTACGAGATCTCCAACTGGGCGCGCCCGGGGCGCGAGGCGCGGCACAACACGAAATACTGGCAGCGCGCCCCGACGCTCGGCCTCGGAGTGTCCGCGCACGAGTTCTGGCGGGGTCGGCGCCGGGCGAACGTCGCCTTTCTCGCGGCGTACATCGAAAGGCTCGGGCTCGGTCAGCGTCCCGTGGCGCTCGACGCGGCCATCGGTCCGGAGCAGGAGGCCGCCGAGCGGATCGTCCTCGGGCTCCGGCTTGTCGGACGGGCGTCGACCGCCGGGAGGTCGAGGCCTGGATCGCGCAGAGCGGCGATGCGCGGCTGCCGGCCGACTACGCGGCCTGGATGGATCGGGGGTTGCTCCGGGAATCCGGCGACCGCCTGGCGCTGACCGAGCGCGGTTTTCTGCTCTCCAACGAGATCCTCTGCCGCTTCGTCTGATGACGAGCGATGCCGGGCGGCGTAAGATTCGCGATCCAATGAGCACCGGATCGCACCGACGGCTGGCCGCCCTGGCACTCGGATTCGCCGCCCAACCCGGCCTTCGCCCAGGCGCATCCCCTCCGCGCACTGGCGATCGATCGTCACGGTCGAAGGCGCCCGTCCGGGCCAGGTCTTTCAGGACGCGGAGATCTGGATGGCGGGGTCGAACATGCGCATCGAGGAGCGGCGGGAAGGAGGCGTCGGCCAGGACAGAGATTCTCTTTCTCGGCGACGAGGCCTACTTCTGGGTGGAAGGGCAGACGGTCGGGTCGAAGATGGCGACGGCCTCTCGCCGCGCGCCGCGGCGGGGCCTCGCACGAGTATGCCCGAAGGATCGAGGAGATCCGGACCCGCGGCAAGATGCTCCGAGCGAGGAGTGGGACGGCACAGCCGTGCGAGGTCTTCGAGTACGAGACGCCGCAGGGAAGGGAACCTACTGGCTCGCGCGGAAGCTGCAGGACTTTCCGATCAGGTGCATCATCGAGCGCCGCCTTGCGCTTCCGTACCGCGCCGCGGCGCGATCAGCCGGTCCGAATGGAGTACCGCAACACGGAGGTACGGATTCCCGCCAAGGGGAGCGAGGCGAAAGCTCGCGCTGCCCGCGGGCGTCGAGTTTCAGGACGTGACCGAGATGATGCTCGGCAAGTCCCCGCGTCGGCCCCGCTCCTGAGGGCACCGGCCCCGTCCGAAAAGCGCGACGGCCCGGGCAAGCCGGGCCGTCGGCGGGCGACGGGCTCTCGGCTAGATGAACAGGGGGGCCAGGACCAGCGTGATCGTCGCCAGGAGCTTGATGAGGACGTGCAGCGAAGGGCCCGCCGTGTCCTTGAAGGGATCGCCCACCGTGTCGCCCACGACCGCCGCCTTGTGCGTGGCCGAGCCCTTCCCGCCGAAGGCTCCGGTCTCGATGTACTTCTTCGCGTTGTCCCAGGCGCCGCCGGCGTTGTTCAGGAACGTCGCCACGACGATGCCCGGTGATCGTCCCCACCATGAGGAGGGCGGCGACCGCCTCGGCCCCGACGCCGAACCGCTTGAAGATCAGCCCGACCGCGACCGGAGTTCCGACCGCCACCAGGCCCGGCGCGATCATCTGACGCAGGGCGCCCCGCGTCACGATGTCGACGGTGCGGCCGTAGTCGGGCTTCTCCGTGCCCTTCATGATTCCCGGGTGCTCCTGGAACTGCGCGCGGACGTCCTGGATGACGACGAAGGCCGCCTTGCCGACCGCCTTGATGGCGAGGCCGGAGAAGAAGAAGACGAGCATGGCGCCGAGCAGGCCCCCGACGAAGACCTCCGGCTTGGCCAGGTTGACCGAGAGCAGCTCGGCGCCGTAGTTCTTCAGCTCGTCGAGGTAGGCCGAAAAGAGCAGGAAGGCGGCCAGTGCCGCCGAGCCGATCGCGTAGCCCTTCGTCAGGGCCTTGGTGGTGTTGCCGACGGCGTCGAGGCGGTCGGTCTTCTTGCGGATCTCCTCGGGCTGCCGCGACATCTCGACGATCCCGCCGGCGTTGTCCGTGATGGGGCCGAAGGTGTCCATGGCCAGGATGTACGCGGCCGTTCCGAGCATCCCCATCGTGGCCACGGCCGTGCCGAAGAGGCCGCCACCGGGCAGAGCCGCCGCGCCGATCTTGTAGGAGGCGAGGATCGCGGCCGAGATCGCGACGACGGGCATCAGCGTGCACTCGAACCCGACCCCGATGCCGGCGATGACGTTGGTGGCGGGGCCGGTCTGCGAGGCCTCGGCGATCTCGCGCACGGGGCGGTATCGGTACTCCGTGTAGTACTGGGTGATGAAGACGAAGGCGACCGACGTGAGCACGCCGATCAGTCCGCACAGGAAGTACATCCACCAGGCGTCGGGCCGGGCGGGGTTGGCGAGCAGCCACTTGGTGGCCACGAAGAACCCGACGATGGCGAGCGACGCCGCGACGTAGTAGCCGCGGTTCAGGGCCTTCATGGGGTCGGCGTCCTCGCGCGTCTTCACGACGAAGATTCCGACGATCGAAGCGAGCAGGCCGAAGGCGCGGGCCACGAGCGGGAACAGCATCACGCCCACGATTCCCGCCGAGAACGCCATGTCGTGCTTGGAGACCGAAGCCGCCAGCGTCGCGCCCAGGATCATGGCCCCGATGTTTTCGGCGGCCGTCGACTCGAAGAGGTCCGCGCCGCGGCCGGCGCAGTCACCGACGTTGTCGCCCACCAGGTCCGCGATGACGGCCGGGTTGCGGGGGTCGTCCTCGGGAATCCCCGCCTCGACCTTGCCGACCAGGTCGGCCCCCACGTCCGCCGCCTTGGTGTAGATGCCGCCGCCCAGCTGCGCAAACAGCGCCACGAAGGAGGCGCCGAAACCGTACCCGACGATCAGCAGCGGGATCTGCGCGGGGGGGACCTCGGTGAACCGGCTGACGAGCCAGTAGAGGCCGCCGACGCCGAAGAGGGACATGGCGACGACGAAGAGGCCCGAGACGGCGCCGCCCCGCAGGGCCGTCCGCAGGGCGTCGTTCAACGACGTGCGGGCGGCCGAGGCGGTCCGGATGTTGGAGCGGATCGAGATCCACATGCCGACATAGCCCGCGACGACCGAGCAGGCGGCGCCGAGGACGAAGGAGAGGGTCGTCCAGAAGGCGAGCTTCAGGGCGGTCGGAACGGGGTCGAAGTCGTGGTGGCCCCGCACGTAGCCGTAGAGAACGAAGATCACGATCGCCAGCAGGAAGGCCAAGAGGCCGATCGTCCGGTTCTGGCGGCGGAGGAAGGCCTCGGCGCCCTCCTTGATCGCGTCGGAGATCTCCCGCATGGGAGCCGTGCCGGTGTCCCGCTTGAGGACCCAGGACATCAGGTACCCCGCGACGAAGAGGGAACCGATCGAGAAGACGAGGACGAGGGGCAGAGCCAGGTCATGAGACATCGCCAAACTCCTGTTTCTTTTCGGGTTGTTGCCCGCGACGCGCGCGGGCCGGGAAGGATATCAGACCGGCCGATGGCTGGATCGGGAATCGGGAACCGGGAACGGAGAACGGAAAGCTATTGGACCGGAACGGTTTCCAGAACGATCCCGATGTTCGTCGCGCCGG
Organism: uncultured Acidobacteriota bacterium; assembly: GCA_963725095.1. Taxonomy (GTDB): domain Bacteria; phylum Acidobacteriota; class Thermoanaerobaculia; order UBA5066; family Gp7-AA6; genus DATBFU01. Next base: position 76,731 of record CAVRXJ010000025.1, read on the forward strand.
CCGTGCGGCAAAGGTCCATGACCTTCACGACATCGCCGTAGGCCGCTTCGTCTTCTCCCGAGAAGAAGACCGTCTTGTCGCGGCGGTTCTTGAGGATCGACGAAAGCTGCGTCGCGAGCTGCGGGGCGGTCAGCTCCTGCTTGTTCAGGTACAGTTTTCCCTGAGGGGCGAGCGAGACGATCAACTGGTCCGGGTCGATCTGGGGATTGGGATTGGTCGACTTGGGGGGAACTTTGACTTCGTACCCCATCTGGAGCAGGGGAGTGATGACCATGAAGATGATGAGGAGCACCAACACGACGTCCACCAACGGCGTGATGTTGATGTCGCTCTTGTAGTCGCCGGCACCGCCGCCCACGGACATGGCCATCGGAAATCTCTCCTCCTCGGGCTCTTATTTCGCCGCGGGCGCGACGATTTTCTTCTCGGAAATCAGGCCGACATTCTGGAAGCCGGCGTCCTTGGTCATTTTCATGACGTCTTTGATGTCGGCGTACTTGAGGCGCTGGTCCGCCTTGATGATGAGCTCGGCGGTGGACTTGCGCTGGAAGAGCTCGTCGAGCTGTTTTTGCAGGTCCTGCTTCGATACCGCGTCCTTCGCGAAGTAGTAGACCGGCGGCGTGGCCCACTTGACGGAAATCAGGGTCTGGTTGGAGTTCTCCGGCTTCTTGTCCGGATTGTCCGTGCTCGGCAGTTGCACCGCGATGCCCGACTGGAGCATCGGGGTGACCACCATGAAGATGATGAGGAGAACGAGACACACGTCCACCAGAGGAGTGACGTTGATGTCGCTCTGAAGCTTGTCCCGGCCGCCGCCTCCGCCCATTCCCATGGAGGTTCCCCTTTTCCTACGACGCGCGGATCGCGGCGCCGCGGCGCTTGATGAAGTAGTCGATCAATTCGGAGGCCCCGTTGGACATCTCGACCTGGAACCGCTCGATCTTGTTCATGAAGATGTTGAAGAGCCACACGGCCGGGATCGCCACGAAGAGGCCGAGGGCCGTCGTGACCAGGGCCTCGGCGATGCCCGAGGAGACCGCCGCGATTCCGCCCGAGCCCGTCATGGCCATGCCGCGGAACGCGTTGATGATACCGATGACCGTTCCGAAGAGCCCGATGAAGGGCGCCGTCGTGCCGATCGTCGCGAGGCCGGAGAGGCCCTTCTTCATGTCCGCCGTCGTGATCAGCGCTTCGCGCTCGAGGGCACGCTCGGCGGCCTCGATCGGATCGTGGCCCGGCGTGTCGGCGGTGCCGCTGGCGATGTCGTGCTGGAACTCGTAGAGACCGGCCGCCAGCACGCGGGCCAGGTGGCTCTGCTTGAACTTCTTGGAGGAGTCGATCGCCTCCTGAAGCTTGTCCTGCTTCAGGAAGCCCGTCACCAGGCGCGCGAAGTCGACCGACTGCTTCTTCGCCTTCCGGTAGTACAGGAACCGCTCGGCCGCCACGGTCAGCGAGTAGATCGACATGATGCATAGGAGCAGGGCCACCAGTTTGGCCAGAATCGTCATGCTGTGCCAGAGCTCAATGGGATCGAAACTCATGAAGCGCTCCTTCTTAGTCTCAAAGTTCGGCCGGTCGAGCTTCCAAACGCGAATCCTAGTGCAGATTGAAGGTCACCGTCACGGTCAGATAGACGCGCACCGCCCGCCCGTTCAACGTGGCAGGCCGGTATTTCCACTGTTCCACGGCCCGGACGGCCGAAGAATCGAGCAGGGGGTTGACCGACTTCAAGACCTTGACTTCCTGGACGCTGCCCTCGGCCGTGATGATGGCCTCGAGGATGACGACCCCTTCCATCCGGGCCTTTCGGGCCGCCTCGGGGTAGCTCGGCTCGATTTTCTGCAGCAGTTGCGGGGCCTTGACGTCTCCACCGACGCGCAGCGGCTCATCTCCCGTGCCCGGCCCGGTCCCGCCGACCACCCCTCCGAGGACCCCTCCCGGAACGCCTCCCTCGACGCCACCCTCCACCCCTCCCTCGACCCCCGACGGGGCCTCGGGCTCGGGGGACGTCAGGGCTTCGGGAATCTTGTCGGGGATCATGGTCGGCGCGGTCATCTCCGTGGGCTGTTGCGGAATGACCTTCTGCACCACCTGTTTCGGCTGGGGCGCCGCCTTCGGCGCCGCGGGCGGAGGCGGGGGAGGAGGCGGTGCGGACGCGTAGAAGGTGACCGGGATCGGAGGCTCCGGAACGTCCTCCACGAACCAGATCGACGCACCGAGCGCGGCGCCGATGATGATGGCGTGGAGCGCGATGGAAACCGGAAGCGTCATGGCTTTCCGGCTGTCACCCTTTCGGTGGGACGATTCGATCAGGCTGTTTTCAAACATGGACTGCCCTCCCGACCCTTCCAGACACCGAAACTAGTTCCCCGGTTCCGCTGTCGGCGTTGTCGCGGCCTTCGAGGCTGCTTCCTGCTTCTTCCGGAGCTCCAGGGCCTGAGCCAGATACTTGTTGGCCTCGTCGGTGTACTCCTGCGCCTTGACCGGGTCCGTCTCCATCTTGGCCTTCTCCCGGTAGAGCAGGTTGATGTACGTGATGGCCTCGAAGGACTCCGGCTTGATCTGGAGCGCCTTCTGCAGGGCGTTCATCCCTTCGTCGATGATGTGCGCCCGCGTGGCCGAGTCGAGGTCCGGGTAGTGGTAGGAGCGGTCCCAGGCCTGCACGCCGATCATGATGTACGGATCGGGCTTGTCGCCCTCGACGTCCGCCATCTTCTTCTGCCACTCCATGCCCTTGTCGAAGTCGCCCTTCTTGAAATACATCGACGCGATCGAGCCCATCGCCTTGGCGTCCTTCGGGTTGGTCTTGAGCATGTTCTCGTAGAACCCGATGGCTTCGTCGTAGCGATCCGTCGCGAGGTACATGGAGACCAGGAACTCCTGCGCGCGCCGGTCTTCGGGATACGCGACGACGTAGACCTTGAGGTTCTCGATGGCCTTGGCCGCGAACTCCAGGTCCTTGGCGTGCTTGGAGCCGGGCTGGTACATCCCCATGTAGGCGAGGCCGATGTTCTTCTTCAGCTTGACCTGACCCGGGTCGAGCCGCTCGGCTTCCTGGTAGCTCGCGAGAGCGGTTTCGTACTTTCCCGCCTTGAAGAACTCGTTGCCCTTCTTGACCGCCTGCTTCGACTTGATCTTGTCGCAGGCCCCGGTCGAAAGGAGGACGACGGCCAGGGAAAGAATGACGCCCGCGCGCTGCCCGTTTCGAGGCATTCTGAACCGCTCCTTGCTCTTGTGCTTCATTCCGGGCGCGTCGAGCCCCGCCCGGAGAGGCCGAATTCTGTTGAATTCCCCGGGACAAAGCAACAACGTTTTTGGCCGGCAGGCCGCGCCCGCGCCCGGAAGGGAATTTTCGGCTTCCGGAAGGCGCTTGCCCCCCTAACATGAGGAAAGCGAATTTGAAGAGACTGCCGCTCCTGCTGCTTGCCCTGGCTGCCTCCGCGTCGGTTTCCGCTCAGGAGAAGCCGTCGGCCCCGACGCAGTCCCAGGGTCTTCCACCCGTCAGCGAGAGCGTCGAAGTTTCGGTGACGAGCATCGAGGTCATCGTCACCGATTCGAAGGGAAACCGCGTCCCCGGCCTGACCAAGGAGGACTTCCAGGTCCTCCAGGACGGCGTTCCCCAGACGATCACGAACTTCTACGCCGTGTCGGGCGGGAAGCTGCTCCTCGAGGACGGCAAGACCGTCTCGATCGAAGAGCCCGCCGCGGCGGAGGCCGTGCCGGAGGAGCTGAAGGCCCGGTACGTGATCTACGTGGACAACCTCAACATCCAGCCGATGAACCGCAACCGGATGTTCAAGCGCTTGAAGGAGTTCGTTTCGCAGACCGTGGGCAAGCAGGCCGAGGCGATGGTCGTCGTCTACAACCGGTCCCTGAAGGTCCGGCGTAACTTCACCTCGGACCCCACCGAGATCCTCCAGGTGCTCGAGCAGGTCGAGGGTGAGACGGGCGCCGCGACCTCGCAGGTCGGCGCAGCGCCGGGATGCCATCGAGAAGATCAACGACTCCAAGTCGGCGGCGCAGGCCGAGCAGTACGTTCGCCAGTACGCCGAGGCCTACCGCAACGACCTCGAGTTCGCCGTCGACGGCATGAAGACCACGATCAACGGCATGGCGGGTCTCGACGGACGCAAGGTGTTCGTGTACATCTCGGAGGGCTTGCCCGCGCAGATCGGCGTCGAGCTCTACGACATCGTGCAGCGCAAGTACCGCGAAGGCGCGAACACCCTCAGCCAGTTCGAGTTCGACATGAACTCCCGCTACACGAGCATCGTGCAGGCGGCCAACGCGCAGGGGGTCACGATCTGGGCGCTCGACGCTGCGGGTCTCACCGTGGACGACATGATGACCGCGGAGAGCAAGACCATGGAGGTCCGGCCTTCGGCCTTCCTCATGCGCACGAACTACCAGGCGCCGCTCCAGATGATGGCGGAAGAGACCGGCGGCCTGGCCGCCGTCAACACGAACGACTGGAAGGAAAGCCTCGACAACCTCGCGTCGGACTTCTCGAACTTCTACTCGATCGGCTACCGCTCGAGCAAGGCCTCGGTCGATCGGCCGCACCGGATCGAGGTCGTCTGCAAGCGCAAGGGCTTGAATGTCCGCACCCGCCGCGGCCTCGTCGAGAAATCCGTCGAGACGCGCACGGCGGAGACCGTCCTGGCGAGCCTCCACTACGCGCACAACGAGAACCCGCTGAGCATCACCGTCTCGATGGGTCAGCCGAAGCCCTACGACGCCGACTACTACCTCGTGCCGGTGCGGATCGCGATTCCGCTCGGCAAGCTCGGGCTGGTGCCCTCCGGCGACCGGTACCAGGGAAGCTTCAGCGTGTACTTCGTCGTGCTGGACGCCTCGGACAAGCAGTCGGACCTGACCGTCCAGCGCCAGACCGTCGACGTCCCCGGGAAGGACTTCCAGAAGGCGCAGGGCAAGGACTACTACTACGACGTGTCGCTGATCTGCGTGCCGGGCGGCCAGAAACTCGCCGTGGCGCTGCGCGACGGCGTCACGAACGTGACCTCCTACGTTCAGAAGAGCTTTTTCGTCTCGGTGCTCCCGCCCGAGAAGAAGGCCGCGGCCAACTAGGCCTCCCGGCCGGGCGCCCGCGGGGCGCGTTGACCGATAATCGGGGCCGTGCCCGCGATCCTGTCAAAGCCGGCCACCTTCCCTCGACAGCGGCCCCGGGCCCGTCGGAGGGCCGGCGCTTGATCCCGGTCCTCGACGCCCGGCGGATGCGGCGGGCCGACCGCGAGACGATACGGGGTGGCGTCGCGTCGGCGGACCTCATGGAGAACGCCGCGTCCGCCCTCGTCGAGGACGTCTGCCGCCGTTACCCCGAGTGGAAGACCGTCGTTCTCGTTTGCGGTCCGGGCAACAACGGGGGTGACGGGCTCGCGGCGGCGCGGCTTCTCTCGGAGCGCGGCCGGTCGGCCCAGGTGTTCACGCTGGGCGATCCGGACGGATACCGGGGCGATGCGCGCGGAGAACCTCGACCGGGCGCGCGGGGCGGGGCTGTCGGTCGTTCGCGCTGACGCGCTGCAGGCGCGACGGCCGGCCTCTCGCGGGCGCTCGCCGCGGCCGACGGTGTCGTCGACGCGCTCTTCGGGACCGGGCTCACGCGGCCCCTTCAGGGAGCCGCGGCGCGGGTCGTCGCGGCCATCAATCGATCGGGGAGGCCGGTCGTTTCCGCGGACCTGCCCTCCGGCCTTTCTTCGGACACGGGTGCTCCGATCGGTCCGTTCGTCCGCGCCGAGCGGACGGTCGCGTTCGGGGCGCCGAAGGTCTGCCACGTCGCGTTCCCCGCGCGGGCGGCCTGCGGATCCATCGTGGTCGCCGACATCGGCATCCCGCGCGCGATTCTGCGGCGCATGGGATCGCGGCTCGAGCTGGTCGAGGCCGCCGACATCCGCCGGCTCTGTCCGCCGCGTCCCGATGATTCCCACAAGGGAAGCTTCGGCCGGCTCGCGGTCGTCGCAGGCTCGCGGGGAAAGGCCGGCGCCGCCATCCTCGCGGCGCGTGGAGCGCTGCGGGCGGGGGCCGGGCTGGTGACGGTCTTCTGCCCCCGATCGCTCGAGGAGTCCATCGTCGCCGCCCTTCCGGAGGCGATGACGCTCGGCCTCCCGGAGGAAAACGGAGCCATTGCGGAGGAGGCCGCCCGACCGGCGATGTCGGCGCTCCGGTCCTTCGACGCCGCGGTGGTCGGTCCGGGGCTCTCGACGGCCGCCGGGACCGTCGCCTTTCTCCGCCGGCTCCTCGCGGCCCGGCTCCCCATGGTCTGCGACGCCGACGCGCTGAATGCTTTTCCCGGCGGCTCCCGCGTCTTCGCGTCCCGGATCCTGACGCCGCATCCGGGAGAGGCCGGCCGTCTCCTCGGGATCTCCACGCGGGAGGTTCAGGCGGACCGTCTCTCTGCCGCGCGGGCTCTCGCGCGGGCCAGCCGTGCCGTGGTGCTTCTGAAGGGGGCGGCGAGCCTGGTCGCTGCTCCGGGCGGAGGTGTCGTGATCGGTGAATCCAACCGGCACGCCGCTGATGGCGACGGCCGGCTCCGGCGACGTGCTCGCCGGAGCGATCGGGGCTTTCGTGGCGGGAGGGATGCGTCCCTCGGACGCGGTGCTCGCGGGCGCCTGGCTGCATGGCGCGGCGGGGGAGCGGCAGGCCCGACGCCTGGGCGATGCGGGACTGCTCGCGCACGAGCTCGCCGACGCGATCCCCGCGGCGCGCCGCGAGCTCGTTGCTCGCGGACGGAGGCGGCTGATCTCCCTTGGAAGCGATCACCCGAAGCGAGGAAGAGACCGAGGAGCTGGGACGCCGCCTTTCGGCGACGCTGTCGCCTTCCGACGTCGTGTATCTCTCGGGCGATCTGGGGTCGGGGAAGACCTGCCTCGCCCGAGGGATCGCCCGGGGGCTCGGCGTCGGGTCGAGGCAGGTGGCCTCGCCGACGTTCGCGCTCCTCCACGAGTACGCCGACGACGCCGGCGCCATCGTCCTGCGTCACCTGGACCTCTACCGGCTGGAGGACACGGCCCGGGAGCTCGAGGTGCTCGCCCTTCCGGAGTCGGTGGCCGGAGCTCCCGTGATCGTCGAGTGGCCCAACCGCTCTCTTCGCGCCGTTCTGCCGGCGACCCGGAGCGTCGCGTTCGAGGTCCTGCCGGACGGCGCGAGGCGGATCCGGGTGGACGCGGGCTCGGACTCGCCCCCGGCGCCGGTCAGAAGGCGATGAGGATCCCGCCGGTGGCCGTGCCGTTGGTCAGCCAGTTCGTGTCGTTGCAGCCGTAGGAGTCGCACGCAGGAGTGTTGCCGGTCGCCGAGCGAGCGTCGTGTAGGCGCGCCCGTCGAAGCGCAGGCCGAAGTGCGGCGTGAAGAAGGTCTTGAGTCCGCCACCAAAGCTCGCGGTGAAGCGCGTGTCGGACGGAGGTGTTCACGCCCGCGACCTCCGGCGTCAGCGTCGGCGGCGCCCGCGCCCACCGTCACGTAGGGCACGAACCGTCCGTGGCCGAAGTTGAACGTCGTGTAGCCGAGGAAGTACTGAATCTTCAGATCGCCCAGCCGGGTCGCCCCGGGGCCGAAGATGCCGTCGCTGTTGGGCGCCTCGAATTCCGTCTCCGTCTGCGAGTACTGAAACTCGACCTCGAAGAGGCTCGTGACGTTGAACCCGACGCGTCCGCCGTAGGTGGGCTCATCGGCCACGTCCACGGAGTACGGGAACAGGTCCGTCGAGCCCCGGGAGAATCGGCCGCCGAAGAGGTAGCCGGCGAAGGGCTCGATCTCCACGGTGCCCTGTCGCACTTGTGCGCAAAGCGGGGAGGCCGAGAGCAGGGCGGCAGCGGCGACGGCGAGCGAGAGGGCGCGGACCTTCATGGCGATGGCCTCCGTTTGATCGGACCGGGAGGATCTCAGCGCGCCGACTTGCGCGCCTTCAGGTGCTTTTCGATGACTTGCTTCCAGCGGTCCTCGACGTCCGGGGAGTACCCGACGGCCTGGTCGATCAGGGCGCGGTCCGGGCCGAGGATGAATGTCGAAGGAATCCCCATCTCGGTCATCGCCGCGGCCTCTTCCGGCGCCGCGTAGTAGATGGGGAGGGAGAGGTTGTAGCGCTTGAGGAAGGGCTCGATGCGCCGCCGGTCGGCGTCGATGTTGACGGCCAGCACGACGAAGTTGCGATCGCTGTACCGGTCGTACATCTTCTGGACGACGGGCAGCTCCATGCGGCAGGGCCCGCACCACGTGGCCCAGACGTTCAGCAGAACCACGTTGCCCTTCAGCTGGGACAACCGGATGGCGCTGCCGTCGGCGCCCGCGAACTCGAAGTCGGGAAAAACGGGTGCGGGCTCGTCGCCCGCCGCCACGGACGCGGCAAGGCACAGGGAGAGGGCCAGGGGGAGGGCGCGCATCGGCTTCCGGAACGGCCTCCTCCCGATGATTATTTCCGCCCGGGCGGCGCCCCGACGCGACCGTATACTCGGGTGACGTGCCGTCGCGATGAAACGAGTGCCGCCTGACAGCCGGCGGGGCCCTGCCCCCGCGACGGAGGAACCACCGGTCGTCGCCCGGGTTCTGCGGGGCGGCCGGCTCGAGTCATCGCACCGGGGGCTCGCCGCGATCGTCGCGGCCGGAGGGCGCCTGCTCGGCGGCGCTGGGCGAGTCGGGCCGCCTCGTGCCGGTCCGTTCGGCGGCAAAGCCCTTCCAGGCGCTTCCGCTGCTCGAGGCGGGCGGCGAGCGGGCCTTTCGTCTGGGTGACGACGAGATCGCCTTGACGTGCGCCTCCCACGGCGGCGAACCGCGGCACATTCGGATCGTGCAGCGCCTCCTCGCGCGCGGCGGCTTTCGGGAGCGCGACCTCGACTGCGGCGCGCACCGGCCCATGCACGAGCCCTCCGCGCGCGCCCTGATCCGCAGCCGCGGGCGGATCGGCGCCGTCCACAACAACTGCTCCGGGAAGCACGCCGGGCTGCTGCTGGCCTGCCGGCTCTTCGGCTTCCCGGCGAAGGACTACTCCGAGCCCTCGCACCCCCTGCACCGCGAGATCCTCGCGAGGGTCGCGGATTTCTGCGGCGTCCTGGCGGACGAAATTCCGATCGCCATCGACGGCTGCAATCTTCCGGTGTTCATCCTGCCGCTTTCGGCGCTGGCCCTGGGGTACGCGCGCCTGCTCGCGGGTTCGCGCGCCGGCGAGACGCGCGTGGCCGCGGCCGCGCGGCGGCGTGTCGTGCGCGCGATGACGTCGAGCCCCGACATGGTGGCCGGGCGCGGCCGGTTCACGACGGACTTTCTCCGCGCGGGCCGCGGACGCTGGGTCGGGAAGGAGGGCGCCGAGGGCGTCTACGCGGTCGGCATCGCCGCGTCTCCCGCCACGGCCGGCGAGGCCGTCGGCCTCGCGCTGAAGATCGACGACGGATCCGCGCGCCCGCGCGACGCCGTGATCCTCGCCCTCCTCGAGCGCCTGGGGCTCCTTTCCGACCGCGCGCGCTCGGCCCTGTCCGGGTACCGCTTCCCGGCGGTCCGCAACGCCCGGGGACGCGTCGTCGGATCGATCGAAGCGGAAGTCGCTCTGGAAGGCGCGTCCTAGGCGCGATCCACGATGGCCTACCGGAATCTCTCCGCCTTTCTCGACGCCCTGGAGCGCGACGGCGAGCTCGCCCGCGTCCGCGCGCCGGTCTCCGCGCGGCTGGAGATCGCCGAGATCGCGGACCGGGCCGTCAAGGGAGGCGGGCCGGCCCTCCTCTTCGAGAACGTGGACGGGCGCGGCGATGCCCGTGGCGATCAACGTCTTCGCGTCGCGCCGTCGCATGCTCAAGGCGCTGGAGATCTCCTCGTACGAGGAGTGGGACGAGCGGCTCCGGTTCTTTCTCGACCCGCAGCCGCCCGAGGGAATCCTCGACAAGTTGAAGGCGATTCCGCGCGTGACGGAGCTCGCCGCCGTCTTTCCGAAGACCGTGCGCTCCGGCGCGTGCCAGGAGATCGTGGAGGACGGGCGAGGACGTCGATCTCGCGAAGCTCCCGGTCCTGACCTGCTGGCCGGAGGACGCGGGCCCCTTCATCACGATGCCGCTCGTCATCACGCGGGACCCCGTCTCGGGCAAGACGAACGTCGGCATGTACCGCATGCAGGTCTTCGACCGCGCGACGACGGGCATGCACTGGCAGAAGCACAAGGACGGGGCCGGTCAGGCGCGGGGCTACGAGCGCGAGGGCCGCCGCATGGAAGTCGCCGTCGCGATCGGATGCGACCCGGCCACGGTCTTTTCCGCGATCGCGCCGCTTCCGCCCGGGCCTCTCGGAATTTCTGTTCGCCGGTTTCCTGCGCGGCGAAGCGGTGCCGCTCGTTCCCGCGAAGACCGTGGACCTGCTCGTTCCCGCCGAGGCCGAGATCGTTCTCGAGGGCTACGTCGACCCGACCGAGCGCCGCGTCGAGGGCCCCTTCGGCGATCACACCGGCTTCTACTCGCTGGAGGACGACTTCCCCGTCTTCCACGTCACCGCCGTCACGCGCCGCCGCGAGCCCGTCTACCTGACGACGATCGTCGGGCCGCCCGCCGATGGAGGACGGGTTCATGGGAGAGGCCGTCGAGCGCCTCTTCCTGCCGCTGGTCAAGAAGACGATCCCCGAGATCGTCGACATGTTTCTCCCGGTCGAGGGGATCTTCCACAACCTGATGATCGTGGCGATCGACAAGCGCTTCCCCGGCCACGCGCGCAAGACGATGCACGCGATCTGGGGGACCGGCCAGATGATGTTCACCAAGGTCGTCGTGGTCGTCGACGCGGACGTCGAGCTCCGGAATGCCCCGGAGCTGCTCTGGCGGGTGCTCACGGCGATCGATCCGGAACGGGACATCGAGCTCGTGCGGGGCCCGGTCGACGAGCTCGACTTTTCGGCGCGGCTGCCGTGCTACGGCAGCAAGATGGGGATCGACGCGACCCGGAAGTGGAAGGGCGAGGGTTTCGACCGGCCCTGGCCGCCGGAAATCCGCATGAGCGCCGGACGTGAAGAAACGCGTCGACGCGCTCTGGCCGGAGCTCAAGATTCGCCTGCCCGGCAGGCCGTGAAGCCCGCGCCGGCCGGCCGGGGACGGGCGATGCTAAAATCCCGCGTCCGGCCATGAAAGTCCTGCTCGTCGATCCCCAACCGGAATCGCGCGACGCCGTGCGGCGCGCCTTTTCGGTCGCGGGGGACCAGGTCCGCAGCGTCGCGACGCTTTCCGAAGGCGAGCGCCATCTGGCGGAGTTCGCCCCCGACGCCGTCATCGTGGCCCTGGACGCGCCCGGCGGGGGCGCGAGCGAGTTTCTCGAGAGGGCCCGGAAGGCGGATCCGCGCCGCGGCATCTACGCCCTGATCGACGGGTCGCGCCTGGAGGACGGGGTGCGCGCGATGGCCTTCGGCGCCCACGACTTTCTGTGGCGGCCGGTCTCGGAGGGTCGGGTCGCGCTGCTGCGCTCGCGCTTCGGGGCGCGCCGCGAGCGCGAGGGCTGGTTGGAAGAGATGCGCGTTCGCCTCGCGCGGACGGAGATCGCGACGACGCTGATCGGCCGGTCCGATCCCTGGCGCGCGGCGCTCGCGTCGCTCGAGCGGGAGGCCGCCCTCGAGTCGCCCGTGCTCGTGACGGGCGAGGCGGGAACGGAGAAGGAGCCGGCCGCGCGCGCGCTGCACCGGCTTTCCGCGAGGGGCTCGGAGCCCTTCGCCGTGGTCACGGACTGGGAAGGGCTCGACGCGCTGTGCGCCGCGGGGGGGTCGCTCTTCGTCCCCGGCATCGAGCGGGCCCCGCTCAGCGTCCAGGCGACGCTCTCGGCCGAGATCGAGCGGCCGCGCGGCCGGCGGCTTCTTCTCGCCACCGACGCCGACCCGCAGCGCTCGACCGCGAGCGGACTGCTCCTGCCGTCCCTGGCCGAAGGCCTCTCCGATCACGTCGTCCACCTTCCCCCTCTGCGGGAGAGGGGCGGCGACATCGAGCTGCTCGCGCGGCAGTTCCTCCACGAGCACGACGCCTCCCTGTCGTTCGATCCCGAGGCGATCGACGCCCTGCTCGCCCACGACTGGCCGGGCAACGTCCGGGAGCTCAAGGAAGTCGTGCGCCGGGCGGCGCAGCTGACCGAGGGCGCCGGCGATCGGCCCGACCGTCGTGACGTCGGTGCTCGGCCGGCCGCTGGCCTCGCGCCGGTCGCGCCGCAAGAAGGCGCCGGTCGTGCGCATCGCCGTGGGCGACTCCCTGGCCGACGTCGAGCGGCGCCTGATCCAGAAGACCCTCGAGTTCGCGCGCGGCAACAAGCGCAAGACCGCCGAGCTGCTCAAGCTGTCGCTGAAGACGATCTACAACAAGATCAAAGAATACGGCCTCGAGCACTGATCGGGCTCGGGGCTCGCCGGTCGCGCTCGACACGGCGGGCGCCGAGACCTACGATGGCCGATGCGATGAGCCTCAAGCGGAACGTCGCTCTCGCCGCTTTCGTGGCGTGGCTTGCCGGCGCTTCCGGCGTCGGCCAGATTCCGGCGAAACCGTCGCCCACGCCCACCACCCGGCAGCGCATCGCCACTCTTCCGGAGGCGGACCGTGAGTGGCTCGAGGTCTTCGTCGCCCCGATCATTCTGCCGGCCGAGAAGAAGGCCTACCTCGAGCTGACGGAGCCGCACGAGCGCGAGGCGTTCCGCGAGCAGTTCTGGAAGCGCCGCGAGCGCGACGGCCAGCTCTATCCTCTCGGTCCGGGATACCGGTACCGCTACGCGGACCTGCGGCAGCTCGCGGACAGCACCTACGACCATTGGCCAAACGATGCGGCGCTGATGGTCATCCGGTACGGCGAGCCCGCGGACCTTCGCTCGGTCGAGGGGTGTGGCAAGACGTTTCTCGACGGCCTGGAGATCTGGACGTACAACCATCCGAGCGCCCTGGGCTTCCGGACACAGCGGTATCTGTTCTACCGCCGATCGCTGGGTGAGCCGCGCCGGCTCTGGGTCTTCGGAACGCCGGCGAGCCAGATCTTCGCGCCGAACTCCTGCCGGCAGAACTACCCGGACCTGATCAACGACTGCACGGTGCAACCGATAGGACAAGTGCTTCGGCCCCGTTTGCGACGCCGCCTGCGAGGTTTTCAAGGTCTGGTCCGAGACGACATCGCGTCAGGGCTCGGTGGCCTCGGGCCAGCTCGAGAGGAGCCACCTCTTCGAGCCCGAGGAGGTCTCCCTCGAAGGGCTCGACTCCGTCAAGCAGCAGTCTCCGAACTGGACCAACCCGCAGGCCGCGAAGATCGCGGTCGAGGGCCCCAAGGCCATCGTCGGAAACGCGACAGCGGCGGCGCCCGAATCCGAACCGCGCCACGAGCTCTCGAGACAGGAGATTCTCGAGCGGATCGGCCGGCTGGAGCCGAAGTACCGGAAGTTCCTCGACACGGCCGCTCCCCTTATGACCGAGCACGAGGTTTCGGACTTTCTGCAGCTCGACGCCGGCCGAGAAGGATCGGTTCATCGGGGATTTCTGGAGGCGTCGGTCGTGACTGTCCCGGCAACGGGTTGGAAACGCACTCTCTCCGGATCAGACCTTCATCGCGGCGTAGTCGGCCGAGCTGTCTGGTCGACTTGGTGCCGGAGGAGGGAGTCGAACCCTCATGCCCTTGCGAGCGGGGGATTTTGAGTCCCCTGCGTCTGCCATTCCGCCACTCCGGCCGGGAGGGACGATGATAGCCGCAAGGGCCTTTGAATCCAACCGCTTCGGGCCGCTCCGCCCGTAGCGCTCCGTTGGCTCGGGGCCGGCGCTATGATTCGTCGGCAGCGGCACCGGCAGAACCGGCGGAGCGGCGGCCCGGAGGGTTTGACTCCATGCTCCTCTATGCGGCGATCGGCGCCTTCGGGCTTCTGTTTCTCCTCGTCATGCTGTTCGTCGGCGAGCTGTTCGGCGGCGATCATGACGTGCACGTCGAGACGGACGTCGGCCACGGCGACGCGGACGGCGGCGGTCCCAGCATCTTCAGCGCGCGCGTCATCGCCTCCTTCCTGACGGCCTTTGGCGTCGGCGGCGTCATCGCGCGCTACTACAACCTCTCCCACCCGCTGTCCTCCGGCATCGGCTTCGTCGCGGGCATCGTGCTGGCGTCGATCGTCTACCAGTTCGCCAGGCTCCTCTACTCCCAGCAGGCGTCGAGCGAGGTTCGGATGTCGAGCCTCGTCGGGCAGACCGGCCGAGGTGACGATCGGCATTCCGGAGGGCGGCGTCGGACAGGTCACGCTGACCGTCAGCGGGGAGCGCTCGACGCACATCGCGCGAACGGCGGACGGGCAGCGCGATTGCCGCCGGGGCCGGCGGTCGCGATCACCGCGCTGCAGCGGCGATTCGGTCCTCGTGGAGCGCAGCCGGACCCGAAGGCGCTAGGAGGTTCCAGATGAGGAGATCTGTTGGAAGGTCTTCCCGCCGTCACGGTCGTTCTCGCGGTCGTCCTGGGGCTCGTGGGGTTCTTCGTGGCGATGGCGCTCTTCGCGCGCAACTACATCAAGGTCCCGCCCTCGATGGTCGCGATCTTCTACGGCCGAAAGCACACGCTCGTCGACGACAAGGGCAACCGCTCGAAGGTCGGCTTCCGCGTCGTGCGCGGCGGCGCGACGCTGCGCGTCCCGGTGCTCGAGCAGGTCGCCTACCTCTCGCTGAACATCATCTCGATTCCGCTCAAGATCCAGCGCGCCTACACGAAGGAGGGCGTGCCGGTCACGGTCGAGGCCGTCGCCAACGTGAAGATCGCGGGCGACGACGTCTCGATGCGCGCGGCCGCCGAGCGCTTCCTCGGCATGACCACCGAGCAGATCAAGGGCGTCATCTTCCAGACGCTCGAGGGCCACCTCCGGGCCATCCTCGGGACGCTGACCGTCGAGGAGATCAACGCCGACCGCCAGGCCTTCGCGCAGAAGATGACGGACGAGGCCGCGCGTCGATCTGAAGAAGATGGGCGTCAACATCGACATCCTGACGATCCAGCAGATCAGCGACGAGCAGGGCTACCTCGACGCCCTCGGCAAGAAGCGGACCGCCGAGGTCAAGCGCGACGCCATCATCGGCGAGGCGCAGGCGCAGCGCGACGCGATGATCCAGTCGGCCGACGCCGACCGAGGAGGGCAAGACCAAGCGCTACGAGGCGGACGTCGCGATCGCCTCCTCCATGCGGGACAAGGAGACGAAGCAGGCCGAGTTCGACGCGACGGTCCAGGCCAAGCAGGCCGAGGCGCAGCAGGCCGGGCCGCTCGCGACCGCGATCGCCCGACAGCAGGTCACCGAGCAGGAGGTCCGGATCGAGCAGGTCCGCAAGCAGCAGGAGGTGCCGTCCAGGAGCAGGAGGCCGCCCGCCGGGAGCAGGAGCTCCTCGCGACGGTCGTGGACGAGCCCGGCCGAGGCCGAGCGGCAGGCGACGATCCTTCGCGCCGAGGGCGAGAAGCAGGCGACGATCATCAAGGCCGAGGCGACCCAGAAGGAGCTCGAGTTCGAGGGCGCGGGCGAGGCCGCCAAGATCGAGAAGATCGGGCGCGCCGAGGCCGCGAAGGTCCTCGCGGTCGGCGAGGCCGAGGCGGAGGTCGTCAAGAAGAAGCTGCTGGCGGAAGCCGAGGGCCTCCAGCGGAAGGCCGAGGCCTGGAAGCAGTTCAACGATGCCGCCGTGCTCAACATGGTCGTCGACAAGATGCCCGAGCTCGCGCAGGCCTTCGCGACGCAGCTCGCGGGCATCGACAAGATCAACATCATCGAGATGGGCAACGGCTCGGGCGGCGGGGGCGGCATCGGAAAGGTGATGGGGACGGTCGGCGGCGGAATGACCGCCATGCTCGCCATGCTGAAGGATCAGTTCGGCATCGACGTGAGCCGTCTCGTGCAGGCCAAGACCGAGGCGGCCGCGGTGGAGGCGGAGAAGAAGACCGGCAAGGCCTGAGTCCGAGCCGGAGCGGCCATGCCGCAACCCTACGAGAGCCCGATCGCCTGGAATCTCGAGCGACCCGACACGGTCATCCTCTCGTGCGTCGACGGGCGCTGGCGCCAGCACTTTCAGGACTTCGCGATCCACCACCTCGGGGCCGGACCCAACTCCGACTTCATGGCGGTTCCGGGCGGAATCGAGCCTCTGACGCTCTTCGACCTCGTGCCCAAGGACTTCAATTTCTTCCGCCGCCGCCTCGAGGCGCTCGTCGAGGATCACGGCACGCGCCGCATCGTGGCGATCGCCCACCAGGACTGCGCCTGGTATCGCGTCCGCAAGCTGGGAACGGTTCGGACCGATCTGCGAGCCCGCCAGCTCGATGACCTGAAGCGCGCGGCGGCGATTCTGCGAGAGATGTTTCCCAGGGTTGCCGTCGAGACCTACTACGCTCGCCTGAGCGAGACGCAGCCTCCGAAGGTCCTCTTCGATACAATCTGAGGCGTGGCAACAGGGCCCCGGGTCGGGATCCGGTGTCCTCCGGCGGAGACAGTGTCCAAGTTCACCGTTGTTCGAACGGCTCCCCGTCGGAATCCCGTCGGATGGTGTCAGGGCTGTACCTTGCACCCCGTTAAAGGATTCCTTTTCGAAGGGTTATCGGCGAAACGGAGGGCTCTTTCCGGCGAATGCCGAGGTCGCGCCTAAACTCCTGTCGGGGTTGCCTTTTTGAGCATTTTGCCCTAAAATCCGGGGTTCCGCGTATCAGCTTTTTTTACTTTTAGGAGGATTGAGTGAGCTTTCGAGTGGGTGAGAAGGTGGTGTATCCCAACCACGGCGTTTCGGTCGTCGAAAAGATCGGCGAAGGCTTCGGAACCGAACCAGTCTCTCCGCGCAGCTTCTATCACCTCCGCCTCCTGGCGAACAACTCCAAGGTGATGGTTCCCATCGGGAACACCGATCTGATCGGCCTGCGGCGTCTGACGCAGCGCAAGGACATCACGGGGTTGATGAAGATGCTGGCGGACGGCCGGTTCTCGGCCTCGGGCGACTGGAAGGGGCGGTACAAGCAGAATCTGGACAAGATGAAGAGCGGCCGCCTGCAGGACATCGCCGACGTCCTGAAGACGCTCAACTACATCTCCGCCCGCAAGACGCTGTCCTTCCGCGAGAAGAAGATGTACGAGCGGGCCCGCTACCTGATCATCTCGGAGATCGCGGTCATCAACGGCATGGACGAGCAGGAGGTCGAGCGGCAGGTCGACCGGGCGCTCGCCAAGTCCGCCCAGAGCCGGGGAGCCGCTCCGCGACCCGTGGAGGCCCAGGCCTCGCACTGACGCCGGAGTCCAGGGATTGCTCGAAAGGGAGGCGACGGCCTCCCTTTTCTTTTTCCGCCTCGCACCGCGGCACGCCCCCGCGGCTGACCGCGGCAAACCGGGCTAGAATCGCGCCGCAGGATGAAGCGCCGCGACGCTCTCGCTCTGATCGGCTTGCTCGTTTCGGGCGTGGTCGACGGCGGACACCGCCGCGGACGCGGCGCGCGCCGAGCTGGCGCGCGAGCGCCGGCTGCTCGCGGCCGACAACGGGCGGCTCGCCGACGTCACGCGCCGTCTGGAGTCGGCTCTCACGGACCTGGCGGCGGCATGCCGCGCGGTGTCCGACGCGGCGGCGCGGGCGGACGCCACGGACGAGCTGACGCGCCGCGAGGACGCGCTCTCCTCGGCGGAGCAGGAGGTGCGATCCCTGCTCGATCGCCGGCACCTGCTCGCCGAGCGCGTCGTGGACCGGCGCCGGCGCGTCTCGATGCTG
Organism: uncultured Acidobacteriota bacterium; assembly: GCA_963725095.1. GTDB lineage: Bacteria > Acidobacteriota > Thermoanaerobaculia > UBA5066 > Gp7-AA6 > DATBFU01. The sequence goes on from CAVRXJ010000025.1 coordinate 94,416, forward strand.
GAAGCGGAGACCCAGGCGAAGAGGCCCGGAGACCTGCTCAACGGGCGCTGGTCGGTTCGTCGATCCACCCCGGAGACCAGCGCGGGGTCTTTCGCCTGAGCCTCCAGGGCACGATCGTCTCGGGGGAGTACACGCTCGAGGGCGGCGCGACGGGCTCGCTGCGCGGAACACTGGTGAACGAACGCGTGAGGCTCGAGAGGGTCGACTCGAAGCTCGGCTTCAACGCGGTCTTCTACGGACGGCTCTCCACGGACGGCAGGGAAATCTCGGGCACCTGGGAGGCCACGACGTTCGGGACGGGGGAGGCCGGCGCCGGCACGTGGAAGGCCGCCCGCGACGAGGAGCGGGAGGAGTCGCCTTGACGGACGCGCACGCACCCCGCCGCGCGGCGATCGTGCCGCTCGTCGTCGGAATCCTTCTCGGTTTCATCGGAGGCTACTTCGCCGGCGGGGGAGGCAGTCCCGGCATGGCGAGCCGCCGACCGCGGCGGCCGCCGGCGGGCGGTCGGATCGCGGAGCTTCAGGGCTCGCTCGACCGCGACCCGGAAAACCCGCGCCTCTGGACGTGCTCTGGGCAACGCCTTCTACGACCGCGAGGACTGGAGCGCGCGCCATTCGCGGCCTACGAGAAGGCGCTGCGAAAGGCGCCGAACGACCCCAACGTGCTTTCGGACCTGGGCGCCGCCTACCGCAATCGGGGGGAGTTCCAGCGGGCGGCGGCGCTGTTCACGAAGGCGCGGGCGGCGGACCCGGATCACTGGCAGTCGCTGTTGAACCTCGTCCTCGTCCAGGCCTTCGACCTGCGCGAGCCCGCGGTCGCCGCAGCGGTCGCTCGACGAGCTCAAGCGCCGTTACCCCGAGACTCCCAACCTCGGCGAGCTTCAGAAGCAGATCGACGGCCTCAAGCCGAGGGCCTGACCCGTGGCGCGGGTCGTACTGGTTCTCGTCCTGGTCTTCCTGGCTCTCACGGCCCTGCGTGCGCTCCGGGTGCTTCCTGGAACGGGCGCTCAGCCGCGCGTCGGACGCGCGCGGTCGCCCCCCTCCGACCGAGGGCGAGATGGCGCGCGACCCGATCTGCGGCGCCTGGTTCGACCGCCGGCTCGCCGTGGGCGCCCGGATCGGGTCCGGGACGGTCGAGGTCTGCTCGGAGGAGTGCCGGCGCCGCCTGGAGGCGGGATGACCGACCTGTTCGACCTGGAGCGGCCCGCGGGGCTCCAAAGCGGGCGCGCCGCCGTCGGACTCGCCGCTGGCGGATCGGATGCGGCCGCGCTCGCTCGACGAGGTCGAGGGGCCCGAGGAGGTGGTCGGGGGAAACGGCTTCCTGCGCCGCGCGATCGCCGAGGACCGGGTCCCGTCGCTCGTGCTCTGGGGGCCGCCGGGCGTCGGCAAGACGACGCTCGCGAGGCTCGTCGCGGCGCAGACCGCTTCGACCTTCCTGTCGTACTCCGCCGTGGCCACGGGCGTGAAGGAAATGCGGGATGTGCTGGAGGGCGCCAAGAAGCAGCGCGCCCGGACGGCCAAGCGCACGATCCTGTTCCTGGACGAGATCCACCGGTTCAACCGTTCGCAGCAGGACGTCTTCCTCCCGTTCATCGAGGCCGGCGACGTCGTCCTGATCGGGGCCACGACGGAGAACCCCTCCTTCGAGCTCAACGGGGCGCTGCTTTCGCGCTGCAAGGTCGTCGTGCTCGAGCCCCTCGCCCCCGAGGCCATCGCGCGCATCGTCCGACGCGCGCTGCAGGATCTTTCGCGGGGACTCGGCGCCCGGGATTTCCGCCTGGACGACGAGGCCCTGTCCTTCATCGCGCAGACCTCGGGAGGCGACGCGCGGCGCGCCCTGAACCTGCTCGAGGCGGCGGCGGCCGACGCCGAGGCGGACAAGACCAAGCGCATCGAGGTTTCCCGCCTGCGGGACCTTCTCCAGCGCAAGGTCCTGCTCTACGACAAGGCGGGCGAGGAGCACTACAACCTCATCTCGGCCCTGCACAAGTCGATGCGCGAATCGGACCCGGACGCGACGGTGTACTGGCTCGTCCGGATGCTCGAGGCCGGGGAGGATCCGCTCTACGTGGCCCGGCGGATCGTGCGGTTCGCTTCCGAGGACGTCGGGCTCGCCGACCCGCGGGCGCTCTCGGTCGCGCTCGACGCCAAGGAGGCCTTCGACTTCCTGGGCCTTCCCGAGGGGTCGCTCGCGCTCGTGCAGGCCGCCGTCTACTGCGCGATGGCTCCCAAGTCCAACGCGCTCTACGAGGCGGAGAACGAGGCCAAGACCGACGTGGCCGAAAAGCCCGCCGAGCCGGTTCCGCCGGTGATCCGAAACGCCGTGACGCGCCTCATGAAGGAGGTCGGATACGGCCGCGGCTACCGCTACGCCCCGGCCGAGCCCGAAGGGGTCGGCGGGATCGAGTGCCTGCCCGAGTCGCTGCGGGGCCGCCGCTACTACCGCCCGCGCGCGGCGGGCGAGGAGGCGGAGCTGTCGCAGCGGCTGGAAGCGGTCTTGAAGCTGCGCCGCGAGAAATGGCAGAAGGAAGAGGGGACGGACGCGGGCAAGAAGCGTCCGCGCGAGAAGGGCAGCCGCTAGGCGAGCCTACGCCTCTTCGCGCCGGTAGTTGGGCGCTTCCTTCGTGATGATCACGTCGTGCGCGTGGGATTCCTTCAGCCCCGCCGACGTCACCTGGATCATCTGCGACCGCGTGCGCAGGTCTTCGATCGTGCGCGAGCCCGTCAGGCCCATGCCGCTGCGGACGCCGCCGGTCAGCTGGTGGACCAGCGCCTCGACGCTTCCCTTGTAGGGGACCATCCCCTCGATCCCTTCGGGGACGAGCTTCGAGAGGCGGCCGTTGGAAGAGACCTCGGTCTCCATGGACTCCTGGAAGTAGCGGTCCGAGGAGCCGGCCTTCATCGCGCCGAGCGAGCCCATGCCGCGGTACGCCTTGAACGTCCGGCCCTGGTAGAGGATCGTTTCTCCGGGCGACTCCTCGGTCCCCGCGAGCAGCGACCCCACCATCACGATGTGCGCGCCGGCCGCGATCGCCTTGGTGATGTCGCCGGAGAACTTGATGCCGCCGTCGGCGATCAGGGGTACGCCCGTGCGCCGGGTCGCGCGGGCGCACTCGCGGATCGCGTGGATCTGGGGCACGCCGGCGCCGGTGACCACGCGCGTCGTGCAGATCGAGCCCGGGCCGATCCCGACCTTGATGGCGTCGGCGCCGCGGCGGACGAGGTCCCGCGCGCCGCTTTCCGTCGCGACGTTTCCCGCCACGACGGGCGTCGAAGGGAGCTTGCTCTTCAGCAGCTTCAGGGCGTCGAGCACGCCCTGGCTGTGGCCGTGCGACGAGTCGAGGACGAGGACGTCCACCTTGGCGCGCACCAGCTCGCGGGCGCGCTCGACGAGGTCGCTTGCGAGACGCCGACCGCCGCGCCGACCCGAAGGCGTCCGAGGCCGTCCTTGGCCGCGTTGGGGTACTTGATCGCCTTCTGGATGTCCTTGACGGTGATCAGCCCCTTCAGGTTTCCCTGGCGGTCCACGACGAGGAGCTTTTCGATCCGATGCTTGTGCAGCAGCTCCTTGGCCTGCTCGAGCGTCGTGCCGACCGGCGTCGTGATGAGGTGGTCCTTGGTCATCCGCGTCGAGATGGGCCGGTCGAGCCGCGTCTCGAAGCGCAGGTCGCGGTTGGTCAGGATGCCGACGAGCTTGCCGCGCTGGTCCACGACCGGCACGCCCGAGATCTTGTAGCGGGCCATGACCTCGAGCGCCTCGCCGATCTTCTGCTCGGGCCGGCAGGTCACCGGGTCGACGATCATCCCGGACTCGGACCGCTTGACCTTGTCCACTTCCTCCGCCTGGGCGGCCACGGTCAGGTTCTTGTGGATGACGCCGAGGCCGCCCTGCTGCGCCATCGCGATGGCGAGGCGCGACTCGGTCACGGTGTCCATGGCGGCCGACACGAGGGGGATGTTCAGCGAGATGCCGTCGGTCAGGCGCGTCCGCAGGTCCACGTCGCGCGGGTGGACCCTCGAGTGCGCGGGCAGCAGCAGAACGTCGTCGAACGTCAGCGCGACGGGGATCGCTCCGGCGGCTCGGGTCGGAGTCTTTCGGCGCGTCGGCATCAGGCGGCCCCCGTTCCGTGGCATTTCTTGTACTTCTTTCCGGAGCCGCAGGGGCAGGGGTCGTTGCGCCCCACCTTCGGCGCCTGCCGGTGCACGGTCTCGACCTTCGCGTCGTGGCCGCCGGAGGCCGCCGCGCCGTAGGAGTAGTTGACCTGGGGGTTGCGGCGCGAGGGGAGGCCGACCGGCCCGGGCCGCGTCCGGCCCTCGCCCACGGCGATCGGCGCCTCTGCCTCCTCCGCCTGGCGCACGATCGGCTGCAGGCGGAAGATGTACTGGACGGTCTGGTCCTCGATGCGCTCCTTCATCAGCGTGAAGAGCTCGAAGGACTCCTTCTTGTACTCGACGAGCGGGTCGCGCTGCCCGTAGCCGCGCAGCCCGATGCCCTCCTTCAGGTGGTCGATGGCGAGCAGGTGGTCCTTCCACTGCTGGTCGACGATCTGAAGCATCACGAACTTCTCGTGCAGCCGCATCGTCTCGGGGCCGAGCACCTTTTCCTTGCGCTCGTAGGCCTCGCGAACGCCGGCCAGGATCTCCTCGCGCACGTCCTCCCGCGTCTTGCCGGAGAAATCGTGGGTCCCCGGCTCGACGCCGTAGTACTCCTTCAGGTCCAGGTCGAGCGCCGCCAGATCCCATTCGGCCGGGCCCTTGTCCTCGGACAGGTGCCGCCCGAGCAGGTAGTCGAGGATCATCTCCGCCAGGCCCAGCACCTCATCCTTGCTGCGCTCGCCGGCGAGGATCTGGCGACGGAGGCGGTAGATCTCCTCCCGCTGGCGGTTCATGACGTCGTCGTACTCGAGCAGGTGCTTGCGGGTCTCGAAGTTGCGCTCTTCGACCTGCTTCTGGGCGCGCTCGATCGCGCGCGTCACCATGCGGTGCTCGATCGGGACGCCCTCCTCCATGCCGAGCCGGCGCATGATGCTCTGCATCCGGTCGGAGGCGAAGATGCGCATCAGGTCGTCCTCGAGGGAGAGGTAGAACCGCGAGGCGCCCGGGTCGCCCTGCCGGCCGCTGCGGCCGCGCAGCTGGTTGTCCACGCGGCGCGACTCGTGGCGCTCGGTCCCGACGATGAAGAGGCCGCCGGCGGCGAGCACCTTCTTCTTGTCCTCGGCGGCCTCCGCCCGCAGCTTCGCGAGGAGCTTCTGGAACTCCTCCTCGTTCGCGGCCTCGCCGCGCCGGTGCTCGGCGAACGCCTCGGGGTTGCCCCCGAGCACGATGTCCGTGCCGCGGCCGGCCATGTTCGTCGCGATGGTCACCGAGCCCGACTTGCCCGCCTGGGCGACGATCTCGGCTTCCTTCTCGTGGAACTTGGCGTTCAAGACGACGTGCGGGACCTTGCGGCCCTTCAGCAGCGCCGAGAGCCTCTCGGACTTCTCGATCGAGACCGTGCCCACGAGCACCGGCTGTCCCTTCTCGCGCAGGCCCGCGATCTCGTCGGCGACCGCGTCGTACTTCTCCCGCTCCGAGGCGTAGACCACGTCCTGGTGGTCGTCGCGGATCATCGTCATGTTGGTCGGGATGACGACGACGTCGAGCTTGTAGATCTGATGGAACTCGGACGCCTCGGTGTCGGCGGTGCCCGTCATGCCGGCGAGCTTCTCGTAGAGCCGGAAGTAGTTCTGGAGCGTGATCGTCGCCAGGGTCTGGTTCTCCCGCTCGATCTTCACGTTCTCCTTGGCCTCGACGGCCTGGTGGAGACCGTCGGACCAGCGGCGCCCCGGCAGGACGCGCCCGGTGAACTCGTCCACGATCAGGACCTGGCCGTCCTTGATCATGTAGTCGACGTCCTTGCGGTAGAGGGTGTGCGCGCGCAGGGCCTGCTCGGTGCCGTGGAGCAGGTCGATGTTCGTCAGCTCATAGAGGTTCTCGACCTTGAGCAGGCGCTCGGCCTTGGCGACGCCCTCCTCCGTCAGGACCGCCGTGCGCGACTTCTCGTCGACCAGGTAGTCGCCGGTGGTGAACTTGTTGCCGTTCTTGTCCTTTTCCTCGGTTCCCTTGGTCAACGACGGGATGATCCGGTTGCAGCGGTAGTAGTTCTCGGTGTTCTCTTCGGAAGGGCCGGAGATGATCAGCGGCGTCCGCGCCTCGTCGATCAGGATCGAGTCCACCTCGTCGACGATCGCGAAGACGTGCCCGCGCTGGACCATCGCCTCCAGCTCGAACTTCATGTTGTCGCGCAGGTAGTCGAACCCGAACTCGTTGTTGGTCCCGTAGGTCACGTCGCAGGCGTAGGCCTTCTGGCGCTCGTCGTCGGTCAGGGAGTTCTGGATGCACCCGACCGTGAGGCCGAGGAAGCGGTAGACCTTGCCCATCCAGTCCGCGTCGCGGCGGGCGAGGTAGTCGTTGACCGTCACGACGTGCACGCCCCGGCCGGTGAGCGCGTTCAAGTAGACGGGCATCGTGGCGACGAGCGTCTTGCCCTCGCCCGTCTTCATCTCGGCGATCTTGCCCTGGTGGAGGACCATGCCGCCGATCAACTGGACGTCGAAGGGCCGCATCCCGAGCGTGCGGCGCGCCGCCTCGCGCACGACCGCGAAGGCCTCTTCGAGCAGGCCGTCGAGAGCGCTCACGCGGGCCTCCTTGAGTCTCCTCCTCCGGCACGTTCTCGAGCGCCTCCTGCAGCCGCCCGCGGAACTCGTCGGTCTTCGCGCGCAGCTGCTCGTCGGAGAGCGCCTTCGTCTCCGCCTCGAGGGCGTTGATGGCCACGACGCGCGGCGCGAGCTTCTTCAAGTCCCGCTCGTGCTGCGTGCCGAAGACCTTGGCGAGGGCGCGGTTGATCATATTTGGGCGGAAAACAACTCCGGGGGCGGAGTTTATTTCGTTTTCGTGCGGGAAGCGCGCGGCGGGACGCCCGCGGGGGCTCGCCCCTACCGGGCGTCGAGAATGAAGTCGAGCGGGTTGACGGCGCGGTCGGCCAGGCGCACCTCGTAGTGCAGGTGCGGTCCCGTCGAGCGGCCCGTCGAGCCGACGAGGCCGATCTGGTCGCCGCGCTTGACGGTCTGCCCGGCCCTGGCCAGGATCACGTCCAGGTGGCCGTAGACGGTGCGGTAGCCGGTCGGGTGGTCGATCTCGACGACGTTGCCGTAGTCGCCGGACCACCCGCTGCGCGCGACGGTGCCCCCCGCGGTGGCGAGGACGGGCTCGCGCCGGCGCGTCGAGATGTCCAGGCCCGTGTGGAAAGCGGGCGAGCCGGTGAACGGATCCGAGCGTGAACCGAAGCCCGAGTTGAGCAGGCCGCGCACGGGCGCCACGGTCGGCGTCGAAGAGGTCACCGCTTCGCGCCGCGCGAGCTGGTTCTCGAGGGCGTCGAGGCGGGCCGCGATCGCGCCGCGCCGTTCCGGCGAGATCGGGTCGGTCCTCTCGAGCGGGCCGCCCTGTCCGGCGTCCTCGCGGGGAAGGCCGGCCACGATCGCCAGGCGCCGGGTCCGGTCCTCGAACTGCTCGATCTCACGCGACAGGCCCGCCAGCCGCCGTTCGAGGGTCTGCGTCGAGGTGCGCAGCCGCGCGTTCTCGGCGATCGTCTGGCGGTACTGGCGGTCTTCGCGCGCCGTCGACAGGTAGGCCCAGCCAAACGACACGGAGCAGGCGAGCAGCGCGAAAACGCCGGCGCCGACGGCGGCCAGCAGGCGCGTCGAAACGGTGAACTTGCGGAATCGGGCTCGGGCGTGGGGAACGAAGATGATGGTGCTGTACCGACTCATCCGTTTCTCCTCACGGACGTGCGGGCGGACTTCTCGCCCTACGCCCAGGTCCCTTGTCACCCCGCGCCTGTTGGAATGATCCGATCGGAGTGTTCGGGGCATCCTATGGACGGTCCGAAACCCTGTCAAGCCTGCCCACAAGGTCAGGAAGAGACCGGAGCCGATAGGAGACCGCCTCGGCCAGGTGGTCGGCGCGGACGCGGTCGCTGCCTTCCAGATCGGCGATCGTTCGTCCCACGCGCAGCGCCCGGTGGAGGCCTCGCACCGAGAGGGGCAGGCGACGCGCGGCCGTTTCGAGCAGCCGGCGGCCGGCGGCGTCGAGGGCCGCGACGCGCTCGATCTCGCCGGCGGGAACGTCCGCGTTGCGGAACCCCGGCGTCCCGGGCCCGCGCGCGGCGGCCCGCTCCCGGGCGCGCACGACGCGCTCGCGGATGGAAGCGGAAGGCTCCGCGTCGGAGGGCCGGGAGAGCTCACGCCACGGCACGGCCGGCACGGCCACGTGCAGGTCGACCCGATCGAGCAGCGGCCCGGAGACCTTCCGCGTGTAGCGCCGGCGGGTTCCCTCGTCGCACGCGCAGAACCGCTCGTGGTCGCCGGCATGGCCGCAGGGGCAGGGGTTCATCGCGGCGACGAGGAGGAAATCGCACGGGAAGACGCACGCACCCCCGACGCGGACCAGAGCGATGCGCCGTTCCTCGAGCGGTTGACGGATGGCTTCGAGCACGTCGCGGCGGAATTCCGGCAGCTCGTCGAGAAAGAGAACGCCGCGGTGCGCGAGCGAGATCTCGCCCGGCGCCGGCCGGCTGCCGCCCCCGACGAGCCCGGCCGCGGAGACCCCGTGATGGGGCGCGCGGAAGGGCGGCGTTCGTCAGCAGGCCCGTTCCCTCCGGCAGGCTTCCCGTTGCGGAGTGGATCCGTGTCACCTCGGTCGCCTCCGCGCGTGTCAGGCCGGGCAGGATCGTCGAGATCCGCCGGGCGAGCATGGTCTTGCCGGCGCCGGGCGGCCCGACCAGAAGCACGTGGTGCCCGCCGGCCGCCGCGATTTCGAGCGCCCGCCGCGCCACGGCCTGTCCGCGCACGTCGGCGAAGTCGACGCCGCCGGGAGCGGCGGCCGCGGCGCAGGCCGGGAACGAGACTTCGGGAGCCGCGGGGATCGGCTGGCTTCCCGAGAGAAACGCGGCCGCCTCGGACACGGTGCGCACGGGCAGCACGTCGAGCCCTTCCACGCAGGCGGCTTCGGTCGCGTTGGCGGCCGGCAGGACGATCTGCTCGAAGCCGGCCTGCCTGCGCGGCCAGGGCGAGGGAGAGCGCGCCCCGCACCGGGCGCAACTCTCCCGAGAGCGATAGCTCTCCGACGAAGACCCGGCGCCGCGCCGCCCGGGGCTTCAGGCCGGCGATTTCGAGCAGGGCCACGGCCACGGGGAGGTCGAGGGCGGCGCCGACCTTGCGCCACTCTGCCGGAGCGAGGTTGACCGTGATGTTTCCGACCGGGAACGGAAACCCGCTGTTCTTCAGCGCCGAGCGGACGCGGTCCCGGGCTTCACGGACGCCGGCGTCCGGAAGGCCCACGATCGCGGAAACCCGGAAGGCCGTTGCCGACGTCGACCTCGACCTCGAGGACGCGGGCGTCGATCCCGAGCAGGGCGGCGGAGTGGACACGGGCGAGCATGAAGCCTCCTCGGGTGCGAGGAGAGACGCCCGCGGGGGATGAGGACGTCCGAGGCTAGCAGAGAACGGGGCGCGAATCCACGGGACCGGAGACGCCGCTACCGCGGGGCGGCGGCCGGGATCTTCAGCTTGTCCCCGGCTTTGATCTGCTCCGGCGATTCGAGGCTGTTGGCGGCCATCAGCGAGTCGACCGTCGTGCCGGTCCGCCGGGCGATCCGGGAAAGGGTGTCGCCGCCCTTGACCCGGTAGCTCGTGGCGGCGGCCTTCGCACCCGTCGCCGCCCGTCCTGGCGGGTTTCTTGGCCGCCACCTGGACGCGCTCGCGGCCCGGGATGACGAGGATCTCGCCGCGCGTGATCTTCGCCTTGGGAGTCAGGGCATTGGCTTCCGCCAGGCGCGTCGCGGAGACGCCGTAGCGCCGCGCGACGCCGGCGAGCGTGTCGCCCTTGCGCACCGTGTACTTGCGCGGCGAGGCGAACTTCGCCGTCGGAGCCGCGGCGAAGGCGAGGAGCACGACCTCCTGCGATCCGGGGGTGACCTTGAGCTCGTAGCCCTCCGGCTGCCGCGGCGTGACCCCGGTCTTCAGCTCCGGATTGAGCCGCTCGAGCTCTTCCAGTCCGATCCCGTTCTCCGTCGCGAGATCGCGCAGGCGCACCGGGCGGTTCAGGGTCACGGTCTCGTACGCGAGCGGGGCCTCGTACTCGATCTCGAACCCGTAGTGCGCCGGGTTCTTGGCGATCAGTGTCGCCGCGATCACGGCCGGCACGTAGTTCTGTGTCTGGGCCCGCAGCATGCCCGAGGCGGCGAGCTGCCAGAAGTCGTTCAAGCCCGGTCCGTTCCTGGGCGCGCAGGACCTTGCCCTCGCCCGCGTTGTAGGCCGCCAGCGCGAGGTACCAGTCGTGGAAGAGCTCGTGGAGGTAGGCCAGATGCTTCGCGGCGGCGCGGGTCGCCTTCTCGGGGTCGCTGCGCTCGTCCACGACGGCGTTGGCGGTCAGCCCGTACTGGCGGCCCGTGCGGGGCATGAACTGCCAGATTCCGTGCGCGGCCTTGGGGGAGCGCGCGCGGGGGAGGAAGGAGGACTCGATCAGGGCGACCTGCGCGAGATCGGTCGGGATGCCCTCCTCGCGGAAGATGCGCTCGATCATCGGGACGTAGCGCCCGGACCGAGCGAGTCCGCGGGCGATGATCTCGTGCAGCTGTCCCTGAAAGGTCGCGAGGATCTTCAGGACCGCGTCGTTGACGACGATCGGAATGTCATAGGTGATGCCCGAGGTGTCGGTGGCGACGGCCTCGCGGGCGGTCGAGATGGCCTCGGCGCTGGCGGCCGGCGTTTCGATCGGTTTGAGCTCCGGCGCGATCGAGTCCTCGGCGGCGGCGGTGTCTTCCGGGGGAGCGGAGAGCGCCTCGTAACGGAGGATCCCCTCGTAGATCTCGAGGGAGAAGGCGAGCATCTGCGGAGAGGGCCGCGCCGTCGATCCCGGGGGCCGCAGCGTGTCCAGGGCCTGGTCGAATTCGGCGTGCGCGCACGCGAAGTCCCCGGAGAGCGCCGCCTCGCGGCCCGCCGAGAACTCGGCGCTGGCCTTGGCGGTGGCGCGCTGCTCGGGCGACGGCGGCGCCGAAGCCTTCGGCGCCACCGGAGCCGCAGCACAGCCAGTGAGGAGGAGGGAGAGCCCAAAAAAGAAACAGTCTCTCCCCCTCCAACGGGGACTCCTGTCGATCATTGAAAAAAAGAGTACCCCCCGCACCGGGGTGATGCAAAGGCTTTCTCAGGCGCGGCCTGTCCCAAGATGAGGACAGCCGGAGCCCGGCTACTTGGCGAAGATGTGGAACTTGAGCGAGAGCAAGAGCTTCTCCAGATCGGGCCGCGTGTGCAGCTCGATGGCGAAGGTCTTTTCCTCGCCGACGGGGTTGTGGTCGCGATCCTCGATGCGCAGTCCCACCGTGACCTGATGGCCGCCCGCGAGCTCCTGGCGCGGCACCTGCAGCTCGAAGATCCGGTTGATCTCCTTGCGGTGGTTCAGGCTCGAGGCGAGCAGATCGTCGATCGAGATCCCTGGCGCCTGCTTCTTGGCGGGCCGCTCGGCCACGGGCGTGGCGGTGGCGTCCTTGCGCAGCTTGTCGAGCTCGGCCAGGATGTCGATGTTCGAACGCACGCGGACGTGTTTGACGTCCTCGACGGAGACCGCCTCGGGCTCCTGGGCCTGCGCGAACGAAACGTCGGCGATCTCGGCTTCCTCGGCCACGCGCTCGGTCTCCGGCAGCGGCGAGTCGAGTGAGTTCAACGCGTCCTCGAACTCCTGCACGGTCTCCACGGAAGCGACGTCGAATTCCTGGGTCTGGCGGGGCGCCGCGGCGGGCACCGGAATCTCCGCTTCGGGCTCGGAGTCGAAGGTCAACATTTCTTCTTCGGCGGGCGGCGTGGGTGCGCGAAGCTCCGCGAGGATCTCCGGGATCGCGGGCGCCGAGGGCTCGGCCGCGGTGGACGGCGAAGCCCTTTCGGCGATCGTCGCCACCATGGTCGGGCGCGCGGGTCGGTCCTCGCCCAGCATCCGCTTCTTGAGCGACCGCAGCGTGAGGCGCGAGATGGCCTTGAGGGTTTCGAAGACGCCCTGGCCGAGGACCGCGCACGCCTCGTAGCCTTCGTACGCGCGGGCGGGATTCAGGGTCTCCTCGAGCTCGTCGAGCGCGAGGATGTTGGCGAGGTCTCGCTTGTTGTACTGAAGGACGAGCGGAAGCTCTTCGAGCTTGACGCCGATCTCGGCGAGGTTCGAGCGCAGGTTCTGGAGGCTCTCGATGTTGGCTTCCTTCATCGCGCGCTGGGAGTCCGCGACGAACACGATCCCGTCCACCCCCTTCAGGACGAGCTTGCGGGTCGTGTTGTAGAAGACCTGGCCCGGGACCGTGTAGAGCTGCACGCGCGTCTTGAAGCCGCCGATCACCCCGACGTCGAGTGGCAACAGGTCGAAAAACAGCGTGCGGTCCGTCTCCGTCTCGAGCGAAACCATCTCCCCGCGCGACCCGGGAGCCGTGCGGCCATAGATGTGGTGGAGGTTGGTGGTCTTCCCGCACAGGCCAGGACCGTAATAGACGATCTTGGCCGCCATTTGCATGGTGGCGTAGTTGAAGAACACCATAAAAGTGATTATGCGCCCAGCAGGCGCAGGAATTCCCGCGAAATTGTAGCACCGCGGTCCGGCCTCGCGGTCACCGGCGGCGCCCCCGGGGCTTTCGGCGCGGCGTTCGGATCCGCGTCTCTTTCAGGATGGCTCGGATCGCGGCTTCGCGGCCGCGGCCGCGCGTCGTGTCGAGGATCTCGTCGGCAAGGCGGGCGTAGAGCTCCGAAAAGTCCCCGTAGGAGGCGGAGGCGCGACGGTGCGCGCGGACCGTTTCGGCGTCGCGGCGCGCGATCGGACCGGTGAAGGCGTCCGCGAAAGGCCGCGCCGCGGTCGCGCCGGCCGCCTCGGCCGCCAGCCGCGCCAGAGCCGGGCGCGCCTTCTTTTCGGGAACCCCGGCCGCCGCCGCCGCCCGGACGGCGATCGACAGGAGCGCCATGGTCCCCCCGGCGGCCAGGGTCGCGGCCGCGTGGTACAGCGGCTTGTCGGCCGCCGCGATCCTGTAGCCGTCGCCGCCGAGCACCGCCGTCATCCGCTCTCCGGCCCGGACGGCGGAGGGATCTCCCTCGACCGCGACCAGCGCACCCTGCCAGTTTTCGGTCGGGCCTCCGGTGAAGGCGCGCAACGGGTGGAGGGATCCGACCGCCGCGCCGGCGCGGGAGAGCGGTGCCAGGGCCGACGCCGGGAGGGCCCCCGAAAGATGGAACGCGAACCGGCAGCGCGTTCGTTTGGAGAGGGATTCGGCGACCTGCGCGATGCGGTCGTCGGGAACCGCGAGGACGAGCAACGCGCACTGTTCCGGAAGCCCTGCAAGGGTTCGGCCCGAGGTCCCGAGGGCGCGCGCCGCGCGCCCGGTCGAGGAGGCGGTGCGACCCACGACGCCCGCGAGGGATCCGCCCGCTTCCGTCCAGGAACGGGCGAACGCCTTTCCGGCCCGGCCCGGACCGACGAGAAAGAGGGGGAGTCGGAGGAGGTCTTCCACCGAGCGAGTCTACCGCCGGCGGCGCGTGTTCCCGCTCGAGACGGGGTTCCGCTGTTGACTCGTCCGGAACAAGCCGGTACCGTGATTTCAGCGCCTGCCGCTGCGGGCGCCAGATCGAAACCTTGAGCAAGACCCTCGACAGCCGCAGCCGGGCGATCCTCCGGGAGATCATCCGCGTCCACGTCGACACGGGGATGCCCGTGTCTTCGCGGGCGCTCTTCAAGTCCAGCCGCTTCGGACTGTCGCCCGCGTCGATCCGCAACATCATGGCGGACCTGACCGACGGCGGGTTTCTCAAGCAGCCCCACACGTCCGCCGGGCGGATCCCGACCGATCAGGCCTACCGGCTCTACATCGACGAGCTGATGCGCCACCGCAAGGTCGCGGCGGACCTGCGCGAGCAGGTCGACTCGGACCTGGCCTCCGCCGGGGGCGATCCGACGCGCCTCTTCGAGGCGACCTCGCGCCTGCTCGCGGAGCTCGCCGGCGAAGTCGGGTTCGTCGTGGCTCCCGACGCGCTGCACACGGTCCTGAAGAGCCTGCGCTTCCTCTCCGTCGCCCCCGGGAAGATCCTCGTGGTTCAGGTCAACGAGCCGGACTCCGTGATCTCGCGGGTCCTGGAGACCGACGTCGAGTACTCCCCCAACGAGCTCGAGACCGCGAGCGAACGTCTGACGCGCGAGTATGCCGGCCTGACGCTTCACGAGGTCCGGCGCCGCCTGCTGGAAGAGCTGACCGAGGAGCAGGCCGCGTGCGATCGGATCTTCGAGCGGGCGCGGGGCCTGGCCCGGCGGGCGCTCGAGAAGCGCGAGCCGGAAGAGCGGATCTACGTGGACGGGACGGCCCGCCTCCTGGACAAGCCGGAGTTCTCCGATGTGGAGGCGTTGAAGCGCGTGCTCCACGCCTTCGACGAGAAAACGCGGCTGCTCTCGCTGTTCGCGCGTTTCCTCGATGCGCGCGAGACCTGCGTCGTCCTGGGCTCGGAAGAGGCGGTCACCGAGGATCCGCGGCTCTCCGCGGTCTTGACGTCTTACGGATCGGGAGAGACACTGACGGGAATGCTCGGAGTCATCGGTCCCGCGCGCCGCGAGTATCCGCGCGTGATCCCCGTCGTGGATCTGCTGGGCCGGGCCCTTTCCGTGCGCCTCGAGGGGCGCGAGGGGACCGTGCCGACTCTGGACGACGAGTGAGCGAGCGCGACGACCCGCGCGGCCGGCGGGCGGTGCCCGACGCCGACGAGACGCTCGAGGTCCAGGACTCGGGGGAGAGCCTCGCCGAGGCGCTGGCGGAGGAGGAGCGGTCCGCGATCCTGGCCGCCGAGGAGAAGGTGCGGTCGGTCGAGAAGGACCTGGCCGACCTGAAGGACCGGCACCTGCGCAAGCTCGCCGAGTTCGACAACATCCGCAAGCGCGCCGAGCGCGAGAAGCGCGAGCACTTCCGCGTGGCCCTGATGGACCTGGCGCGGGATTTCCTTCCGATTCTCGACAACCTCGAGCGGGCGATGGCCCACGCCTCGGCGGAAGAGCGCAAGAGCAATTTCGGGCAGGGCATCGGCCTGATCCGCCGCCAGCTCATGGACCTCTGGAAGCGGCACGGCCTGGAAGAGGTCGACACCGCCGTCACCTTCGATCCGAACCGCCACGAGGCGGTCGCGACGGAGGCGACCAACGAGGTGCCTCCCAACAGCATCCTCGAGGTGCTCCAGAGGGGATACGTCCTCGGGGACCGGCTCGTGCGTCCGGCCGTCGTGAAGGTGGCGGTTCGAGACCGGGAGACGGTGCCCGAACGGAGTCCCGAGGGCTCCTGACGGGGGAGTCCGGCGTCGGGCCGCCGATCCGGGGGTAAAATACGGTCGTAACCGCAATTCCGGCACCGAGTTAGTCGCGGGCGCGTCGTCCGGCTTCCGTCAGGAGGGCTCTTGGGCAGGATTCTCGGAATCGATCTCGGAACCACGAACTGCTGCGCGGCGGTCGTCGAGGGCGTCACCCCGCAGGTGCTCACCAACCGGGAGGGGAGCCGGACCACGCCGTCCATCGTCGGTTTCACCGAGGACGGCGAGCGGCTGGTCGGGCAGATCGCCAAGCGCCAGGCGATCACCAACCCGATGAACACGGTCTTCGCCGTCAAGCGGCTGGTCGGGCGCAAGTTCGAGTCGGAGGAGACCCAGCACGCCCGGGAGGTGCTCCCGTACGAGATCGTGCGCGCCGTCAACGGCGACGTGAAGATCCGCGCGCGCGGCCGCGAGTACAGTCCCGAGGAGATCTCCGCCTTCATCCTGAAGGAGATCAAGGAGTTCTCCGAGGAGATCCTCGGCGAAGAGATCACCGAGGCCATCATCACGGTCCCGGCCTACTTCGACGACGCGCAGCGGCAGGCGACGCGGGACGCCGGGCGCATCGCGGGGCTCGAGGTCCTGCGGATCATCAACGAGCCGACCGCGGCGTCGCTCGCGTACGGGCTCGAGCGCAAGGGCAGCGAGATCGTCGCCGTCTACGACCTCGGCGGCGGGACGTTCGACATCTCGATCCTGCAGCTCGGGGAAGGGATCTACGAGGTCAAGGCCACGGCGGGCGACACGTACCTGGGCGGCGAGGACTTCGACAAGAAAATCATGGACTGGCTGCTCGACGACTTCAAGAAGGCGACGGGCATCGACCTGCGGCAGGACCGGATGGCGCTGCAGCGCCTGAAGGAAGCGGCCGAGAAGGCCAAGTGCGAGCTCTCGACGGCCAACGAAACGACGATCACGCTGCCGTTCATCTCGGCCGACGCGTCGGGCCCCAAGCACATCAACCGGACTCTGACGCGCGACCGCTTCGAGGCTCTGGTCGCGGACCTGATCGACCGGACGGCCGCGCCCTGCCTGGACGCCATGCAGTCGGCCGGGCTGAAGCCCTCCGACGTCGACCAGGTCATCCTGGTGGGCGGCCAGACGCGCACGCCCAAGGTGCAGCGCATGGTGGCGGAGCTCTTCGGCCGCGAGCCCAACCGGGAAATCAATCCCGACGAGGTCGTCGCGATCGGCGCCGCCATCCAGGGCGGCGTGCTGAAGGGCGAGATCAAGGACGTCGTCCTGCTCGACGTGACGCCCCTGTCGCTCGGCATCGAGACCCACGGCGGCGTCTTCGAGAAGCTGATCGAGCGCAACTCGACGATCCCGACGAAGAACACGAAGGTCTTCACGACGGTGGCCGACAACCAGTCCGTCGTCGAGATCCACGTGCTCCAGGGCGAGCGCGAGGTGGCCAAGGAGAACAAGTCGCTCGGGCGTTTCGAGCTGGTCGGAATTCCGTCCGCGCCGCGCGGCATCCCCCAGATCGAGGTCACGTTCGCCATCGACTCCAACGGCATCGTGAACGTGTCGGCCCGCGACCTCGCGACGGGAAAGGCCCAGGGAATCCAGATCAACCCGGCCGGCGGGCTGTCCCAGGGCGAGATCGACCGGATCATCAAGGAAGCCTCGGCATTTGCGGAGGCCGATCACCAGCGGCGGGAGCTCGCGCAGGTGCGCAACCGGCTCGAGGGAATGCTCGCCTCCAACGAGCGTGTTCTGGCGGAATTCGGCGAGGCGCTGGCGGCCGACGAGCGCGAGCGCATCGAAGAGACGCTGAAGCGTTCGCGCGAGATCGCCAGCGGCGACTCGCGCGAGGCATTGAACGAGGCGATTTTCGACATGCAGGGCGTTTCCAAGGTTCTGACCCGGGTGATGCTCCAGCGGGTGGGCGGCGGCGCCGCGCCCGCGACCCCGCCCACCACGTAGTCGATGGCGAAGAGGGACTACTACGAAGTCCTGGGAGTGTCCCGGGACGCGGACGGGCAGGCGCTGAAGTCGAGCTACCGGCGGATCGCCATGCAGTCGCATCCGGATCGCAATCCCAACGATCCCGCGGCCGCCGAGCGCTTCAAGGAGGCGTCGGAGGCCTACGCCGTTCTCTCCGACCCGGAGAAGCGGTCCCGCTACGACCGGTTCGGCCACGCGGGCGTCTCGCCCGGTTCCGGCGCGCCCGGCGGATTTGCCGGCTTCGAGTCGGCCGGGTTTGCCGACTTCTCCGACCTCTTCGGAGAGCTCTTCGGCTTCGGCGCGGGCGGGGCGAATCGGCCGGCCGAAGGCAGCGACCTGGTCTACCGCATCGAGATTTCGTTCCGCGAGGCCGCCTTCGGAGCCGAGGCGCCGCTCTTGGTTTCGCGCCTGGCGGCCTGCCCGGCGTGCTCCGGAAGCGGCGCGGAGCCGGGCTCGCGCCCGCGCGCCTGTCCGGCTTGCGGCGGCCGGGGCCGGCAGCGCTTCTCGCAGGGATTCCTGTCCGTGACGAGGCCCTGCGCGAAGCTGCCGCGGCGAAGGACGCCTGATCGACAACCCCTGCGCGCCGTGCCGCGGCGACGGACGGATCCGGGAATCGCGAAAGCTCGAGATCCGGATTCCCGCCGGCGTCGAGACGGGGTCCCGCCTGCGGCTCACGGGCGAGGGCGACGCCGGGCCGGGCGGGGGGCCCGCCGGCGACCTCTACGTCGTCCTGACGGTCGCCGAGGACGAGGTCTTCGATCGCGACGGGGACGACGTCCTCTTGCGGCTGGATCTCCCGTTCCCGACACTCGTGCTCGGGGGCGAGGTCGAGGTCCCGACCCTCGAGGATCCGGAGAAAGTCACGATCGCCGCGGGAACACCCGCGGGCTCCGAGATTCGCCTGCGGGGCAAAGGGATGGGCCGGCTGACGCGGCGCGGGCGCGGCGACCTGGTCGTCCGCGTGGGCGTGCAGGTGCCGGAGGCTCCCTCCGCGAAGGAAAAGGAACTGCTGCGCCAGTACGCCGAGCTGACCAACGCGCCGGTCGGGGGCAAGTCGGTCTTCGGGAAGGCGAAGAAGATCTTCAAGTAGCGTCGGTCGTCAGTTCTCGGTCGTCAGTTTCCGGAAACTGAACAACTGAAAACTGAAAACTCCATTGCCTCTCCAAGTACTCCCGTCTCCTCTTCGCCCGGAAAGCGAAGGACGACGCGTTGGCGGGCCTGCTCTCCCTCCACGAACCGCTCGGCCTGGTGGAGGAGGGGCGCAACCTGGTCGCCTGCTTCCGGACGGCCGACGCCGCGCGCCGGGCGAAGGACGCCATGGCGTCGCGAGGGTACGAAGGGGCGCTTTCGACGGAAATCCCGGAAGGGGACCCGCTCGAGGCCTTCCGAGCCGCCTCGCGCCCGTTCGCCGTCGGACGCCGTCTCTGGATCGATCCCGGAGACCCGGCAGAGGGCCCGGCCCCCGACGGGCGCATCGCGCTCCGGTTGCCGGCTTCGCGCGCCTTCGGAACGGGGGGGCACGAGTCGACGCGCCTCGCGCTGCTGGCGCTCGAAGAGGAAGTGCGTCCGGACTCGCGCGTGCTCGACGCCGGCACGGGCTCCGGAGTCCTGGCGCTCGCGGCGGCGGCGCTCGGCGCCCGGCACGCGACGGGATTCGACACGGACGGGGATGCCGTCTTCGTCGCCCGCGAGAACGCGCGCCGCCATCCCTTCGGAACCCGCGTCGCGTTCTTCGCGGGTCCGACCCAGGCCTGCGGCGGGTCGTTTCCCATCGTCGTCGCCAACATGCTTCCGGAGGAGCTGCTGCCGATCTTGCCGGCGCTCGCGGCGCGCCTCGCGCCGCGGGGACGTCTGGTGCTGTCGGGCATCCCGGCCGAACGCGAGGAGGGTCTGGCCGCCCGGCTGCGCGCGCGACGGTTGCGCTTGCTCTCGCGGTACCGGGAGAATGCGTGGAGTTGCCTGTGCCTGTCGCGCGCCTCTTCGTAGAGCGTCTGCCCGCAGAGGGCGAAAGCCGCCGCCTTTCGGCCGCGGAGTCCGCCCACGCGCGCGCCCGGAGGCTCTCCGCGGAGGACCCGGTGGTGCTCTTCGACGGCGCGGGTGGGCGAGGCCGCGGGCCGGATCCTGCGCGTGTCGCGAGCGGGCATCGAGGTCGTGGCGGAACGGCTTCTCGAGCCGCCGGTGGCCGGCCCGGCGATGACCCTCTATGTCGCCGCGGTGCGCGCCGACCGGCTCTCGTGGATCGCCGAGAAAGCGACCGAGCTCGGCGCCGCGCGGCTCGTGCTCGTCCGGGCCGAGCGCACGCAGGCTTTTCGCGCACCCGAAGCCCTCGCGCGGCGCCTCGAGCGCGTGGCGCTTTCCGCGGCGAAACAGTGCGGCGCTCCGCGCGGCCCGCGCATCGACGGGCCGCTGCCGTTCTCCGAGGCGCTGTCGCTGGAAGCAGGCGCGGCACCGGATCCTGCTCGATCCCGAAGGAGAGGCCTTTCCGTCGCGGCTCTCGCATGGCGGCGCCGCGCTCGCGATCGGGCCCGAAGGGGGCTGGACGAGCGGCGAAGTCACAGCGGCCCGCGATCTCGGCTGGACGATCGCCGGCCTTCCGGCCGGCCGCCTGCGCACGGAGACCGCGGCCATCGCGGGGCTCGTCCTCCTGCGCGCGGCGCTGCCGGAACGGGCCGAGCGACGCCCCACTTCGGTGTGATTGACAGGCCCGCTCGAGCGGACGATACTCACCCGTGCCCGCCCCGCGCCTCGATCTCCATCGGAGGTGACGCGATGTCCTACGAAGACGTCAAGAAAGTCTGGATGAACGGCCGGCTCGTGGACTTCGCGGACGCGAAGATCCACGCGTTCTCGCACGTCTTTCACTACGGGTCGGCGATGTTCGAGGGCGCCCGGGTCTACAAGACGCGCCGCGGCTCGGCCGCCTTCCGGCTCGACGAGCACATCAAGCGGATGTACGACTCCTGCAAGGTCTACCGGATGGAGATCCCGTACTCGGCGGCGGAGTTCAAGGAGGCGATCTTCGAGACCGTCCGCGCCAACGGGTTCGACGAGTGCTACATCCGTCCGGTCGTCTACCGCGGGATGGGGGCGCTCGGAGTCAATCCGTTCAAGAGCGCGATCGACGTGTTGATCGCCGTCTGGCGCTGGGGAAAGTACCTCGGCGACGAGGCCATCGAGAGCGGTGTCGACGTGTGCGTTTCCTCCTGGAACCGGATGGCCCCCAACACGTTTCCGGCCATGGCCAAGGCCACCGGCAACTACCTGAACTCGCAGCTGATCAAGATGGAGGCGATCACCAACGGCTACACGGAAGGCATCGCGCTCGACAACGCGGGGCGGATCTCGGAGGGCAGCGGCGAAAACATCTTTCTCGTCTACGGCGGAAAGCTCCTCACCCCGCCCCTGTCCGGAACGATCCTGCCCGGGATCACGCGCGACTCGATCATGACGCTGGCGCGGGACGCCGGATACACGGTCGTCGAGCAGCAGATCGCCCGGGAGATGCTGTACGTCGCCGACGAGGCCTTCTTCACCGGAACCGCCGCCGAGGTGACGCCGATCCGGTCCGTCGATCGCATCCCGGTGGGCGCCGGCAAGCGCGGTCCCGTCACCGAGCGGCTGCAGAAGGAGTTCTTCGCGCTGCTCAAAGGCGACCGGGAGGACCGCTACGGTTGGCTGACGCCCGTGCCCGTGGAGGTGAGAGTCTGACGGCTCACGACTGAGGACTGTGCACTCCAGTGACCGCTGCCTCTCTAAGTCGTATCCGGACAGCAGCTTCTAGAGTCCTCAGTCCTCGGTCCTCCGTCCTCAGTCCCGGGATTTCTCTTTCCCTCGCCGCGCGGACCGGCGTAAACTCAACGACCCAAAAGAGGCTAATTCATGCACATCAACGATCTGCTCAAGGTGGCGGTCGAGCGCAAGGCGTCGGACCTGCACCTGAAGGTCAGCGCCTTCCCCGTCATCCGTGTCGACGGCCAGCTCATCGGGCTGACCGACACGCGCCGCCTGATGCAGGAGGACACGATCGCGATGGCGTTCTCGATCATGTCCGCGCGGCAGAAGGAGAAGTTCAAGAACGACCTGGAGATCGACATCGCGTACTCGGTGCCGAACCTCGGCCGTTTCCGCTGCAACATCTTCCAGCAGCGCGGCACGGTCGGCCTGGTGCTCCGCGTCATCCCGGCGCGCATCCTGACGATCCGCGACCTGCTCCTGCCGCCCGTCCTCGAGAAGATCTGCCTCGAGCAGCGCGGGCTCGTGCTCTGCACGGGAACGACCGGCTCGGGCAAGTCGACGACGCTCGCCGCGATGATCGACCACATCAACACGATGCGCAACGAGCACATCGTCACGGTCGAGGATCCGATCGAGTTCCTGCACCGCGACAAGAAGTCGATCGTCAACCAGCGCGAGGTCGAGGTCGACACGAAGGGCTTCTCGGTGGCGCTGCGCAGCGCCCTGCGCCAGGACCCCGACGTCATCCTCGTCGGCGAGATGCGCGACTACGAGACGATCGAGACGGCGCTGCTGGCCGCCGAGACGGGCCACCTCGTCTTCTCGACGCTGCACACCCTGGACGCGACCGAGACGATCAACCGCATCATCTCCGTCTTCCCGCCCCACCAGCAGAAGCAGATCCGTCTGCAGCTCGGCGCCGTGCTGCGGGCCGTCATTTCGCTCCGCCTGATGCCGCGCGCCGACGGGCTCGGACGGGTGCCGGCGGCCGAGGTGCTGATCAAGACCCAGTACATCCGCGAGTGCGTCGAGAACAAGGAAAAGACGAAGTTCCTGAAGGACGCGATCCAGGCCGGCACGTCGCAGTACGGGATGCAGACGTTCGACCAGTCCCTCTTCATGCTCTACAAGCAGGGGCTGGTCACGCTCGACGAGGCGCTGAAGCGCGCGACCAACCCGAACGAGTTCAAGCTGAAGCTGCAGGGCATCCAGTCGACCTCGGACCTCGCGCGCGAGGAGATGGACGCGGAGCTCGAGGCGCCCGGCGAGTACACCGGCGTCGCGGGCGAAGAGTCTCCCTTCGACTTCAGCAACCAGCCTCCCGCCTCGCGCTGACCGGCGCTCGGAAAGGCGTCGGGGAAGGCTCGGGAGGACTGCCCACGTCCCGCCGCGTCGCGAAGGCCCGGGAGCCCGATTCCGCGCAGGCCGCCTACACGCGGGGGCTGCGCCTGCTCGCGATCCGGGCGCGGGGACGCGAAGAGTTGCGCGCCGACCTCGAGCGGCGGGGCTTCACGGCGGCGGCGGCGCGCGCGGCCGTCGGCCGCCTCGAGGCCGAGCGGTGGCTGGACGACCTCGCCGCGGCGCGCGCCGTGGTGCGCGCCCGCGGGCAGAAGTACGGGCGCGCCCGCATCGCGCGCGAGCTTTCGGCGCAGGGGCTTCTCCGACGAGGTCGCGGGGAGCGCGCTCGGGGACGGCGCCGAGCGGGAAGCCGAAGCGCTCGCCCGGGCCTTCCGCCGGCTCTGGAAATCGGCGGCCGGCCTGCCGCTGCCGCGGCGCCGCCAGCGCGTGCGTGCGGCGCTCTCGCGGCGGGGCTTCGCGCCGGACGCGATTTCTGCGATGATCCGTGGTTCTCATGAAGTCGACGGAGGTTCGGGAGAGATTCCTTAGCTATTTCGAGGCGCGCGGCCACCGCCGCGTCCCGTCGTCCTCGCTGATCCCGGCCGAGGATCCGACGCTGCTCTTCACCAACGCCGGGATGAACCAGTTCAAGGACGTCTTCACCGGACGCGAGAAGCGCGACTACCGCCGCGCGACGACGTCGCAGAAGTGCGTGCGGGCGGGCGGCAAGCACAACGACCTCGACAACGTGGGCTACACCGGCCGCCACCACACGTTCTTCGAGATGCTCGGGAACTTCTCCTTCGGCGACTACTTCAAGGACGAGGCGATCCGCTTCGCGTGGGAGCTGACGACCGACCGCGAGAAGGGCTACGGCCTGGATCCGCAGCGGCTCTGGGCGACCGTCTACACGGACGACGACGAGGCGGCGAGGCTCTGGGAGCGGCACCTGCCCCGGGAGCGCATCCTGCGGTTCGGCGAGAAGGACAACTTCTGGGCGATGGGGGAGACCGGCCCCTGCGGGCCGTGCTCGGAGCTGCACTACTTCCAGGGAGCCGACCCGGCGGCCAATCGGCCCGAGCTCGTCAACGGCGCGGGCGACGACACGCTGGAGATCTGGAACCTCGTCTTCATGCAGTTCGAGCGCGACGCGTCGGGAAAGATGACGCCGCTGCCCAAGCCCTCCGTCGACACGGGCGCCGGGCTCGAGCGGGTCACGGCGGTCCTGCAGGGCGCCAACAACAACTTCGACACGGACCTGTTCCGGCCCGATCCTCGAGCGGATCGAGGCGCTCTCGGGCCGCTCCTACGTCGGGGGCATGGCCCTGCAGGATGCGCCGTTTCGCGTCGTCGCCGACCACGTCCGCGCCGCGACCATGCTGATTCACGACGGCGTCCTGCCCTCCAACGAGGGCCGGGGCTACGTGCTGCGGCGCATCCTCCGCCGGGCGCTCCGCTACGCCAAGCGCCTCGGGATCGAGTTCCGGCAGCCGTTCCTCCCGGAGCTGGTCGCGCCGGTCGCCGCCGTGTTCCGCGGGATCTACTTCTTCCCCGACGACCCCGGCGAGGCGGCCGGCGTTGCCGCGATCGGCCGCGTCCTCGCCGACGAGGAGGCGAGGTTCGTCAAGACCATGACGGAGGGCGCCGACCGCGTGGGGGAGGCGATCTCGGAGCTGCGCCGGCGCGGGGAGGCGGCGTTGTCCGGGCGAGACCGTGTTCCGCTTTTACGACACGTACGGCATTCCCGCTCGACCTGATCGAGGAGATCGCCGGGGACGAGGGCGTCGCCGTCGACCGCGACGGCTACGAGAGGCAGCTCGAAAAGCAGCGGGCCACCTCGCGCGCCGGAGCGAAGTTCGAGGCGGCGGACGCGTCCGTCTTCGAGAAGCTCGAGCTGGCCGATCCCCACTCGGTCTTCCGGGGTTATCCGGAGCTCGATTTCGTCGCCCTGGAGGGGGCGCGCGTTGTCGGCCTCGTCCGCGATGGCCAGTCCGTTTCGGCTCTCGAAGCCGGTCAGGTCGGGGAAGCGGTGACGGATCGGACGGTCTTCTACCCGGAGGGCGGAGGCCAGGTCGCCGATACGGGAACCTGGTCGTGGCCCGCCGGCGAGGCGGAGGTGACCGACGTGCGGCGCCCGCTGCCCGGCGTGATCGCTCACCGGGTGCGGGTCGAGGCCGGGCGGCTCGAGCTCGGGGCCACCGTCTCGATGTCGGTGCCGGAGTGGGTGCGCCGCCGCACACAGGCCAACCACACGGGCACGCACCTGCTCCACGCGGCGCTGCGGCGCGTGCTCGGTCCGTCGGCCCGGCAGATGGGCTCGCTCGTCGCGCCCGATCGCCTGCGTTTCGACTACGCGGCGTCGAACGCACCGACGGCCGGGCAGCTCTCCGAGATCGAGCGCCTGGTCAACGAGGAAGTCCTCCGGGACCTGCCGGTTTCCAAGGAGATCATGGCGATGGAAGAGGCGCGGCGGCAGGGCGCCGACATGTTCTTCGGCGAAAAGTACGGCGAGCGCGTGCGCGTCGTCGCGGTGCCGGGCTTCTCGACCGAGCTGTGCGGCGGTTGCCACGTCGGGCGGACCGGAGAGATCGGGGCCTTCAAGATCGTGTCGGACAAGGGGCTCGCCGCAGGCGTGCGCCGGCTCGAGGCGGTGACGTCGCTCGGCGCCGTCGAGCTTCTCTCGCGCGACGAGCAGACCTTAAACGAGATCGCATCCGCGGTCCAGGCGCCGCGCGAAGAGCTCGTCGCCCGATGGCAGGAGCGCGAGGAGCGGCTCAAGACGCTCGAGCGCGAGCTGCAGTCGCTGCGCATGAAGCTCGCTTCCGGCGACGGCGGCGCCTCCGGCGAGACCGTCGATGTCGGCGGAATCGCGCTCGTGCGCCGGATCGCTCCCGGACTGTCGATCCCCGAGTTGCGCAACCTCTCCGACACGCTGCGCTCGCGGATCAAGAGCGGTGTGGTCGTCGTCGGCAGCGCGCACGAAGGAAAGACGTCGGTCGTCGCGGCCGTCACGCCGGACCTGTCCGTCCGCGTCCCCGCCTCGCGCATCGCAGCCCGGATCGGGAAGGCGCTCGGCGGGAGCGGGGGCGGCAAGGCGGACCTGGCGCAGGCGGGCGGCAAGAACGAGGCCCTGCTGCCGGCGGCGCTCGCAGAGGCGGAAGCTGCGCTGCGCGAGCTTCTCGGCGAGGTGGCCTGACGGCGTCCCTGAACCCTTTCGCCTGCGCTATAATGTGCAGAGTCCCGGGATCGAACCGAAAATCGCCATGAAGCACAAAGGCCTGATCGGCCTGTGGATTCTTTTCTCGATTGCCCTGCCGGCGGAGGCCCGCGTGCGCGTGGGCGTCAAGGACGGGCGCCGGGTCGTCTACAACGACGGCATCGGCGAGTCGGTCCATGCGGCGCTCGGCCAGAGCGACAACTGGCTGACCGCCCGTGTTGCGACGCCGTCGCTCTTCGACGGCCTGATCGACGACGCCGCCCGGCAGCACTCCGTCGACCCGAAGCTGGTCAAGTCCGTGATGCTCGTCGAGTCGGCCTTCAACCCCGCCGCGGTTTCGCGCAAGGGCGCGCGCGGCCTCATGCAGCTGATGCCGGCGACCGCCAAGCAGCATGGCGTCGAGGACATTTTCGATCCGGCCG
This sequence comes from uncultured Acidobacteriota bacterium, assembly GCA_963725095.1. Lineage (GTDB taxonomy): Bacteria > Acidobacteriota > Thermoanaerobaculia > UBA5066 > Gp7-AA6 > DATBFU01. The sequence goes on from CAVRXJ010000025.1 coordinate 120,478, forward strand.
ACAACATCCGCGGGGGGGCGAAGCATCTGGCCTACCTGCTGGGGGTGTTCGGAAACGACCTGCCCAAAGTCCCTGGCGGCATACAACGCGGGCGAAGCCGCCGTGCTGCGGTACGGGGGCATTCCGCCCTACGACGAGACGAGGCTCTACGTCCACAAGGCCCTGACGGCCTACTACGGCAAGTCTTCGCTCGTGGGCGGGTTCGGCCTTCCGCCGGGATCGACGTTCGGCTCGGCCCGCGGGCGCTCGGTCCACGTCACCCGCGACGACAACAACCGCGTGATCCTGACGACCGATCCGGTCCGCCCGGCGCCGCGGCGCGAAGCGTTCTGACGGAGGCGGACAGCATGGTCGCGCGAGCTCCCGGAGAGACCCCTTCGATCGACCAGGGTGTCTTCCTCGTCCACCTGATCCGCGCCCGCAAGACGCTGCGCGAAGGCCGCCTGGACGCGGCGGCCATGGAGCTCGAGAACGCCCAGATGCTGCGGCCCGAGGACGAGGACGTTCTGAACCTGCTCTCGATCCTGGAGTTCAAGCGGGGCCACTTCCTCGAAGCCGCGCAGGTGGCGCGGATCCTCCTGAAGAAGAACCCCGACTCGGCGGTCCTGCACGCGAACCTCGGGATGATCCTCTTCAAGGCGGGTGTGGTGGACGAGGCGGAGCAGGAGCTGTCGCGCGCCATCGAGATCAAGCCGGACCACGCGAGGAGTCATCTGTACCTGGGCCTGCTGTACCGCAACCGCGGCAAGCTCGGCCTCGCGCTCGAGCACCTGCGCGTGGCCGGCGCCAAGAAGCTCGTGGCGGAGCTCGAAGAGGCATTGCGGCGTGGACTCCGGGGCTCCGGAGCCGTCGAGCCCCTGGCGGCGCTCACCGATCGTCCCGGCGCCTCCGAGCCGCCGCCCTTCCTGCCGACGACCGAGATGGAGCCGTCGGCCGAACCGCCGCGGTCGGCGCTGCGTCTGGCCGAGCCCGTGCAAGCCGTCGAGACGCTCCGGCCCCGGAACCGGTATCCGAGGAGCCGGTCGAGGCTCCGCGGGAGACGGCGCCGGGCCAGGTCCCGGAATCCGCCGCGGCGGAGGCCGAGCCGCTGCCAGGCGATGAAACGTGGACCGACGAAATCGCGGCCGAGCGGCCCTCGGAAGCGCACCCGCTGTTCGTGGTCCGCGCGGACGGCGCCCTGGAGATCGCCTCGCCGGGTGTCGTCTACGTACGCAAGGGCTGTGTCGTCTGGTACAGCGGCAACGTGCGCTTCACCGCGGAGCAGGCGTTCCGCGGGACCCGGCTCGAGTCGATCCTGCGCGCCGACGGACGGGGCTACCTCTTCGTCAACGACCCGGGACGCCACGCCTTCCGGCGGGATCTCTCGGGACAGTCGCTCTCGCTCGAGGGCAGCCGCCTGCTCGCCCTGGACCACGGCCTCTCCTTTCGCCTCGAGCCCATCCACGACTTCCGGATGAACCGACGCGTGGACATCCTGCGGATCCAGGGGCAGGGCAGCGTGATCCTCTCGGTGACGGGGCCTCTGCTGGCGCACGAGGTCTCGGCGGAGTTCCCTCTGATCGTGTCGGCGCACGACCTGGTCGCCTGGAGCGGGAACCTGCTGCCGGCCGTCCTCGAGGACCGCTTCCTCGAGGAGGTCATGCAGCCGGATTCCGCGAGCGCTCCGAAGATCCGCTTCGAGGGCGAGGGCACGGTGCTGACCGAGCCCCCGCGCCCGCGCCGGCGATCGACCGACCGCGGGGCCGGCGCCGCCGACCGCCGCCGGACCTGATCGATCCCTAGGGGTGTCGTCGGGGCGTCGCGCCCCGGGCGGCGGCGAAGGACTCCAGGCGCGCCACCGCGCCGTCCAGGCTCCGGCGCACGGTGTCTTCGCGCTCGTGCTCGCAGTAGAGCCGGATCATCGGCTCGGTTCCCGAGAGTCGGTGAAGCAGCCAGCCGCTCTCGCCGAGGACGTACTTGACGCCGTCGAGGTCCCGCACCTGCGTGACCGCCTCGCCCGCCACGTTCGGCGGCGGCGCGCCGGCCGCCTCCGAGAGGAAGGCGCGAATCACCGGGACCGGGAGGTAGACGTCGCGGCGGCCGTAGGCGAACGAGCCGAATTCGCGGGCGAGATCGGCGAGCGCGCCGTCCAGGTCCCGTCCGGAGAGCGCGAGGCTCTCGAGCAGGACGAGCGCCGAGAGGACACCGTCTCGTTCGGGCAGGTGGAATGCGAAGGCATACCCGCCGCTCTCCTCGCCGCCGGCGGCGACCTCGCCGCGGTCCATCAGCTCGGCGATGTGCTTGAAGCCGATCGGAGTCTCATAGAGGCGCGCGCCGAGAGAGGCCGCCACGCGGTCGATCAGGAGCGAGGTCGAAAAGGTCTTCGCGATGCCGCCGGAAGCCCCGCGGCGTCGGAAGGCGTGGAGCAGCAGGAGGGCGAGGACCCTGTGCGCCGACACGAACTCTCCCCGGCGGTCGAGGACTCCCAGCCGATCGGCGTCGCCGTCATTGGCGACGGCGAGGTCGAGCCCGTCGGAACGCACGCGCCCGGCGGCCTCCGCGAGGTTGCGGCCGATCGGCTCCGGGTGGACGCCGCCAAAGAGCGGGTCGCGCGCGGCGTGCAGCGGCACGACGCGGGTCGAGCCTCCTCCGACGATCTCCGCGATCAGAGAGCCGGCGGCCCCATGCATGGCGTCGGCGAGGACGGAGAGGCCGGCCGAACGGATCGCCGGAAGGTCGACGAGCGAGGCGAGGCGCTCGCGGTAGGGCGCGTAGAGATCGAGGGTCTCCACGCGCCCCGGCCGGGCGGCGACCGGCGCGGGCTTTCCGATCTCGCGGGCGACGGCCTCGTACATCTCCGGAGGCGCGCTGCCTCCGAAGGCGGCCTTGATCTTGTAGCCGTTGTAGATGCCGGGGTTGTGGCTCGCCGTGATGGCGATCCCGGCCGAGAGGCCGAGCCGGCGCACGTGGTACGAGACCGCGGGTGTCGGGATCGGGCGGTCCGACAGGAGGACGTCGACGCCCGCTGCGGCGAGCGCCTGGGCGGCCACGGAGGCGAGCTCGGGCGAAAGGAAGCGGGGATCGTAGCCGACCGCGACGCGCCGGGCGCCGCCCGCGCGTCGTTGGCGGCCATCCAGCGCGCCGTCGCCGTCGCCAGGCCGCGGATCTCGTCGAAGGTGCAGTCCTCCGCGAGCAGGCCGCGCCAGCCGTCGGTGCCGAGGTGGAGGCTCAAGGGCTACGGGATCGCCGGACGGCCGCCGGGACCGAGGGCCTGGAGGCGCTGCTCGGTCAGGCCCATCCGGTTCAAGAAGTCCGAGGCGCGCGAGAAGCGAAAGCCTCGACGCGCCAGGGCATCGAGCAGCTCCGGGACGCGCGGCGCGACCGGGTCGTCGCGGTCGCTCCCGAGGTGCAGGAGGATGATGCCGCCGCTCTCGGCGTTCGCGACGAGACGGTCGACGACGCGCCCCGCGCTGCGGTACGACCGGGAAGAGGGGTCGCTCACCCAGTCGAGCCCGTCCAGCCCCGCGCGTCCCCCCGTCCACCCGACGTGCCAGTAACCCTCGAGCGCGGCCCAGCCGCGGATCTCGCCGTTCTGCTCGCCGAAGGGAGCCCGCCAGAGCGGCGCGAGCGTCGCGGCCGGTGGCGGCGCGCCAGGCCTCCGCCGTGGCCCGGAGCTCGCGCGCGACGAACGCCCGGTCCACCCCCGGCCGCGTCGCCTGGCGACCGTCCCTGGCGTAGGTCGTCAGGTGCGGGTGCGTGTCCGTGTGGTTTCCGACCTCGTGGCCGTCCTGCGCGATCCGCCGCGCCAGATCGCCGTGGCGGCGGATGAAATCGCCGGTCAGGAAGACCGTCGTGCGGATGCCGCGCTCGCGCAGGGCGTCCAGGATCTGCCTCGCGCCACGATCCGACGAGCCGCCGTCGAAGGAGACGAGAAGCTCGGGTCGGTCCGCGGGGCCGCGCGTCATGTCGGGGACGACGAGGGAGGCGGCCGCGGGCGGCGCGGGGGCGGTCGGCTCGGGACGGGGAGCCGCGGGCTCGGGGCGAGCGCGCGCGGCGACGGCTGGCGGCGGCGCGGGCGTTGGAACGGAAGTCGGCTTCGCTTCGGCGACGGCCGCCGGCGGCGGGGCCGGGGCGACCGGCGGGGCCGTCGCCGTCTCCTCCTCCGCCTCCGCCGAAAGCGGAAGGACACCGACCCGGTAGGGGCCCGGGTCGCGCACCGCGTCGAAGCGGAAACGTCCGCCGGAGACCGGCGTCGATCCGACGAACCCGGAGGCGCCGAACAGGAAGACCGCGCCTCCGGGCGACGCGCTGCCTTCGATCGTCGACCCCGCGGCGCCGCGGGTCACGCCCTCGATCCGCGCCGCGGGAGGTCGGCGCAGGGGCGGCGGGGAAGCCTGGCGGCTCAGCCGGTCGAGCTCGCCGACGGTCCGGAGCGCGAGCAGCATCGGCGCCGCGACTCCCAGCGCCAGCGTCGCGAGCGCGAGCCGCGGGGGCACGGGCCGGCCGAGGCGTTGCGAGAGGGGCCTCCAGAACGCCAGACGCCCGTCCTCGCGGGCGCAGCGCGGCGAGCAGTAGACGTGCCCGCGCATCTGCAACTCGCACAGGCGGCAGATCGGCCGCCGGCAGTAGTAGCAGCCCCGATGGGCGCGGCGGCCCTCGTGGATCGGGCACGGGACATTCATGAGGATATTATGGGCGGTCGGAGGCCATCCGTCGACATCCAACGGCCGGAGCCGGAACGGCCGGTCGGCGGAGGATGGCTTTCGAATCGATGAAGCTGAATCTTCCAAACTCCCTGACGCTGCTTCGAATCTTTCTGGTTCCGTTCCTCGTGGTCGTCCTGCTGACGAAATTCGACGGGCGGGAGACGGTCGGTCTCCTGATCTTCCTGACGGCCACCGCGACCGACTTTCTCGACGGCTGGCTCGCCCGGCGGCGGGGGCAGATCACGACCCTGGGCACGCTGCTCGATCCGATTGCCGACAAACTGCTCATTTCGGCGGCCTTCATCTCCCTGGTGGAGCTCGGGCTCGCGCCGGCCTGGATGGTCGTCGTCATCGTCGGCCGCGAATTCGCGGTCTCGGGGCTGCGCTCGATCGCCGCCGGGCAGGGCATCGTGATCCAGGCCTCGGGCTGGGGCAAGGCGAAGATGCTGTCGGAGACCGTGGCCGCTTCGCTCCTGATCCTCGCGCTGCGGCACGAGGTGTTCACGATGCCGGGCAAGGCGGCACTGTGGCTGGTCGTCGTCGTGGCGCTGATCTCCGGAACCCAGTACTTCGTCCGGTTCCTTCAGCGGATCACGTCCTTCGCCGGCGTTCCGCCCCCCGAGCCCTGACCGGTCGGACGGCGCCTCAGGAGAAAGCGCCAGATCCTGCGGCCCTCCGTCCGGTACTTGATTTCGTAGTGCGTCTCGGGCGGCGCCGCAACGGCGCTCCAGTCCAGCCGCTCGAGCCCCGGCACCGTGTCGAGCAGCGGCTCGATCATCGCGGCGTAGGCGTCGTGGTCCGTGGCGACGCGCAGCAGACCGCCCGGCTCCAGGCGCGAGGAGAGGCTCTCGAGCCCCACCCCGTCGAGCATCCGCCGCTTGCGCTGCCGCTTCTTCGGCCAGGGATCCGGAAAGTAGACGTGGAACGCCCGGACCGAATCGGGAGCGAGCGCCGACGGCACGAAGCGCTTCGCGTCGGCGCGCAGGACCCGGGCGTTGGAGAGCGCCGCCCGCGCCAGGCGCTGGCGGCAGATCCGGTAGTAGGCGAGCGCGAGCTCCAGGCCGAGGAAGTCGTGCGCCGGGATTGCGCCGCGCCGCCTCGATCAGGAAGCGCGCCTTCCCGCTGCCGATTTCGACCTCCAGGGGCGCGCGGCGGCCGAAGACCGCGGAGGCCTCGAAGGGCTCGTCGGCCCGGATTTCTTCGTCGGAGGAAACGGGAAAACGGCCGCGCGGCGCGGTGGCTTCCATGCGGGGGGCGGCGCTCAGGGGAGCCGCTGCGCCACGGCGCGGGCGAAGGCGCGCGTGCCCGCCGTTCCGCCGATGTCCGGCGTGCGAATTCCGGCCGCGAGCGTCGCGTGCAGGGCCGTTTCGATCCGGTCGGCGAGGTCCGTCAGGTCCAGGTGCCGCAGCATGAGGATCGCCGAGAGCAGCAGGGCCGTGGGGTTGGCGCGGTCCTGGCCCGCGATGTCGGGCGCCGTGCCGTGGACGGCCTCGAAGATCGCCGCCTCGGCGCCCAGGTTCGCGCCCGGGACGAGGCCGAGCCCGCCCACGAGGCCCGCGGCGAGATCCGACACGATGTCCCCGTAGAGGTTCTCCAGGAGGAGGACGTCGAACGCCTCGGGATTCATGACCAGCCGCATGCACAGGGCGTCGACGATCCGATCGTCGGCCTGGATCTCGGGATAGGACTCCGCGACGCGGCGAAAGCAATCGAGGAAGAGCCCGTCGGAGAGCTTCATGATGTTCGCCTTGTGCACGGCCGTGACGCGGCGCCGCCCGTGGCGCCGGGCGTACTCGAAGGCGAAGCGCGCGATCCGGGTGGAGGCGGCCTCGGTGATGATCTTGAGGGACTCGACGACCCCGGGCACGACGACGTGCTCGAGGCCGGCGTAGAGGTCCTCGGTGTTCTCGCGCACGATGACGAGGTCGACGTTGGCGAAGCGGGTCTCGATGGAGGGCACGTTGCGCACGGGGCGGAGGTTCGCGTAGAGGTCGAGGGACTGCCGCAGGCGGACGTTGACGGACGCGAAGCCCTTGCCGATCGGCGTTCCGACGGGACCCTTCAGCGCGACGCGGTGCCTCCGGATCGCTTCGAGCACGCGGGGCGGCAGCGGATCGCCTTCCGTCTTCTCCGCCTCGCGGCCGACGACCGCTTCCTCGAACGCGAGCGGCGCCCCCGCGCTCTCGAGGATCCCGACGACGGCGTCGGCCACTTCGGGCCCGACTCCGTCGCCGCGGATCAGAACGACCGTTTGTTTCGGCAAGCCTTGGCCTCCTTCAGGCGCCCCGGGGTTTCGGCGCCGCCGAGGACCCGGTCTGCCGATCGACCCCTTCCTTCAGCACCATCCGCACCTGCCGGATCGCCGTCGGCGTCGCGTCTTCGACGAGAAAGTCCGCGAAGCGGCCCTTCCAGCGCTCGCCCTTGCGCGGGATGCGCCCGAAGCGCAGCATGAGGTGGCCGGCGAGGGTCTCGGCCTCGTCCCGCGGCAGCCTCACGCCGAACTGCTCCTCCAGGGCCTGCAGGCGGAAAGCGCCGTCGACGAGGTAGGTGCGTTCCCCGACCTGCGCGAATCCCGGGCTCTCTTCCTCGTCGTATTCGTCCTGGATCGGGCCCGAGCAGCGCCTCGATGGCGTCCTCGATCGTCACGATGCCGGCCGTGCCGCCGTGCTCGTCCACGACGACGGCCATGTGCGTGCGCCGGCGCCGCATCTCGCGGAAGAGATCCTCGGCGCGCTGGAACTCGGGAATCAGATACGGCGGGTCCAGATGGTCGGCCAGGCGGAAGTCCTTCTCCTGCTCGTCGGAGATCTCGAAGAGGTCCTTGGCGTGCAGGATTCCGACGACGTTGTCGAGGGTGCCGTGGTAGATGGGCAAGCCGCGAGAGCTTGTGCTCGCGCAACAGGCGGCGCACGTCCTCGAAGCGGGCCGTGTCCGGCAGCGCCACGACCTTCGTGCGCGGGACCATCAGGTCACGGACCGTCTTGTCGCCGAACTCCAGGATGCGGTGCAGGAGCTTGCGCTCCTCCGGGTGGATCGCGCCTTCGGCGGCCCCGAGGTTGATGACGCTCTTCATCTCCTCTTCCGTGAGCGTCGGCTCGCGCTCCGGAATGCCGAAGAGCCGGAGCATGCGCGTGGTCAGGCGCACGCAGACGGTCGCGATCGGCGCGAGCACCTTCATGATCAGGGTCAGGGGGACCGCCACCGCCCGCGAGATGGCGAGCGGGGAGGCGGCTCCGATCGCCTTCGGGGTCATTTCCGCGAAGATGAAGAGCGCCACCGTCGAGAAGGCGATCGCCAGGGGGACGCCGTACTTTTCGCCGATCCAGTTGGTCGCGAGCGCCGTGGCCAGGGCCGACGCGGAGCTGATGAAGAGGTTCTGCCCGATCAGGATCGTCGCAAGCAGGCGCGGCGTCTGCGCTTTCAGGTCCCGGACGAGCCGGCCGCGGGCGTCCCCGCTCTCGCGGAGCCGCTGCAGGTCGATCCGGCCGAGCGAGACGAGCGCCGTCTCGGCGCCGGCGAAAAACGCCGACAGCCCGAGGGAAAGGACGAGGAGGATCAGGAAGATCACGGATTGAGGGTCCATCGGGAGTCCTTTCGCGGCGGAGTCTACCCGCCGTCCGAGAGCCGCTCGGCGGCCCAGGCCGCGGCGTCCGAGAGGCCGGCTTCGGCGACGCAGGAGGCGCGGCGCAGCGCCGGAAGCAACGTGCGGTCACCCGCCGCGCCGCCCGAGGCCGCGGCGTTGCGCTGCATGCCGCGGCGGCCCGAGCGGTTGAAGGCCGATCGGCGGAATCGCCGCCGCCACTGGCCCGGGCCCCATCGCGAGCCACTCGGCCCGGGTCGGCGGCGGCTCCGTCGGCGGCCGCGGCCCTGTCGGAGCCCAGGTTCCAAGGGCAGACCTCCTGGCAGACATCGCAGCCGAAGATCCGGTTTCCGATCGCCTCCTTGACGGCGTCGGGAAGGGGCCCGCGGTGCTCGATCGTCCAGTAGGCCAGGCAGCGGGATGCGTCGAGGAGGCCCGGCGAGACGAAGGCCTGCGTGGGGCAGGCCTCGAGGCAGCGGACGCAGGCTCCGCACTGCTCGGCGATCGGATCGTCGGGCGGCAGATCGAGGTCGGTCACGACCTCGGCGAGCAGGAGGTAGGAGCCGCGCTCCGCATCGATGAGGCAGCCGTTCTTTCCGATCCAGCCGAGCCCCGAGGCGGCGGCGAAGGCCCGCTCGGAGAGCGGCGTTGTGTCGACGCAGACGCGGTAGTGGAAAGTCCCGCCGAGGCGGGAGGCGGCGCCGCCGGCGACGCGCTCGGCCCGCTCCCGCATCGTGCCGTGGTAGTCGGCGCCCCGGGCGTAGCGGGCCACCTCGGCGCCGTCGGGCGAACCGTACGGCTCGGAGGGATAGGGCGCCGAGAGACACACGATCGACTTTGCCCCGGGAAGAATGGCGGACGGATCGGCGCGCGCCGCGCGGGTCTCTTCCAGGTACGCCATGCCGGCGTGCATCCCCGCCGCGAGCCAGGCCGAGAAGCGCGCGAAGCCGGGCGGTTCACCCGCCCGCGCGATCCCCACGCGCGCGAAGCCCTCGCGGCGGGCCTCCTCGCGAAAGACATCCGCGGCGAAGGCGCGGCCGCTCCGACGCTCCGGCGAAACGGGGATCACTCCGTCGATGCTAGCATCGGCGCCGGCAATCATGGCGAGCGACAGGGTGATCACTTCGCGGGTCTTCGGACTTGTGTTCGCGGGTTTGCTCGGTTGGGCGCTCTGGCTCATCCTCCGGCCGTTTTTCGGCGCGATCCTCTGGGCGCTGCTGCTCGCGTTCCTGCTCTTTCCCGTGAACCGGCGCCTGCGGGCGCGGCTGAAGGGGCGAAAGGGGGCCGCGGCGCTGATCCTGACGTTCGCGGTCATCCTCGGGATCGTCCTGCCGGCGGCGATCCTCACCGTCGCCTTCGTCGGCCAGGGTTCGGATCTGCTCGCGCGCCTCTCGACGATGGCCGATCAGTACAAGATCGCCCGGCCGAGCGACATTCTTCACGTTCCCGCCGTCGACCACGTCCTGAAGGCAATCCAGGACCGGATTCCCGTCACGACGGATCAGATCCAGCAGGGACTCGTGAACGGCCTGAGGACCGTGGTTCAGTTCTTGATGACGAGCGGCCGGAGCGCCTTCCTCGGGGCGCTCGGCGCGATAGTGTCGCTCGCTCTGACGCTGTTCCTGGTCTATTTCTTCTTCCGCGATGGCGACGATGCAACCCGCCGCGTGATCCGGATGATCCCGCTCCAGGAGGGTCGCAAGAAGCGACTCGTCGACCACATCGCCGCGGTGACGCGGGCCGTCGTGCTGGGCACCTTGGTGACGGCGCTCGCGCAGGGCGCCAGCATCGGAATCGGCTTCTGGATCAGCGGCCTTCCGTCCCCCGTGGTCTTCGGCGTGCTCGCCGCCGTTTGCGCGCTGCTGCCGGTGGGCGGGACGGCGTTCGTCTGGGTGCCGGGCGCCTTGCTGCTCGGCGCCCAGGGACGCTGGGGCTGGGCCATCTTCCTGGCCGTGTGGGGCGCGTTGATCGTGGGATCGGCAGACAACGTGCTGCGACCCTTGCTGATCTCGGGGCGGGCGCAGATTTCGACGCTCGCGGTCTTCTTTGGAGTCCTCGGTGGGCTCGCCGCTTTCGGAATGATCGGGATGTTTCTCGGGCCGGTGCTCATCGCATTGGCGTTGGCCGTCTTCCGTTTCGCGGAGGAGGATTTCGGCGCCGGAGACAACCAGGCGGAGGCGTCGGGCGCCTGAGGGCGGGACGCCCGGGATCGTCGTGGAGCCGGAAGAGTCGCTCGAGCGGAAGCTGGCCGAGGAGATCCGGGCCGCCGTCGCAAAGGCGTCGCCCGCCACGGCGCCGCGCCCGGCCGGGGAGGAATTGCCCGACCCGATCCGCACGGCGGAAGCGCACCTGACGCCGACGATTCCCGAGGGAGCGCGCGCCGCGGGGCTGAAGAAGCTGCTGCTGCGCGGATCCCGCTTTCTGTGGCGCGACCAGACCGCCTTCAACGTGCAGGCGCTCGAGGCCGTCCGGCGCATGCGCCGGGAGTGGGAGGAGCGCTTCAACGGCTTTCACCAGGCGACCGAGCGCGACCTCTCGGACCTGCGCCGGCGCGCCGCCATTCAGGACGCGCGCTTCGGCGTTCTCGAGGCGGCCGGGCCGACGCGGGCCGCCGCGCCGGGAATCGACTCCGCGGCTGCCGCGCCGGCGCTTCCGCCCGCGGTCTACAGCCTCTTCGAGGAGAGGTTCCGTGGTCCGGCCGAGACGATCGCAGAGAGCCAGCGCTTCTACCTCGGTTTTCTGCAGGGCGTTCCGGGGCCGGTCCTGGACGTCGGCTGCGGAAGGGGCGAGTTCCTCCGACTGCTTCGGGAGGACGGGATCACGGCCTCTGGTGTCGAGTCGAACCCGATCGCCGTGCGGCTTTGCCGGGAGGCGGGGCTCGACGTGGAGGAGGGGGACGCGCCCGCACTGCTGGCCGGACGGGGCGCCGGAACGCTGGGAGGGGTCGTGGCGTTCCAGGTGGTCGAGCACTGGCCGGCCGCGCAGATCTTCGCCTTCCTCCGCGAGGCGCGCCGGGTGATGAAGCCCGGCGGCGTTCTCATTGCCGAGACGGTCAACACGGATTCGCTCTCGGCGCTGCGCGCCTTCTTCCTCGATCCCACGCACGTGAGGCCCGTTCCCCCGGCGGCGTTGCAGTTTCTCGCCGAAGCGGCCGGTTTCGCCGACACGATGCTGGAGTACCGCGCCGCGCTCCCTTCCGAGGAGCGTCTCGAGGAGGCGACAGCGAACGACGCCAAGCTCAACCGGCTGCTTTTCGGCCCGCAGGACTATGCGCTGATCGCGCGGGTGCCGCGCGCATGACGTCTCACTGACGGGTCCGGCAGTCCCATGCCCGCTCCCCGAATCCTCGTCCTCGCGGTCCAGAGCCCGTTCTCCCGGGGAGGCGCGGAGAAGCACGTCCGGCGTCTGACGGAGGAGCTCGTGGCGCGAGGCGTCGAAGCGGACCTCGTGACGCTGCCCTTGATCGAGCGTGAGCGGTTCGACCTGGTCCGCAGCGCGCTCGCGTGGCGGATGCTCGACCTGACGGAGGTCGGAGGCCGCCCGGTCGACGCTGTGATCGCGACGCGCTTCCCGAGCTACTCCGCGCGGCACCCGAACAAGCTCGTCTGGCTCATCCACCAGTACCGCCAGGCCTACGACCAGTTCGGGACCGCATACAGCGACCTGACGGCTTCACCCGAGGACCGGCGCACGCGGGAGGCGATTGCCGAGATCGACCGGGTCGGGCTCTCGGAGGCGCGCAAGGTCTTCGCCAACTCCCGCACGGTCGCCGAGCGGTTGCGGCGTTTCAACGGGATCGAAAGCGAGCCCCTCTACCACCCGCCCCCCCTGGCCGGGCGCTACCGCGGCGGGCCCGCCGGCGACTACGTGCTGTCGGTCGGGCGCTTCGACGCCTGGAAGCGCACGGAGTTGCTCGTGGCGGGTCTCGCGGCGGCGCCCAGCGTGCGCCTGGTCCTGGTCGGTCGGGGCCCGGAGGAGGCGCGCCTCCACGAGCTCGCGGCGGCGCTGAATGTCGGGAACCGCATCCGGTGGATTTCCGATGCCAGCGACGAGGAGCTGCTGGCCCTGTATGCCGGGGCGCGGCTGGTCGCGATCACGCCGACGGGGGAGGACCTCGGGTACGTGCCGCTCGAGGCCTTCCTTTCCGGAAAAGCGGTCTTGACGACCGAGGACGCCGGCGGGCCGCTCGAGTTCGTCCGCGACGGCCAGACCGGCTTCGTCGTGCCGCCCCGGGCGGAGGCGATCGGCGCGGCCCTGGAGGTCGCGTGGGGAAAGCCGGAGGTCCTCGCCCGGATGGGGGAGAAGGGGCGCGCCCGCGCCGCGGCGCTCGACTGGGACCGGACGATCGCGGCGCTGCTGTCGGCCGCGGGGCTGGCGCGCCCGTGATCGCCCGCGAGGTCCTGTTGCGGGTCGCCCGGGAGTCGGGCGCGCTTCTCGCGGACGTCGGCGTGCGGCCGTCGGACAGAGCGTGGATCGAGCGGCACGCGGAGACCGTCGCGAGCCTCGGGCGGATCGAGCGGCGCCGCCGCGGCCTTTCGGGCGTCCTCTATCGGCTGGCCCGCAGGGCGGCGCGGATCGCGAGGTAGCCGGCGAGCATCCCGTCCTCGAAGTGGAAGTCGGGGTTGGCGGCGATCCGGGGGTGGTTGTGCGGCTGCAGGAGATCCTCGGGCGTGATGGCGGGCTCGATCCGCCGCGCGAGGTCGAGGAGACGGGCCTGCTGCCGCGTGATCATCTCCTCCAGCAGCCGCTCGATCGCCGGGTCCATGCGCGGAGAAACAGAGCGCCGGGCGTTCACGCCCGGCCGGCATCCTTGCGGGCGCGGTGGGCGGAGGCGCCGGGCCAGACCACCACGCGGTTGCGCCCCTTTTCCTTGGCCGCGTAGAGCGCCTTGTCGGCGTGGAAGAGCAGCTGCGCGCGCTCTTCCGTCTCTCCGGAACCGGCGATCCCCGCCGAGACCGTCGCGCGAAACTCCTTCCCCTCCCACTCGAAAGATTCGCGCTTGAGCGCGCGGCGGATCCGTTCGGCAACGGCGCTCGCCGAAGCCGAGGTCGACTCGGCGAACAGCACGGCGAACTCCTCGCCCCCGTAGCGGCAGGCCACGTCGGTCGAGCGGATCTCCCGGCGAACGATCTCACCGAAGCGGCGAAGGACCCGATCCCCGGCGGCGTGGCCGAAGGTGTCGTTGACGCTCTTGAAGCGGTCGAGGTCGAAGATGGCGACCGCCAGGGGCGTGCGGTACCGCTCCCGGCGCGCCCACTCTTCCGCCACGCGGCTCTCGAAATAGCGCCGCGAAGCCAGCCCCGAGAGCTCGTCCGTCACGGCGATCCTCCAGTTGCGGGAGGCGTGGAGCGCCGCCGTCAGCGGCGCCAGCAGGGCCCGGATCTCGCCCTTGACGTGATCATCCATGTCCGCCGGGCTGCCCAGATCCAGGTGCGCCACGAGCCGGTCGCCGGAGTAGAGCGGGAGGCGCAGCCGCCGCGTCGCCGGGCCTCCCGCGAGCAGCTCCCGCGGGGCGAACGAGCGGCCCGTCTCCGTCGCGGTCAGGTCTTTCAGCCGGGGAGAGTCGACGCGCTGGCCGCGGTAGGGGCTGTCCGGGTCGCGGCGCGGAGACTCCGCGCCCTCCGTCCCCGAGAGGCTCCAGGCCTCTTCCACGCGCCCCGCGTCGTCGATGGTGTAGAGATCGAACCGGGAGATCGGCAGCAGGTTCGCAGCCGCCTCGTAGGCCCGGTGCAGGATGGTGTCCGGGTCGGGCGACTCGGCGAGCAAGTGCGTCTCCCGCTCGCGCGCGGCCAGCCGCTCGGTGAGGTCCGCCGCGCGGGCCCGCAGGCGCAGCACCGCCACCGCCAGGACGGCCACCGCCGCCACGAGCAGGATCTCCCCGAAGACCGTGAGCACGATCGGTCGAGTCTACAGGCTCGAAGAAGCCCCGAAAAAAGAAGGCCCCCGTCGACGGGGGCCTCGAATTTTCCGTCGCGGTCCGAAAACCGCCGGAACGCTATGCGCTAGTTGCCGGTGGTCGTCGTGGTCGTGGTCGTCGTGGTCGTATCGGTGGTCGTCGTCGCGGTCATCGGCGACTCGGTTCCCGTCGCTGTCGTGGCCGTTTCCTCGACAACCGCCGGGGCCTCGGTCGTGGTGGTGGTTTCCGTCGTGGTCTCTTCCTTCTTCTTGCATCCTGTGACGAGCGCCACGCCGAGCACCGCCACCAATCCGAGGGTCAGAAACTTCTTCATGAGGGTCATCTCCTTCTTTCGTCTCTCGCTTTTCAGCGCAAAAAAATTCCCACAGGGAAAAATTGAGCCGGAATGATACCCCAAAGCGCCCTCCTGTCAACAGGCGGGCGGCGCGCGAGGCGGCGGGGCCGTCTATTATTGGGTCTTTGGCCCGCGGCACGCCCGCGGGTCGGAGGACGCTCGGATGTTCGAAGGGCTCGGCGACCGGATTCAGGGGGTCTTCAAGGAGCTGCGGGGCGAGGGTCATCTGACCGAGTACCATCTCGAGACCGCCCTCCGGCAGATCCGCCTCTCCCTGCTCGAGGCGGACGTGGCGCTGCCGGTCGTGCGCGCCTTCACGGCGCGCGTCCGGGAGAAGGCCGTCGGCGCGAAGGTCCTCCAGCACCTGTCGCCGGCGCAGGAAGTGACGCGCATCGTCCGCGACGAGCTCGTCGCGCTGCTCGGGGGGCGCCGCGCCGACGTGGACCTGTCCGGCCGGCCCGCCGTCTTCGCCCTCGTCGGACTGCAGGGATCGGGGAAGACGACGTCTGCGGGCAAGCTCGCGTTGAACCTGAAGTCGCGCGGGCGCTATCCGCTGCTCGTCGCGGCCGACCTCGCGCGGCCGGCGGCGGTCTCCCAGCTGCAGACGCTCGGCCGGCAGATCGGAATCCCCGTCTTCGATCCGGGAGGGCGCACGGATCCGGTCGCGGTCGCCCGGGATGGGGTCGCCGAGGCGCGGCTGACGGGACGCGACACGGTCATCATCGACACGGCGGGCCGTCTGCACCTGGACGAAGACCTGATGCGCGAAGTGCGATCGGTCATCGACGCCGTCGGGCCCTCGGAGATTCTCTTCGTGGCGGACGCGATGACCGGGCAGGACGCCGTGCGGTCGGCCGCGGGGTTCTCCGCGGCGCTTCCGCTGACCGGAATCATTCTGACGAAGACCGACGGCGACGCGCGCGGCGGCGCCGCGCTGACCGTCGTCTCGACGCTCGACAAGCCGATCAAGTTCGTCGGCGTGGGGGAGAAGCCCGAGGACTTCGAGCCGTTCCACCCGGACCGGATGGCGTCGCGGATCCTGGGACTCGGGGACGTGCTGACGCTGATCGAAAAGGTCGAAGCCCAGGTCGACGAGGACGTCGGCGCGTCGCCTGGCCGAGCGGTCCGGCTCCGGGGAGTTCACGCTCGACGACCTGCGCGACCAGCTGGCTTCCATGAAGAAGATGGGGCCCCTGTCGTCGCTGGTCGATCTGCTTCCCAAGGGCGGGGCGTTCCGCG
Organism: uncultured Acidobacteriota bacterium; assembly: GCA_963725095.1. Classification (GTDB taxonomy): domain Bacteria; phylum Acidobacteriota; class Thermoanaerobaculia; order UBA5066; family Gp7-AA6; genus DATBFU01. The sequence continues at coordinate 136,233 of CAVRXJ010000025.1, forward strand.
GCCTCTCCGCTCCGGGGTCGGTCGACGAGAAGGCGCTCGGGCGCGTGTCGGCCATCATGGACTCCATGACCCGGGAGGAGCGCCGCTACCCCCAGATCCTGAACGGCTCCCGCAAGAAGCGGGTGGCGGCCGGGTCGGGCACGTCGGTCGCGGAGATCAACCAGCTCCTCAAGCAGTACCAGCAGATGCGCAAGCTCATGCGGATGGCCCGCAAGGGCACCCGCGGGATGGATCTGTCGAAGCTTCCCCTCCCGGCCCCCAAGGGTTGAACCGGCGGCGAAGGCACGGCCCCCGCGGGTAGTGTAGAATCCGCCGTTTCGTAGAGGAAAGGACCGTCGTCACATGGTGAAGATCCGCCTGCGCCGGATGGGCGCCCGCAACCGTCCCTATTACCGCATCGTGGTTTCCGACTCGCGCCGCACCGCCCGGGCCGAGGTGCTCGAGGAGCTCGGGTCGTACGATCCGGTGGTCAATCCCGCCCTGCTCACGTTCGACCGCGAGCGCGCCCGCCACTGGATCGGGCTCGGGGCCCTGATGTCGCCGACCGTGCAGTCGCTGCTCACCCGTCCCGAGCCGGCCGCGCCCGCCGCATCCTGATGCGCCGGCTGGTCGAGACGGTCGTGCGCCGCCTCTCGGACCATCCCGACGAGGTCCGCGTGACGGAGACCTTCGAGGGGACGACTTCGGTGTACGAGATTGCCGTCGCCGAAGGGGACCGCGGACGCCTGATCGGCCGGGAGGGTCGCACCGTCCGCGCGCTGCGCGGCTTCGTCAACGCCGCGGCCACCGCGCGCGGCAAGCGCGCGATGGTGCGCGTGAAGGACTGACGTCTCGGTCCCCGACCTCCTTCTCGGCACGGTCGCCAGGCCTCACGGTCTCGCCGGAGAAGTGTCGGTCCTGGTCGCCACGGCGTTTCCGCAGCGCTTCCAGCCCGGCCTCCGCGTCCTGTGGCGGCGCCACGGGCAGACGCGGCCCCTCGTCCTGGCCGGCGCCCGTCCCCACGGCCGGCGGTGGCTGCTGCGCTTCGAGGGCGTCGGGAATCCGGAAGAGGCCCGGGCGCTCGCGGGCGGCGAGCTCTTCGTTCCCGGCGCGGAGGCCTTCCCGGCCCCGGAGGGCTTCTACTACAGCCACCAGGTGGAAGGCTGGCGCTGCGAGGACCCGGCGGGCAACGCGCTCGGCGCCGTCGCGGGGCTCGAGCAGACTCCGGCCGGCCCGACGCTGACGGTGCGAACGCCCGATGGCCGGGAGGTGCTCGTGCCCTTCGTGGCCTCCATCGTGCGCGCGATCCATCCCGAGGCGTGGGCGCATCGTCCTGGACCCTCCCGAGGGGCTCTTCGAGCTTTAGACTGTCCGGAGCCGGGCTTCGGCGACGCTCATGCACATCGAGATCCTGACGCTTTTTCCGGAGTACTTCCGCTCGCCGCTCGGGGAGAGCCTGCTCGGCCGCGCGATCGCCGCGGGCCTGCTCGGCGTCACGGTCACCGACATGCGGCAGTTTTCGCAGGACCGGCACCGGAAGGCCGACGACGAGCCCTACGGCGGCGGGCCCGGAATGGTGCTGATGGCGCCCGTGGTCGTCGAAGCGATCGAAGCGCGGCAGGGGAGCCCGCCGGCGTGGCGCGTGCTGCTGACGCCCGACGGGCGTCGGCTCGACCAGCCCCTGGTGGAGACGCTCGGGGAGAAGCCGCGGCTCCTGCTCGTCTGCGGACGCTACGAGGGTATCGACGAGCGCGTCCGGGACAGCGGGGTTCTCGACGAGGAGGTATCCATCGGAGACTTCGTTCTCTCCGGCGGAGAGGCCGCCGCGCTCGTCCTCGTCGAGGCCCTTTCGCGCCGGGTGCCCGGGGTCGTCGGTCGCGCGGAGTCGGTCGAGCGGGAGTCCTTCGTGCGCGACCGGCTCGACCATCCGCACTACACGCGGCCCCGGGAGTACCGCGGCTTCGCGGTTCCGGACGTTCTCCTGTCCGGCGATCACGCGCGCATCGAGCGCTGGAGGCGCGCCCGCGCGCTCGAGCGGACCCGGACGCGGCGGCCGGACCTGGTGGCGCGCAGGCCCCCCGAGCCGGACGAACGGGACCTGCCCTAGCCGGCGGCGCTCCCGACGCCGGTTGCAAAAGAATCGCAACTCCGTATAGACTCACCGTTTACGCCGAAGGAATCCGTCATGAGCGATACGCTGCTGGAAGTCGAAAAACCCGCTCTGCGCAAGGGCATCCCGAACTTCGTCCCCGGGGACGCGGTGAAGGTCCACGTCAAGGTGCGCGAGGGCGAAAAAGAGCGCATTCAGGTCTTCGCCGGGGTCGTCATCGCGCGGCGCGGCGGAGGAGTCCGGGAGACGTTCGCGGTCCGAAAGATCTCGAGCGGCATCGGGGTGGAGCGGATCTTTCCGCTGCACTCTCCCGTCATCGATCGCATCGAGGTGGAACGCAAGGGCGCCGTGCGGCGCGCGAAGCTCTACTACCTCAGGGAACGCAAGGGCAAGGCCGCGCGCATCGACGAAAAGCGGATCGAAGAGAAGCGGGCCGAGTAACCGCGGCGCCGACGCGACGTGCCCGTCGACCCTCTTTCCGCTCTCTTCGCGGAGCTGGGTCGTCTGTCGATCCTTCACCGTCTGGAGAGCGAGCTCGAGGGACGAGGCTACCGACGGGTCGCGGGCGTGGACGAAGTCGGGCGCGGGTGCCTCGCCGGCCCCGTGGTCGCTGCCGCTGTGATCCTGCCGCCCGACTTCGTGCTTCCGGGTCTGGACGATTCCAAGCGCCTCGACGCGCCGTCGCGGGATCGGATCGATCGCGAAGTGCGTCGCCACGCCGTGGCGATCGGCGTCGGCGTCGTCGAGGCCCCGCAGATCGACGAGCGCAACATCCTTCGGGCGAGCCTGCAGGCGATGCGGCAGGCGGTCGACGCGCTCGCGCCGCCACCCGACGCGCTGCTCGTGGATGCGGTGACGATTCCGGGAGTCCGGAGGCCGCAGTTGCCGATCGTGCATGGCGACGCCCTGTGCGCGTCGATCGCGGCGGCTTCGGTCGTCGCCAAGGTTTACCGCGACGGGCTCCTCAGGGACCTCTCGCGGCGGTACCCCGTGTACGGGTTCGAACGGCACAAGGGTTACGGGACCGCCGAGCACTGGGAGGCGCTGCGGCTCTACGGGCCCTGTCCGGAGCACCGGTTGAGCTTCGACGGCGTCGTCCTCGGAGCCGGCGGCGCGGGCCCTCCCGAAGTGCCGCCGGACGCGCGCGCCCGGGTGCGGGATTCGGCCCGTTGACCGCGGTTTCGGCCGTTCGTCGCGCATAACCGGTTAGAATTTCGCAAACATGGCCAATCGGGACCAGATCCTTCAGGGCGCCGAGAAGCTGCTCGCTAAGGGGAAGCTCGACTCCGCCCTGAAGGAATACCTGCGGGTGCTCGAGGAGAACCCCAAAGACATCTCGACTTTGAACAAAGTCGGGGACCTCTACGTGCGGATCAACCGCCCTGCCGACTCCATCCCGTTCTTCACACGGATCGCCGACTTCTACGCGAAGGACGGTTTTTTCCTCAAGGCGATCGCGATCTACAAGAAGATCAACAAGATCGATCCCGCGCGGCTGGAGGTCTACGAGCAGCTCGCGGACCTGTACCACAAGCAGGGTCTGACTCAGGACGCGCGCAGCCAGTATCAGGTCCTCGCGGACCACTATTCGAAGAACAACAAGCCCGAAGAGGCCATCGGGGCCTACAAGAAGATGGCGTCCGTCGATCCGGGCGATCTGAAGATCCAGGCTCGCCTGGCAGACCTCTACCGCGCCAACCGGCAGATCAACCACGCCGTGGCGCAGTACGGCGTCATCGGCGCCGAGTTGCTCGAGCGCGGCGCCGCCGACGAGGCGACGGCCGTTCTTCAGAAGGCGCTCGATCTCGTGCCGGGCGACCTCGACATCCAGAAGAAGCTCGTGCGGGCACTGCTCGCACAGAAGAACGCGGCGGCGGCGATCGCCATCCTCAAGAAGGCTCCCCCCTGGGCCGACGGGCTCGCCCTTCTGGCGGAGGCGCAGTTCGAGACCGGAGAGCCCGCCGAGGCGGTGCAGGCGGCCGAGCAGGGGCTGGCCCTCGACCCCGCCAACGAAGGCTGCCGCGCGCAGCTTTCACGCATTCGGCTGGCCCAGGGCAACATCGATGCCTCGTTTGCGGCCATCCTGCCGGCGATCGACGCGGCGGTCGCGGCAAAGGAGTACGGCCGGGCCGCCGTTCATGCCGCGCCGATCCTCGAGGCGGCGCCGGCGCACCGCGGCGTGCTGGCCAAGATGGCGGAGATCCGCGAGGCGGAAGGCAAGGGAGCGGAGGCCGCCGCGCTGCTGCTCGCCGCGGCCCGGGAAGCCGAGCGCGACGCCGACCTGGAGGCCGCCGTCGACCAGTACCGCCGTGTGCTGCGCCTCTGCGCCCGGAGACGCCGAGGCGACGGCGAGGCTCCGCGAGCTCGCGCCGCCGTCCGCCGAAGCCTCCGCGGGTGCGGCGGCGTGGTTCCGGAGATCGAGGTCGAGATCGAAGACGAGGTCGTGCCGGTTGCGCCGCCGCCCGCGCACCGCGCGACGTCTCCCGGAATCGCGGCCGTTCCGCAAGCGGCCGCGCGGCCTGCGGCGCCCTCCGTCCCCGTGGCGCCGCCGCCCCCGTCTGCCACCAGCGAAGAGCGCGAGGTCGAGACGCTCGTCGTCGAGGCCGAAGTCTTCGCACGGTACGGGCTGGCCGACAAGGCCGTGGAGCGTCTCCGGACGCTGGTGCGGCGGCGGCCGGATTTGCTGCGCGCGCGCGAGCGGATGGTCGAGCTGATGGCCGAGTCCCAGAACCCGGCGCTCGCGCAGGAGGTGGACGAGCTCGCGCAGGTCTACCAGACGCGCCGGCCGGGCGGCGGATGCGGAGTCGCTCCGGCGCCGCTACGGCGATCGCGGCGTCCGCCGCGCCACCGCCGCCGGCCGCCACCCGCACCTCCGCCGCCCGCCGCGTTCCCGTCGGCTCCGCCGGCTTGCCGGCGCCCTCCGAGGCCGCTTTCGACGAATTCGGACTCGAGGCCGCCCTTCCCGAGGCTCCGGAGGTCGCCGAGCCCGCACCGACTCCCGAGGCGGTCGAGGAGCTCGCGGCCGAAGCCCTCGAGGAGCCCGAACCGGCGGCACCGCCCGAGCCTTCGCGCCCGACGGCTTCGATCGAGATCGGTGCGCCCGCCGATCCGGAGTTCGTTTCCTACGAGGAGCTCGGCTCCCTGCTCGAAGAAGAGATGCAGAAGGCCGGGGAGACCGCGGGGTCCGAGGACAGCGGCCCGGCGCCCGTGCTCGACGAGCAGAGCCTGTTCGCCGACGAGCAGCAGTTCTTCAACCTGGCCGAGGAGCTCGAGAAGGAGCTCTCCGACGAAGCCCAGGTGCCCGAGGCGCCCACGATGGCCGGCCCGGAGGGAGAAGCCTCCCTCGAGGAGATCTTTCGGGAGTTCAAGAAAGGCGTCGAGCAGCAGCTCTCCGCGGAGGACTACGAGACCCACTTCAACCTGGGAATCGCCTACAAGGAGATGGGCCTGACGGACGAGGCGATCGGTGAGTTTCAGCTGGCGAGCAAGGATCCCGCCCGGATGGTCGAGTGCTGCAGCATGCTGGGCCTGTGCTTTCTCGAGAAGGGCATGCCGCAACTGGCGGTCAAGTGGTACCGCAAGGGGTTGGAGGCGCCCGACATCAAGGAAGTCGAGACCGTCGGTCTCCTCTACGATCTCGGTTGCGTCTATCAGGACACCGGGCGATCTCGAGCTCGCCTACCGGACGTTTCTGGAAGTCTACGGGCTGAACACCAACTACCGCGATGTCGTCAATCGCGTGAAGGAACTGGAAGCGGTCAAGAAGAATTGATTCATTGAGCCATTCACTCATTGAAGGATTGCGGCCGGGCGAGCTCCAATGAGTCAATGATTCGATGATCCAATGAATCAATCGGTGCCCACCCGATGACGGTCCCCCTCCTGTCCGTCCGCGATTTGAGGGTCGAGCTCCCGCGCGGGGGCCGCTGGTATCCCGCGGTCGATGGCATCTCCTTCGATCTCGATCGCGGAGAATCGCTGGCGGTCGCCGGCGAGAGCGGCTGCGGGAAGACCCTGCTCGGCCGCGCGCTGATCAACCTGCTGCCGGAATCGGCGCGGGTTTCCGGCTCCATCCTCTGGGAGGGGCGCGACCTGCGGGCGGCGCCCGAGGCGGAGTGGGTGCGGATGCGGGGCGGTCGGATCGCGATGCTGTTCCAGGAGCCGGGAGCGGCGCTCGATCCCGTTGCGACGATCGGGGACCAGATTGCGGAAGCCATCGTTCTCCACCGCCGAGTCCCGACGCGGGAGGCTCGGAGGCTCGCCGTCGAGCGTCTGCGCGAGGTCTCGTTCCCCGACCCGGAGCGGGGCGCCGGCGAGTATCCGCACCGGCTGTCCGGCGGCCAGAAACAGCGGGCGATGCTCGCCATCGCGCTGGCCGCGGATCCGCAGGTGCTCATCGCCGACGAGCCGACGACGGCGCTCGACGCGACCGTCGCCGAGGAGGTCCTGGAACTGCTCGAGGGGCTTCGGCAGCGTCGCGGCCTGACCATGCTGCTGATCAGCCACGACCTCGGCCTCGTGGCGCGCGAAAGCGACCGGGCCCTGATCCTGTACGCCGGACGGGTCGCCGAGGAGGCTTCCACGGCGGAGATCTTCCGCGAGCCCCGCCATCCCTACACCCGGGGCCTCCTGCGCTCGGCGCCGTTGCTCGACCCGACGGGCGGCCCCTCCCGGCGTTTCGAGGCGATTCCCGGCGCCGTGCCGGACCTCTTCGAACGGTCGGCGCCGGGCTGCGCCTTCGCACCGCGCTGCCCGGACCGGTTCGAGCCGTGCGAGCACCGTCCGCCGCCGCTCTTCCCGGCGGGCCCGGCCCAGGTCCGATGTTTTCTGCACGAGATCCCGGCGGAGCAGGGGCGGTGAGCGAGGCCGCGCTGCTCGCGGCGAAGGGACTGGTGAAGGTCTATCCCGCCCGCCGCGGGATCTTCGGATCGGTCACCGGTGAGGTTCGCGCGGTCGACGGCGTTTCGCTCGAGATCGGGCGCGGAGAGACCGTGGGCCTCGTCGGGGAATCCGGCAGCGGCAAGAGCACGATCGGCCGGCTGCTGCTTCGCCTCGAGGAGCCCACCGCGGGTGGGATCGCGTTCGACGGCGTGGACTGGACGGCCCTCTCCGGGCGCGCGCTCGCGCGCAAGAGGCGCGACATCCAGATCGTCTTTCAGGATCCCCAGAGCTCGCTCAACCCCCGAATGGCGGCCGGGGATCAGATCGCCGAGCCTCTTCGCGTGCAGAAACTCGCGCCGGCCCGGGAGCTGTCGGCAAGGGTCGCGGCGCTGCTCTCGGAAGTCGGCCTTTCGCCCGCCGCGGCCCGCCGCTTCCCGTCGGAGTTCTCGGGCGGTCAGCGCCAGCGCATCGCGATCGCGCGGGCCCTGGCCACGCGCCCGAAGCTTCTGGTTTGCGACGAGCCCGTCTCCGCGCTCGACGTGTCGGTCGCCGCGCAGATCCTGAACCTCCTCGCCGACCTGCGCGAGAAGACGGGCCTCGCGGAGCTCTTCATCTCGCACGATCTGGCCGTCGTGTCCCGCGTCGCCGACCGCGTGGCCGTCATGTACTGCGGGAGGGTCGTCGAGCAGGGGAGCACGGCGGATCTCCTCGGCCGGCCGCTTCACCCCTACACGGCCGCCCTCCTGTCGGCGGCGACGCTGCCCGGGCCTCGCGGAGGGGCGCGCCGGCGTCGCGCTGCGCGGCGAGCGGCCTTCACCCGGCGCGACGCCGTCGGGCTGCGCCTTTCATCCCCGGTGCCCGATCGCACGGCCGCGTTGCCGCGAGGAGACTCCCGCGCTCTCCGGCGCCGGTCCGGGGCATTCGGTGGCGTGTTTCTATCCCGGGGGAAATCCCCGTGACGCGGCGCGCCGGGTCGGCGGCACCCGGTCCGGTATGATGGGCGCCCCCCCGGGGCGGGAGGCGGCGCAAGCCCGGTAAAGTACGCACAGGGAAGGGAAAAAGCGCGCCGACCGGGAAACATTCAGCCGCCAGATGCGTAGAAAGGTTGACGAAGGAGTGACAGGAATGAACAGGTTTCCAATTTCTCGATCGTTCCGCGCGGCGCGTGGGGCTGACGGGCATCCTGGCGCTCGCCGCGCCGTCTCCGGCGCAGCAGAGCGCGGTCGTCTCGGCGCAGCCCGGGCAGCGGGTCGCCCGGCCCTTCCCCGCCCCCGTCGACGGAGCGTTGCGGCTTTCCCTCGACGAGGCCGTGAAGCTGGCGATCGCCAACAACCAGGACCTGAACGTGGCCGTCAACTCGGCCGAAGCGTCCCAGTACAACCTGATGGCGAGCGAAGGGATCTTCGACCCGTTGCTCGGCGCCTTCGCCAACCGAAACCACCAGGAGACGCCGTCCAACAGCACGCTGTCGGGCGCGGCGGTGCGCGTCCAGGACGACAGCTACAACTTCGGGGCGAACGTGCAGCAGCTCGCGCCCGTGGGGCGGCACCTTCACGCTCGGGACGACGGGCGGCCGCTTCGCCACCAATTCGAGCTTCGCCAGCGTCAACCCCTCCTTCAACGCGGGCCTCTCGATGACGATGAGCCAGCCGCTCCTGCGCAACTTCGGCATGACGGCGACCAAGTGGCAGATCTACATCGCCAAGAACAGCCGCGACGCCACCTACCAGCAGTTCGTTCGGAGCATCCAGACGGGCGTCAACTCCGTCGAGCAGGCCTACTGGGACCTCGTCTACGCCTTCCAGAACCTGGAGGTCAAGAAGGAGTCGCTGCGCATTGCGAAGGACCTGAACCGCATCACCAAGATCAAGATCGACGTCGGGTCCCTCGCGCCGATCGACATCACGCAGACCGAGGTGGGCATCGCGACGGCCGAGCAGGACATCATCACCGCGGAGCAGCAGATCGGAGACTCCCAGGACCGCCTCCGCCGGCTGGTCAACATCGATCTGGCGCATCTGAACGTGCCCATCGTCCCGACCGACGAGGTGCGGGCCGAGCCCGCCACGATCGACGTGGAGGACGGGACGCGCGCGGCCATCCTCCGCCGGCCGGAAGTCGTGACCCAGGTCTACCTGACCGATTCCGACCGCGTGCGCTACGAGTACTGGTCGAACCAGGTGCTTCCGAGCGTGAACCTGCTGGGCAGCTTCGGCACCCTCGGCCAGGGCGGGACCTTCTACTTCTCGCCGTGCGCGATCCCCAATGACCCGCGCTGCACCGATCCCAACAACCCGCCGCCCCCGATCGTCATCGCCGACAACGGGCTCGGCAACGCCTACGACCAGACCCTCAACCGGAACTTCCGGAACTGGTCGATCGGGTTGAGCATTTCCTACCCGATCTTCAACCGCTACGCCAAGGGGCAGCGCGGCGCGGCGCACTACGGCCTCGAGGCTTCGCGGGCACTGCTCACGACCACGCAGCAGAACGTCGTCGTTGAGGTGCGCGCGGCCGCCCGCGCCATCGATACGGCGCTGCGGCAGATCGTCGCCGCGGGCAAGGGCCGCGAGCTCGCGGAGAAGAACCTCGACGCCGAGAAGAAGAAGTTCGACAACGGCATGACGACGTCCTTCCAGGTGAACCAGATTCAGCTCGACCTGTCGACCGCGCGCACCCGGGAGCTGCAGGCGCTGGTCGTTTACCGCAAGGCCCTGGCGGCGTATCATTACGCCGTGGCGGACATCCTGGACTGGAGGGGGATCGGCATCGAGGGAATGCCGGAAATGGCGCCGCCGCGCAGGTGCCGCCTCTCAGCCAGGCCGCCGCGGCAAAGTGACGGAAGAGCCGGGCGCTCCCGCCGGGCCGCGCGATGCCGGGCGATTCCGCGCTTTCGCGGATCGTGGGGGTCTTCTTCTCGCCGACCCGCACGTTCGAGGCGATCGCCGCGCGGCCAACGTGGGTTGCGCCGCTGATCCTGTGGGTGCTGTGCTCGGTGGCGGTCTCGGCGGTCCTGATTCCGCGAATGGACTTCGAACGGATGATGCGCGACCGCCTCGAGAAGGGCGGCCAGAAGGTCTCCGACGAGCAGGTGCAGTCGATCGTGGAGCGGCAGCAGAAGTTCGCGCCGGTGTTCGGTTACGCCGGGGCCGTTCTCGTGCCGGTTCTGATCACGCTGCTCGTCGCGGTCGTCTACTGGGGCGCGTTTCGGGCCTTCGGCTGGGATACGAGCTACCATCAGGCGCTCGGCGCAACCTCGCATTCCTTCCTTCCGGGGGTGCTCGGCGCGCTCCTGTTGTTGCCGCTCGTCGCCCGGCAGGAACGCGTGGATCCCGCGGCGATGGGAGACCTGCTGCGCTCGAACCTGGGTTTCCTGGCCGCGCCGGATGCCAAGGCCCTCCACTCCCTGCTCGGAGCCCTCGACATCTTCTCCTTCTGGTCGCTCGCCCTGCTGACGATCGGTTTCGCCGCGGCGGCCAAGATCCGGCGGGGGCAGGCCGCGGGAGTCATCGTGACCCTCTGGGCGGTCTATGTGCTCGGGAAGGCAGGGTTTGCGGCGCTGTTCTAGGGCCCGGGCGCCATCCCGCTGAACCCGCTCGGCTTTTCGTCGTATAAACCCGCAGGCACATCCGAATGCTGATCGACATCCGGGACATCACCAAGGTCTACGACATGGGGGAAGAGCGCGTGCACGCGCTCGACGGCGTCACGCTCAGCGTCGACCGGGGCGAGTACATCGCGATCATGGGGCCCTCGGGCTCGGGCAAGTCCACCCTGATGAACCTGATCGGATGCCTCGACACGCCCTCCTCGGGGTCCTACGTGCTCAACGGCCGGGAAGTCGCGAAGATGACCGACGACGAGCTCGCGCAGATCCGCAACCAGGAGATCGGGTTCGTCTTTCAGACATTCAACCTGCTGCCCCGGACGACGGCCCTGCAACAGGTCGAGCTTCCCCTGGTTTACGCCGGCGTGCCGAAGAAGGAGCGCCGGGAGCGGGCGGTCCGGGCTCTCGAGGCCGTGGGGCTCGCGGACCGCATGGGGCATCAGCCCAGCGAGATGTCGGGCGGGCAGCGCCAGAGGGTCGCGGTCGGCCGCGCGCTCATCAACAATCCTTCGATCCTGCTCGCCGACGAGCCCACCGGAAACCTCGATTCGCAGACCGGCGCCGAGATCATGGCGCTCTTCGACGAATTGAATTCCCGCGGCAACACGATCGTCCTCGTCACGCACGAAGAGGACATCGCGGCCCACGCCCGACGCATCGTCCGCCTGCGCGACGGAAAGCTCCGCGACGACCGCCGCAACGAGTCGGCCGCGGCGCGAACCGGCTCCGCCTAAACCGCGCGGCGCTTGCCGTCCCTTTTCGGGGGGGAGGCCCTCATTTCTCTTTCGCCGGAGTGGCGATCGGAAGCAGCCGCAAGGCGCTTTGCGGTTTCTCACTCATCGAAAGACTTCTCCGCGTCGCCAGAGGGGCAGCAGATCCCGGTACCGACCGGAAAAGACGTTGCCGGACTGGCCGGTCGTGTTGACGAAGACCGATTTCGATAAGTCCGAGAGATCGACGATCTGGCGGTAGCCCGGCCCGTCGGACATGACGTACGACCCGTCCCGCCGGTAAGCCCCGACGTTGACCGTCGAGGCGTCGCCTCCCTGGCCGGTCTCGAGGCTGAAAAACCGCTTGAGCACCGGCACGGCGTCGAACACGCCGTGGGGGAAGCGGGCGATGTGGAGGCGCTCCCAGCGCCAGGCCGAGGGGTCGGCCCCGAGGCGCTCCCGCAGCACCGCGATTGCCTGCCCGAGCGTCTTCGCCTTGAAGTCGGCGCACGTCTCCCGGCGCGGCGTGCGGACGTCGTCGCACCAGGGGGAGTCCGACCGGAGGGCGTTGATCAGGAAGCGCGACCGGACGTTTCCGGGCGAGCCCGCCGGCGAGCTCGTCCTCGGGCATCGAGGAGAGCGCCGTGTACCAGGCGGCGTAGATCGAGGCCGGGACCGAGTCGGGCGCGAACTCGCGGTCCCACGCCTTCAGGCGCGCGAGGGCGTCCCGGGCGTTGCCGTCGGCCGGGACCGTGTCGAGGAGGAGCGGCAGCAGGTCGTCGGCCTGCTCGGAGTGCCGGTCGAGCTGGATCGCGCGCATGTCTTCGATGCCGAGTTGGCCGGCCGCGAGGATGCGCTTCGTGATCCGGTCCGCGCGGTACGGCTCCGGCCAGTCGCGGGCCATCGGCCAGGGGTATCGCGTCGAGACGACGCGGTTGTTCGCCGTTGCGACGTAGTCCCGCGGCGGATCGAGGACGCGCGGGAGATTCTCGAAGGGAATGTAGCCGCTCCAGTCGTCCGGTCCGGCGCCCGAGACGGGAAGCAGGCCGTCGGAGCGCGGCCGGATCGGGATCGCGCCGGTCGTCGTGTAGCCGATGTGGCCGTCCACGTCCGCGTAGACGAGGTTCTGGGCGGGAGCATGGAGGTGCCTGGCCGCGGCGAGGAACTCATCCCAGTTGGACGCCTGATCGATGCCGAGAAACGCCTCCGCCGTGGCGTCTCCGGGATCGAGTCCCGTCCATGCCAGCGCGACGGGGTGCCCGAGCGTGTCCGCTCCTCCGAGCACGTCCGTGACGATCGGGCCGTGCCGGGTCGATCGGACCTCGAGGACGACGTCGTCCGAACCGCGGACCTTGATCCGCTCCGTGCGGGTTTGGACGATCGCCGCGGCGTCCTCGAGATACAGGTCCTGCACGTCGGGCTCGACGCTGGTCAGGCCCCAGGCGATGCGCGCGTTGTGGCCGATGATGACGCCCGGCACGCCCGGCAGCGTCGCCCCCGATACCGAGAGGCCGGGAGCCTCGAGGCGCGCGAGGTACCAGACCGAGGGAGTCCGCAGCCCGAGGTGCGGATCGTTTGCGAGGAGAGGCTTGCCGGACTTCGTGCGCGATCCGCCGACCACCCAGGAGTTGCTCCCGATTTCTTCGCCGTTGAATCCCAGGGCCGCAAGCAGACCGAAGGACCCGTCGAGCGAGGACCATGGGCCTCGAGACGAAGTCCCGGAGACCGGAGTCGGAGGGCGCGTTGCGGGCGCGGACCGATCGCATCCACTCGTCATCGAGAAGGATCGTCGGCTCTTCGGGGACGGGAGGAAGCAGCTCCCGCGTCCGCTCGGGGCCGACGGCTTCCAGGAAGCGCGCGCGCCGGATCTCGTCTCGCGCGTTGCCGGCCAGGTCCCAGGCCATCATCTTTGCCCAGGCCAGGCTGTCCACCGGCGTGAAGGGCTCGACTCCGGTGCGCAGGATGCGAACCTCCGCCGGACGCGCGCGGTCTGCCGCCAGGAAGGCGTTGAGGCCGCGCGTGTAGGCTTCGATCAGCTTCCGGGTCTCCGGCGTCAGAGCGGGCCAGCCGGCCTCGGCCGCGCGGCGGAACCCGACCGTCCGAAGGAACTTGTCCGTGTCGACGAGCGAACGCCCCAGGATCTCGGAGAGACGGCCGCTTCCGACACGGCGTTGGAACTCCATCTGCCAGAGGCGGTCCTGGGCGTGCGCGTAGCCGAGGCCGAAAAGCGCGTCCTCGGGCGAGGCCGCGCGAATCGTGGGCACGCCGTGAGAATCCCGCTCGATCGAGACGGGCGCCGAAAGGCCGGCGACGCGGCGCTCACCCTTCTCGCGGGAAAACGTCGACGCCGCCAGCCACGCGAGGCCCGCGGCGAGCGCGACGATCAGGATCAGAGCGGCCACGAGAACCTTCCTCACGGCGGTCGGGGAGCTTACCCTAGGGGGCGTGGCGCGGGTTCTCCTGCTGTTTCCAACGACGACTTACCGAAGCCCCGACTTTCTCGAGGCGGCGAAGCGGCTCGGTCTCGAAGTCACCGTGGCCTCCGAGGAGGCGAGCGCCCTCGAGGGCGCCAATCCCGAGGGGCTGCTGACTCTGGACTTTCGCGACCCGGCGGCGTGCGCGAGGCGGATCGCGGCGCTCTCCGCGAGCCTCCCGATCGCGGCGGTCGTGGGCGTCGACGAGGAGACCGCCGTGGCCGCCGCCGCGATCTCGGCCGTCCTCGGCCTGCCGGCCAACTCCCCGGGCGCCGCCGTGGCGGCGTGGCACAAGCCGACGCTGCGCCGCCGTCTGTCGGCGGCGGGAGTCCCGACGCCCGCGCACGCGGTCTTCTCGCGCGGCGAGGACGCCGCGGCCGTCGCGGCGCGCACCCGGTACCCGTGCGTCCTGAAGCCCTCGTTTCTCTCGGGCAGCCGCGGCGTCATCCGGGCCGACGGGCCCGCCGCCTTCGTCGACCGCCTGGGACCGCATCGGGCGCTGCTCGACGAGCCGGCCGTGGCCTCCCGGGGCGGGAAACTCTCCCGCGAGATCGTCGTCGAGGACTTCGTGGCGGGCCCGGAGTTCGCCGTCGAAGGCCTTGTTGCGCGAAGGGGCGCTGACGGTGCTGGCGCTCTTCGACAAGCCCGACCCGCTCGAGGGACCGTTCTTCGAGGAGACGATCTACGTCACGCCGTCGCGCCTCCCGGGGCCGGAGCAGCGCCGGATCGCCGAGGCTGTCGGTGCCGGCGCCCGGGCGCTCGGGCTCTCCGAGGGACCCGTCCACGCGGAGGTGCGATGGGGGCCTTCGGGGCCGTCGATCATCGAGCTTGCCGCGCGGTCGATCGGCGGGCTCTGCGCGCGGACGCTGCGGTTCGGGACCGGGATGTCGCTCGAGGAGGTGATCCTGTCGAGCGCGCTGCGCCTTCCCGTTCCCAGCCTCGAGCGGGAGCGCCTGGCGGCCGGGGTCATGATGATTCCGATTCCGCGCGCCGGGGTGCTGCGTGCGCGTCGGGGGCATCGAAGCGGCGAGGGCGGTGGCCGGCGTCGTCGGCGGTGACGATCTCGGCCCACGTCGGACAGCGGCTCGTTCCGCTGCCGGAGGGCTCGCGCTACCTGGGGTTTCTGTTCAGCCGGGGGGAGACGCCGGCGGAGGCCGAGGGGGCGCTGCGCGAAGCGCACGGGAGGCTGAGGTTCGAGATTGAGGCGGAGTAGTCTGGGATCCCTCGCTTCGCTCGGGATGATTTTGCGCGCGGCCTTGCGCGCGCAAAATCACTTCGCCGGGGAGTAGTACGGATTGCGGCCCGACGCGTGGTCGGTCGTGTCGAGGATCTCGCCGACGGCGGGCGCGAGGTCGCGGATCGCTTTCTCGATTCCCTGCTTCAACGTCACGTCGGCCGCTCCGCAGCCCTGACACCCGCCTCCGAGGCGGATGTAGACGTTGTTCTTCTTCACGTCGATCAGCTCGACCCACCCGCCGTGCTGCGCGACGGCGGGATTGATCTCGCGCTCGAGCAGATCCCCGATGGCCCATCGCAGGTCGCCCTCGGACGGAAGGGTCGTCGAAGTAGGCCGGTGCGACGATCGGCGCGCCGTCCGCGGAGGTGTTTCCGGATGACGTGGCCGACGCCGAGGGCGGGCCAGTCGACCGCGTGCGCGGCCTCGACCGTCACGAGGTTCTCGGAGAGGAGGACCGACGCGATGCCGGCCACCGCGAGCAGCTCCGACGCGAGCGGCGAGTACCTGCCCGCCTCTCTGGCGTCGCCGAAGAACGCGGAAGCGTCGGGAAGGATGGGGCGATCGACCAGAAACCGGCAGCGTCAGGCCCGAAGCGGAGGGTTCCCCCGTGATCTTGATCTCGTCGCTCACGATTTTTCAGTATAGCGCTCGCATTGACGCGGTTTCCCGGGTCGCACATAATCGGCTGGATGAACGAGAAGATCTCCCGTAAGGACTTGAAGCGAAACGATCTGGCCGACTCGGTGGGCCGGACGGTCGAGTACGTCACCTCGCATCGGGGCGGCGTGGGCAAGGCGGTCGGCGGGGGCCGTCGCAGTGGCGGTGCTCGCAGCCGGCTTCTTTCTGGTGAAGGCATACCGGGAAGCGAGTGCCGGCAAGGAGCTTTCGGCCGGTCTCGCGGCCCTGCAGGCGCCGCTCGCGAGCGACCCGGGCGCCTCCGCGGCGACCCAGACCTATCCGACGGGGCCGGCGAGGGACCAGGCGGCCGACGAGCACTTTCGCCGCGCGGCCTCTCACGGCGGGACCGCGCCGGGCCGGGCGGCCTCCGTGATCCTGGCCGCGCGCGCCGAGAAGCCCGCGGCGGCTCTCGAGACTTTCTCGCGGGCGGCCCGCGACAGCCGCGCGGAGATCGCCGCGGCGGCGCAGATCGA
Organism: uncultured Acidobacteriota bacterium; assembly: GCA_963725095.1. Taxonomy (GTDB): domain Bacteria; phylum Acidobacteriota; class Thermoanaerobaculia; order UBA5066; family Gp7-AA6; genus DATBFU01. Next base: position 152,382 of record CAVRXJ010000025.1, read on the forward strand.
CGCGGCCAAGCTGCTCGCCTCGCAGGGCAAGTCGTCGGAGGCGATCGAGCGATTGAAACGCGCCGTCGAAGCGCCGGAGGCCACGGTCCCGAAAGACGCGCTGCTGTTCGCGATGGCGCAGATCTACGAGCAGAGCGGGGCGTCGGCGGACGCCAAGGCGACCTACCAGCGGATCGTCAACGACTATCCCAACTCGCCCTACCGGGCGGACGCCCGGTCATTAAGCGGAGTCGGTCAATGAAGCGGAGCCGCCCGAGGACCTGACCGTCGCGGTCCCGTCTGCCTGGGCGGCTCCGAGGAAAGTTTTCAAGACATTCACGCCGCAGCTCCGACACGAAATGCCACCCCCTCGTCGTGTCGTCATCGTGGTCTGCGACGGGCTGGGCGTCGGGGCGGCGCCGGATGCCGAGGCGTACGGTGACGCGGGGTCCGACACGCTGCGGCACGTCCTCGAGCGGTATCCGGCGCCGCTGCCGAATCTCGAGCGGCTGGGCCTGCTGTCCCTCGCGGGGATCGGGCGGCCGACGGGGGCTCGCGGAAAGATGGCCGAGCTCTCGGCCGGGAAGGACACGACCACCGGCCACTGGGAAATGATGGGCCTGGTCGTCGAGAGTCCGTTTCCCCTCTATCCCGACGGATTCCCGGCCGAGGTCGTCGAGCCCTTCGAGCGCCGCGCGGGCAAGAAGGTTCTCGGCAATCGGGCGGCTTCGGGCACGGTGATCCTGGAGGAGCTCGGAGCCGAGCACCTCTCGACCGGCAGGCCGATCCTCTACACGTCGGGAGATTCGGTCTTCCAGGTCGCCGCGCACGAAGACCTCTGGCCGCCGGAGAGGCTCTGGGACCTCTGCCGGTACGCGCGAGGCCTGTTGACGGGTCCGCACCGGGTCGGGCGCGTGATCGCCAGGCCCTTCACGGGTCGGCCCGGGAGCTTTCGCAGGACCGCCAATCGGCGCGACTTTGCCGTCGAACCGAGCGGGGAAACGTGGCTCGACCGCCTCGTCGCGGGCGGATCGCCGCGTCTTCGCCGTCGGGAAAATCGTGGACATCTTCTCGGGCCGCGGCATCACGGAATCGATTCATACCGGCTCGGATGAGGAGGGGCTGCGCGCGACGATCGACCGCGCGCGCACGCACGAGTGGGACTGCGTCTACACGAACCTGGTCGACTTCGACAGCAAGTACGGGCACCGCAACGACCCGGCGGGCTTCGCGAAGGCGCTCGCGACTCTCGACGGCGCCATCCCGGAGCTGCTCGGCGCGCTCGGTCCGGAGGATCTCTTCCTGCTGACCGCCGACCACGGCTGCGAGACGACGGACGCCTCGACCGACCACACCCGCGAGTTCGTCCCGTTGATCGCCGCCGGGCCGGCGATCCGTCCGGATCGGGACCTCGGCGTGCGGCGAGGCTTCTGCGACCTCGCGGCGACCGCCGGCGACTGGCTCGGCATTCCGCGCCCCGCGGGCAGAGCGTTCTGCCGATGCTCATCGGCTAGAGACCGACCGGATGCTGCACGCGGCTCTCGCTCGTTTCGGCCGTCGTCTGCGTCCTCGGCCTCGTCCTCGTCCTGCTGAACCTCGCCCTGATGCCCCGCCTCTCGAGCCAGCCCGGCGGCGCCACCGCCTCCCCGAGCGTCTCCGTCGTGATCCCGGCCCGCGACGAGGAACAGGACGTCGAGGCGGCCGTGCGGTCCCACCTGGCGCAGGACTACCCGAGCCTCGAGATCGTCGTCGTCGAGGATCGGTCGACGGACGCGACGGGCCGGATCCTCGAGCGCCTCGCGCGGCAGGATCCGCGGCTCTCGGTCCTGGCCGGGCTCGAGCCTCCGGCGGGATGGCTCGGAAAGCCCCACGCCCTGTCGCAGGGGGCCGCCGCGGCGAAAGGAGAGTGGATCCTCTTTGCCGACGCCGACGTCCGCTACGACAGACGCACGCTCTCGGAGGCCATGGCCTACGTCCAGAGCAAGGGGCTCGACTTCGTCATGCTCCTCCCGCGCATCGAGATGCGCGGGTTCTGGGAGAACGTGCTGATGCCCTACCTGCTCATGGCCGTCTTCCAGGCGCCGGCCTTTCTGGCCAACCGGCGCCGGCCGCGCTGGATCGCGGCGGGAGGGGGCGCAGGGAACCTCATCCGGCGCGCGGCCTACGAGGCGATCGGAGGGCACGCGGCTCTGCGGGACTCCGTCGTGGACGACGTGCGCCTGGGTTACGCGGTGAAGGCCGCCGGGTTCGCCTTCGGCGTCGTGCGCGCGGAGGATCGCGTGGCCGTTCGGATGTACCGCGGATTTCGTCAGGTCTTCGACGGATTCACCAAGAACATCGCCTACGTGTACACGGGCGCGACGGGCCTCGTCCTCTTCGCCGTGACCCTGGCGACGCTCGCAGCCGCCCTGCTGCCGGGCGCCGTCCTGCTGGCAGCCGCTTCTCGGCTTGAAGATCTCGGGCGACGACCTCGTGCTGGCGCTGATGGGATACGGCACTGCCGTCGCGGCCCGGATCGTGCTGGCCGTCGAACCTCTCCGATCCCAGGTGGCCCGCCGTGACGCACCCTATAATGGCCGCAGTCTGGTCCGGGATGCTCGTCCGTTCCCTGTATCACCGGTTCGTTCGGCGGCGCCTGACGTGGCGCGGCCGCGAGTTCGAAGCGCGCGCGGCGCGCTTCTAGCGGGAGGAAGCGATGCGCTGGATGGGCCTGGTCGGCATGGCCGTGATCCTCGCCGTGGCGCTTCTCTTCTCGAAGAACCGCCGCGCGATCCGCTGGCGCACCGTCGGCTGGGCCTTCGGGCTCCAGCTGGCCTTCGCGTTCCTGGTGCTGTACTGGGAGACTGGAAAGAACTCCCTGGAAAGCTTTTCCAACGGCGTCTCGAAGGCGATCGGATACGCGGACCAGGGATCTTCCTTCCTCTTCGGATGGCTGGCCGGCCCTCAGGACGCGCTCGGCGAAAAGTTGGGCCTGCCGATCGGCGGCTTCGTCTTCGCCTTCAAGGTTCTTCCGCTGATCATCTTCATCTGCGCGTTTTTCTCGATCCTCTACCACTTCGGCATCATCCAGCGGATCGTGCAGGGGATGGCCTGGGTGATGCAGCGGACCATGAAGGTCTCCGGTGCCGAGTCGCTCTGCGTGGCCGCCAACGTCTTCATCGGTCAGACCGAGGCGCCCGTCATGATCGCGCCCTACATCGCGCGCATGACGACCTCGGAGCTGCTGACGCTGATGACCGGTGGCATGGCGCACGTTTCCGGCGCCGTCATGCTGGCCTACGTGACGATGGGCGCGCCGCTGAAGTACCTGATCACGGCGTCGGTCATGGCGGCGCCCGGGACCTTCATGATCGCCAAGATCCTCTGGCCGGAGACCGAGGAGCCGGCCACCATGGGCACGGTCCGCGTGAAGGTCGAGAAGACGAGCGCCAACTTCATCGACGCGGCCGCCTCGGGCGCTTCGCAGGGGATGACGCTGGTCCTGAACATCTCGGCGATGCTCATCGCCTTCGTCGCCCTCATTGCGATGTTGAACGGCTTCCTCGGCTGGGTCGGCGGCTTCTTCGGCCAGCCGAACTTCCAGCTCCAGACCGTCTTCGGGTGGGTTCTCGAGTCCCCTGGCGATCATCCTGGGCGTTCCGAAGCAGGACGCGGCGATCGTCGGGAATCTCATCGCCAACAAGACTGTGATCAACGAGTTCTTCGCCTTCTCGATGATGAAGGACGTGGTCGGGCCAGCTCTCGGAGAAGGGAAAGCTCATCGCGACCTTCGCCCTCTGCGGTTTCGCGAATTTCTCTTCGATCGGAATCCAGATCGGCGGGATCGGCGGCCTGGCGCCGACCCGCAAGTCGGACCTCGCGCGCCTCGGGTTCCGCGCCCTGCTCGCGGGCTCGCTCGTCAGCTTCATGACGGCCGCGATCGCCGGCATCATCTACGGGTCCTAGACGTGAAGCCTTCCGCCTGCTCGCGCGCTCGACGAAGCGGCTGCCGCGGTTCGGCAAGGCGGGCGGGCCGAGGCCCGCCGTCGGCCTCGTGCTCGGCTCGGGGCTCGGCGCATTCGCGCAGGGGCTGGCGGACCGGCGCGCGATGCCATACGGCGAGATCCCGCATTTCCCCGCCCCGTCCGGCGTCGTGGGCCACGCGGGGGAGCTCGTGCTCGGGCGCGTCGGCGAGACGCCGGTGGTCGTTCTCTCGGGCCGCGTTCACTTCTACGAAGGCCGGTCGATGGCGGACGTGGTCTTTCCGGCCCGCCTGCTCGTTCGCCTGGGCGTGCGCGCCGTCATCCTGACCAACGCGGCCGGCGGCGTGCGCCGCTCGCTTCGGCCCGGCGACCTGATGCTGATGTCCGATCACATCAACTTCTTCGGGACCAATCCGCTCGATCGGCGAAAACGACGAGACGCTCGGCCCCCGGTTTCCGGACATGAGCACCGTGTACGATCGGAGGCTCCGGCGGCTCGCGAAGGAGACCGCGCGCCGCCTGCGGGTCCCGCTGAAGGAGGGCGTCTATCTGGGCACCCACGGGCCCTCCTACGAAACGCCGGCGGAGATCCGGGCTTTTGCGCGCCTGGGAGCGGACGCCGTCGGGATGTCCACGGTGCCCGAGGCGATCGCGCTTTCGCACGCGGGGGTCCGGGTCCTCGGCATCTCGACGATCACGAACATGGCGGCGGGGATCCTTCCCAAGCCGCTCATCCACGCGGAGGTGCTGGCCGTGACGCAGAAGGTCGGGAAACGCTTCCAGTCCCTCCTGACGGCTCTCGTGCCGCGCATCGCGGCCGCGCGGGAGGCATGATGGCGATGGGCGCGACCGGAGAGAAGGCCTGGATCGAGGCGGCGACACGAGTGCGAAAGAACGCCGTCTGCAACCGCAGCGGTTTTGCCGTCGGCGCGGCGCTCGAGGCGGAGGACGGGACCCTCTTTACCGGGTGCAACGTCGAGAACGCCACCTACGGCCTGACGGTGTGCGCGGAGCGGGTTGCCGTCTGGAAGGCGCTCTCGGAGGGCGTGCGGCGCTTTCGGGGGATCGCCGTCGTGACCGACGCCGACGAGCCGACGCCTCCCTGCGGCGCCTGCCGCCAGATCCTCTGGGAGTTCACCGGCGACATCCCGGTCGTGATGGCGACCGTCGGCGGCAAGACGAAGCGGATGGAGCTTCGCGAGCTCTTTCCGGAGCCGTTCGAGTTTTGAGGCGCCGCGTGAGTTGCCAGGGGCCCGGCCGCCGAATTCGGACCCTGCTCCCGCTCGCGCTCCTCGCTGGTCGCCGCCGCTCCCGCTGCGAAACCGCCCGCGGATCTGCTCATCGTCAACGCCCGCGTCGTCACCGTCGACGCGAAGTTCTCGTACTTCGATCCGGGGGCCGTGGCGATCCGGGACGGGGTGATCCTGGCCGTCGGGCCATCGGCGGATCTCGCCGCCCGTTTCAGCCCCCGCGCGACATGGAATGCCCGCGGCAAGATCGTCCTGCCGGGTCTCGTCAATACCCACACGCACGCCGCCATGACGCTCCTGCGCGGAATCGCCGATGACGTGCCCCTGGACCGCTGGCTCCAGGACCACATCTTTCCGGCCGAGGCGAAGAACGTTTCGCCGGGCTTCGTGTACGACGGCACGCTGCTTGCGGCCCTGGAGATGATCCGCGGCGGGACGACGACCTTCGCGGACATGTACTACTTCGAGGAGGACGCCGCGCGCGCCGTCGACAAGGCGGGCCTGAGGGCCGTGCTGGGGGAGACGTGGATCGACTTTCCCGTCCCCTCGCACAAGGACATGGCGGAGACGATCGCGTACATGGACGGGTTCGTCCGCCGCTGGAAGGGGCACCCGCGCGTCGTGCCGGCCGCGGCGCCCCACTCCTCCTACACCTGCTCGCGGGAGACGCTGCTCGCCGCGCGGGACTACGCCGTCAAGCAGGGCATCCCGATCCTGACCCACCTCTCCGAAACGACCAAGGAGCGCGAGGACGCCCTGGCGAAGTGGGGCAAGTCCCCCGTGGCCTACGAGGAGGAGATCGGCTTCTTCGCCGGGACCGGGCCCGCCGCCGGCGTTCCCGTCGTCGCGGCGCACTGCGTCTCCGTGGACGCGGCGGATCGGGCCATCCTCAAGCGCCGCGGTGTCGCCGTCTCGCACAACCCCGAGTCGAACATGAAGCTTGTCCTCCGGAATCGCCCCGGTGGCCGCGATGGCCGGAGAGGGGCTCCTCTGGACGCTCGGCACGGACGGTCCGGCGGGGTCGAACAACGACCTTTCGATGCCCGAGGCCATGGACTTCGCCGGGAAGCTCGCCAAGGTCGCGACGGGGGACCCGACCGTTCTGCCGGCGCGCGACCTCGTCGTCGCCGCCACGCGGTCGGGCGCGCAGGCGCTCGGCGCTCGGCGACCGGATCGGATCGCTCGAGCCGGGCAAGCGCGCGGACCTGATCGCGGTCGACGTGGCGCAACCCGCACACCGAGCCGTTCGACGATCCCTACTCGGCGCTGGTCTACACGGTCAAGGCGGCCGACGTGACGGACGTCTGGGTCGACGGGCGGCGGCTGCTCGAGGCGGGGCGCCCGACGACCCTGGACGAGAAGGCGATTCTGGCGGCCGCCCTGCAGTGGCGCCGGAAGGTCGCGGCCTCCCTGGCGCCGGCGAGGCCGCGGTGAGAACCGTCTACGAGATCCTCCGGGCGAAGCGGCACGGGCACGAGCTCACCGCGGAAGAGATCCGGCACCTGGTCGACGGCGTCGTCTCCGGCGCCGTCCCGGACTACCAGGCCGCGGCGTTCCTGATGGCCGGCGGTCATCCAGGGGTTCACGACGGCCGAGACGGCGGCCCTGACCGAGGCGATGCGCGACTCGGGAGAGTGCTGGGACCTGTCGGACCTGGCGCCGGTCGTGGACAAGCATTCGACCGGCGGCGTCGGGGACAACGTCACGCTCGTGCTGGCGCCTCTCGTGGCGGCGGCGGGCGCCCGCGTCGGCATGATGTCGGGTCGCGGGCTCGGACACACGGGAGGCACCCTCGACAAGCTCGCGGCGATCCCGGGTTTTCGGACGGACCTGGACCTGCCGCGCGTGCGGGAGGTCCTGCTCAAGGTGGGAGCCGCCCTTTTCGCGCAGACCGACGCGGTCGCTCCGGCCGACCGGATCCTCTATGCCCTCCGGGACGTCACCGCCACGGTGGAGTCGCTGGCCCTGATCACGGCCTCGATCCTTTCGAAGAAGCTCGCCTCCGGCACGACCGGCATCGTCTTCGACGTCAAGACGGGAGGCGGCGCCTTCATGAAGACGCTCGAGGACTCGCGGGCCCTCGGCCGGTCGCTGGTGGACACCACGCGCGCGGCGGGGCGCCAGGCCTCGGGGTGGATCACGGACATGAGCCGGCCCCTCGGGCGCGCCGTCGGCAACGCCCTCGAGGTGGCGGAGGCGATCGAAGTGCTGCGGGGAGAGGGCCCGAAGACGCGTGCGCGACGTGACGCTGCTCCTCGGCGTCGAGATGCTGGGATTCGCGGACCCGGACCTGCTCGAGGCGGCGGCGCGGCAGCGCCTCGAAGACGCGATCGCCTCCGGCAGGGCACTGCGCGTCTTCGAGCGCCTCATCGAAGCGCAGGGGGGCGATCCGCGGGTCGTCGAGGATCCGTCGCGCCTGCCGCAGCCGACCCGAACCGTTGCCGCCCGCGCCCCACGCGCGGGCTACGTGCGATCGATCGCGACGGAGCGGATGGGTTTCCTCTCGATCGACATCGGGTGCGGGCGGCGCCGCCGCGAAGACACGATCGATCCGGCCGCGGGCTTTCTCGTCGAGAAGACGGTGGGCGACCGCGTCGAGGAGGGCGAGCCGCTGGCGATCCTCTGCCTGGGCGAGCGCCCGGCGCCGCGGGCGGGCATCGAGGGAGAGCTCGCCGCGCTCTTCGAGATCGGCGACGAGCGGGTGGCGCCGCCGCCGCTCGCCGTCGAAAGGCTGTAGGCGAGGGCGGACCCGCTCACCGCAACCGGAAGTCGGCGGTCACGGCCAGGTGGCCCGCGGGAGCGCCTTCCGTTCCCGCTAGAATCCCCTCCGTGCTCTATCGCTTCGATCACGTCCGAAAGGCGTACGGACCCCGGGAAGTGCTGCGGGATGTGACCTGGCAGCACAACCCGGGAGAGAAGGTGGGCCTGGTGGGCCGCAACGGCGCCGGGAAGACGACGCTCCTGCGCATCGCCCTCGGCCGGGAGGAACCGGACTCCGGCGAGTTCCTGAAGGCGAGTGGCATCCGGATCCACACCGTCGACCAGGCCCTCGCGAGCGACCTCTCCGAGACGCTCCACGACTACGTGGCGGGAGCCTTCGAGCACCTCCACGAGATCGAGGCGAAGCTCCGCCAGCTCGAGCACGCCATGGCGGAGGGTGACGATTCCGCCGCGGTCCACGACAAGTACGACGCCCTCTCCCACCGCTTCGAGAACGAGGGCGGCTACGAGATGGTCGCCGAGGTCGACAAGGCGCTGTCGGGACTCGGCTTCGACAAGGCCGACTTCGGCCGGCAGCCTGTCGGAGCTCTCGGGCGGCCAGAAGAACCGGGCCATGCTGGCCCGCGCGATCCTCTCGAACCCGGACGTGCTCCTCTTGGACGAGCCCACCAACCACCTCGACTTCAACGCGGTCGAGTTTCTGGAGGACTACCTCGCGCGGTCGCGCCGCGCCTACCTCGTCGTGACCCACGACCGGCGCTTCCTGGACCGCGTGGCCGAGGAAATCGTGGACCTGGAGAACGGGAGGCTGACCGCCTATTCGGGAGGCTACACCTCCTACCGGCGGCAGAAGGCCGAGCGCGTCCTGACGGCCACGCGCGCCTTCGAGAAGCAGCAGGAGTTCATCGAGAAGGAGAAGGAGTACATCCGGCGCAACATCGCGGGCGTGAACTCGCGGCAGGCCAAGGGGCGCCGCACAAAGCTCGAGCGGGTCGAGCGGCTGGAGCGGCCGACGGAGGACACGACCTCCGTGACGTTCCGATTCGACGCCGCGCGCGTGGGCGGGCGCACGTTCCTGCGGGCGAATCACTTGAACGCCGGCTACGCCGCCGGGGCCCCGATCGTGCGCGACGTGTCCTTCGAGCTCCTGCGCGGCGAGCGCATGGCGATCCTGGGGGAGAACGGCACCGGCAAGACGACGCTCTTGAAGACGCTCGCCGGCCGTCTGCCCTCCCTCTCGGGCAGCGTGGCGCCGGGGCACGACGTGTCGATCGGCTACTACGACCAGGAGCTCTCGGATCTCGACCCGTCCCGCCGCGCGATCGATGCGGTCTGGGACCAGCACCCGACGGAGACCGAGGAGGCGATGCGCTCGTACCTCGCCCGCTTCGCGTTTCGCGGCGACGAGGTGTTCGCGCCGATCGCGGGCCTCTCGGGCGGCGAGAAGGGGAGGCTGACGCTCGCGGTCGTGATGAAGCAGCGGCACAACCTGCTCCTCCTCGACGAGCCGACCAATCATCTCGACCTCGACTCCCGCGAGGAGCTGGAGGAGTCGCTCGAGGATTTTCCCGGCTCGATCGTCTTCGTCTCGCACGACCGGGCGTTCATCGACCGGCTGGCGACCCGCGTTCTCGATCTGCGGGGAGGGCGGGCGATGCTCATGCCCGGGAACTACTCGGAGACCGCGGCGGCGAGGGCGCGCCGCCGCGACCGGCCGGCCGCCGTCGAGGCCGCGCTTTCCACCCTGCCGGAGCCGGCGGCGGTGGTCGAGACGGGATCCGCCGGCGAACCCGTACAGGCGCCCGCCGTCCGCCCGCCGCCCGGCCCGCCGGTCGGATTCGCCGGAGGACAAGGAAGCCGGCCGGCGCCGCCGGAAGATCAAGTCGCTCGAGGAGAAGATCGCCTCGATCGAGAAGGACATCGAAGCGCTCGAGGCGCGCCTCTGGGAGGAGGCGCTCACGCTCGGCCCCGTGGAGGCGCACCGCATCGCGAGCGAAAAGGCGGCCCGCCGCGAGGAGCTCGATCGGCTGGTCGAGGAATGGGCGGCGCTCTCGGAGGAAGAAGGACGCCCGGCCCCCTCGGAGCGGCCGTGAGCGCCGCCCGCGAGCGCATCGACGGACCGGCCGTCTCAGGCCGCCATCGTGGCGATCGGCAGCGAGATGCTCTCGCCGCTTCGCACGGACACCAACTCCCTCTGGATCACGGCCCGGCTGGAGGAGGTCGGGATCCCGGTCGTGCGCAAGTCGATCGTCGGAGACGACGTCGCGCAGATTGGCGCGGAGCTCGACGCGGCGGCGCGGGCGGCGGACCTGATCTTCACGACCGGAGGCCTCGGGCCCACGGCGGACGACGTGACCGTCGCGGCCGTGGGTCAATGGCTTCCGGCCGCCCTCGAGCGCAACGACGCCTTCGTCGCGCAGATCCGGGCGCGCTTCCAGGCGCGGGGGATGCGGATGCCGGCCGTCAACGAGAAGCAGGCCGACTTTCTCGTGGGAGCCCGCGTTCTGGAGAACCCCCGCGGAACGGCCCCGGGGTTCTGGGCGTCGGGGCGCGGTGTCGAGGTGGTCATCCTGCCCGGGGTCCCCTCGGAGATGCGGGAGATCATGGAAGACAGCGTCCTGCCGGAGCTCTCGCGGCGGGCCGCGCGGAACGGCCCTCCGGCGCCGGGTCCTCCGGATCGGCGGAACCGGGGAGTCCGCGGTCGAGGAGCTCGTCGCGCCGGTGTACGAGAAGTGGAAGGCGCACCCGGTGACGATCCTCGCCTCGCCGGGCGAAGTGCAGCTCCATCTCGCGGTGCGGGACACGCCGGAGCGCGCGGAGGCGATCCTCGGCGAGATGGAGAGGGACTTCCGGCAGGTCCTCGGGCCGCGCGTCTTCAGCCGGGACGGGGAGGAGCTCGCCGCGGCCGTGGGCGACCTGCTGCGCGAGAAGGGGAAGACGCTGGCGCTGGCGGAGTCGTGCACGGGAGGGATGATCTCCTCCCTCGTCACCGACGTGGCGGGTTCGAGCGACTACTTCCTGGGGAGTGTCGTCTCCTACGCCAACGACGCGAAGGAGCGCCTGCTCGACGTCTCGGCGGAGACGCTGCGGCTTCACGGCGCGGTGTCGGAGCAGGCCGCGCGCGAAATGGCGCGCGGGGCGCGGGACCGCTTCGGGGCGGACGTGGCCGCGGCGGTGACGGGAATCGCGGGCCCCGGCGGCGGGATCGGAAGAGAAGCCGGTCGGGACCGTCTTTCTCGCCGTGGCCGGGCCGGACGGCTTCGAGGTCGCGCCGCAAGCGCTTCTTCGGAGGCGACCGCGCCGTCGTCCGCCGGGCGGCTTCGCAGCTCGCCCTCGAGCTTCTCCGGCGCAGCCTCGCGGGAACTCTCGCCCATGAGTGAGCCCGGCCGCGCGCGGGCCTTTTTCGCGATCCCGCCCGACGCGGGCTGGGCGGAGAGCGGCCGCCGGCTCCTCGCCCGCATCGCCCCGGATCTGCCGGAGGCCTCCTGGACGCGTCCGGAGAGCTGGCACGTGACGCTGAAGTTTCTCGGAGACGTCTCACGGGATCGCCTGGCCGACTTCGCCGCCGCGATCGGCCGCGCCGCGGCGAGGCTCGCGTGCCCGGCGCTGGCGACGGCGGGGGCCGCCGTGTTTCCGCCGCGCGGGCCGGCGCGCGTTCTCGCCGTCGGTTTCGAGCAGGACGGATCGGAGGCGCTGTCCGAGCTCGCCCGGGAGGCGGACCGCACGGCGAAGGAGCTTGGCGTGCCGCCGGAGCGCCGGCCCTTTCGGCCTCACGTGACGTTCGCCCGCCTGCGCCGTCCGTGGCCCGGCGACGCGATCGCTCGCTTCCGCCAGGAGGTCGGCGGTTGGGCATTTCCGCTCTGGCCGGTTCGTTGCTGCGTCCTCTACGAGAGCCGGCTGGCGCCGGAAGGCGCCGCGACACACGCCGATCGGCCAGTGGGATCTCGCCCGGACCGGAGGGGCGCCGGCGTGAGCACCCGAACGCTGCTCCTCGTTCTGGCCGGGTACGTGCTCGGTTCGATCTCGTTCGCCGTCCTGCTCGTCCGAAAGCGCACGGGAAAGGACATCCGGCAGGAGGGCTCCGGCAACGCGGGCGCCACCAACGTTCTGCGCGCGCACGGCAAGGGCCTCGCGATCGCCGTGGCCCTCGCCGACATCGGCAAGGGCGCGGCGGCCGTTCTGCTCGCGCGCCTCTTCACGGCCGATCCGCGCGTCGCCGCGGCGGCCGGCCTCGCGGCGATCGTCGGGCCACGTCTTTCCGCTCTTCTACGGGTTCCGCGGAGGCAAGGGTGTCGCGACGGCCGTGGGCGCCTTCCTGGCGCTGGTACCGCTGCCGACACTCGTCTGCGTCGCCGTGTTCGTGGCCGATCGTGGCCGTCGACCCGCTACGTCTCGCTCGGATCGGTCGTGGCGATGTGCCTGCTGCCCGCAGTGGCGGGCGCCCTGTTCCACGCCCCGCGGCCGGTCGTCGTGGCCGCCGCGGGAGCGGCGCTTCTCATCCTGGCCAAGCACTTCGAGAATCTGAAGCGCCTGGTCCGGGGCGAGGAGCGCCGGCTGGGGAGCAAGTGAAGCTGTCGGTCCTCGGCGCGGGGTCCTGGGGTACGGCGCTCTCGGTCCACCTGGCGCGCGCGGGGCTCGAGCCGCTGCTCTGGGGGAGGGATCCGCGAGACGATGGCGGCGCTCTCGCGCGACCGGCGGCACCCCGGCGCCTCGCGGGGATCGAGATCGTTCCGGAGGTCCGCCTCACGGCCGACCTGCACGAGGCCTTCGCCTATTCCGAGACACTGGTTCTCGCGGTGCCGTGTGCCTCGATGCGGGCGCTTCTCGGCGCCACACCCGCCTCCGGCGGACGCCACCGGTTCGTTTCGACGGGAAAGGGCATCGAGCCGGAGACCGGAAAACGGATGTCGGAGCTGATCCTGCGAGGCGCATCCGGGCGCGGTCGTGGCGGCGCTGTCGGGGCCGACGTTCGCGGAAGGCGTGGCGCGCGGCGATCCGACGGCAGCCGTCATCGCCGGCGGGGCCGGCGGGTTCGCCCTCGAGCTCCAGTATCGCTTTTCCACTCCGCAGTTTCGCTTCTACACGTCCGACGACCTGATCGGCGTCGAGCTGTGCGGGGCCCTGAAGAACGTCGTCGCGATCGCCGCCGGCATCGTGTCGGGGCTAGGCTTCGGCCACAACACGCTGGCGGCACTCATGACCCGCGGCCTCGCCGAGATGGAGCGCCTCGTGCGGGCGCAGGGCGGCATGGCGGCCACGGTCCACGGGCTGGCGGGTGTGGGCGACCTGATGCTCACCTGCACCGGCCAGCAGTCGCGAAACCGGAAGGTCGGCGAGGAGATCGGGCGCGGGCGAAAGCTCTCCGACGTCCTCGTGGAGATGCCGGAAGTCGCGGAGGGAGCGCGGACCTGCCTGGCCGTGCCGGTGCTCGCCGCCCGCTCGGGGATCGAGGCGCCGATCGCCGAGGCCGTCGTGCGCGTCCTCTACGAGGACGTCCCGGCTCGGGAGGCGATCGAGAAGCTGATGACGCGGGCCCTGCGGCCGGAGTAGTCGTATCCCGTCACGTCGGAGGTCGACGCCGGAGGGCGGCTTCAACGCGTCAATTGAACGTCGTCGAACGCGACCGCGTCCCCGGGATTGATCCCCTCGGCCGTCATTGACCCTTCGACCCTCACCGTGCGCGCCGTTTCACCGGACGGGAGCGTGCCGCTCGCGTTGATCCGGAGATCGGACTTCGTGTTCGAGTCCAGGGTGTTGAGGATCCAGGTCACCGTGGCTCCCGACGCTCCGTTGGCGAACGTGGCGCTCGTGCCCGGCGATGGATCGACCGAGTTGACCACGAGTGGCGACGCCAGGCTCACGCGGACGGAACCGCTGTGGATCCCTTCAATACCGATATTCAATGCGCTCACTTCGACGCCGAAGACCTGCCCGGAGACTGCGGAGCCGGGCGCGTCGACCGAAAGGCGCCCGAGAGCACCGCCTGATCCGGTGATGTCGTTGCGATCGCTGCAGCCCGTGGCGGCTGCGAGCGCGAGAACCGCCACGGCCAATCGGACTCTGAGAAATCTCATGGGACCTCCTCTCAGGCGGACAGGAGCCGGAGCGGTCCCGATTGTAACAATCGAGAGGAAAGAACTCGTGACCGCGCTCTACGACGCTCTCGAGAAGGCCCGGCGCTTGCGCTTCTCGAGGACTCGAATCGGCAGCACGATCGCCTGCAATCCCCCAAACTGAAGCCGCCGCTGAATGGCGAAAGCCGTCTCGTTGTGCAGGATCCGGTAGTAAAACTTGTCGTTTTCGAAGACGAGCTGCCCGAGGTAGAAGATCGACCGGGGGAACTCGTCCCGGATCTTTTCGCACAGCTCGACCACCTGGGCCACGGCCTCGCGCCCGATGGCGTAGCGCATTTCCGCCCGGAATCCGAGGCTGTGCGCGAATTCGACGTACTTCTGCAGGTCCCCGATCGTCTGCTTCTTCAGGGCTTCGAGTTCCGTCACGCCCTTGAAGTGGGACGAATCGATGACTCCGACCGAGAGGAAGAGGTAGTTCTTGTAGAGGCGCGGGAAGAGGTTCTGCACCGACAGGATCGTGTGCACGCCCATGCCCGAGAAGCCCGACACGAGCATGACGGCGACCGGTTCGTCCCGCGGGATGGGCGTCTGCGGCTCGTCGTGCGGGCGCACGGGGATGTTCAAGAGGGTGTCGTCGAGACGGCGCAGCTGCTCGCGCACCCGGAGGTAGTGGCGCTTCACGAGAAAAGCCAGTGCCACGAGGGAGGTGGTGACGAGCACGGTCAGCCACCCGCCCTCCTCGAACTTCTCGTAGACCGTGACGACGAGGATCGAGATGCACATGGTGAAACCGACCAGCATGAGGGCGAGGTTCTTGATCCACCCTTTGGTCCCGCGCGTCTGGAACTCGTGGCGCACCATGCCGAGCAGCGTCAGCGAGAACGTGACGAACACGTTGATCGCGTACATGACCAGAAGCTGCGAAACCGAGCCTCGGGTGTAGACAAGCGTGGCGAAGGCCGCCAGCCCCATCAGCCAGATCCCGTTCTCTGTGACGAGCCGGTCCGAGAGCTGAGCGAAACGGTGGGGGACCCAGGAGTCGGTCGCCATGTTCCCCAGGATGCGCGGACCGTCCAGAAACCCCGTCTGGGCCGCCACGAAGAGGAGGCATCCGGCCGACACGAGGGTCAGGACGACGGCGACGCCGCCGATCTCCATGCCGCCCAGGTGCCACGTCCCGAAGACCTTCTCCGCGAGCACCGCGTTCATGACCTTGTTCGGAACGGGCCGCGAGCCTGTCAGCAGGTAGCCGAGCATGATGCCGCCGGCGGTGAACGCGAGCGACAGCGCCATGTAGAGCATCGTCCGTTTGGCGTTGGGGACCCGTGGCTCGCGGATGATCGGGATACCGTTGGACACGGCTTCGATGCCCGTGTAGGCGCCGCCGCCGAGGGAGTAGGCGCGGAGAATGATGAGGAGGGTCGGCACGAGTCCGAGCGTCGTGACCGTCGAGCGCACTTCCTGCACGGCCCCGACGACGACGCCGCTCATCGCAAAGAAGCGTTCGACGATGGCCGCGATGATCATCGTGAAGTGGGTCGCGATGAAGAGCAGGAAGATCGGAACGAGGATCTGGACGCTCTCCTTGATCCCACGCAAGTTCAGCAGGACCAGGACGCCGAGGATCGCAAGCTTCGAGACGAACTGGTACTTGTGCCACGAGGGCGGCAGAAAGCTGAAGATCTGGTCGACGCCCGAGGCGGCCGAGGTGGAGATCGTCAGGACGTAGTCGACGACCAGGGCGCAGCCCGACACGACGCCGAAGCGCGGCCCCAGCAGTTTGGTCGCGACGAGATACCCGCCGCCCCCGCCCGGGAAGAGCTCGATCACCTTGCTGTAGCAGGCCGAGATGATCAGGACCGTCGCGGCGATCATCATGGCGAGGATGACCGCGAGATAGGCGTGGGAGCCCAGAGCCTTGAAAGCCTCTTCGGGTCCGTACGCGGAAGAGGACAGTCCGTCGGCGCCCAGGCCGACCCAGGCGAGGAAGGCGACGAGGGTGACGTGGTGGAAGACCCGCGGGTCCATGGGATCGCGCGGCTTCCCGACGAGAACGTTCTTGAGGGTCGTGGGCAAAGTTTCGGCCCCTCGAGGGGGCCGTTTTCGGATTATCCGGGAAGGGGTTCGCGCGCGTCAATCGGCGCGTGCGGTATCCTGCGCCGGTCGCGGTGCGCCGTCATGCCCTGAGGGTGATGCTCCGAAGTTCGCGGGCGAACTGAGGGCCGAGCGATTGACCGCAATCTCCGCGAGGCGTCGACGAGGTGACGGCGCACGCCGACGCTGCGTGGTTCTCTGGCGGGAGGCGGCGGGCGACGCCGCGATCTTTTTTCCGGACGCACTGACCAAGAGGCCAGTGTGCCGCGTCTCGCCCTTTGACCGGAAGGGCTTAGGAGAGGCCCCCCAAGCGCTTGCGAAAGAGCTACCATCGGCTCGAATCAACATTGGAGGTGCCCCTTGTTTCTGTCGCTCAGGCGGCGGGCAGAAACGAATGCCGGCCGGGTCCGGCAGTCGTTTCTTCCCACAGCCTCCGTGGGACGCGCGGCGCGGGTCGTTGTTCTCTTTCTGGCCACTTCGGCCGGTCTGGCCGCGACGCTCTCGGGTCAGGGTGCTCCCGTCAGCGGCTCGGCGAAGGTGACGCTCGTGGCGAGCCCGGTGCCGGGAATCGTCGGGACGGCGCTGAACGTTCGCCTCCGCGTCGATCTGTCCGCCGTGACCGGGAAGTCTCCCGCGGGGGGGACGACGCCGGCGGTGCTCGGGGCCTATCAGGTCAAGGTCACTTTCGACAAGACGCTCCTGCGATTCGACGCGGCCTCCGGCGGAACGTCGGCCGGCTACGCTCCGGTCCCGGCCTTCACGGATCCGGCCGTCGCCAACGCGAACGGCGCCGTCACCCTGGCGGCGGCTCAGACCAGTTCCCTCGTTCCCGCGGGCCTCGTCCACGTCGCTGTGCTCACGTTCCAGGTGCTCGACCACGGAGCGGCGGCGCTGACGCCAACGCCGCTCTCCCTTTCGACGGCCCTGCAGATCGGGCCGCCGGACCTCGGCCTGGTCTCGATCCCGGGAACCGGCGTGCCGGCGGTCGTGCCCCTGGACGTCTCGAGCGGCAACCTCGAACCCGTGCAGATCCGCGTCGATCCGTCGCCCGGCGCCTCCGGCAACGGCAACGGGCTGCTCGAGCCGGGAGAGCAGGTCGCGGCCGTTCCCTCCTGGAAGAACGTCAGCTCCGGCGAGCTCGTCGTGACGGGGGCCTCGCAGGGGTTTGGCGGACCCACCGGCGCGACGTACACGTCGGTCGATGGGGGCGCCGGCTACGGCGCGATCGACGCCGGCGCGACCTCCGACTGCCAGGCCGCCACCGACAACTGCTACGGACTGATGCTGTCGGTCCCGGCGGCGCGACCGGCCGCGCACTGGGACGCGTTCTTCACGGAGTCCCCGAGCACCGGCGACATCAAGACCTGGCCGATTCACGTCGGCAAGAGTTTCGGCGACGTCCCGACGTCTTACCTCTTCTACAAGGGGATCGAAACGATCTTCCACAACGGCATCACGGGCGGCTGCGGAACGGGGACCTACTGTCCGGGTCAGGCCGTGACGCGCGCGCAGATGGCCGTGTTCCTGCTCAAGAGCAAGTACGGAAGCACGTACGTTCCGCCACTTCCGAGCGGGACCGCATTCACCGACGTTCCCTCGGCGGCGTTCGCCGCCGGCTGGATCGAAGATCTCTCCGGGAAGGGGATCACCGGCGGGTGCGGCAGCGGCAACTACTGCCCGGACAGCTCCGTCACCCGGGGCTCGATGGCGGTTCTGCTCCTGCGCACGGAGCACGGCGCGACGTACCAGCCGCCGGCGGCGACGGGGATGTTCTCGGACGTTCCGACGTCGGACTCCTTCGCGCGGTGGATCGAGCAGCTCGCCCGGGAGGGCGTGACCGGCGGGTGCGGCAGCGGGAAGTATTGTCCGGGAGACGTCGTCACGCGAGGCCAGATGGCGGCGTTCCTGTCCAAGACCTTCAAGCTCGGGCTCTGAGCGCCCAAACGCGGATCAGAAGACGTCCGCGTCTTTCTTCAGGCGCTCCTGGCGCTCCTTTTCCCGCGCCTCCACGTAGGAGTTCAGGAAGATCGACGCCGATCCCATCGCCAGGGAATCGCCGTAGCGCTCGAGCGACACGCTCGCCTTGCGGCCGTCCCAGTTCAACTTTTCGTTGTCGAACCGCGCCCCCGAGGACGTCGCCACACGCGTCGTTTCGAGCCGGCTCGGTTCGCCGTACTTGACCTCGAAAACGTCGCGCAGCTTCTCGTAGTCCTCGGCGGGAAACGACATCGTGGCGCCCACGAAGACGTCGTCCTGGAAGATGAACATGTCCTGGACCGCCACGCCGTTGCTCCGGAAGCCCTCGCCATCGCAGGTCCGGAGTCCGGGCTCGTGCTCGCGGGTGCTCGGCTTGCATCCCGTCAGGAGGATGCGGCCCTCCATCTCGGCGTAGGGCAGGCCGAGGGGAACCTTCCGATAGGCGGTCGGCTCCTGATTCCAGGCCGGTGTGGGCGTCGGCGACGGGATCGGGGGAAGAGCGAGGCGAAGCAGAAGGAGACGAGAATCATGCGCGCCTCATCCTATGCGGGCGGGGATCCGCCTACTGCGGGCGGGGATCCGGGGAGGAGCGCCGGAATTGGTGGCCCCAACGGGACTCGAACCCGTGCCGCGGCCTTGAAAGAGCCGTGTCCTAACCTCTAGACGATGGGGCCTCGCCGGGGCTGAATTTAGCACGGCGGGCTCACGAGACGTCGACGGCCGCCTTCTGGAGGAATTCCCGGCGCGGCGTCACGCCGAGACCGGGGGCGCCCGACGCGGCCATGCGGCCGTTGTGGCGCTGCGGAGCGCCCTCGGCCGTGCTCACCGTGTTGTAGCTGTTGAAGTCGGTCGCCGTGAAGAGAAAGTCGGTCGGCGTGCTGTGCGCCAGGTGCGCGATCGCCGCCGTCGTGACGTCGCCGCCCCAGGAATCCTCGATGGTCATCGCGATGCCGAGGGAGACGCACAGGTCCCGAGCCTGCCGCGCCCGGGTCAGGCCGCCGAACTTGCTGATCTTGATGTTCACGACGTCCATCGCGCGATCGGCGGCGGCGCGCAGCAGGATCGGGATGCCGTCGATCGTCTCGTCGAGCACGAAGGGGTGGTCGGTGCGCTCGCGGACGGAGAGGCACTCTTCGTAGGAGAGGCACGGCTGCTCGATGTAGACGTCGACGTCGCGCACGGCGCGCACGACGCGGGCCGCCTGGTGCGGCAGCCAGCCGGTGTTGGCGTCGGCGACGAGGATGTCGCCGGGCGAGAGCGCCGCGCGCACGGCACGGATGCGCTCGACGTCGACGTCCGGATCGCCGCCGACCTTCAGCTGAAAGCGTCGGTAGCCCTCGGCGCGGTATCCCGACACCTTGCGCGCCATCTCTTCCGGCGCCTCCTGCGAGATGGCGCGGTAGAGAACGAAATCGTCGCCGTAGCGGCCGCCGAGGAGTGTCGCGACCGGCAGTCCGGCCGCCTGGCCGAGGATGTCCCAGCAGGCGATGTCGACGCCGGACTTGACGTACGGATGGCCCTTCAGGAGGGCATCCATGCGCCGGTTGAGCTTCTCGAGCTCCCGCGGATCCTCGCCGAGAAGGCCGGGAGCGAGCACCGCGAGGCCCGCGCGGACGCCTTCCGCGTAGGCCGGCAGGTAGAACGGGCCCAGAGGGCAGACTTCCCCGTGGCCGATCCGGCCGTCGTCCGTCTCGACCCGGACCAGCGTGCTGTCGAAGACGGAGACGGATTTGCCGCCGGACCAGCTGTAGCGGCCCTCCCGAATCGGCAGCTCCGTGCGATAGGCGGCGATCCGTCGGATCTTCATGGCGGGCAACTCTAACCCAGCGGTCCCCGGCATCCGTGCGCTAGGATGGCCGCGCATGCTCGACGCCAGACGGGCGCTCGTCGCGGCCCTCGCCTTGCTGACGCTGGGCTACGTCGTGTACTGGGCCCGGAGCATTCGCCGGGCAACGGGCGGCGGGCCGTCCCGTCCGACGCCGCTGCAACTGGCGATCGGGGCCGTCGCGAACTTCTTCGACACGCTCGGGATCGGGTCGTTCGCGCCGACGACCTCGGTTTTCAAGCTGCGGCGGATCGTGCCGGACGAGTTCATCCCCGGAACGCTCAACGTCGGCCATACGCTGCCGACCATCACGCAGGCCTTCATTTTCATCGCCGTCGTGAAGGTCGAGATCCCGACGCTCGTCGGCATGATCGCCGCCTCCGTGCTCGGCGCGTGGCTGGGGGCCGGTGTCGTGGCCGGCCTGCCGAGGCGGCAGGTCCAGATCGGCATGGGGTGCGCGCTGCTGGCCGCCGGGCTCTTCTTTGCGATGACGAATCTCGGCCTCTTCCCGGCCGGGGGCAACACGCTCGGCCTGACGCCGCCGCTTCTGGCGGCGGGCCTCGTGGGGAATTTCGTTCTGGGCGCGCTGATGAGCCTCGGCATCGGCCTCTACGCGCCCTGCATGATCCTGGTGGCCCTTCTCGGCATGGACCCGAAGGCGGCTTTTCCCATCATGATGGGATCCTGCGCGTTCCTGATGCCCGTCGGCAGCGCCCGGTTCATCCGAAAGGGCAGCTACCGCCTCGGACCGGCGCTCGGCCTGACGCTGGGAGGGATCCCGGCGGTCTTCGTCGCCGCCTACGTTGTCAAGTCGCTCCCCCTGACGGCCCTGCGCTGGCTCGTGGTCGTCGTGGTGGCTTACGCGGCCGGAGCAATGCTCTGGTCGGCGATGAAGGAGAGGGTGGCACCGGTGACCTCTCCTGCGCCGACTCCGCCCCCTCTCGGCTTCGGCGGCTAGCGCAGAAGTTCTTCGCACGCCCCTTTCCGTCCCGCGGGAGCGGGGCCCCGTGACGGGGAAGCCGCCGTTGGAACCATTCACGGCGGAGAGGGCAATTCGGAGATGCCGGACGATGTTGGGCCCTGAGATGAAGGCTGTTCGAGTCTTTCATTCGCGCCTCGGCCAGGTCTCCGCCGCGTTGCTCGCCGCCGGCCTGGCCGCGGGAGGCCCCGCCCGGGCAGACCGGTCGGCGCCGCCGAGAATCCTGATCCCGGGAGTCGGCCAGCCGCTGCCGGCCGCCCGACTGAGCACGCTCGCCGGAGAGCGCCTGACATTCGAAGAGCTTCGGGGCAAGGCCGTCTGGATCGCCTTCTTTCACTCCTCGTGAATGCCGTGCAATGCGGAGGCTCCGCATCTGCAGAAGCTCTCCGAAGCCGTGAAGCACCATCGAGGAATCGTGGTGGGCATTGCCATGGGGAATGACCGGGAGAGCGCCGTAGCGCGTTTCCGGGAGCGTCATCGCCTCACCTACCCGCTCGTGTTCGATCGTGAAGACCGTTTCGACAGCGAGCGGACCGATGTCCCTTCGACCGTCCTGGTCGATCGGGACGGGATCGTCCGTTGGAAAGAGGACGGGTACGACCCGGAGATCTTCTCGGCGCTCGAAAAGAAGTACCGGGCGCTCGTCGCCGCGGCCGGGACGCCGATTCGCAGGAGAGGAGAACGAGGGGCGGCTGCGCCCACCGAGTGACCGATGGGCGCGACCCAAACGTCTAGAACCGAAGGGTAAGCTCCGCCGTGAACCGGCGCGGCCCGGCGACGTAGAACTGGGAGTCGCCGATCTCGCTCTCCGTCACGTAGTGGCGGCTGTCGCCGAGATTGCGGCCCACGACGGCGATCTGGCCCCAGCAGAATCCCCAGCTCGCTCCGGCGTCCTCCTCGAAGAAGCTCGGCGTGTAGAAGGTGTTGCGCCGGTTGAGGGGTCTTTGATTCTGGTGCCGCACCGCCACGAAGGCCCCCGGCCCGAGGCGCGGAGCGTAGTTCACCTGGAAGTTCCAGAGATCGCGCGGCACGAGCTCGACGCGTTTGCCGTCGACGACCCGGAGCTCGCCGTCCGGAGTGATGAAGGAAAAGTGCTCGTAGCGTGCGTCGTGATGCGCATACCCGCCGGCGAGCGACAGGCCCGGGACCTGCGGCGGCATCCAACGAAGCGCGAGCTCGGTGCCCTGGAAGAGCTGTTCGCCGGCGTTGGTCAGGATCGGCTCGCCGTCGGGGCTCAGGATTCCGACGACCATGTTCTTGAAGATCATGTGAAAGAGCGTCACGTCGAATCCGAGCTGGCCGTCGAACCAGAGCGTCTTCAGTCCGCCGGACTCGGCCGTCGTGGTCTCGGGGTCCAGGATGCGCGCCGCCTCGGCCTCCGAGAGGTTTGGTGCGGCGGGCTTGAAATTGCTCGAAAAGCCGGCGTAGAAATTCGCCGCCGTGAGGGGGCCAACCGGCGCCGGGAGCAGCCGCGCCAGGGCCGAGACGCCACCCGAGACATGCGTTTCGTCGCTGCTGTCGTCGGCCACGTCGGTGTCCGGGTCGCCCACTTCCTGCTGCTGCGCATGGAGGGTTTCGGATGTGATGTCGAGCCGCAAGCCGCCCGAGATGGTCAGCCACCGCACGGGCGTCCATTCGTCGTTCGCATAGATCCCGACGAACGTCCGGTGGTCGTCGAAGGAGCGGTTGTCGCCAACGGGCACGTCGTTGATGTCGGGGACGATCGGGTCGGGCAGAAGGATCGCCTCGAAGTCGAAGCCGATGCCCGAACCGCTGGAGTGACCCCAGGTCAGAGCCGCCCCGCCGATCAACCGGTGCTTGCCCGCCGCCTCGAACTCCTTGACCAGGTGGGCGTCATCGTAGACGTAGGTCTCGTTGGGCTTCAGGGCCGATCCCTCGGCCTCGGCCTCGAGCCCGTCGACGGAGGTGATGAAGGAGCGGATGATCGTCTGGCTGTCGCTCGCGTATCCGAGGGTGTTCTGGAACTGCAGCGACGGCGAGAGCGGAATCGTCAGGTTCGAGGTGAGCGACACGACGTGGTGGTCGAGGCGCGCACCGCCGATCGCATAGTTGCGGTCGATGGAGAAGTTGGGGATCGGCTGGCCGTCTTCGACGGGCAGGGGTGAACCGAAGAAGTTCGTGTACTGGAAGTAGCCGAGCGTCGTGTCCAGGGTCGTCTGCCCCCAGGTCTTGCGCGCCGAGACGCTGATGCGGTCGTTGACGTGGTCGGTGCGGTCCTGCCAGCCCTGGCCCCGATCGATGGCGCCGTAGACCGAGACGTTCAGATCGGGAGCGACGTCGCGGCCGAAGTTCACGGTCCCGAAGCCCTGCGAGAAGGAGCCGCCGCCGCCCGTTGCGGCCCCGCCGGACGCGCCGCGGCGCGTGAAGACCTGGACCATCCCCGCGAAAGCCGAAACGCCATACAGGGTTCCCTGCGGCCCGCCCGCGATCTCGATGCGGTCGACGTCCTCGACCGGTATCTGCGAGAGCGAGGGATTGAACGGCCCGCCGACCGGCACGCCGTCGACCATGACGAGCAGCGCGTCGAACTCCTTGACGCCCCAGACCCCGATGTTGGGGAGCAGCGTCCCCTGGTCCGAGCCGTTGCCCGTGTCCAGGCCGACGACGTTCTGCAGCGCGTCGGCCACCGTCTTCGCCCCCTGGCGGCGAAGCTGGTCTCCGGTGACGACGGCGACCGAGGCCGGGACGTCGATGGCCTCTTCCGGACCCTTGGTTGCCGACACGACGACTTCTTCCGATACCTGGGCCGCCGCCGTCGGGGTGGGCGAGGGCGTGGGCGGCGTGGACGACTGCCCGAGCGCGAACGGCGATCGCGCCAGAAGCGCGGCGGCGCTCACAGCCGCTGCGCGGAGCACAGCTCTCCAGTGCATTGCGAACCTCCCTTTCAAGTTTCCCTTCCGGTGGGGACTGGACCGCGAAAGGAGGGAGGCTCTACTCGCGCAGCGGCAGGAGGACGCGCCGCGCCGGGCTGCCGGACGACGGAGCCCGGTGCGGAGGATCAGGGGGCCCGAAGGGCGCGGGTTCCCGTGAGGGAGGCGGCGGCTCGAGCAGCGGCTCGGTCGGGGGCGGCGTCATCGGAAGCTCGGGGTCGGCGCCACCGGAAATCTCCGGCTCCGAGGTCAGCGAGCGGGGGGCAGGCAGCTCCGACTCCCGGATCGTCAGGGCGTCGCGCGTATGCCACTCCGGGCCCACCCGAAAGAAGTCCTCGGTCGGCTCGCCCGGTTGGGCCTGGATCCCGAACTCCTCGCTGACCAGGATGATCGTTTCGGATTCCTCGTCCCCCGATCCCACGCGCAAGGCGAGGCGGGCATGCGCCGTCGGAAGGGAGGGGACCCGCCAGGACACCTCGAAGGCCCCGGGTTCGATCTCCGCCGTGACCCTCACCGCGAAGGTCTGTCCGCCGTCGGTGGAGAGGAGCAGCTCCATCTCCCTGGCGTCCTCCGCCTTCGCCCGGGAGCCGGACCAGCGCACCGTCACCTCGGTTCCGGCGTGGAGCGTGCTGTTGGCGGAGGGCGTCTCGAACACCTCGTCCGCACGGGAGCGTGCCGCCGGGAGGAGGCAGACGACGAGCGCCGAGAGCCCCCGGAGGAGCCGCGAGTTCCGTCTGGGCACGCCGCGGATGATAACCGCACGCGAGCCGCCCGCCGGGGGACTCAAAAAAAGAGGCGTGCCGGGAGGGCACGCCTCGCAAGAGCCGAAGGGAAGAAGCTAGTTCTTGGACTGGGGCTTCGTGGCGTCGGCCGCCGGGGCGTCCGTCGTCTTGGGAGCCGTCTTCGTGTGCTTCTTCGTCGTGTGCTTCTTCGAGTGATGCGTCGTCGCCGGCTTGGCGTCACCGGCCGGAGCCGCAGACGCCGCCGGAGCCGCGGGCTTTGCCTGCGTCGCGCTCGAGGACGAAGTGGCCGACTGCGCAAACACGCCGGCCGGAATCGCGAAGATCACCGCAAGGGCCGCCAACCGAAACAGGGTCTTCATGTGTAGTCTCCTTTTCGCCGCGTGCTCCATGCACGCTCGATCGGGAGGGAGACTACGGCGCCGCGGGTGAACGCAACATGAACGTTTCGTCTACCCGCCGGCCGGCATTCCGGCTTTCTGCCGCAAATGGGCGTAAAGCGCATCGTAGAGAAAGGAAGCCCGTTCGAGCACGTCCGCGTCGTCGTTCCCGACGTCGGGGAAGCCCTGGCTGATGGCCCAGACGCCGGCGGACTCGCGCGTGCGGTCGACGTGCTCGGGGAAGTCGGCTCCGTGCACGATCTCGGCCAGGCGCGCGAGGGCGGCGTTGCCAGCGAGCCGCTCCTCCACGAGCTGCTCGAAGGAGCAGCGGCCGCGGTCGTCCGCGTGCGGGTAACGCGCGCCCGGAGCATCGAAGCCGATCGCCCGCTGCTCCTCCTGAACCCGCGCCACCTCTTCCGGTTCGACGAAGAGGATCTCCGCGTTCGGGTCGAGGAAACGCCGGATCAGCCAGCCGGTCGCCGCGCGGTTGACGCGAATGCGGCGTCTCGTCACCCACTTCATGGCCGAAAGCATACCTGTCACGCCGCGACCCGCGGATGCGCCGGGAGGAAAGCCGCGGCCCAGGCGGTGCCCGCGGCACCGAGGCCGGCGGCCGCGTAGAAGGTCCACTCGGGTCGGATCGTCCAGAGGACGCCGCCGATGGCCGCCGCGCCCGCCACCGAAAATCCCCGAACGGCATAGTAGAGGCCGACGGCCTTGCCTCGGGCCGCAGGGTCGGCCAGATCGACGATCAGCGCCTTGCGCGCCGGCTCGCCGATCTCCCTCAAGCCTCCGATCACGTAGGCGATGGCCAGGGCGGCGAACGAGCGGGAGAGGACGACGGCGAGCGGGAAAAGCATGAAGAAGATGAAGGTCAGAAGAACGAAGCGCTTCTTTTCGGCGCGGCCGGCCAGCATCGCGGCCGGGCCGTAGGACAGAATCGCGGTCGTCATCAGGATGGACTGCAGCAGGCCGAATTGCGGCGCGGAGATCCGCACGACCTCCAGGGCCCAGATCACCAGAAAGACGCCGGGAAGGCCCTCGCACAGCCGAATCAGGCAGTCGGCCACGAGGAGGCGTCGCAGATCTGGATGAAGCCGCGTGCGTTTCGGAGCGCCGGAATCCGGGTCGGCAGGCGGCGCGGATGGTTGTGGAGGCGCCGGCCTCCGCCGAAAGGCCAGGCCGAGACCGAGGAGCATGAGGATCGAAAGCGCGAACGAGGCCGCAAAGCCCATGTGCATGCCGCGACCCATACCGAACCGCGCGACCAGGAGGCCTCCGAGCGGCGGCGCGAGGGCCATCGGCAGGCGTCTCACGATCGATTGCGCGGTAAACCCGAAGATCCGGCGGTGACCTGTCAGCTCCTCGGCGATGAGCGAGAAGGTGGCGGGAAGGCCCAGGGACTTCCATGCGGCCACGAGCAGGAAGCCGAGGAAAACGGCGGCGATCGAGCTCCAGAGAACGTAGAGCCCGATGCCCGCTGCCGTGACAGCGGCCGAGAGAAGAAGCGCCCGCCGGCTTCCCACGCGATCGGAGAGGACTCCGCCGGGATAGGCATAGGCGGCATCGAGTAGGTCCTGCAGCGTCCCGAAGAGCCCGACCGTGATGGCAGAGGCTCCGAGGAGCCGAAGGTACTCGGGCAGGTACTTGGCCCACAATTCCTGTCCGAAACCGAAGACGAACAAGGCAGCCGCCAGCGCCGCCACCCCCGTGCGGCCGGCCGGGGCGCGATCCGCCGTCACGGCTCCGGCTCGACCCTGACCAGCAGCCGGCGCGCCCCGGCTCCCGGCTGAAACCGCAGCTTCCGGAGGGCCTCGGCCGTGGATCGATCGAGATCGGCTTTCTTTTCCTTGCCGGCCTCATCCAGAGCGGCGACCTCGACCGGAACGCCATCCGCGCCGACGGCGAGGATGTACGAGCCAAAGTCTCCGGGCTGGAAGGTGACCGCCGGCGCGTTGAGGAGGGCGGGCGCTGCGCCTTCGCCGTCGAGAGCCGTGATGACGGCGCGGCCGGCCGCCCGCCCCTTGGAAAGGGAGTTGCGCGCCGCAGCGGGAATCCTCTTCCTTGGCCCGTGCCAGGGCGCGGGAGGACTTTGCCGCGGGAGGCGGACTGCTTTCCAAGGGAGGATTCGGCGCCGAAGCGGTCGGACGCCATCGGATCCGTCGGCGCCGCCGGGGCGGGGCTTGAGGCCCGACCTTCGTTGGCGGCGGCCGGTTCCGCGGGAACGGACTGGACGGCTGCCGGCGGCGCCGCCTTAGCGTCGTGCCGAGCCGCCGGCGCCTGGGCGGTCGCCGCGGGGAGCGGCGCCTCGGCCTTGTCGAGGAGGATCTCGGAAGCCCCGGGTGTCGGCTGCGCGAAGGAGATCGGGATTCGCCGCGAGGCTGTCCCGGCGGTCGAGCACCGAGTATCCGAAGATGACCGCGATCAGGGCCGCCGTAAACGCCCCGGCCCAGCGCAGGTCGATGCCGAAGACGACGCCGAAGGGCGAACGGCGCCGATTGGAAGACTCGAGGCGCCGCAGGATTCGCGCCGCGAGATCCGAGGGAGGGGGCGAAGTCCCCGCGGTCCGGTACACGGCGAGCGCATCCTCGAAGTCGGCGGCGGCCCGCCGGCATTCGGCGCAGTGGGCGCGGTGGGACTCGAAGTGTGCGCGCTCGCTGGCGGAGAGCTCGCCGTCGTGGAGGCGGGAGAGAAAGTCGAGCGAACGGGCCGGGTGCGTCGGGCTGCTCATGGGAGAGACCTCGAGTTTCGAATGAGCGGGAGGAGGATCGCGCGGAGCTGGCCGCGCCCGCGCGCGATGCGGGACTTGACGGTCCCGACCGGCAGGCCGAGCGAAACGGCGATCTCCTCGTAGCTCCACTCCTCCAGGTCGCGCAGGATGACGGGCATGCGGAAGTCGGCCGGGATCTGCCTCAACGCCTCGGCCACGAACCTGCCCGACTCGCCGGCACGGGCGTTCTCCTCCGGATCGGCGGAGGAGGAGGAGGCCTCCGAGCCCTCGGGGTCGGCGGGGGAGAAGATCCGCCGGAACCTTCCGAGGGAACGGTAGCGGTTCTTCACGGCGTTGTCCGCGATCGAGGCGAGCCAGGCGCGGGCGGGCGCCTCGCCGCGGAACCGGTCGAGACCGCGGTAGGCCTTCAGGAAGACCTCCTGCGTCAGATCGTCGGCGTCCTGGACGCCGACCGAGCGCGCCATCCAGCGGTGGACGGCCGGCGTGTGGCGCCGCACGAACTCTCCGAAGGCCTCGGTCTCGCCCCCCCGGGCGCGGGCCATCAGCTCCTCGTCGGAGAGCCCATCCGGGAGCCTCGGGGCAGACCGCGGTTCTTCGCGTGACAACGGGATCGTCCGCAACAGTCTAAGGGACACCGCCAGGCCCCGGCGGGTTCCCCGTCCGGACCGCACGGCGGGAACTGGCTCTCTCAGGACAGGCCGGTGCGGAGGGCTCCCTTCATGGTGTCGCAGAACCGGTCGATCTCGTCGGGCGTCGTGTAGACATTGGGCGTGACGCGCAACCCGTTGAACTCGGCGTGCACGATCGGCGTCGTCATGATCCGGTTCTTCTCCCAGAGCCAGGCCTGGAGCTTCTCCGTGTCGAGGCCGTCGACGTGCACGAGCGCGATCCCGCAGGAGTCGGTGTCGTTCAACGGCGTCAGGACCTTCACGCGCGGATCGGCGGCGAGCAGGCATTTCGCCCAGCGGTCCCGCAGGAGGCGCAGCCGCGCGGCCTTCCGGTCCGACGCCGATGCCGCGGTGGAAGGCGAGGGCCACGGCGATGGCGTTGTGGTTGGCCGCCGGGTGCGTGCCGATCTCCTCGTACTTCCGGATGTTCTCGTCCATGGAGGCCGGCGCGGCCATCAGGGGCCAGATCTTCTTCTGCTTGCTCCTTGCGGACGTAGAGAAACCCGGTCCCGATCGGCGCGAAGAGCCACTTGTGGAGGCTCGTGCCGTAGTAGTCGCATTCGAGGTCGTCCCGTTGGAAGGGAAAGTGCGCGAAGGCATGGGCGCCGTCGACGAAGACCTCGATGCTCGCGCTCGCGCGCCATGCGCACGATGTCGCGCACGGGGAGGATCTGGCCGGTCAGGTTGGTGATGTGCGTGACCTCGATGACGCGGGTGCGGGGCGTGATCGCCCGGCGGAAGCGGTCCAGCACGTCGGCGGCCGAGGGCGGCGGAACGGGAAAGGAGATCTGCTTGACGACGATGCCGTCCCGCCGCGCGCGCTGCTCCCAGGTCGTGATCATGCGGCCGTAGTTCTGATTGGTCAGGATGACCTCGTCGCCCGGCCTTGAGGTCGATGCCGAGGATCAGCGTCTCGAGCGCTTCGGAGGCGTTTCGCGTGATGGCGATCTCGTCGGGGTCGCAGCCGAACTCCTCCGCCAGGTCCGCGTCGGACCGACTCGATGCGGGGCTCGAGCACCGTCCACATGTGGTACACGGGAATCTCGTTGGAGAAGCGCAGGTCGCGGATCATCGCGTCCAGGACGTGGGACGGCGCGGGGCTGCAGCCGCCGTTGTTCAGGTTGACGAGCGTGCGGTCGGTGTCGAACGCCTGCGGCGATCTGCGACCAGTAGGACTCGTCGGTCGCGAGCTCCGCCGCGGTCCGGCTGGCGGCGGCGCCCGAGGCGTCGCGGAGGCGCGCCGCGGCGTCGGCGCGGAAGAGCGGCAGGGCAAATCCCGCGGTGAGCCCCGAAAGCAGGGCACGGCGGCTGACGGGCATGGCGAGCCTCCCGATGGTCAGGTTGCGATTCCGAGCGTCCAGAACAGGAAGGTCATCCAGGACCGATCGAACGTCATCGGGAACCTCCGAAGAGCCTGACGGGATCCTACCGCTTTCCGTCCGTGACCGTCCCCGTGATCAGCCGCGCTCCCCGCTGAAAGCTGAAATACGCCCAGGCCCACTCCACGAACACGATCAGCCGGTTGCGAAAGCCCGACGAGGTTCATGATGTGGACGAAGCACCAGAAGAGCCAGGCGGGGAAGCCGGACATGCGGATGCGGCCGAGGTCGGCGACGGCGGCGTCGCGGCCGAGAACCGCCAGGTTGCCGAGATCCCGGTAGCGGAAGGGGAGAGTCGGTTGGCCGTTCAGCCGCCGCTCGACGTTCAACGCCGCGTGGCGACCCTGCTGGATCGCGACCTGGGCGACGCCCGGCAGCGGCTTGCCGGTCTGGTGCAGGAAGGCCGCGAGATCGCCGATCACGAAGACCTCCGGATGGCCGGGGATCGACAGGTCCGGCTCGACCAGAACGCGCCCGCTCCGGTCGAGGGGGACGCCGAGGCCGCGGGAGAGCGGCGATCCCGTCACGCCGGCATTCCAGAGAACGGTCGCGGCCTCGAGGCGCGCGCCCGCAAACTCCACGAAACCGGGCCCGACGAGGGTCACCGGCGAGCCCGTTCGGACTTCGACGCCGAGGCGCTGGAGCTCTTCCGTCGCCTTGCGCGACAGCTCCGGAGGGAAGGTCGGCAGGATCCTCGGGCCCGCTTCCACGAGGACGATCCGCGCGTCGCGCGGGTCGATCGCCCGGAAGTCGGACGCGAGGACGTGGCGTGAGATCTCGGCGATCGCGCCGGCGAGCTCGGCTCCCGTCGGGCCGCCGCCCACGAGCACGAAGGTCAGAAGGGCGCGGCGCCGCGCCGGGTCGGTCTCCCGCTCCGCCTTTTCGAACGCGAGCAGGATCCGGCGCCGAACCTCGAGGGCGTCGTCGAGGTTCTTCAAGCCCGGGAGCCCATCCTGCCCAGTCGTCGTGGCCGAAATAGGAGTCGAGCGACCCGGCCGCGAGGATCAGGGCGTCGTAGTCGAGCCGCCCGTCGCCCAGGATCACCTGCCGAGCCGCGACGTCGATCGCCTTGCGCCTCGGCGAGCAGGACGCGGACGTTTGCCTGGCGGCGCAGGATCGAGCGGATCGGGTAGGCGATGTCGCCGGGGGAGAGGGCCGC
The DNA here is from genome assembly GCA_963725095.1 of uncultured Acidobacteriota bacterium. GTDB lineage: Bacteria > Acidobacteriota > Thermoanaerobaculia > UBA5066 > Gp7-AA6 > DATBFU01. The sequence goes on from CAVRXJ010000025.1 coordinate 183,191, forward strand.
CGTGGCGACCTGGTAGAGCAGCGGCTGAAAGAGGTGGTGATTGCGCCGGTCCACGACGGTGACTGCGGCGGGTGCGCGCGCCAGGCCGCGGGCGGCGGCGAGGCCGCCGAACCCGGAGCCGATGATCACGACGCGCGCGGCGCCGCCGGAAGCGGGGATCGGTGCGGCCATCGCCGCAGTCTACGTCTCCCGGCGTCCGGCGGCCGGCAAGATAGAATCACGCGCTCCATGTCATCCGCGACGACCGGCAAGCTGCTCTTCCGCAAGGTGGAAAAGGCGATCGAGGCGATCGAGCGCACCTCGGATCCGTCCGCGACGATCGCGCAGACCGCTTCGACGGTCATCGAGCAGTTCGAGGGCGTGCTCGGCGTGCGGGGAGGGCGCCTCTACGAGCGCCGGGAGGGAGGGTACGAGCTCGTCCGGACCTTCGGCGGCGTGCCCGCCGTGGCCGCCGGGCCTCTTCATCCCCGACGCCTACCCCCCGATCGAGCGGGTGGTCGACGAGGGCGTGGTCGTCATGGATCTGTCGGCGCCGGGCGTCGACGCCGAGCTCGAGCGGCGCCTGGGCGCCGAGCGGTTCGCCGCGATCGCCGTGGGCGACGACGAATTCGTCCTGTCCTTCTCGGTCGATCCGGCGCGCCTCCGAGGAAGACCTGCTCGCCGCCCTCGGGAATCCTGCGCCACGCCGTCGATCAGAAGCTGAAGCAGGACCGCTACGTCTCGGCGCTGAAGGAAGCCCGCAACATCCAGATGTCGATCCTTCCCAAGCGCGCCCTGCGGCGGGGGGAGCTCGAGATCGCGGGCTTCACGACGCCGGCGGAGCTCGTCGGGGGCGACTACTTCGACTTCATCTCCGTCTCGGACCGGATCCTCGGCATTGCGATCGCCGACGCGTCGGGCCACGGCCTGCCCGCGGCCCTGCAGGTGCGCGACGTCTACACGGGCCTGCGCATGGCCGTGGAGCGCGACTTCAAGATCACGCGCACCGTCGAGCGGTTGAACCGGATCATCCACGAATCGCGGTTGACCACGCGCTTCGTCTCCCTCTTCTACGGGGAGATCGAGGACAACGGCAACCTCATGTACGTCAACGCGGGCCACCCGCACCCGATCCACTTCCACGGCTCGAGCGTCACGCCGCTCATCCAGACCGGCCTCGTGCTCGGCCCGACAGCCAACGCGACGTACAGCCGGGGCTACCGCCGCCTCGAGCCGGGCGACGCCCTTCTGCTCTACACCGACGGCATGATCGAGGCCCACGGCTCCGACGGCGCCGAGTTCGGCGTCGGCCGGCTGATCAAGGCCTTCCTGGACCTGCGGGACCTGCCCTGCGACGAGATCTCGCGGGCGCTCATCAAGAAGGTCAGCGAGTACGCCGGAGGCGGCGAGCCCGAAGACGACCGGACGGTCGTCGTGCTGAAGCGGCACAGCGGTCCGGCTCCGGGAGGCGAGGAGCGGCGCTCGACCGGCTCGACACCGGCGGTGAAGCCGTCCTGAAGCGCCCTACCGGGGCTTCGAGCACCGCGGGCCAGTTGACGACGACCTCGATGTTGGAGGCCTCCTCGAGGCTCACGGTGACCAGAAAACGCTGCCCCTGATCGGCCACGACGTAGCTGTTGCGGTTGCCGATCCCCGAGGGTTCAGGGAAGCCCGTGGAGAAGAGCTTCTTCGGGATGCCCGCCTCGAAGCCCGACGGACCCACCTTGACGTCGACGGCCATGAGCGCCCGGCCCGGTCCGACGAAGAAAAGCTCCTTGCCGTCGCTCCGCCAGCGGGGCTGATCGCCGCCGCCGGACGAGACAGGCCACCTTCCGCCCGGACCGGGGAACCGCTGGACGTAGACCTCCCCGTGCCCCGTTTCATCGGAGACATACGCGAGGTACTGGCCGTCGGGCGAGAGCTGTGAATGCGTCTCGCTGAACTCGGTCACGAGGATTGGCTGGGCCTTCCGCGACTGCAGGTCGAGGGCCCAGAGGTCGTACTTCGTCTTCGGGTCGACGCGCTCGTAGATGAGGAGGCGACCATCGCGAGACAAGTCATCCGGGTACATCTCGATGCCGGATTGAGGCGGCATCACTGGTTCCTCGGCGCCCCCACCGGCGGCGGGGCGGCGGAAGATGCCCCATCCCGAGCCGCGAAGACTCGAGTAGAGGATGCTCGCCCCGTCGGGTGACCAGACGGCTGCCTGCCCCGAGGACGAAGTGGCGGAGAACGAGAGGCGTGCCGCATTCCCGCGAGTCAGGTCGTAGACCCAGATGTCCTGCTTGCCGGTGTCGCGATCGAGGCGGGCGACGGCTACCTTTTTCTCGTCGGGTGAGAAGCTGGGTTCGGAGAAGGTCCCCAGGGGTCCCGTACCGCCGAGATTCTTGCCGGTCCGGTCGAACCACGTGAACTGCATTTCCGCGCCGGAGCCCGGCCGATAGGCCAGCAGGCCGGTCGCGGAGACCGAATAAGCCGTAAGTCCCCAGAGCGACGGATCCCTCCAGATGCCCTCCGCGACGGCGACCGGGTCGCCAGACACTTCGCCGCGCTCCGGGTCGATCGGTTGCGCCACGAGGCTGCTCCGGCTCACGTACAGGAGGTGCGACGGTGGGGCGAACGTCGGTGCGCTCACGGCGTCGACGAGACGCTTCAGCTCCTTGCTGTCGAGAGAGCCGAGGTAGATGCCCTGGGCTTGCCCGACAATGAAGAACAGGAAGCGACGGCCGCCGGGCAGGAAAGCGGGCCAGCGGTGACTCGAGTCCTCGCGCGCGGGGTCGAGCGACGTCACCCGCGTCACCGGGCCGCCGGTGTCCGCAACTCGATAGAGCCCTTCGCTGGCGTCGGGTGAGAAGAGGACGTCACCTTTCTCGCCCCACGCGCCGCCGCGAAAGTCCGTGATGTCGCAGAGGGCTTGCGGCGCGGCCCCCGAGAGGGCGACCTTGCGAAGCTTTCCTTCGGCAGCAAACGCGATGTAGCGTCCGTCGGGCGACCAGAAGGGATGGCTTGCCCCTTCGGTCCCGACCATGGGCGTCGCCACGCGCGTATCGACCGGCCGGATCCAGAGGCGGGCGGTTCCGGAGGCATCCTTCGCGACGAACGCGATGCGCCGGCCGTCAGGAGACACCGCGAGCGTGCCCATCACGCTCGATTTCTCCGGCGGCGCGATGGAGAGGCGCAGGACCGGAGCCTCGGCGACGGAAGGGTGGCGCCAGAGCCAGAAAGCGCGGCCGTCGAAGCCAGCAGAGCCAACGCCGCACCCATCCACACGCGCTCACGCGTTTTGCGTCGGGCGATCGTCGGCGCAGGCGTTCCGGCCTGGGATCCCGCCTGGGCGATCCAGCGCAGCTCGTTGGCGAGGTCGCGCGCGTTCTGCCAGCGGTCCTCCGGGTCCTTGGCCAGGCTCGTGCGGATCGCGCGGTCGAGGCCCGGCGGCGTCAGGGGCTGGAAGGACGCGATGGGCGCGGGCTCCTTCTCGAGGATCGCCGCGATCAGGCTCGCCTGGCTCTGGCCCGAGAAGGCCTTCTTGCCCGTCGCCATTTCGTACAGGACGGCCCCGAGCGCGAAGAGGTCGGTCCGGGCGTCGGTGGGCCTGCCCTCGAGCTGCTCGGGCGCCATGTATTGGAAGGTTCCCAGGATCGTCCCTTCCTGCGTGAGGTTGCCGGCCATCGTGGGGAGGGACGTCAGCCCGGAAGCGCCTCGGATCGGCTCGGCAGCCCGTGCCAGGCCGAAATCCAGGACCTTCACTCCGGACTTCGTCAGCATGACGTTGCCGGGCTTCAAGTCCCGGTGAACGAGCCCCTGCCGGTGCGCGAGTCGAGGGCGTCCGCCAGATCCGCGCCGAATCGCAGCACCTGCTCGGTCGGCAGCGCTCCCCGCGTGAGCCGATCCGAGAGCGTCTCGCCCTCCAGGTACTCCATGACGAGGTAGTCGACGTCGCCTTCCCGCCCGACGTCGTGGAGGGCGCAGACGTGAGGGTGCGAGAGAGAGGAGATCGCCTTCGCCTCGCGCTCGAACCGCTGACGCAGTTCCTCGTCCTGCGAGAGGTGCTGGGAAGGACCTTGACCGCCACCGTCCGGTCGAGGCGCGTGTCGCGCGCCTTGTAGACCTCGCCCATCCCGCCGGCGCCGATCGGCGACAGGATCTCGTAGGGCCCGAGGCGGCTCCCGGCCGCGATCGTCACTTCAGCCCCTCGACGAGGTAGAGCTCGTCGGTAGACCTTTGGTATCCCCAGAAGCACGCCAGCTTCCCGTCAGCCGAGAGATACGGAATGTGCGTCGACGTATCTCAGGCCGACCGGGTCGGTCGAGGTGCGGAACTCCTTCCAGGCCTCGCGCCGCCCGGTGATCGGATCGACGCGCGAGATCGGTCCGTCGCGCTCCGTCTCGCCTCGCCGACGAAGAGGAAGCTGCCCGTCCGCGGTCCAGCGGATGGGATCTCGCCCGGCTCGGCGCCGGCGACCGGGCGCGGCTGACCCCCGTCGAGCGGAAGCAGGACGAGCTCGTCCGTCTTTGTCGATTCGCGGAAGCCAGGCGGCCGTCGGGAGAGATGCGGGCTCGCAGAGACTGAAGGAGACGCCCTCGGCCGGCGCGATCGGGCCGAGCCGCGCCGCCTCGGATGTCGAGCGCGTAGTAGGCAGAGCTTGCGGTCCGGCGCGCTCGCCGAGCAGGAGGATGCGCTTCCCGTCCGGGAACCACGTCGGATGCCTGCACCAGGATTCCCTCGGTGGGAATGGGCTTCGCCTCTCCCGCCCCGGTCGGGAGCAGAACCAGGCGCGGAGGGCTGGTGTAGAGGCGGCTGATGACCCACTGGCCATCGGGAGAGAGCGACGAGCGCGAAACCCTCCCCGCAGGCGCAGCGGCGGCGAGCCGTCCATCCGCCGCAGATACACGCCTCCCTTCGTGCCCTGCCCCCTTCGCCCCACTCCTGGAAGAGAAGCGTCTTCCCGTCGTCCGAGAGGTCGGTCGGCCAGGAGAAGTCGAGCCACGTGAAGTCCCGCTCCGCCGATTCGCCGGCGCGGGACGCCCGATATGAACGCGCGCCAGGATTCCGTGGTTGAGCAGCACCCGTCCGCCGCCGGTGAAACGTCGCTGAATCAGGCTCGATCCGGGCGTCTCGGCGAGCGGTCGCAGCCGGCCCGACGACGTCACGGCCCAGAGGCTCAGCACGGGCGCCCGTTCGCGAGGCCGAGAACCAGATTTCGCGCGCCATCCGGCGACCAGGCGAGCGACTCGACATCGAACCAGTCCCGTGGAGAGCGGTCGCGCACGGCCCGACTGATCGACGACCATACGGAGCCCAGCGTCTCGCGCCTGGACGCGGATGGTCCACGAATGCGACCCGATCCCCGCGGGGAGAGATCCGCGGAGATTCGACCCTGTCCGAGGATTCGTAGAGGACTTTTCCGATCGGATACTCCAGCCGCACCTTGCCCGTTAACCCGGTGCGCCACCGCCAGGCTCGCGCCGTCGGGAGCCCAGTCGGCGCTCGTCGACGTCGTTGAGGATGTCTCTCGGGGAGCCTCCGGCGAGCGGGCACGCGCGCGAGAGTGCCGTCTCGGCTCGCCGGGGCGGCCCTGCGATGGGAGGATCGAGACCGCGAGCTCGCCGGAGCGGGAGACGGCGAAGAGCCCGAGGCTCGGCAGGTTCGAGGGGGCGTCCACTCGGGACTGCCGGGCCGCAGCCCTTGACCTGCTCGGGCGACATGTAGCCGAGCGTGCCCATGACGACGCCCGGCTCGGTGCCCCGCGTCTCGGTCGGGCAGGTTCGTGGCGCTCGAGGCCGAGCCCTCCGCTTGCGTGAGCTTGGCGAGACCGAAGTCCAGGATCTTGACGCGGCCCTCATTCGGTCACGAAGAGGTTTTCGGGCTTCAGGTCCCGGTGGACGATGCCTTTTTCGTGCGCGGCGGCGAGTCCCTGCGCGATCTGCATCGCGATAGTCGATCGCCTTGCGCGGCGAGAAGCGGCCTCCGGCAAGCTCCGCCCGCAGCGTCTCGCCCTCGAGCAGCTCCTGGACGACGTACGGGGCGCCGTCGTCCGCGTTCGCTCCGATGTCGTAGACGATCGTGATGTTGGGACGGTCGAGCAAGCCCTGCTGCCCGGCGCCTCCTGCTCGAAGCGCTTCAGGCGATCCGGCGTCGTTCGAGAAGGAGGCCGGCAGAACCTTGATCGCGACGTCTCTACCCAGGCGCGGGTCCTTGGCCCGATAGACCTCTCCCATCCCGCCCGCTCCGAGGGGCGCGAGAATCTCGTAGGGCCCGAGGCGGGTACCCGAGGCAAGGGGCATCTGCCGCGGGAGTCTATGCCCGGGCGGTTGAACCTGCTTGCGGAAGTACTCGGCGGTGATCTTGAGTCCGTCCGCGAGCGGTGTCCAGGCCAGAAGTGAAAAGTCGCGCCGGATGGCCGATCCGTCGAGGACGCTGCGCTCCTGCTCGCCGGCGTTGGGTGGGCCGTGCGGCGCGGCCTCCTTGTAGCCGAACTCCGCGGCGAGCAGCTCGAAGAGACGATTGACCGAAGTCTCGATCCCCGTTCCCAGATTCCACGTGCCGCTCCGGTCGGTCTGGACCGCGGCCGCGGCGGCGCGCGTCAGATCGCCGACGAAGACGTAGTCGCGGGTCTGGTCGCCCGGGCCATTGATCTTGAGCGCCCGGCGCCCGAGCATGGCCTGCGCAAAGATCGCGACGACCCCGGCCTCGCCCGTGCCGCTCTGGTAGGGGCCGTAGACGTTGGCGTAGCGGAAGACGATGGTCTGGAAGCCGTGGACCACGCGGTAGAAGTGCAGGTACTTCTCGATCGAGAGCTTGGCGCAGCCGTAGGGGGAGATGGGGTTGGTCGGGTGCGACTCGGGCGACGGGCGTCCGCCTTCCGGTTCGCCGTAGAGGGCGCCTCCCGTCGAGGCGAAGACGACGCGGCGCACACCCGCGCGGCGGCAGGCTTCGAAGAGCTTCAGGGATCCGAGGATGTTGGAGCGCGCGTCGAAGACGGGATCCGAGACGCTATGGCGCACGTCGATCTGCGCGGCGTGGTGGGAAACGAGATCGATCTTCTCAGACCGCAGGAGCGGTTCCAGGTCCGCCTCGGCCACGTCGGCCTCCACGAGACGGGCGCCTTCGGGAACCTTTTCTCGCGAGCCCGTGGAGAGATTGTCCACGACGACGACCCGATGCCCGTCGGCCAGGTGCCTTGCCGCCATTCGAGAGCCGATGAAGCCGGCCCCCCCGGTCACGAGGATATTCATGCGTGCCCGCCGCCTTTCCAGAAATTGATCGGAGCGCGTCCACCCGAGGGTGGCGCCACTCTGTGTTTCAGTATCGCATGCGGCCCGGACGGGCCCGACAAGAATGGGAGGACGTCCCGGGCGTTGTCCGCGACGGCTCGAACAGGGGATGATAGAGCATGTTGTCTAGGAGCCTGTCGACGACGGCCTCCGAGCCGATCGCGCAGGAGGGGATCGAATCCGGCCAGCCTCCGCTTGCCGGCGTCCCGTTTGTCCCGTTTGCCGCCAGCGAGATCGAGCAGTCGATCAGCCGCCGGTTCGAAGCCCAGGCGAGACAGCACGGGCGTCGCCCGGCCGTCAGCGCGGGCGGACGGGCGACGTGCTACGAGGAACTGAACCGACGATCGAACCGCATCGCGCGCGCCATCCTTTCGCGTCGCGGTTCCTCACCGGAAGGGGTGGCGCTGCTGATCGGCCAGGGCGCGGACCTGATTGCCGCCATCCTTGCCGTTCTCAAGACGGGGAAGTTCTACTTCGGCCTCGATGTGCGCCGTCCCCGGCCGAGCCTCCGGGCGACGCTCGCCGCCTGCCGCCCACCGCTCCTGTTGACCGCATCCGCGCCCGGGGACCTGGCCGCCAGCGTCGCTCCTCCGGGCAGCGAGGTGGTGAACGTCGACCGGATCGATCCGTCCCTCGCGGAGGATGACCTCGGGCTCGAGATCTCACCCGACGCGCTGGCCTACCGCTTCCAGACCTCCGGCTCCACCGGCGCGCCCAAGAGCGTCGTCGACTGCCATCGCAACGTGCTCCACAACATCCTGCGGTACACGAACACTCTGAGGATCGGCCCGGATGACCGTCTGAGCCTCCTGCAGTCGCCGAGCTTCAGCGGCTCGGTCTCGAGCCTGTTCGCCGCTCTGTTGAACGGCGCCTGCGTGTGTCCCTTCGACCTGCACACGGGCTCGGGCGACGACTTGCCGCAGTGGCTCGCGCGCGAGCGCGTCACGATCTACCATTCGGTGCCGACGATCTTCCGCAGCTTTCTCTTCGGCGATCGCGTCTTTCCGGACATTCGCGTGGTCCGGTTGGAGGGCGATCAGGCCGCCCGGTCCGACGTCGCCCTCTTCCGGAAACACTTTGGACGCCAGTGTGTCCTGGTCAACGGTCTTGGCACGACGGAGACCGGCCTGGTGAGCCAGTACTTCGCGCGGGGCGACACGGAGATCTCCGACAGCGTGCTTCCCGTCGGAAATGCCGTCGAGGGGATGGCGGTCACCATCGTCGGGGACGACGGGCGCCCCGCCGCGCAAGGCGAGGTCGGGGAGATCGCCGTCACGAGCGAGTATCTCGCGGTCGGCTACGAGAATCGCCCGGACCTGACGCGGGAGCGTTTCGGGGACGTTCATCGGGCGGGGCGGCGCCGAACCTATCGAACCGGCGACCTCGGTTGGATGGACGCCGGCGGTTGTCTGCGGCATCTCGGGCGGAAAGGCTCGGATGTGAAAGTACGCGGGGAGTCCGTCGAGCCCGCCGAGGTCGAATGCGCGATCCTCGACCTGCCCTGCATACGGGATGTCGCGGTGATCGCCACGAGAGACCGGGAGGGCGACGTGCGGCTGGTGGCCTACGTCGTCCCGGCGGAGAATCCCGGACCGACGGTCAGTCAATTGCGGCAGCGCATGGCCGCGGCGGTGCCGGCCTCGATGATTCCCGCGATCTGGATCACGCTGCAGGCGCTGCCGCGCAACGCCGCCGGCAAGATCGATCGGAGCGCGCTTCCGCCCCCGCGCGGCGATCGTCCCGACCTCGATTCGCCATACGCCCCCGCGGCGACGCCGGTCCAGGTGCGCCTCGCCGAGATCTGGGAGGGGCTTCTCGAGGTCCGTCCCGTCGGTTCCCGCGATGATTTCTTCGAGCTCGGCGGCAATTCCCTGCTGGCCATGCGGCTTCTCGTCGAGATCCGGCGGGTGTTCGAAGCCGAGATCCCCCCGTCGGTACTGCTTGAGGCATCGACGGTCGAAGCCCTGGCCGATAGCATCGTTGGGCATGGACAGCACCTGCGAGGTCCAATCGTTGCGCTGAGGGCCAGCGGGACGCGGCGGCCCCTGGTGTACCTCCACGGGGACTACCTGAGCGGCGGGTTCTACTGCGTCAGCCTGGCGCGCCACCTTCCGCCGGAGCAGCCGCTCTACGTCATCGCGCCGTGCGGGTTGGATGGGTCCCGGATCCCGCCGACGTACGGAGAGATGGCCGAGGTCCACCTTCGCGCGTTGCGCGAGCTTCTTCCCAACGGCCCATACCGGCTCGGTGGAACGTGTAACGGGGGACTCGTCGCTTACGAAATGGCTCGCCGGCTGGAGGCCTCGGGGCAGTCCGTCGAACTGCTCGTCCTGTTCGGAGCGTCGGCGGCGAACCTTCGTTTCCGGCCCCTCTGGCGCTCCGTCGACTCCCTGGGAGGCCTGCTCGGACAGAGCCCCGAGAAGAGATCCGAATCGTTCGCGCTGTTGCGCGCCCTGTCCCTCACCCTCGACCGGATCCCGCCGTGGAAGCGTGCGATCTATCTGGGCCGAAAGGCCAGGAAGATCCCGCGAAACCTCGCGGTCGTTCTGGGGCGGCGAAGGGCAGACGGTCGGGGGCAGGGACGAAGCGCCGAGCACGATCCGGCGCACTCCGGTCCCGGTCCGTCGCTTCGCGATGCCTATCTCCAAATCGACCGCGAGTACTTCCCCCGCCCCTACTCCGGCCGCGTGACCCTCCTGTGGCCGAGTGAGGACAGGGAAACGCCTCAGCGGGCGGCCGAAGCCTGGCGGAAAGTCGCGGGCGAGGTCGAGCTTCACGTCATTCCGGGCAGCCACACCATGGGCCTGTCGAGGAACGTGCGGCTCCTCGCCGATGAGCTCGAGCGTTGCCTCGGGGCGCGGGACCACGGCGCCTCGCCGACCCGTTGATGGGAAGCGTCCACCCCGACCGCCGGCTGCGTCTCGACGCGGAAGTCCTGGCGCTTCCGGCTGCGGACCGCGAATTTTTTCGGCGCCGGACCGAAACCGTTGCCCGGGATCTGATCGGAGCGTGGATCGCCCGGCGCTACCGCGGGCTCTGGTACGGGACGAGGATCGTCGAGACGGAGGCGTACCTCGGGCCGCGGGATCGCGCCGCGCATTCCTGGGGCGGCCGGCGCACCCCCCGCGTCGAGCCGATGTACGCGGACGGCGGGCACCTTTACGTCTACTTCGTGTACGGCATGCACCACTGCGCCAACGTCGTGACGCGCCGCGCGGGGCTTCCCGAGGCCGTGCTGCTCCGGGCGGGGGAGGCGCCCGAGGGCGCGCCGCTGCGGTTGCTCTCCGGCCCGGCGAAGCTCTGCGCGGCGCTCGGGATCACGACGCGCGACAGTGGCCGGGACCTGCTGGACGGCGGCCCGATCCGGATCCTCCGGCGGCGGGGAAGGAGGCCGCGGATAGCGGCATCTCCACGCGTCGGGGTCGACTACGCCGGCGAGGCGGCGCAGTGGCCATTGCGCTTTTTCGAGGCGGCTTCCCCTGCCGCTTCCCGGCGCTGATCCTCAGCGAGGGACGGCAGCAGCCGAGCCGTCGCGGATCGAGCGGTCGATGAGTTTCCAGAGCGCCGCTTCGGCCTGCTGCTCGAGTTGCTCGCCGCGCCGGTCGAGGTCCTGCTCGATGGCGTCGATCTCGCGCTGGCGCGCGTCGAGCTCCGCCCTGCCGGGCCTCGATATCGCGCTGCTGCTCCTCGATCGCAGGGTACGGGACCCACTCCGGCGGAGACGTCGGCCTCTTCGTCCGAGAGGCGGTCGGAGTCGATTTCGAGCCTCTCCTGCTCGAGGTCGAGCCGCTCCTCCTCGCGTCCGAGCTGTTCCTGCCGGCGCTCGAGGGCGGTCTGTTCGGGGTCGAGCGCACGGAGCCCGTCGAAGAGCGCGGCAGCCTCCTCGAGCAACCGGGGGTCGCGGATCACGTACGCGGAGCCCGACCGGCGGGCCCAGAGGAAGTCGCCGGCGTAGAGTTTCCGGAGGACCTCCAGCTCCTCGATCGACCCGTTGGCGCTCATCGAGTGGCCGCGGGAGAGGACGTAGGAGTCTCGACTCTGAGACTTTTCCTTCGCGGTTCGTGCGAAGGCCTCCGAGGGTGTCAGAGACAGGGCGAAGGCGAGCAGGGTCCCAGCCGCGATTCTCATGTCCTGTGGTACGCCGGAATGGCGGGGAAGTTACGCGCGTGACCGGCCGATGACCCGGGCGAGCCTCAGTGGGGCAGCGGGGGCATCTGCTCGGGGCGCGGCTCGGAGGTGGCGACGACGGCATTCTTCCCGCCCCGCTTGGCGCGGTAGAGGGCGGCGTCGGCGCGCTCGATGAGCTCCTTCTTGTTGGACGCGTCGTTGGGGTAGGCGGCAAGGCCGATCGACACGGTCACGCGGATGACGTCCTCGGCCTCGGGGGGCCGGAAGAGCCGCTCGTCGATCCTCCGCCGGATCCGTTCGGCGACCTCGGCCGCCACTTCGATCGGCGTCTCGGGAAGGATGACGGCGAACTCTTCGCCGCCGTAGCGCGCCACCAGGTCCATGTCGCCGCGGACTTCGCTCCGGATCTCCGCCACGATGCGCTCGAGGATCGCGTCGCCGACCGGATGGCCGTACCGGTCGTTGACCGCCTTGAAGTCGTCGATGTCGAGGAGCAGGACCGAGAGCGTGCGCCCCTGCCGCTCGGCGCGCCCCACCTCGCGCTGGAGCGACTCCTGGAAGTGGCGGTGGTTGTAGGCGCCGGTCAGGCCGTCGCGGATGCTCTGCTCGCGGGCGTCGCTGTAGCGGCGGGCGTTCTCGATTGCGGTGACGGCTTGGTTGGCGAAGATCTCCAGGGCCTGCACGGTCTCCAGCGTCGGCGCCTGCCCGTTGCGCGGCTCGTCGACGGACAGGCAGCCGACCAGGCTCTCTCCCGAGAGGAGCGGGATGAAGAGCATGTCGTAGGCTCGCCACCCGTTGGCCGTGCGCCGCCGCAGCGTCGTGGTCACGACGTCGTAGCGGCCGAGATCGTCGGAGGTCCGGTCGCGCACGTAGTAGGACTTCGAGACGCGGTTGCGGTCGGTCCAGTGCCGGGTGATCTCCGCCGCGGGGACCTCCTGTCCCTGGATCTCCGCCCAGCGTTGATCGAGGCCGTACTGCGACCGGCGGACGAAGAGGTCCTTCTCCGCGTCGTAGAGCGAGAGGAGCACCGCGTCGAAGCCGAGGCTGCGCGCAACGGCCGCGACGATCGACTGGAAGACGGCGTCCGGGTTCAGAGTGCTTCTTGACCTCGTTGGAAACCTCGAGGATCTGGTGGAGCGTCTCGGCGCGGTCGCGGTTGCGTCCCGAGAGCTCCTGCACCTGCGCGCGGATCGCGCGGTCCTGCAGGACGAGGGCGATCTGCCCCGCCAGGGCCGTGAGCGACCCGATGGCGGCGCTCGACTGGAGGGCCGAAAACGAGCTCTCCAGGATGAGGAGGCCCGTGTTGAGCTCGTACGTCGAGAGCCGCGCGATCAGCTGGTGGCGCGTCCCGGGGGAGAGGCGTACTTCGCGCCGGTCGCCCGTGCGTGCCCAGACGATCTCGGAGGTCGCGTCGAGGGTCTCGTGGAGGCGGCGGCTCCGGATCCACTCGCGGATCTCCGTCCGCCCCGCCGTGGCCGATCCCTCCAGGTGAATCTCCATGTCCTCGCCGGTGTCCTCGACCCACTCGGCGAAGGCCATGGCTTCGACGGGCAGCAGGCGGCGGAGCGCTTCGAAGGCGCGCCGGTACCGATCCGGGCGCGCGCCGAGGGAAAAGATGTTGGAGATCTCGCGCATGACGTCGAGCTCGCGGTTCTCCCGCGCGACCCGGGCGTATTTCTCCTCCATCGTCGAGAAACCCTTGAGGACGAAGGAGGCGAGCACGACGGGGAAGAAGGCCAGGAGCAGGCCCACGACGCCGTAGTGGGCGTAGATCAGGATCTCGAGCACGACGATCGGAACGAGCAGGAGCAGGGCGACGAGCTGGAAGAGGCCCATTCCCAGGAGGCGTTCGGACGGGACCAGCCGCCCGAGCTCCAGGTACGCGAAGACGAGCAGCGTGTTCACGAAGAAGAAGACGAGCAGGGCGGCCGCGGCCGCGATGGCGGTGGGGAAGGGGCCGGGGGAGGGGTGGTGCAGGGCACGGAAGAAGACCGCGGCGACGCCGTACGAGAAGGCGAGCTGCGAGAGGTCGAAGGCCGTCGCGAGCGTCAGGCGGCGGGTGCGCCCCAAGAGCTTCGCCAGCACGTCGCCCGTCAGGCAGATGAGCATCGTCGAGCCGGGTGAGTCGAGCAGCAGGATCACGGGCACCAGGGCCGCGGCCTCCAGGCCCAGGAAGTTCCCGGCGTACCGGACCCTTAGCCGGAAGGCGAGCGTCGTGAGCCCCGTGAAGAAGGCGATCTCGAGGCCCCGGGACAGCGGGATCGAGGGGATCTCGAGGACGAAGAGCAGCCCCGTCGCCGCGACGACGGCGATCTGCAGGGCCCGGAACGCCTGGTCGCGCCGGTCGGGAACGGGTGCGGCAGCGGCCGGCCTCATGGCCGGGGGCAGGGCGGCCTCACTTCTTCGCCTTCCAGCGGATGACGCCGTCCTTCAGGAACCGCTGGAAGATCATCAGGACCTCGAGCTCGCGGATCGGCGAGATCTTCATGATCGATTTGACGTCCCATTGCCCGTTGATGCGCGAGAGCACGAACCCCTCGTGCGGCGAGAAGGTGCGTTCGGTCACGGCGGAGATCGAAATGGCGAGCTCGGGGACCTTCTCCCCCTTGATGCCGTCCTTCTCGAGGCTCTGCTTGATGATCCGCTCCGCGTCGCGGATGCCTTCGGCCGCGCGCCCGTCGGACGGGTTTAAGTCCGAGGCCACCTTGAACATCTTGTAGGCGGCGTGGGGATCCTGCTTGAGCTGCGAGACGCCGCGCTGGATGAAGTGCTCCACCTCGTCGGCGCCGATCGAGGCGCCGCCCGCGGCGGCCCGGCGGCGGAGCGCGGATCCTTCGACGAGCGCCATCGTCTCCCCGCGCAGGCCCTCGAAGACCAGGCGCGACACGTTGAATTCCGCGTTGTGCGTCTGCAGCGCGATTTCTTCGATGGTGCGCTGGCCGTCGATGTAGGGGACGATGAGCTTTTCCTGCTCGGAAAGGGTGTCGAGGTTCAGGGGCTTGACGATCCGCGGGACGACGGCGTTGTCGGGCACGGAGCTGCGGATCCGCTTCCACTCGTCGTAGCGGCGCAGGCCCTCCATGATGATGCCCGTCACGTCGAGCGAGAGCGGGACCATCTTGAGTTCCGGCAATTCGCCGTCCACGAACTCGAAGTTGCCCTGCTCCCAGAGAAACACGTCGTAGATCGACTCCTCGGCCTTCTTGCGCATGAGGCGGAGCAGATCCGTCTCCGCGATCGCGTTGATCATGACCAGGATCTTGCCGAGGAGGATGTTGGACTCCTCCTGGACCTCCATGGCCATCTTGAGTTCCTCCTCCGTGATGTACCCGTGCGAAACGAGGAAGTGCCCGAGGTACTCGCGCTGGTCGGATGAGGAGGAGGAGTTGATGCGGCCGTTCTGGAAATAGATCCGTTTTTCGACACCCCGCCCCTCGATGAGCAGAGTTCCAGTCTTCTGCCCGAGGGACAGCCACTGAAGCAGCTCCGAGAGCTGCATCGTGTTGAGATTGCCGCTAATTCCCACTCTATGTTGTCCGGAACCGTATCTATTCTAAACGAAATGGGTTGCAGGCGTCGGCGGGCTGAAAACGCCGCGGAAAGGGCCGCGGATCGCCGGCCGGGCGCCTCGGGACCCGAGCGGCCGCTACTCGGACGGCGGGTTGTAGGAGGCGATCCCCGTCACCGCTTCTCCGATGATCAGGGTGTGGATGTCGTGGGTTCCCTCGTACGTGTAGACGCTTTCGATGTTGGCGAGGTGGCGGAACACGGGGTACTCGTTGACGACGCCGTTGGCGCCCAGGGTCTCGCGCGAGAGCTTGGCGCACTCGCGGGCGACCCAGACGTTGTTGCGCTTGGCCATCGAGACATGGTGCGGCTTCATCGTCTTGGCGTCCTTCATCGAGCCGAGCTTCCACGCGAGCAGCTGCCCCTTGGTGATCTCGGTGATCATCCAGGCCAGGCGCTCCTGCACGAGCTGGTGCGCCGCGATGGGGCGGTCCATCCACTGCTTGCGGCTCTTGGCGTAGTCGAGCGCCGCCTGGTAGGTCGCCATCGCGCTGCCCAGAGCCCCCCAGGCGATGCCGTAGCGGGCCTGCGTCAGGCAGGAGAGGGGTCCCTTGAGGCCTTCGACGCCGGGCAGGATGGCGTCGGCGGGGATACGGCAGTCCTCGAAGGCGAGCTGCGAGGTGACCGACGCGCGCAGGGACATCTTGCCCTTGTGCTCGAAGGTCGAGAAGCCCTTGGTTCCCTTTTCGACGAGGAAACCGCGGACGACGCCGTCGAGCTTCGCCCACACGACCGCCACCTCGGCGATCGAGCCGTTGGTGATCCAGGCCTTCGCGCCGTTCAAGACGTAACCGTTGCCGTCCTTCTTCGCGGTGGTGCGCATGCCGCCGGGGTTCGAGCCGAAGTCGGGCTCGGTCAGCCCGAAGCAGCCGATGGACTCGCCCTTGGCCAGCCGCGGGATCCACCGGTCCTTCTGCTCCTTGGATCCGAAGGCGTGGATCGGGTACATGACGAGGCCCGACTGGACCGAGACGAAGGAGCGAAGGCCCGAGTCGCCCCGCTCGAGCTCCTGCATGATCAGGCCGTAGGCGACGTTGTCGAGGCCCGGCAGGCCGTATTCCGCGATCGTCGACCCGAAGAGGTGCATCTGCGCCATTTCCGGGATCAGTTCCTTCGGGAAACGGCCTTCCCAGGCCGCCTCTTCGATGATCGGAAGGACCTTGTCCTCGACCCAGCCGCGCACGGTGTCGCGGATCAGGATCTGCTCCTCGGTCAGGAGGGTGTCGCAGTCGAGATAGTCGACGTTGGTTGCCACTCGGAACTCCTTGCGTTGAGGCCGCGGATGGTAACTCAAGTCCCTCGCTTCCCGGTCGGCCGTCGGGTGGCGCCCCCCGGGGGCGTAAAATGCACGGGAAACACGATGAGCGTCTTTGCTGGCGGCGGATCGGCCTACAACATGGCGCAATCGATTGCCGACGGCTACATCATCGCGACCGAGCTGACCTTCAAGCAGTTCAAGGCTCCGGACTTCCAGACTTTCCTTTTCGAGGCCGATCGCCTCCTGCGCGAGGTCCGAGGAACCCAGGCCCCGGCCGACGACGTGATGGCGACGCAGAACCGGCAGCGCAGGCTCCAGCGCCTTCAGCAGGCGATCTTGATCGCCAACAACGCCCGGAGCCGAAGGCTCTGAGCCCGCCCGGGCCCGGGGCGGCGCGCCCGAAAGAGGCGGCGCTCGCCGCGGCGTTCCTCCTGGCCGGGACGCTGCTGACGACGTGGCCGCTGGCGCTGCACCTCGGGTCGGGCCTGCAGGACCTCTGGGACGCGAAGCTCAACGCGTGGATCCTGCACTGGGATTTTCATCAGACCCTTCACGATCCTTTGCGCCTCTTCGACGCGAACATCTTTCACCCCGCCCGATACGCGCTCGCCTTCTCCGAGAACCTCTACGGCGCCGCGCTCTTCGGCTTCCCGCTCTACGCCGCGGGGGCCTCGACGCTGGCGGTCTACAACGTGCTCTTCCTCCTCGGCATGTTCCTGTCGGCCCTGTCGGCGTGGGCGCTGGCCCGGGAAGTGACGGGCGACAACGCCGCTTCGCTGCTGGCCGGACTGGTCTACGCGTTCTGCCCCTGGCGGATCGCGCAGATCCCGCACATCCAGCTCCAGTGGGGAGCCTTTCTCGCCCTGCTGCTGCTCTTTCTGCTGCGCTACCTGCGGACCGGCGCGCCGCCGCGACCGCGTGCTGCTTCGGCGTCTGCCTGGCCTGGAACGCGCTCTGCAACGTCCACTACGCGATCTTTTCCGGGTGCTTCTCGTCGTTTCTGGTCTCTCGGCCTGGCTCTCCGGGCGGCGCGGTCGCAGCGCCGGCGTCGTCCTGGCACTGCTCCCGGCGGCCGCGGCTGGCCGGGGCGTTGTCGCCGTGTTCGTTCCTTGCCGTATGCCGCGTCTCGCCTCTACGGATTCGAGCGGTCGACCGCTGAGGCGGAGACCTATTCGGGCCGTCCCGAAGGACTTCCTGTCCGCGGGCTCGCGCAACCGTCCTCTACGGCGCGATCACGCAGCGGTTCGTCCAACCCGGAGCGGGACTTCTTCCCGGGGCTCGTGCCCTTCGTGCTGGCCCTCGTCGGGTCTGGCCCAGGACCGGCCGAGGGTGCGCCGCTCTCGTCGGAGCCGACCGGGATCGCACGGCCGGTGCCCCGCGATCGTCCGGATCCTGGCTCGACTCGCTGCTCGTTGCTTCTGATCGCTCTGGCTTGCCGCGTCGCTCCGGCCGGGCCTACGCATCGGGCCGCTGCGGCTCTCGGGACCCGGGTCGTGTCCTGCTGTCCTGGCGACCGCGGTGCTCCTCGTCGGCTGTCGCATCGCGCTTCCGCGTCGGCTCGGCGATCGAAACCTCGGAGCCCTCCTCCGCCGCGCTGCCTCTGGATCCGCAGGACGATCCTGTTTCGCCGCGATCGGCGCGACGGGCGTCGTCTTCGCCCTCGGCGCGCACACGCCCGTGTACCGCTTTCTCTTTGATTCCGTCGGCCCCGTCTTTCGCGCGATCCGCGCGCCGTCCGGGGCATCGCCCTCTTTCATCTCGGCCTGGCGGTTCTGTCTCGCGCGGGGCCTCGTCTCGCCTGGCCGGGCGGCCCCGCTCGCTTCGCCGGCGCGGCGTGCTCGTCGGCAGCCGACTGCTCCTGACGGGGATCGAATACCGGGCGTGTCCGCTCAAGCTCTATCCGGTGTCCGCGGATCCGCCCCCGTCTACGGCTGGCTCGCTCGGAGCATCGTACCGCCCGGCCGTCATGGAGTGGCCGCTCGGGTTTCCACTACGATTTCGAGTACGAGTTCCGCTCGACGACGCACTGGAAGCCGATCGTCAACGGCGCCTCGGGCTTCGCGCCCCCGTCGTACTTCTCCCTCTGGATGGAGTTGCGCAGGAGCCCCATACCGGGGGAGGTCTGGGATCGCGTCCGGGCCGTCGGGGCTTCCGTGCTCGTCTTCCATCCGCATGACGCGCCCGGGCCCCTGCTGGTCGCGACCGCGCACCGCCGTTCGGAGCGGCGTGCCGCAGGGCCGACTCGAGATCCTCGACGCGCTGCCACACGGGCAGGACACCGACTACGTCTTTCCGCGTCTCGAGCGCGCCGGCTCTTCGACGCCGGACTCGCCGTCGCGCCGACCGCAGGAAGCGGCGAGCGTTTCGAGCAGGATGACCGTTCGGCCCGGGAGCGGATGCATCGCCGCCCCTTGGTCCTCCTCGACTTACCGCCGGCGGGATCACGAGGTGGCTCCCGGCGAGATCGCCTATGGCTGGGCCGCGGACGATTCCGGGATCGCCAGCGGCCGGGTCTCGACCGAGTCCGGCGAGGAAGTGCCGGCGACGTTCGGGTCGGGCCGGCCAGACGTCGGAAAGCTGCTGTGGGGCTTCGCGAACTCGAAGGAACCCGGCCTCCACTTTGCGATCCCCAACCTGCCGCCGGGGCACCACGTTCTCGTCGTGCGAGTGGAGGCCGTCGACGGCGGAACGACCGAGCTGCGCCGTCCGATCCGCGTCCGGTGACGCGCCGAAGGATCACGGGGGCCGGGGAGCGTCCTCTGCGAGCTCCCAGACGCCCCAGTCGCGAACGCGGGCGATCCTCCGCCATTCCCCCGGGACGTGCGACGCGAGATCTTTTTCTTCCTCTGGAAAGAGGAGGGCGAAGAAGCGATATCCCTTGTTCCTGGCGGCCGCTCGCAGGGCCTGATTCCGCTCGGGCGAGATCGCATCCCAGCGCGCGAAGATACGGCTGGAGTAGTACGCCAGCGCGCCGCTGGCATCGAACGCGACGACGATCGCCTTCTCCGGCAGGTTGCGGTTCACCCAGGCGCAGGAAAGCGGGTATACGCGCTCCAGTTCGGCAATCCGGGTCACGCCGACCGAGCCGATGAGACGGACATCCACCCAGAGGATCAGCGCAAGCGCCGTCGCCGCGAGGATCCTGGCGGTTGGGGGCCGGGCTCGTTCGAGAATTCCTTGCGCGCCGAAAGCCGCGGCGAGCAGCAGACCGGGAATCCCGGGAAGCAGGAATCGGAGGAACAGGAAGGATTTGTAGGGTCCGTAGAAGCAATAGAAGACCAGGTAGCTGCAGAACCAGGAGAGCAGTAGCGCGCTCCGCCATCGAGGAACCCGTGACTGGAACGCGGCGGCGATCGCCGCGAAGAGCGCAAACGGCGTCAGCGTGCGGAGGAGCCATCCGCCGTAGTAGGCGAATCGGCGCGGAAAGTTCGCCAGGGCGAACGCGTCCAGAAGACCGAACTGCGCGTATCCGCTCGCCAGCGCGTTTCCGTAGGCGTGCCGGTTGACGAGGCCGAGGCACGCTGCGGCGGGAAGGCCCCCGATCCCGAAGAGGGCGAGCGTCCGCGCGGATAACGGCAGGGCAAAGAGAAGCGGCGCGGCGAGCACCGCGTTCGTCGGCCGCACCAGGATGGCGATCCCGAACGCCGCCCCCGAAGCCGCAGCCCACCCGATGCGCCGCCGGGATTTCAGGGCGCAGAGGATCGCCGCCAGAGCCCAGAACGTCGCGACGATGTCGCTCATCGGCTGAATCGCCTGGAACGGAAACGGCGGCCAGGCGGCGAGGAAGACCGCTGCGGCGGCGGCGCCCGCCCGCGTGAGGGACAGTTCCCGCCCGATGGCGTAGACGAGCAGGAGGCAGAGCATCGCGGCGATCGGGCTGACGAGAAACGGCCCGCGCTCGGGCCCGAGCACGAGCGTCGCCGCGGCCTGGTGGGCAGGGAACCCGAAGGGGTAGAAGGGAGCCGTCGTGCCCGCGGCGGGACCCGGGACGAAGCCGAGCGGAAGGAAGACCGAGGTGAAGTCGTCCGGCAGCCCGAGCGCGTCGAGCGCGGCCGGTCTCTCGATGAGCGATCCCCGGAGGATGCGGCGGGCGGTGTTCGCGTACGCGGAGCTGTCCGAGCCGCCGACGGAGTTGGAGTTGTATCGCAGCAGGAAGAACCCGTACGCGGCGAGCGCGAGAACGGGTGCGAGCCTCCAGACCCAGCGGAGCGTGCGCGCGCGCAGCGGGGCGGCTGGCGGGCGCGAGGATTCCGGCTGCACGAATCACCTCCCCGGGAAGCGCTTTCGACCCTTATAATCCACGCCCTTTATGGCAGCAACGTCGATCCGGCACATCGGGGAGAAGAACGGCCAGACCGCGACCGTCGAGGGCTGGCTGTTCAACAAGCGCTCCTCGGGGAAGATCCAGTTCCTGATCGTGCGCGACGGCACCGGGTACGTCCAGGCGGTCGTGCCCAGGGCCGACGTCACGCCCGAGGTCTGGGAGGCCGCCGAGAGGGCGACGCAGGAGTGCTCGCTGCGCGTCACCGGCACGGTCCGGGAGGACAAGCGGGCGTCGGGCGGCTTCGAGATGACGGCCTCGGCTGTCGAGATCCTGGGGGCCTCGGAGAACTACCCGATCACGCCCAAGGAGCACGGCGTCGATTTCCTGATGGGGCAGCGGCATCTCTGGATGCGCTCCTCGCAGCAGCATGCGGTCCTGCGCGTGCGGTCGGAGATCGAGCAGGGGATCGCCGACTTCTTCTACGAGCGGGAGTACGTCCGGATCGATTCGCCGATCCTGACCGGCTCGGCCGTCGAGGGGACCTCGACGCTCTTCGAGACGGACTACTTCGGCGACAAGGCCTACCTCTCGCAGTCGGGGCAGCTGTATCTGGAGCCCGCGGCGGCGGCGTTCGGCAAGGTCTACTGCTTCGGTCCGACCTTCCGGGCCGAGAAGTCGAAGACCCGGCGCCACCTGACCGAGTTCTGGATGGTCGAGCCCGAGGTGGCCTTCCTGGAGTTCGAGGGGCTCTGCCGGCTCGCCGAGGACTTCATCGTGGCGCTCGTCGCGCGGGCGCTCGACCGGTGCCGGGAGGAGCTGAAGCGCCTCGAGCGGGACACGGCGAAGCTCGAGGCGGTGAAGACGCCCTTTCCGCGGACGACATACCGCGAGTCGATCGCGAAGCTCGCGCGCGAAGGGGTTCCCCGTCAAGTTCGGCGACGACCTGGGCGCGGACGAGGAAACGGCGCTCGCCCAGGACCTCGACCGCCCGCTCATCGTCTCCCGCTTCCCGACGGCCATCAAGTCCTTCTACATGCAGCCCGACCCGGAGGACCCCGACGTCGTCCTCGGCCTCGACATGCTGGCGCCGGAAGGCTACGGCGAGATCATCGGCGGCTCGCAGCGGATCCACGACCTGGCCCTTCTCGAGAAGCGCCTGGCCGAGCACAAGCTGCCGCGCGAGGCCTACGAGTGGTACCTCGACGTCCGCCGCTACGGGACCTTCCCCCATTCCGGCTTCGGCATGGGCCTCGAGCGCGTCGTGACCTGGATCTGCGGCATCCACCATCTGCGCGAGGCCATCCCGTACCCGCGGACGCTGAAGCGCATCTACCCCTGATCGCGAGTCACCACACACAAATGCCCAAGTCCCTCCCTTCCGTCGGCGTCGTCTCCCTCGGCTGCCCCAAGAACCTCGTCGACACCGAGGTGATGCTCGGGCATCTGGCGCGCGCCGGCCACGCGATCGTCCCGGACGGAGAGGCGCGGGTGGTCCTGATCAACACCTGCGGCTTCATCGACAAGGCCAAGGAAGAATCCGTCCAGACGATCCTGGAGCAGGTCGAGCGCAAGAACCGCGGCGAGATCGATCGCGTCGTCGTCGCGGGCTGCATGGTGCAGAAGTACGGCCGGGAGCTCGCGGCCGAGATCCCGGAGGTCGACGCCTTCCTCGGCCTGGACGAGCTCGAGCGGGCGCCCGACGCCGCGGCGGGCCTGCCGGGGCTGCCGCGGTTCACGGACAAGCCGCTCGCGACGCGCCTCTACGACGAGGCCGCGCCGCGCCTCCTCTCGAAACGGCGCGGGTATGCGTATCTGAAAGTCGGCGAGGGCTGCGACAACCCGTGCACGTTCTGCACGATCCCGCAGATGCGCGGCTTCCAGCGCAGCCGCCCGATCGCGTCGCTCGTCGCCGAGGCGCGCGCGCTGGAGGCGCAGGGTGTGGCCGAGCTCGTCCTGATCTCCCAGGACACGACGCGGTACGGCGAGGACCTCGGCTTGAAGCGCCGGGGCCTGGCGCGTCTCGTCGAAGCGCTGCTCGCCGGCACGTCGTTTCCCTGGATCCGGTTTCTCTACGCCTATCCCAAGACGCTCGACGATTCGGTCCTCGACCTGATGGCGCGGGAGCGGCGGTTCGTGCCGTACGTGGACATCCCCCTGCAGCACGTCTCCCGCTCGGTCCTCTCGGGCATGCGGCGCGGCGGGGACCCGGCCTCCTACCGCGCGATGATCTCGCGCATGCGCGACCGCGTGCCGGACATCGCCATCCGCACGACGTTCATCCTCGGGTTCCCCGGCGAGGGGGAGGCGGAGTTCGGGGAGCTCGTGCGAGTTCGTCCGCGAAACCGAGTTCGACAACCTCGGCGCCTTCACCTATTCGCCGGAGCCCGGCTCCGGATCCGAAGCCGCTCGGCGACCCGGTCCCGGCGGAGGAGAAGGAGCGGCGGCGCGACTTCCTGCTGTCCCTCCAGCGTCCCATCGCGCGGCGCAAGGCCCGGGCGCTCTCCGGGCGCACGCTCGAGGCGATCGTCGAGGGCCCGTGCGAGGAGACCGAGCACCTGCTCGAAGGGCGCCTCCGCTCCCAGGCGCCCGAGATCGACGGCAGGCTGCTGATCAACGACACCGGCGGCCGGCACGTGATGGCGGGAGACATCGTGAACGTGCGTATCGGCGAGACGTACGAATACGACGTCGTGGGAGCGATTGTGGATTGAGACGTTGGCGGATCGGGTCGTTTCCCAATGACCCGATCACCCGATGACTCAATGACCCGATTCCCCTTCATGCACGTCGTCCGGGACCCCCTCCGCTCGACCGACCTGCCGCGGGGCGGCCGTCGCGACGATCGGCAATTTCGACGGCGTGCACCGGGGGCACCGGCGCATCCTGGAGACCGTCGTCGCGCACGCCCGGGAGGCCGGGCGGCCGTCGCTCGCCATCACGTTCGAGCCGCATCCGCTCGCCGTGCTGCGGCCGGACAGCGCGCCGCCGCGGCTCCAGACGCTGCGCCAGAAGGAAGAGGCGCTCGAGGCGCTCGGAATCGAGTGGCTGCTCGTCATCCCGTTCACGCGGGATTTCTCCCTGACGGAGCCCGAAGAGTTCGCCCGCGGCTTTCTCGGGCGTGAGCTTCGCGTCTCCGAGATCCTCCTCGGCGCGCACTTCGCCTTCGGCCGCGGCAAGCGCGGAGACCTGGCGCTGCTGCGGCGCCTGGGCCCCGAATGCGGTTTCGCCGCCGACGGCGTCGAGGAGGTGTTCCACGAAGGGCAGCCCATCTCCTCGACGCGGATCCGGGAGGCCCTCGCGCGCGGGGAAGTGGGCCTCGCCCGCGACCTGCTCGGCCGCGAGTACGAGATCGACGGGATCGTCGCCCGGGGGGAGCGCGTCGGCCGCAAGATCGGATATCCCACGATCAATCTGGCGCCCGAGAACGAGCTCTTCCCGGCCGACGGCGTCTACGTGACGCGCATCGAGGTCCGTTCCTTCGGCCGGCTCTTCGACTCCGTGACGAACATCGGGCGCCGGCCCACGGTCTACGAGGACTTCGCCACGACGATCGAGACGTACGTGCTCGACTTCAACTCGAACGTCTACGGCGAGCGCGTGCGCCTCTTCTTCTTCGAACGCCTGCGCGAGGAGCGGACGTTCCCGTCGGTGATGGCCCTGACCGAGCAGATCGGCCGGGACATCGAAGCGACGCGGGCGGCATTCGCGTCGCGGCGGGACAAGCCATAGCCCGGAGGGGTCGGACCTCCGGGGCTCTCCGTCAGAAGGCCACGGTCGCCTGCCCGACGAACCGGCGCGGCGGGATGACGTGCGTGCCGCCGAAGACCGACAGGATGTTGTAGACGCCCTTCGTGTCGAAGGCGTTGAGCACCATGAACTGCAGCTGCACGGGAATCTTGATCGCCGCCAGGCCGTAGCCGACCTGAAAGTCGCAGATCGTGCGGGGCTTGATCCGATTCGGATCGAGGTCTGCGCCGCTGTTGACCTCGACGTACGGCGCGGCGAACGCGTTGTCCGGGTCCTCCAGCAGCTCTTCGGGACTGGCGTCCGTGACGAGCCCCGAGTCGTAGCGAACGTTCGTCCCGAGCCAGAGGCCCGTCTTCGCGACGTCGTAGTAGAGGCCGAGCTGGATCTGCAGCTTCTGGTCGTGGTCGATCAGGAACGGGCCGCCCGTGATCGCGTCGAGCGCCTCCTGATCGAGGAAGAGGCCGCCGGCCGGCGGCGGAACGTAGATGGCGTGCACATGCCCCGCCGAGACGAACCCGCGGAATCCCGCCGTCGGCGCCAGATCGAGCCTCAGATCCCAGCCCTCGTACTGGCCGCTCTGCGAAGGAGATCGGGAAGACGATGCCGGTGTTCACGAACTGGTCCTGGTCGCCGGCGTTCGTCGTGCGCCGCCACCAGTAGTCGAAGTCGAGCCGGAGCTTCGAGCCGAGCGCCTGCTGGAGCCCGACGGTATAGGCGTTCTGCCGCTCGGACCGGACCGGGCAGGACACCGCCGCCGAGCGGGCGGGAATCCATGACGGCCGGCGGAACGATCGCGGCCGCCTGCCTCCGAGGAGCTCAGGAGGATGTTCTCGAACTCCGGCGTGAAGAGGACGCGGCTGTACGTGCCGCGCAGGACCGAGCCGGTCGATGGGATGTAGTAGGCCAGGCCGATGCGCGGCGACCACTTCACGTCGGTGACCGGCAGGTTGTTGACTTCGTAGCGCACGCCGATGTTCGCCGTCAGGTTCTTCCAGCGGATGTTGTCCTGGACGTACCCGGCGCCATAGACGCCCGTCCGGCGATCGGTGAACAGAAACTCCGTACCGCCGCGCGTCAGATCGTAGGGAGCGATGTTCGGGTTGTAGTCGGGGGAATCGGGATCGTTGAAGCGTCGGGTCGGTGATCCCGAACCGGAAGAGCTCGTTGATCGGATACTGCTTGTAGACGCCGCCCACCTTGATCTCGTGAATGCCGGTCGTCCAGGTGAAGGAGGGCGTGATGCCGTAGTTGTCGAGCGAGCGGTTCGAGCTCGACGTGATGGGAGTGTCGCCGGCGGAAGGATAGAGGGTGAACTTCGCCAGCCGCCCGAACGCGGTCACGTCGACGACGGAGGCGGCCGAGGCGACGTTCTGCCAGCCGAGGTTGTAGTTCTGGTCGTAGGTCTTGACGTCTTGCGCCTGGCCGGCGATCTCCTGCGTGTAGGTGTTGGTGACGTCCCGGTCCGTCCGACCGAGG
The DNA here is from genome assembly GCA_963725095.1 of uncultured Acidobacteriota bacterium. GTDB lineage: Bacteria > Acidobacteriota > Thermoanaerobaculia > UBA5066 > Gp7-AA6 > DATBFU01. The sequence goes on from CAVRXJ010000025.1 coordinate 208,884, forward strand.
AGCACGGAGAAGCGGAAGGCGTTCGAGAAGCCGGGCGATGCCGTGTCGAGGCGCAGGAAAATCCTCTGGGTATTGCCCGACGTTGTGCAGGTTGTCCGGGTTGACGGGATCGGTGAAGTAGTCCGAGCCCGCGGCGTTGACCGATGCGAAGACACCGAAACGATCCGTGCCGCCCCCGAGCGACACGCCGCCCTGGTAGGTGTCGAAGGTCGCGAAGCTTCCGATCGCCGATCCCTTGAACGGGGCGCCCAGGCCGGACTTGGTCGTCATGTTGATCACGGCCCCGACCTTTTCGCCGAACTCCGCCGGGACGTTTCCGTAGATGACCTCGAGCGACTGCGCGATGCCGGGATCGATCGAGTTCGAGAACGTCACGCCCGTCTGGTCCGAGATCGTCTGCCCGTCGATGACGTACTCGCTCTGGCTGTGCGCGCCCTGGAAGTGGTAGCGGCCGTTCTCGTCCAGGGCGAAACCCGGCGTCGAGGTGACGATCTCCTCCATGGCGCGCATGGCGATCGCGGCCGGCGCGCGCGCGATGTAGGACTTGTCGATGTCGATGTGGGAGGTCGTGGTGTCGGTCTCGAGCTGCGCGGCCGTGGGCTCGCCCATGACGGAGACCGACTCGCTGACGGCCGGAAGCTCGAGCTGGATCACGACTTCCTGCGGGATCGACGTGCGGACGTCGAGGTTCTGGTGAACGGGACGAAAGCCCTGGACCTCGACGTGCAGCTCGTAGGGATTGAAGGGGATGTTGAAGAGGACGGAAGGTCCCGTCCTTGCCCGTGGTGGTCTCGGACTTGAATCCCGAGATGTCGTTGCGCAGCTGGACGAGGACGGCCGCCATCGGTTTGCCGTCCGGTCCCTGGACCGTTCCGTGAATGGATCCGGCGGTGCCCGCGGCGCGGGCGGGCTGACGGCCGCGAGCCATCCGGCAGGCGGCCAGAGCGCGCAGAAGCCGAATACGTCAGTTCTTCGCATGGAGTCTCTCCTCGTGCGTCTCGAAAACCGGCGCAATGCGCCGCCGGCCGTCTCCCCGAATGGAGAGCGCGAGCGTTGAGGTTGCGACGAGACCTACAGGAGAGCGGGCGGACCTCGCGAGAGCCGGGTGAACCGGGCGACGGAGACGGCGGAGCGCGGGGGAAGCGTCGCGAGCGAACGGGCGGAAAGAACGGGCAGGCCCGCGGCACGTTGCCGCCGGGAGGGCCGAGTAGCGTCCCCGGTGGCAGGCCCAGCAAGGCTCGTCTTCGACCAGCCGGACGACGGCGTGCCAGTGCGAGGCCCTGCGACTGCGGGTTGTGGGTCGTGAGGACCCGGACGGACCCGAGCCTCCTTCGCGAGCCCTCCTCGAGGACCATGTGACGGTGCGGCGGCCAGGCCTCCGGCGGCGAGTGTCGCCGCCAGCAGGACGCAGTCCGACGAGCCGCCGTCAGGTTCATGCCTGTCGGAAGTCCTCAGGCTCGCCAGCTCGGCCTGCCGGAAGGCCCACCGGTACGCCGCGAGGATGCAGCAGCGGCCACGCCGAAGGTCGCGACGATCGTGGCTCCGGTCGGCAGATCCAGCAGGAAGGACAGCGCGACGCCGCCGGCCGAGACGACGGCTCCCATCGTCCAGCCGATCGCCAGGCGCGTCCCCAGGCGCTCGGTGAAGAGCATCGCGGCGACGGACGGGACGATCAGGAAGCAGAAGACGAGCAGGACGCCGGCGATGGCGACCGACGACGTCACGACGAAGCCGAAGGAGACGTAGAAGAGGAAGTCCCAGAAGCGGAGGTTCCAGCCGCGGCGCTCCGCCTCCGGCTTCGTTCAGCGACATCAGCAGGAAGTGCTCGCGGAAGACGTAGTGGAAGACGCCGACGAGCGCGTAGAGGACGGCCGTGACGCCGAGCTCTTTCCAGGAAACCGAAAGGATGTTCCCGACCAGCATCTCCTTCAAGTGCTCGGTCTCCTGCGTGGCCTTCGACATGACGAGGATCGCGACGGCCGCGGAGACGGCGTAGACGATGCCGATGATGGCCTCCTGGGGGATTCGGGTCTTGCGGTGCGTCCGCGACAACGCGAAGATCGCCGCGCCCACGAAGGTGAACCCGAGCGAGAAGAGGTAGGCGGCCTTGGAGTGCAGGTCGTAGCCGGCCAGGTAGCCGACCGTCGTGCCGAGGGCGGCGATCTGCGCCAGCGACAGGTCCACGAAGATCACGCCGCGCTCGACGACGTGGACGCCGAGGTAGGCGTGGATGCCGGTCAGGATGAGGCTCGCGACGAAGGCCGGGAGCAGGATCTCGAAGGCCGTCACTGAGCACCGGCCTTCTTGGCCGCCAGGGCGTCGGCGAGCAGCTTCACGTCGTAGTCGAAGAGGGAGAAGTAGTCCTTCGTCTCGGGCACGCCTCCGACCGACGGGATGAAGATCAGCAGTGTGGCTCCCGTCTTCTCCGCGATCTGGGCCGGCGTCTTGCGGTCGAAGTAGGGCTCCATGAGGATGACGGGGATCTTCTTTTCCCGCATGAGGTCGATGATCTCGACGGTGTGCGAGGGCGAGGGGGGGATGCCCGGTTTGGGCTCGATGTAGCCCGCGGCGACGAGCTTGAAGCGCTTGAGAAAGTTAGGCCAGGAGTTGTGGTACGTGACGAGCTCCGTTCCCGCGTAGGGAGCGAGCGCGGCCTCCCACCGCTTCTCTCCCTCGGTGAGCTTCGCCTCGAAGGCGGCGAGGTTCGCCCGGAACTCCGCGGCGCCCGACGGGTCGAGCTTGATCAGACGCTCGGCGATGGCCCGGGCGATCACGCGCCCGTTCTCCGGGATCGAGCCAGTAGTGCGGGTTGCCGAACGGGTGCACGTCTCCCATCGCGCGGGTGACGACCCCGGTAGGTCGCTCGAGGATGTCGCATCCGGCGGAGGCGTCGAGGTACCCGGCCGCGCCCGGCCGGATCTTGTCGTTGCGGCTCTGGTCGATCAGGGGCGGCAGGTACCCGATCTCGAGCTCGAGCCCCGCGACGATCAGCAGGTCCGCCCGCGAGAGCTTGAGAATGAAGGAAGGCTTCGGCTCGACGAAGTGGGGGTCCTGGTAGCCCCGGGCGAGGGCGAAGCGTCTCGACGCGCTTCCCGCCGACCGCGTCGGCGATCGAGGCGAAGTCCTGGAGGCTCGTGACGATCTTCACCGTGGCGAGCGCGGGCGCGGCCAGAGAGCAACAGGGCGAGGAGCAGGGCGATGCGTTTCATGTTCGTCTCCTCAAAAAGGATGGGCGCCGTGTGCGCCGATCGCGAACTGTATCTGCAGGAAGCGCCTCGTTGGCCTTGACGCCGTGCATAGTCGCGGTAGCGGTATTCGGCCCGCAGCATGGAGAACTCGCTCGGCATGAACGTGAGCGTCGCCGCGACGCCCTTGTCCCGCAGCGCGGCGTTCGTCGCGAGGTCGGAGAACTCGTACCGCGCGCCCGTGAACCAGCGCCGTCGCGAGCTGGTAGTCGCCGCCGACGAAGAAGCCCTGGGCGTTCTGCTGTCCGTCGGGCTGCTGGCGCTGGCTCCAGAAGTACTCGCTCCTCAGGATGAAGGAGCGGTAGGGCCGGCCCTGCAGGGGCTTCCAGCGGTAGACCAGGTGCGCGTTCTGGAGGCTGGTCGTGTTGGTCGCCGACGTTCCGTTGTTGCCGTAGGCGTAGCTGAACCCGACCTCGAGGTTGTGGTCGTCGCCGAAGTCCCGAAAGATCCGGTACTGGCCGTTGTACGTCAGATCGTTCTTCTCGGGCGCATCGAAGAGCGGGCGTCGAGGACCCGCGCAGGACCTGCCCGTAGATTTCCGAGAACGTGTCTCCCGGAAGGGCGATGATCTTGGAGACGGAAATTCCTTCATCGGCCCACGTGTCGGGAGACAGGAGGATGTCGTCGATCGGCAGGGGCTCGTCGACCCAGGGCAGGACGTGCAGGTGCATCGTGTTGACCTTGCCGAACTGGACCTTGAACTTGCCGGCCTTCATCTGCGTCTGCCAGGGCAGGCTCAGGAACGTGACGAAGCGCTTCCTCGACTTCGACGCCGTCGTTGTTGAACGAGAGGAAGACGTCGGCGCGGGCGTAGGGGTCCACGACCGCCTGGAAGGAGACCTCGGACTCACGGACCTGGAAGGAGGGCGACGGCTGCACGGGATTGTTTCCCGTCGAGGCCAGGAAGTTGCCGATCAGGGCGATCGCGGGGTTGAAGAAGGTCGGATTGACGACAGGCGCGGGAGCCGGGGCTGGCGCCGGTGCCTCGGGCGCCGGTGGCTCGGGTGCCGGTGTGGCCTGCGGCTCCGGCGCGGATGTCGGCGTGGGCGTCGGCGTGGCGGGGGGCGCGGTTTCCTGCGGCCAACGCTGCCGCCGCCGCGGCCAACCAGACTGCGGCAAGTGAGAGACGGAAACGGACGATCATGGGACCTCCTGCAACGGACTCGTTTTCGGACGAGGGGGCGCCCGGCGCCGGCCCTCCGAAGGGCTACGAGTGTGCGGGAGGCGAGCGGCCGGAAAGTTCCCGGCAGGTCAGTCGGGCATGCGGGAGGGAATCGTCGGACAGGATCGCCGCGGACGTCAGAGCGGCTTCGGGGACGAACCCGGCCAGGGGCGAGGCCACGGCCGCTCCATGGGTGAGGCAGGCCTGGCAGTCGTGAGAGGCGGCGGCGTTGCCGACCTTCGAGATCCCGCTGACGTCGCCGGCCGGGCCCTGTGTGGATGGCTCCGGGTGGAGACCGAACGCGGTGCCGACGGCGAGCAGCACGGCGACGGCGAGCGCCAGGCGCACGGAGGGCGCGTTTCGAATCCGCCGCAGCATGTTGCTTTCCAATGGCCTCGGCTTCCCATTGTATTCCCTCGGCGGGCCGGATCCCCGTCCCCGCCTGCGTAGAATGCCGACCGTGAGGGGAGAGCCCGTAGCCGCCGTATCCGACCCGCCGGGGCGTCCGACGCCTACCGCCGGCGGATGTACTGGCTGCTCGGCCTGACCTTCGTCCACGTCTTCGGCGAGGGCGGGCTCGCCCTCTACGAGGCGGCCCGGACGGGGAGCCTCGCCCTGCTCGCCTTCGGGATCGAGAGCGTCATCGAGGGAGGGGCGGCGTTCCTCGCCGTGCGCCACCTGGCGCATCTGGCCGACGCGGAGGAGGACCACGCGCGGCGCGATTTCCTGCTGGCGCGCTGGATCGGCGTCTCGTTCCTCCTGCTGGCGGCCTACACGGCGGGAAGGGGGATCTACGAGCTGCTCGGTGGGAAGCACGGCGGAGAAGAGCGTCCTGGGACTCCTGCTCACGATCTTCGCGACCTTCGGAATGCCGTTCGTCGGCTACTTCAAGTACAAGACGAGCCGACGGCTCGGCAGCGAGGGCCTGGCGGCCGAGGCGAAGGAGTCGATCGCGTGCTCGATCGATTCCGGCCTGACGATGCTCGCGATGATCGCCGGCCTCCTGAGCGCTCCGGGCTGGGTGGATCCCGCCCTGTCGCTGCTGATGGTTCCGTGGTTCCTGCGCGAGGGCGTCGCGCACGTCCGCGGCCGCGTCCACGCCCACGTCCGGTAGGCCGGCGGGCCGGTCCGATGCGGCGCTGTTAGAATCCCCGGGCCGAAACCGGCGTATTTCTGATTTGTGGAGGAACGAACTGATGGCCAACCCCAACATTGAGGCGGTTTCCGACGCGAGTTTCGAGGGAAACATCCTCAAGAGCGAGACGCCCGTTCTCGTCGACTTCTGGGCTCCCTGGTGCGGGCCCTGCCGCTCGGTCGCCCCGATCGTGGACGAGCTGGCGGACCAGTACGCCGGGAAGCTCAAGGTCGCCAAGATCAACGTGGACGAGTCCTCGCAGGTGGCGATGAAGTACCAGATCACGTCGATCCCGACCTTCATCCTCTTCAAGGGCGGAGAGGTGGCGGATCGGATGCTCGGCGCCGTGCCCCGCAGCGAGTTCGTGAAGTTCATCGACCGGAACCTCTGAGGGCCGCGCGGCGGTTTCCGAAGGGCGGCGGGCGCGGGCCCGCCGCTTTTCGTTTGTCGGCCCGTTCCCTCCGCCCCCCAGACACCGGAAAGTCGCGTAATCTTTCGGCTCGAGGGGGCCGTCTCGCATCCACAGGCCCGCCTTTTCGGGAAGGCGGAGGCCTTTGGGGAGGGTTCTCAAGGACGATGAAAAAGACCGCCGTCGTGGCCGCCGCCGCTCTGCTGCTGGCGGGCCTGGTGTGGGTCCTCGGGTTCCGGAACAAGGAGACCGGTCCGAAGTACCGAACGGCGAAGATCGACAAGGGCAACGTCACGCAGACGGTGACGGCCACCGGCACGATCTCGGCCGTCACGACCGTGAGCGTCGGGAGCGTCGTCTCGGGGATCGTGGCCGCCCTGCACGCCGACTTCAACAAGGAAGTGAAGAAGGGTAGCCTGCTGGCGGAGCTCGACCCGACCCCCTTCCAGGCGCGAGTCGCCCAGAGCCAGGCGGCGCTCGACAAGGCGAAAGTCGACGCGCGCAACGCCGAGATCTCGCTGCGCCGGCAGAAGGCCCTCGAGGATCAGGGCCTCGCGCCGCAGGCGGACCTCGATCAGGCGCAGGCCAACTTCGACTCGGCCCGGGCCGCCGTGGCGCAGGCGCAGGCGAACCTCGAGCAGTCGCAGACCGACCTGAAGAACAGCCGCATCGTGGCGCCCATCGACGGCGTCGTCGTGGCGCGCCAGTACGACGTCGGGCAGAGCGTCGCCGCGTCGTTCCAGGCGCCGACGCTGTTCACCATCGCGCAGGACCTGACCAAGATGCAGGTCTCCGCCGACGTCTCCGAGTCCGACATCGGGCAGTGCAAGGTGGGACAGCCCGTCCGCTTCACCGTCGACGCCTACCCCGATCAGACCTTCCGCGGGACGATCTCGCAGATCCGGCTCAACGCCTCCGTCAATCAGAACGTCGTCACGTATCCGGTCATCGTCGAGGTCCCCAATCCCGATCTCGCGCTGCGCCCGACGATGACGGCCAACGTCGTCATCGACGTGGCGACCGTGCAGGACGTGCTGCGGGTCCCCAACGCCGCGCTGCGGTGGCGGCCGGAGGAAAAGGACGGGGCGGCCGCCTCCTCGCCCGAGGAGCGCGCGGCCCGAAGCGGCGGGTCCAGCGGCTCGACCGGCGCCGCGCGCCAGTTCGGCCAGACTTCGGGCAAGCGCGCGCCCAAGCCGGGCCAGACGATCTACACGATCGGCGCCTCCGGCCAGGGGGAACCGAAGCCGGTCGAGATCCGCACCGGAATCTCCGACGGGCGTTTCACGCAGATCGCCGGCGGCGACCTGAAGGAGGGCGACACGGTCGTGGTCGGCCTGGTCACGGCGAAGGCGGACGCCTCCTCCGTCCCCGGCGCGGCGCGGGGCCCGGGAGCTCCCGGAGGACCGGGCTCCAGCCGGCGCTTCTGACGATGGCCGCGGCCGTCATCCGCCTCGACAACCTCACGCGCGTCTACCGCATGGGAGAGGTCGAGGTGCGCGCCCTGGACGGCGTGTCGCTTTCGATCGCTCCGGGAGAGTTCGTCGCCGTCATGGGTCCCTCCGGGTCGGGCAAGAGCACGTTCATGAACATCGTCGGCTGCCTCGACCGCCCGACCGCCGGCCGGTATTTTCTCGACGGCATCGACGTCTCGGAGCTCGACCGCGACGCGCGCGCGGAGATCCGCAACGGCCGGATCGGATTCGTCTTTCAGGCCTTCAACCTTCTGGCGCGCACGTCGGCGCTCGAAAACGTCGAGCTTCCCCTGATCTACTCCGCCAACGGCTTCACCACGAAGCAGCGGCAGGCGAAGGCGCGCCAGTGCCTGGAGCTCGTCGGCCTCAAGGGACGCGAGGACCACCAGCCGAGTCAGCTCTCGGGCGGCCAGCAGCAGCGCGTTGCGATCGCGCGCGCCCTGATCAACGACCCGACACTTCTGCTGGCTGACGAGCCGACGGGAAATCTCGACTCGAAGACCTCGGAAGAGGTGATGGCGGTTTTCCAGCGCTTGAACGACGCCGGCAAGACCGTCGTCGTGATCACGCACGAGCCGGACATCGCCGAGTACGCCAAGCGGATCGTCGGCTTCCGCGACGGCCGGATCGTCGAAGACCGCGCCGTGGCGTCGCCGCGCCGGGCGGCGGGGTAGGGAGGGGACGGATGCTCAAGTTCCTGACGATCCTGAAGGTGGGACTGGAAGGCGATCGGGCGCAACAAGATGCGGTCGATCCTGACGGCGCTCGGGATCATCATCGGCGTGGCCTGCGTGATTGCGATGATCGGCGTCGGGCAGGGATCGCAGGCGGCGATCCAGTCGCAGATCTCGGCGCTCGGAGCCAATTTCATGATGATCTTCCCGGGGGTGGCGACGCAGTCGGGCGCCCGCATCTTCACCGGGCAGTCCACGCTGACCGAGGACGACGTGGCGGCCGTCAAGGCCGAGTGCCCCTCGGTGGCCTACGTGTCGCCGTCCTCGCGCTCGGCCGCCCAGATCGTCGCGGGGAACCTCAACTGGGGCACGCAGGTCCAGGGCGTCGGCGTCGAATGGCCCTTCGTCCGCTCCTGGAACGTCGACAAGGGGGCCTTCTTCGACGAGTCGGAGGTCCGGGCGGCGGCGAAGGTGTGCGTTCTGGGAACGACGGTCGCCAACGCGCTCTTCGAGGGCCAGGATCCGGTCGGGCAGACGGTTCGCATCAAGAACTTTCCGTTTCGGGTCGTGGGGGTGCTCGAGACCAAGGGCGGGAGCGTCATGGGTCAGGACCAGGACGACATCGTCGTGGCGCCCTACACGACGGTGATGCGGCTCCTGAAGCACACGCCCAAGATCGACATGTTCATGGCCTCGGCGGTGTCCCGCGCGGCCGTCGGCGAGGCGCAGCGCGAGATCGAGTCGCTGCTGCGGCAGCGGCATCGGATCGCAGCCGGGCCAGGACGCCGACTTCATGATCCGCTCGCAGCAGGAGATCGCCCAGACGGCGGACCAGACGTCCAAGACGCTCTCGACGCTGCTCGCTTCGGCGGCCTCGATCTCGCTCTTGGTGGGCGGCATCGGCATCATGAACATCATGCTCGTGTCGGTCACCGAGCGCACGCGCGAGATCGGCATCCGGATGGCGATCGGCGCCAAGGGCCGCGACATCCGCACGCAGTTCCTGATCGAGGCCCTGACGCTCTCCATCGCCGGCGGGGCGAGCGGCATCGCCCTCGGCATCGGCGTGTCGAAGTTCATCGCCGTGAAGGCGGGCTGGCCGATCCTGCTTTCCCCGGCCGCCGTGATCCTGGCGTTCGGCTTTTCCGCCGCGATCGGCGTCTTCTTCGGCTTCTACCCGGCGCAGAAGGCCTCGCGGCTGGACCCTATCGAAGCCCTGCGCTACGAGTAGAACGGGGGAGGCGCCCTCCCGCCGCGGCGCGGGCGCTACAATCGTTCGCACTCGATGACCCTGCTCACGCGTCTCGCGCGGCGCCTGGATCCGCGCCGGCGTCTGGCCGCACGTCTGCTGCTGGCGCTCTTTCTGGCGTTCGCGCTGCCCGGCGCCCTCATGGTGTTCCTGCTCGACCGACGACTCGCGGCCGTCGAGGAATCCACCGCCGCCCGCGTCTCGGCGGCCCGCCTGGCACAGGAGTCGATGCGGCTCGAGCAGGATGCCGAGATCCGCGCGCAGGCGATCGACCGGGGGGCGCGTCTGGCGGAGGAGACGGCCTGGTCCGTGGCCGCCGCCGCGCAGTTGGTCCTCGGCGGGAGCGAGCGCGGGGTCCGCGGTCCCCGTGCCGGCCGCCGACGACCACGGCCACGTCTGGAATGCCTCGCCCGGCTCCCGCTCGCTCGGTTACCTCTCGATGGGGCGTTCTCGGGATCCGGCAGCCCGCCGCGACCTGGCCGCCAGCACGGCTCTCGAGCCCTTGATGGAGGGCGTGGGCGAGCGATTGCCCGCGATCCGGTCGGTTTCCCTCTGGACGGCCTCCGGCGCGCTTCGCATCGTTCCGTGGACGGACTTGCACGAGGCGATCCGGGTGTCGGGGGGAGCGCTCGAGGACTTCGGCTTCAATCGGCAGGCGCGTTTTGCCGCTCGGCGGCCGCCGGGCGGAGACCGGGCGATCTGGACTCCCGCCTACGCGGGGCCGACGATGGCGTCGGAGGCGCGGTTCGTCTCGCTGTTCGTGCCCGTCCGCGACACATCCGGCGCGCTGCGGGGCGCCGTGGCCTTCGACGTCGATCCGCGCCGCTACGTGGCGCAGGCCGTCGACCGGGGCGGCCTGCCGGGCGACCTGTGGTTCGCGATGGACGGCGAGGGCCACGCCCTCGTCATGCCGGCGCGGGCGGGCGCTCTGCTCCGCTGGCAGGGGAAGGACTCCGAGCGCCTGGGCGATTCCACGGATCCCGAGCGGCGCCGTCTGGCCGCGGCCGCATTCTCCGGCAGCCACACGATCGGCACGTACCGACTCGGGGGCAAGGAGCACCGGCTGTCGACGGCCCGCTCACGGGCCACCGGGTGGGTCTTCGTCGAGGGCCTGTCGGAGGAGCGGCTGGCGAGGGTGGCCGCGGATCCGGACCCGGGAGTCGACACGAAGGTCGCTGAGCTGCGCCGCGAGGCCTCGATCCTCTTCGGCCTCCTCCTGGTGCTCGTGCTCGGCGCGGTGCTGTGGGCCTCGCAGCGCATTTCCTCGCCCATCCTGCGCCTCGTGAGGGCCGCCGAGGAGATCGGGCGCGGCCAGGAGGTGGAGGTCGGCGGCCGCGACTCCGGAGACGAGATCGGGCGACTCGCCACCGCGATCGACCGCATGGGACGGCGCGTCGAGCGGCGCGTGGAGACGCTGCACCGCCTCCACGGCCTTCTGCGCGCGGCCCATCCCACCGCGGATCTCGCCGAGGTTCAGGCCCGCGCGAGCGAGGCGATCGCGGCCTTCACGGGAGCCGAGCGCGTCTGGTTCTTCTTTCACGACCCCGACACGAACCGCCTGGAGGCGGCGTGGCCCGGCTGGAACCTGCCTCAGGAGCTCGCCCGGGAATTGAGCTTCTCCGTCGATCGGGCCTCGATCGGCAGCATGGTGTTCAAGACCGGGGAGATGCACGTGTCCAACGACCTCAGCCGCGATCCCTACTCCGACCGGCAGCTCCAGGCGCTCGAGAGCGCTTCCAACGCGATCTTCGCCCCGCTCAAGACCGAGGGCAAGACGATCGGCGTCGTGGTGGCGACCAACCGGCCCGGGGGATTCGGGCCCGAAGAGGCGGACGCCCTGACGATGTTCGCCGACGCGGCCTCGCTGCTCATCCAGAACGCCCGGCTCTACGCCACGCTGACGGGCACGGTCGCGGAGCTGCAGCGTTCGAGCCGCCTGAAGGACCAGTTCCTCCAGAACGTCAACCACGAGTTGCGCACGCCGCTGACCTCGATCGTCGGGTGGACGGACCTCTTCGAAGACGATGCGCTCGACGCGGAGACCCTGGCACGGGGGCTGCGCCAGATCCGGCAATCCTCGCGGCTTCTGCTCGCGCTCATCGACGACCTGCTCGACCTCGCGCGCCTGGACCGCGGGACGCTGGCGCTCGAATGGAAGGCCGTGGCCCTGGAGGAGATCATCGCGCGCACGATCGAGACCGTGCGGTTGATGGCCGAGGCCCGCGGCATCCGGATGCTCCAGGCGCCCCTGCCCGAGGAAATGCCGGCGGTGCGCGCCGATCCGCTGCGGCTCCAGCAGATCCTGTGGAACCTCATGGTCAACGCGATCAAGTTCACGCCGCGCCACGGGAGGATCATCCTGCGCGTCGAGCGGGAGCCGGAGCGGTACCTCGTCAGCGTCGAGGACGACGGCGTGGGGATCCCGCCGCCGGACCTGCCCCACGTGTTCGAGCGGTTCCGCCAGGTGGACGGGTCGGCGACCCGCAGCCACCCCGGGATGGGGATCGGCCTGTCGCTCGCGCGCGAGCTGGTGGAGCTGCACGGAGGCACGATCTGGGCGGAGAGCGAAGTCGGACAGGGGAGCCGCTTCACGTTCAGCCTGCCGATCCGCCCGTGGAGGAGGTCCTCCGAGGCCGAGGTGGCGGTGGTCCGGCCCGAACCGGACGAGGACGTCTAGCCGGAGGCGGCGGGCAGGCCGGTGCCCTTCAGGAGGTTCTTGACGATCTGCGCCGTCTCCTCCTTGCCGGGCACGCACAGGTTCGGGTCCTTCTCCTTGCCGTTGGCGAGCGCCGCGGCGTATCCCTCGCAGTCGTACCCGCAGGCGGTGCAGTCGGTCTGCGCCATGGCGGCGTAGAGCTTCAGGGCGAGGTTGCCGTCCTTGGCCATCTCCATGCGCTTGGGAAGGGGGATCGTCTCGTCGTGAAAAGCCGGAGCCTCCTTCTTGACCTTCGGCGCGGCGGCGACGTCTTCCTCGGGCCGTCCGGAATCCACCCACTGGCCGTAGGAGAGGCAGTTGGGGCAGATGAACGTGTAGTCCCACCCGACCGGCAGGAACACGGCCGGCGTCCGGTGAACGACCAGCGGCGTGAAGTCCTGCGGGCAGGCCGGGGCCTCGCGCTCCTGCGCGTCGAGCACCATGGTCTTCAGGTGCGGGCGGGAGAAGACGATCTGCTTGGGCTTCTGATCGAAGCGCAGCATCTCGCCCTTCGGGCAGACCATGACGATCTGCGGCTTGTACACGCGCTCGACGAAGAAGGAGCGCATGGGGATGTCGTGCCGGGGGCAGAGCGGCGGAGCGTCTTTCCAGAACGCGGAGACCAGGTTGGACTTCGCGGCGAGTGAGAGTCTCATGCGGGCGGAATTCTAGCAGGCCGTCGGCGCCGCTAAAGGGACGCGAAGGGGTTGTGGCGCCGCTCTTCGTCGATGGTCGTTCCCGGACCGTGGCCGCAGACGACGGGCAGGTCGCCCGGGAGCCGGAACAGCTTCCCGCGGATCGATGCGAGGATCTGATCGGTGTCGCCGCCCCAGAGATCGGTGCGCCCGATCGAGCGGCGAAACAGCGTGTCGCCGGAGAAGAGCCGGGGCGAGGGGCCCGCGAGCTCGAAGCACGTCGAGCCGGGCGTGTGCCCGGGCGTGTGGATCGCGCGCACCGAGAACCGGCCGAACGCGATGACCTCGCCGTCGGACAGCGGGGCGTCGACCGCCCGCGGGGCTTCCGCCGTGAGCCCGAAGAAGGCCGCCTGCTCGGGCAGGGCGTCGTAGAGCGGACGGTCGGCGGCATGGAGCCGGATCGCGCGCGCCGGCCGCCTCCGCGACGGCGCGCGTGGCGCCGATGTGATCGAAGTGCGCGTGCGTGTGGAGCAGCGCCACGGGCGTCAGCTTCGCGGACTGCAGGACCTCGAGGATGCGCTCGGCCTCGTCGCCCGGATCGATGACGATCGCCTCGCGGGATTCCTCGTCGGCGAGGATCGAGCAGTTGCACGCGAGCATTCCCACCGGGAAGGTCTCGAGAAGCGGCGCCGGGTTCACGGGTTCACGGCCACGACGGTCTCGACGTCGTGCTTCTCCCTGCGCTCCGGGCAGGCCCAGACCCGCTCGGGCGAGGCGAGCGCGAGCTGGACGGCCCACTCCTGGTTGTCCGGGCGCCGGTATTCCGACTGGAAGAGCTTGCGGCGGCTGCGGGGCGTGAAGATCTCCCACCGGATGTAGCCGAAGTCGGCCAGCTCGTCGTGAAGGTAGAAGGCCGGGATCCGCTGCCCGGGCTCGATTGCGCCCTCGCGCACGGTCGATGGGCCGGAAACCGTTGGCGAGCAGCCGCTCTTCGAACTCGGCCCGCACGGGACGCCCCTGGTGCCGCAGCGAATGCCGGCCGCGGGCCACGCCCCGTCCGAGGATCAGGTCATCGAGCGCGGCGGCGAGCTCGGCGTCCATCGCCGCGATGTTAGCGCACGATCCCCGGCGCCGCGGCGCGAGCCGTTAGACTGCGCTCCCGTGCCCGCGCTCTCCGAGCAGGTGATCCGTTTCAGCCTCGCCCTCTGGGTGGGAGGGACGCCTTCTCGTCGTCCTGGCCGCCCCGGTGCTCTTCCGCGGCCTTCCGTCGCGGGATCAGGCCGGAGACGTCTTCGGCGAGATCCTCCGGCGTTTCGAGGCGGTCAAGCACGTCCTCTCGCTCGCCCTCGTGATCGCCGTCTTCGTGGAGCTCGAGCGCGCGGGCCGGCTCCCGGAGCGGGGCGTCGTGTCGGGAATCGCGATCTTCCTCGCGGTGGCCACCAACGTCTACCTCGCGATGGTCCTGCGGCCGCGGATGAAGTACTTCCGCCTGAAGGTCGGATCCTTCGATTCGGCGGCGGCGGACGATCCCTGGAGGACGAAGTTCGACCGGCTGCACCGGCGGGGAACCCGCGTGCTCCTGCTCGGCGCGGCTCGCGGCGGCCGTGGCGCTCGCCCTTCGCCCGTAGGGCCTCAGCGCTTCAGCGCGATCAGGTCGATTTCGAGCAGCGCCCCTTTCGGGAGCGAGGCCACCATCACGGTCGAGCGGGCGGGCCGATGGTCGCCGAACCGGCGTGCATAGACTCCGTTCATCGCGGCGAAATCGTTGGCGCGCGTCAGGTAGACCGTCGTCTTCACCACGTCGGCGAAGGTCAGCCCCGCCTTGCGGAGCACGGCTTCGAGGTTGTCGAGGATCCGCTCCGTCGAGGCCTCGACACCCCCCGACACGAGCTCTCCGGTCGACGGGTCGAGGGGAATCTGACCGGAGGCGAAGAGGAATCCTCCCGCGGTCACGGCCTGGGAGTAGGGGCCGATGGCCTTGGGGGCGTCTTCGGTCGCAATGAAGTCCACGGATTCAGTCTCCTTTCGGTTCGTCTTCCAGGATCGCGATGAAGGGGAGGTTGCGGTAGCTCTCCGCGAAGTCGAGGCCGTAGCCGACGACGAAGTGGTCCTCGATGGTGAAACCGAGGTAGTCGATCGCCACCGCGGAGTTGCCGGGGATGCGCTTTCGCAGGAGCGAGCAGATCTTGACGGACCTGGGGTGGCGGGTCCCGAGGAGCTCGATGATCTTTTCGAGCGTCCTGCCGGTGTCGACGATGTCCTCGACGATCAGGATCTCGCGGCCCGCCACGTCGGTCGTCAGGTCGCGCTGGAGCTGGACGTTGCCCGAGGACTTGGTCCCCTTCCCGTAGGAGGAGACCTGCAGGAAATCGATGCGCGACGGGGGTCTTGAGCCTCTTGGCGAGGTCGCACAGGAAGAAGACCGAGCCCTTCAGGATCCCGACCAGGAGCAGGGGTCGGCCGTCCTGGTCCCGGTCGATCTGCGCCGCCAGGCGATCCACGCCTTCCTGCAGCGCCGCGGCGTCGATGAGAGTTCTCCCTAGGCGCATTCACCTATCCTGGTCCGGGGCGCGGCCGGCGGGCTACAATGACTTCAAACCAAACAACCGCGATGTCTGTCGAAAAGCTCCAGCTTCTCCACGAAGACTATATCCGGCTGACGGAGCGGTTCAAGGCGCTCTGGACCTTCCACCAGTTCCTGCGCGGCATCTGCAAGACGTTCGAGGCCCCGGGACCCGAGTACGGCACGGACTTCAACGCCCTCTACGAGGAGGTCAAGGCGGCGGGCGTCGAGCTCTCCACCGGGACTCCCGAGGCGGTCGACCGCCGCCTGCGCGAGCTCTTCGCGAGGCTCGACGCCGTGGCCGGGGAGCTGCGCGAAACGGACCGCCGGATTTCGCCGTCGCTGGTGCGCCGGTTCTTCGACAAGATCCGGCCGCAGGACGAGAAGATCGCGTTCTATCTGCTGCGTTTCTACTTCGCGCAGTCGGACGTGGACGAGGACCTGATCGACAAGGTCGACTTCCTCGCGACGGTCGCCGCGACCGGGCGGCCGGAGCCCGACGCGACGGCCTCGCGTCCCGCGCAGCGCGATCCGCCAGCTCTTCGAGTCGGTCACGGCCGCCTCCGTCTGGCCGCGCATCGAGACCGGCATGACGCCGGCGATCGTGCGCGCCTTCGACGAGCTGGCGAGCGACGTGACGCAGGCGCGCGAGTTCGAGCAGCTGCTCTCCGAGCGCCTGCTGAACAACGCCCGGACGATGAAGCGGCGGGTCGCAACCGGGCTGGCGGACCCGGACATCCTGACCGCCGTCGCCTGGTGCAACCTGACGACGCGCTCGGTGTTCCACCGGCTCTACGAGAAGGAAGAGCGCCGGATGGACGAGGCCACCGGCCGCATCGCGGACCTGGAGCGCGAGTTGACGCGCGGCGGCGACGACGTGGCGCCGCCCCTGGAGTTCAAGCGCTTCCGGGAGTCGCGCGTCCGGTTCGACCGGCTCTCGATGGAGCGCAACCTCCGGGCGCAGCAGATCATGGAGCTCAAGCTCGCGATCGGGGACGTGCTGGACAAGTTCGACATCTCGGGGCTCGAGGCCGAAGACATCGACGAGGCCCTCGAGCTCGTGGAGGAAGTCGACGCGAGCTCCGAGGACGAGGGTTTCTGGGGCCCGTGCATCGACCGGATCCTGGTCCCCGTCGCAGCGGGCGGCGGGCGGCAGCGGCCCGGGGCTTGCGCCGCTGAAGCTCGAGACCTGGGAGCTGTCGGCCGCGCGCTCGACGGTCGAGAACGGCGAGCCGCCGACGGAGGCCGACCGGGCCCTGCTGCGCGCGGCCGCGCTCCGGTTCCGTGCCGAGGAGCTGGTGGAGGAGCTGCGCCAGTCGGGTGACGCGGCGCCGGCCGACGTGATCCGGGCCGCCCGGGGCACGCTCGCCCGATGCGAAGTGATCGAGGACGAGCTTTCGCAGATGGCCGCGGAGAGCCGGGGCTTCGACGAGGCGCGTTCGCTGGAACCGCACGCGGCACCGCCTGACGGCGGCGAGCTCCGCCCTCTGGCTCGAGGTCGACCGGGCCTCGTAGCCAGCCGCTTCCGGAGGGCTGGCGGCAGCGCCCGCCGGTGCCCCCGTATACTCCCCGCGTGACGGATCCCGTGGCTCCCACGCCGGCCGATGCGCCTGCCGAAGGCGCATCCGAGGCCCCGGCCGAGCAGCCGCTGATCGAGAACCGGCGACGGAATCTCGAGGAGGTGCGCCGGCTCTGCGGCGACGTCTATCCGTTCGGGTTCGCCGCTGACGGCGACGGTGTCCGAGCTCGCCCGGACGCACCGCGGCCGCCGGCGGAGGAGCTCGAGCGCGAGGCGATCGCGGTCTCCACGGCCGGCCGGATCCTGGCGCGGCGCACGCAGGGAAAGGCCGGCTTCCTCGACCTCTCCGACGGCCAGGAGCGCCTCCAGGTCTACGTGCGCAAGGACGCCGTGGGCGACCGGGGCTGGGAGCTGTACCAGGCCCTGGACCTGGGCGACTGGATCGGCGTCGCCGGCGACGTCTTCAAGACGCGCACGGGAGAGCTGACGGTCAAGGCGCGGGAGCTCACGTTCCTCGCCAAGTGCCTCCGGCCGCTGCCCGAGAAGTGGCACGGCTTGAAGGACGTCGAGCGCCGGTACCGGCAGCGGTATCTCGATCTGGCGGTCAACCCCGAGTCGCGGCGCGTCTTCGAGACGCGCTCGGCGATCATCCGCTACCTGCGCCGGTTCCTCGACGCGCGGGGATATCTCGAAGTCGAGACGCCGATGATGCAGCCGATCCCGGGCGGGGCGCTCGCGCGGCCGTTCGTGACGCACCACAACGCGCTCGATCTGGAGCTCTACCTGCGGATCGCGCCGGAGCTGTACCTGAAGCGGCTCGTCGTCGGCGGCATGGCGCGCGTCTACGAGATCAACCGCAACTTCCGCAACGAGGGCATCTCGACGCAGCACAATCCCGAGTTCACGATGCTCGAGTTCTACCAGGCCTACGCGCGGGCGAGCGACCTGATGACGCTGACCGAGGAGATGCTCTCGGGGCTCGTGCGCGAGGTGACGGGAGGCACGCACGGCGCCCTGGGGCGAGCAGACGGCTCGACTGGGCGCCGCCCTACCGGCGCGTGACGATGCGGCAGGCGGTGCTCGAGGCGACGCGCGGCGACCCCGCGCGGCGCCGTCACGGCCGAGGATCTCGCGTCGCCCGACCGGCTGCTCGCGGCGGCCGAGCGATTCGGCGTCGAGGCTCCGAGGCGGTTCGCCGGACAGAAGGGCAAGCTCCTGGCGGAGCTCTTCGAGGCCGTCGCCGAGCCCCTGCTCGTCCAGCCGACGTTTCTCCACGAGTTCCCGACGGAGATCTCGCCGCTGTCCAAGCAGGACCCGCCGAACCCGGAGTGGGTCGACCGCTTCGAGCTCTACGCCGGCGGGATGGAGATCGCCAACGGCTTCTCGGAGTTGAACGACCCGGTGGAGCAGGCGGCACGGTTCCGCCGGCAGGCGCAGGAGCGCGCGCGGGGGGACCTCGAGGCGGCGCCCTACGACGAGGACTACGTCGAGGCCCTGGAGTACGGGATGCCTCCCACGGCCGGCGAGGGCGTGGGCATCGACCGGCTGACGATGCTCGTGACGGACCGCCACTCGATCCGGGACGTGATCCTGTTTCCCCTCCTGAAGCCGCGCGGGCGCGAGGAGTGAGCCGCCTTCGCTCCCGGCGACGTGCGGGCGCGTCCAGGGGCCGGGCCGGCGCCATGAGCTTCGAGTCCTTCGTGGCGCTGCGCTACCTCGCGGCGTCGCGCAAGACGGCGCACGTGGCCCTGATCTCGGCGTTCTCGATCCTGGGACTCGCGATCGGCGTGGCGGCGCTCGTCATCTCGCTCGTCGCTCCTTTCCGGCTTCCAGGACCGCATCCGCGCCCAGATGGCGGAGCGGAGGCCGCACCTGACCGTCGACGCCCGAACGGGGAGCCTCGCTCGCCGACCCGGAGCGGCGTGCGGGCCGCGCTCGCCGCGCGCCCGGCGTCGTCGCCGTCGCGCCCGTCATCGAGGGGCGAGGATGGCTGTCCGCCGGTCTCGCGGCGGCGCGGCGATGCCCGTGCGCTACCGCAACGCCGAGGCGGGAAGCCTGCCGGCGGACTCGCGGCTTCGAAGAGCCCGCCGGCCCGCGTGGCCGCGCCCGTCGCCTTCCGCATCGGCGCCGGCGTCGGGCGAGGCGCGTCCGCCTGACCTCGTCGCGCACGCGGCTCTCGCCGATCGGCCCGATCCCGGTTTCCGTCGGCCTTCGCCGTGGCCGACATCTCCCGCCGCGGCGCGCTCGAGAAGGCGCCGCGAGGTGGACGTTCCCGAAGACGTCGCGCGGCTGCTGTCGGGCCTCGCGACCGGCGCGCTGGCCTTCGAGGCCCGGCTCTCCGATCCGGCGCGGGCCGAGGACGCGGCGCGGACGGTCGCCGCCCGACTCGGGCCGGGTACCGGGTCCGGACGTGGCGGGACCGCAACGCGCCGCTCTCCTTCGCGCTGCGCCTGGAGAAGGTCGTCATCTTCGCGACGGTCGCTCTCGTCATCCTCGTCGCGGCCTTGAACGTCGTCTCCAACATCGCGCTGCTCGTCGTCGAGAAGAAGCGGGACCTCGGCGTCTTCACGACGATGGGCGCCGCGCCCCGCGTCGCTCGCGCGGATCTACCTCGTTCTCGGCGCGGCGATCGGCGGGCTCGGCACGGCCGCCGGCCTCGCGTGGGAGTCGGCGCGTCGCTCCTGCTCGACCGGTTCCACGTCGTCCCGCTGCCGGCCGACGTCTACCTCTTCTCGCACGTTCCCTTCGCCGTGCATCCGCGGGAGGTGCTTCTCGTCGCCGTGTTCGCCTTCGCGACGTCGCTCGCCGCCGCCGTGCTGCCGGCCCGGGCGGCGGCGCGGATCGCGCCGGGCGAGGCGACGGGGCTGTCGCGATGACGGCGGCTGGCCGTCGGCCGGTGATCCGTGATGCTCGCCATCCGGGCGGCGAACCTTTCCAAGACCTACTCGGGCGAAGGCGCGCCCGTCACGGTCTTTCGGAACCTCTCCTTCGACTTGCCCCGGGGGTCTTCGCGGCGATCATGGGGCCCGTCCGGAGTGGGCAAGTCGACGCTGCTGCACCTGCTCGGCGGGATCGACCAGCCGGACGCAGGGCCGCGTCGAGGTCTTCGGTTCCTCGCTTCCGGAGATGCCGGCGGCCGAGCGCGCGCGCTTTCGCAACGCGAACGTCGGCTTCGTCTTCCAGTTTCACCACCTGCTGCCGGAGTTCACGGCCCAGGAGAACGTCGCCTTCCCGCACCGCATCGCGGGGCTGCCGGCCGGGGAAGCCCGGCGGCGGGCGGCGGAGCTGCTCGCGCGGGTCGGCCTCGCCGATCGCGGCGGCCACCGGCCGCGCGCCCTCTCGGGAGGCGAGCAGCAGCGGGTCGCCATCGCGCGGGCGCTCTGCCGCGGGTCCGCGCCTCCTCCTGGCCGACGAGCCGACGGGGAATCTGGACGCGGATTCGGCCGGAAAGGTGTTCGATCTGCTCGAGGAACTGCATCGGGAGCGGGGCATGAGCACGGTTCTGGTGACGCACAACCCCGATCTCGCGCGGCGCTGTGATAAAATTTTGAACATGTCCCGGGAAGGAATCTCTCCCGCGCCGGGTTTCGCGGGGCGGGTATAGGCCCCAGTGGAGATGGCCTGCTTGCCCGCCACCGATGTTTGAGAAATACAACGAAAAGGCGCGGCGGGCCCTTTTCTTCGCGCGCTACGAGGCCTCCAAGCTCGGCTCCAAGGTGATCGAGTCCGAGCACCTGCTGCTCGGCATCCTCCGCGAGGGGGAGGACATCATCAAGGAGATCTTCTCCCGCTTCAACGTGAAGCCGGAGGAGGTGCGCCGGGAGATCGAGGGGGACCGGATCTTCGTCGAGCGGATCTCCTCGACGGCGGAGCTGCCGCTGTCGGAGGAGTCCAAGAAGATCCTGGCCTACGCCTCCCACGAGGCCGAATCGATGATGCACCCGTACGTCGGGACCGAGCACCTGCTGATCGGGCTGCTGCGCGTCGACGGGTGCGTGGCGGGCCGGCTCCTGACCGCGCGGGGCTTCAACCTCTACGGCGTGCGGGAGGAGACGATCTCGCTGATCAAGGAGAAGGAAGTCTCCAAGCAGAAGAAGGAGCTCCCGTTCCTCTCCGAGTACAGCCGGGACCTGACGCAGCTCGCCACGTCCGGAACCTTCGACCCGCTCATCGGCCGGGAGAAGGAAGTCGAGCGGATCATCCAGATCCTGTCGCGGCGGACCAAGAACAATCCCATCCTCCTCGGGGAGCCCGGGGTCGGGAAGACGGCGATCGTCGAGGGCCTGGCGACGCGGATCGTCGAGGGCGCGGTGCCGATGTTCCTCGCGCAGAAGAAAATCCTCGCGCTCGACCTCTCGCTCATCGTGGCCGGGACCAAGTACCGCGGCCAGTTCGAGGAGCGCCTGAAGGGGATCATCCGCGAGCTGCGGGAGAACCCGGACCTGATCATCTTCATCGACGAGATCCACTCGCTGATCGGCGCGGGGTCGGCCGAGGGGTCGCTCGACGCGGCCAACATCTTGAAGCCGGCGCTCTCGCGCGGCGAGGTCTCCTGCATCGGGGCGACGACGCTCAAGGAATACCGCAAGTACATCGAGAAGGACCGCAGCCTCCTGCGCCGCTTCCAGGCGATCAACGTCACGGCGCCCTCCGAGAGCGAGACCTTCGAGATCCTCGAAGGGGTCAAGGACCGGTACGAGCAGTTCCACAAGGTCCACTACTCGCCCGAGGCGATCAAGACGGCGGTCTACCAGTCCAACCGCTACATCACGGACCGGTTCTTCCCGGACAAGGCGATCGACATCCTGGACGAGGCCGGGGCCAAGGTGAAGTTGAAGCGGGTGGCCGACACGCAGAACCTGCGCAAGCTCGAGCTCGAGACGCGGCAGATCGTCAAGGAAATGAAGAAGGCGATCTCCGACAAGGACTTCGAGAAGGCGGTCTTCCTGCGCGAGCGGGAGATCGAGCTGAAGGAAGAGATCGAGCGGACCAAGGCGCAGACGGCCGAGCGCAGCGACGCGACCCAGGAGGTCACCCGGCGCGACATCGAGGAGATCATCTCCTCGTGGACGGGGATTCCGGTCGCCTCCCTCGAGATGGAGGAGGCCGAGAAGCTGCTCCACATGGAAGACGCCCTGCGCCGGCGCATCGTCGGCCAGGAAGCGGCGATCATCGGCGTGTCCAAGGCCATCCGGCGCTCGCGCCTGGGCGTCAACAACCCGAACCGGCCGATGGGCTCGTTCATCTTCCTCGGCCCCTCGGGCGTGGGCAAGACCGAAGTGGCGCGGCGCCTGGCGGAGTTTCTCTTCGAGAACCAGAGGGCCCTGGTGCGCTTCGACATGTCCGAGTACATGGAGAAGCACGCGGTCTCCAAGCTCATCGGCTCGCCGCCCGGCTACGTCGGGCACGAGGACGGCGGCCAGCTGACCGAGCGGATCCGCCGCAATCCCTACAGCGTCATCCTCTTCGACGAGATCGAGAAGGCGCACCCGGACATCGCGAACCTGCTGCTGCAGATCCTGGAGGACGGGATCCTCACGGATTCCTACGGCAACCAGGTGGACTTCAAGAACACGCTGATCATCATGACGTCCAACATCGGGACCAAGCACCTGGTCTCGCGGACCCGGCTCGGCTTCGGCACGGTCCGGGAAGTCCAGGACACCAAGGAGATCGAGGACCTCGTTCTGAAGGAGCTCCGCAAGGACTTTTCGCCCGAGTTCATCAACCGCATCGACGACATCATCGTGTTCCACCCGCTGGGGCGCGAGGAGCTGACCAAGATCTGCCGGCTCTTGATCGACGACGTCAACGCGACCCTGGCGCCCACGGGGGCCATCCTCGACGTCGACGCGGCGGCGATCGACTGGCTGCTCGCGCAGAGCGGGGAAGACCCGAACATGGGTGCCCGGCCCCTGCGCCGCGCGATCCAGAAGCACGTCGAGGACCCGGTCTCGGAGCTCTTGATCCAGTCCCGCGACGAGCGGCCCGAGGCGATCGAGATCCGGGTGGGGCCGACCGGCCTGACCGTGTCCGCGCGCGAGGCGGAGCCGATCGGGCAGGGGCGCTGAGCGGGCCCCGCCGCCGGCAGTAACTTCCGGGCCTCGACGTCCGTCTCCCCCCAACAAACAGCGGCGTTTCCTCCCAATGGGGGAACAAGTTAGGCTAGCCCTTCGTTCGGGAGCACGATGAGCGGACGGTTGCGGAAAGTCGGGGCGGGGCGCGTCGCCCGCCGGAGCGCGGATTGAGGGGATACCCCGCCTTGGCCGGGCTCCTCGTGACCGGTCTTCTCTCGGCGTCGGTGGTCGCGGCCCAGGATCCCGGGCCTCCGCCCGCGCCCGAGCCGACGCCTCCAGCGGCCGAGGCCTCCACCGGCCAGACGCCGCCGACCCTCGGCCAGACCGTTCCGGAGCCCGCGGCCGCGTCGGGCAGCCTGGCGGGGGAGACGATCATCGGCATCCGCGTCGTCGGATACCAGACCGTCTCTCCCGACACCGTGGCCCACTACCTCGGCATCAAGGTGGGCGACCCGTACAACCCCGAGGCGATCAAGTCCCGCTTCCACACCCTCTGGGACGTGGGCCTGCTCGACAACGTGACGATCGAGGCGGAGCGGGAGCCGCAGGGCGTCACGCTGATCGTCACGATCGAGGAGCGCCCGACGATCACGGCGCTCGAGTTCGAGGGGAACAAGAAGATCACCACCTCGCAGATCCGGGACCGCCTCAAGGAGGAGAAGATCGAGATCCGGGGCGGGTCGCCCCTGTCCCTCCAGCAGATCGCCCGGGTGCGGTCCGTGATCGCGGACTACTACCTGGAGCAGGGATTCCGGGGCGTCAGCGTGGACTTCAAGGTCGAGGACGTCACGAAGACCGAGAAGAAGGTCGTCTTCACGATCGACGAGGGCGACAAGATCAAGATCGCCGCGATCAAGTTCGAGGGCAACACCGTCTTTCCGGCGTGGCGCCTGCGGCAGGCCATGCAGAAGACCAAGGTGAACATCTTCTGGCGCGTCTTCTCCGAGAACACGACCTACAGCCAGGCCAACTACGAGGCCGACGTCGAGAGCATCAAGGCGGTCTACAACTCGAAGGGGTACAAGGACGTCGTGGTCAAGGACCCGATCCTCGACATCTTCATCAAGAACCCCAAGGCGGACCCCAAGAAGCTCAAACGGGCGGTCAAGATCACCATCCCGATCGTCGAGGGGGACCAGTACTTCGTCAACGAGATCCACATCGTCCGGGTCGATCAGTCGGGCAAGCCCATGGAGGAGGCCTCGGCCATGGTCTTTCCGCCGAAGGCGATCCTCGCCAACTTCTGGGAGCTGACGCCCGGGACGGTCCTGAACCGCGACCGGCTCATCGAGGCGCTCTCGGCGGTCGAGGGCATGTACAAGTCCAACGGCTACATCTACTGGTTCGCCGATCCGTCCTACAAGGAGCTCCCCAACCACCGCGTGGACATCGACCTGAAGATCTTCGAGGGCGAGAAGTTCTTCCTGGGCCGTTTCGAGGTCAAGGGGAACACGACCACGCGCGACAAGGTCATCCGCCGAGAGTTTGCCCTCGACGAGGGGGCGGTCATGGACATGGAGGCGGTCAAGCGCAGCCTTCTGAAGCTCCAGCAGCTCGGCTACTTCAAGATCAGCGAGGAACCCGACTTCCAGGTGCGGCCGGACGACAAGAAGGTCGACGTGACGGTGAAGGGTCAGGAGACCTCGCGCAACGAAATCCAGTTCGGCGCCGGTTATTCGGCCGTCGACAAGTTCTTCGGCCAGTTCTCCTTCCAGACCCGAAACTTTCTCGGCAGGGGCGAGATCCTCGGGGCGTCGGCGCAGCTCGGGAAGATCTCGAGCTTCTACAACATCTCCTACACGATCCCCTGGTTCATGGACCAGAACCAGTCGGTCGGCTTCTCGATCTACCGCAACACTTCGAACTACCAGACCATCGACGAGCAACGTCGGGGGACCAGTGTCTTCTACGGACGCGGCATTGGCCTGTTCGGCTCGTGGAACATCCTGTACTCCTACGAGGCGATCGAGGCGAACTACCCGGTGACCGGCGCGCCCGTGCCGCCGGGACAGCCGATCCCTCCGACGAAGCTGACCCAGACGGATGGACGGACGTCCTCGATCACCCCGGCCTACCGCTACGACAGCCGCAATGACCCGTTCGATCCGACGAAGGGACGCAAGGCTTTCGCCAGCGTGCAGATCGCGGGTGCCGCGCTGGGAGGCACGGACTACTTCCTCAAGCCGATCCTCGGCGGCACGATCTACCTCCCCGTGCGCTTTCCCCGGCACGCCTACATCGCCGCCAATCTGGATTTTGGCTGGGTGATCGACTATCAGGGGCAGCCGATCCCGATCTTCGAAAGGTTCCAGCTCGGCGGCGAGCAGAGCATCCGCGGCTATCAGACCGGGTCGATCCTGCCGCTGCAGGAGGACAACAAGGTCTTCACGGACGAGCTCGGGCGGATCCTCGGCGGCAATAAGTTCTTCGTGCTCAATCTCGAGTACACGTTCCTGCAGTTCGGCCCCGGGAAAGCTGCTCATCTTCGCGGACCTCGGGCAAACCTACTTCAACACGCAGTCGTTCAACCCCCTGGACTTCCGTTACTCGGTCGGCGGCGAGTTGCGCATCTTCCTCCCGATCTTCCAGGCGCCCCTGCGGTTCATCTACTTCTTCAACCCGACGACGGTGCAGCCTCTGGACCAGTTCGGCTTCCCGCTGACCAGCCTCACCGAGAAGAAGAGCGGTTTCCTTTTCACGATCGGCCGGACTTTCTGAGCGCGGTCCGCAGCCACCCCCAAGACTGTTGCCAGAACGAGAAATTCTGCTAGTATTCGCCGTTCTTTCCCCGCGCCGGAAGAACCCGCGGGGACAAAAGGAGTCAGAAGAATGAAGCGCATCCTGCTCGGTCTCGCCGTGGCCGGTATGGCGGTCGCGGCGTCCGCTCAAACCGCGCCTCCGGCGGCAGCGGCTCCGGCGACGGCGCCCGGACCCCTGAAGGTCGCCGTCATCAACGTCGATCGGCTCGTGACGGATTCCGCGCTCGGCAAGGAAGCCTTTGCGCGGGTGAAGAAGCTGGCCGACGCGAAGAAGGAAGAGGGCGAGAAGCTCACCAAGGAAATCCGCGAGATGGAGCAGAAGCTCGCCGATCAGGGAGCGTCGCTGGCCGACGACAAGAAGGAAGCCCTTCAGAAGTCGTACCAGGAGAAGGCGATCGCCTTCAAACGCTTCCAGGACGACGCCCAGCGGCAGCTCGAGGAAGCGCAGAAGAAGGAGCTCGAGGAGCTCCAGAAGCGGGTCCTGCCGGTGATCTCGCAGATCGGCAAGGAGAAGAGCTACACGCTCATCTTCAACAAGTTTCAGTCCGGGCTGGTCTACGCCGACGAAGGCGTCGACATCACCGACGAAGTCCTGAAGCGATTCAACACGACCGTCGCCATGCCGGCCCCCGCGGGCGTGGGCGCGGCTGCCGGCGCCGGGACGGCGAAGCCTCCCGCCGCGGGCGGCACGGCGCAGCCCAAGCCCACGCCGAAGAAACCTTCGTAGGAAGGCCCGCGGGACGCTCGCGCAGCGGCCCGGGCGGCGAACGCTCCGCGACCGCCGCCGAGGGCCGGCTCGAAAGCTCACCGACCAGAGTACTATCCGCCCCGGTGAGTGCGGCCAAGCGAAAGACCAGGCGCGAGCGACCCGCCTTGAAGAAGGGCGGCCGGGTCTCGTTCACTCTCGGGGACGTGGCCCGCGCCGTGGGCGGTCGCGTCGAGGGCGACGCCGCCCTCGTCCTTTCGGGAGTGCGCGGGCTCGACCAGGCCGGCCCGGAGCACCTTTCCTTTCTCGCGGACGCGCGCCGCTCCGCGGAAGGCCGCGAGAGCCGCGCGGGCGCGTTGATCGCCCCCTCCGTGTCGTCGGCCGCCGGCAAGCCCGCGGTGATCGTCCCGGAGCCCCTCCGCGCGCTCGCGGCCTGGCTCGAGATCCTGTATCCGCCCGGGCGGCCCAAACCGGGGGTCGCCGCCGGCGCCCGGGTCGACCGGACCGCGCGGCTGGGCCGCGGCGTTTCGGTGGCGGCCGGTGCCACCATCGGTCCCCGCGCGCGGATCGGAGCGCGCACCGTCGTGGGTTCGGGAGCCTTCGTCGGCGCCGACGCCGAGATCGGCGAGGACGGGTTCCTGCATGCCAACGTCGTCGTGTACGGGGGGTGCCGGATCGGCGCCCGTTGCGTGCTGCACGCCGGAGCGGTCATCGGCTCCGACGGCTTCGGGTACGTCTGGGACGGCGAGCGCCACCGCAAGATTCCCCAGGTCGGCATCGTTCGCCTGGAGGACGACGTCGAGGTGGGCGCCAACGCCGCGATCGACCGGGCGACCCTCGGCGAGACGGTCGTCGGCCGGGGAACGAAGGTCGACAACCTCGTCCAGATCGGGCACAACGTCGTGATCGGCGAGCACTCCCTCCTCTGCGGGCAGGCCGGGGTCGCGGGCTCGACCCGGATCGGCCGGCGGGTCACCCTGGCCGGGCAGGCGGGTGTCGCGGACCACGCGAGCATCGGGGACGGCGCGATCGCGACGGCCCAGTCGGGGATCGTGACGGGCGGAAGGGTCGAAGCCGGGGCCGTGGTGTCCGGGATGCCCGCGGCGCCACACCGCGAGTTCTTGAAGCGCGCGGCCTGGGTCGCGCGCCTGCCGGAACTCGCGCGTCGGGTCGAGGAGCTGGAACGGAGACTGGCCGAGGCCGGCAAAGGAGGGAGCCCGTGGAGCTCGGAATCGGCGAGATCCTGAAGATCCTGCCGCACCGGTACCCCTTTCTGCTCGTGGACCGCATCCTCGAGCTCGAAGCGGGAAAGCGCGTCGTGGGGATCAAGAACGTGACCTTCAACGAGGAGTTCTTCCAGGGGCATTTCCCGGGCAACCCCGTGATGCCGGGGGTGCTCATCATCGAGGCGATGGCACAGGTCGCCGGGGTGGGGTTGCTCGGGACCGTTCCGGATCCCTCGAAGAAGCTCCTCTACATGGCCGGCGTCGATCGCGCCAGGTTCCGTCGCCCGGTGGTCCCGGGGGATCAGCTGCGGCTGGAGGCCGAGATCGTTTCGCTCCGGATGCGCACGTGCAAGTGCCGCGCGCGGGCGCTGGTGGACGGCGTGCTGTGCGCCGAGGCGGAACTGATGTCCGTCCTGGTCGACCGGCCGTGACGGCCGGAGTCCACCCCACTGCGATCGTCTCTCCCGAGGCACGGCTCGACGCGGACGTCACGGTCGGGCCCTACGCGGTCGTCGGACCGGAGGTGCACCTCGGGCGCGGGACGACCCTCGGCGCGCACGCCCAGGTCCAGGGTCCGGCGGTTCTGGGAGAGTCCAACCGGCTTTTTCCCTTCGCGGCGGTCGGCTTCGATCCGCAGGACCTCAAGTACGGGGGCGAGCGGACGAAACTGACCGTCGGCAACGGAAACGTCTTTCGCGAATTCTGCACGATCCACCGGGGAACCTCGGGCGGCCAAGGGGAGACGATCATCGGCGACGAGAACCTCTTCATGGCCTACAGCCACGTCGCCCACGATTGCCGCATCGGGTCGCACTCGGTTCTCGCCAACTACGCGGGCCTGGCCGGCCACATCGAGGTGGGCGACTGGGTCGCTCTGGGCGCCTACGTCGGCTGCCATCAGTTCGTCCGCATCGGCGACCACGCCTACGTCGGCGCCTTTACCGTGATTCGCCAGGACGTGCTTCCCTTCTGCAAGACCGACGGCGCCGAGGCGAAGACCTACGGGATCAACACCATCGGGCTCAAGCGGCGCGGCTTCTCCCGCGAGCGCCTGGAAGCGCTCGAGAAGGCGTACCGCATCCTGGTCCGGTCGAAATTGAACACGAGCCAGGCGCTGGAGCGGATCGCGTCGGAGCTGGCCGGCCAGGAAGACGTCGACCACCTCGTGAGCTTCATCGGCAAGAGCGAGCGCGGATTCCACAAGTGATCGGGCGATCGACGATCGGGTGATCTTCGAGGGACCACCGTTAGATCATCGAGCCGATCGGCCCGATGACTCGATGACCCGATGACCCGATGACCCGATCTTCCGGAATTCCCGTCGCCATCGTCGGCGTCGGCCATCTGGGCCGCCAGCACGCCCGCGTCGCGGCAAGCCTGCCCGGCGTCCGGCTGGTCGGGGTCTACGACCACCACGAGGGCCGGGCAGCGGAGGTGGCGAAGGAGTTCGGCCTGGAGGTCCTGCCGCATCGGGAGGCCGTCGCCGAGCGCGCCGAGGCCGTGATCGTCGCGACGCCGACCGTGAGTCACGCCGAGATCGCCGGCTTCTTCCTGGAGCGCGGGCGAGACGTCCTGATCGAGAAGCCGATCGCCGTCACGCTCGCGGAAGCCGACGGCCTGCTGGCGCGGGCGCGCGCCTCGGGGAGGATCATCCAGGTGGGCCACGTCGAGCGCTACAACCCGGCCGTCGAAGCCGCCTTCGCCCTGCTCTCCGAGCCGCGGTTCGTCGAGGTGCACCGGCTCGGGGCATTTACCGGACGCAGCGTCGACGTCGACGTCGTGCGGGACCTCATGATCCACGACCTCCAGATGGTCGGTGAGCTCGTGGGACGCCCGGTCACCGAGATCCGGGCCGCGGGACTCTCGGTGCTGACCCCGAAACTGGACATCGCCAACGCGCGGATCGCGTTCGAGGGCGGCTGCGTGGCCAGCCTGACAGCCTCCCGGATCTCGCCCGAGAAGACGCGCAAGTTCCGCGTCTTCGCGCCGTCGCTCTACGTTTCGATCGACATGCTGGCGCCGGCGGCGACCGGGTATCGCCTCTCGCTCGAAAGCGGAACGCCCGAGGTCGTGCCCGTCGTCCTTCCGGTCGAGAAGGAGGAGCCGCTGCGCCGGGAGCTCGCCGATTTCGTGCGCTGCGTGCGGGAGCGGGCGCGGCCGCGCGTCCCCGGCGAGGCCGGGCGCGACGCGCTCGCCCTGGCCGACCGCGTCCTCGAGGCGATCGAGGCGCACCGGCGCACGGTCGACGGGGCGGTCGGTTTGACCGGCGCGGGGCGGATCGGCTTGATCGGCGGCACCGGCCTGTACGATCTCTCGGCCATCGACGGACCTGCGCGAGGAGGCCGCTGGAGACGCCGTTTGGAGAACCTTCGGATGCTTACGTCACCGGGCGGCTCGACGGAACGCCCGTGGCCTTTCTGTCGCGGCACGGCCGGGGCCACCGGCTCTCGCCCTCGGAGATCAACTACCGCGCCAACGTCTGCGGCTTCAAGATGCTCGGCTGCGACGCGATCCTCGCGGCTTCCGCGGTCGGGAAGCCTGAAGGAGGAGCACGCGCCTCGGCGCGCGGTGATCCCGGACCAGTTCATCGATCGGACGCGGCACCGGCCGGACACGTTTTTCGGAGGAGGGGTCGTTGCCCACGCGGGGTTCGCGGATCCCGTCTGTCCCTCGGCCGCCCGAGCGCTGTTCGAGGCGGCGCAGGCGAGCGGTCTGGCCGCCGCGCAGGGAGGCGTCTATGTCTGCATGGAAGGGCCGCCCTTCTCGACGCGCGCCGAGTCGCTGCTCTACCGGTCGTGGGGAGCGGACGTGATCGGCATGACGACCCTGACGGAGGCGAAGCTCGCCCGCGAGGCGGAAATCTGCTACGCCTCGCTCGGCCTCGTGACCGACTACGATTCCTGGCGGGAAACCACCGAGCCGGTCTCGATCGAGACGATCCTCGCCGTCCTCTCCGAGAACGCGGCCGCCGCGCGGCGCACGATGCGCGAGGCCGTGCGCCGATTCGACGGGGACCGGGACTGTGGGTGCCGCGACGCCATGCGGTCCACCGTCCTGACGGACCGCACCGCGATCCCCGAGGCGGCGCGCCGGCGCCTCGCGCCCATCGTGGGGAGGTACCTGTGAGCGCGCCGCGGACGCCGGCGGGGCGCGTCATCGTCACGGGGTCGGTGGCCTTCGACTATCTGATGCGCTTTCCCGGGCACTTCGTGGAGCACCTGATCCCGGACCGGTTGAAGCGCCTGTCGGTCTCCTTCCTCGTGGACGAGATGCGGCGAGTGCCGGGAGGGTGCGGCCCGAACATCGCCTACGGCCTCGCCCTCCTGGGCGAGCGGCCGCTGCTGCTGGCATCGGCCGGGATGGACGCCGCCCCGTATCGGGAGGCCCTGGCGGAGGCGGGGGTCGACGTCTCGGCCCTCGTCCTGCACGCCGACGTGTTCACCGCGTCGTTCTTCGTTTCGACCGACCGCGACCAGAACCAGATCGCCTCGTTCTACACCGGGGCGATGGCGCGCGCCCGCGACCTCTCGATCGCGGAGGCGGGAGCGGCGGCCGGCTCCCTGGTGATCGTTTCCCCCAACGACCCGGCGGCCATGGAGCGCTACACGCAGGAGTGCCGCCGACTCTCCATCCCGTTCCTCTACGACCCGAGCCAGCAGGTCGCGCGCCTGACCGGCGAGGAACTGCGCGAGGGGATGCGGGGCGCGGCGATGTTGATCGTCAACGACTACGAGCTCGGGATCGTCTCGCAGAAGACGGGCCTGTCTTCAGAGACGCTCGAGGATCTCGTGCCCGTCCTGATCGCGACGCATGGGGGCGAGGGTTCGACGATCTCGGTCGCCGGGAAAGGGGGCCGGCAGCGGCACAAGATCCCCGCGGCTCGGCTGGACGGGGAGGCCGTGGATCCGACGGGCGTTGGGGACGCCTTCCGCGCCGGCCTGGTGCGGGGGATGCGCCTGGGCCTCTCCTGGGAGGTGGCGGGCCGGATGGGCAGCGTGGCCGCCGTTTTCGGCCTCGAGGCGCCGGGCCCGCAGCCGCCCCGGTACCGGATCGGAGATTTCGTCGCCCGGTACGAGCGGAATTTCGGGAGCGAGCCGAGCCTCCAGGCCTTGCTCCCGCAGGGCCCGTAAGGTTCCCCTCGACGACCCCCGTTGGCGCCGGCGCCTGCGCCCGCGCTACAATGCCCCCTCTTCCTGAGAGGTCGATCCTTGAGCAGCCGCCGGGCCGTGTCACGCGAGACTCCCGCCGCGCCGAAGGCGTTGGAGGGTAGCCTCGACGCGCGGGGGCTGCGGTTCGGGATCGTCTGCGCGCGCTGGAATCCCACCATCACCGACGCGATGCTGCGCTCGGCCCTCGCGCGCGCTCTCCCGCCACGGCGCCGCTGCCGCGGACGTGACCGTCGTCCGGGTGCCGGGCGCCTTCGAGCTGCCGGCCGCCGCGACGGCTCTGATCCGGTCGCGCCGGTGCGACGCCGCTCGCCATCCTGGCCGCGATCGTCAAGGGAGAGACGACGCACCACGAGGTCCTGGCCCACGCGGTGGCGGGGGCGCTCGCGGCGATCTCCGCCGAAACCGGACAGCCGATGGGCTTTGGCGTCCTGACGTGCGACACGATGGAACAGGCGCGCCGGCGCGTCGCCAAGGGGGCGGAGGCCGTGGAAGCCGCCCTCGAAGTGGCCAACCTGCGGCGCCGACTGGCCCGAAAGTAGCCATGGGGGCCCGGCGAAAGGCGCGCGAGATCGCCCTCCAGATGCTCTACGAGAACGACGTTGCGGGAACGGCGCCCGGCGAGATGTTCGCCCGCGCCTCGGACCTCCAGGCGACCCCGGAAGGGACCCGGGCCTTCGCGGAGCGCCTGGTCGAGGGGACCCTCGCCCACCGCGACGACCTGGACGCCATCATCTCCAAGCAGGCGGACCACTGGAGGCTCTCGCGGATGCCCGTCGTGGACCGCAACATCCTGCGTCTGGCCCTCTTCGAGCTCCTGCACGAGCCGGAAACGCCGCATCCCGTCGTCATCGACGAAGCCCTGGAAATTGCCAAGCGGTTTTCGACGCCGCGCTCTTCGCAATTCATCAACGGAATCCTAGACGGCGTGTTGAAGTCGCGACAGGTGGGCCAGGCATGAGGCGGGTTCTGTGGGCGGCGCTGCTCGCGGGGACCGCGGCCGTCCCGGTCGCCGGTGCGGACGAGCGCGCCTTGTACCTGGCGGAAGGGGAGGACGTCCGACTCTTCGATCAATACGACAACGACGGCTACTCGCTTTCCGTGGCGGCCGGGGCCGGCGGCTCCGTCGAGCTGCGCGTTCGCGTCAGCGACTCGCCACTCCAGAGCCGGGCTCCGTTCCCGACCGGCGCCGCGCGCGACGCCTCGCTTCCGCGCGCTCCCGAGCGCGACGCCTTCGCCCTCCAGGCGGCGGGCGACAGCCGGCTGGAGGTGGAGGCCGTGTCCCGGATCCTCATCGCCATCGCCTCACGCGTCCGATACGACGCCGACCGGAGCCAGGCCCAGGATCCCGTCGCGGTCTTCGCCTCCGGAAAGGGGAGCTGCGTCGGGTTCTCCGAGCTCGCCGTCGATCTGCTCCGGCGCGTCGGGATCGGCGCCCGCACGGTCCAGGGCATTCTGCGCACGCGGCCGGGAGAGCCCGCGCACGACGCCCGTATCGGCGGCTCGTACCATCGCTGGATCGAGGTGTACTACCCGGACCGGGGCTACGTGTTCTCGGACCCCTCCGCTTCGATCAACGGCGTCGATGCCCGGTACATCCCGTTTCGGGCGCGTTCGCTCGTGCGGCCGAAATCGCTGACGCTCGCCTTCGTGGACCGGTCGGGCGAGCTGTCGTACGCTTCCGTCGCGGCGGGGCAGTCGACGCTGCGGCAGCGGTCGAGCGGATCGGGCGCCGGCGGAGGACGGTAGCCCCTCCGTTCCGCTTCCGCCTGCAGGTTCGGTAGGATGGCGCCTCCCATGGCCGACCGATACGACCACACCGCGATCGAGGAGAAGTGGCAGCGCCGCTGGGAGGAGGCCGGAGCGGCCCGCGTCGACACCGCCGTGCCGGGGGACACCTTCTACATGTTGAACATGTTCCCCTACCCGTCGGGCAGCCGCCTGCACGTCGGGCACGGGCGCAACTACATCCTCGGCGATGCCCTCTACCGGAGGGAGCGGATGGCCGGTCGGCGCGTCCTGAATCCCATGGGCTGGGACGCCTTCGGACTGCCCGCCGAGAACGCGGCGATCGCCAGCGGAACGCCGCCCCGCGAGTACACGCTCGGCAACATCGCGCGGATGAAGGAGCAGCTGCGATCGCTCGGTCTGCTCTACGACTGGTCCAAGGAGCTCGCCTCCTGCGATCCCTCCTACTACCGGTGGAACCAGTGGCTGTTCCTCCGGATGTGGGAGAAGGGGCTCGCGTACCGCAAGCAGGCCCCGGTGAACTGGTGCCCGGGCTGCCAGACGGTGCTCGCCAACGAGCAGGTCGTGGACGGGCGCTGCGAGCGCTCCGGCGACGCCGTCGAGATCCGCGATCTGACGCAGTGGTTCCTCCGGATCACCGACTACGCCGACCGCCTGCTCGCCGGCCTGGACGCGCTGCCGCACTGGTCCGAGCGGGTCAAGACCATGCAGCGCAACTGGATCGGCCGGTCCGAAGGCGCCGAGATCCGTTTCGCCGTCGACGGGATGGGCGAGCCGGTCACGGTCTTCACGACGCGGCCCGACACGCTCTTCGGGGCGACCTTCCTCGCCCTCGCGCCCGAGCATCCGCTCTCGGCGCGAGATCGCTCGCCGGGCGGGCGAAGGCTCGGAGATCGCGCGCTTCATCGAGCGCGTGCGCCGCGAGTCGCGCCTCGAGCGCGAGTCGGAGACGGCGGAGAAGGAAGGTCTGGACACCGGCGTCCCGGCCCTCCATCCGGGCACGGGCGAGCGGATCCCGATCTGGCTCGCCAACTTCGTGCTCCCCGAGTACGGAACGGGCGCGATCATGGGCGTGCCGGCCCACGACCAGCGGGACTTCGAGTTCGCCCGCAAGTATCGGCCTGCCGATCCGGTCGGTCTACCGCGGCGCGGAAGGGGAGCCGGAGGCCGACCCGGACCTCCTGACGCAGGCGGTTCCGCACGGCGGTGTGCTCGTGCGTTCGGGGGACTGGGATGGAACCCCCGAGGGCCCGGAGGCCATCCGCCGCGCGGTCGCGTGGATCGAGGCGAAGGGAGCCGGGCGGGGCAAGGTCGGCTACCGCCTGCGCGACTGGCTCATCTCCCGGCAGCGCTACTGGGGCACGCCGATTCCCGCGATCCATTGCCCGGGCTGCGGCGTCGTTCCCGTGCCCGACCGCGACCTGCCGGTCCTGCTGCCGCAGGACGTGTCGTTCCGCGGCGTCGAGGGCAATCCGCTGGCGCGGTCCGAGGCGTTCGTCGCCACGACGTGCCCGTCGCTGCGGCGGCCCGGCGCGCCGCGAGACCGACACGATGGACACCTTCGTCGACTCGTCCTGGTACTACCTGCGCTTCCTGAACCCGCAGGACGACGCGCGGATGGTCGACCCGGAGCGTGCCCGGCTCTGGATGCCCGTCAGCCAGTACATCGGCGGCATCGAGCACGCGATCCTGCACCTGCTCTACGCGCGGTTCATCTGCCGCGTCCTGAAGGATCTGGGCCTGGTCGACCTGGAAGAGCCCTTCGAGCGGCTCTTCAACCAGGGCATGATCACGAGGCTCAATCCGGCGACGGGGAAGATCGAGAAGATGTCCAAGTCGCGCGGCAACACCGTCTCGCCCGACGAGCTCATCGCCCGCTTCGGCGCGGACACGGTGCGCGTCTACACGCTCTTCATCGGCCCGCCCGAGAAGGAATCGGAGTGGTCGGAGGACGGGGTTCTCGGCGCCTCCCGTTTCCTCAACCGGGTCAACGACCTGTGCGCGCGGGCCGCGGCCTTGTCCCGCGGCCGGCGTCGGAGACGGCGGTGCGGCGGCGACGCCGCTGCGGCGGCTCGAGCACCAGACGATCCGAAGGGTGACGGAGGACGCCGAGCGGTTCCACTTCCACACCGCCGTGGCGGCGCTGATGGAGTTCCAGAGGGGGATCGCCGACGCCCTCGAGGCGGCTCCGAAACGCCGGAGGCGATCGGCGGCGCGGTGCGCACGCTCGTGCTCCTGCTGCATCCGATCGCGCCGCACCTGACCGAGGACTGGTGGGCGAAGCTCGGGGGAGAGCGGTCACTGCTCGAGACACGGTGGCCGGCATTCGACCCGGAGCTTGCGACGAGCCCGCGCGTGACGCTGGTGGTCCAGGTGAACGGACGCGTGCGCGGCCGGCTCGATCTCGAGCGCGGCGCCGCAAGAATCCGAGGCGGTTTCGCGCGCCCGCGAGGATGAGAAGATCCGCCCGTGGGTCGAAGGCAAGGCTCTTTCGCGGATCGTCTACGTTCCGGACCGCCTGTTGAACCTCGTGGTCCAGTGAACCGGAGGACGACGGGCCGGGCTCGCCGGCTGGGCCCTGCTGCTCGGGGCCTTCTCGCCGCCGGCTGCGGATACAGCCTCGTCGGCCACAGCTCGACGCTGCCTCCTTCGATCAAGGTCATCCAGTTTCAGACGCTCGTCAACCAGACCTCGATCTCGGGGGTCGAGCAGCGGATGTCGAGCGAGATCGCCAAGGAGCTGGCGGCCCGGGGGCACTTTCGGGTCCAGACGGAGTCCGCGGGCGCCAACGCCGAGCTGACCGGAGCGGTGACGCGGTTCGACTTCTATCCGGTCGCTTTCGACCAGTCCGGCCAGGCCACGCAGTACCAGGCGGCGGTGACTGCGCGCGTCACCCTGAAGAGCCTTCCCGACGAGAAGCCCCTCTGGGAGAACCCGGCCTACACGTTCCGCGAGAACTACAGCTTCGAGGGCACCGGATCGTACGTGGACCGGCAGAACGACACCATCGACAAGGTGTCCGAGAAGTTCGCCGAAAGCCTCGTGGCGAGCCTTCTCGAGGGGTTCTAGAGGGGTTCTACTTCTTGGCCGCCTTCTTCGCGAGGCGGGACTTGTAGCGCGCCGCGGCGTTGCGGTGGATGATGCCCTTCTTCCGGGCGACGTCGATTTCGGAGACGGTCGAGGGCAGGGCCTTCGACTTGCCCTTGTCGTCGGACGCCCGGTAGGCCTTGATGACGCTGCGCAGGCGGGCCCGCGCCCCGCGGTTTCGCTTCTGGCGGCGTGCGGCCTGGCCGATGCGCTTCTCGGCCGATTTGATGTTGGCCATGTGACGGATGCTCCTTCTTTCGTTCGAATCTTCCCGCTCGACCGGAATCCGGGAAAGCGGCCGGCGAGTCTACCGCACCTTCCCCCGGATCGGGCGCCCTCGAGCTAGCGGGCTTCGACCCCGAGGGACTTCAGGCGGGCCCGCGCCAGCCGGGCCTCTTCGGACGACGGGTATTCGTGGATGACGTACTGGAGCTGCACGACGGCTTCGGCCTTCTGGCCGAGCTCCTGCAGGGCGAACCCCTTCTTGAGCAGGGCGGCCGCCGCCTTGTCGCTCTTGGGCCACTGCTTCAGGAGCTTGTCGAAGTCCGCCACGGCCTCGGTGAACTTCTTCTGGGCATAGTGGCATTCGCCGATCCAGTACTGCGCGTTGTCGGTCAGGTCCGTGTTGGGGAAGGTCGCGACGTAGTCCTCGAACCCCTGGATCGCCAGCGCGTAGCGACCCTTCGTGTAGTCGGCCGAGGCCGTGTCGTAGAGCTCCGCCGGGGAAGGGCCGCCCGCAGGCGGCGTGACGACGGTCGTGTCCGCTCCCGGGATCGCGGGAGAACCGCCGCCCGGTCCGGGGACGGTTCCGCTGGCCGCCGGGGCGCGCATGCGGGCGAGGTCGCCCTGCGTCTCGGCGATCTGCTGCGAAAGCTGGGAGAGCCGGCGGTTGGTGTCCTCGAGCTTCGCCTCCAGCTGCTCCATCTTCGTCGTCAGTTCCCCGACCTTCACGCCCATGTCGGCGTTGGACTTCAGGAGCTGCTGCGTCTGCTGCGAAACGCTGGAGTTCAGCTTGGCGACCTCCTCCTTGCTGGAGGACTTCATCTCGAGGGCCTGGATCTGCTTCTCGATGTCGTTCATCTGCCGGTGCAGGCCGTCGATGTCGCTCGACGAGACGCAGGCCGTGGCCAGCGCCAGCGCGCCCGCGGCCACGGCGAGGAGGATCCTTGTCCGGGAGCGCGTCACGCTACTTGGCCGTGATGACGAGGTGCGCGCGGCGGTTCTTCGACCAGCAGGCCTCGTTGGATTCCTGGCAGCTCGGGCGCTCTTCGCCGTACGAGACGGTCTTGACGCGGCCCGCGTCGATGCCGAGCGAGACCAGGTAGTCCTTGGCGGAATTGGCACGGCGCTCGCCCAGGGCGAGGTTGTACTCGTTCGTGCCGCGCTCGTCGCAGTAGCCCTCGATCAGGATCTGGACGGTGGCGTACTTCTTGAGCCACTCGGCGTCGGTCGCCAGGGCGGCGCGGGCGTCGTCGCGCAGCTCGTACTTGTCGTAGTCGAAGTACGCGTCCTGCAGGTATCCCTTCTGGTTGAGCTCCTGGATCGAGGCGGACAGGACGCTCTGCGTCTGGTCCCCGATGGGCGCGGAGCTGACCGGCGGAGCGACGGCCGTGGCCGGCGGCGCGGTCGTCTCGGCGGGGCGCTTCTCCTGGGCCGTGGTCGGGGGCTTCTTCTTGCACGCCGAGTCCAGGCTGAGGACGGCCCACGGCCAGGATTGCCAGGGAAAGTCGCGTCTGGAGCTTCCTATTCATTCCTCTCTCCTTGTCTTTTGGCAATGTGCTCTCGGAGCGGGCCGGGCGCGCGGCGCCGCGCGGAGGCTACAAATATAGCAGACGTGGCGGTTTCGCGCGCGATCGCGTGACGAGAATCGCGATCACGGGACCCAGACCGGCTGACTGTTGTTGCCGGCGTCGGTCAGGAGGCGCTTGTTCTTTCC
Organism: uncultured Acidobacteriota bacterium; assembly: GCA_963725095.1. Classification (GTDB taxonomy): domain Bacteria; phylum Acidobacteriota; class Thermoanaerobaculia; order UBA5066; family Gp7-AA6; genus DATBFU01. Next base: position 247,348 of record CAVRXJ010000025.1, read on the forward strand.
GTCGGCGGCATCCATCGTGTACATCTGCGTCGATCCGCCGCGCTTGGACTGGTAGACGATCTTCTCGCCGTCGGGAGACCAGCCCGGATGTGCGTTGGATCCTTCGGAGGTCAGCTGCACCGTCCGTCCCGTCGCCACGTCCATGACGCAGATGTTGAAGTCCCCCTCGTTGCGGCAGGCGAAGGCGATCCGGGACCCGTCGGGAGACCAGGTGCCTTCGTCGTTCCAGTTCCCCGCAAAGGAGAACTGGCGGGGGCTGGTGCCCTCGGCCTCCATCAGCCAGATCTGCGGCACGCCGGTCTGGTCGGAGGTGTAGAGGATCTGGCGCCCGGTGGGCGACCATTCGGGGGCCGCCTCGAGGGACCGCGTGTTGGTCAGACGGCGCAGGTTGCCGCCATTGGCTCCCACGACGTAGATGTCGGAATTGCCCCGCTGGGAGCCGGCGAAGACGATCTGGCTCCCGTCGGGTGAGATCGAGGGGGAGGCGTTCAGGTCGACGCCGGTCGGGACTTCCTTCTTGTCGCTCCCGTCGATGTTCATCGAGTAGATCTGCGGGAACAGGTTGACGTACGAGGTGTACACGATCCGGCCGCCGTGCCCGTTGGGGTGGATGGACAGGGACTTGTGGGAGGTCAGTTGCCGGACGTTTCGCCCGTCGAAGTCCATCCCGTAGATCTCCTTGTTCTTGTCCCGGTCGGAGACGAAGACGATCGTGGAGAGGTAGGGGCCGTCCTTGCCGGTGAAGTACTTGATCAGGTCGTTGGCCAGCGTGTGCGCGATGCGGGACACGTAGGACGGCCCGCCCGTGTAGCGCCGGCCGAGGATCATCTTGCGCGACTTCAGGTCCCAGACCCGGGCCTCGATCGCGACCTTGTCGCCGGAAACCTCGGCCCGGGTGTCGACGAGGACCTCCGCGCCGCCGGCGAGCCACCGCTCCCCGGCGTCGGGGGTCGTCGGATCGCGCAGGCCGGCGGGGTAGAGGGCCGGATCGGCCAGAACGAAGACGTCGGAATACTCGATGTCCGAGCGCAGGGTCGCCGTAAACGGACCGACGACGGTGGAAGTCAGCGCCGCGCTTCCGGCCGGGAGCAGTTCCGGGACCGCGACGGCCAGGCGGCGCACGCCCTCCTTGCGGATCGTGAGCTCGAGCTCCTGGGGCGCGGCCGCGGGGGTGGGGGTCGGCCGCGCCTGCGCCGCCGACCCGGGCCGGGGCGGCGATGGCCAGGGCGAGCATCAGGGCCGGGGACACCTTCATCGAAGAACCTCCGGAAGGACCGTCATTCGAACGTCACGGTCAGGCCGACGTGCGGCCCCGCCCAGTCGGCGGGCAGGGGCGGGAAGGTGGAGGCGAGCACGGCGCGGACGGCGGCCCGATCGACGAAGGGCAGTCCGCTCGAGCGCACGATCTCGGGTTCGCCCACGCGAGCCGTCGCGGTTGATGCGGAAGTGCACCTTGGGAGGCACCGGAATGTTCGGGGTCGGCTTGAACCAGTTCGTGGACAGGGCGATCTGGATGGCCTCGATGTAGTACCCGTAGTGGAAGTCCGGCTGGTCGAATTGCGCGCCGCCGATCCCGGCGCTTCCCCCGGCTCCGGACGCCGTCGCGGCGCGTCGAGCCCCCGGTGCCTTCGCCCGAGCTCGGCAGCGAGAGCTCGGGACCCCGCGGCGCTGCCGTCACCCGGGGCGCGGAAGGCGGCGGCGTCGGCTTTCTTCTTTTTCTCTTCCTTGGCCGGCAGCAGGACGGCCTTCTCGGAGGGCGGCGGCGGCGCTTCCTCCGGCGGCTTCTCGATCTTCGGCCGGGCGGGCTCGGGCGCGGCCGCCCGCGCGCGCCTCGCCGCGGATCGATCCGGCCGAGAGGATCCGCACGGCGACCGCGCGCGGCGGCGCGAGCTTCATCGGCCGTGCGAGGGACGAGGCGAAAAACGCGGCGACGATCGCCAGATGGAGCGCGACCGCGAGCACGCGTCCCGCCGGCCCACGGAAAGCGCTCGCCTTCCTTCTCGGCGAGGATGTCTCCGACGGCGTCCATGGGGAGCGGTCGTCAGTTCCAGTTTTCGGTTCTCAGTTCCGGAACTGACAACTGAAGACCGAGACTGAAGACTTCCGCTTCACTTCTTCCGCGGCCCGCTCGTGTCGGTGATCATGCCCAGGTTCTCGATTCCCATGCGGTTCAGGATGTCGAGCGTCTCGACGACCGTTCCGTAGGAGAGCGCCCGGTCCGCCTTCAGGAAGACGGTTCGGTCCTTCCGGCTCTTCAGAAAGGCGCGCAGCCGCTCGCGCAGGAGGCCGCGCGCAACGGGCGACTCGTTGATGTAGTAGGCGCCTTCGCGGGTGATCGAGAGGATGACCGGATCCTCGATGGTTGTGGGCAGATTCGTCGTGGCCGTGCGGGGCAGCGCCACGGCGACGCCCTGGTGGAGCATCGGCGCCGTGACCATGAAGATGATCAGCAGCACGAGCATCACGTCGACGAGGGGCGTGACGTTGATGTCCGCGAGATGGTCGAAGGGATCACCGGTTTGGCGCTGGAAGGCCATCAGATTGAGCCGACTATGTGAAGTTCCTTTCCGCCAGATTGATGAACTCGAGGGCGAAGTCCTCCATCCCCGCCCGCAGCATCCGCACCTTCCCCATGAAGTAGTTGTAGAAGATCAGCGCGGGGATGGCCGCGGCGAGGCCCGCCGCGGTGTTGATCAGGGCCTCGGAGATGCCGGGCGCGACGGCGGCGATCGAGGTCGAGCCGGTGTTCCCGATCGCTCGGAACGACTGCATGATTCCCCAAACCGTTCCGAACAGCCCGATGAAAGGACAGGCCGAGGCCGTCGTGGCCAGAAACGTCATGCTCTTGGTCAGACGCGACACCTCGGAGGTGATGGCGCGTTCGAGCGCCCGCTCGACGCCCGAGATGTTCTTGATGAGGAGCTTGCCCCCGCCGCCCGCGGTGACGGCGGGGTCCTCGGGGCGATTCGCCTTGACCTGGGCGTCGAGCTCCGCGTAGCCGGCCCGGAAGAGCGTCGTCAGGGGAGTGTCCGGCAGCTGGCTGGCGATCCCGTTGACCTCGGAGAACCGCTTGGACTTGCGGAAGAAGCCGATGAACTTCTCCGACTGGCCGAGACACGCCGCAGCCGGAGGAACTTCGCGAAAATGATGACCCAGGAGATGAGCGAAAAGATGAGCAAAATGCCGAGCACCACCTTGGCCGTCGGGCCTGTCTCCCGGAAGAAGGCCAGGAGTGAGGTGCCGCCGGGGAGGTTTTCGCTGGAGATCGGCTGAAAAAGTGCCGCGACCATCCTGTGGCACCGTAACATACGCATGGGAGAGATTCAAAGGGAATGGTCGTTCGCGGTCGCTGCGTTGTGTTTCGTGTGACGCCTCGCATCGGCGGTCTCCTGCTCGCGTCGCTGCTGGCGCTGTCTCGCGGAGCCGTTCTCGCGCAGCCTTCCGAGATCCTGCCGGCGGATCGGGTCCTGCCCGGAATGAAGGGCTACGGCCTGAGCGACCTCGGCGACGGCAAGGGTGTTCAGCGCTTCGACGTCGAGGTCGTCGGGACCGTCAAACGGATCGCGCCCGGGCAGGACATGATCCTGGCGCGCGTGTCGGGCGCCGGGCTCGAGCACTCCGGAATCATCGCCGGCATGAGCGGCAGCCCGATCTACATCGACGGCAAGCTCGTCGGGGCGCTGGCATACGGTTGGCCCTTCGCCAAGGATCGCGATCTGCGGCATCACGCCGATCCAGAGCATGCTCGACATCCGCAAGGCGCCGGCCGCGGCTCCGGTTCCGATCGCCGGATCGACCGTGTCGACCGCGGCTCTGCTGGACGCGTTTCGCGACGGCCACTTTTCGGCGGGCCTCGAAGGGCTCTTGTCGGTCTTCCGGCCTGTGGAGGCCGGGGCCATGGCACCTCTGCCGCTGCCCGTTTCTTTCTCGGGCGGCGCGCTTTCGAGCGGGCTGGCCGGGCGTCTGTCCGCTTCGGGCGGGTGGATGGCGGTCCCCTCGGGCGGCTCGGCAGGGCCTCCGGTCGCCCCGCGCCGGCTCGAACCCGGATCGGCGATCGCCACCGTTCTGATGACCGGCGACATGGACATCGCGGCGACGGGCACGGTCACGTGGGTCGAGGGTTCCAGCGTGCTGGCCTTCGGGCATCCCTTCCTGTCGATGGGGCCGGTCGACATGCCGATGGCCGACGCGCAGGTGCTCACCGTGCTCCCGTCCGTCTACCGCTCCTTCAAGTTTGCGGCGACCGGAGCCACGCTCGGCTCGATCTCGCAGGACCGTTCGACGGGCATCCTCGGCAGCTTCGGCGGGAAGGCGACGATGGTCCCCGTGCGCGTCCGCCTCTCCTCCGACGACCTTCCGACGCAGACGTTCCACTTCGAGGTCGTGCACAACTCGATGCTCACGCCGATCCTCGCCGCGATGGCGATCGACAGCGTTCTGACGACGATCGAGAAGCGGACCGGCGAGCGCACGCTCGTCTGGAAGTCCGTCGATCTCGACGCCGGACCGCGTGATTCCCTGGAACACGGTGTTCACGGGCCTGACGGCGCGCGAGGAGGCCGTGGCGTCGTTGGCCCTCCTGACCAACTACCTGATGGCCAACGAGTTTCAAGACCTGACGATCAACGGGCTCGACGTCGACATCCGGCACTCCGACCGGCTGCAGAGCGCGCGCGTGGTCAACGTCGAAGCCGACAGGAACAAGGTGCGCCCCGGAGACTCCGTGCCCATCCACGTGGACCTGGTCGACTTCCGCGGCAGCGCGCGCCGGGTCTCCCTGATGGTCCGCGTGCCTGCCGACACGCCCCCGGGTTCCCTGACGCTCTTCGTGGGCGACGGCTCGGCGGCGACGGCCTATGACCTGGCGCTCTACCCGCCCGATCCGCGTTCCCTCTCGCAGGTGCTGGACTTCCTGGCGCGCGTGCGGCCGCCCAACACCTTGAACCTCCTCGCCGATCGCCGGGCGCCGGGAGCGGTGGTGGGCGGCGAGGCGCTGGCGGGGCTGCCGCCGTCGGTCGAACGCGGTGCTGCTCGACCGGGGCCCCGGGGGCAGCGGCGCACCCGACCTCTCTTCGGTTCGCCTGGAGTCGCAGTCGCTCGAACAGCCGGTGCCGGTCACGGGCTCCGTCCAGCTCCGGCTCGAAGTTCTCCCGAGACTCTTTTGACGGGTCGTTCGGGTCGGGTCGCGCTCTGTGCGGCGGCGGGGCTCTGCCTGGCCGCCGCCTCGGCGCACGGCTCGGAGACGCGGATCTGGCTCTCCGATTCCGCTTCCGACTTCTCGACGGGCGAGGCGCGCGGCGTCTCGGTGACCGGAGACGGGACCCTGGCGCTTGCGCGCGGGCTCGACCGCGTGGCCGGCATCGCGGAAGCCGCGATCTTCGCCGCCGTGGAGGCCCGGGACGGGACGCTGTATCTGGGCACCGGAGACGCGGGCAAGATCCTGCGCGTCTCGGGAACCCGGGCAGAGGTCGCGGCGACACTTCCGGAGAAGGAAGTCACCGCCCTCGCGGTCGGCCCCGACGGCACGCTCTACGCGGGCGCTTCGCCGGGAGGAAAGGTGTATCGGGTCTCGGGCGGGAAGGCCGAGGTCTACTACGAGACCGGCGCGCGGTACGTCTGGGCGATCGCCTTCGCCGGGCCCTCCCTCTATGTCGCGACCGGCCTGCCCGGCGAGATCCATCGCGTGGCGGGCGCCGGCAAGGGCGAGCGCGTCTACGCCTCGTCGGACCCCCACGTCAAGGCGCTGTTTCTCGACGCCGAGGGCCGAGTCTGGGCCGGCACGGCGGGCGCCGGACTCGTGGTGCGACTCGAGACCGTCCGGGACGGTGTCGACGGTCTACGACTCTTCCAAGACGGAAATCTCCTCGATCACCGCCGGCGGCGACGGGCGCATCTGGGCCGCGGCGGTTTCGGCCGATTCGGCCGCGGGAGCCGGGGAGCCGATCAGCGCGCCCGTCGCGCTGCCGACGGCGAGGCCGCCGCGGGCGCCCGGCCGCGAGGACGAGGAGGGCAGGGACAAGGCGGAGGTTTCGGTCAGCGTTTCCTCGGTCCGAGTGGCCCCCGCGCGCCCGTCGGGCAAGGGCGCCTACTCTTCCGAGGTCCTGGTCTTCGGGCCCGAGGAGCCCCCGCGTTCGGTCTGGTCGAGCTCCGAGGAGCTGGTCTTCTCGCTCGAGCCCGCGGGGCCGCGGGGAGGCGTCCTCGCGGCCACGGGTCCCAACGGAAGGCTCTACCGGATCGCCGCCGACTCGTGGTCGCTCGACCGGACGATCGACGAGAAGCAGATCACGGTGCTGACGGGAGATGCGATCGCGACCAACGGCGCATGCGCCGTCTACGGCCTGACCGACGGCGCGCGGCAGGGGGAGTACATCTCGGCCGTCAAGGACACGGGCCGCACGAGCCGCTTCGGGGCCTTTCGCTACGAGGGGAGCATCCCGGCGGGCGGCGGCGCCGAGTTCTCCTTCCGCTCGGGCGAATCTCAGGTCCCCGACGCCGCCTGGAGCGCCTGGTCGCCGTGGCTCGCGGCCGCGCAGACCTCGAAGGTCGCCGCACCGCCGGGCCGGTACCTGCAGTGGAAGCTGCGGATGAGCTCGGACGGGAAGAGCCAGCCGGTCATCCGCCGCACCGAGGCCGCCTACCGCAACCGCAACGCCGCGCCGGACGCCGAGAGCCTGACGGCCATGGCGCCGGCCGAGGTGCTCGCGCGCGCCGCCTCGGGAAGCGCCAACGTCTTCGAGACGCAGTCGCCCGACGAGAAGGGGATCTTCACGGGCCTGGAGGAGTCCAAGGCCGAGGGCGCACCGCGCAAGCTGCTGCGCAAGGGGTACCGGACGCTGACCTGGAGGGCGAGCGACCGGGACGGCGACACGCTCGTCTACGAGATCCGCGTCCGCCCGGCGGGCTCGGACCGCTGGGTCCTGTTGCGCAAGGACCTGAAGGAGTCCTTCTACTCCTTCGACACGACGGCGCTGCCCGACGGAGACTACGTCTTCCGGCTGGTCGCCTCCGACGCCGAAGCCAACCCGGACGATCCCAAGACGGCGACGCGCGATTCGTCTCCGGTGCGGATCGACAACTCGCCCCCGGCGATCCGGCTCCTGTCGGCGGCGGGCGGGAAGCTTCGGTTCGAAGCGGCGGACCAGGCGTCGCCGATCCTGGAGGCGGAGTACAGCGTGGACGCGAAGGAATGGTTGCGCGTCGAGCCCGAGGACGGCCTCTCCGACTCGCCCACGGAGACCTACACCGTGCGGCTGGAGGGAGCTCCGCGCGGTGCCTACGTCCTGATCCGGGTCACCGACGCGGCGCGCAACGTGGCCGCGGCGAGCTTCCCGGCTCCTTAGGAGGTCGACGGGCGCGTCCCTCATAATCGGGGGGTGCGCCGGCCCGCAAGCGTCCTCCTGGCGATCGCCGTCGCCGTTGTCGGCGTCGGCGCCTGCCGGCGCGAGCCCGAAGCGCCGCGGCCCGGCCGGCGCGTCGCCCACACCGCAAGCTTCGCGCGGCGGCACGCTCTTCCGGCGGCTCTTCGGCGAGCCCGGGACGCTCAACGCCGTGCTGCAGACGGACGTTCCCGAGCAGCTGGTCCTCCAGTACGTTTCGCGCAACCTGCTCGATTTCGACGCCCGGATGAACCTCGTGCCGGGACTGGCCGAGCGCATCGAGGCCTCTCCCGACGGGCGCGAGTTCACCCTCACGCTCCGGCCCGAGGCGGTCTGGGAGGACGGCGAGCCGGTGACGGCCGCCGACGCGGTCTTCACGATTCGCCAGATCGCCTCCGCGGACACGGCCTCTCCCCTCTACAAGTCTCTGTTCGAGGGCCTGGTCTCCGTCGATGCGATCGGGCCGCGCGTCTTCCGCGCGAGGTTCCGGGAGCCGTACGCCTACCGGGAGATGTCCTTCGTGCTCCCGGTGCTGCCCGCCCACCGGTTTGCCGGCGTGCCGTTCGACCGGGCCCCCGACAACCGCGCGCCGCTGTCCAACGGGCCATACCGGCTCGCGTCCTGGAAGGCCCAGGAGTCGATCGCCCTCGAACGCAATCCGCGCTACTTCGGGCCGCCCGGGCATTTCGACCGGATCCTCTTCCGCATCCTCCCCGAGAACGCGGTGGCCTACCGCGCCCTCCTCCAGGGAGAGCTCGACGAAACGTGGATCGACGCCGCCCTGAAGCAGCGCGCCTCCGACGATCCGGCGTTCGCAAGGTGCTGCCGCGTCCTCGAGTTCTACGACCTCGACTACAACTACATCGCGCTCAACACCCGACTCCCGTTCTTTGCCGACGCGCGCACGCGGCGCGCCCTGACGATGCTGTTCGACCGCGAGGCGATCGCGCGCGACCTGTTCCGGGGATCGGCGCGGGTGATCTCCGGGCCCTGGGCGCCGGAGTCTCCGGCGTACGACGAGGCGGTGACCCCGCTGCCTTTCGATCCGAAGGCCGCGGCGGCGCTGCTCGATCAGGCCGGCTGGCGCGACTCCAACGGCAACGGCACGCGCGATCGGAAGGGCCGGGAGTTCGATTTCGAGCTGCTCGTCTCGGCCGGGAACACGATCGGCCGCCAGATCGACGAGACCTTCGCGGCGGCCCTCGCCGCGGCGGGCGTGCGTGCGCGCATCCGGCCGCTCGAATGGGCGAGCTTCGTCGAGCGCCTGGATTCGGGCGCGTTCGAGGCCGCCTCCCTCGCTTCGAGCGCTTCCGATCCCAACCCGGACCCCTATCCGTACTGGGATTCCTCGCAGTGGCCGCCCAACGGATTGAACAGCGGCTTCTACAAGAACCCCGAGGCCGACCGGCTGATGGCGTTGGCACGGCGCGAACGCGGAGAGGCGGCCCGCCTCGCGATCTACCACCGCCTCCACCTCATCTTTCGAGACGACGCGCCGGCGATCTTCGTCGTCAACGCGACGAAGAAGTACGCGTTGCGCCGGCGCCTCGAGGGCGTCGAGGCGTCGCCGCTGGGGATCTTCAACGTGTGGCCCGGGCCGCTGGCCTGGAAGTCGGGCCCGGGCCCATGATCCGCTACACGCTCCGGCGTCTGGCCCTGGCGGTCCCGACGCTCTTCGGCATCGTCGTCCTCGTGTTCCTGCTCCTGCATCTGGCCCCCGGAAGCCCGGTGACCGCGCTGGGAGCCGAGTCGGGCAGACGCGTCTCGGTGCGCGCGGCGCAGGAAATGCGCCGGCAGTACGGCCTCGATCGGCCGCTCTCGGAGCGCTTCGCGTCCTGGATGGGAAGGGTCGCGCGGCTGGATCTCGGCGAGTCGTTCGTGGACCGGCGCCCCGTGGCGGCGCGGATCCGGGAGGCGCTGCCCCACACCCTCCTCTTGAACGGGCTCGCGCTCCTCCTGACCCTGGTGATCGCGATCCCTCTCGGCGTCGCCGCGGGGGGCCGGCCGGAGGGCCCGCTCGACCGCGTCTCCGGGGTCGTTCTCTTCGCCCTCTATTCGCTGCCCTCGTTCTGGGCCGCGTTGCTCCTGCAGACCCTCTTCGCCGTGCGGCTGCGCTGGCTGCCCCTGATGGGCGTGGCCTCCGACGCCGCGCCCTCCGGCTGGGCGGGGCTTTCCGACCGGCTGGAGCATCTCGCCCTCCCGGTCGTGTGCCTGACCTACGGCTCGCTCGCCTTCTTCGCGCGGCTGGTGCGGTCGGGAGTGGCCGAGACACGGCAGCAGGACTTCGTCCTGGCGGCCCGGGCCCGGGGTGCGTCCGCCCGGCGCGCCCTCTGGGCGCACGCCTTTCGCAACGCTCTGCTTCCGCTGATCACGCTGCTCGGCCTTCTCCTGCCGGGCCTGCTCTCCGGAAGCGTGATCATCGAGAAGATCTTCGCCTGGCCGGGGGTCGGCCGCCTCTACTTCGACTCGATCCTCTCCCGGGACTACCCGGTCGTTCTGGCGCTGTCCCTTCTCGGCGCCGTTGCGACGCTCGCCGTCACGCTCGTCGCGGATCTGGCCTACGCGATCGCCGACCCGCGCGTGCGGGACGGGACGGAATCGCGATGAGCGCGGCGGTTCGGCTCGCGGCGCCCGGGGCGCGGCCGGCGGCGAGGCTCCCCGGCAGCGGCTCCGTGGCCCTGGCCGTGGTGGTCGCCCTCTGGCTCGTGGCCGCGGTCTCGCCGTTCTTCGCGCGGCGCGCCGCCGAGATCCGGCTGGACGAGCGCCTGCAGCCCCCGTCGTCGGCGCACCTCTTCGGGACCGACGACCTGGGGCGCGATCTGCTCGCGCGCGTCGTCGTGGCGACTCCCATCTCGCTCGGGATCGGTCTGACGGCCGCGGCGGTCTCGCTCGCGGTGGGGTTCGCGGTCGGCGCGAGCGCCGGATATTTCGGAGGGCTCGCGGACCTGCTCTTGTCGCGCGTCGTGGAAGTCGTTCTCTGCTTTCCCGTGCTCTTTCTGCTGCTCGCGCTGGCGGCGTTTCTCCCGCCTTCGCCCGCGTCCGTGATTCTGGCGATCGGCCTGACGACGTGGCCCGGAGACGCCCGCTACGCCCGGGCCGAGGTCCTCAAGGTCAAGGACCTCGACTACACGCGGGCGGCGCGGGCGGCGGGTGCCTCGGTGCCTCGGATCCTCCTGCGGCACCTGCTGCCCAACGTCCTGCCGCCCCTTCTGGTGTCGGCCGCGTTCGGCGTCGCGTGGGCCATTCTGGCGGAGGCGGCCCTTTCGTTTCTGGGCGTCGGGCTGCCTCCTCCGGCGACGTCGTGGGGCGGGATCCTCGCGATCGCGCCGACCTACATCGACGAGGCCTGGTGGTTGGCGTTCTTCCCCGGGCTCGCGCTGTTTCTGACCGTCGCCGCCTATAATCTGCTCGCCGAGGGACTGCGCGCGGCGTCCGTCGAGAGGGGGAGGGGGTAATGCCGGAACGTGTGGCGCTCTACCCGGGCTCCTTCGACCCTCCGACCAACGGGCACCTGGACATCCTCTCGCGCACGCGGCGGCTGGCCGACCGCGTGATCGTGGCGATCCTGGAGAACGACGCCAAGACGCCGCTCTTCTCCGTTCCGGAGCGCATGGCCATGATCCGCGAGATCGTCGGAGAAGCGCCGGAAGTCTCGGTGCGCTCGTTCTCCGGTTTGCTGGTCGACTTCGCCCGCAGCTCGGGGGCGACGCTGATCGTCCGAGGCCTGCGGGCGATCTCGGACTACGAATACGAGCTCCAGATGGCGCTGATGAACCGCCGGCTCACGCCGGAAATCGAGACCGTCTTCCTCATGGCCAAGGAGGAGTACTCCTACGTGTCGAGCCGCCTGGTCAAAGAGGTGGCGCGGCTGCACGGCGACGTGACGGGACTCCTGCCGGAGTCGGTTCGCCTGAGGCTGATCGCCCGGTTCTGAGGGCGTCCCGCGACGCCCCCGCCCTCATGCGCACCGTCGACATCGCCGTCCGCGTCCGCTACGCCGAGACCGACCAGATGGGGATCGTCTACCACTCGCACTACGCGGTCTGGTTCGAGATCGGTAGGACCGAGTTCTGCCGCGCGGCCGGCCTGCCGTACCGGCAGCTGGAAGAATCCGGTTTGCGGATTCCGGTGACGGGCCTCCAGCTGAAGTACCGGCGTCCGGCGCGCTACGACGACGACCTGACCGTTCGGACGACGCTCGCGGAGCTCTCCGCGCGCGGCCTGACGTTCGCGTACGACGTGCTCGACCGCGCGGGCCTTCGAATGGCGGACGGAACGACCCGACACATCTTCGCGGACCCGCAGGGCAAGCCACGGAGGGCGCCGGAGGCCGTGGTCCGGACGCTGGAGGCGTTCCGCGGCACGTAGGGTCAGGGGATCGGGCGCGCCGGGAGTCGGGACGGCGTGAGCGACGCGGCGAGGCCGGAAAGGATCAACAGCGCCGCCGCGGCCGCCCGCAGGGTCAGGCGCTCGCCCAGGACCGCCACCGCCAGCGCGGAAGCGATGACCGGCTGCAGGAAGATGTAGAAGGCGACGCGCGACGCGCGCGTTCGCGCGAGCGCCCAGGAGTTCCAGAGATACGGAAGGACCGTGCAGAAGACCGTGACCGCGGCGACGCTCGCCCAGCCGACGGTCGTCACGCGGCCCGGCGAAAAGCGGGAGAACGCGGGCAGGGCCGCGAGAACGATCGGAAGGGCTCCGTACGCGAAGACGCCCGAGACGACCGGCAGAACCCGGTAGCGCGCCAGAATCGGCCGGGACAGGACGAGGTAGAAGGCGTAGGAGATCCCGTTGGCGATGAGCAGAAGGTCTCCGCGGAAGTCCGCGTCCCGCCAATGGAGCTTCTCGGTGTCGAGCAGGAGGAGGGCTCCGGCGCCGGCGAGCACGAGGGCGACGACGGCGCGCGGCGTCAGGCGCTCGTGTCCGAGCAACGCCGCCGCGACCAGCGTGTAGACGGGGATCATGGCCGTCAGGATCGACGTGTGGATCGCCGTCGTGAGCGACAGCCCGAGGATGAACAGGACCTGGTTGAAGGAAACTCCGAGCAGCGCGTAGAGGAGGATCCGCTTCCGGTCGTGCGGCGCGATGCGCTGCGAGCCGGGAGAGTCGCTGGAACAGCCCGAGCAGGATCGAGGCCGCGACGACGCGCACCGCCGCGAAGACCATGGGCGGCACCGTCGCCATCGCGAGCTTGCCGAAGACCGGGAAGAGGGCGAATCCCGTCTGCGCGCCGGCGAGCGCCAGATGCACGCGCCAGCCCTCGGCCGGGCGGCTCGGCGCGGTCACGCGAAGGGAAGTTCCGAGACGACGGCCGCGCGCCCGGAGTCCAGGGAAGAGACGAGCCGGCCCCCGGGCGGCACGTCGTGGGCCGCGAATCCGAGCCCGATCGCGCCCCAACGCGGAGAAACGACGGAGCTCGCGACGCGCCCGGCCTGGGTCTTTTCGACCGCGCCTTCGGAAGCGCCGGGACGGAGCAGGATTGTCCCCGTCGCCACCGGGCCGTCGGGGAATCGGAATCCCACGAGCCGCCGGTTCATGCGGCCGTACGTGCGACGGCGCGCCACGATCTCCTGGCCGACGTAGCAACCCTTGGTCGCCGAGATGGCTTCCGCGAGGCCGGCCTCGTCGGGCAGGTTCGTCCCGTCGATGTCGAGGCCAAACCGCGGCCGGCCGGCCTCGACGCGCAGGATCTCGGCGGTCTCCGCGTCCACGGCGACGGAGCCCTCGCCCTGCGAGCCGGGCGCCGGCCGCGTCCCGATCGGCCGCCGGAACCAGCCACTCCGCTGCGAACTCCCCGTGCCCGGAAAGGACCAGGGCGCCGGGCGGCGCGGGCCGCGGCCCGTAGAGCCCGATCCGCACGAATTCCCCGGAGGCGTCCGCGACCGTGACCTTCTGGAAGGCCGCGAACTTGCGCAGGTGTTCGAGCGCCGAGGAAAGCGATGCCCGCGGCAGGAGCAGCCGGATCCGGTCGGTCAGCCCGAGGAGCCTCGCCACGAAGAGCAGCTTGCCCTGCGGGCCGAGGGCGGCCGCCTCCCGGACGTCTCCCGAGCCGAGCCCGCGAACCTCCTGCGTCAGCTGCCCCTGAAGAAAGGCCACGCGGTCGATCCCTGCGATGTCGAGGATCGCCGTCTCCCGCATGCGGTGCGCCCGCCCCTCCAGGGCGGCACGGTAGGCGGCTCCGTCGGCGGGTCCGGAGCGGTGCGGCTCAACGCGCCTCGTTCCGGGGGCGACATCCTCATTTCGGCCCGATCGCGGCGCGCACGCGCGCCTTGGGAGCGTCGGCGATGTCCACGGTCTTCATGCGCGTGGAAACGCGGATCTGGTCGTCGAACTTGTGCGCGTCCACCGTGTCGCTGCGGTCGCTCTGCTTCAGGACCTTCCCGTTCTTGTCGAGCACCTCGACCCAGAGCCGGATCCGGCACTTGGCGTCCCCGCGGTTCTCGACGTTGAACTGCCACCAGACCCAGGAGTGGTCGTTGGGGTCCTCGCGGCGCGCCTTCTCGATGTCCTCCTCGTCGGGGTAGTTGCGCAGCTCGAGACTCAGGACCGAGCAGCCGTTGGCGGTCCAGTTCAGCCTGGCGATTCCGGTGCGGGGCACCGGGATCGTCTTCTCGAAGTTCTGCTGCGCCGCAGAGCCCGCCGCCAGGGCGGCGCCGGCCAGGAAGAGCGCCAGGGTTCGCGTCTTCATCTTGGTCCTTTCCTCCGGGCGTATTATGATGGCGTGAGCGATCCGGAAGACCGCCCCGAGCTGCACGTCGTCGACATCTTCATGATGTCGGTCAAGTGCGGCAACTGCGACACTTACCAGACAGTCGTGGGCTTTCGAAAAGAAGCGGACCGGAACGTGTACACGTACGAATGTGAGAATGAAGTCTGCGATCCCAATGTGACCCGAACCCTGATCGAGGTGCCCCGCCACCTCGACAACTCGACCCGCCGGGCCGAGGAATTGCCCTACTACACGCAGGAGCAAACCGAGGAGTGAGCGTGCCCTGGCCCGTTCGCGGCGGCTTGCGGTAATGGCCCCCGTCGTGGCAGAGCTTCCCGACACCGGTGCTCGCTCCGGATCTGCTGGACCGCCTGCGGCGGCGGCTGGCGGCGTCTCCGGCCCTGGCGCACCTCCAGCCGACACTCGAGGAGCTCGGCCCGGACACGTGCACGCTGCGGCTGCCGTACCGCCCGGAGCTCACCAACGGCTCGGGGACGGTGCACGGCGGGGTGCTGGCGACGCTGGCGGACACCGCCGTCGCCTTCGCGCTCTCGACGAATTTCGACGGAAAGATGGGGTTCGCCACGGCGGACCTGACGATCCACTTCCTCGCCCGCGCGCGCTCGGACGTGCGGGCCCGGGCGCGGATCCTGAAGAAAGGCAGACGGATCAACGTGGGCGACGTCGACGTCACGGACGCCGGAGGCCGGGCGGTGGCCCGCGCCCTGGCGACGTTCGTTCTGACGACGTCCGCTTTCGATTACGCGCCGGAAGGAAAGAAAGAACAATGAGCGACGAAACCATCCCGTTTCCCGCGGCCGAAAACGGCGACGCGGAAAAGAAGACCCGGCGCCGCCGCGGCGGCAGCCGGCGCCACAAGGGCCGGCCGGCTCCTCCCGAGGAGATGCCGCGGCCGAGCCTCGAACCCCTGCCCCCGGCGTCGGCCGCGCTGGCCGCGCCCACCGCGGCGCCGGTGAACGTCAATCCGGCGCCCCCCGCCCGAACCTCCGTCGATCAGCGGCTCTGCCTGTTCATCGACTTCGAGAACATCGCGCTCGGGGTCCGCGACGCGCAGTACAAGAAGTTCGACATCAACCTCGTCCTGCAGCGGCTGATCGAGAAGGGCCGCATCGTCTACAAGAAGGCGTACGCGGACTGGACCCGCTACTCGGAGTACAAGCGTGAGTTCCACGAGGCCGCCATCGAGCTCGTCGACATCCCGCAGCGCAACTACACGGGCAAGAACTCCGCCGACATCCGGATGGTCGTGGACGCCATGGATCTCGCGGCGTCGAAATCGCACATCACGACCTTCGTCATCTGCTCGGGAGACTCGGATTTCTCGCCCCTGGTCTCGAAGCTCAAGGAGAACGACAAGGCGGTCGTCGGCGTCGGCGTCAAGAACTCGACGTCGGGACTGCTCCTCTCCAACTGCGACGAGTTCATCTTCTACGAGGACCTCGTCCGGGAGACGCGCGCGCTGCCGTCGATCGAGAACTTCCCCGAGAAGAAGCGCGAGCTCTTCCGCCTCATGCTCGATTCGATCCAGGCGCTGCAGCGGGAGAACTACGACGTCATCTGGGGCTCGATGGTCAAGCAGACCATGCAGCGCAAGCAGCCCTATTTCAACGAGTCCTACTACGGCTACCGGTCCTTCTCGGAGCTGCTCGAGGACGCCGAGAGGCACAAGCTCATCGCGATGAAGAAGGACGTCAAGAGCGGCGGCTACATCGTCTCGATCTAGGCGGACGGCCGGAGCCGCGGTCAGCGCGTGAGCGTGACCGTGTCGGCCGCGCCGCCCTCGGGGCCCGAGAGGGTCACCGGGAGCTGGAGCGTCAGGAAATCGGCCGCACCGGAGAGATCCCACACGAGGTCCCGGAACCCGGAGAGCGAGGCGCCGGGCTCCGGATGGATGACGCGCGAGAGGACGTCCTCGCCCCGTCCAGGGGCGTAGGCGGGGGAGAAGAACGCGTACGACAGAAATCCGGTCTCGTTGATTCCGGCCTGGACGACGTAGTCCGTCTCGAGCGACTCGACGAGCAGGTAGTGCGGGGTTGGGCCCGGCGCCCTCCAGAGCCCTCCACAGCCGATCCCTCTCCGGGATCCAGCCCGGCAGCTTCACGAACTCCATCGCCAGAGCGGCGCCTTTCGGGCTGGCTGCGAGGGCCGCGGAGGCCTCCGCGAGGCGGCGCGCGCCGTCCGGGGAGGTCCGGTACCCGGCGCCGGCTCCGCCCCGCCCGGGGTCGGTGAAGACGACGCTGGCCGCCAGGATGCCGCCGTCGCGCCCGCTCTCGATCGCGATCTCCTTGAGCACGGGCCGCGGCGGAGTCTTCCCGATCATCTTCGAGAACTGGGCGTGCCACCGGCCCGAGAGGTCGAGGGCCCCCGCCGTCGGGATCGGCGTCACCGGCGGTCCGGCGGTTTCCGGGCTGCGGTCGCCGAACGTGGCCCAGGTCACGACGATCAGGACGGCCGCGCCGGCCACAGCGGCGAGCCGCTTGCGGTGACGCGTCCGGAGGGCCCGGGCCGCGTCGGCCTCCGCGACGGCATCGGGCGGAACGGCGCCGAGGGCTTCGCCGCAGCGCCGGCATCGCTCCGCGGGGATCTGGCGGAAATGGCACCGCGGGCAGACGACCCAGTCGGACATGGGTCGCAGTCTACAGTCTCAGATCTCCCGGAAGAAGAAGCGGTCGAGCACGGAGAGGCGCTGCCGGTCGAAGTCCGGCTCCATCAGCCAGAGGGCCGCCACGATCGAGGAGGCGAGCGAGTTGCCGTCCTGCGGCGTGAAGCAGAAGCCCACGACCTCCCGGTCGCCGCTGACGGTCACCGTCGGCGAGGCGACGACGGCCTGCGAGAGGATCCGGCCGTAGTAGCCGTGGTCGCGGCCGAAGGAGAAGATCTGGTTGGCCGAGCGCTTCTCCGTCAGCGCGATGCGGCGGTTGGCGCGCAGCTTCTCCAGGGCCTTCTCGCGCGTGGTCGGCCGGTTGAACTCGAGGTCGAACCAGAGCGAGTGCATGTACTGGGTGTTCAGCTTCATCGCCGAGGAGAAGAGCCGCGGCTTCCAGCCGATCGTCTCGAGCAGGCGCGAGGCGTCGCGGGCATGGTGCGTGCCGTAGACGGGGTCGTCGTGCTTCCCGGCCTGCGGAGCGGGGGCGAAGCTCGAGTCCTGGGAGACGTCGTTGGCCCGGCGCATGCACACGAAACGGCCGCGCTCGAGCGTGGGCCCGCCCTCGCCGTCCTCCCCGAGCGTCTTGACCAGCGCGGCGATGTTGTGGGTGTTGCAGGAGACGATCTGGAGGAAGCGGTCCTTGCCCGCCTCCAGCGCCTCGTCGTTGATCCCCATCGCGTAGGGCTTGCCGAAACCGAACTCGCTGCCCTGCGCGAGGAAGCCGCGCGGGCCCGGTCAGCTTCTCGTAGACCTTCTTGTTCTCGTTGCCGGCCGGGCGTGCAGTCGATGATGACCGTGGCCCGCTCCATGGCCTCCTGCGCCTCGTAGCCCACCGGGTGTCCCAGGGCCTCGAAGTCGGCCTTCTTGTCCGTGTCGACCGCGAGCTTGGCGCCGCGCTGGAGCAGGTGGTTGACCTTCGCGCGCTCGGTCGTCATCGGCGTGCGCTTGTGGAAGGTCACCTCGTCGATCCCGAGGTGCTTTCGGAAGTCGGTGAACAGCCCGATCAGCGGCTCGCCGATCGTGCCGGTGCCGACGACGTGGACGATCTTCTTCATGGTCTCTCCTGTCGGCCGCGCGGTCCGCGGATGGCGGCAGAAGGATACGATGAGAGAGGGATTTCTCCAACGCGGAGGGGCAGGGATTGGAACGGCTGCTCGAGGCCTTCACGTTTCCGGGACCGCAGGGGCCGCTGGAGGGACTCTGGAAGGAGGCGGCCGGGGCGGCGGCTGGGCTCCGCGGTCTTCGCGCACCCGCATCCCCTTCACGGCGGCACGCTTCACAACAAGGTCGTTTACCGCGCCGCGAAGGCCCTGACCGGCGCCGGGTACGCGACGCTGCGGTTCAATTTTCGAGGCGTTGGCCTCTCCGCCGGCCGGTACGATGCGGGCATCGGGGAGGTCGACGACTATCGGTCCGCGATGACCGAGGCCGAGCGTCGCGGCGGGCCTTCCGCTGATTGCGGGCGGCTTCTCGTTCGGGTCGGCCGTCGCGCTGCGCGCGATCGCGGGCGACCCGCGGGTGGCGGCCTTCGTCGGCGTCGGTGCTGCCGGTGGCGACCGAGTCCGGTCTGGGGCTGCCGCGGCCGGAAGTCCCGGCGCTCTTCGTCGTCGGAGAGCACGACCCGTTCGGCCCTCCCGAGGCGCTCCGGCGCGCTCTCGGGGACGCCGGCAGGATCGTCGAGGTCGCCGGGGCGGACCACTTCCTCGCGGGGAAGCTCCCGCTGCTCGAGGAAGCGATCCACCGCTTTCTCGCCGAGCTGCCGGCCGCGGTGGCCGCGCCATGAACGAAGTCCCGCCGCCGCTCTCCGAGGAGTCCCGCCGCGACCTGCTGCGACTGGCCCGCGGCTCTCTCGTCGCCAAGTTTCGAGGCGAGCCGCCGCCGCGCCTCTCCTCCGACCGCGCCGAGGCCTTCGGGCAGCCGCGGGGCCTCTTCGTGACGTTGCACAAGGCCGGAAGAACTTCGGGGCTGCATCGGAACGCTCTCGCCGGAAGGCGACCTGACGCGCGTGATCGCGGAGTTCGCGCGGCGCGCCGCCTTCGAGGACCCGCGGTTCCCGCCGCTCTCGGCGGAGGAGCTCACCGATTGCCAGCATCGAGATCTCGGTGCTGACGGCGCCGCAGCCCGTGGAGGATGCGGAGGAGATCGTCATCGGGCGAGACGGCCTGATCGTCGAGGGACGCGGGCGGCGGCGGCCTGCTGCTTCCCCAGGTCGCGACGGAATGGGGCTTCGGGCCGGCGCCGGTTTCTGCAGGAGGTGTGCCGGAAGGCGGGTCTGCCTCCTGCGGCCTGGCGCGATCCCGGACGTGCGGGTCTGGAAGTTTCAGGCGGAGGTCTTCGGGGAAGAGGCGGCGCGGCGAGGCGTAGAGGAGCAGCGCCGCGGCGACGGCCGCGTTGAGCGAGTCGACGGGCGCGGCCATCGGGATCGTGAGGCGGCGGTCGAGGTAGCGGTACGCGCCGGCCGGCAGGCCCGTCCCCTCGGCGCCGATGACGATCACCGAAGCGGCGGGAGGCGGCGCGGAGAAGGGGTCGTCGCCGCCCGACGGCACGGCGCCGCAGAGCACGCGGCCCGCCTGCGCCGCGTCGCGCGCGAAGGCTTCGAACGAGACGCGTCCGGAGACGGGGATCCGCAGGACGCTTCCGGCGCTCGCCCGGACGGCGCGCGGGTGAAAGAAGTCGGCCGATCCCGCGGCGGCGACGACGCCCGCGCAGCCGGTGGCCTCCGCGACGCGCACGACCGCTCCGAGGTTTCCGGGATCCTGCAGACCGAAGAGAAAGACGACGGGGCCCGGGCCGGCCGAGGATCTCCGCGACGGGCACGTCGCGCCGCCGGGCGACGGCCAGCAGATGCTGCGGCGTCTTCGAGTCCGCCAGCCGCTCGAGGACCGCGCGCGAGACGAGCCGCGGCCGCGCCGGAGCGGCGGCCGAGAGGCGGCCGGGCCGCACGCTCTCGTCGTGCAGCACGTGCTCGAGGCGCAGTCCCGCCGCGACGGCCTCGAGGATCGGCTTCTCTCCCTCGAGCAGAAAGTGCGTGTGCTGATCGAGGCCGCGGAGGATTTCGCGGACCAGCGGATTCGACGGCGACTCGATGCCGGGCATCGGCCTCATGCTATAACCCGCCGCGATGAAGCGACTGCGCGCGAGCCTCCTCGCCGCCGTTCCCGCCGGGAGCGCTTCCGCCGGTTCCCCCCTGACCGCTCTCTGGACCTTCCCGGCCATGATCGGGTCGGCGTTCCTGGTCGCCTGGGGCGCCGAGGCGGCGGAATTCCTGATGTCCCAGGGGCTCGCGCTCGCGGTGCTGGCGCTCATCCAGACGGCGCCGGAGTTCGCGGTGGAGGCCGTGATCGCCTGGAAGGCCGGGAAGAACCCCGACATGGTGCACCTGGCGATCGCGAACTTCACGGGGAGCCTGCGCCTGCTGACGGGGCTCGGCTGGCCGATGATCTACGCCGTCGCCGCCTACTTCTCGCGCAAGAGGCGGGGCCGGCCGCTCGGAACTCTGAAGCTCGGGGACGATCACGCCGTCGAGGTCCTCGGTCTGCTTCCGCCGCTCGCCTATTTCGTCCTGGTGTGGGCGAAGGGGAACCTTTCCCTGGTGGACGCGGCGGTCCTCGGGACGACGTATGCCGTCTACCTGGGCGTCCTGCTGCGCATGCCGCCGCGCGAGGAGACGCTCGAGCAGGACGAGGAGATCCCCGCGGTCTCCCGCTGGGCCCTCTCGTTCTCCGGCGGGAAGCGCTGGGCCGCCGTTCTGCTGCTGCTCGGAGGCGGCGGCGCCGTGATCTTCCTCGTGGCGGAGCCGTTCCTCGCCTCCATGCTGGCGCTCGCCTCGAGCTTCGGCATGTCGCAGTTCGTCTTCATCCAGTGGGTGGCCCCGTTCCTTTCGGAGTTTCCGGAGAAGACCTCGGCGTTCGCCTGGGCGCGGAGGATCACGCGCGCGCCCGTGGCCCTCATGAACATGGTGTCGTCGAACATCAACCAGTGGGGCGTTCTCTCCGGATTGCTGGCGGTCATCTACTGCTGGAGCCACGGGTCGACCGAGCCGTTGCCCTTCGACGCCTTTCAGAAGAGCGAGATCCTCCTGACGATCCTCCAGGCCTTCCTGGGGTGGATCTTCCTGGCCTCGATGGATCTGGCGGCGTACGAGGCGGCCGGGCTCTTCCTGCTCTGGCTGTTTCAGTTCCTCGTGCCGTCGTCGCGCCACACGATGCTCTACGTTTACGGCGCGTGGATCGCTCTGGAGGTCGTGCTGGTCGCCCTGGGCCGCAAGAAGATCACCGCGTTTCGCGCGTTCGCGAGGACGTGGAGGGCGCGGCGTTGAGCCGCCCGCGTCTGTCCGCGCGCGCCGCGGCGCTCACGGCCGTCTTCGACGGCCGCCGTCGGGCGCGCGGCCAAGGCCCTGGCGGCTTCCGGGATCGACGTCGTGGACTTCGGCGTGGGGGAGCCGGACTTCGCCACTCCGGCCTTCGTCGCGGCGGCGGGCGCGGCGGCGATCAGCGCCGGACGGACCAAGTACACCGACGTGGCGGGGGAACCGGCTCTGCGCGACGCCATCGCGGCGAAATACCGAGCGGAACAGGGCGCCGACTTCGCGCGGGAGAACGTCGTCGTGACGGCCGGGGCGAAGCAGGCCGTCTTCAACGCCTGCCAGGTGCTCTTCGGACCGGGGGACGAGGTCGTCCTCTTTTCTCCGTACTGGGTTTCCTTCCCGGAGATGGTTCGGCTGGCCGGCGCCGAGCCGCTCTTCGTCGAGACCGAGCTGGAATCGAACTGGCACGCCCGGGTCGAGCGGCTCGCCCGCGCCGCGGGACCGAAGACGCGGGGCGTCATCCTGAACTCTCCCGAACAATCCGACCGGCGCGGTGTCGACGCGCGAGGAGATCGCGGAGTTGCTCGCCTGGTGCGCCGCGCACGACGCCTGGCTGATTTTCGACGAGACCTACGACCGCTTCCTCTATGACGGGCGGCCGCACGTCGGCGGCCGCCGCCTTCCCGGAGCACCGCGACCGCGTCATCGTGACGGGAGCCGCCTCCAAGACCTGGGCGATGACCGGCTGGCGCCTGGGCTGGGCGGCCGGGCCGAGGGACGTGATGACGGCCATGACGTCCTATCAGAGCCACTCGACCTCCAACGCGTCGTCGATCGCGCAGGCGGCCGTGCTGGCGGCGCTGAACGATCCCGAGCGCACCGAACGGTCGGTCGCGGAGATGCTCGGTCACTACGCCGAGCGTCGCGCGGCGATGCTGGGCGCCCTGGAGGGGATCCCGGGCGTCCGCGTGCGGAGGCCCGAAGGATCCTTCTACGCCTTCGCCGACGTTTCGGCGCTCTTTCCCCGCGTGGGTGTCGCGGGATCGGTCGACTTCTGCTCGCGCCTGCTCCAGGAGGCCCACGTGGCCGCCGTCCCGGGTGACGCGTTCGGCAACGACGCCTGCGTGCGCTTTTCCTTCGCGACGGGGATCGAGCGGGTCGCGCGAGGGCATGCGTCGGCTCGCGGCGTGGGTCGCCGGAAGCTGACGGCCCCGGGAGTCGGAATCTCTCCATGACCGCGCGTCTGGCCCTTCTCACCGGCGCGACGGGATTCCTGGGCGGGCACGTGGCGCGCGCGCTCGTGGCGCAGGGCTGGCGCGTCCGGGCTCTCGCGCGATCGGATCCCGGCGCGCGCGCTGCTGCTGGAGGGCCTCCCGATCGAAACGGTCGCGGGGAGACCTGTCGGGCCGTGCGGATCTCGAGGCCGCGGCGACGGGCTGCGACGCGATCGTGCACCTGGCCGGCGTCCTCAAGGCGCGCACACTCGAGGAATACCGGGAGGTCAACGCTGCGCGGGACCGAGCGCCTGCTCGCTGCGGCGGCCGCGGTCGCGCCGGACGCGATGTTCGTCCAGATCTCGAGCCTGGCCGCCGCGGGGCCCGCGCGCGACGGCCGGCCCGTGACTCCCTCCGATCCGCCCCGGCCGGTGTCCTGGTACGGCCAGTCGAAGCTCGAAGGCGAGGAGGCGGTGCGGCGGGGATGGAAGGGCCCGTGGATCGTGGTCCGGCCCGGCGTGATCTACGGGCCGGCGGATCAGGGCCTGCTGACCTATTTCCGGATGGCGGCGAGAGGCTTCGTGCCGGTGCCGGCCGCGCGCAGCCGCATCCAGATCGGGTCGGTCGAACAGATCGCGCTCGCCATCGCGAAAGCGGCCGGCCGCCGGGACCTCGCGGGGCGCACGGCCTTCCTCTGCGACCCCGAGCCGGTGACCGTCGGGCAGCTCGCCGGCCTGATCGCGAGGCTGCCCGCCGAAGCCCGCCCGGCTCATCCCGCTTCCGGATTTTCTCGTGCGGGCGGCGGGCCTCGCCGAGACGATCCGGGAGACCCTGACGAAGGAGTCGCGCCCCTTCAATGCGGACAAGGCCAGGGAACTGCTTGCCGGGCAATGGCTTTGCGAGTCCGGCCTTCGGGCCGAGCTCGAGCTGCCCGACCCGATTCCCCTGGAAAAGGGGCTTCGCGCCACCTGGGACTGGTATCGGTCAGCGGGGCTGGTTGAATTTGTAAAATTTGCTAAGATCCCCCGGAAGAGACAGGGTCCTCAGAAGGTGGGAGAACGAATGAGCAAGCTCGCTGCTTCGGCGGCCAGGACGGGAGGGGTGCGGTCGTCGCCCTTCTTCGACAAGTGCGATCGCTATGACGTGCCGGGGAGCGTGCGCCGCGGCGGGTCTCTACTCCTTCTTCCGGGTCGTGGAATCCGCGCAGGATCCCGAGGTTTCGATCGGCGGGCCGACGCCTGCTGATGCTCGGCTCGAACAACTATCTCGGACTGACCAACGATCCGCGGGTCAAGGAAGCCGCGATCGAGGCCATCCGAAAGTACGGCTCCGGATGCGCGGGCAGCCGCTTCTTGAACGGCACGTTGGACCTCCACGTGAAGCTCGAGGAGCGCCTGGCCGAGTTCATGCGGCAGGAGGCGGCGATCGTCTTCGCCACCGGGTTTCAGGTGAACCTCGGCGCCATCTCCTGCCTGGTCGGCAAGGGCGACACGGTGTACCTCGACAAGCAGGACCACGCGTGCATCATCGACGGCGCGCGGCTCTCGTTCGGCGACGTCTGCAAGTTCCGCCACAACGACGTCAACGATCTGCGGCGCCAGATGAAGAACGACGTCGGGGCCAAGGGCCGGCTGATCGTCGTGGACGGCGTCTTCTCGATGGAGGGCGACATCGCGCCGCTGCCGGAGCTCGTGTCGGCGGCGCGCGAGTTCGAGGCGGGCCTGATGGTCGACGACGCGCACGGGATCGGCGTGCTCGGCCGGACGGGCCGCGGCACGGCCGAGCACTTCGACCTCGAGGACGAGGTCGACCTCATCATGGGCACGTTCTCGAAATCCATGGCGTCGGTGGGCGGCTTCATCGCCGGCGACGCCGTCGTCATCGACTTCATCAAGCACCGCGCCCGCTCGATGATCTTCTCGGCGGCGCCGCCTCCGGCGTCGGTGGCCGCGGCGCTGGCGACGGTGGACATCATGGACCGCGAGCCGGAACGCCGGGAGCGGCTCTGGGCGAACACCCGCTTCTTCGCCGAAGGCCTCCGGTCGCTCGGCTTCGACACGGGCGAGTCGCAGACGCCCGTGGTGCCGGTCGTGGTCGGCGAGGACGTCGCGGCGCTGCGGATGGTGCAGCGGCTGCACGAGGAGGGCGTCTTCGTCAACTGCGTGATCTCGCCCGCGACGGCGCCGGGCCGCGCCCTCATCCGCACGTCCCTGATGGCGACCCACACGCGCGAGCAGCTCTCGCGGGCGCTGGAAGCGATGGGGCGCGTCGGGCGCGAGGTCGGGGTCCTCCAGCCCGCCGTTGTCTAGCGCGTCTCCCGCTTCGGCTTCATGAGCGGGGCGGTCGCGATCGAGCGGATCGGACGCACGAAGAAGGAGCTGCACCGCTTCTTCGACGTCGCCGACCGGATCTACGCGTCCGATCCGCCACTGGGTCGCCCCGATCCGGGACGACGTCGCCAAGGTGTTCGCCCTGGACAACCCCTTCTTCCGGCACGCGGAGATGCAGCTCTTCCTCGCCCGGCGGGACGGGGTGGACGTGGGCCGGATCGCGGCGATCCTCGACCGCGGCCACAACGAGTTTCACGGCGAACGAACCGCCTTCTTCGGCTACTTCGAGTCGGTCGACGACCCGGCCGTCTCGCGGCGCGCTCTTCGACGCCGCGGCCCTCTGGGCGCGGGAGCGGAAGATGACGGTGCTGCGCGGGCCGGCCAACCCGTCCTTGAACGACGAGGCGGGACTCCTCGTGGAGGGGTTCGATTCGCCTCCGGTTCTGATGATGACGTACAACCCGCCGCTATTACCCGGCGCTCTACGAGAAGGCAGGGCTTCGTCAAGGCGAAGGACCTTCTCGCGTTCTGGTTCGAGATCGGTCCCAGGCCGCTCGAGCGGTTCCGGAGGGTCAATGAGCGGCTGCGCCGGGAGGAGAAGACCTTTCGGATGCGGAAGATCTCCAAGGGGAGCCTGAAGGCGGACCTGCCCCTCGTGCGCGAGGTCTACAACGCCGCGTGGGAGAAGAACTGGGGCTTCGTTCCGATGACTCCCGAGGAGATGGACTTCATGGCCAAGCGCATGAAGCCGCTCCTGAGCAAGGACTTCGCCCTGCTGGGCGTGTACGACCGCCCGGACGGATCCGTCGAGCCCGCGGCCTTCATGATGACGCTGCCCGACTACAACACGGCGATGGCGCCCCTGAAGGGACGCCTGCTGCCCTTCGGATGGCTCAAGTTCCTGCTCGGCCTGCGCCGGATCAAGACGGTCCGGGTGCTGACGCTCGGCGTCAAGAAGGAGTACCGCTCGCGCGGGCTTCAGTCGCTGCTCTTCGAGCAGAGCCTGCAGGCGGCCCTGGACCACGGCTACACGGGCTGCGAGGTCTCCTGGCTTCTCGAGGACAACGACCTGATGATCCGCGGAATGAAGGTCTGGGGCGGAAAGCGCTACAAGACCTACCGGATGTACGACCGCCCGCTCTGAGTCCTAGGCGGCGGGCGGCTCTGCCGGCGCCGGCTTTGAAGCCGCTGCCCGTCGGACCCAGCGGTCGTAGATCCGGTCGCCGATCGGAACGCTCACGAAGGCGAGGACCAGGCCCGCCAGGACGTCCACGACGTAGTGGTAGCGGCAGTAGACCGTCGAGAGGATCAGGCCCACGGCGAAGGGGAGGAGGATCCAGAAGATCCTCCGCTCGCGCCGAAAGGCCACCAGCAGCACGACCGTCGTCATCATCGTGTGTCCGGAGGGGAAGACGTCGAACTTCGTGCGCTCGAGCTGGTTGATCGTCGTCGCGATCGCCTGGGAAAGCGGGGTCACTTCGAGGGTGATCGTCTGGAGCGGAGGCGAGCGCGAAGCGGGGCCCGAGCGCGGGGATGATGAAGTAGCCGATGTACGACACGAAGTAGCAGAAGGTCAGCGTGAAGATGTAGCGGCGCGTGTCGGCGCGGCTGCGGCGCCAGAGCGCGGCGCCGAGCACGAGCGACTGGAAGTAGTAGCTCGCATAGCAGACGTAGAAGAGGTCCGTCAGCCACGGGCGGACGAAGCGCTCGAGCCAGACCGTCACGTCGACGCCGAAGAGGAATCGGTCCGCCGCGATCAGGAGCTCGTCCCGGGCGTGCCCTCCGCGCGCGGCGGCGATGAGCGGGCCCAGGCATTCGAAGACGAAGGGGATGAACGCCGCCGGATAGAAGTCGACCACCACGCGGATGGCGGCCGGAAGCTCCGTGCGCCGATCGAGGAAGACCATCAGGGCCAGGAAGGCCCCCATCAGCGCGAAGCGCAGCAGGATCTCGCCGGGATCCGGCAGCGCGCGGTAGAACGCCAGCGTGAGGAGCGACAGCGCGAAGAGCGCGCCGAAGTTCAGCGCCTCGAGGGGGCGGATGCGCACGGGCGAAGTTATACGCGAAGCCCCCCTGCGATAGAATCGGTTTCCTTGACGCTGAGGCTCTCGACCGGGCTCGCTCTCGTCCTCCTCGGGGCGCCGGGCGCCCTCGCCGCCGCCGATCGGGCGCCGGTCGTGCGCGTGGGGCGGATCGACACGCCGATTCACCCGGCCGCGGCCAACTACCTCTCCAAGGTCCTGCAGGAGGCCGATCGCGACGGGGCGTCCCTCGTCGTGTCGGAGATTTCGACGCCGGGAGGCCTGCTGACGTCGACGCGGGAGATGACCTCGGCGATCCTCGCGTCGCGGGTGCCGGTCGCGACGTTCGTGGCGCCCTCCGGCGCCCAGGCGGCCTCGGCCGGGTTCTTCCTGCTGCTGGCGGGCGACGTGGCCGTCATGGCGCCCGGGACCAACGCGGGCGCCGCGCATCCGGTCGCGGGAGAGGGGCAGGAGCTGCCCGAAGACGCTCAACGAAAAGGCGGAGCAGGATGCGCGGGCCTTCATCCGCACGCTCGCGGCCCAGCGCTCGCGCAACGTCGAGAAGGCCGAGGCGGCGGTCGAAAAGAGCGTTTCCTACACGGAGCAGGAGGCGAAGGCCGGCGGCTTGATCGACATCGTCGCCCGCGACGTCCCGGACCTGGTGCGGCAGCTCGAGGGGCGGGCGATCGAGCGGGCGGGCAATCGTCCGATCACGCTGCGCCTGGCCGGGGCGCGGATCGAGCCCCGGGGGATGGGCGCCGTCGAAAAACTGCTCGGTGTCGTGTCGCACCCCAACGTCGCCTACGTCCTGTTCCTGCTCGGGCTGGTCGGGTTGTACTTCGAGCTTTCCTCTCCGGGGGCGATCCTGCCGGGAGTCGTCGGCGGCATCGCGCTGCTGCTCGCCTTCTACGCGTTCTCGGTCCTGCCGGTGAATCTCGCCGGGATCTTCCTCATCCTGTTCGGCATCGGCCTGTTCGTCGCCGAAGTGAAGGTCGTCAGCCACGGCCTCCTGGCCGTGGGCGGCGCGGTCGCCCTGGTGGCCGGTTCGCTCCTGCTCTTCACCGGGCGCGGGGGAGAATCGCGCTACCGCGTGGACCTCGGAATCCTGGCGCCGTCGCTGGCGCTGGTCCTCGTGATCGTGGCGCTCCTGACGGCACGGACGATCCGGCTGCGGCGCCTCCCGGCCACGACGGGGGCCGCCGGGAATGATCGGCGAGACGGCGCAGGTCGTGGAGGCCTTCGCGAGCGGGAGCGGCCGGGTGCACGTGTTTGGCGAGTACTGGGACGCCCGGGGCTCGAACGACCTGCAGCCGGGAGACCGCGTTCGGATCGCCGGGATCGAGGGGCTGACGCTTCGTGTCGAACGGAGGACGTGATGGGGGCTACATTTCCGGGATTGCTCATCGCCGTTTTCATCTTCCTGCTGCTGCTCTTCAAGTGGATCAACGTCCTGAAGGAGTACGAGCGGGCCGTGACGTTCTGGCTCGGCCGCCTGTCGCGCGAGGCGAAGGGCCCCGGCCTCGTCCTGATCTTCTGGCCTCTCGAGACGATGGTCCGCATCTCCATGCGCACGGTCGTGCACGACGTTCCCACGCAGGACATCATCACGCGGGACAACGTCTCGGTGAAGGTCAACGCCGTCGTCTACTTTCGCGTCGTCGATCCGAACAAGGCCGTGGTCCAGGTCGAGAACTACCTCTACGCCACCTCGCAGCTCGCCCAGACCACCCTGCGGAGCATCCTCGGGCAGGCGCTGCTCGACGAGCTGCTGTCGGAGCGCGAGAAGTTGAACGTCGCGCTCCAGAAGGTCATCGACGAGCACACGTCGCCGTGGGGCGTGAAGGTGTCGCTCGTGGAGGTGAAGCAGGTCGACCTGCCGCCCGAGATGCAGCGCGCGATGGCGCGTCAGGCCGAGGCCGAGCGGGAGAGGCGCGCGAAGGTCATCCACGCCTCGGGCGAGTTCGAGGCGGCGGCGAAGCTGTCCGAGGCGGCGGAGATCATCGGGCGGCAGCCGGCCACGCTCCAGCTGCGGTACCTGCAGACGCTGACCGAGATCGCCAACGAGAAGAACTCGACGATCATCTTTCCCGCTGCCGATCGAGCTGCTCAAGAACTTCATCGCCAAATGAAGACCGGGCAGGCTGCGGGCTCCGAATAGCATGTCCCAGAGTCACTTCCAGCTTTCCTTCACGGGTCGGCAGGCGATGGCGTTCTTCGCCGTGTGCCTGGTGGCCCTCGGCCTCGCTTTCTTCCTCGGCCTGATGACCGGCCTTTCCGGCCGCCCCGCAGAATCCCCAACGGCGGGCCCTGTGCCGGAAGCCGCTTCGCCGGGACCGACGGTCGTGGCGTCGTCGGCCGCGGACGGAGCGGGCGCACCGGCGCCGGCTCAGGCGGAAGCGCTCCCGATCGAGTCGACGACGCCTCCCGCGGTCCTGCAGGCCTTCGAGGACCGCGGGTCCGAGCCCACGGCGCCGCCGCCGACCGCGAAACGGCCAGCGAGCGTCGCGACTCCCGCGCCGGCGGCCTCGGGCCTGTGGATTCAGGTGGCCTCGGTCGCCGACCGCCGCGAGGCGGATGCCCTGGCCGCGCGGCTCTCGCGCGGCGGATACCACGTGCAGGTCGCCGCAGCCGAGGGGGCGAAAGGCCGGGTCTTTCGGGTCCGCGTCGGTCCGTACCGCTCGGAGGACGAGGCGGCGCGGGCCTCCGCGAAGCTTCGGAGTCACGAGCAGATCCGCGAAACGTGGGTCGTGCGGGACGGGCGTTGAGCGCGCCTCTCCCCGTCCGGGCGCCGGAGTGGATCCGTGAGAAGCGGATGCGCCTGTCGCAGCTGCACGAGGTCAAGAGCCTCATGCGCCGGCAGGCGCTCTCGACGGTCTGCGAGGAGGCGCGTTGCCCCAATCGCGGCGAATGTTTCTCCCGGGGCACGGCGACGTTCCTGCTCCTCGGTGACGTCTGCACGCGCGCCTGCGGCTTCTGCGACATCCGAACCGGCCGCCCGAGGCCCGTCGACCCGGAGGAGCCTTCCCGCGTCGCCGCCGCCGCGCGCGGCATGGGCCTCTCCTACGTGGTGCTGACGTCGGTCGACCGCGACGATCTGCCCGACGGCGGCGCGGCGCATTTCGCGGCGGCCATCGCGGCGGTTCGCCGCCTCGAGCCGGCGCCCGGCGTCGAAGTCCTGACTCCGGACTTCAAGGGACGCTTCGACTCGGTTCGCGTCGTGGTCGACGCGCGTCCCGACGTCTTCAACCACAACGTGGAGACGGTCCCGCGCCTCTATCCGACGGTGCGCCGGGGCGCGGACCTGGACCGATCGCTCGGAGTGCTGTCGGCGGCCAAGATCCTCGAACCGAATCTCACGACCAAGTCGGGCTTCATGCTGGGGCTGGGGGAGCGCCCCGGAGAGGTCCTGGAGCTGATGCAGCGGATGCGGGAGGCCGCGGTCGACATCGTGACGATCGGCCAGTACCTGCGGCCCTCGCGGGAGAACCTGCCGGTGGTCGAGTACGTGCGCGCCGGAGGTCTTCGACGACTACCGCGAGGCGGGCGAGCGTCCTCGGGTTTCGCCACGTCTTCGCCGGCCCCTTCGTGAGGTCCTCCTACCGGGCGGAAGAGGCCCTCGAGGCCGCCGGCGCTCGCGGCTAGACGGAAGGCGAAGGTGCGGATCGGGAAGTGGACGACACCCGCCGCCGGCGTCCTGTCGGGGCTCCTCTTCTCCCTCGCCTTCCCGCCGCTGCAATGGGTGCTGCTGCTGCCCCTCGCCCTGGTGCCCTGGCTCATCGCTCTGACGCGCGAGGAGGGACGGGGGAAGGCCCTGCTCTCCGGCGTCCTCTTCGGCCTCGCGTACTGGTGCGCCTCGATCCCGTGGATCTTCTACGTCGTGACGCGTTTCGGGGGGCAGAACGGCGTCATGGGCGTCGTCTGCCTCGTGGCCTCGGCCCTGATCCTCGCGCCTCCGCCGGCCGTCGTCGCGTGGGCGACGGTCGCCGCCGGCCCCTCCGGATCGGTGCGGCGTCTGGCGATCTTCCCGATCCTCTGGATGGCCTCCGAGCACGGCCGTTCCTTCCTCCTCGGAGGCTTTCCCTGGAACCTGACCGGCCACGCGCTCTACCGGCACCCGCTCTGGCTGCAGACCGCCGCGCTCTGGGGAGTCTTCGGTGTCGGGGCCCTGGTCACGGCGACCTCGAGCCTCCTCGCGGCGGCCGTCCTCCGGCGGCGGGCCCGTCCGGCGCTCGCCGCCGTCGCGCTCGTGCTGGCGGCGGGCGTCGCGGGCGCCCTCCGCCTCGCGCGCTCCGCGGAGAACGAAACGGACGGCAGGCCGCGCGATCTCCGTCGCGCTCCTGCAGCCCAACGTCAGCCAGGAGACTCGCCTGCACGGAGGGGACGGCGAGGCCTACCGGACGGTCATGGACCAGGCCTTCCGGGCCGCCGAGGACGCACCGCAGCTGATCGTGATCCCGGAGTCGGCCTTTCCCACCTACTGGGACCGCAGCCCCCGGCTGCGCGCCGATCTGCTCGAGGTCGCGCGCCGCTCCGAGGTCCTCTTCAACGACGTCGAGGAGCTGCCCGACGGCCGGTACTACAACGTGGCCCGGCTGATCGGCGCGCGGGGCCCGCTCGGCCGTCCGTACCGCAAGGTGCATCTGGTTCCGTTTGGAGAGTACGTGCCCCTCTCGAAGCTTTTTTTCTTCGTGCGCCAGGTCTCGACCGAGATCGGAGAATTCTCAGCCGCCGAGCAGCCCACCGTCCTCGCCGGCGGGCAACTGAGGGCCGGCATGGGCGTCTGCTACGAGATCCTCTACCCGGGCCTGATCCGGGAAGAGGTCGGGAGGCTCGGGGCGAACATCCTCATCACGATCTCGAACGACTCCTGGTACGGCCGCGCCGGCGCCCAGGAGCAGCACTTCGCGGGAGCGGTTCTGAGGTCGGTCGAGACGAACCGGTACCTGCTGCGGGCGGCGATCACCGGGATCTCCGGGATCGTGGACGAAAAGGGGCGAATCCGCGGCGAGCTGCCCGGCGGACAGGCCGGCATCCTCCGGGGGACGGCGCGCCTGCTCGATGGGAAGACGGCCTGGATCCGCTGGGGCTACTGGTTTCCGCGCGCGGCCGACCTCTTCGCAGCCGCCGTGCTAGTCTTCGGGCTCGCCCGCTGGCGCCGGAGCGCGTTCGCAATCGGCGACCGGCGGCTCGCGAGCGGTCAAAACCATGACGGAACGCGACGATCTCATCTCCGCCCTTCACAGCGCCTCGGAGCGGCTCGCCGCGCTCCGCGGCTATCTTTGATCTGGACGCCGCGCGGCGCGCGCTCGAAGGTCTGAAAGAAAAGGCGTCGGCCCCCGACTTCTGGTCTCGCCCGGAAGAGGCGCAGGACGTCCTCCGCCAGACCCGCGCCCACGAGAAGAAGCTCGAGACCGCCGACCGCCTGGAGGACTTTCGCGGCGAGCTCGACACGCTCGCCGAT
This sequence comes from uncultured Acidobacteriota bacterium, assembly GCA_963725095.1. GTDB lineage: Bacteria > Acidobacteriota > Thermoanaerobaculia > UBA5066 > Gp7-AA6 > DATBFU01. The sequence continues at coordinate 279,433 of CAVRXJ010000025.1, forward strand.
CTGCTCCAGGAAGGGGAGCCCGCGGAAGCCGAAGCCCGCGAGTCGCTCTCGGCGGCGGGGGCCTTCGCCGACGACCTCGAGCTCTCGGTGAAGATGGGGGCTCCCGAGGACTCCAAGAATGCGTGGCTGATGATCCACCCCGGGGCGGGAGGCACCGAGTCGCAGGACTGGGCGGAGATGCTCCTGCGCATGTACATGCGCTTCGCCGAAGCGCGGGGCTGGAAGGTGGAGCTGATCGACCGGCAGGACGGTGATGAGGCGGGCCTGAAGAGCGCCACCCTCCATGTGGTCGGTGACCACGCCTACGGCTATCTGAAGGGGGAGATGGGCGTGCACCGGCTCGTGCGCATCTCGCCCTACGACGCCGCCAAGCGCCGCCACACGTCGTTCGCCTCGGTCTACGTCTCGCCGGAGATCGACGAGGACATCGAGATCGAGATCGCGGACAAGGACCTGCGGGTCGACACCTACCGCTCGAGCGGCGCGGGCGGGCAGCACGTCAACGTGACGGACTCGGCGGTCCGGATCACGCACCTTCCCACCGGAATCGTCGTGACCTGCCAGAACGAACGCAGCCAGGGACGCAACCGCGAGATGGCCATGCGGGTGCTGCGCGCCCGGCTCTACCAGAAGGCGCTCGACGAGCGGAAGGCCGAGGAAGAGCGTCGCGTCGGGCGACAAGAAGGCGATCGAGTGGGGGAGCCAGATCCGGTCCTACGTGCTCCACCCGTACCGGATGGTCAAGGACCACCGGACGGGCTTCGAAACGGGCGACACCGATCGGGTGCTGGACGGCGGGCTGACGCCGTTCGTCGAGGCCTACCTGAAGGCGGCCGGCCGAGACCAGCCGGGCCGCGGGCTGATGCCTTCGGAGGAGTCCGGGCCGCCGGTCCTCGCGGGCTGGATGGAAGAGCTCCGCGCCCGCCTGTCCCTGCGCGAGCGCCGGCCCGTCGAGGCGAGGGCGGGGCTGCGCCGCGCCGGCGTCCTCGTGCCGCTCTTCGTGCGAGGCACCGGGCTCTGGGTCGTCTTCACGCGCCGGACCGAGTCCGTCGAGCACCATCGCGGGCAGATCTCCTTCCCGGGGGGCGGCGAGGAACCGGGCGACGCGACGCTCTGGCATACGGCGTTGCGCGAGAGCGAGGAAGAGCTCGGGATCCGTCCGGAAGATGCGCTCGCGCTGGGACGCCTGTCGCCGCGTGACGACCTCGACGAACTTCTACGTCGAGCCGTTCGTGGCGGCGATCCCGCAACCCTACGTCTTCCGGCCCGGCCGAGGCCGAGATCGCCGAGATCCTGGAGGTCCCGGTTGCGGCGCTGAGGGATCCGTCCGTTCTCGAGGAGCGCCGGATGCCGGGCCGGGACGAGCCGGTCCTCTTCTACCACCACGGCGATCAGGTCATCTGGGGCGTCACGGCGCGGATGCTGGCGGAGCTGCTGGAGGCGCTGCGTAGGGGATCCTGACTCCCGTTCAGTGCCCGTACTCCTTCTCTCCCGCCGTCGATCGCGGATCGGGAAGCTTGTTCTGCGCCGGCGGCAGCGGGCAGGTGGCGTAGGGCGTGAAGACGCAGGGCGGATTGTAGGCCTTGTTGAAGTCGAGGATCGATCGCCCGCCGCGCGGGCGCTCCGCATAGACGAATCGGCCCGCTCCGTAGGTCTCCGCTCCGTTGGTGCGATCGCCGAAGATCACGAAGATAGTCGGTCTCGCCCTGCTCGAGGACCGGGTCCAGCCGATAGGTCTTTCCCTCGATCTCGAAGACGAGCGCGCCCGGACAGTTCTCCGAGTCGACACGGTTCCCAGGACGTTGGGGACCGCAATCGACTTCGGCGGGTCGTAGGGCTCGAAGCGCGCCTCGACCCGCCACTTCGGGTCGATCGGGAAAGCTGTCGATGCCGTGGAAGCTCTTGCGGGCCGGGCTCTCGCTGTCCTTGACCCGCACTCCCAGGCGTTCGCCCCGCCGGATCACGTAGAAGGAGATCGAGCCGAGCGTCGAGCACGCGTCGGCTCCTCGTCCGCGTCCGATCGCAGGAGCCAGGGTCGTGACGGGCTTCCCGCCGGAAGATACGCCGGCGCCGGGCGCGGCGTGAAAGGTGACCGTGTCGCCCGTTGCGGTCGAGCGAGCCCACGAAGGCGGGGGCCTTGCCGGCGGGAAGCACGACGCGGTTGCCGGCGTCGCTGCCGACGGCGTTCTTTCCGGGCTCGAGCCAGAAGAGGCCGACGAGCGTCAGCCAGCCGTCCTCCGCGCGGAGCCGTTCGAGCCTCCTCGCGCGCCACGCGTCGATCTCGCGCCGGTACGCCTGCGAGGGCTCGCGGGGCGAATCGGAGGCGGTGTCGGAGCCGCCATCGCCGATCAGCGCGAGCGCCGCCGAGAAGGGGCTGCATGCCCGCGGCGACCGCACACGCGGGCCCTAGCCGCCCGCCCGTTCGATCGCCTGGAGCTGCTCGGCGCGCTCGAGGTTCGCCTTCGCCGGGGCCAGCGCCGGGTTGATCGTCAAGGCCTTCTGGAACGCGGCGATCGAATCCGCGTAGGCCCCGCGCCGCGTGCGCATCGACGCCGAGGTTGTTCCAGAGCGTCGCCGACGCCGGCCGCGCCTCGATCGCCTTCTGCAGGACCGCCTCGGCCTCCGCGTACTTGCGCGACGTCGGAGAGCGATGCGGCCAGACCCGTCGCGGCCTCCTCGCTGCCGGGATCGATGTGGAATGCGGCCGCGTACGCGGTCGCCGCTTCCTCGGACTTCTTCAGCTTCCGCCGGACGTCGCCCAGCGTCGTCCAGACGGCGATTTCGTTGGGCGAAAGGCGAGAGGCTTCCGCCAGCTCCCGTTCCGCTTCCTTGTACATGCCCTTCTTCCGGAAGACGCGCCCGAGGTTCTCGTGGTAGACGGAGCGCTGCGGGGAGAGGCGAACCGCCTGGATCAGTTCCTCGATCGCCCGGTCGATCTCGCCCGATCGGGAGAGGAAGACCCCGAAGTCGTTGCGGGCTTCGGCCGACGAAGGATCGATCTCGATCGCCCGCCCATAGGCGAGGCGCGCGGCGGTCAGGTCCTTGAGTTCCTCCATCGAGCGGCCGAGACCCAGCGCGGCGGCGACGTTGTTGGGGTTCAGGTCCAGGGCGCGCCGGTAGAGGCTGCCGGCGGTGTTCCACTTGGACTGGCGCTCGGCGAGAACCGCCAGACCGTACTGCGATCGGGCGTTGGAGGCGTCCAGCGCGACGGCGGCGGTGAACTCGCGCTCGGCGTCGGCTTCTTTTCCGGCCAGCGAGCAACAGGTCGCCGAGCAGCCCGTGGGCGTCGGCATTGCGGGGGTCCGCCTCGATGGCGCGCCGCGCGGCCGCCTCCGCGCCCCGGGCATCACCCGACGCGAACGAGATTCTCCGCCGAGGCGAGCCATGCGGCCGCGGCGACGGGTCCGGTCACGGGAGCCGATCCCGGCGGAGCCGGACCGCCGATCGGCGTCGCCGTGATCAGGCCGCGCTCGATGTCGGAGGCGCGCTTGCGTTCGAGATCCGCCTCTCCCGGCTGGCCCAGGCGGTCGTAGGTCTCGCCGAGCAGTCGGTGGAGCTCCGGATCGTTCGCGCTGGCGCCCCGTTTCAGGCTGGCCAGCGCCTCCTCGGTCTTGCCCTGCTGAAGCTTTTCGCGGGCATCGCGCTTGATGTCGGCGGTGTCGGGCGAAGCTTCTGCGGATCCGGTCACCTCGGCGCGGACGGACTGCGCCAGCCGCGCAAAGTCGGGGCTGTAGAGATCGCCGGCGACGGCCAGGGCCGGCTTCGCCTTGAAGGCGCTCTTCAGGGCTTCCCGCGCGTTCTTGGCGTTGCCGCCGATGTAGAACGACCAGGCGGCCTGCAGGTGCAGCTCGGCCTGGCGGTCGCTCGAGAGCCCGGCCGCGGCCGCCGCGCGGGAGTACTTGTCGCCCGCTTCGGCGAAGAGGCCCGAGTCGAAAGCCCTCTTGGCTTCCGTCTCGAGTTTCGAGGGGGCCTCCTGCGCCCACAGGGTGGCGGCGGCCAGCAGCAGGACGGCCGGACGAGTCGACGTCGCATCTATCTACCTCCCGTCTCCAGCGGCACGGCCGGGGCGAGGAGCCCAAGTGACTCTCGCCTCCCTTTTCGATCGATGAACTCCCGGTTGGCCGGCGGAAATCCCTCCCGCAGCAGGATCACGCGATGGCCTCCGGGCGACAGGCGCAACCGCTCGACGCCGGATTGGACGGTGGCCTTGTACTTGCCGTCGACGATGATCGGAGGCGCCGATCCAGCTCGGATCCGTCTGGACGACGAGCGAGCCGACGGGAAACTGGTAGGCCACCGGCGGGGCGCCGTTCGGGCCCGACCTTGAAGCTCTGCTCGTACGGCGGGAAGGCCGGACGCCTCGAACTTGTAGCGGTGGGTGCCCTCTTCGAGCTCGACGCGCTGGGCCGGCACCGAGGGGCCGATCACGCGCCCGTCGACCGACAGGGTCGACGGAGGAATCGAGCTGAACTGAACGGCGTAGCGCTTCGGGCGGCGCAGGCTTGGGAGGAGACGTCGGCGCCTGGACGGCGGGCTCCGCAGGGGGCAGCCGGGACGGCGGTCGCCTGGGGTTTCGCGTCGACGCCGAGCTCCGGGGTGGGCAGGTCGGCAGGGGCGGCGGCCGTCGGACGCGGGTGCGGGAGCCGCCGCCGGAGCCTGCGCCGGAGCCGGCGCGGGAGCTTCCCTGCGGCTGCGCGAAAGCAGCCACCCGCCCGCGGCGGCGAGCGCGAGCGCCGCCACGGCCACGATGGCCATCGTGGCCCGCCGGGAGGCGTCGCCCGTCGGCGCGAGCATCCGGTTCGTCGGAGCCGCCGCCGTGTGGGCCGAGGGATCCTGGAAGTTCACCAGCTCCAGGCCCGCGGGCGGTCGGGCGGCGCCGGCCGACGGCGGCGTGCCGCGCGCGGGCTCCGGAACGCGGGCGAGGGCGCCGGAAGGGGGAGTGATGTGGACCGTCGCCATTCCGTGGGACGGCGTCGCAATCGTCGTGTCGAGGTCGGGGTTGCCGGCCTCCGTGAGTCGGGCGATGGTGGAATAGCGGGCGGAGGCTCCGGTCAGCTCCCGGTAAACGGCATGGAGGTCGCGCAGGAAGTCCTGCATCGAGGCGTAACGCTTGTCGGGCGATTTTTCGAGCGCGCGCCGGGTCACGGCGATCAGGGCCGGGGGAACGTCGGGGGCGATGGACTCGATCGCCTCCGGCTGCTCGTTCAAGATCCGGTAGAGCACCGTCGACAGATGCTCGCCGCGAAAGGGTTTGCGGTAGGTGAAGAGCTCGTAGGCCACGACACCGAGCGCGAAGATGTCGGTGCGCCGATCGACCGGCTCTCCGCGGATCTGCTCGGGCGCGAGGTAAGCGGAGGTCCCGAGCGTGATCCCGGTCTGCGTGAGGTTCGACTCGGTCTCGAGCGACTTGGCGATGCCGAAGTCCATGATCTTGACGGTGCCGTCCTCGAGGATCCGGATGTTCGCCGGTTTGATGTCGCGGTGGATGATCTGCGCCTCGTGGGCGTAGTGCAGGCCCTCCGCGACCGCCATCAGGATTTCCACCTTGCGCACGACGGGCAGTCGCATCGGCGCGCTTGATCTGCTTGTCGAGATCCTCGCCGGTCAGGAACTCCTGGACGATGTACGGAATGCCGTTCTCGACGCCGAAGTCGTAGATGGTGGTGATGTGGCGGTGGTGGAGGTTTCCCGCGAGCTCCGCCTCTCGAAAGAAGCGGCTCTTGATCTCCTCGTCGTTGATCGAGCACGTCTTGATGGCGACCGTGCGCTTGATGAAGGGATCGCGCCCCCGGTAGACGGCGCCGAAGCCGCCGACGCCGATCTGCTCCGAGATCTCGTATTTCCCGATCTTCTCCAGCATGGGGCCCGATCAGTTTAATCGATCGGTCACCCCTTCCTTCGTCCTCCGGGCCGCGAGGCGAGGCAGGGCCAAGAGTCAGAGGCCACTCGGCTGGCGGCATGCGGGCTAGACTGCGGGTGTGAAGGCCGCCACGCTCCGAGGCATGGGGGTGCTCTGCGCGCTGATGGCGGCCGCCGCGTGCGGCCGTACGGAGGGCCCCTCGGCCGCACGCCGGGGGCCGCCGCCCCTTCGGGAGCGTGTGCTGGCGCCGGCTCCGCGGTTCCGGCCTCCCGCCGATGGTGTCCTGACGGATGCGCAGGTCGAGACGTTCCTCCGCGTCCGCCGGGCCGCCAAGGGGAGAACGGACGCGGAAGCGGCGCGCGCGCTCGGCGTCCTGCCGGAGGAGTTGTCCTGGACGCGCGCCCGGGTCGTCGAGGCGCTCGTGGCCCTCGATCAGAAGCGGGTGCGGGAAGAATCCGCCGAGGTCTACGCCAAGGCCGTCCTCCGACTCAAGGCCGCACAGGCCGCCGCCCGGGACCCGGCCGACGCGCGCGTGATCGAAGAGCAGATCGCCGCGCTCGAGAAGGATCGGGCCGCCTTCCGCCGCGAGGAGACGCCGTCGCCCGCCTTGACGGGCAACATCGCGCGCGTCGCGGGGCGTCGCGCCGAGCTCGAAGCCCTCGCGCCGTGAGCCGGCTCGCGGGGTTTCTCGAGGAGGAGATCGCGGCGGGCTCCTTTCCCGGAGGGGAAGCGCTGGTGGGAACCTCCGAAGGGGTGCGCGAGCAGGCGCTGGCGGGCGATGCGGCGACCGAGCCCGAAAGGGTTCGACTCGCTCCCGGCACCCTCTTCGATCTCGCGAGCCTCACGAAGCCCCTCGTGTACGGGAGCGCTCGTCCGCGAGGGTCTCGGGCGCGGTCTCGCCCTCTCCGATCCGCCCGGCCGATTCCTGCCCGAGTGGAAGAAGACCCGGTTCGAAGGGATCACGGTCGAAACGCTCCTGACGCACACCTCGGGCCTTCCCGACTGGTATCCGCTGTACGCGAAGGGCGAAGGCTCCGCGGCCTATCGCCGCACGCTCGGACAGATCGAGCCGGAGAGCCGCCCGGGAGAAGCCGTGCGGTACAGCGACCTCGGCTTCCTCGTGATCGGCGAGATCCTGGAGAGTCTGCTCGGCGCGCCGCTCGACCGCAGCTTCGCGGACCTGGTGGCGCGGCCGTCGGGAGCGGGAGCCGAGCTACCTTCCGGAGCCGAGCCGGCCCTGTGCGGCGACGGAAAAGGCAGATCGGTTCGAACGGAGCATGACCGCGGCGCGCGGGCTCTCCTACGCCGGATTTCGCGAGGGCGTGGTCTGCGGGCAGGTGCACGACGGGAACGCCTTCCGGCGTGGAGGCGTCGCGGCGCATGCCGGCCTCTTCGGCACGGCGCAGGACGTCTGGCGACTGGCGCGCGCGTGGCTCGATCCGGCGGCCGCGCCGTTCACGCGGGATGCGACGGCGGGCCTGGCGGAGGCCCGCGGGCTCTCCTGGCAGGGACGGCGCGGCGCCGGCTCGGCGGTCGAGGAGTTCTCGGCCGCCGCCTTCGGGCACACGGGGTTCACCGGCACGTCCGTGTGGATCGACCCGGAACGCGACGGGATCTTCGTGCTGCTGACCAACCGCATCCACCCGGAGGTCCGCGAAGTGAATTTTCACCCGGTGCGCCAGCGCTTCCACCGCGCGGCCCTGCGGCTGTTATAAAGTTTTCCGTCCCATGGAAGACATCGTCATCCTCGACGGCGCGCGGACGCCGATGGCCGAGTACAACGGGGCGTTCTCCGACGTTTCCGCGATCGACCTGGGCGTTCACGCCGCCAAGGCGGCGCTCGCGCGCAGCGGCACCGACCCGGCCGAGGTGGACCACGTCATCTTCGGCAACGCGCTCCAGACCTCGGGCGATGCGATCTACGGGGCCCGCCACGTCGGGTTGAAGAGCGGCATCCCGAAGGAAGTCCCCGCGCTGACCGTCAACCGCCTGTGCGGCTCGGGCTTCGAGTCGATCGTCCAGGGGGCGCACCGCATCCTGCTCGGCGAGGCACGCACCGTGCTCGCGGGCGGAATGGAGAACATGTCGCAGGCCCCCCACGTCATCCGCGGCGCGCGCAAGGGGTTCCGCCTCGGCCAGGGGCAGCTGGAAGACTCCCTGATGGTGGCCCTGCTCGACTCGTACACCGGCCTCTACATGGCGCAGACCTCCGACCGCGTCGCCGCCCAGTACGGAATCACGCGGGAGGAGCAGGACGCCTACGCGCTCTCCTCCCAGCGCCGGGCCGCCGCGGCCTGGCAGTCCTGCCGCCTTTCGGAAGAAGTCGTGCCCGTGGAGGTCCGCGCCGGGCGAAAGACGGTCCGGGTCGAGAAGGACGACCACCTGCGCCCGGACACCACGCTCGAGGGCCTCGCCCAGCTGGCGCCTTCCTTCGGGAAGGACGGGCAGGTCACGGCGGGAAACGCCTCGGGCATCGTCGATGGCGCTGCGGCGGTCGTCCTGACCTCCGCTTCGCGCGCCGCGGCGAAAGGGCGCCCGGCCCCTGGGACGCCTGGTCTCCTGGGCGGTCGTCGGATGCGAACCCGGCGCTGATGGGACTCGGCCCGGCTCCGGCGGCTCGGGCCGCGCTGTCCCGCGCCGGGCTGAAGGCCGATCAGATGGACCTCTGGGAGATCAACGAGGCCTTCGCCGGACAGATCCTGGGCGTCGCGAAGGAGCTCTCCCTCGACCTCGAGAAGTTGAACGTGAACGGCGGCGCGATCGCCCTCGGCCACCCGCTGGCCGCGACGGGCACGCGGCTCACCCTCACGCTGCTGCGCGAGCTGCGCCGCCGAAAGGCGCGGTACGGCCTGGCGGGCGCCTGCATCGGCGGCGGACAGGGCATCGCCGTCATCGTCGAGTCTCTGCCGCAGTGAAGCGCCGGTGAACTGGACCGAGCGGATCCTCGCGTTCCCGGTGCGCACGGCCGCCGTCGCCGATTTCCTCCGGGAGCTCCGCGCGCGCGGCTCGGCGGACTTGAACGCCGTTCTGTCGACCTTGAACGACGGCGCGCTGGTGCGCGAGGCGCTGTCGCACTGGGTCGGGAACGGCTGGATCGTGATCGCCCCGAACTCGCGGCTCCACGCCCTGGCGGGTCCGGCCTTTTCCCGCGGCATCTCACTTCCCGAGTTCTGCGGGGCCCCGCCAGGCGAGGACGACGGAGCGCTTCGGGAGCATGCGGGCTTCGCGGAGGAGCGCTAGACCATGGCGATCAAGAAAGTCGGAGTGCTGGGCGCGGGCCTGATGGGTTCCGGGATCGCGGAGGTCTGCGCGCGAGCGGGATACGACACGGTCATCCGAGAGGTCTCGGAGGACCTGGGCGCGCGGGGGATCGCCCGGATCGAGGCGTCGCTCGCCAAGGCGGTCGAGCGCCAGAAGGCGACGGCCGCGGAGGCGGAAGCGACGCGCCGGCGCCTCCGGCCGACGACGAGCCTCTCGGATCTCTCCGACTGCGACATCCTGGTGGAGGCGATCGTCGAGAATCTCGACGGTCAAGCGGGAAACCTTCGGCCAGCTCGACGCGCTCTGCAAGCCCGCGACGATTTTCTGCTCGAACACGTCCTCGCTCACGATCACGGAGATGTCGGCGGCGACGAAGCGCCCGGATCGTTTCGCGGGGCTGCACTTCTTCAACCCGGTTCCCGTGATGAAGCTGGTCGAGGTGGTGCGCACGATCGCGACGTCGGACGAGACGGTCGAGACGGTGTTCGCGTTCGCCCGGTCGCTCGGCAAGGAGCCGATCCGGACGCGCGACAACTCGGGGTTCATCGTCAACCGCCTGCTCGTGCCGTATCTGCTCGACGCCGTTCGCGCCCTCGAGGAGGGCGTGGGCACCCGGGAGGACATCGACCGCGGCATGGAGCTCGGTTGCGGGCATCCCATGGGCCCGCTGAAGCTGCTCGACTTCGTCGGCCTGGACACGACCTACGCGATCGCGGAGATCATGTTCGACGAGTACCGCGAGAAGCGGTTCGCGCCGCCGCCCCTCTTGAAGCGCATGGTCCTCGCGGGCCGCTACGGCCGAAAGTCCGGCCGCGGCTTCTACGAATACGGAGAGAAGCCTTGAGCCAGCACGTTCGGGTCGAAACGGAGGACGGCGTCCGGGTCGTGACGGTCGACCGTCCGGAAAAGTTGAACGCCCTCAATTCCGAGGTGGTCGAGGCCCTGGGAGCCGCCTTCGACGCGGCGGCCGGCGACCCGGACCTGCGGTGTCTCATCGTGACCGGAGCGGGGGAAAAGGCCTTCATCGCCGGCGCCGACATCGGAGAGCTCGCGAAGCTGACGCCGGTCGCCGGCCGGGAGCACGCGCGCCGCGGCCAGGCGGTCGCTCGACGCGCTCGAGGCAGCTGCCCGTGCCCACGATCGCCGCGATCAACGGGTACGCCTACGGGGGAGGCCTGGAGCTCGCCATGGCGTGCGCCCTTCGGGTCGCCTCGGAGAACGCGAAGATGGGCCTGCCTGAGACCTCGCTCGGGATCCTTCCGGGCTACGGCGGAACGCAGCGCCTGGCGCGGCTGGTCGGCGCCTCGCGCGCGATGGAGCTGGTGCTGACCTCCGAGAAGGGCGTCACGGCCGCGGAAGCCCACCGGATCGGCCTGGTCAACCGGGTCGTTCCGGCGGGGCAGGCGCCTGTCCGGCGCCCGGGAGCTCGCGAGGAAGATCGCGGCGAACGGTCCCGTGGCCTGCCGCTACGCGATGGAGGCCATCCGAAGGGGCGTGGAGATGCCGGCCGCCGAAGGGATGGCTTTCGAGGCGACGTTGTTCGGCCTCTGTGCCGCCACCGAAGACATGAAAGAGGGCATGAACGCCTTCCTGGAGAAGCGGTCCGCGCGCTTCACGGGCCGCTGAAGCGATGGGCATCGACCTCGTCAACGCCTGCATCTTCTGCGCGGGCTTTCTCCTCTCGGGCGGGCTCGCTCCGCGCGACGGCCTCTCGACGGAGATCGGCTTCTCCTACGCGACACTCTCGCGCAAGATCGAGCCGCAGTCCGACGCCGAGCGCTACGACGTCTCGGATGTCACGCCGAAGTTTCTGCTGATCGGGCTCGGCAATGCCCACCCGGCCGTCGACGGCCTGGGCGCCGGTACGCCGGCTTTCGAGTGGCGGGTGCGGATCGCCTTTGCGCCCTCTCACGACGAACAGATCCGGCCGGGAACGCCGAGCCTGCCCCAGGTCGAGACCGACGGCACCGGTCGCTACGAGAACTTCTCGATCATCGGGCGCTTCCCGATGGGCGTGCGCGATTCCCTGGAGGTCGGCCTCAATCGCCGCGTCCAGAAGGCCACCGACGTGTTGAACATCGGCGGCCAGGAACAGGAAGTCAGCGAGCAGCGCAATCTCACGGCGGAGCGGGCGGACGGAGCGCTCGGCTGGCGCCACCGGTGGAAGTGCCTGGAAGTTGCCGCGAACGTCCGCTACGTCAAGGTCACGGGATACAACGCGACCGCGGGCGCGTTCATCAACGACTCGGGCGGAATCTTCGGCGGCGGCGTCGAAGGCCGGTACCGCAACGGCGGCTGGACCGCCCTCCTGGATGCCGAGTGGATGAGCGGATCGATCGACGTGCACGAAGAGAGCTTCCCGGCGTTCGAGCCGCGCGATTCCTCGCAGGACGCCACGCTCGAGGCCCTGCGCGTCGGCGTGGGCTACTCCTGGCCGCGGACCGACCTGTTCTTCACCGGCACCTTCGGCCGCGAGCGGCTTCCGTTCGTCGCGCTGGCGGTGCTCGGCACCGAGACCGTGGCCTTCGATGAGGGATACCACCCGGACTCGAACAACAAGGAGTTCTTCGGCGACCTCACGGTGCGCTACGCGTTTACGCCGGCGATCCGCGCCCGCGTGGGCCTGCGGCTCGGGGGCGGCACCGAGACGGTCACCCTGACCGACGCGCTCGGGAGCCGGCCGCCCCGGATGGAAGACGTGAAGCGGGGAGGGCGTTTTGGCGGAGGCATTTCCAACTCGCTCGGCTATCCGGAGCTGACCCTCTTACGTCGGCGCCGACTTCGCCATCGGCACCCCGCGCTGATCGGGCCGGCGATTGAACTGGCTCCCCGCGGGGGCTAAACTGGAGCCGGGAGAACCCTTGCACCCACCGGAATCCGATCTCATCTACGACTGGAACAGGGCGGGCGGCGCCGTCTTCCCCGCGCGGGGCACCGTCGAGATCGACGACGAGACGCTGCGGGACGGGCTGCAGTCCCCGTCGGTGCGGAGCCCTTCCATCGAGCACAAGCTCGCGATCCTCCACCTGATGGAGTCCCTCGGCATCGACTCGGCGGACATCGGCCTGCCGGGGGCGGGCCCCCACGTCGTCGCCGCGGTCGAACGGCTGGCGCGCGAGATCGTGGACGCGCGGATGAAGATCCGCCCCAACTGCGCGGCGCGGACGGTCGAGGCCGACATCCTGCCGGTCGTCGAGATCTCGCAGCGGGTCGGAATCCCGATCGAGGTCGCCTGCTTCATCGGCTCCTCGCCGATCCGTCAGTACGCGGAGGACTGGGACCTCGACCGCATGCTCCGCCTGACCGAGTCGGCCGTGTCGCTCGCGGTGCGCGAGGGGCTTCCGGTCATGTACGTGACCGAAGACACGACCCGCGCGCACCCCGACCACATCCGCCAGTTGTACGCGACCGCGATCCGCGCCGGGGCCAGGCGCGTCTGCGTCTGCGACACCGTCGGCCATGCGACGCCCAACGGCGTCCGGAACCTGATCCGGTTCGTCTGCGGAGTCGTCGAGGAGACCAATCCTTCCGTCAAGATCGACTGGCACGGGCACCAGGATCGCGGGCTCGGCGTGACCAACGCCCTCTGGGCCCTGGAGGCCGGGGCGCACCGCGTGCATGCCTGCGCCCTCGGGATCGGCGAGCGTGTCGGCAACACGCCGATGGACCAGCTTCTGGTCAACCTGCAGCTGCTCGGCTGGATCGACCGCGACCTGACGAAGTTGAGCGAGTACTGCGCCCGCGTGTCGGAGGCGACCGGCGTGCGCATTCCCGACAACTACCCCGTGGTGGGGCGCGACGCGTTTCGCACGGGCACGGGCGTTCATGCGGCGGCGATCATCAAGGCGCGCCGCAAGGGGGACGAGTGGCTGGCCGACCGGGTCTATTCCGGCGTTCCGGCCGCGATGGTCGGGCGCCGCCAGACGATCGAGGTCGGGCCGATGAGCGGGCTGTCCAACGTCCAGTGCTGGCTCGAGGCGCACGGCATCGCGGCGCGGCCCGAGCTGGTCGACGCGGTCTTCCGGCAGGCGAAGCAGAGCGATCGCATCCTTTCGGACGCCGAGATCCTCGCGGTCGTCTCGGGCATGGCGCCGGCCGAAGCCGCCGGTTGAGGCCTTGAGGTCGCGGCCCGGCCGTCCCGCGACGCCGCCAACCCGGAGCGACTTTCTCGATCGCGAGCTGCCGACGTACCTCGACCACCTGGCGGTCGAGCGCGGGCTTTCGCCGGCGAGCGTCGCCGCGTACGGGAGCGACCTGGCCGCCTTCGGGCGCTGGCTCGCGGGGCACGATCTGCCCTCGCGCCTGTCGCGCCCCGACCTCTCGCGGTATCTGCGCGAGCGCCGCTCCCGCGGAATCTCCTCCCGGTCGGCGGCCCGAATGCTCTCGGCCCTGCGCGGCTTCTATGCGTTCGCCGGCGCGCACCTGAAACACACCGAGGATCCGACCGCCCACCTGCAGAGCCCGCGGGCCGGTCTCGCGCTGCCGCGCGCCCTTTCGGAGGAGCAGGTCGAATCGCTTCTCGCCGCGCCCGACGCGACGCAGCCCCTGGGATTGCGGGACCGCGCGATGCTCGAGCTGCTCTACGCCTCCGGCCTGCGGGTGTCGGAGATCGCGCAGCTTCCGCGCGAGCGGCTGGACCTGGACGCCAGGATCCTGCGCGTGACGGGGAAGGGCGGTAAGGAAAGGCTCGTCCCGTTCGGCAAGTCCGCCGCATCCTGGATCTCGCGGTACCTCGATCGGGTGCGCCCCTCGTTCGACCGGCGCGGCGCGCCTGCGCTCTTTCTGTCGGCCCGCGGCCTTCCCCTGACACGCCAGCGCTTCTGGCAGCTGATCGAGAAGTACGGCCGAAAGGCGGGGCTGCGCGGGCGGCTGACGCCGCACAGCCTGCGGCATTCGTTCGCGACGCACCTGCTCGAGCACGGGGCCGACCTGCGGGCGCTCCAGATGATGCTCGGGCACGCGGACATTGCGACGACGCAGATCTACACGCAGGTCTCGCGGACGAGGCTCCGGGGCGTCTACGACCGCTTCCATCCCCGGGCCGCCCGGGTCCGCCGTGGCAAAACCGGGGCCTGATCCGTAAACTCGTACCGATGCGTACCGTCCTGGTCGGGGGAGCCCTCCTGGGAGCTCTGGCTCTGGCCGCCCCGGCGCGGGCGGAGCTGATCCTCTTTCGCGAGGGTCGGGTGGTGAAGGCCGCGGGGTACCGCGTCGACGGCCAGGCAGCTCGAGATCGCCCTGCCGGGCGGCGGGAGCTACCGCGTCGATCTCGAGCGCGTGGAGCGAATCCTGGACGACGAGGTCGAGGTGGCCGAAACCGTCGATCTCCCGGAACCCGATGGCGGGGCGGCGTCGGCGTACGACCTGTCCTACCAGAGCCAGCGCAAACCCCTCTACGGGACGGCCTTTGACGCGATCATCGAGGCGGAGGCGCGCCGCTACAACGTCGACGCGTCGCTCGTGTCGGCGGTGATCCGCGCGGAGTCCAACTACGAGCCGCGCAGCGTCTCGCGCAAGGGCGCTCGGGGACTGATGCAGCTGATGCCGGCGACGGCGCGGCGCATGGGCGTGCGCAAGCCCTTCGACCCGCAGGCGAACGTGCGGGGCGGAGTGCGCTACCTCCGGGAGCTGGCGGACCGCTACGCGGGGCGCCCGGAGCTCGTGCTCGCGGCCTACAATGCGGGGGAGGGCGCCGTCCAGGCTCACGGCGGCGTGCCGCCCTATCGCGAGACCGTGGCGTACGTGAACCGGATCCTCTCCTGGTGGACCCCGGCGCCGCTGACCGCGCCGGATGCGGGCGCCGTTCCGTCGGCCGGATCGCCCTCCCGGTAGGCCGCCGGCCCGAAGGGGCCGGCCGGTATGATCCCGCGATGCCGATCCCTTCGATCCTGTGCGCCGTGTGGCTGCAGGCGCGGCGGCCGCGGGGGCCCCGCAGCCGGACTTCGGCGCGGCGGCGGGCGAGGCGGCGGGCCTGCTGCAGGCCTACCTTCGGATCGACACGAGCAATCCTCCGGGGCGCGAGAAGGCCGCCGCGGACTTCTTCGACGCGATCTTTCGCGCCGAGGGGATCGAGAGCGCCGTCTTCGACCTCGGCAACGGAAGGGGCAACGTGCTGGCCCGCCTGCCAGGCAGCGGCCGCCAGCGGCCGATCGTGCTGCTCAACCACCTGGACGTGGTGCCCGCCGAGGCCGCGCGCTGGACGGTCCCTCCGTTCGCCGGGGAGATCCGCGACGGCTCCATCTGGGGGCGCGGGGCGACGGACATGAAGGGCACGGCGATCTCCCAGCTGATGACGGTGCTCCTGCTCAAGCGCTCGGGGACGCGCCTGGATCGGGACGTGCTCTTCCTCGGGACGGCGGACGAGGAGGCGGGGACGCAGAGCGGCGTGCGCGCCATGATCGCGAGCCACCGCGACCGCCTCGGCAACGCGGAGTTCGTCCTGACCGAAGGCGCGAACATCGTGGTCCGCGCGGGGCGCTCGGAGAGCTGGAACGTGGACGTGACCGAGAAGTCGGCCCTCTGGCTGCGCCTCTCCGCCGACGGCAAGGCCGGCCATGCGTCGATCCCGGATTCCGGAGGGGCCGTGGCGCGCCTCGTCCGCGCCTTGAACCGGATCCTCGACTTCGAGACGCCCGTGCGGCTGATTCCGGCCGTCGACGCCTATTTCCGACAGCTGGCGAAGACCGCGCCGCCGCCGCTCGCCCGGGCGCTCGCGGATCCGGCGGCGGCCCTGGCGGACCCGGCCGGACGCCGGCTGCTTCTGTCGGACCCGTTCCGCAACGCCTGCCTGCGCTCGACGATCTCGATCACGGGACTCGCCGGAAGCGACAAGGTCAACGTCATCCCGGGGAAAGCCACGGCGACGCTGGATTGCCGGCTCCTCCCCGGCGACGACCCGGCCCGGTTCCGGGCGCGTCTGGCGGAGGTCGTCGAAGACCCGTCGGTCTCCTTCGAGGTCATCGAAGAAACGCGGGCGACCGCGTCTCCCATCGACACCGACCTCTTCCGGGCGATCGAGCGGGCCCGCGACCGGTTCGAGCCCGGCGTTCCCGTGCTGACACCCCCGCTGACCTCGACGACCGACGCCACGTACCTGCGGGAGATCGGCATGGTCGTCTACGGCTTCGAGCCCTTCCGGCTGGGACCCGAGGACGATCACAGTCACGGCGACGACGAGCGGCTGTCCCTGGCGAACGTCCGATTCGGCCTCGAGGTTCTCTTCGCGGTGGTCCGCGACGTGGCCGCGCGCGTTAGCGCGCGGCCTGGATCTCCTCGACGAGGATCGTGTCCCCGTCGATGCGTCCGGTGAGGCGGACGGAGCGCCCGGCGAACGCGGCGGCCTTGGCTCCATCGTCGAGCTGGAAGAACTGGCGCGTCCGGGCGTCGACGAAACCGAAAGGGACCCCCTTCGCCGCGCACGCCGCAGTGCATTCTTTGGCGTCCACGCCCATGCCGCCGCGCAGAATCATGGGGCCGTGGTCGGCGCCGCACTCGGCGTCGGTGATCGTGCCGAGGAAGACGGCCGCCTTCGTCCCCGCCGACGCCGCCGCGGCGGCCGGCGTGCCCGAGAGGGCGCGGGCGGCCGCGCCGGACGCGGCGAGCTTCTCGCGCAGCGTCGCGACGGCCTGGCGCGCGGCGGAAAGGTCGCCCGATTCCGCCGCCTCACGAATCGCCGGGAGGGTCTCGGCGGCGTAGGAAGGCAGGGGCGCGTAGATCAGGTGTCGGAACCAGGGCCGCCGGGGCAGCCCTTGCGGATCGAGCAGGCCGCGCTCGAGCGAGAGAAGCCAGGCGTTCACGGCGCCGCGGTCCACGGTGGCGGCCCTCCCGCCGTTGAGCCTCTCGTGAATCGACTCCTGCGCCGCTGCGGCCGCGGCGCTCCACGCCGAGGCGTCGGCGGAGAGCTGCGCCAGCTCGTCGGAGAGCTCCGGTGGCGCGGCCCTCGCGCGCCAGGTCCTTCGCGTAGCGGGCGATCTCGGTTCCGTAGGCGGCGGCGTCGAAGGGCAGCACGTCGGCGTTGGCGAAGCGCAGCGCGAGCACGCCCGCATAGCGCGCCATGGCGGCGTGGTAGAGGAAGCCCGGGTCGCCGGCGGTCGCCATCCACCCGTAGTCGTCGTAGACGGAGTGGTAGACGCCGTACGGCCCGTCGAAGACGAGGTCGACGGAAGGGACCCCGAGGTGGTTGAAGAAGACCGTGTAGTCCGACCCGCTGCCGAGGATCGCGATCGGCAGATCGCCCCCGGTGGCGCCGGTGGCGTAGCTGCGCACGTTTTCGCCTCCGGCGCTCTCGCGCCAGGTGTCGGCGACCGACTTGCCGTCCGCACCGGGGTCCGCGACGTCCGCCGCGGTCTCCCGGATCGCGGCGAAAGCGAGCGGTGAGGCCGAGGCGGCGAAATTCCTGCCGGAGCTCGAGGCGTCCACGTTGATGCAGATGACGGCGTTCTGCGCGAGGTCGGCGGCCCGTTCCTCGCCCCACTCCGTCGACCCGGTCAGCGTGTATTCCTCGGCGTCCCAGTTGCCGAAGACGATCGTGCGCCGCGGACGCAGGCCCTGCTTCGCGAGGGTCCCGAGGGCGCGCGCGAGAGAGATCATCGTCGCCGTACCGGAGGAGGGATCGACGGCGCCGTAGACCCAGGCGTCGTGGTGGTTGGATAGCAGGATCTGCCGCGCCGGTTCGTCGGTGCCCTTGAGGACCCCGATGACGTTCTGGATCGTGCGGCGCTCGCGCGTGTTCTCGATCGCCAGATGCGCCAGGACGGGCCCCGGGCCCACGCGGTAGGTGTCCGCGATCGCGAGCCCCTGCCACCCGTCCGGCACGGCCGGACCCTTGAGGCGCTTCAGGAGCTCCGCCGCGTCGCGGGAGGACAACGGCAGCATCGGGATCTTCGGAAGGATCGCCGACTCGGCCTCCGAAATCCGGCGCGCGCCGGGCGTCGAAGCCCAACCCGGTGTCAGCGGGTCGCCCGGGACGATGAAGTCGTAGACGTTGGCCCCTCGCTGGAAGTGCGAAAGCGGACCCCAGGGTCCCGCAGGGTAGACCGCCCCCTTGAACCAGCCGTCGTCGATCGGGTCCGAGTAGACGACGACGGCCGCGACCCCGCGCTTCTCGGCCTCGAGTGACTTTCCGCCCCGATACCCGCCGAAGTACCGCGCCAGGGCGATCTTTCCCTTCACGTCCACTCCCATCCGGGCGAGACGGTCGTAGTCCTCGGCGGCGCCCCGGTTGACGTAGACGACCTGGGCCGTCAGGTCCGCGGAAGGCGCGTAGGCGTTCCAGGGGATCAGGTCGGGAGCGATCGCGGTGTCCGGGTCGGAGGCGACGGGCTCCTCGGTGCGCGCCAGCGCGACGCCCGGCTCCCCGACGATCTCGAGTCGGGCGCTCTTCGGGTACGAGAGGAGGACGTCGTAGGTCGGAGTCGTCACCTCGAGGCCCGCTTTGCGGAACTCGTCCGCGATGAAGCGCGCCACGCGCTGGTTGCCGGGTGTTCCGGCGACGTGGGGCTCGCGCGTGAGCTCCCGCAGCAGGGCGTCGCACTCGGCCGGCTTCGGAAGGGCCATCAGGCGGCGCTCGTACTCGCGCTGCCAGGCCGACCGTTCGGGCGTGAAGCCCCGCAGGGGCCCGGCGGACGGCGTCTGGCCGGTCTGCGGGAGAAGCCCGAGGAGCAGAATTCCCAGGGCGGATTTCATGACGCCCTCCGGTGGGTCGCGCGCATCCAGAAATAGACCGGGACGCCCAGCAGCAGGATGCCGATCCCGGCGAGTGTCTCGCGCGGCTGCTGCCGAACCGTGTTCACGGCGAGCAGCGCCGAGGTCGCGACGAAGACGGCGGGCACGACGGGATACCCCCAGCACCGGTAGGGCCGCGAACGTCCCCGGGCCGCGTGCGCCGAAACACGAACAGCGCGATGCCCGTGGCCGTGTAGGCCAGGATGACGGCGAACGTCGCGTACGTGTAGAGCTGGTCGTAGCGGCCGGACAGGCAGAGCAGGGACATCCAGATCGCCTGGGCGATGATCGCGAACGAAGGGGTTTGGAAGCGGGGATGGACGCGCGCGAAGGGCCTGGGGAAGAGACCGTCGCGCGAGAGGGCGTAGACGATCCGCGGGCCCGGGGCGATCCCGGCCGAAAGACAGCCGAGCGCCGCGGCCGTCACGGCGAACGCGATCGCCCCGGTGGCCCCCTGCCCGAACAGGCGCAGCGACGCGACCGCCGCGGGGCGAGCCGTCTGCGCGAGCTCGCCGACGGGGATCGCCTTCAGGAAGACGGCGTTGACCCCGACGTACAGGAAGGCGACGAGGCCGGTTCCGAAGATCAGGGCCCTCGGGATGTTGCGCTGCGGGTTGGCCACTTCGCCCGCCACGGCGGCGATCTCGTTCCAGCCGTAGTAGCACCAGAAGACGGCCACCATGGCGATCCCGAATCCGGCGGCGGTCACCGGCACCGACGGCGCCGCGGCGGCGGCCTGCGGCAGGGGCGTCAGCGTGCCGCCGACGATCAGCCACAGGAGGGCCAGGACGATCAGCAGCGTGAAGACGCTCTGGATGCGCGTGCCCTCCTTGATCCCGACGTAGTGCGTCGCCGACAGCAGCAGGACGGCGGCGACGGCCGTCAGCTGCCCGGCGGAGATCGGGATCCCCGCGAGATCGAAGAGCACGTTCTTCGTGCCGAGGCCCGGGAAGAAGACGCTCAGGTACTCCGAGAAGCCCACGGCGACGGCCGCGTCCGCTCCGGCCAGGATGACGAAGTAGGCGACCCAGGCGTAGAGAAAAGCCGGCAGCGGCGCCGAACGCCTCCCGGATGTAGAGGTACATGCCGCCGGCCTGCGGCATCATCGCTCCGAGCTCGGCGTAGACGAGGCCGCCGGCGACGGAGAGCAGCCCGCCGACGACCCACGCCGCGAGGATCCAGCTGGGCGCCGGGATCGCCTGCGCGATCGACGACGGGGTCAGGAAGATTCCGCCGCCGAGCACGAGGCCGAGAACGAGAAACGTCGTGTCCCAGAGGTTGAGCCCCCGGCGCAGCTCTTCGGGAGCCGCGGCCGCGCTCCGGCGCTCACGCGGCGGCCGGAAGGTGAAGGAGGCTTCGGGCCTGCGCGACGGTCGCCGGCTCGCGCCCGACCTCCCGCGCGATCCGCACGACGCGCTCGACGAAGCGGGCGTTCGAATCGGCGAGCTCGCCCTTGCGGTAGTAGATGTTGTCTTCGAAGCCCACGCGCACGTGTCCCCCCATGGCCAGGGCCATCGTGGCCATGGCGGTCTGGCGCCGTCCGATGCCGGCGACCGTCCAGGTGCAGCCGGCCGGGATCGAGCGGGCGAAGTGGAGCAGGTTCTCCGGAGTGGCGGCGGCCGAGCCGGGCACTCCCAGCACGAAGTCGAAATGCAGGGGGGGAGCGAGGAGGCCCTTCGCGATCAAGGCGTCGGCGGTCGCGAGCATGCCGTCGTCGAAGATCTCGAGCTCCGGCGTGATGCCGAACTTCCGGATCCGCTCGAGGATCGCCCGGATCGTGGGAAGCGAGTTTTCGAAGACGTCGTCGCCGAAGTTGCACGTTCCGAGCGTCAGGGTCGCCATGTCGGGCGAAAGCTCCAGGGCTGCGATCCGCTCCTCGACGCCCATTCCTACCGCCCCGCCCGTCGAGAACTGCTGGATGATCGGACAGCGCGAGCGGATCGCTTCCGCGTAGGACTGAAACGTCGATCGGTCCTGGGTCGGCGTGCCGTCGGGCTTGCGGCCGTGGATGTGGCCGATCGCGGCCCCCGCGTCGTGGGCCCGGCGGTACTCCTCACCGACCTCGTCGGGGAGCAGCGGAAGGCGGGGTTGTTGTGCGCGGGTGACCTCCGCGCCGACGCCGGCCACCGTGATGACGACCGCGTCGCTCATGCGCGGCGGGTCTGCCGATCGAGGGGCACGACGCAGGTGCCCGAGGCTCGCGCGACGACGACGGGAGGCTCCAGCAGCGCCGCGGAGGAGGCGGCGTCCCCCGCCGGCGCGATGACCTTGCGCGCCTCGAACCGCATCTCGCGCGAGGTCCGGCCCACGCGGGTCAGCTCCGCCTCGACCTCGAGGTAGTCGCCGGCGTGGACGGGTGCGAGGAAGTCGACCGAGGAGTAGGCGCGGAAGAGGCCTTCGTCGCCGTCGTTGCGGACGAGCAGCTCCGTCGCGGCATCGCCGAAGAGCTTCAGCACGTACGCCCCATCCACGAGCCCGCCGCCGTAGTGGGCGTTTTCCGCCCCGACCCGCAGCCGCAGCAGCACCCGGGCCGGTGTCACGGCGCCTTCGCCTCGCTGGCCCGGCGCGAGACCTCTTCGAGCAGAAAGGCGGCCACGCGGCCCGGTGTCGTCCCCGGCCCGAAGCCGGCGTCGTAGCCGAGCTCCTTGGCGAGCGCGTGCTCGAGGCGCGCCCCTCCCGCGATGAGCACGACACGATCCCTGAGGCCTTCGGCCTCCAGCATGTCGACGAGATCCGTCAGGTGCTTGATGTGGATCTCGTTCTGCGTGACCGTCGCGGAAACGAGGATGGCGTCGGCCTTTGCCTCGCGCGCCAGGCGCACCAGCCGCTCGACGGGCACCTGCGCCCCCAGGTTGCGGGCATCGAACCCCGCGTAGCGTTCGAGGCCGTAATCGCCGGCGAAGCCCTTGGGGTTGAAGATGGCGTCGATGCCGACCGTATGGGCGTCGGACTCGAGGGCGCAGCCGAGGACGACCAGCCGCCGTCCGAAGCGCTCGCGGATCTGCGCGTCGATCTCTTCCCGGTGCAGGTCCGGCACGGCGATCTCCTCGGCGGAGATCGCGGACGCGTCCACTTCGTGGACCGCCTTGCCGTAGACGATGAAGAACGTGAACTCGGGTGCGACCGGCTGCGCGAGCGTGACGTAGGGGTCGCGGATGCCCATCTTGCCCGCGTAGCGCTTGGCCGCTTCGAGCGCGACTCCGGAGTTTGCGAGCGGAAGCGTGAAGGAGACCTGGACGACGCCGTCGTTCCATTTGTCGCCGTAGGGGCGAATACGCGTCCGGTCGCGCTGCGGCGCGCTCATGAGGCCGCCGCGGCCGGTTGCCGGTCCCAGGCCTCCCGGAAGGGGTTGGAGTATTCGGGGTGGCGGGGGAGGACCCCATCCCGGCCCCGCCCTCCGTCCCGGGGCCGGCGCGTGTCGGCGAACACACCGGACGCGAGCGCTTCGAAGAGGCCGGCGCCGGCGATGCGCTGCAGAAGCTCCTCGGCGCCCTCCAGGACCTCGTGCGCGCGACGGACGATGCGCCCGCCGGCCTTGAACTCCATCTCCTCGTCGAGGTGGCGGGCGTTCGAACGGATCGTCCGGGCCTGATCGATCGACAGCCAGCGGTCCGAGAGCAGCGGCGTGTGCAGGGCTTCGGTCAGCATCCCGAGCAGGTGGATGGACTGCCCGGTCGCCACCGAAGTCAGCATGAAGAGCGTGTTCTGCTGATAGCCCCGAAAGATGTTTCCGGTCATGTGCTTGGTCGGCGGCATGTATTTCAGGGGCGAGTCGGGAAAGATCTCGCGGGCGGCCTGGGCCTGCGCGATCTCGTAGAGGAGGCCGTCCTCCAGCTCCGGGTCGATCTCGAAGGCGTGCCCGAGGCCGATCTGCCAGCGCTCGAGCCCGGCGTCCAGCGCCAGGCACTCGTTGATGAACTGCGACGCGAGGACCGCCGGGGCCTGTTCCACCGCGTCGGCCGTCGTCAGGTAGTTGTCTTCGCCCGTGTTGATCACGACCCCGGCGGCCGCGTTGATCCGGCGCGAGAAGTTCTGGTCGATGAGCGTGCGCAGCGGGTTGATGTCGCGGAAGATGATCCCGTACAGCGAGTCGTTCAACATCATGTCGAGGCGCTCGAGGGCCCCCATGGCCGCGATCTCGGGCATGCAGAGGCCCGAGCAGTAGTTGACGAGCCGGACGTAGCGGCCGATCTCGGGCTCGATCCGGTCGAGCGCCGCGCGCATGAGGCGGAAGTTCTCCTGGGTCGCGAAGGTGCCTCCGAATCCGGTCGTCGTGGCGCCGTAGGGGACGTGATCGAGCAGCGACTGGGCGGTCGACCGGATCACGGCGATGCACTGCGCGCCCGCGCGCGCCGCGGCCTCGGCCTGAACGATGTCTTCGTGGATGTTCCCTGTGGCGACGATCGCATACAGAAGCGGCATTTCGTCCGGGGGGTGGCCCGCCAGGCGTCGCTCCCGCTCGCGCCGGTTGGCCTGGATCCGGGAGAGCGTACCCTCGACGAGGGGCGCGAGCGCCTCGCGCCAGCGGGGATGGGGTTTCAGAGAGCGGACTTCCTCCGGGCGGGACAGCCGACGCGCCGCCTCGTCCACGCCCGGCGATCCCTCGGCGAGAGCGCTCCCCACCCACACGGCCGCGCCGCGCGCGAGCTTTTCGGCCTGCTGGAGCGAATCGACGACGCGGTTTGGGATCGGCACATCCTGCGCATCCACGCCGTCCACGCCGAGCAAACGGAGCACGGTGCGCTCGGTCGAAACGGTGGTGAACGCCTCCGTCTCTCGCCGGACACCGTCGGCGACCTGCCGCGCGTAGCGGCGGCATCGCGCGATGCGTTCCGGCGGCAGACCCAGTTTCGGGGCCATGAACGGGGGGAGTATAGCCGGGGCGCGGGAGCATCTCCCGCACGGGTTACGATAGCTTCCGCCTTGGAAGTCCGCTCGGAGGGCGCAGGGAATCAGCGGTCACATCGGCCGGGTGTCCGTCCTGGAGCGGCCTTCGTGCTCGCTCTCTTCCTCTTCGCGCTCCCGCGCGGGAGCGGCGCAGGCGAGGTGAGCGGTTGCCCCCCCATCGACGTGGTGGAGGAGCCGGCGACGCCCGAATCGCCGCCCGCTCCCAAACCCTCGATCCCCAAGCTCGTGGGCGGCGCGGTCTGGAACGAGGTGAAGCGCTACGGAGAAGACACGGCCGCCCTGGTCGTCGCGCCGTTTCACTGGGATGCGAAGGACATCCGCAAGGCGGCGGGAGCCGCCGTCCTGATTGGCGGGGCCTTTGCCGCGGATCCATCGATCCTCGACGCCTTCCAGCGAAATCGGTCGGAATTCACCAACCGCGTCTCGCAGGCGACGACGTGGTTCGGGGGACGCGGGTCACTGTACATTTCTCTGGGCCTGGTGGCCGGGGGCCTGATCGCGCAAAACGACGACATCCGCGACATGGGACGCGACGCGGTCGAGGCCTCGATCATCACGGGGATCTTCACGAACCTGATCATCAAGCCCGTGGCCGGGCGCTGGCGGCCCAACGAGTCGGACGGAAAGACGATCTTCGAGCCGTTCTCGTCGCACAATTCATTCACTTCCGGGCACGCGACGCAGGCCTTCGCGGTCGCGTCCGTCGTCGCCATGCGCTCGGAAGGCTGGGTGATCCCGACGATCGCCTACGGCCTCGCGACGGTCGTGGCCTGCGACCGCATCAACGACAACGTCCACTTTGCGAGCGACGTCATCGCGGGCGCCCTCTTCGCGACGGCGACCGGGCGGTTCCTCGTCAACCGGCACCGCGCCGAATCGATCCACGAGCCGAAGGAGCCGAAACTGTCGCTCGAGGTGATCCCGATCTCCGACGGCGTGGCGCTGCGCGCGCGCTGGTAGATCAGGCCCCTTCCGTCCCGGCGGCCGGGAAGACCCGGGACAGATCGGCGCGCAGGTCGAAGAGCGGGACGGCCGGGAGGAGTTTCCCGAGGGCCTCGAAGAACTCCGCCGGCGGCAGGGGAGGCCTTCCGGGCGCCGACGGGTTGGAGGTCACGGCGATCAGGCGGGCCGGACGCTCGACGGCCAGCCCCACGCCGCGCTCGGTCAGCCGTGACCGCTCCTCGGGAGAAAGAAAGATCGACGCGAAGTCTCGCGCAACGAGTGTCTCTCCGGCCACGGGGGGATCCTCACGCAGGATCTCGTCGGTCAGGGCTCCGTCGAAGAGCCGTGCCGGCCTGCCGGGCGGAGCCGGACCGAGGGTGATCAACGCAACGGCGAGACGTGCCCGCTCGAGAACGGTTTCGAGGGTTCGCCCGGCAGCCATGCCGACGGCGAGCACCACGCCGTCCGCCACGCGCGCCGAGGCGAACGCACGCCGGCCGAAGGCCCCGTCGAGAAGGACGAGGTCCGGCTCCGGCGCCCGCCAGGGCGGCCGCGGCGGCGGCGGTCTGCGACGCGGTCGTCGGACCCATCACCTCGATCTCTCCGGCCGTCTCGACGCGGGCGAGCTCGATCGGCCCGAAACGTGTCGCAAACGGGAGGCCCCGGCGAGGGCCGGTCGAGAGCGTGGAGGAGGCGAACGTGCTCTGCGCGGAAGCCACGAACTGGCCGGGCCAGAGGCGGAAGCGGGGCTTGGGCTCCCCGGTCAGGGCGTCGAAGTCCTCGCCGTCCCTTCCGGCCGAGGTGGCTCCCGCCGGGATGCCCAGGCGGTGGAGCTGTGCGAGCGTGGCAACCAGCGCCGTGGTCTTGCCGGCGTTCTTGGCGAGTCCGAGAAACGCCACGCGTCGGGCGCCGCTGTCCAGGATCGCGCGCGCGAGTCCCTCGGCGGCGGAGCTCAAGAAGTGGAGACGCCCGCCAGCGCCGCGAAGGCGGCCGAGAGCCTCGGATGGCGCCGCAGCAGGTCGAGGACTTCCTCGGCGTGTCCCGGGACGTAGCCGTTGCCGATCAGGAGCGTGCCCGGATGGGCCAGGCCCTCGGCGCCGAGCGCCGCGGCCGCAAACGAGGTCGCCATTCCGAAGAAGAGGACCACGCCGTCGTCCTTCGCGGCGAGCACGCTCGCGACCTCGGTCCCGGGCGCGTTGACCGCGTTGACGACCAGATCCGCGAGCTGTCCGCGCGTCGCGTCGTGGACGACCGAATGGATCGCGATGGGATCCCTCGCGTCGACGGTGAGCACGACATCGGCATAGCCGAGGCCGCGGGCCCGGCCGGAGGCCGCCTCCGAGGGGTCGACGGCGAGGACCTTGCCGGCGGGGCCGACCGCGTCGCGGGCGGCCGCGAGGCAGAGCAGGCCCGCTTTGCCCGTTCCGATCACGACGACCGTCTGGCCGGGGCCGGCGCGGCGGCGGACGCTTGCGGGAGCTCCCGCCACGTCGAAGGCCGCCAGGGCGACCTCCTCGGGGAAGTCCTCAGGCAATTTCGCCCAGAGGGTGCGCTCGAAGAGAATCGCAGTTCCCTCGAGCTCGACGCGGTCCGAGGCCGCGACGACCGCATGGATCTTCTGGATCGCGAGCGGCGTCAGCGTCAGGGAGACGAGCGAGGCGATGCGGTCTCCGGGGGCGAGCTGGCCCGCCGCCGGGTGAGCCGGCCCGACTTCACGCACGGCGCCGAGGAAGATGCCGCCGGATCCCGTGACCGGGTTCTGCATCTTGCCCCGCTCGCGCACGATCCGGAGGATCTGCTGCTCCACCGTTTCGCCGGTCGCGCGCTCCGCCTCGCGAAGCTGCCGGAACGATGCCGCGTCGATGTTGAGCGCCTGAACGGACACGGCAATCTCGTTCTCGAGGGCCCGCGGCGTCGCGTCGAGCCGACGGGCGGTCTGCGGCAGGGATCCGGGCGGATCGAGCGAGCGGTGGATGCCGAAGGGGTGCGGCGTCGTCATGGGTGGATTATTTCACCGGGCGGGCCGGCGTCAGGCGGATTCCTCCGGCGCGCCCGCGGCCCGGGCGACCTGCTCCGCCTTGACCGATTCGGGTTTGAACTTCCTTGCCGCGGCAATCATCTTCTCCAGAGTCGCGTCGAAGGACGGCGCCGCTCCCTTGTGGAACCGCAGAGGGTTGATGCGCGCCACCACGAAAGTCCGCAGGTACGGACTCTCGAAGCCGCGCTCCTTGAGACCGGCCATGGCGGCCGAGACCGCGTCCTCGAGCTCGAGGACGCGGCCGGCCCGCGCCTGCCGGGTGGCGAGGGCGCGCGGGAGGGACTCGGACAGGAATTCATCGACGCGTTTCAAGACGGGATGGTAGGCGCCGCCGGGAAAGCGTCCGTTCTGCTCGTAGCAGACGCCGAGGGTGAGAAACGCCGCTTCCTCGAACTCCAGGGCGTACTGCGTCTCGGGCGCCGAGTCCTTGCCCGCGAGGTCGCGCGCCATGCGGATCACCTCGAGGGATTTCTCCCGGAGGTTGTGCGCCTTTTCGGTGTTCAAGGCCAGGATCTTGTAGGCGACCTCGGGCTCTGGCAGGACGAGGGCCACGATCGCGCGCGCGCCCAGGCGCTTCATGGCGGAGAGGCGGTGATTGCCGTTGGGCGTCCAGTACCGGCCGTCCTCGGTGCGCACCGCGATGATCGGGTCGAGGAATCGCCCGAGGCTGTCCAGCACTCGGGAGAGGCGCGCGACGTGGGTCTCGGAGAGGTCGCGCTGGAAAGGCGTGGGCTCGACGCGGTCGATCGGCAGCGTCGCCAGGAATTGCCAGTGGCCTCCGAGCGGATCGCGAAACTGCGCGAGCGGGGTGCCGCCGTCGGCCGCGATCGCGTCCCGCAGCTTGGCGACGTTGGCGGGCACGGCCCCCTGCGCGGTCTCGCCCGGCGTGAGGCCGCGCGATGCGGCCTCGGCGGACTTCTTGCGGCGGGTCGCCACGCGATCAGTCCGTCCCGAGCCTGGCGGCGTCAAAGGTCAGGATGAGCAGCGTGCGGTCGTCCTCGAGTGGCGTGTCACCCACGTGCGCGGCGACGGCAGCGAGGATCGACGCCACCAGCTCCTGCGGGGCACGGTGCCCTTCGAGCGCGAGGAGGGCCTCGAAGCGCTCGTAACCCCAGGGGTCGTCGCCGGCGTCGGCCGCTTCGACGACGCCGTCGGTGAAGAGGACCAGGCGGTCCCCGGGCAAGAACGCGTACTCCTTCGACGGGAAGGAGGACGGCTGGCCGTGCACCAGACCGATCGGAAGGGCAGGGAGGGCGAGGCGTTCGACCTTCCCCTGGGAGACCCGGTACGGAGCCGGGTGCCCGGCGTTGGTCAGCGTCCCCAGGCGGCGGTCGGCGTCGTAGGCGAAGAAGGCGAGCGTCGTGTAGAGCCGGCGCTCGGAGGCTCGGGATCTCTCCGTCCTCCGGCCGAGCCGGACAAAAGCATCACCGGGAGGCAGACCGAGCTCGACGAACGTCGCCAGCGAGGCGCGGGCGGCGGCCGCGACCAATCCCGTCGGCAGACCGTGCCCGGAGACGTCGCCGATCGTGACCGCCGTGCGGCCGTCGGGCATGGGGAGGATGTCGTAGTAGTCGCCCCCGAGGTCCGCGACCGGCTCGAAATGCGCGACGGCATGGAACCCTCTCCAGAGCGCGCCGGATTCCGGAAGGAAGCTCTCCTGGATCGCCCGCGCAACGGCAAGCTCCGATTCCAGCTTCTCCTTGTGCGCCGTCTCGACCAGCAGCTTCTCGATCGAGCCCGCCATGGAATCGAAGGAGCGCGCGAGGTCGCCGATCTGGTCCGGAGACTTCGAGTTCGCACGAACGGAGAAATCGCCCCGCGCGATCGCCTGTGTCGCTCGGGTCAGCCGGTTGACGTTCCGCACGATCGAGCCCACGAGGCCGAACGCGATGGCGAGCGCGACCAGATAGACGAAGAGCAGGGCCGCCGCGAGTCCCATCAGGACCCCGCGGACGACGCGGTTGATCTCGGGAACTCCCTGGGCGAACAGCTGGCGCGCAAACGCGGCGGGCGAAGTGCGCGCGACGAAGGCCACGACGGGCCTCTGATCCGACCTTGCTTCCGAAGACGGCGACGGCCCGGTCGACGTAGACGCCGCCGAGCCACGCGCGGTCCCAGAAGCCCTTGGGCGGCTTGGCCGGCGCCGAGCGCGGGCTGACGAACCGCACTTCCGTGTCGGACCGGCTGCGCTCCATCTGAATCTGGAATCCCGCCTCGGATTGCCGGCTCGACCCCGGACGAACCTCCACGTCCCACCCGGTTCGGTCGGCAAGTTCCTGCAACCAGGGGGAGGGGTTCTGAAACGGCATGAACCGGGCGACGGAGCCCGCGCCGCCGTCCGAGCGGACCCCGACCCACGCCTCCCCGTCGGCGATCATCGAGCGGGGCTGCGTGAGCTCACCCCACCACGGCGCCGGGTCGCCGGGAGAGAGCCAGGGGACGTCGGAAGAGGCGACCGTTCCGTCCGATCCGACCCGCACGCGCGGCAGGGAGGCGCCGGAGGCGCGCGCCAGTTCCGCAAGTGTCGCGACTTCGGAGCGCAGGCGGGACGCGATGATCTGGTGGCTGAGAAGGTAGCCGAAGACCGCAAACAGAGCGGCGAGCAGAGGGATCGGAAGGATTCCGATGAGGAAGTACGAGAAGGCCATGCGCAGGGCGAGCCGGCGCCGGATGAGCCGGAAGGCGCCGACGAGGAGGCGCCAGAGAAGGACAGAGCAGGCGGTGATGAAGAGGAGGTAGAAGAGGATCCCGAAGTCGCCCAACCGGTCCGAATCGCCGTCGATGGCGCGGCCGGCAATTCCGATGGCGAAAAGCGCCAGCCAGATTCGCGTCGACTTGCGCAGCGTCACGACCGCGACATCTTACAGGCGCCGATCCCCGGCGCGGGCAATCCGATACAATCGGCGCGAGCCGTGACGTTCTTCCGCCAGATCGCCCTCCTGCTCCCTTCGGCGTTTCTCCTCGGCGTGCTCCTCTTCCTGCTGACACACGGGCGCGGCGATCCGGGCTTCGGGACCTACCCGTTCCTCGAACAGTGGCTCGGTCCGGAGGCCGCCGCTGCGCTGGACTCCCGAGGTGCGCTTCCTCGTCCAGACGGCAATCGTGTTCGTGCCCGGGTACGCGATGGCGCTGCTCCTCGTGGTGGCCGTCGCGGTCGCGGAGAACGCCCTTTTCGGCCGCCCGGGCGAGCGCCGGCGGTCGGTCTACCGCCGCAGCTTCGGGTCGGTGTTTTCCGTGCTCTTTCTCGCCGCGAGCGCGGGGATCGTCTTCTGGGGCGAGGGGATTGCCGCGCGCAAGGCTCCCGGCGCCCTGCTGGCGCCCCTGATCGTGGGCCTGGCGCCTTTCGTCGCCGGGGCGGCCGCGCTGCTTCCGGCCGCCGTCCTGGCCGCCCCCGCGGCCCTGCTGCGCAAGGCGGGCCAGGCGTGAGCGGCCCGTCTCGCCCGATCGTCGTCCTCGACTTCGGATCTCAATACACGCAGTTGATCGCGCGCCGCATCCGCGAGGCGCGCGTCTTCTCCGTCGTGCTTCCGGGCACGGCCTCGGCCGAAGAGATCGGCCGCTGGAATCCGGCCGGCGTGATCCTTTCCGGCGGCCCGCAGAGCGTCTACGAGCCGGGCGCGCCGCTGCCGGCGGCCGACCCGCAGATGCTGGGAGTCCCCGCCCTCGGGCTCTGCTACGGGATGCAATGGATGGCCCACGCCTGGGGAGGCGAGGTGGCCGGGGGAGGGGATCGGGAGTATGGCCGGTCGGGAGCCCGGGTCTCGCCCGATTCGGAGATCTTCGCCGGGCTCGAGCCGGACCAGACGGTTTGGATGAGCCACGGCGACACCATCCAGTCCGCGCCGCCGGGTTTTCGCGTGATCGCCTCGACGTCCTCCAGCCCCATCGCGGCCTTCGAGAATCCAGAGATGCGCATCTACGGTCTTCAATTCCATCCCGAGGTGCGTCACACGGTCCACGGCGCGGCCATCCTCGAAAACTTTCTCTTTCGCATCTGCGGCGCGAGGCCCGAGTGGACGATGGCGTCCTTTCACGCGGAGAAGGTCGCGGCGATCCGGGCGCAGGCGCCGTCCGGCGCGGTCATCTGCGCGCTCTCGGGGGGTGTCGATTCTTCGGTGACGGCGCTCCTCCTGCGCGAGGCGCTGGGAGAGCGCGTCCACCCGATCCTGGTCGACCACGGCCTCATGCGGGCGCACGAGCGGCAGCAGGTCGAGGAGGCCTTCGGGCACCTCGGCATCCGTATCCGCGCCGTCGACGCCTCGGACCTCTTCCTGTCGCGCCTGGCCGGCGTGACGGACCCGGAAGAAAAGCGCAAGATCATCGGCCGGACGTTCATCGAGGTCTTCGAGCGCGAGGCGAAGGGCATCCCGGATGCCCGCTACCTGGCGCAGGGCACGCTCTATCCGGACGTGATCGAGTCGGTCTCGATCAAGGGGCCGTCGGCCGTCATCAAGACCCACCACAACGTCGGCGGCCTGCCGGAGAAGCTCGGCCTCGAGCTGATCGAGCCCGTGCGCGAGCTCTTCAAGGACGAGGTTCGGGCCCTCGGGGCGGAGCTCGGCCTGCCGCGGGAGTTTCTGATGCGGCACCCGTTTCCGGGGCCGGGGCTCGCCGTGCGCATTCCCGGAGACGTGACCCGCGAGAAGGTGGCCATCCTGCAGAAGGCGGACGAGATCGTGCTCGAAGAGATCCGGGCGGCCGGGCTCTACGACGCGATCTCTCAGGCCTTCGCCGTGCTCCTGCCGGTCAAGACCGTCGGCGTGATGGGCGACATGCGCACGCACGAGTTCGTCCTCGCCGTGCGCGCGGTCCAGACCGTCGACTTCATGACCGCCGACTGGTTCCGCATGCCGCATGACGTGCTCGACGCGATCGCATCGCGCGTCGTCCGAAACGTGCGCGGGGTCAACCGCGTGGTGTACGACATCACGTCCAAGCCGCCCGCGACGATCGAGTGGGAGTGACGGCCCGAAGGAGCCGCGCTAGGGACGGGGCGTGACCGCCTTCTGAACTTCCACGGCGGCCTGGTGGACGGCGAGCCGGCGGCTCCGCCCGCCGCCACGGCGCGTCCCTTCACGGCCTGGCCGGCATCCCTGGCGCCTTCCGCATCCTTCGCGCCTTCTTTCCGCCGTGCCGGGCGGCTCGGATGCTCACCGGGCGGCCGGCACCCGATCAGTATGATGCCGGGTCGTGC
Organism: uncultured Acidobacteriota bacterium; assembly: GCA_963725095.1. Taxonomy (GTDB): domain Bacteria; phylum Acidobacteriota; class Thermoanaerobaculia; order UBA5066; family Gp7-AA6; genus DATBFU01. The sequence continues at coordinate 311,359 of CAVRXJ010000025.1, forward strand.
GGGTGGCGAATCGCATTCTCACCGGGCTCCTCCTCGCTCCCCTGGTTGGCGCGCTGACCGGGTGTCGCGGTCGGAGCGGGGCGCCGGCCGCGGGATCGGCGACGCCGAATCCGTTGCCCCAGCGCGCGGCGACGATGACATTCGTGGGCCGGGCGGCCTGCGCGGGCTGTCATGCCGAGGAGGACGCCCGCTGGCGAGGCTCCCACCACGACCTCGCGATGCAGGAAGCCACGAAGGCGACGGTCCTCGGCGATTTTCACAACGCCTCGTTCACGCACTACGGCGTGACGACGACGTTCTCCGAGCGGGACGGGAAGTTCTTCGCCCGGACGGATGGTCCCGACGGGAAACTCCGGGAGTATCCGATCGCCTACACCTTCGGCGTGTACCCGCTGCAGCAGTATCTGATCCCTTTCCCGGGCGGGCGGTATCAGGCGTTGAACGTCGCCTGGGACGCACGGCCCGCCAAGGAGGGAGGGCAGCGCTGGTTCCACCTCTACCCCAAGGAGGAGGTCCCGCACACCGACCCTCTCCACTGGACCGGCCCCTACCAGAACTGGAACTTCATGTGCGCCGAGTGTCACTCGACCAACGTCCAGAAAGGCTACTCCGCGGCGTCGAACGGCTACGCGACGACCTGGTCGGAGCTGAACGTCTCGTGCGAGGCCTGCCACGGTCCCGGGTCCGCCCACGTTGCCTGGGCAAACGCCGTGCGTGCCGGGCAGGCGAAGCGAGACGACGCGGACCGGGGCATGGCCGTCGTGCTCCGGGACCCCGCGCGGGCCGTCTGGGAGATGGACATGAAGACCGGCATCGCCAAGCGCGCCGTGCCCCGAATCTCCTCGACGGAGATCGAGACCTGCGCGCGCTGCCATGCCCGGCGATCGGTCGTGGACGACCGGTACGTCTACGGACAGCCTCTCCTGCAGACGCACCGCCCGGCCCTGCTCGAAGAAGGGCTCTACTTCGCCGACGGCCAGATCCAGGACGAGGTCTACGAGTACGGCTCCTTCCTGCAGAGCAAGATGCACGCGGCCGGCGTCAGCTGCACGGATTGCCACAACCCGCACGACTTGAAGGTCCCGGTCTCCGCGGACCGCGTCTGCGCGGCCTGTCACCTGCCGGAGAAATTCGACACGCCCGGTCATTCCTTTCACAAGGCCGGCTCGGCGGGATCGAGCTGTGTGGCCTGCCACATGCCCACACGCAACTACATGGTCGTGCACGCGCGGCGCGATCACAGCTTCCGCATCCCGCGCCCGGACCTGTCGGTTTCCCTCGGCACTCCCAACGCATGCATCGAGTGCCATCGGGACAAGTCGAACCGATGGGCCGCGGACGCGGCGCTGCGGTGGTGGGGCGGCCGGGTCCGCTCCGAGCCGCACGATGGCGAGGCGGTGCGGGCCGGGCGGGAGGAGCTCGCGGGCGCGTCCGCGGCGCTCGAGCGTCTGGTCGGCGACCCCGCCCGGCCGGCGATCCGGCGGGCGACCGCCGCGTCCCTCCTCTCGAGCAACCCAGGACCCGGCACGGTTGCGGCGATCCGGAGGGCCCTTTCCGACCCCGATCCCCTCGTCCGCCTGGGCGGCCTCGCCGCGGCGGAGGGGCTCGAACCGCGCGCCCGGTTCGCGTTGGTCTCGCCCCTGCTGCGCGACCCGATCCGGACCGTTCGCATCGGCGCCGCCCGCGCGTCGACGGCGGTGCCGAAGGACCTGATGAGCCCGGGCGACCGCGCCGACTTCGAGGCGGCGCTCACGGAATACATCCGGTCCCAGAACGTGGACGCGGACCGCGCCGAGGCGCACCTGAACCTGGCGGGGGTCTTCGTCGATCAGGGAGACCTCGCCAAGGCCGAGGCGGAGTACGAAACCGCCCTGAAACTGATGCCGGCGCTCGGGGGGGCGTACGTCAACCTGGCGGACGTCTACCGGCAGAAGGGCCGCGACGACGAAGCCGAAAAGGTGCTGCGACGTGGTGTGGCCGCGTCGAACCGCGACCCGGGCGTCCGGTACGCGCTCGGATTGACCCTCGTCCGCCAGAAGCGTCTGGCCGAGGCGCTGAAGGAGCTCGAGCTCGCCGCGACGCTTCCGCCCGAGCGCGCGCACTACGTCTACGTCTTCGGCGTGGCCCTCGATTCGAGCGGACAGACGGGGCGGGCGCTGAGCGGTGCTCGCGGGCGCGCACCGGAGGCACCCGGGCAACCGCGAGATCCTCTACGCGCTGGCGACATTGAGCGCCAAGGCCGGTGACCGGACGGCGGCGGTCGACTATGCGAAGCGGCTCCTCGCGCTCGACCCGCAGGACGCCGATGCCGTCAGCCTCGTCCAGAGTCTCAACGGGGGGTCGCCGGGACCGCGTTAGGGCCGGGGAGCCACGACCGCGCGCAGGGCCCGCTCCATCGCGTCGAGGCCCTCCCGAAGCGCCTCGGTCGCGCCGCCGAGCGACACCCGGAAGTGGGAGGGGAGGTCGAAGAAGGAGCCCGGCACCAGCGCGACGCGATCGTCGTTCCAGACCTTTTCGACGAAGGGCGCGGCATCGCGCCCGTCGCGGAATCGGGGGAAGGCGATCGTCACGGAGGAAGGGGCACACTGGAGGGCGGGCTGTCGCTCGAGGAAGGCTGCGAAAAGGGGCCGGTTGGCGGCGATCAGTCGGTGCGCCCGTTCGCGCAGGCCATCCAGCTGTTGCATCGCGAGCAGGGCCAGGCGTTCGGTCGGAATCGGCCCCGACACGTCCACGATGTCCCGGGCGCGCCGGATCTGCTGCGTGATCTCAGGAGCGGCCAGCGCCCAGCCGCACCGCAGGTTCGGGAGGCCGTACGCCTTGGTCAGGCTGTTCGTGGAGATCATCCGCGGCGAAAATGTGGCCGCCGGAGGGACCGGCCGCCCGGGGACCGTGTCCTTGTAGACCTCGTCGACGAGAACGGGGACGCCGGTGCGCTCGGCCAGCCGGACGATGGCGGCCATCCGCTCGTGCCCCGCGAGAACGCCGGACGGGTTGTGCGGGTCGGAGACGATGACCAGACGCGTGGCGGGCGAGAGCGCCGCCTCGATGGCGGCGGCATCGAGCGCGAAATCCTCCTCGGCCCGCCGGCGAAAGAAGCGCGGCTCGCCTCCGAGCATGCGGACCGCTGCGATCAGTGGGTCGTAGGCGGGCGACTCGATCACGACCTCGTCTCCCGGGTCGATCAGCGCGGCGCAAGCGAGGAAGTTCGCGCCCGAACAGCCGACGGCCGTCGCGACGTTGTCCGGAACGGACGCCGTAACGCGCCGCGATGGCCTCCAGCAGGGGAGGGTAGCCGTCGGGGCTCGCGCCCGAAAGGTCCAGGGCCTCCCGGGCGCCGGGGAGGTCCTCGAGCGCGCAGGGGAGCAGGTTGCTGCCCGCCAGGTCGATGCGGGGAAGGGGGCGGCCCTTGGCCCACTCCATGTAGGGGGCGCGGGCTTTCGTCATGGGGAAGGCACCGGGCGCCCGCGGCGGGCGAAGGCGAAGTAGACCGGCACCCCGGCGGCGAGCAGCGCCGCGCCGAGCGCGGAGCGCCCCGGGTTGGTTCGGATCGTGCTCCAGACCACGAGCGCCGCGGCGGCGACGAAGAGCGCCGGCAGGGCGGGATAGAGCGGGGCTCGGAAGCCCCCGCCGTCTCCGCGGGGCTCGGGGCGCCTCCGGAACACGAAGAGGCCCGCGACCGTCAATCCGAAGAAGATCCAGTCCGCAAAGACGACCGAGTCCACCAGCTGGCCGAAGGTCCCGGTCAGCACGAGCAGGATGGCCCAGGCGGCCTGCAGGAGGATCGCCAGTGCCGGAGTCTGGAATCGCGGGTGCAGGCGCGCCAGCGCCGGGAAGAAGAGGCCGTCCCGGGCCATGGCGTAGTAGATCCGGGTGGGGGCGAGCAGCGTCAGGTCCAGGAACCCGAAGGTCGAAACCGCGATGGCGGCCGCGATCAGCCGGTCGGCGCCGGGTCCGAACAGCCGCCGCACGGCATCGGCGGCGGGCGTCGCGGTGGAAGCGAGGCCTTCGCGGCCGAGCGCGCCGAGGTAGACGACGTTGACGAGGACATAGACGAGGATGACGATCGCCGTCCCGGCCAGGAGGGCCACCGGCAGGGTTCGGCGGGAGTCCCGGATCTCCTCCGAGATGACGTTGGCGTTCTGCCAGCCGCCGTAGGAAAACAGGATCGGAATGAGCGCCGCGCCGAACGCGGCGACGCCGGAACCTCCCGGAAAGGCCGATACCGCCGGCGCCGGTCCGGGCGCCGCGCTGTGGAGGAACAGGCCCCCCGCGATCAGGACGGCCAGGGCGCCGACCTTCAGAACGACGAGCGTGTTCAGCAGGCGGCTGCCGGGCTTCACCCCGAGGACGTTGATGACGGAAAGCAGCGCCAGGGCGCCCACGGCCAGGGCCGTCGCCCCTCCCGGGGACGCGCCGGCGAGCCGGAGCGCGTACTGCGCGAAGGTGATCGCGACCGCCGCGAGGCCTCCACCCTGGATCATGAGCAGCGAGGCCCAGCCGAAGAGGAATCCCACCAGCGGATGGAAGGCCTCGCTCAAGTACACGTACTGCCCGCCGGCGCGGGGAAAACGCGCTGCGAGCTCCGCGAACGCATACGCGCCGGCAAGCGCGATCGCGCCGCCGGCGATCCAGGCGCCCAGGACCAGGCCGCCCGAGGAGAGCCGCTGCGCCACGAGGTAGGGATTGATGAAGATGCCGGCGCCGATGATGCCGCCGACGACGAGCATCGTCGCGTCGAAGGTTCCCAGGGCGCGGCGGAAGGACATCACGCCGAGCATAGCGCGTGCCCTTGCCGTAGAATCGAAACGTGCCGGACGAATTCGTTCACCTCCACCTGCACAGCCAGTACTCGCTGCTCGACGGAGCCAATCGCCTGCCGGAGCTCTGCAAGCGCGTGGGCGAGCTCGGCATGGGGGCCGTGGCCGTCACCGACCACGGGAACATGTTCGGCGCGTTTGGCTTCTACCACGAGGCCGTCAAGAGCGGCGTGCGGCCGATCATCGGCGTCGAGGCCTACATCGCGCCGGGCGACCGCCGCGACCGCGAGGCGCAGGCCGCGAGCGAGTCGGGCGAGGGCTACGCGTACCACCTGACGATCCTCGCCGCCTCGCAGGCCGGCTACCGCAACCTCGTGCGTCTGGTTTCGGAGGCGTACCTGACCGGGTTCTACCACCGCCCGCGCATGGACAAGGCGCTCCTGCGCGAGCACGCGGAAGGCCTGATCGGCCTCTCGGGGTGCCTCAAGGGCGAGGTCGCCGGAGCCCTGGCGCGCGGCAATTTCGCCGCCGGCAAGAAGGCGTTTCTCGAATACGAGGAGATCTTCGGCAAGGGGAACTTCTTCGTCGAGGTCATGGACCATGGCCTGCCGCAGCAGACGGCGATCGTGCCGGATCTCCTGCGTCTTTCGACCGAGACGGGGGCGCCCGCAGTGGCCACCAACGACAGCCACTACCTGCGCCGCGACGACGCCTTCGCCCACGAGGTCCTGCTGTGCATCGGCATGGGCAAGACGCTCGAGGACGAGCGCCGGATGCGGTTCTACAACGACGAGTTCTACGTGAAGAGCCCCGAGGAGATGCGCACCCGGTTCAAGCCCTGGTCGGAAGAAGTGGTGCGCAACTCCGTGGCGATCGCAGAGCGCTGCGCCGTGTCCCTCGACACCGAGGGGCTGCAGCTGCCGACCTTCGCGGCCCCTCCGGGGCAGACGCCTGCGGAGTACTTCCGCCAGCTCGCCCGCGAGGGGCTCGAACGCCGGCTCACGGAGGTCGCCCTCGCGACGGCGCCGGAAAAGTACCGGGAGCGCCTCGAGTACGAGATCGGCGTCGTCGAGAAGATGGGGTTCCCTTCGTACTTCCTGATCGTCTCGGACTTCATCGCCTTTGCGCGCGGACGGGGCATCTCGGTCGGGCCCGGCCGGGGCAGCGCCGCCGGGTCGATCGTGTCGTGGGCTCTTCGCATCACCGAGATCGATCCGTTGCGGTACGACCTGCTCTTCGAGCGGTTCTTGAACCCGGAACGGATCTCGATGCCCGACATCGACATCGATTTCTGTCAGGCCCGGCGCGGCGAAGTGATCGAGTACGTCACCCGGAAGTACGGGCGCGAGAACGTGGCGCAGATCGTCACCTTCTCGCAGTTGAAACCCAAGCTCGCCGTCCGTGACGTGGCGCGCGTGCTCTCGCTGCCCGTGTCGACGGGGGACCGTATCGCGAAGCTCGTGCCGGACGGCCCCGACGTCACGTTCGACCGCGCGCTGCGGGAATCACCGGGGTTGAAGGAGCTCATCGCCTCGGACGAGTCGGTGGCCAAGGTCGTCCGCATCGCGGAGCGGCTGGAAGGCCTTTCGCGCCACGCCGGGATGCACGCCGCGGGCGTGGTCATCGCGCCGCGGCCGATCACCGACTACCTGCCCCTCTACCGCACGAACAAGGACGAAATCACGACGCAGTTCGACATGAACGCCGTCGAGAAGATGGGGCTCTTGAAGATCGATTTCCTGGGCCTGATCACGCTCGACATCCTCGACGCGACCCTGGCGGGCGTCGAGGAGCGCACCGGCACGAAGATCGATCTCGACCACCTGCCGCTCGACGACGAGCCGACCTACGAGCTCTTTCGCTCCGGGAAGACGGCCTGTGTCTTCCAATTCGACTCCTCGGGGATGCGCGACCTCCTGCGCCGCGCCAAGCCCCGCGTCTTCGCCGACCTGGCCGCCTTGAACGCGCTCTACCGGCCCGGGGCCCTCGATGCGGGAACGGTCGAAGACTACGTGCGGCGGCGCAACGGAACGAGCAAGGTCACGTACCCCCTGCCCGAAATCGGCGACATCCTGGAAGAGACGCTCGGCATCCTGGTCTACCAGGAGCAGGTCATGCGGATCGCCTCCCGCATCGCGGGCTACTCGCTCGCCGAGGCCGATCTGCTGCGCAAGGCCATCGGCAAGAAGAAGAAAGAAATCATGACCGCCGAGGGCGAGAAGTTCCTGCGGCGCTGTGTGGAGCACGGAACCCCGAAGAAGAAGGCTCAGGAGCTCTGGTCCCTGATCGAGCCGTTCGCCCGCTACGGGTTCAACAAGTCGCACGCCGTTGCCTACGCCCTGGTGGCGTACAAGACCGCGTACCTCAAGGCGCACTACCCGGTGGACTTTCTCGCCGCGACCCTCTCGGCCGAGATCGGCTCGACCGACGGCATCGTCAAGGTCATCGGCGACTGTGTGGAAATGGGCATTCCGGTCCTGCCCCCCGACATCAACGAGTCGCGAAAGAACTTCGCCGCCGTCGGCAGCGCCATCCGCTTCGGGCTGGCCGCGATCAAGGGGGTCGGAGACGCGGCGGCCGAGGCAGCGCTCGCCGAGCGCGCCCGGCGCCCGTTCGCTTCATTCACGGACTTCGCCAACCGGATGGAGTCGCACCTGGTGAACAAGCGCACTTTCGACGCCCTGATCGCCGCCGGCGCCTTCGACTCGCTCGGGCGCAATCGCGCGACACTCGCCGGCGCCGCCGAGCGCGTCCTGGGGCTCGCGCAGCGCCAGCGGGAGGCCGTGGCGAGCGGTCAATCCAGCCTCTTCGGCGGCGCGGCGGAGGAGTGCCGGGCCCCCGGCCGACGCGTTCCCGGACCTTCCGGAGTGGTCGCTCGAGGATCGGTTGAAGGGGGAGAAGGAAGTCCTCGGCTTCTACGTCACGGGGCATCCGTTGACGCGGCACGCGGAGGAGATCGCGCGGTTCGCGGACGGCAAGGTCGCCGAGCTGTCCGGGCGCGTGGATCAGATCGTCCGCGTGGCGGGCGTTCTCACGCAGTTGAAGAAGCAGAAGATCAAGAAGGGCGTCAACGAGGGCAAGACGATGCTCAAGGCCGTGCTCGAGGACACCACGGGGAGCGTGCCCGTTTGCATCTTCGCGAGCCTGTACGAAAAGGTCGGCGGCTGGGTGGCAGCGGACCTGCCGGTGCTCGTCAACGCGATGGTGCGGGAATCGGGAGCCGCCATCGAGCTGACGATCCAGGACATCGCGCCCTTGGAAGGCATCAACGAGCGGCGGGCCCGCGAAATCGAGATCCGGGTGAACCTGGCTCTGGCCGACGAGGGCGTCCTGGCCCTCCTGCGCCAGAGCCTCGCGTCGTCTCCCGGAACCACTCCCGTCTCGATCCGGCTCGTCCGCCCCGGAGAGTTCGAGGCGCGCCTGAAGGCCGCCGACTCGATCCGCGTCGCCCCGTCTCCCAAGCTCACGAGCGAGATCCGCGCCCTGGCGGGGGAGGACTCGGTCCAGTACGTCTTCGACTAGCGCGTTCCGCCGCTCTCTGCCCCCGCGTGCCCGCGAGGCCCTCGGCGCGGCCGCGGCGCTCGCGCGCGGGATGCGGACGCCCGTCTACGTGGTGGGGGTGCGGTGCGCGACCATCTCCTCCGCCGGGCCGTGCGGGATGTGGACCTGGTCGTGGAAGGCGACGGCGTGCAGGATTCGCGCGGCGACTGGCACGACGGCTCTCGGCGCCGGTGCAGCGAGCATCCGCGATTCGCGACGGCGACGCTGCGGTTGCGCGACGGCGGGAGCCTCGATGTCGCGACCGCGCGCGCGGAAACGTATCGACATCCCGGAGCGCTCCCGGACGTCCGTCCGGCCTCGATCACCGAAGACCTCGCCCGGCGGGACTTCACGGTCAACGCCATGGCCGTCCGGATCGCGCCCGGAGCCCCTCGCCTGCTCGACCCGCACGGAGGGCGGTCCGATCTGAAGGCCGGCATGATTCGCATGCTTCATCCCGGCTCGCCGCGCGACGACCCCACCCGGTCCTTCCGGGCCGTGCTCTACGCGAATCGCCTGGGGTTTCGGATCGAGCGCCGCACGCGCCGCTGGATTGCGGACGCGGCGCGTGACGGAGCCGTCGATCGGATTTCGGGGGACCGGCTTCGCCGCGAGCTCACTCGGCTGCTCTCGGAACCGCGCCGGGCGGCGGCGGTTTCGCAGCTCTCGCGTCTGGGCCTCGCCCGTGCCGTGCACCCGCGGTTGTCCCTGGGCCCTCGGACGCGGGCGCGGCTCTTGCGCGCGGAGCGGCTTAACGCGAAGTCGCCTTCCGGGGTGACGTGGTTTGCGTACCTTCTCGTCTGGTGCGCGGAGGCTCACGGATTCGGAGGCGACAGCCGTCAGCGCGCGGCTGAATCTTCCGCGAGCGCAGGCGCGCGCGCTCCGGCGCTGGCCGGGCCTCCTTGCCAGGTCCGCGGCCTCGGATCCGTTGCCCTCGGAACTGTCGGCGGACGAATTGCTCGCGCTCGAGGGCGCGCTGGCGCGGCGGCGCACGGCGGGGCTGCAGCCCCTGGTTTCCGTGCGGGGTCGAGACCTCGTGCAGGCAGGGATTCCGTCCGGACCGGCCATCGGCCGTGCGCTCGCGGCCGCGCGCTCCGCCCGCCGCCTCGGGCGCATCGGCCCGGAGGAGGAGCTTTCCTTCGCCCTGGCGGCGGCGCGGGAGGGGGAGAGGTGAGGATCGCGGTCCTCGGCGTCGTCGCGGGGCTCCTCGCCGCGTCGCGGCTGTTCGCCGCCGACCCGACACCGCCGACCTTCTGCGTCGAGTGGGTGGAGCAGTCCCGGGAGGGTTTCGAGCGCATGACCCTCTTCGTGGATCGCTCCCTGGTCTGGAAACGCAGCCGCGGGGGCGCGGAGCAGTTGAAGCGCGAGCGGCTGACGGCGGACGAAACCAAGTTCTACTGCGACTACTTCCGCGGCGACGACATCTGGTTCGCGGCGGAAGACCTGCGAAGCGGCATGACGGGAGACCTGGTCAGGCAGTCGGTCGTGACGCTCGCCCGTGCGGACGGGTCGCGCAAGGTCGTGCGCTTCGACGAGCTGTCGGGCCTGACCCCCGAGACGGCGGCGCTGCGCTCGTCGCTCGCGGGCTTGAAGGGCCTGTTCACGGCCCCGCTCGCGCCTGCGTCCCGCTTTTCCGCCGTCAACCTTCCTCCGGGGACGGTGCTCAAGCGGTTCGATGGGATCCTCTTCCGGGTGAAGACACTCGAGGCGCAAAAGGGCGTCGTCGAGCTCGAAGGCGTCAGCGAGCCGTACTCCGAGTTTCGCAAGATCGAGGAGCTGCGCTTCCTCTTCGCGCCTCCGGAAGGGCGTTGAGGAAGCCGTCGGCCGCGCCGCCCTCTGCGGTCCGCATCGTCGCGGGACGATGGAAGGGCCGGCGCCTCGAGGTACCGGCCGGGGCACGACCCACGAGCGGGCGCGCCCGCGAGGCCCTGTTTGACATCCTCCAGGGCCGCATTGCCGGCGCGCGGTTTCTGGACCTCTACGCGGGCAGCGGTGCCGTCGGCCTGGAAGCCGTTTCGCGCGGCGCGGCGCGCGTCCTTTTGGTCGAGACGCACGCGGCGGCCCTCGAGTCCAATCTGGCGCGCCTCGCTCCGGGCGCGGGCGAAGTCGAGCTGCTCAAGCTCCAGGCTCCGGAAGGGATTTCCGCGCTCGCCCGGCGGAAGGAGCGGTTCGACGTGATCTTTGCCGATCCCCCCTACGGGGTCGGGCTCGCTTCCGAAATCCGGGACGGTGTCGACCCGTTGCTCGCGGACCATGGCATCTTCGTGGTACAGGCGGACGCCGGATCGCCCGAGCCCGCACCCGAAGGCCTCCGGCTGTCGGATCAACGGGCCTACGGGCGCAACGTCTTCCACTTCTTCGAGCGGGAAGACGGGGGCTTTTGACCGAACCCGCTCGAAATGCTACCCTTCGCGCTTCTCGAAACCGGCACCTCAACCCTCTCCAAGGAGTCGGAATGCTGCAACATGGACGCCACTACTTCACCTCGGAATCGGTGACCGAAGGCCATCCGGACAAGATCGCCGACCAGATCTCCGACGCGATCCTGGACGCCGTGCTCCGCGACGACCCGACGGGGCGGGTCGCCTGCGAGACGCTCGTGACGACGGGCCTCGCGTTCATCGCCGGGGAGATTTCGACCAAGACCTACGTCGATTTTCCCTCCGTCGTGCGCCACACGATCAAGGACATCGGCTACACGCGGGCCAAGTTCGGCTTCGACTACGAAACCTGCGCCGTCATCTCCTCGATCGACCCGCAGTCTCCCGACATTGCTCAGGGAGTCGACACCGGGGGGGCGGGAGACCAGGGCCTCATGTTCGGGTTCGCGGTACGGGAAACGGAAGAGTTGATGCCGCTGCCGCTGACGCTCGCGCACCGGCTCGTGCAGCGCCTGTCCCAGGCGCGCCGCAACGGCGAGATGGACTTCCTGAGGCCGGATGGCAAGTCGCAGGTCACCGTCGAGTACGAAGGCAGCCGCCCGGTCTCGGTGGAGACCGTCGTCGTCTCGACGCAGCATGCGGAAGCGATGAAGCACTCGGCGCTGCGGGAAGCGATCATCGAGGAAGTCATCAAACCCGTGATCCCGGCGGCGCTGCTCACGGCCAAGACCAAGTACCACGTGAACCCGACGGGCCGCTTCGTCATCGGCGGGCCGCAGGGCGATGCCGGGTTGACGGGGCGCAAGATCATCGTGGACACCTACGGAGGCAGTGCGCCACACGGCGGGGGCGCCTTTTCGGGCAAGGATCCGACCAAGGTCGACCGGTCGGCGGCCTACATGGCCCGCTACGTGGCGAAGAACCTCGTCGCGGCGGGGATCGCCGAGCGCGCCCTGATCCAGCTCGCCTACGCCATCGGCGTGGCGGACCCCGTTTCCGTGCACGTCGAGACCTACGGGACGGGCCGGGTTCCGGAAGAGCGGATCGTCGAGCTCGTGCGCGAGCACTTCGCGCTGACCCCCAAGGGCATCATCGAGTCTCTCGACCTGCGGCGGCCCATCTACAAGAAGACGGCGGCGTTTGGCCACTTCGGGCGGAATCTGCCGGAGTTCACCTGGGAGAAGACCGACAAGGCCGAGGTGCTGAGCAAGGCCGCGGGCGTCGAGCCGGCGGTGGCGGTGACCCGATGAGCGGGGTGGCCACGGACGCGCGCTTCGACGTCAAGGACCGCTCGCTCGCCGACCGCGGGAGGCTCCGGATCGAGTGGGCCGACCGCACGATGCCGGTTCTGCGGCAGATCCGCGAGCGCTTCGCCAAGGAGAAGCCCCTCGCCGGCGTCCGCCTGTCCGCCTGCCTCCACGTGACGACCGAGACCGCGAACCTCGCACGGACGCTCGCGGCCGGCGGAGCCGACGTCGTGCTCTGCGCCTCGAACCCCCTCTCGACGCAGGACGACGTCGCGGCCTCCCTCGCGGTGCACGACGGGATCTCCGTCTACGCGATCAAGGGGGAAGACCACCGCACGTACTACGACCACATCCGCGCGGCGCTGGCGCACCGGCCGAACCTCACGATGGACGACGGCGCCGACCTGGTGTCCTCGCTCCTGTTCCTGGCCCTCGGCCGCGACCAGGACATCGACCCCGTGCTGCGGGAGTGGGCGAGTGGCCTCTCGGCGGCCGAACGCAAGGACCTGCTGCAGGGGATCGTCGGGGGAACCGAGGAGACGACGACCGGCGTCATCCGTCTGCGCGCCATGGAGAAGTCCGGCGTGCTGCGGTTTCCCGTGGTCGCCGTCAACGAGGCGAAGACGAAACACCTCTTCGACAACCGCTACGGCACGGGGCAGTCGACGATGGACGGAATCATCCGCGCCACCAACCTGCTCATCGCCGGCTTGAACGTCGTCGTGGCAGGCTATGGCTGGTGCGGCCGGGGTGTCGCGATGCGCGCCCGCGGACTCGGCGCCACCGTCATCGTGACCGAGATCGATCCGACGAAGGCGATCGAGGCGGTGCTCGACGGCCACCACGTGCTGCCGATGGAGAAGGCGGCCGCGCTGGGGGACATCTTCGTCACCGTGACGGGGAACAAGGGCGTCCTGCGGGCCGAGCACTTCCGCGCCATGAAGGACGGAGCCGTCATCTGCAATTCCGGCCACTTCAACGTGGAGATCGACATCCCCGCGCTCGAGTCGCAGTCTCGCGGACGTCGGATGATCCGCGAGTTCGTGGAAGAGTTCGCCCTCACCGACGGCCGGCGCATCCACCTGCTGGCCGACGGCCGCTTGATCAACCTGGCGGCCGCGGAGGGGCATCCGGCCTCGGTGATGGACATGTCCTTCGCCAACCAGGCGCTCGCCGCCGAGTACATGGTGAAGAATCACGAGGCGCTGGAAAACCGCGTCTACGCCGTGCCCGAAGAGATCGATCGGGAGATCGCCCGCCTGAAGCTGGAGGCCATGGGCACGACCATCGACCGCCCGACACCCGAGCAGGAGCGGTACATGAGCTCCTGGGAAGAAGGGACCTGATCCGGCGTTTCCTGCTCGCCCTGGCGCTGACCGGCGCCGGGGCGGCCCGGGCGGAGGAACCGCTCCGGATCGGCGAGATCCGGATTCAGACCCTGGATGTGTTCACGCCCGAGGAGGAGGCGCGCGGGTGGGTGTACCGCGCGGCCGACGCGCTGCACGTCGAGACCCAGCCTTCCGTCGTCCGGCGGTTCCTGCTCTTCGAGGAAGGGGAGCCCTACGACCCAGAGCTCCTCGCGCAGACCGAACGCAACCTGCGGACGCTGCCCTTTCTCCGCGCGGCCACCGTCGTGGCCGGACCCCCGCACGACGGTGTCGTCGACGTCGACGTGGTGACCAAGGACGCCTGGACGACGGATCTCGCCGTGAATCTGGGCCGCGGGGGAGGCGTGACGACCTGGGCCGCCGGCATCACCGAACAGAACGTGCTCGGCCTCGGCAAGGAAGTCGGGCTTTCTCTACGACGAGGACGTCGAGCGCACCAACCGCCTGATCGAGTTCAACGATCCGGCGTTGTTCGCCTCCTACTGGTCGGCGGGGTTTCTCTACGCGGACAACTCCGACGGCAACCAGCGCCGCGTGCGCGTCCAGAAGCCCTTCGTCTCGTCGCTCGACCGGATGGCCGCCGAGGCGCTCTGGAACCGTTTTCAGCAGGAGGACCGGATCTACGCCGAAGGCGTCGTCTCCTCGGAGTACGCGCAGAAGCACGAGCAGCTGTTGATCTCCGGCGGCCTCGCGGTCGCGCCGGGAAGCGCCCGGGCACAGCGGCTGAACGTCGGGATCAACTTCTTCCGGGATCAGTTTCAGGCGCTGCCCTCGCAGCCCGACGCCGTCCTGCCGGCGCCGCGGGACTTCCGGTACGTTTTCGTCGGCTGGGAGAGTGTCGTCTCCGACTTCCTCACGGAGAGCTTCGTCAATCGCGGCGAGCGCCGCGAGGACTTCAACCTCGGCACCCGCCTGGCGGCTCAGGTCGGCGTTTCTCCGAAGGCCTTCGGCGCTCCGGCGACGAGCTTCGCCGTCGCGGGGGAGATTTCCACGGGTTGGCGGCTCGGTCCGCGCGCCTTTCTGCAGGCGGGGGCCGCCTTCCGCACGCGCCTCCAGGGAGGGGTCGAAAATGCGACGCTCGCGGGCAGCGTCACGTTCGTCTGGAAGCACCCGACGCGGCTGCTCCAGACGACGGTCGCGCAGGTCCTGCTCGACCGGGGCTGGAACCTCGATCGGGACGTCCAGTTCTTCGCGGACGGCGACCATGGCCTGCGCGGGTATCACCTGTACGCCTTCGAGGGAGATCGGCGCATTCTGGTCAACCTCGAGCACCGGTTCTTCGGCGGGTTCGAGATCCTGCAGCTCTTTTCGCTCGGGGCCGCCGTCTTCGTCGATACCGGCGCGGCCGTCCCGCCGGGCGAGCCCCTGCGGTTCTCGTCGCTCAAGACCGACGCCGGCGTGGGCCTGCGTGTCGGGATCTCGCGCGCGGCGAGCAACACGGTGCTGCGCCTGGACTGCGCCTACGCGTTCGACGCCGACCCGCTCGGACGGCGGGGCTGGCTCGTGTCGTTTTCGAGCGGTCAGGCGTTTTAGCGAGGCGAGCCCAGGAATCGCCCATCGCCGTCATCAGCGTCCCGGCTCGCCCCGGAAGAGGAGTTTCGAGGTAGCCCGGCGAGGTGAGCCGCGAGGACCGGAGGGCGCTATCGACTGCGCTCTCCTCAGGTCCGGAGTTTCAATAGCAGGAAGGCCGCGGCGGTCCCGAAGAGCACGTTGGGCGTCCAGGCGGCGAGCTCTGGCGGGAGGGCGCCCACGGCGCCGAGCCGGCTGAAGAGCTCGGAGAGCACGAGCAGCGTCATGCCGAGCAGAAGACCGACGCCGATGCCGGCGAGCGCCCCGCGCCGGCCGAGCCGGAAGGCGAACGGCATCGCGACGAGGGCCATCAGGGGAATCAGAAAGGGTCGTGAGATCCTTTCGGCGAGCGCCGTTCGGAGGCCTTCCGTCGGGTAGCCGCTGCGCGACAGCCGCCGCAGGTGCCGCTGGAGCTCGCGGTATCCCATCTGGTCGGGGACGCGGCTTTCCGTCCGGAAGGCCCTCGGGGAGTCGCCCGCGACCGTCTCCTCGAGGAACGGGGCGTACGAGTTCTCCCGCTTGTCGGCGAAGGAGCGCGTCCACCCCTCGCGGAACCGCCACGCGCGCCCGTCCCACTCCGCCCGGCGAGCGGCGGTCCGCCGGACGAGCTGGAATTCGGGGTCGAGCTCGAAGACGGAAGGGGAGAGCAGGGCCTGGGCGTCGGGCGGGCTTTCCTCGCGATGCCAGATGCGGCCGCCCGAGTCGTAGTGCCAGTTGCGCTCGGACGCCGGCGTCAGGCCCTCCTCGGGGGCGCGCCCGCGCAGGACGTTGCGGTAGCGGGCCTCCCGTTCGCGCGCCAGCGGCAGGATGGTCTCCCCGAGCCAGAAGGAGGCGCCGCCGGCCAGGACCGCGGCGATCAGGATCGGGGCTCCCAGGCGATGGAGCGAGACGCCGCTGGCGCGGCAGGCCGTGTCTTCGTTGTTGCGCGAGAGGGCTCCGAAGGCGAGCAGGGTCGCGATGAGGACGACGAAGGGAGCGACCTGGTGTCCGATGGACAGCAGGAAATTGCGGTAGTAGCCGAGCACCGCATCGGCCGGAGGGTGATGCCGCAGGATCTCGTCGGACTGGTCGGCATAGTCGACGATGGCCGAGATCGCGAGCACCGAAAGGAAAACGAGGCCGAAGGCGGAGACGAACCGCGCCAGGACGTAGCGGTCGAGGATGGCGGGAAACCGGAGGAAGCCGCCAAACCAGGCCCGCTGCGGCCGTCCCGGAGCGCGACCTCCTCGGGAACCGCTCGCCGCGTGAACCAGCGCGGGCGCCAGCGCGCGCGTTCCCGCCCGAGGCTCCGGAGTCCCAGCGCTCCGAGCGCGAGCAGCAGGAGGTCGGGCAGCCACATGGCGAGGCCCGGCGGCAGCGTTCCCTTCTGGGCCCAGGTCTCGCCGCTCGAGAGCATGACGTAGTAAGCGAGGAGGATCGCGAGCGAGAGGGCGAAGCTCGCGCCCCGGCCCCCGCGTCGCGAGCTCTCGGCCAGGGGAATGCCCACGAAGGCGAAGGCCAGGCAGGCAAACGGAATCGAGAACTTCTTGTGGATCTCGACCCAGGCGAGGCGCCGACGCTCCGGTGTCGCCTCGGGCCTTCGGGCCGAGGCGATCAGGTCGGCCAGCGACTGCGACCGCAGGCCCTTCTCGTAGCTGACGCGGGCGCGCGAGTCCCGGGTCACGGCGCCGGCGAAGAGGATGCGCTGCGTCCGGTTCCAGTTGACGCGGTAGCGCGAGGGGTCCGAAGGGGAGAACTGGTGGACCGTCGAGGACTCGAGGTCCAGCCACAGCCGGTCGTCCTCCAGGCGCAGGGCGCCCTTCCGGGCCACGATGACCTCGTCGCGATCCGCCTCCGCGCCCTCATCGGAGAGCTTCAGGAAGACGCCTTCGAGAGAACGGCCGTCCGCTCCCACCCGGTCGAAGAAGAGGGTGACGCCCGGACGGGGCTCGCGGAACGTGCGGGGAGAGACGACGTTGACGACCGAAGTCGCTGCGACCCGGGCCATGCTCTCGGACAGACGGTCGTTGGCCCTCGGAAGGACGGCGTTGTAGATGACGAAGACGCCGAGAGCGAGCGCTCCGCCGGCGGCGAGCAGGGGCCGGTAGATGTCCTGGGGGCCGATCCCGCAGGCCCTCAGGGCCACCAGCTCCGAGTCCGCGGAGAGCCGGCCCACGCCGACGAGGACGGCCAGGAGGAACGCCATCGGCAGCGTCAGGACGATGATCCAGGGAATCGACAGGACGACCATCCATGCAACCTCGGAGAGCGTGGCCGTCCGGCGGACGAAGAGGTCCGTCAGCAGGAAGATCGTCCGCACGAGAAGCAGGAAGGTATAGGCGGCAAAGCCCAGGAGGAATGGCGGCCAGACCTCGCGGAGGGCCGAGCGTGAGATCAGGCGCATGAGAGGCCATGGTCGGGAGTTCGGATCACGGAGTCAACCGGAAGAGGGGTGTTTCCGGGTCGTTCGAGGAAGGTCCGGGAGGACCGTACTGTAGAGTCCGATAAGATATATTATGTAAAGTACCAGAAAGGGAGAGGCCGAAGCAACCGGAAATCCTCGAAGGTCTGCCCTGGCTTTCGCCGGTCTGTGCCTGGCACTTTGCATAATATTTGGCCCCGTTACGTAAAGCCCGGGCGGTGGGACCCTGAGGGCTTGAGTCTGGGGCTTTACGTAACGGGGCCCGCCGGGAGGGAGTCAGTCCTTGAGCAGGTATGGCGGACGCGCTTGTCGATCTGGCCTTCCCCTCGGAGGCCGGGGGCCTCGTCCCTGGGCAGGATCTCGAAGAGTCCCTGGGTCGCTCGACGGATGCCGCCGACCTGGCTCTCGGGAGTCCTTGGCGAACTGGGTTGCCGCCTCGCGGGCGCGGGCCGTGGCCTCGGCGATCATGGCGGGTTGACGTCGTTGAGCTTGGTGAAGAGGAAGGTCGGTCCGGAGCCCTCGTAATCTCCCGCGTCGAGAGGACGACGCCCTGCCGCACGAGGTCGCCGACCTCCTGGCTGACGACGAGAACGCGGTCGGGGTTTCCCGACCGCACGAGGAGCGTCGTCTCGACGACGTACCGGCGCGCCACCTGCCCGGCGGCGCGGTACTGGTCGGCGAAGGCGTCGGTGACCTTGACGGCCTGAAGCGAGGTCTCGGCCTCGGCGATGCCGTTCTGGGCGAGAAAGGCGCGCAGCTTCTCGAGGCTGGCGGCGAGCCGCTGGTTGGCGCGCGAGAGATCGTCGTCGACCGCGAGCAGGCGCACGGGCCAGAGGGCCCCGTCAGGCCGGACCTCGCGCTCCGAGATTCCCTTGACGGTGACGTAACGGTCGCCGGCGCGGGCGCGCGAGAGAGCGGAGGTCGAGAAAGCGTTCACGGCCCCTGCGTCACTTGCCTTTGGTCAGACGAATTTCCCCCGACTCGAGCTGCCGCAGGATCTCGCGCAGCGTGTGGACGACTTCGCTCTTCTCCACCCGCGCCCGCGCGAAGGAGAGGTTGAGCTTGAAGGGGCCGCCCTTGGGCTTGAAGACGAACTGGAAATGCTTCGTCCGTCGTCCGCCTGTTTTCTCCTTCTTGCGCGCGCGCAGGTCGTCGCGGGTCGAGCCGGCGGAGACATGGGCGATCGCTTCCTCCATCGCGTGGCGGTCGGAGAGCCTGGCGATCTCGAGGAGCACCGAGCGCGCTTCGATGTCGGCGCGCCGACATCGGTCGCGCAGGTCCTCGGGGATCTCCAGGAGCGAGAGCGCCTCGGTGATGGACACCCGCGACTTCCCGACGGCGTCGGAGATCTTCTGCTGCGTGTACCCGGGCTGCCGCGTGAGGGTCGCGTAGCCCTCCGCTTCCTCGAACGGGTGGAGGTCCTTGCGGTGGAGGTTCTCGATGAGGGCGAGCTCCATCATCTCCGGCTCGGAGACCTCGAGCTCGATGCAGGGAACCTCGGTCAACCCGGCGGCGACCGCCGCGCGGAAGCGGCGCTCCCCCGCGATGATCGTCGACCTTCCGTCGGCGCCCGGCCGCACGAGCAGCGGCTCCAGGATTCCCTTCGACTCGATCGAGCGCACGAGCTCCGTGAGGTCGCCGACGTTCGAGCGCGGCTGGTCCGGGTTCGTGTCGATCTCCTCGACCGGGATCCAGCGCCCGAGGGAGGCGCCGAACCGCTCGGAGAGGGCCTCGACGAAGTGCGAATCGTGGCGCATGCGAGCCTGCTGCGGGAGGCCTCTTTTCTTAGACACGGGAAAGCACCTCCTCCGAGAGCGAGTAGTACTCGGCCGCCCCGCTCGACCGCGGCGCGTAGCTGAAGATCGACTCCTGGTGTGCGGGGCTCTCCTCCAGGCGCACGCTCTTGGAGATCGTCGTCTTGAACAGCTTCTCCCCGAACACGGCGGCGATCTGCTTGTACACGTCCTTGCCGAGGACGGTTCTCCGGTCGTGCAGCGTGATGACCACCCCGAGGATGCGCAAGTGCGGGTTGGGTCGGGCCTTGATCTTGTCGATCGTTTCGAGCAGGTCGTCCGTGCCCTCCAGCGCAAAATAGGAGGACTGGATCGGGATGAGCACGTGGCTCGAGGCGACCATGGCGTTGACCGTGATCATGCCGAGGGTCGGCGGCGTGTCGATGATGACGGCATCGTACTTGCGCCGGACCGGGTCGATCTTGTCGCGCAGGCGGAAGTGCCCGTCGAACTCCCCGAGGAGCTTCGATTCGATCTTCGCCAGCGAAATGCGCGCCGGCGCCAGATCCAGGTTCGGAAAACCCGAGGGCCGGATGACATCCTTGAAGGTGACGGCCGGATCGGTCAGCAGCTCGTACATCGACTTCTCGACCGTCTTGCGATCGAGGTACGACATCGTGCTGTTGCCCTGGGGATCGAGGTCGACCAGAAGGGTCTTCATCCCCTTCTGTGCGATGGCCGCAGCCAGGTTGATCGTGGTTGTGGTCTTGCCGACGCCGCCTTTTTGATTGGTGACGGAAATGATCACGGTTGGAGTGTATCCGAAGCTTCCGGGGGCGGCGCACCGGGGCGGAAAATCACATCTTGTACTTGCCGAGGTCTTCGGGACTGGCCTCCTCGAGCCACTTCTTCAGGCGTTCCGGGTCGGGCTCCCCCGCTTCGGCGCGCAGGCTCTTGCTCTTCTCGAGCACTTCCTGCTCGACGAAGATCTCGGCGTGCGAACGCAGGGCGAGCGCGATGGCGTCGCTCGGGCGGCTGTCGATGTCCCAGTGGGCGTCTCCGCGCGTCAGGTGGATCCGGGCAAAGAAGGTGTTGTCCTTGAGCTCGTTGATCACCACGCGTTCCACCCGCGCCTCGAGCTCCGCCAGCACGTTGCGAAGCAGGTCATGGGTCATGGGCCGGGGGGTCGAGACCTTCTCCATTTCGAGGGCGATCGCGTTGGCCTCGAAGAGGCCCACCCAGATCGGGAGGAAGAGGCCATCCTCGGCGTCGCGCAGGATCACGACGGGCATGTTGGAAACCGGATCCATCAGGAGGCCCTTGATCTCCATTTTGACCATCGCCATGGCTAGCCTGCCGCGACCCTTTCGCCCAAATCCTCTCCAGTCGGGGCCTCCGACAGGCGGCCGAGGAGGGAGTTGGGCAGTCCGCGCTCGATCTGCACCCGGACGTAGGAGCCCGGCCCGATGTGCGCCGCTCCTGCGATGTGCACGATGCGGTTGCAGGGCGTGCGCCCGCGGGCGAGGCCCTTGCGATCCGCACCCTCGATCAGGACCTGGAACTGCCGTCCCTTCCAGGGACCGGTTGATCTCCGACTGGATCCCCTCCTGGAGCGCCAGCAGGCGCGCCAGCCGATCGGCGGAGACCGTTTCGGGGATCTCGGAATCCCTCCCCCAGCGAGCGGCCGCGGTTCCGGGGCGGGGCGAGTACCGGAAGGCGAAGAGGCTCTCGAATCTCACCGACGCCACCAGGCCGAGGGTCGCCTCGAAATCCGCCTCCGTCTCCCCCGGGAAACCGACGATGAAGTCCGAGGAGATCGCGACCTCCGGGACCTCCCGGCGGATGCGCCGGACCGTCTCCCGATAGGCGGCCGCGTCGTACCGGCGCTTCATCCGGTAGAGGATCCGATCGGATCCGGACTGGGCGGGAAGGTGCAGGTAAGGGGCGATCACGCCGCCCGAGGCCAGCGCCTCGCACCATGGCTTCGTCGACGAGCCCGGGGTGCGAGGTCAGAAAGCGCAGGCGCCGGAGACCGGGCACGAGGGCCGCCCGCCGGAGCAGCTCGCCCAGGCCGAACCCCTCTTCCGGGTCCTGGTAGGCGTTGACCGTCTGGCCGAGCAGGGTCGCCTCGGTGTATCCCCGATCGCAGAGGTGCGCGAGCTCCTCCAGGATCTCCCGTGCCCCGCGGCTGCGTTCGCGGCCGCGGGTGAAGGGGACGATGCAGAACGTGCAGAACTGGTCGCAGCCCTCGATGACGGTGACATACGCCTGGAATCGCGAGCCGCGGGTGATTTGCCGGAACTGGTACACGGGAGACTCGACGGGCAGCTCCAGCGCCGAAAACCGGGTCCTCTCTCCGCGGACCCTCTCGACGGCCGCGGCGAGGGTCTCGACCTGGCCTGTTCCCAGGACGAAGTCCACCCAGGGCGCCCGATCGAGGATCTCGTCCGCTTCGACCTGCGCCACGCAGCCGGTGACGCCGATCACCAGTTCCGGCCGCTCACGTTTTCGCGACCCGAGGACCCCGAGGGCGCTGTAGACCTTGGCCTCCGCCTTCTCCCGGACCGCGCACGTGTTGAGGATCACGACATCCGCGGCCGCTCCCTCGCCGGCGGCGCGCAGCCCGAGCCCCTCGAGCTGACCGGCCATGCGCTCGCCGTCGAGAACGTTCATCTGACATCCCCAGGTTTCCACGCGGTAGGTGCCCGCGGACGACCCGCAAGTCCCTTCATGCCTTTGGTTTGCGACGACTGGAAGCATCGTCACTCCCGGATCCAGCCGGGCAGGGCCCCGGCCTTGCGGGCCCGGTCGGGAAGCTCGGCGAGGTCCCGCTCGGCCCCTTCGAGGTCGCGCCGGGCGGTTTCGAGTTCCTCGCGTTTCTTGTCCCAGGCGGGCTTGATCACGTTGTCGCGGTACTGGCCGTCGTCCCAGGCGTAGAAGTCGCTCTCGAGCTTTTTCGTCTCGGCGTCCAGGCGCGCGACGCGATCCTTCAGGTCCGCGACGCGCTGCCGCGCGCGGCTGGCAATCTCCCGCCACTTCGCCTCCTCGCCTTCCGCAGGATCCGGAGTCGGCGCCGGCGTCGGAGCCTCCGCTGCCGGAGTCGTCTTGCCCGCCGCGCCGCCCGGCGCCGCGCGGCCTGTCGGATGCGGCGTCGCCTGCCAGGTGGTCAGGCGCCCGCGATTGGGATCGGTGACGAGGTTCTTGTTGTTGATGGACACGCCGCCGGACTTCGGAGCCTCGGCGGCTCCCTGGCGCGTTTCCGAAGCCGCCCGGACGACGTCCGTCAGCGACTGGCCCTTGGCGGGCGCGGTCGCGACCGGTGTGGCCTGGGGCCGGCCGAATCCGCCCGAGAGCCTCGCGGGTGTCGTCGGAGTGGGCGTGGGCGTCGTCGTCGCCAGCGCGGACGCGGCCGCGAAGCAGGGCCCAGGCGGCGAGTGAGGCTTCTCGCTTCAAGGCTCGGTCGTCCCTTTCCGGCCGTAGGCGTCCTCCAACCGAACGACGTCGGTCAGCTCCGGCGAGGACACCTCCACGAGCTCGCAGACGGCCTCGGCGCGCATCCGATGGCGGACTCCCGGAAGGATCCGGTACGTCTCCCCGCGTCCGAGCTTGAGCTCTTGCATCGCTCCATCCACCTCGACGAGAAGGTACACCTCACCCGAAAGAACATACAGCGTCTCGTCTTTCTTTTCGTGGTACTGCAGCGAAAGGCAATGCCCCGGATCGATGTGCAGGATCTTCCCCGCGTAGCGCTCGTTCTCGGCAAAGATCAGCTCGTGGCCCCAGGGTTTCGGAACGCGCCTCATGATTTCCTCCGGAAGAGGTCCTCGACCTCCGCCGCGTCGGCCGCGGCGAGGGCCTTCTCGACCAGCGCCGCCGCGCGCGCCGTGTCGATCGAACCGATCTGTTCCTTGACGCTCCCGATCGCGATCGGCGTCACCGAGAGCTCCGTGAGCCCGAGCCCGAGCAGAACGCCGATCCCGATCGGGTCTGACGCCAGCTCGCCGCACACCGAAACGGGCCGCTGCTGCGCCGCTCCGGCCGCGCACACGAATCGGATCATCCGGAGGATCGCCGGGTGCAGGGGCTGGTAGAGGGCCGCCACCTCGGGGTTTGCCCGGTCGACCGCCAGTCCGTACTGGGCCAGGTCGTTGGTGCCGATGGAGAAGAAATCCGACTCCGAGGCCAGCCGATCGGCCAGGAGGGCCGCCGAGGGCACCTCCACCATGATGCCGAGCGGCGGCAGCTTCGCGAGCCCCGCCACGGACGCGGCGCGCGCGAGGTGACGGCGGGCGGCGCGCAGCTCCGAGAGCGAGGTCACCATCGGCAGCAGGATCCGAAGGTCGCCGCGCCGCGCGGCGAGGCAGAGCGCGGTCAGCTGGTTTTCGAAGAGCTCCGGATTGGCCAGGCAGTAACGCAGGCCCCGCAGGCCCAGGGCCGGATTCTCCCCCCGCACCGGGCCGATCCCCTTTTCCCCGCCGAGGTCGTAGGTGCGGACGACCACCGGGTGCGCCCCCGCGGCCTCGAGCAGCTGTTCGTAGGCGGCGCGCTGCTCCTCGATGCCCGGTACGGCCGGAGCGACCTTCAGGTAGAGGAACTCCGAACGGAAGAGCCCGACCCCCTCCGCGTGGTACCGCTCGAGCGCGGGCACCTCCTCGGGAAGCTCGAGGTTGGCCCGCACCGTGATCCGCACGCCGTCCTGAGTGACGGCGGCCTTGGACGTGCGGGCGCGCAGGCGCCGGCTGCGGTCCCGTCCCTCCCGAGCGCGAACGAGGCTCCGGCGCAGCCGCTCCTTCGAAGGCGCGACGTCCACGACGCCGCGGTCGGCATCCACGACGATGGGGCGGTCCGGAGCGACGGCGGCGCACAGACCAGGCACGCCCACGATCGCCGGCATGCCGAAAGAGCGCGCGATGATCGTCGCGTGCGACGTCGGCCCGCCCCGCTCGAGCGCGATCCCGCGCACCCGCCGGGGGTCCAGGCGCGCGGCGTCGGCCGGCGAGAGGTCGTCGGCCACGAGGATCGAGCCGCGCGGCAGTTCCCGCGGCGCCGCCGGTCCTCCCCGCGGGAGATTGCGGGCGATCTCGCGCGCGACGTCGGAGATGTCGGCCGCGCGTTCGCGCATCGCGCTCGAGTCCGCCCGGGCGAGCCGCTCCCCGAAGGCCGCCGCGGCGTCGGCCAGGGCCCACTCCACGTTGACCCGCTCGCGCTCGATCCTTTCGATGACGGCCGAAAGGAAGGTTTCGTCGGAGGCGATCAGGGCATGAGCCTCGAGGATGGCCGACAGCTCCGGTCCGATGCCGCCCCCGTCGCCGGTGGAATGTCCGCGCAGGCTTTCGCTCGCCTTTCGGGCCGCGCGGCGCAGGCGCCGCTCTTCCTCTTCGAAGTCGGCGGGAGAGACGGTCCGGCGAAACGTGGCCATGCCGTTGAAGCGCGCCACGACCGCGCGGCCGACCGCGATTCCCGGAGAAACGGAGAGGCCCTGGAGCATTGGTGATTGAGGATTTGCAGTTGGTGATCGGTGATCTCCGAATTGCTCCGGACGATCACAAATTACAATTCACAAATCACCAATTCCCCCTCATTCCCCCTCGTCGAAGCTGCGGGAGACCAGGTCCTCGACGGCCGCCAGGGCGTCCGCCTCGTCCTCTCCCGTCACCGAGACGATGATCCGCGTTCCCTGCGAAGCCGCCAGCAGCAGGATGCCGAGGATGCTCTTCCCGTCGACCTCTTCCCCGTTCTTGCGGACCTTCACGGCAGACTTGAAGCGGCTGGCGGTCTGGACGAATTTCGCGGCCGCGCGGGCGTGGAGCCCCAGGCGGTTCCGGATGGCGATCTCGCGCTGGATCACGGCGTTTCCCGCGCGCCGGCCGGACGGTCTTCGCCCTCTCCGACGGAATCGGCCGCGGCCGCGCGCTCGTCGGCGAGCAGGTCCGAGGCCACGTAGATCGACCGCTGGCCGCGGTCGCGCGCCAGGTGCGCGATCTCCGCCACCGAGTGGACCGTTCGCTGCAGCGCGGCGCACTTCAGGACCATCGGGAGATTGACCCCCGTGACGATCTCCACGCGATCGCGTTCCAGAAAGGAAAGCGTCAGGTTGGTCGGGGTGCCGCCGAACATGTCGGTCAGGATGACGGCCCCCTCCCCCTGGTCCGCGCGGGCCAGGCCCTCGCCGATCCGCTCACGGGCGTCCTCACCGGTCTCCTTCCACTCGAGGGCCACGGCGACGATGCCGGAAATGTCGGGTTGGATGGTGAGGGCCGCCGCGCGCAACTCTTCGGCCAGGCGGCCGTGGGTCACCAGAAGGATGCCGATCATGGATCTGCGATTCTAAGGCCGGCGGGCCGGCGCCGGCGCGGACGTCACTCCCGGGTCGCGTCCCGGTGAGACACACGCACGGGGAACCCTTTTTGCTTGAGGATTTCGGCGAGCCTCTCGGCAATGTAGACGGACCGATGCTTGCCGCCCGTGCAGCCGATGCCGATCGAGAGGTAGCTCTTGCGCTCCTCCTCGAACCGGGGCACGAGGTAGTCGAGGAAATCGGTCAGCCGGGAAAGGAACGCACCCGTCTCCGGATCCTGCTCGATGTAGGCGGCGACGGCCGGGTCGAGGCCGGTCTTGCCCTTGAGCTCCGGGACGAAATGGGGATTGGCCAGGAAACGGACGTCGAAGAGCAGATCGACGTCGTGCGGCGTGCCGAACTTGTAGCCGAACGAGGTGGCCGAGATGACCATCCGCGCGCGGCTCGGGTCGCCCACGAACGCTTTCTGGATGACGGACCGGAGCTCGTGGACGGTCAGGGCCGACGTGTCCACGACCACGTCGGCGACGGCGCGCACGTCCTTCAACATCTCGCGCTCGTTGCGCAGCGCGGCCAGAAGCGAGCTGTCTCCCGCGAGGGGATGGGGGCGCCGGGTTTCGGAGAATCTCCGGATGAGAGACTCTTCCGAGGCGTCGAGGAAGACGAGCCGCGTGCCGGGACAGCGCTGCCGGGCCCGGGACAGGATCTCCGGAAAGCGCGCCGCAAATCCGGGATTGCGCACGTCCAGGATCACGCCCACCAGGCGCGCCGAGACGTGATCGAGCAGCGGCAGGACGAGCTCCAGCGGCAGGTTGTCGACGCAGAAGTACCCCATGTCCTCGAGGCACTTGTTGACGTAGCTCTTGCCCGACCCGGAGAGGCCCGTGACGATGACGAGGCTTTCCGGCACGCCCTTGGCCGGAGCCGGGGCGCTCATCCGCGCGGCTCCGGCGCCTTGGCGTTTCGCGCGATCTGCTCGTCGACCTTGAGCGCGAATTCCTTCGCCGCGTCGTAGCCCTGCTGCTTCAGCAGCTCGTTGCGCGCCGCGATCTCGATCAAGAGCGCGAGGTTGCGGCCGGATGCGACGGGCAGCGTCATGAAGGGGCGCGGCCGGTCGAGGATCGCGTAGGTCTGGCCGTCGATCCCGAGCCGGTCGTACTTGCGGGTCGGATCCCAGCGCTGCAGCTCGATCACGAGCTCGATCGACTTGGAGGCCCGCACCGCGGAAACGCCGAAGAGGTGCTTGATGTTGATGATCCCGATGCCCCGCAGCTCCATGTGGTAGCGGATCATTTCCGCCGCGCGGCCGACGAGCGAGCCGTTGGGGTACTTGCGGATCTCCACGACGTCGTCCGCCACGAGGCGGTGCCCGCGCTGGATGAGGTCGAGCGCGCATTCGCTCTTTCCGATGCCCGAGTCCCCGATGAGCAGAACGCCCATGCCGTAGACGTCCACGAGCACGCCGTGCACGGTCGTCGTCGGCGCGAGCTCGTCCTCGAGCACGCGCGTGATGGACTGAATGACGACGGACGTGGTCTGGCCCGAGACGAGCAGCGGGCATCTGCTGGGCACGGCACTCGCGGGCCAGGTCCTCCGGCACCGCCTGCCCCTTCGTGACGACGAACGCCGCGACGGGCAGCCGGCAGATCGCGGCGATCCGCTCGCCCGCGGACGTCGGCCGCCATCGTGTCGAGGTAGTGGAGCTCGCTCTCCCCGAGGATCTGGATCCGGCCCGGCTTGATGAAGGCGAGGAATCCCGCGAAGGCGAGCCCGGGCCGCTGGATCCTTCCCCACGATCACGGGACGGCGGAATCCCGACTCCCCCGCCACGACCCGCATCTCGAGATCCTCGAGCAACGGCGAGCGGAGGATCTCCGCGGTGAGCTTGGAGGTGCGCGGCACGCGTCTCCGTCGGGCTCACGCGGTCCTCAGCGCGGCGCTCGCCGCCTCCGCCTCCCGCAGGGCCCGTGCGATCCCTTCCGCCGACGCCTCCTGCTCGAGCTGCTCGACGAGCCCCGGCGTTCGGACCAGGCGCGTCAACCGCGCGAGCGCCTGCAGGTGCAGGGCCGGAGCCTCCTTGGGCGAGAGGAGCAGGAAGAGCAGCCGGATCGGGATGCCGTCCGCCGCTCCGAAGTCGATGCCTTCTTCCGGAGACTCCCACGGACAGGACGACGTCGGGAAGCCCTTCGAGGCGGCAATGGGGGAAGGCGATGCCGCCGCCCAGACCCGTGCAACCGTCGCGCTCGCGCTGGCGCAGGCGCTCGGCAAGCTCCATCGGCTCGCGGATGACACCGGCGGCGCCGAGGTTCTCCGCCATTTCCAGAAGCACCGCATCGAGAGACCGGGCCCGCAGGAACGGGAACACCAGCCGGGGGTCCACGGGCCCCGGGAGGAGTCCCGCGCTCACGGCCGCTCCCGGCGCCGGGTTCTCAGCATTCCGGCACGATCAGGCCGAAGTCGCCGTCGCGGCGCTTGTACAGCACGCAGATCTTCTCGGTCGAAGAGTCGCGGAACACGAGGAACTCCTGGCTCGAGCGCTCGATGCGCATGGCGGCCTCTTCGACGCTCATGGGCTTGATGGGGAGCCGGTCGGTGCGCACGATGCGATTCTCCTCCGAACCGGCCGGCGCCGAGCGCCCGAAGGAGGTTCCGGACAGAACGTCCATGCGCCAGGCCGGCGCCGGTGCCCGGTGCTTGCGGTCGCGAAGCTTCTCGGTATCCCGCTTGGCCTGGGCGTCGATCTTCTCGAAAGCAAGGGCCACGGCCGCCCGGAGGTCCGCCGTCTCTTCCTGGGCCTTCCAGCGCCGGCGCCGGTGGGTGGCGATGATCTCCGCCCCGAACCGGTGCTTCTCGTGCGAAAGGACGACCCGGACCCGGGCCGGGCCTCCCAGGTGCCTCTCGAGCCGCTGCGTGCGCTCTTCGGCGAGTTCTCGGACGGAGGGCGCGACCTGGACGTTGCGACCCGTGCATTCGACCGCCATGCTTCCTCCCTTCCCGCTCAGAAGCTCTGTTTGCGCTGTGATGAAGAGGGAATCCGGAGCTCCTCCCGATACTTCGCCACGGTGCGGCGGGCGATCTGGATCCCTTCCGCCCGCAGCCGCTGCATGATGCGGGCGTCGGAGTGCGGCCGCCGGGTGTCCTCATCCCCGATGATGCGCGCGATCTTGCTCTTGATCGAGAGGGACGACACGTCGTCGCCGGTGGACGAGTCGATGCCGCTGTGGAAGAAGTACTTCATCGGATAGATGCCCCGGGGCGTGTGGATGTACTTGTTCGACACGACGCGGGAGACCGTCGACTCGTGCATCCCGATGTCGTTGGCGACGTCGCGCAGGACGAGTGGCCGCAGGTGCTCGATGCCGTTGTCGAGGAAGGCGCGCTGGTGGCGCACGATCGAATCGGCCACCTTGTAGATCGTCCGCTGGCGCTGGTCGAGGCTCTTGATGAGCCAGACGGCCGAGCGCATCTTGTCCTTCAGGTACGTCGCCGCTTCCTCTCCGATCGCCCCGTTCCCGCCCCGCAGCATGCGGCGGTAGGCCGCCGAGATGCGCAGCTTCGGCAGCCCGTCCTCGTTCAACTGGATCACGTACTCGTCGCCGACCTTTCGGACCGCGACGTCGGGCTCGACGTAGATCGTCCGTTCGGTCGAGTACTTGCGCCCGGGCTTGGGCTCGAGGTTCTTGATGATCTCGACGACCGCCTGCAGCTGCGACATCCCGACACCCAGGGTCCGCGCGAGCGGCGCGAACTGCCGGTTCAGGAACTCCGGCCAGTGTTCCGTGATGATCTTCTCGATCAGCGGATTCTCGATGCCGATCGCCCGGATCTGCAGCATCAGGCAGTCGGGAAGGTCGGAGGCGCAGATGCCCGGAGGATCGAACGAGCGCACCAGGGAGAGCGCCGCCTCCGTCTCCTCTTCGTTCGCGAAACCGGCCGCGCGGATTTCGTCCCGGGTCGCCCTCAGGTAGCCGTCCTCGTCGATGTTCCCGATCAGGTAGGTGGCGATCTCGCGCACCGGCGCGGGCGCATCGGACATCGAGAGCTGCCAGCTCAGGTACTCCTGCAGGCCCGGGGGGCTCGAGAGCGTGTTTTCCAGGGGAACGGCCTCGCTCTCCTCGTACTGGCGAGGGTTGTAGGCGCTGTCGAGGTACTCCTCGAAATAGGAATCGAAGTCGATCTCCTCGAACGAGTCCTTTTCCTTCGGCGCGGCCGCCTCCGCCGGGCCGGGGGTCGGCGCGGGGGCCTCGGCGGCGGCCTCCCGGGCCTCCTCGGGTCCGGGCGCCTCTTCCTGCTCTTCCTCCAGCAGCGGGTTCTCGACCATCTCCTGCGTGAGGACTTCTTCGAGCTCGAGCTTGGACATCTGCAGCAGCTTGATGGCCTGCTGCAGCGACGGCGTCATGACGAGCCGCTGGGAGAGCCGGAGGCTGAGTTTTTGTTCGAGGGCCATTTCGAAGAAACCGATGCCTACTTCAGCTGGAAAGACTCACCGAGATAGATCTTCTTGACGACGGCGTCGCTCGACAGAGCAAGGGGCGTGCCTGCCCTCAGGATCTGACCATCGTGAATTATATAGGCCCGGTCGACGATGCTCAAAGTCTCCCGCACGTTGTGGTCGGTCACCAGGACGCCGATCCCGCTCGCCGCGAGGCGCCGGGCGATGGCCTGGATGTCCAGCACCGCCAGCGGATCGATTCCGGCGAAGGGCTCGTCGAGCAGGAGAAACGACGGCGATACGACGAGGCTCCGGGCGATCTCCACCCGCCGGCGCTCCCCTCCCGAGAGGGAGTAGGCGCGGTTGCCGCGCACGGCCTCCAGCCCGAATTCGGACAGGAGCGCGTCCGCCCGCTGCCCGGCGCTCGCCGGGCGAGAGGTCGAGCGTCTCGAGGATCGCGAGCAGGTTCTGCTCGACGGTCATCTTCCGGAACACGGAAGGCTCCTGCGGCAGGTAGGAGATCCCGGCGCGCGCGCGCCGGTACATCGGAAGGGGGGTCAGATCCCGTTCGCCCAATCGGACGACGCCGCGGTCGGGTCGAACCAGTCCCACGACCATCGCGAACGTCGTCGTCTTGCCGGCGCCGTTGGGGCCGAGCAGCCCCACGATCTCGCCCGCCGCGATTTCGAACGAAACGCCGTTGACGACCGCGCGCCCCGCGTAGGACTTGAGCAAGCCCTCCGCCGCGAGCACGGGTGGCAGGAAGGGGGGCTCGGCGCTGCTCATCGATCTCGCCGCGTCTGGTGAACGGTTTCGGTCTTGCCCCCTTCCGGGGCGGTGACCTCGACCCTACGCCCGTGCTCCGTGATCGTCAAGGTCGCGCCCGCCACGCGGTTGCCCTCGCGGTCGCTGACGCGGGCGGGAGATCCCTCGAGGATCGTGCGCCCCTCGCGGGGAAAGTCGATGGCGTGCTCGCCTTGCCCGGTGCGCCCCGTGGCCGCGTCGGCCAGGGCGACGTTGCCCGAGATCTCGAGCTTCTCGGCCTTCCGGTCCTTGCCGAGCCAGAGCGTCCCGGACTTCCCGCTCGTCTTCCACGGACCCCGCACGGCCGTCATGTTCCCGTCCAGGGCAACGGTGGCCGGGCTCGCCTCGGCGCCGGCTGCCCCCTCCCGATAGATCAGGCGGCCGGCCGTCAGGACGGTCGGGTGCCTCTCCGCCGGCGGCGCCGAGGGGTCGGACGCGAGGATCGCGCGCACGTCGCCGGTGGCCACGACGGAGCGTTCGAGGTCGTTCAAGGTCACGTCGCGGCCGAAGAGGGAGGAGGCTCCCTGCCAGAGCGCCGCGCCGCCCGAGAGCGTGGCCGTCCGCGCGGTCTGGTCGAACACCATCCGATCGGCCTTCCCGAAGGTCGGGCGCGAGGGATCGCCGACGATCGTGGCGTTGGCCCGCGCCTCGCGCGAGGGCGCCAGGACCGACCGGACGCCGCCCCCTTCCGCGCGGACGACTTTCCCGCGGTCGTCGATCTCGATGCGCGGCGCCGAGACGCGAGAGCCCGTCTGCTCGACGGCCGCCGAGGACCTTGCGTCGCCGGTCAGGATCCAGACGTCGCGGCCCGGAACCTCCACGGCCCGGTCGGCGCGGGCGGAGCGGTTCTGCCCCGTCCAGGCGCACGTGCCCGGACAGCGTCAGCGCCTCGATGGAACCCTCCTCGGTGAACGTCATCTCGCCGGTCTCCGACGTCGCGCGATCGGACCCGACGGCGACGGCCACCTCGCCCCGCGCCCGCGCGCTCGTGAGCCGGCGATCGGAGAAGTCGAGGTCGATCGTCCGAGCCGTGATCTTCCGGCTCCCCTGCTCGGCCGACGCCGGGGACCCGGACAGGGTCAGGCTCTTGAGCCCGCCCTCCGCGTCGAAGAAGAACACCGCCTCATCGCCTCCGTACGGGCTGGACGCTCCCGGCGCTCCCGGCAGCCGCCGGCCGCCGATCGAACCATGGACGTTCCCGCTGGCCCGCGCCGAAGTCAGTCGCTGCGCCGGGTTCGCCGAGCTTCAGGGCGAGCCGGTCGCTCTCGAGCCGGTCCCCCTCCCCCGAGGAGGCGCGCACGTGACCCGAGAGCTCGACGAGCCCCTCCTCCTTGCGGTAGAGGGCGGAGTCGGCGGTCAGCGTCGAAAGGGGCCCGGTCGCGGCGCCTGTCCCCCGACCCCTGGATCGGGCCCGAGAGGGCGAGGACGCGGCCGACGGCGTCGTACCGGCCCGACTTCGCGTTCAGATCGTAGCCGGCGCGGCGAAAAGTGCACCGCGCCGGGAATGTCGACGGCGCGCTCCGCGAGCCGGAAGAAGACCCGCTCCGTCTCCGCCAGCGCTCCCTTGCCGTCCGTCCAGCGCACGTTGCCCTCGAGCTTCGCGCCGCGCGTGCGCGCGTCGTACTCGGCCTTCTCCGAGTGGATCGTGACGGGCTCGCCATCGTCGGGATAGAGCGTCAACGCCACGCCTTCGCCGGCATAGAGCTCTGGCGCCACGCCCGCAACCGACGTTGCTCCAAACCCGGCCGTCTTCTCGGCCTTGATGCGGAAGAGCGGCTTTCCGGCGACCGATTCGGTGAAGTCGAATCCCGAGGAGAGCGTCGTGGCGGGCCCGGCGTCGCGAGCCGCCGGCACGTCACCGGCGGCGGGACGCCGGGAGCCGGGCCGGCTTCCGGGGCGGAAAGAGACCACGACGAAAGCAAAAAACGCGACGCCGAAAGCGATCAGGGCGATCTCGAGGGCGCGCGCGGTTCATCGAGCGGCGACCCCCGCCAGCAACGGCGCCGCGGCCTGGGAGTTTGCGGCTCCGGACGGCCGCGCGGCGAGGATTTCCGCCTCGACGCCGCCGGAGCGGCCCCGTTGCAGGCGGTACTGGATCTCGATCGGGCCCCCCGCGCGGCGTAGGGGCGCCAGCGTCTCCGGCGCCCACGACAGGAAGGGCAGCGGCGGGCCGCCGCGGGACAGGCGTCCGGCCACGCCGCGCTCTCCGAGCGCCCGGACGTCGCGTTCCATCGCGGTCGCCGCACAATAGAAGACCGGCCGCGGATTTCCCATGCCGTGAGGCTCGAACCGCCGCAGGTGGTCCATCAATTCCGTCGTGACCCCCTCCAGCGGCAACTCGAGCTCGGCCTCTTCGACGCGCGTCAGCGTCTCGGGCGGGACACTCGCGGCGAAGTGAGCCCGGGCGGCCTCCCGGAACTCCTCGAATCGCGCCGCCGGCAGGGCCCCTCCTACGGCCTGGTCGTGACCTCCGAACTCGTGGAAGAAAGAGGCGAGGCCCTGGAGCGTGTCGTGCAGGGCGACTCCCGGAATGCTCCGGCCGGACCCCACGGCCCGGTCGCCGTCGAAGCCGAACAGGAGAACCGGCCGGTGGTACTCGCGCGCCAGGCGCGACGCGGCGATGCCGAGCACGCCGCGGTGCCATTGCGGATCGCCTTCGACGATGACGGCGCGGCCCCGGTCGTCCGACGCTTCGATCCGCTCGCGCGCCTCACGGGTCACACGCCGCTCGATCGTCTGCCGCTCGGCGTTGCGCGCCGAGAGCTCGCGTGCCACGCGGGCCGCCCGATCGGGGTCCCGTTCCTCGAAGAGCGAGAGGGCGAGCTCGGCCGTGTCGAGCCGTCCCGCGGCGTTCAATCGCGGGGCGACGCGAAAGGCGATGTCCTCCGCCTCCGGCGCAACGCCCGCGGCGACGCCGGATTCCCGCAGCAGGGCCGCCAGGCCCGGAGCGCGCGGGTTCGCCAGGGCCGCGAGTCCCGCCGCGGCGATCAAGCGGTTCTCTCCCGTCAGGGGCACGAGGTCGGCGATGGTGCCGAGGCAGGCCGCTCGCAGGAGGGACTCCGGGGCGAGGCGAAACCCCGCCCGGTCGGCGACGGCCAGCGCCAGCTTGAACGCGATGCCGCAGGCCGCCAGTTCCCTGTACGGGTAGGCGCAACCGGGCTGCCGCGGGTTGACGACGACGGCGCCGTCGGGCAGTTGCTCGCCGACCAGATGGTGGTCGGTGACGATCACGTCGACGCCCGCGGCGCGCGCGCAGGCCACTCCCTCGAGCGCCGTGATTCCGCAATCCACGGTGACGATGACCGCGGGCTTGTGCTCGGCGAGGACACGGCGCACGGTTTCGGGCTTCAGGCCGTAGCCGTCCTTGAGCCGGTGCGGGAGAAACGCCACCGCGTCCGCCCCGGCGCGCGAGAGCGACGCCCGCAGCTGCGCGACGGCCGTGACGCCGTCCACGTCGTAGTCGCCGAAGACGACGACACGCCTTCCGCGCGCCGACGGCCCGGGTCAGGATGTCCGCCGCCTCCGCGACGCCCTTCAGCAGCAGGGGGTCGTGCAGCCGGGCGGGATCCGGGCGGAAGAACTCGCTCGCCTCGCCGGGCGTCGTGACCCCGCGGCGGGCCAGGAGCCGGGCGATCGTCCGGCGGCAGCCCCGCACTGGCCGCGAGCGAATCCGCCGCAGGCGGTGCCGGCGCGATCGTCCAGGTGCTCATGCGGAGCAGTCTCCCGGAGGCCTGGGACGATTCGTGTCCGATCCTCCCGCCTAAGCCGTCGCCGTCTCGAAGCGCCCGAGGGCTCGGAGCTTCCGGTATCGCCGCTCGCGCCGCTCTTCGGGGGTCAGGTCGAGAACCTCCGCGAGGTGACGCCCGACCGCCTCGCCGACGGCCGCCGCGGCGCCGGCCGGGTCCGCGTGCGCGCCCCCGGGAGGCTCGGGAACCACCTCGTCGATCACGCCGAGCTCGACCAGGTCGCCGGCCGTCAGCTTCAGCGCTTCGGCGGCCTCCTTCTTGCGCGAGGCGTCCTTCCACAGGATCGCCGCGCACCCCTCCGGAGAGATCACCGAGTAGATCGCGTGCTCGAGCATCAGGACGCGGTCGCCGATCCCGAGCGCGAGCGCTCCGCCCGAGCCCCCTTCCCCGGTCACCGTCACGATGATGGGAACGTGAAATCCCGCCATCTCGCGCAGGTTCGTGGCGATCGCCTCGGCCTGGCCGCGCTCCTCGGCGTCGATGCCCGGATAGGCGCCGGCCGTGTCGACGAAGGTCAGGATGGGCCGCCGGAACTTCTCGGCCAGTTGCATCACGCGGAGGGCCTTTCGGAATCCCTCGGGGCGCGGCATCCCGAAGTTTCGGCGGACCTTTTCCTTCGTGTCGCGCCCCTTCTGGTGGCCGAGCATGGCCACGGGTCGTCCCCGGAAGGATCCGAACCCGGCCACGATGGCCGGATCGTCGGCGAACTTCCGGTCGCCGGCAAGCTCGCGGAAGTCGGTGGCGAGGGCCTGAATGTAGTCCAGGGCATAGGGCCGCGCCGGATGCCGCGCGACGAGCGTCTTCTGCCACGGCGTCAGGTTGCCGTAGATCTCGCGGGCGACGCGCTCCAGCTTCTCGCGCAGCTTCTCGATCTCCCGCCGGTGGGAGGCGTCGTCGGGAAGGGCGGACAGCTCCTCGATCCGGCGCCGCAGCTTCAGGATCGGCTCTTCGAAGTGGCCGTCTTCGGAGTTCACGGTCTGATTGTACCGGCGTTGCCCGCCGGCCCGTTCTAGAGCAGGTCCTGCGGGTCGACGTCCACGTCGACGCGGGTGCCCGCGGGCGGGCGCTCCGGGATGGCCGCTTCCAGCGCGGCCACGACCCGGCGGCGGTCGGCGGCCCGCACCAGGATCTGAAACCGCCACCGGCCCTGGATCCGCTCGACCGGAGCGGGGGCCGGACCCGAGAGGCGCAGGGCTCCGGGCGAGGCTCCGGAAGGACGCCCCGATCGCCGCCGCGGCGCGTTCGGCCCGGTCGCGGTCGGTCGAGGAAACGAGCACGGCCGCGAGCTCGGAGAACGGAGGGTAGAAGAAGGCCCGCCGGAACTCGAGCTCCTGCGCGGCGAATCCGTGAAGGTCGTGCGCGGCCGCCATGCGGATCGCGGGGTGCTGCGGGTGGAAGGTCTGGACGTGGACGGTTCCCGGCGATTCGCCCGCGGCCGGAGCGGCCCGACACCTGCGCGACCAGCTGGTAGGTCTTCTCGGCGGAACGGAAGTCGGGGAAGTTCAGCAGCGTGTCGGCCGAGAGGACGCCGACGGCCGTCACCCGCGGGAAGTCGTGCCCCTTGGCGACCATCTGCGTTCCGATCAGGCAGGAGACCTTTCCCGACGCCATTTCCTGCAGGACCGCCGCGGCCCCGCGGCGGCGCGCCGTGTCGCGGTCCAGGACCGCGTACGGCACACCCGGGAAGAGCCCGGCAAACCGGTCGGCGACCCGCTCGGTGCCCGCCCCGATCGCCTCCAGCAGCGCGCCGGCGCAATCGGGGCAGCGCTCCGGCCGCCCGCTCCGCTCGCCGCAGTAGTGGCAGACCAGCGCGCGCCCCCGGTCATGAACCGTGCGGCTGACGCTGCATTGCGCGCAGCGGAAGTCGAACCCGCACTCGCGGCAGAGAAGCATCGGAGCGAAGCCGCGCCGCGGCTGCAGAAGGATGGCCTGCTCTCCGGCGTCGAAGACCGCCCGCAGGCGCTCGACGAGCGGCGCGGAGAACAGGGGCACGCCCTTCTCCTCGGGGAGGGCCTTCTCGCGGCGCAGGTCCACGATCTCGACGCGTCGGCAAGCTCCGCGATTCTCGACGCGCGCCGTGAGCTCGAGCAGCGTGAGCCTGCCCTTCGCGGGCGGCGTGGTACGCCTCGACCGACGGCGTGGCGGAGCCGAAGACGAGAACGGCGGAGGCGGCGCGCGCGCGGATCGCGGCGACCTCCCGGGCGTCGTACCGCGGCGCCTCGCGCTGCTTGTAGGAAGCGTCGTGCTCCTCGTCGACCACGAAGAGCCCGGGATCCTCCACCGGAGCAAACGCCGCGGAGCGGGGTCCGATCACGACGCGCGCCCGGCCGTCACGCACGCGGGCCCAGGCCTCGGCCCGCTCCCGCTCGGACAGGGCGGAATGCCAGACCGCGGCGCGATCCCCGAAGAGCCGGGACAACTCCCGCGCGAAAAAGGGCGTGAGCGAAATCTCGGGCACGAGCCACACGGCGCCGCGCCCGATCGCGAGCGTCGCGGCGATCGCCCGCAGGTAGACCTCGGTCTTGCCGCTGCCGGTCACGCCCTCCAGCAGCGCCGCCAGGGGCCGGCGCTCGCGGATCGCGTCGGCGATCGCCTTTTCGGCCGCCGCCTGTTCTGCCGTGAGCGCGATCACGCGGCCCGGAGGCCCGTCCGCGGCCGGCCAGCCCGCCGCCTCCGGGCGGCTTTCCTGTTCGAAGGCGACGAGCAGGCCGCGCGCGGCCAGCGTGCGCAGGATCGCGGGACCGGCGCCGGTCTGCGAACGGACCTCGGCCGCGGTCGCGGGCCGTCCGAGCGCCTCCAGAAACTCGAGCGCTTCGGCGCCCTTCCGGCCGCGGCCCAGAAGCCGGCGCCGCTCCGAGGCCTCGATTCTCGCCGGCGCGTAGGCGACGTCGATCCGGCGCCGGCGCTCCCGCGCGAACGACACGGGACGGATCCAGCCCCGCGCCTCGAGCGCCCGCAGCGTCTCCTGGCGCGCCCGCCTCGGCCAGGTCCGTCACGCGCACGGACTCGCCGCCGGACGAGGCGATCGAGCACCTGCCGCTCCGGCGGGCGAGCCTCGGCCGAGCGCGCCGCGCTCGGTCAGCCGGTACCGCACGGCGCCGGCGGCCGGGAGCCGCGCCGGAAGCGCGCTCTTCAAGACCTCTCCCGTCGACACGAAGAACCGGTCGGCCACGCGCGCCGCCGTCAGGAGCATCTCGGGCGTGCAGGTCGGCTCCAGGTCGAGGACCTCGAGCACGTCTCGCAATCCGGAGCGGTCCGCGTCCTCGACCGGTCCGGGTCCGGTGACGACTCCCGTGAGAACCCTCTCCCCGAACGGAACGCGCACGCGCGATCCCCGGGCGGGCGTCGGCCATTCCCTCGGGCACCCGGTAGGAGAACTCGCGCCGGATCGGGAGCGGCAGCGCGACGGAGACGACCGGCGCGGCGCGGGCCTCGGCCCGGCTCCGGAAGGGTCGATGAGGGTCGCGCCGTCAGCGGCAGGAGTTCCGATGGACGCTCCTACGTCCGCGAGAGGTCGGGCGGCTCGGACTCGGTCTCGTCGTCGCGCACGAACATGTAGGAGCGGCGGGCCGGGTCCCACCGGTAGCGGCGGGCCGCCTCGTCCTCGAGGTCGGGCGTGATGACGACCGCGTCCCGGTCGATCGCGATGTCTCCGGCGGCCAGGGTGATGTCGCGTTCGAGGAAGGTCTCGGGCCCGAAGGCGGACCCCGCCGCCGCGCCGGGCTCGTTGCCCGAGAACACCACGACGGTGAACCACGGGCGTCGACTCCGCAGACTCGCGCCGCACGAAGGCCATGACGAAGTCCAGGATGCCGTCGTCGTTGAGGTCGCCCCGCACGAAGTACGGGTGGTAGACGCCGTAGAGGTGCCGGAGATCCCCTTCTCCGGACGGAGAGACGCGGCGGTCGCGGTCCTCCGGCGGACGCAGCTCCGGATGGCGGCGCAGGAAGTCTTCGACGGCGAGGCGCTCGCCCGGGCGCAGGGCGTAGCGGCGCCGGGACCGTCGCCGCCTGCGACGGCGATGGAGCGGCGGTCACCGTGATGGCCGGAGCCGGAACCGTGCGTCTTCCGCTCGGCCTTCGGGCGGCAGGCAGCCACCGTGCCGGCGATCAGCACCGGCAGGAGGGCGCGTCCGGCCACGCGTCGGAGCCTCGCGGCGACCTCGGGATCTTTCGGCTCTCTCATGGGTGCGGCGCGCTCCGCTCGGACGCGAATCCCCGGCGCGGCACGGCGGTGCGGCCAGCTGCGATTCTAGTGCAGCGGCCGGCGGCGGCCCCCGATCTGCTAATGTTTCCGCGCCGTTTCCGTCGGGAAGGGAGGCTCGCTGAGACAGGAGAAAGACAGCCTCGGGGTGCGCCAGATTCCGGACGACGCCTACTGGGGCGCCCAGACATCCCGGGCGGTCGAGAACTACCCGATCTCGGGAGAGCGCGCCCACGCCGGAGATGGTTCGCGCCTTCGCGCGAATCAAGAAGGCCTGCGCGCGGGTCAACGGCGAGCTCCAGCGCCTCTCCCCGGAGAAGGTCCGCGCCATCGCGCAGGCCTGCGACGAGGTGCTGGCCGGCCGGTACGCCGAGCAGTTCGTCGTGGACGTCTACCAGGCCGGGGCCGGAACCTCCTTTCACATGAACGTCAACGAGGTCCTGGCCGGGCGGGCCGCGGAGATTCTGGGCAAGCCCCGCGGAGACCGCTCGGCCGTGAACCCCAATGACGAGGTCAATCTCGGCCAGTCCACCAACGACACCTTCCCCACCGCGCTCCACCTCGCGGCGCTCGCGGTGGGACGGACGCTCGTCGCGGAAGTCGGCCGGCTCGAGCGCTCCTTCGCCAGAAAGGGCGAGGAGTTCGCCGGCATCGTGAAATCCGGGCGCACCCACCTGATGGACGCCGTGCCGGTCACCCTCGGTCAGGAGTTCCGCGCCTTCGCGACCGCGATGGAGCGCCGCAAGGACGCCCTGGCGCGCGCCCTCGACGGCTTGCGCGAGCTCGCCCTCGGAGGCACCGCCGCGGGCACCGGCCTGAACACGCCTCGCCGGGTTTCGGGAGCGGGCGATCGCCCTGCTCTCGGAGGACACGGGCGAGAAGCTCACGCCCGCGAAGGACCCCCGCGAGGCCCTGCAGAGCCGCGCCGCTGCGGGCGACTATTCCTCCGCCCTCCGGGCCTTCGCGCAGGAGCTCTCCCGGATCGCCAACGACCTGCGCCTGCTCGCCTCCGGGCCGGCCACGGGGCTCGACGAGATCCGGCTGCCCGCCGTGCAGCCCGGCTCCTCGATCATGCCCGGTAAGGTCAATCCGTCGCTGCTCGAGTGCCTGAACATGCTGTGCTTCCAGGTGATGGGCTTCGACGCCGCCAACCAGCTCGCCGTTGGCGCCGGGCAGCTCGAGCTTGAACGTCATGATGCCCCTGCTCGCCCACAACCTCACGCGCGGGCCGCAGCTCCTCTTGAACTTCCTGCCGGTCGTGCGCGAGCGGTGCGTCGACGGCATCACGGCCAACCCGGAGAAGTGCCGTTTCTACCTGGAAGAGTCTCCATCGGTCATCACGGCGCTCACTCCGAAGATCGGCTATGCGCGGGCTGCGGAAGTGTTCAAGGAGGCGGTCGCGCGGGGCGTGCAGGTGCGCACCGTCCTTCTCGAGAAGGAGATCATGACGCCGGAGGAGCTCGACGAAGCGATGTCGCCGGCGGCCCTCCTGGGTCCCCTGCAATGAGAGAATCGGTCGGACGTTTCGCGTTGTTCGCGGGGGCGCTCCCGGCGCCCCGCCCATAAGGAGGAAGGATGTTCACCTGGCCCCAGGATTTTGCGACGAATTTCCAGTTCCTGCTTCGCTGGCTCCACTTTCTGGCGGGCATCACGTGGATCGGGATGCTGTATTTCTTCAACCTCGTCAACGTGAAATTTCAGAAGGAGCTCGACGCGGCGACCAAGGGAAAGGTCGTTCCCAACCTGATGCCGAAGGCGCTCTGGTGGTTCCGATGGGGCGCCATGGGGACCTGGCTGACGGGCTTCATCTACTACTTCCTGCTGGTCGGAAGTGAGACCACGGGCCACATGCCGCTGGTCTATTTCCTCGTCGGGCTGGTCGATCGCCTTCACGGTGATCGCGGCGCTCTTCCGGGCCTCGGTGGCCGGGGGGCCGCTCAAGGACGGCCGCATGCTCGCCGTCGCAATTACGGTCGTCGTCCTCTTCATCTCCTATGCGACGGCCCTGATGGCCCGCAACGCCGGCTCGAGCAGCCGGACGCTCTCGATCATGGTGGGCGGCGGACTCGGCACGATCATGTTCCTCAACGTCTGGATGGTGATCTGGCCGCTCCAGCAGCGGATCATCGCAGCCACCAAGGCCACAGCCGAGACCGGAGCCGCCGCACCGCGCGGAGCAGGCCGCCTGGGCGCGCCGCGCGTTTCTGGCTTCCCGGACGAATGCCTGGTTGTCGGTCCCGATGCTCTTCTTCATGGGCGCCGCCAGCCACTTCCCGATCTTTTCGACGATCGAGAAGGTGGTGTCGCCCTAGACGCAAGCCGCCGGGGGACGGTCGGACCGGGGCGGCCTCCGGGCCGCCCCTTTTCTTCGGCCGGCTGCCCTAGGGAGCCGGCACAGAAAGTCGCGCACCTTCTTCATGTCCTCCCACACGTCCTTCTTGCGCTCGGGCTTGCGCAACAGGAAGGCCGGGTGGAAGGTCGGCATGACGCGGACGCCATGCGCGCTCTGCCAGCGGCCGCGCAGGCGGCTGATCGACTCGTCGGTTTCGAGAACCGCCTGCGCCGCGAAACCGCCGAGCGTCACGAGGACCTTCGGGGAGATGAGGCGGATCTGCTCCGCGAGAAACGGGCGGCAGGAAGCGACTTCGTCCGCCTCCGGGTTGCGATTGTTCGGAGGGCGGCACTTCAGGACGTTGGCGATGTAGACGTCCTCGCGCTTTCTCCCGATCGCCTCGATGATCTTGGTCAACAGCTGTCCGGCCCGCCCCACGAAGGGAACACCCTGCTCGTCTTCGTCGTGGCCGGGGGCTTCCCCGACGAACATGAGCTCGGCGGTCGGGCTGCCCTGCCCGAAGACGATGTTCGTG
The DNA here is from genome assembly GCA_963725095.1 of uncultured Acidobacteriota bacterium. Classification (GTDB taxonomy): domain Bacteria; phylum Acidobacteriota; class Thermoanaerobaculia; order UBA5066; family Gp7-AA6; genus DATBFU01. The sequence goes on from CAVRXJ010000025.1 coordinate 352,725, forward strand.
CGGGTCTTCGAAAGCTTGCAGCGGGGACAACCGGCCAGGAAGGCCTCGAGAGCGGGCAGGCTCGGCATGGAGCCCGGGACGGGAGAAGGCGCCGCGGCTCGGCCCCGGCGCAGGTAGAGCTCCGTGATCCCGACGTCGCGGAAGAACTCCAACTCCTCGCGCGGAGGCCGGTCGCTCATGGCGCGAGTGTATCCCCCGCGGCCGCCGCATAGAATCCGGCGCAATGACCGGACCGGCGGCGTACGAGAGGGCCAAGACGCACTACCGCAGCGTCGAGATCGCCGAGGGCTACGACTCCTGGCGGTACGAGACCCCGCGCGGCCGCCGACGAAATCAGCGCGACCTCGCGGCCGTCGACCGGGCTCTGGCCGAGGCCGCCCGCCGCGGAGCGCCGATTCTGACGGGCCTCGACCTGCCGTGCGGAACGGGTCGTCTGGTGCCGCTGCTGCGGCAACGGCGCATTGCCACGGTAGGCGCCGACATCTCCCTCGAGATGATGCGCGTCGCGCGGCGCAAGCTCGGTCCCCCGCTGCCCCTGATCCAGTGCAACGCCGAGCACCTCCCGCACCGGGACGGAGCCTTCGACGGAGTCTTCGCGATCCGATTCCTCTTCCACCTGGACGCGGGGGCGAGGCTCCGGATCCTCCGGGAGCTCTCCCGGGTCAGCCGGCGGTGGCTCGTGCTCGACGCGCGGCACCAGTACAACTTGAGGTCGCTGGCCTGGCGCGCGGCCCACCGGCTGGGCCTGCGTCGAGAGGTTCCCTTCCGTTTTTCCCGGGGCGGGCTGGAAAACGAGCTCTCGGCGTGCGGCTGGAAGCTCGTCGCGCTCTATCCGTCGCGGCGCTACGTGGGCTTTTTTTCGGACAAGTGGATCGCGCTCGCGGAGAAGGACGGGGCGACCCCTTTCCCCTCCCGGCGGACCTGAAGGAACGCGTCCCAGATCCGGTCGGCGACCGCGCGCTTGTTCGCCCGCGGAACGGCCTCGGCCCGGCCGGCGCGGGGGACGAGCAGCACCTCGTTCTGTTCGGCGTCGAACCCGATGTCCGATCGGCCGACGTCGTTGACGACGATCAGATCGGCTCCCTTGGATTCCATCTTGCGGCGGCCTCGCTCTTCGAAGTCCCCGGTCTCCGCCGCGAAGGCCACGACGGTCTGTCCTCGCCGCAGCGGCTTCAAGCTCTCGAGCAGGTCCCGGCCCGGGGCAAGGCGCAACGTGCGGGCGCCCTCGGACCGGTGGAGTCGCTCGGGACTCCCTTCCGGAATGAAGTCCGCGACCGCCGCCGCCATGGCCAGCCCGTCGCATTCCGGAAACTCGGTCAGCAGCCGCGCATGGAGCTCGTCGGCCGTCTCGAAGGGCAACACCCGCACGCCCCCCGGGCGAGCGAGTCCGCTCGGTCCCGCGAGGAGGGTCACGCGGGCGCCGCGGTCGCGGGCCGCCTCCGCCAGCGCGTAACCCATGCGTCCGCTCGAGCGGTTGGACACGAACCGGATGGGGTCGATGTGCTCCCGCGTCGGTCCGGCTGTCACGAGCAGGCGGAGCCCCTCGAGGTCGCGGCGTCCCAGGGCGAGGCGGAGGGCCTGCTCGACGATCGTCTCCGGCTCCGCCATTCTTCCGAGGCCGTCGTGGCCGGATGCGAGCGGGCCGCTCTCGGGCCCGACCAGCCGAGCCCCCCGGGCCTCGAGTGTGTCGATGTTTGCCCGGACTGCCGGGTGCTCCCACATCCGCGTCTCCATCGCCGGGGCGAGCAGGACGGGCCCCTGATGGGCCAGAAAGTACGTCGAGAGGAAATCGTCGGCGAGACCCGCCGCGAACTTCCCGAGCGTGTGGGCCGTCGCAGGCGCGACCAGCAGCAGGTCGGACCAGTCGGCCAGCGCCACGTGGTCGACCGTCGGTTCGTGACCGGTTCCCCAGACCTCCGTGTGGACTTCGCGCCCCGAAAGCACCGAGAAGGTGAGCGGCGACACGAACTCGCGGGCGCCGCGCGTCATCGCGACCTGCACCTCGGCGCCCCGTTTCACCAGCCCGCGCGCGACCTCGGCCGCCTTGTAGGCGGCGATGCCCCCGCTGACTCCGAAGACCACCCGGGGCGGGTGCGGCATGCTGGTGGGGGCGGTGAGGGAGGCGCCGTTATTCGGAGACGGACGCTTCTTCCTCGACGGCCGAGCCCTCGGCCTCCGCATCGTCCTCGCCGGCCGGCTCGAGCACGCCGCCCTCTTCGCCGTAGTCCCAGCGGATGCGGTTTTCCTCGAACTCCACGGCGGCGAGCTTGGTCGGCTTCAAGGGGCGGTCGGTCTCGATCTTCGGCCGTGCTCCGCGCAGCAGCTGCTCCGCGCGGCGCGCGACCAGCAGCACCAGGCGAAACTTGCTGTCCACCCCTTCCGGCATCTTCTGAATCATGCGGTCTCCTCGCTCCTATCGAAATTCCCTGCGGATGCGTTCCAGGCGTTCGGCTTGACGAACGGTCGTCAGGCGACGCGCCCGAACAATTGATTGTAGCTCAAGAGTGGCCCGGTCCAGGTCGTCATTCACGATAACGTACTGAAACTCCGCGACTTCCTGCAGCTCCCTCGCCGCATTGATCAGCCGCTTCCGGATGGACTCGGTCCCATCCAGCCCCCGGGCCGTCAGGCGCCTCTCGAGCTCCCCGGGCGAGGACGGGACGATGAAGACCGCCACCGCCTCGGGGTGGACCCGCCGGATGTCCCGTGCGCCCTGGACGTCGATGTCCAGGATGACGTCCTCGCCGGCCGCGAGCCTCGGCAGCACCTCCGCCTTCGACGTGCCGTAGATGTTGTCGTGCACCTCGTTGTGCTCGAGGAACTCGTCGCGTTGGACCATCTTCTGAAACTCTTCGACCGGCACGAAGTGGTACTCCCGGCCGTCGGACTCCCCCGCCCGCATCGGGCGCGTCGTGTGGGACACGGAAAAATGCAGGGCCGCTCCGGGAGGGTCGGCCAGGAGCCTCCGGATGAGCGTCGTCTTTCCGCCGCCCGACGGCGAGGAGACGATGAAGAGGTCGCCGCGCGCACCCGTCATTCGACGTTCTGGACCTGCTCGCGGATCTTCTCGGTCTCCGCCTTCATGTCCAGGACCTCGCGCGCGAGCTGCCGGTCCCGCGCCTTCGAACCGAGCGTGTTGATTTCCCGCAGGACCTCCTGCGAGAGGAAATCGAGCTTCTTGCCGACCGGGCCGCTCCCCTTCTCGAGCAGGCCGCGGAACTGCTCGAGGTGGCCGGTCAGGCGCGCCAGCTCCTCGGAAACGTCGGACCGCTCGGCCAGCAGCGCCGCCTCCTGCTCGAGGCGCCCGGAATCCAGAGGCAGATCCGCGAACAGCGCCTTCAGGCGATCCCGCAGGGTCGCCGCGATCGAGCGCACGATTTCATCGCGACGCGCGGCGATGGGCGCGAGCTTCGCCTCCAGCGCGGCGATGCGCTCCAGCAGCTCCCGGGCGATCCGTCGCCCCTCCTCTTCGCGCATGGCCACGACGGCGCCGGCCACTTCCTCCGCGAGGTGCTCGAAGGCCGCGATCTCCTCGGGCGTGAAACCCTCCGAGGTCGACTCGAGCGAGAACACCTGAGGGATCGCAAAGAGGTCGCGGACCTCGAGCTCCCCCTTGACGGGAAACCGGCGCGAGAGGTCCTTCAATCGGGACAACAGGGATTCGAGCAGCCTCTCGTCGATGACGATCTCCGGCCCGCCCTCGCCCACGCGCGTCAGCCGCAGCGTGACCTCGACCTTGCCCCGCGTCAGGTGCCGCGCGAAGACCTGCCGCAGCGCGGGCTCCAGCGCCGATTCGGCCTCGCGCAGCCGCACCGTCAGGTCGAGGAAGCGGTGGTTGACGCTGCGGGCGGAGAGCTCCGCGGACCACCGGGGGCCCACGGCGCCGCGCGACCGCCCGAACCCCGTCATGCTGCGAACCGTCACGGCGCCTCGCCCCCGGGTCGCGAACCGGGCTGCACATCCCCTTCGGAAAAGAACTGCATGTCGTGCAGCCTGCGGTAGAGCCCGTTGTGAGTCAAGAGCTCGGCGTGCGTGCCCGTCTCGACGATCCGGCCTCCGTCGAGGACGACGATCCGGTCGGCCCGCCGAACCGTCGAGAGCCGGTGCGCGATGACCAGCGTCGTGCGACCGGCCATCAGGTTGGCGACCGCCCGGGCGACCAGGGCCTCCGACTCGAGGTCGAGCTGCGAGGTGGCCTCGTCCAGGATCAGGATCGGGGCGTCCTTGTAGACGGCGCGGGCGATGGCCGACCGCTGCTTCTGACCCCCGGAGACCGGGCCGCCCCCTCCCCCCACGCGCGTCTCGTCGCCCTCGGGCAGCCGCTCGAGGAATTCGTCGGCGTACGCCGCCTGGGCCGCGGCCCGCACCGCGCCGAGGCGTCGGCTCTCCGTAGGCGATGTTCTCCGCGCCGTCGGTCGAACAGGATCGTCTCCTGCGTCACGAGGCTCATCTGGCGGCGCAGCGACACCAGCCGGGCGTCCCGCAGGTCCACGCCGTCGAATGTGACACGGCCCCCCGTCGGGTCATAGAGCCGCGGCGGCCGGTTGACCAGCGTCGTCTTGCCGGCCCCCGAAGGGCCGACGATGGCCACGGTCTCGCCCCGCCGGATCTCCAGGTCCACGCCCTGGAAAACAGGGTCATCCCCGTAGCCGAAGGAAACGTTCTCGTATCGGATCGCGGACGCAAAGGGCGGGACACCGTCGCCCGGGCCGCTCGCGGATCTCGTTGTCCGCGTCGATCGACTCGAAGATGCGGGAAGCCGAGAGAGCGCCAGCTGCAGGGCGAGGTTCGTCTTGGTGACGTCCTTCAAGGGCTTGTACATCATGAGGATCGCGGCCAGAAACGAGATGACTCGCCCACGCTCATCCGGCCTGGCCGATCTGGCCCGCCGCGTAGGCAAAGAGGGCGGCGAGGCCGACCCCGGCCAGGACCTCCAGTCGGCGAATTGACGGCCTGAAGCCGCACGGTGCGCAGGCTGACGCGAAAGTGACGGTCTTCGCCGTCCGGAAGCGCTGCGATTCGAAGTCCTCCATGCCGTACGTCTTGATGACGCGGTTCCCGCGAAGCGTTTCCGAGAGCGACGAGACCATTTCGCCGATGCGCTCGCGGGAGGAACGGCCGTTCGTCTCAGCCGGCGCGCGTTCTCGATGATGCCGAGCCGCCAGCACGATGGGGGCGACGACGAAGACCACGAACGCGAGGCGGCTGTTCAGAGGAACGCGTAGGCCAGCACCGAAGACGATCGTCGGCGCCGCCCTGGGCGAAGTCCGCGAGGCGGCTGCCGAAGGCCGACTGGATCTGCTCGACGTCGGTCAGCAGCCGGCTCATCAGCTCCCCGGTCGATGCGCGCGCGTGTAGTAGCGGCTCGACTGGTGGATGAGCTTCTCGTAGGCGTCGTGGCGAAGGTCGCGCACCATGCCGAGGCCGATCCCGTTAGCTCGAACTCCGAAAAGTACGAGAGGACGTTCTTGACGAGCAGCGCCAGCAGAAGCAGCAGGGGCACCGTGAAGCGCACGGGGATCCCCGCCCGCTGCCGCCGCCACGGCGAGCGCGTAGCCGTCCTCGAGCAGCCGCAGCAGGGGCGCCACCGTCCGGGGCGAAGCGCCCTTCACGCCCGCGATCGACGCGGCGGACCCGGCGCCGAGCGCATCGTCGATCACTTTGTTGAGCAGGAACAGCAGGACGACCGTCGCGACGGAGACGATGGCCATCGCGAGCAGGGCGGCGAGTGCGCGGCCCCGGTAGCGGACGAAATAGCGGAGCAGGCGCGCGAGCGGCGACCCTTTCGCGTTGGTCGCGCCGCCGCCGGCCGGAACGGTCAAGCCGCTCATCGCCTCGCTGCCTGCGCCGCCGGGGGCGCGCCGCCCTCCACGCCTTCGATCACCGCCTCGGCGGCACGTTCGCTGGCGCCCGGGGGCCCGAGCTCCCGCGCCACCCGATCGAGGCCGCGCCGCATGCGCTCGAGAAGATCCATCGACCCGAGCAGCGTCTGGGCCTCGCGTTGGAGCAATTCGGGCGTCACCTCTTCCTGCAGGAGCTCCGGCACAACCCGCTCCCCCGCCACGATGTTCACGAGCGAAATCCAGGGCACTTTCACGAGGCGCCGCCCGATGGCGAAGCTCGAGGGAGACGCGCGGTACACGACGATCATCGGGGTGCCGCAGAGGGCCGTCTCCAGGCTGCCGTCCCCCGAGGCCACCATGGCGAGATCGGCCGAAGCCAGCAGGGCGTGCGTTCCTGAGGCGACCAGAGAAACGCCCGCTTCGCGCGCGCCGGGATACTTGTCCTCGGAGGCCCCGGGCGCGCGGATCACGAATGCCTCCATGCCGCGTTGCCGGGAAAGGGCGGCCGCCGCGTCGCGCATGGGGGGCCAGATCCGGCAGATCTCCGCCCGCCGGCTGCCCGGGAGCAGGACGAGGCGCGGGCGGGTCTTCGCCGGAAACGGTGAAGGCTCCGCGAGGCCCTGCGCACGTCTTCCACGATGGGATGGCCCGTCCACACGGCGTCCGCGCCCAGCCGCCGGTAGATCTCCGCCTCGAAGGGGAACAGCGTCAGGATGCGCCGGGCGCGCCGGGCGATGACACCCGCGCGGGCCGGCCTCCAGGCCCACACCTGGGGACTGACGTAGTAAATCAGCGGGACCCCCTGCTTCCACAGGCGCCGCGCCAGGACCGCGTTGAAGTCGGGGAAGTCGATCAGCACGGCCGCCTCGGGCCTGCGGAGCGTCGCTTCGCGCCGCAACGCGGCGAACGCGCGAAAGACCGCCGGAAGCTTTCCAAGGACCTCCGAGACCCCCATGACCGCGAGATCTTCGGAGCGGGCCACGCAGTCCACGCCCTCCGCGGCCAGGCGCGCGCCTCCCATCCCGAAGGCGGTCAGGCAACGGCGACGGCCGAGGGCGCGCACGAGCCGGGATCCGTGGAGGTCGCCGGAAGCTTCCCCGGCCGAGACGAGAAGGTTCACGGCGGCTCCGGCGCTCGGCCCCTTTTCGCCACCCTGTTATCCCGGGAAGGGAATCATCAGCCAGGCGACGGCCAGGCCGCCGAGCACGAGGGAACCGAACAGGAGCCCGAAGAGCCTCCACTGGTCACGCTTGTTGTCCCGCCAGAGAAGAGAGAAGAAAGCGGACGTCAGGAAGGCAAAGACCGTCATGATCAGAAAATGGTCCGTCGGCAGCAGGGCGGCGATCACTTCTTCCTCCCCGAGGCGATGTCCCAGGCGTCCAGAACGAGCAGGAGGTTCATCAACCCGGCCGTCAGCAGGTAGGCGCAACCGTACTCGTAGGTCGGGGCGAGGAGGTTACCGCCGGGATTGTTCGCGAAAATCCGCGCCGCGATGTTCAGAAGGCCGGTTCCGTACACGGCGAACGTGGCGAGGATGGTCAACGGCTGGCCGCTCTCGACCGTGTAGAGACGTCCCTCGAACGATAGGCCGAGGACGAAGCAGGCCGTCACGATCAGGGCGAAAAGAAGGGCGGTCTTGCGTCGCCCGAGAAAGAGGTGGCCGAGACCCGGAAAGACGCAGGCGATGGCCGCCGCGGCAAACGGGCTGCGCGAATCCGGCGCGTTCTCCGGGCTCAAGCCGCGGCTCCCGCGAAAAGCGACGCCAGGCGCCGCCGGGTGTCGGCCAGCTCCTCGGGAACGATGCGGACGTCTCCGGTGACGGTCATGAAGTTCGTGTCTCCTTTCCAACGCGGCACGACGTGCACGTGGTAGTGATCGGCCACGCCGGCGCCGGCGGCGGCCCCGAAGTTGATGCCGACGTTCAGGCCGTCGGTCCGGTACGCATCCACCAGGATGCGTTCGGCGCGCGCCACCATGGCGATCAGCTCCGAGAGCGTCTCGGGCGACGACCGCGAGAGCCAGGCATCGTGGCTGTAGGGCGCGACCATCACGTGGCCGTTGGTGTACGGATAGCGATTGAGAATGACGAAAACCGCGCGGCCCCGGTGGACGATCAGGGAGTCCTCGTCACTTCGGGAAGCCGCGGCGTCGCAGAAGATGCACCCTTTCGACTTGTCCGACACGAGGTATTCGTACCGCCAGGGCGCGAACAGGACTTCGGGCATGCGGACTCCCGATCGGCCGGCTAGCGGTTGATCAGCTCCTTCAGTCTTTTCCCGGCTTGAAGTAGGGGATCTTCTTGGCCGGGACTGCCACTTTGACGCCGGTCTTCGGATTGCGGCCCATGCGGGCCCCCCGCTCGCGCAGCCGGAATGAGCCGAAGCCGCGCAGCTCGATCTTCTGGCCATCCTTCAACGAGCGGACGATCGCATCGAAGACAGTGTCCACGATGGCTTCCGCCTGCTTCTTCGTCACATCGGTCGCCACGGCCACGCGCTCGATCAGTTCCGCCTTCGTCATATCCGTCCTCGTTCGAAAACTCTTCCGGCCGCTCGCAAGCGCCCGTCTACTTCTTCGGCGCCTCCGTGGAAGAGTCGTCCGCCTTCTTCCGGCTGCGTTTCTTCTTCACGGGGGCCGGCTCGGCGGTGCCCTCCGGTGCCGCTTCGGGGACCGGCTCCGGAGCCGCCTCGGGAGCCGCTTCCGGCGGAGCGGCAACGGCCGCTTCGTCCAGGTTCAAGCCCGAGAGGCCCACCTTCATCTCCGCGTCTTCGATCCGCAGGATCCGGGCGCCGACGCTGTCGCCCTCGTGGTAGTGGTCCGTCAGCTTGCCGCCGCGCGGAATCGGGGTCTCCGACACGTGCATCAGGCCCTCGACGAGGCTTTCGATCTGAACGAACACACCGAAATCGGCGATCCGGGTCACGATGCCCTCGACGACGTCGCCTGCCTGGTGGCGTTCGCGAAAGGTTTGCCAGTCGTTGGGTTGAAATTCCTTGATCGACAGCGAGATCCGGCGGTTCTCCTGGTCGACCGACGTGATGACCGCTTCGACGTCGTCCCCCTTCTTGAGGATCTCGGACGGGTGCTTGACGCGCTTGGTCCAGGACATGTCCGAAACGTGGACGAGACCGTCGATGCCCTCTTCGATCTCGACGAAGGCGCCGAAGTCCGTCAGATTGCGGACCTTGCCGGTCACCCGGGTCCCGATGGCGTACTTTTCCACGACGCCGTCCCAGGGATCGGGAAGCGTGTCCTTGAGGGAAAGGGAGATGCGGCGCGCCTCGCGGTTGACGTCGGACACGACGGCTTCCACGGTGTCGCCGGGAGAGACGACCTTCGACGGGTTCTTCACCTTCTTCGACCAGGACATCTCCGAGACGTGGACCAGGCCTTCGACTCCCTCCTCGAGCTCGACGAAGGCGCCGTAGTCGGTCACGTTGGTGATCCGTCCCTTGACGCGCGAGCCGGCGGGATACCGCTCGGGCACGTGGGTCCACGGGTCGTCGGTCAGCTGCTTCGTCCCCAGAGACACGCGCTCGGTCTCCCGGTCGAACTTGAGCACGACCACGTCGATCTCATCGCCGACCTTGACCAGGTCCGACGGGTGGTTCACGCGCCCCCAGGACATGTCGGTGACGTGGAGGAGCCCGTCGAGTCCCCCGAGGTCCACGAAGGCGCCGTAATCGGTCAAGTTCTTCACGGTGCCGCGCAGGACGCGACCTTCCTCGAGCAGCTGCAGGGTTTCCTTCTTCTTGGCCTCCTGCTCGACCTCGACCACGGCCTTTCGCGACAGGACGATGTTCCCGCGCTTCTTGTCGACGGAAATGACCTTGAAGTCGAAGTCCTTTCCGCGCAAGGACTCGAGGTTCTTGATCGGCTTGACGTCGACCAGCGACCCCGGCAGGAAGGCCTTCACGCCGATGTCGACGGCGAGGCCTCCTTGATCCGATCGATCACGCGCCCGCGCACCGTGGAGCCGGACCGGTAGGACTTCTCGACTTCGTCCCACACCTTCATCTTTTCGGCCTTGTCCTTGGACAGGACCACGTAGCCGTTCTGATCTTCGGTGCGCTCGAGGAGGACGTCGACCGAGTCCCCTCCTTGACGGTCACGTTTCCCTGAGAAGTCGGTGAATTCGGAGACCGCGATGATCCCCTCCGACTTGTACCCGATGTCGACGATCACCTCGGACGGGGTAATTCCGATGACCCGGCCCCGGATGATTTGTCCCTCCTGCAGATTCCGGAAAGAATTTCGTACTGGGCCAGGAGGTGTTCGTACTCCTGGGGCGAGAGCTCCTGTTCGGTCTCCATCGGCTTGTCTTCTCGTCCTCCTTCGTGATTCTTCGCCGTCATCGAAAAAAGGGGTCCCCTCTCATAAGTATTTGAACCGAGGAAATATACTCTATGTTGCGGGGCCCGGGGGGTCAAATACCCCCCCGTTTCCCGGACCCTTTTCTCGATCTCCGCGACCACCTCCGGGATGGGTTTTCCCGTGGAATCGACGACCGTGTAGCGTTCGTCCAGCGTGAGGGGGGAGTCGGCCCGGGTGCTGTCGTCGCGGTCCCGGCGGGCCATTTCTTCCAGAACCTCGGCGTACGGGCGTGGCGTCCCGCGCTCCGCCAGCTCGAGCGTACGGCGTTGCGCCCGTACCTCCGCGGAGGCCGTCAGGAAGAACTTGTGGGGGTTTCGGGAAAGACCTTCGTCCCGATGTCACGCCCCTCCAGGACACCTCCCCGCTCGCGCCCCAGACGCTGCTGCTCGGCGACCAGACGCCGGCGCACGCCGGAAAGGGCGGACACGGCGGAGGCGTAGAGCGAGATCTCGGGCTCCCGGATGGCCTCGGAGACGTCCTGGCCGTTCCAGAGGACCCGCGGGCCCCGCGGGGAAGGTTCGAGGCCGATCCGACCCGACTCGGCGAGGGCGACGACCTCCTCGGGCCGCGCGATGGGAAGGCGGACGCCTCCTTCCCTCGCCGCCAGCCCGACGGCGCGATACATGGCTCCCGTGTCGATGTAGGGAACTCCGAGACGTGCGGCCAGGGCCCGTGCGACAGTGGATTTGCCGGCTCCGGAAGGGCCGTCGATCGCCACGATGAGCGAACCGGTCAACTCCGTTCCTTGCGGGTCTTGTGGGCGCGGGCATGGGCCAGGGGCCGCGGTTTCGCACGGACGGCGCGCTCCCCCGCGTCCCCGACGCTTTTCCGAGGCTCTGGCGAAGGGCCTCGACTTCCGCAACGCTCAGTTTTCGGGCCGCACCAACCGGAAGCCGTTCGTCCCGGATCGGTCCGATCGCCGTGCGCTTCAACTTCGAAACGGGATGGCCGATCGTCTCGAACATGCGCCGGATCTGCCGCGTTCGCCCTTCGTGCAGCGTCACGTCGAGCCAGCAGTTGCCCTCGCCGCGCGCCCCGGTCGTCGAAATGCGGTCGATGCGGCACGGGCGAGTCCGAGCGCCGTCGAGAAAGACCCCTCGGCGGAGGCGCTCGAGATCGGCGTCCGCAGGGACTCCGGACACCTTGACCCGGTACTGCTTGCCGCAGGCCGACCGGGGGTGCGTCACCCGGGCCGCGAGGTCTCCGTCGTCGGTCAGTAGCAGGAGGCCCTCGGTCTGGACGTCGAGCCGCCCCACCGGCCGGACTCCGCGCCGCAGGTTTTCGGGCAGCAGATCCATGACGGTGTTTCTTTGCGCCGGATCCGACACGGTCGTGACGAAGCCCTTGGGCTTGTTCAGCAGGAGGTAGGTGCGGGCGCCGGCGCGTGGCCGGAGCCGCCGGCCATCCACGCGGATGGCGTCGCGCTCGGCGTCGGCGCGCTCCCCGATCTGCGCGACCTTTCCGTTGACCAGGACCCGGCCTTCCCGGATCCAGTCCTCGGCCTCACGCCGCGACGCGAGGCCCGCTTCGGAGAGCAGTTTCTGGAGGCGGATCAGGGGCATCGCGCGTGGTCGGGATTCGTGATCGGGAAGGAAGCGCCTCGGCGCTCCCCATGTACGCCTCAGGAATCCCGGTCCTCCTCGTCGAGGGCATCGTCGCCGTCGTCGTCATCCTCGTCTTCGAACTCGTCCTCGTCGTCTTCGTCGTCCGTCTCTTCCGAAGCGCTCTCTGCCGACACGGCCTCGGGGAGGCCCTCCGGCGGCGCCGGTTCTCCCACCGTCGCGGCGAGATCCTCCGCGAGCTCCTGCGGGTGAGGCAGGTCCTCGACGTCCTTCAGCCCGAATCGGACGAGAAACTCCGGCGTCGTTCGATAGAGAAACGGCGAGCCGACGACCGACTTTCGGCCGGCGGTGGTGATCAGCTTCTTCTCGAAAAGGGTGGTCAGGACGCTCGACGAATTCACGCCGCGGATCTCCTGAATCTCGGGGAGCGTGATCGGCTGGCGGTACGCGATGATCGCGAGGGTCTCGAGCGCGGCGAGCGACAGGCGGCTGCGCTCGGAAACCTCGTGAAACTTCCGCAGGAGCCCGTCGAACTCCGGATGCGTCACGAACCGCCACCCGCCGGCGACCTCCTCCAGCCGGACGCCGCGCTGCGGCCGTTCCGCGTCGGCCGAGAGAAGGCCGAGCGCCTCCCCGACGGCCTCGGGCGTCGCCTCGAGCACGTCCGCGAGGTCCTTTGCCTTGACCGGCCGAGAGCTCGAAAAGAGCAGCGCCTCGAGCGCCGGCAGGATCCTCTCCGCCCGTTTCTCCCGGGGCCGCTCGGGTGCGGCCTGCTCGGCGGTTTCGGGTGTGAGCGTGTCGGTCATGCGGCAAGTCTACTGGTAGGTATCCCGCACCTCATCCACCGAAAATGGCAATTCCGTCCGGGAGACATGGATCTCCGCGAAAGCCGACGGCTGAAACGCCGTCACCACGCCCAGGCGGATGAGCTCGAGCGTCGCCAGGAATGCCGTCACGGCCTCCGCCCGGTAGCGCAGGGTGCCCAGGAACTCGAGCAAGGGCAGGGCCCCGGCCCCCTCCAGCCGCACGAGCAGCTCGCGCATCTTGTCGGCCACGGAGAAACGCAGGTGCTTGATCTCCAGGGCCGGGGGGTGCGCGAAGCGGTACCGCTCCGACACCTTCCGGAAGACGTCGATCAGGTCGAAAAGCGAGACCTCGAGGGTCTCTCCGTCGGGAGATTTCGGGACCGGCACCTCCCCGCGTGGCCAGAGTCCGGCGCGCAACGTGTCGATCTCGTGCAGGTTCTCGGCCGCCTGCTTGAAGCGCTCGTACTCCTGGAGGCGCTGGGCGAGGTCCATCCGCGGGTCCTCCACCTCGGCGCCGGGCGCCCGCGGAAGCAGCATCTTCGACTTGATGTAAATCAGCTCCGCCGCCAGGGCGACGTACTCCGACGCCACGTCCAGGTCGAGCTCCCGCATGGCGTCGAGGTAGGAGGTGTATTGCTCCGTGATCTTGGCGATCGGGATGTCCGTGATCGAGACCTCGTTGACGCGGATCAGGTGGAGCAGCAGGTCGAGCGGGCCCGAGAAGGCCTCGATCTGGACCGGCGGGAGGGCGCTCTCGGCGCGCTCGTCGTTCACAAGAGGCCCCGCTCGCGACCGATCGCCACGACGGTCATCCCCCGAAAATCAGTCCCAGGAGCAGCCGCTGGAACGGCGCGAAGATCCGTCCGAGGAATCGCGTGGTCATCAGAAGAATCAGGATCAGAAACCCGAACGGGGCCAGCACGACGAACGCGCGTTGCGCCGACGGACCCACGGCCGCCGCCACGACGCCGCTTCCGTCCAGGGGTGGAATGGGGATCAGGTTGAACACGCCGAGGGCCATGTTGACGAAGGCGAACTGGAAGAGCAGATAGGTGATCGGAGCGAGCGCTCCCGAGGCGACGTGACGCTGCTGAAGGGATTGGAGCAGCTCGACGATCGATTCGGGCGAAAGGATCCGGATGAGCCGGAGAAACATGACCCCGGCGCCCGCGAGAAGGAAGTTCGACACGGGACCCGCTGCCGAGACGACGAAGCTTGCCAGTCGCGGGTTGCGCGTGTTACGCAAGTCCACGGGCGTCGGCTTGGCGGCGCCGAAAATGAACCCGGAAAAGATGTAGAGCACCAGCGGCAGGATGATGCTTCCAAAGGGATCAATGTGCCGGATCGGGTTCAGGCTGATCCTCCCCAGGTCCCGGGCGGTCGTGTCGCCGAACCGAAGGGCGGACAAGGCGTGCGCCGACTCGTGAAACGAGATGGAAAAGAGAATGACGGCGAGCTGAATCGCGAAGTCGACGATCTTGAACCCGATCGAGTCCATCGTTCTCGACTATAGCGGATCGGGCCGGGCGGCCTGGACTTGCCGGCGATCCCTCCCGAACCTGCGCCCCGCGGCGTCCGGTGATACTTTTGCGCCCGGGGATCCCCCCGGATGAGTGCCCCCGTTTTGGGGGCCCGCGTAACCTTCGCGGCGCCCGGGCGTCACCCAAAGTGCCGTGCCGATCGGAAGCGGACCCGGTAGCGACGGGCGCAGCGACGACCGCGCGCTCTTGGACCGCGTCCGACGTGGCGACACGGAGGGCGCGGCGGAGCTGTTCGAGCGGTACGCGCCGGCCCTGCTTCGGTTTGCGGGCCGGCTGCTGTCCGACCGGGGCCACGCCGAAGAGGTGACGCAGGAGGTGTTCGTCAAGGTGATTACGCGGGCGCATCAATACGACGGACGGGCGGAGGTGTCGTCGTGGCTCTTCGCGATCGCCGCCAACGCCTGCCGGGACCGGCGCCGTCGCGACCGCCGCGACCGGTCGTGCCGATCGACGCCCTGCCCGAGCCGGTCGCCCGCGGCGAAGGCGTCGAGGGCACGCTGATCGAGCGCGAGAAGCGGGACGCCGTCCGCCGCGCCCTGGCGCGGCTTTCCGAGGAGCAGCGCGAGGCGCTCGTGCTCGCCCGGTACCACGGTCTGCCCTACGCGGAGATCGCCGAGATCCTGGGCATTTCGGTCGGCGCCGTGAAGACCCGGATCTTTCGCGCCGTCGAGACGCTGAAAGGTCATTTTTCCGAAGGAGCCACGTCATGGAATGCCGCGAACTGAACGAACGGGCGGTCGACCGGCTGACGGGGCAACTGCCCCGGAGCGGGAGCGGGCGCTCGCGGTGCACCTGGAAGCGTGCGGGGCGTGCCGTGACGAGCTCGCGTCGGTGCAGCGCGCCTGGGACTTCCTGGGAGACGACACCGGGCTCGCCGCCAGCCCGGAGTTTCGCCGGCGCGGACGCGAGCTGCTCGAAGAGGAGATGCTCCGCAGACGCGTGCGCGAGTTCCGGCCCCGGCCGCGGGCCCGGCGCTGGCTCGCGCAGGCCGCGGCCGTGCTCGTCGCCGCCGGAGCCGGCTGGTATGCCGCCGCGTCCCGAAAGGCGGAGTCCCCGGCGGCGCCGGTCGTGAGCAAAGCCACGCCGCCGCGACTGGCAGACCTGGGAGCGAATAGCCGCCTCTCGAATCTCTCCTATGCGCCGTCGAGCGCCGACGGCCGCGTCGGCATCGGCTTCGACGTGACGACCCGCCACACGATCGAGGGCTCTCCCGCCGATCCGGAGGTCGCACGGGTGCTCGCCTACGTCCTGTCGCGCAACGGCGAGAACGCGGGCGAGAAGTCGCGCGCCATCGAGCTCGTCGCCCAGAATTCCAGGGCCGGGAGCCCCTCCGGCCTCGCCCGACATCGTCGCGGCACTGACGGGCACCTTGCGCAAGGATCCCAACCCCGGCGTCCGAAAGAAGGCGGCCGATGCCCTGTCGGGGATGGCGATGACGCCGGAGATCCGGGCGGCATTCCTCGAGGCGCTCCGCACCGACAAGAACCCGGCCGTTCGGCTCGTGGCGATCGAGACCCTGGCGGCCGCCGCGAAGGAGTCCCCCGACGCCCGCACGATCCAGTCGCTGCGCGAGAAGGCCGTCGATCCGTCCGAGAACGGCTTCGTGCGCGCACGGGCCGCTTCGGCGCTGAAGACGATGGAGTACTGACGTGCGCCGCGAAACTCCGCTCCTTCCGGGGCGTCTCCTCCCATGATGATGAACCGACACCAGGACGAAAACGACCGACTCCCCTCGCGCGCCGCCACCGCCGAGGCCCGGGCCCTCTGGCTCCTGCTGGCGGCCGGACTGGCGCTGCTGCTGGCGGCGGCCGCGGCCTCCGGTCAGGAGCGCGGGTTCACGGCCTCCCGCACCGACCGATTCCAGGGGACGCTTCCCGCCGGGACCCGGATCCGCGTGTCCAACGTCAACGGCGACATCGTGGCGGGCGCCGGCCGCGAATTCTCGGCCGTGGTCACCACGACCGTTACCGCGTCGAGTCAGACGCTCGCCGGCGAGATTCTCGAGAAGACCCAGATCCTGCAAACGAGCGAGGACGACGAGTACCGGCTGGAGACGCGATGGCCGGGCGTCTCGGGGCCGCGCTCGGGGAAGCGGCACCAGAACGCGCTCTTCTGCCGGGATTGCCGGATCGCGTCGCGCTATGAGCTGGTCGTGCCGCCCGGGTTCGGCGCAAACCTGCAGACCGTCAACGGCGAAGTTCGCGTCAACGGCCTGGACGGCGACCTCGAAGTCCACAGCGTGAACGGGAACCTCTCGATCCTCGGCGCGCGCCGCTCCCTCGGGGCGCAGACGGTCAACGGAAAAGTCGAGGCCACGGCCGCCGCTCTTCCGGCGACGGCCTCCTGGCAGCTGCAGACGGTCAATGGCGCCGTGACGGCGACGCTGCCCAAAGATGCGAAGTTCGCCTGGAACGCCTCGACGATGAGCGGCACGATCGCATCGTCCTTCGCCCTGCCGCCCGGCGAGGACGAGGCCGCGGTCGCTCCCGTCGCTCCTCCGGCGCCTCCCGGCCGGACCGCGCGCCCCCGGCGGGCGCCCAAGGCCGCCGTGATCGTCTCGTCCGAAGAAGGCGACATCCTCGTCGACACCGAGGAGATCGAGCGGGAGATCGAGGAATCGATGCGCGAGGTCGAGGAGGTCCAGGCGAAGCAGGTCGAGCAGATCGCGCGGCAGATCCGCTTCACGCTCCCCGAGCGGCGCTATGCGGCGACGTTCGGCGGCGGCGGCGCGGCGATCCGCTCGAGCACGCTCAACGGAAGCATCACGCTCCTCGCCGCCGGCACCCGCGACGCCGACGCGAAGCCCCTCGTCTCGAGCCGGCGCACGGTCGTCGTCACCGTTCCGCGGATCGTGCACATGCCCGCCGTCCGCATGCGGGCTCCCCGCGAGCTCCAGGAGGCTCCGGCGCCGCCCGAGCCTCTGGAGACGCCCGAACCCGAGGAAGACCACGAGGTCGAGATCGTCCGCGGCGACATCGCCGGCGACCTGCTGTCGACGAAGAATGGAAGTTACCAGGTGGGGAACGTCAGCGGGCGCGTCCGGATCCTGACCCACGCCGGAGAGATCCACATCGCCTCGGCCGGCAGCGGGGCGGACATCAAGACCTTCGGGGGCGACATCCGCATCGGGCAGGTCCGGGGCGATTTCCGGGCCCACACCCTGGCGGGCGACGTCCGGGCCGGCGACGTGGCCGGTTCGGCCAGGGCCGAGACGGCCGGCGGCGACATCCGCATCGACCGCGTCGGCGGCACGGCGGTCGCGCGGACGGGCGGAGGCGACATCGTCCTGCCGTCCGTCGGGGGCGCGGTCGACGCCGAAACGGGCGGCGGCGAGGTCCGCATCGCGGTGGTCTCGCGCCTGCTCAAGAACGGCATCTCGATCCGCAACGCCGGGGGGGACGTCGTCCTGACGCTGCCCGCGGATTTTCGCGGTGAGCTCGACCTCGAGGTCGAAGGTCCGGCCGATCCGGAAGAAATCGTCATCCGCTCGGAGTTTCCGGGAGTGGCGGTGACGCGAGGGGCCGAGTCGCAAAGGGCGACAGGATCCCTCAACGGGGGTGGCCCGCGCGTCCTCGTGCGGACCTCTTCCGGGTCGATCCGCCTGCGGCGCGGACCGGCCGCGGGCTCCTAGGGCTACTGGATCCGGAGGACCCGCACCGGCTCGAGGTCGACCTCGGTCCCGCTTCCAAACCTCGGGTCGTGGCGGCGGCCGGACCCGAGATACTCCCGGATGCCGGCCGGGAACTCGCGCCACGTCCCGCCGAAAACCGACAGGGTCTCCGAAATGTCGGCGACGTTGTCGCGCGAGAGGCTGCGCAGCTGATCGCGCGTCAAGGGGGGATCGGCGAGCCATCCGCGGCGCGCGGCCGCCTCGAATCGCCCGGCGAGGAACCGGCCCCACCAGAGCGGGAAGTGCAGGAGGGGCTTGCGAGGCTTGCCGACCGCCCTCGCGATCTCGCGATAGATCTCGTTGAGCGTGAAGATCCGCGGCCCGCCGACCTCGAAGGCGCGCCCGGCCGTTTCCGGCTTCTCGAGTGCGTCCGCGAAGACTCGGGCGACGTCGTAGACGGAAACGGGCTGAAAGCGCGTCGTGCCCGGCCCGATGACGGGGATGAAGCCGGGGTTCAAGCGCACGATCGGCGCGAGCAGCGACACGAACCCGTCGCCGGGCCCGAAAACGATCGAGGGCCGAAAGATGGTCCAGGCGAGGCTCGAGCCGCGGACCGCCTTCTCCCCCGCCGCCTTCGTTCTGGCGTATTCGGACGGCGCGTCTTCGGAGCTGCCCATGGCGCTCATGTGGAGCAGGCGGCGCACCCCCACGACTCCCATCGCGGCGATGACGTTCTCGATCGCCTCGCGGTGCATCGCGTCGAACGTCTGCTCCCCCTTCTCGTTGATGATCCCGACGAGGTGGATCACGGCGTCGCGTCCGCGCCGCGGCGCGCTCGATCGAGGCGCGGTCCCGGACGTTGCCGGAGACGACCTCGACCGGACGGTTGTAGCGATTGCGGGCTGCTGCCCGGGCGGCGCTCCAGGACGGCGACCTCGTGGCCGCGGCGCGCGAGCGCGTTGACGACATGGGTTCCCACGAAGCCCGTCCCGCCCGTCACGAGAACTTTCAATGACTCCCCCTCGGCGCTCTTTTACCACGGCACGCGGCGCGCCGCCGTCTGCGTCCGGCGCTTGCCGTCACGGGTACGCGAAGAGATCGCTCGCGATCCGTTCTCCGCGCGCCAGCCGCTCGACCACGTCGCGGCGCGCGGCCGCCAGGCGCGCGAGATCGCGGATCGGGTCGGCGACCCGAAGGGACGGCAGTCCCGACTGACGCGTGCCGAGCAGGTCTCCGGGGCCGCGCGCCTCGAGGTCCTTTTCCGCGATCAGAAACCCGTCGGTCGTCTGTTCGAGCAGGGAAAGGCGGGCCCGCGCCTCGGGGCTCGCCCGGTCGCCCACGATGAGCGCACACCACGAGGGCCGAGACGAGCGGCCGACGCGGCCCCGCAGCTGGTGAAGCTGCGCCAGGCCGAAGGCCTCGGCATTCTCGACGACCATCAGGGTCGCCTCCGGGCACGTCGACGCCGACCTCAACGACCGTCGTCGAAACGACGATCCCGAACCTTCCGGCGGCGAAACCCGCGAGGACGTCCGAACGTTCCTCCGGCGGAAGACGGCCGTGGAGCGTGGCGATCGCGATCCCCGGTATGGCGGCCGCGATCCGCGCGGCCGTCTCCCGCGTGGCCGCGACTTCACGCTCGCCTTCCTCGATGGCCGGCACCACCACGTAGACGCGCTCACCGGCGTGGACGCGTTCGGCGGCG
Organism: uncultured Acidobacteriota bacterium; assembly: GCA_963725095.1. Classification (GTDB taxonomy): domain Bacteria; phylum Acidobacteriota; class Thermoanaerobaculia; order UBA5066; family Gp7-AA6; genus DATBFU01. Next base: position 372,166 of record CAVRXJ010000025.1, read on the forward strand.
AATCGGTAGATCCGGTCGCGCGCCTCCTCCGGACGCACGCGGGTCACCACGTTGGCCCGGCCGGGAGGCTTTTCGTCCAGGACGGAAACGTCGAGCTCGCCGTAGATCGCCCAGGCGAGCGATCGCGGGATCGGGGTCGCGGTCATCACGAGCACGTGGGGGCTCTTCCCTTTGGCGAAGAGCCGCGACCGGTGCGCCACGCCGAAGCGGTGCTGCTCGTCGACGACGACCAGGCCGAGCCGCCGGAAGCGGACGGGAGATTCGACGAGGGCATGCGTGCCGACCAGCACGTCGACATCCCCGCGCGCCAGGGCGGACAGGAGGGCCTGGCGCGGGCGGCCCCGCACGCGTCCGGTCAGAAGGCCGAGGCGGACGCCCGCCGCGGGCAGCCATTCGGCGAGTTTCGCCGCGTGCTGCTCGGCGAGGATCTCCGTCGGTGCCATGAGGGCGCCCTGGATGTCGTTGCGCGCCGCCAGGAGCAGGGCGAGTGCGGCCACGACCGTCTTTCCGCTGCCGACGTCTCCCTGGAGCAGCCGCGCCATGGCCCGTCCGGAACCGAGGTCGGCGGCGATCTCCCGCACGGCTCGGCGCTGGGCGGCGGTCAGCTTGAACGGCAGAGCGGCGCGGGCCGCGCGGCGCAGGGCCTCGTCGGCGCGGATGGGGATCCCCGGCCGCTGCCTCAGGCGCGCCCGCTTCTGTTCGATGCGCGCGGCGAGCACGGTCAGTTCCTCGCCGGCCAGGACCGCGCGCGCCGCGCCGCTTCCTCCATCTCGCGGGGGAAATGCACGGCTCGCAGGGCCTCGTGAATTTCCCGGGCCGGAACCGTCGCGCTCTCGAACTCCGGCGAGAGGGCCTCGATCGCCCGAAGGGTCATCGCCCGCCAGGCGCGGGGCGGGACGTCGGCGACCCTTCGCGTGATCGGGATGATCTTCCCGGAGTGCTGCGGATCCGTCTCTTCGCCGGGCTCGAAGAACTCCGTCTCCGGGTTCTCCAGGCGCAGCTCCCCCTTCGCCGTGACGACCGGAGCGCCGTAGAGGACCGCCGAATGCCCCGACTGCGCAGCCTTGAGGAAGCTCGGGTAGCGGTTGTGCCAGACGACCCGGATCGCTTCGCTGCCGTCGTCGGCGAGGGCCTCGATCCTCAGGCTGCCGCGGCGCATGCGCGTGCCGCGGGCCGAGGCGACGCGCACGAAGAGCGTCGCGGCTTCACCCGGAACGAGCTCTTCGATCCGCGCGAAGCGCCGCCGGTCCTCGTAGCGGAAGGGCAGGTGCAGGAGCACGTCGGCCACCGTCGAGAAGCCGGCCTCCGCGAGCTTCGCGGCGCGCGCCGCGACCGACACCCGGAATGCGGGAGACCGGGTCGCGCAGCGTGATCCGCCCGGGGGCCGGCGCGGTGGACGCCTACGCCCCCGCGGCCTGAAACGTGAGGGTGACGAGGCCGAACTTGACGGTGTCGCCGTTCTGGAGCGGCACCGGCGCTCCCGTCGCGACACGGTTCTCGTTGACGAAGGTGCCGTTCATGACGCCGATTTCCTCCATCACGTAGAAGTGGCCGCCCATCTGGTAGAGCTTGGCGTGGCGGCGCGACGTCGAGCGCTGCGTGTCGAGCGGCGTCAAGTCGATGTCCGGCGTGATCCCGGTGACGGGGTCGCTGCGTCCGACCAGCGTGTCCCCTTCTCGATTCAGGAAGAACTCCATCTCGGGATCCGACGCCACGAGCCGGCAGACGTCGCGCTCGCGCGAGGGGATGGCGATCGCGGCCGAACGGCGCGGCGCCGGCTTTTCCTCCTCGGCCACCTGGCGGCCGAGCGCCTCCTCGAGCATGACCGTGACATCGCGCAGGCGGCGGGAGAGCTTGCGCATCATTCGCACCGCGATCTCGGTGTTTCCCTTGAGCATCGAGTCGAACGTGGCGCCGTTGATGCGCACCAGCTCGACGTCCGTCTTGGCGCGCGCCGAGGCGGTGCGCGGCAGGTCTTCGAGCACGCTCATCTCCCCGAAGAAGTCGCCCTTCTCGAGCGTCGCGAGGACCTTGGTGTCCTTCCCGATGGTCTTCAAGAGCTCCACGGTCCCGGACTGGATGATGAACATCTCGTTCCCGATTTCTCCCTCGGAGAAGATGATGTCGCCCATCGGGTGGTTGATGAGGAAGCGCTCGAAGGGGCTCTTGCCCCCTCCGGTTCCCGACTTGAAGACGGCCTTCATGACGGGCCGACCGCCGGTCCGGAAAAAGTGAGCCGGGGGCTCCCCTCGAGGGTCGACGCGAACGTCGAGACCCAGCGGCAGGGTGCGCGGGCGCCGCAGATGCCCCGCCGGGAAGCCGTCCGCGACGGGGAAGGGTGATCCCCGGAATCGGGAGCGCAGGTATTCCCGCACGTTCTCGGGATGCTCCGACCGGTCGCGGGAGACCACCGAACCGATGATCATGGCTTGAATGCGATCGAATGTACCCGACCGCTCCAACTGGGTCAACATTCGGTCCAGGCGGTAGATCTCCTCGCCGATGTCCTCCCAGAAAAGCACGCTCCCCGTCGGCGCCGATCGCTTCGGGCGTGCCGCAGAGAGACGCGATCAGGGACAGGCAGCCGCCCTGGAGCGACCCCGCGCCCGACCCGGGGGCGATGACGTCGGCGCTCGGCGAAAGCATGGTCGGAGGGGCGTTCGCCCGAGAGGACGCCCTCCCAGTCGAGGCCGTCCTGCTCGGCGATCTCGACCGCCACCATCGGGCCGTAGAACGCCACGAGGCCCGAGGCGCGAAAAAAGGCGAACAGGGCCGTCAGGTCCGAGCCGCCGAGATGGATCTTCGGATTCGCGGCGACCTCGGCCTCGTCCAGCCGTCCGAGGACCCGCGAGGCCCCATAGCCTCCCCGCGCGAAGAAGATCGCATCGACCCTCGGGTCTCTCAAGAGCGCGCGGTAGCCCTCCGCGCGATCCGCGTCGCTTCCCGCGAACATGCCGTCCGTCCGCCGAAGGTTGGCCGCCTCGACGACGCTGTATCCGCGTCCGCGCAGCCGCGCGATCCCGGCATCGAGCCTCGACGGATCGACCGCCCCCGAGATCGCGGCGACACCGATCGTGCCTCCGGCCTTCAGCCGCGGAGGTCGAAGCAAAGTTGGCATCGTTGAGGGCCTAGACTGTCCGGGCGATCGAGTCTCGCTGCGAAGGAACAGGCGGGCCCCCACAGCCAAAACCTCTCAGCGCCGCTCGCGAAGCGAGCGCCTGCGCTGAAAGACCCCGAGCGGGCCGGTAAGCCGAATTCTGTTCCCGGTTTCCCGGTGACGATCATTCCTCTCGGCGCCGGGTCTCCCCGGCGCTCGAGCAGCCGACCCGGAGACAGTCCGCGTGAGCGGAACGGGACGGGCGCCCTCTGCCTCCCTATTTGGCCTTGCTCCGCATGGGGTTTACCGTGCCCCCTCCGTTGCCGTCGGGGCGGTGCGCTCTTACCGCACCGTTTCACCCTTACCGTCCCGCCCCGAAGGGCGAGAAGGCGGTTTGTTTTCTGTGGCACTTTCCTTCGCGTCGCCGCGACCGGGCGTTACCCGGCATGCTGCCCGTACGGAGTTCGGACTTTCCTCCCCGATCGCTCGGGGCGATCGCCTGGCCCGCTCGGAGCCGAAGCAATTGTATCAGCGGCGACGTCGGCCGGTCACCGCCGGTTCCCGTCGTCTCCGAAGTACTTCAGCCAGTCCTCGACGTCGATCCGCTCCGGCCTCTCGGACGCATGCCCCCTGGCCCTCCCGAATTTCTCCCAGAACATCTCCGGCGAAACGACCTTCGCTCCCCGATCGCGGGCCTGCCGGGACAGATCCCGATCGGCGGTGACGAGCGTGATCTCTCCGGCGGCGCGCGCGCGCGAAATCTCCCGGAGGATCACTTCGTCCGCCGAGGCCCCGCCCGAGAAACGGATCGACAGCGAGCCGAGCGAGGTCGCACCGGCCCCGGCGGGACCGTCGAAGAAGACCACGGCCCGGGCGCGGGTCTCCCGGAGGCGCTCGCAGAGCTCGGAAATCAGGGCGCCGCGGTCGTCCTCCCCCGGCCGGGCACGGCCGCGCGCCCGCCCGATCAGATTGTTTCCGTCGAGGAAGTACGGCACGGGGTGCGGGGCGGCGCTATTCGCCGGCCGGAGCGGGGGTTCGCAGGGCGCGGCGCGGGTGCTGGAGCTGGAAGAAGAGGACCCGAACGGCGTGCCACACGGCGCGCCGGTGGGTCACGAGCAGGATCGACAGGGCCGCGAGCAGGATCGCCGCGAACCCGGGCACGAAGAACGAGAGGGTCGCGAGAACGACGGCCACGACGTCTTCGGCGAGCGAGAGCGCGAACTGGGCGAATCCCCGGGTGGCGGCCGTGGACGTCAGGCGCGTCGTGGACTTGACCAGGTGGGCGGCCAGGGTCGCCGCGGCTCCCGCCGCCGCGACGCCGAGGTCGGCAGCGGTCCCGGTCGACGCGAAGGCCGAGAGCGCGAGCAGGGCCCCCACCGCCGGCCGGAGCAGCGTCTGCCCGAGCTCCCAGAGCCGATCGACGATCGGGATCTTGTCCACGACGAACTCGGCGAGGAAGAGAACGATGGCGATCTGCAGGAGCGCCGGACTGGAGAGAAACGCCGTGGTGGGTCCGGGAAACTCCTGCGGCAGCAACCGGACCAGACCGTTGAAGACCAGGAGGACGGCCCATGCGTTCCACCCCGTCGGCGGCGGCCAGGCCGAGGCCCGTCAGCAGCGGGGTCAATTGCGCGGCTTGAAGAGGCGGGAGAAGAGGGTTGGCCGGTCGTCGCCGAGGGGGGGCACCGACGGGTCTGGGAGCGTCACGCCGCCCGGCTCCGGAGCGTCCGTCATCGTCTCGGGAACGGCCTGAGGCAATCCGCTGCCCCCGATCGCGAGCAGCACGGAGTCGAGAAGCTGCTGGTTTTCAGGCGTCGGGTCCAGATCCAGGGCGCGCCGCGCGAACGGTTCGGCTTCGGCGCTGCGTCCTCGCTCGTGCAGCGCGGCCGCCGCCTCGCGGATGTACTGCGCGCGGCGGGGCTCCAGGCGGGCCGCCTCCTTCAGGTTCTCGAGGCCCCGGGCCACCCACATGGAGTTCTTCAGCTCGACCTGCGCGAGCGTGTAGCGGTACTCCGCGTGGTCCGGCACGAATCGGATGGCCTCTCGCAGCATCTCGACGGCCGGGTGGTAGTCCTTCTGCTCGATCAGCGCCTTCGCGCGGCGGTAGCTCTGGGCCGCGAGGTGTTTGCGCGCCTGGGGGTTGGAGGCCGTCTCCGTGACGGCAGCCATCGGCACCGACGGGCGCCGCCTGGGTCGCATCGTAGGCGGCGCGAAGGGCGGGGTCCGAAAGCGCCTCGTGGGCCGTCTTCAGCCGCTCGAAGACCGTCGTCAGCTCCTTCTCGCAGTGCGCGAGGTCCTCGCGGTGACGCAGGTCCGGGTGAAAGAGGCGGCTGCGTTCGAAGTACGCCTGATGGATCTCCTCCACCGGCGCTTCGGGGCGCACGCCGAGGAGCTCGTAGTGGGAGAGCCAGTCGATCCGGCGGTACGTGTTGCGGACGAGCTCCGCGTGCCCGGGCGTGCGCTCCGAGGCCTGGGCGGTCACCTCGACGTTCAAGGCTTCGATGCCGCTCGACGCCTGCGGCGCCGCGCCCTCCTTGCGCCACTCGACGATGCCGCAGGAAAGCAGGGCGTAGAGGATCTTGGCCGTGGCGGCGCGGGACGTCCCGCCGATCTTCAGCAGGGAGTCCAGGTCGATCCGGCCGTCGATGCGCGACAGGATGTAGGCTTCCTGGGGCGTCAAGGGCAGGTACTGGTAGCGCGACATCGGATCCGTCGAAAGGACGGGCACGAGCTTCCCGTCGCCCAGCCGCTCCCGGAAGAGCTCGGACTCCGGGAGCCTCCGGATCCCCTCGACGATGACGGCGGCCGTCGAAAGCGTCAGCGCGACGTCGGGATCGAGGACCCCCGTCGAGGACTGGAAGCGGTACTCCCCGTCTCCCCATTCGAAGGTCGAAAAGACGATCTCCTCGACGAGGCGGCGCATTTCGGCGTCGAGCACCTGGCGCGACACGAGCCCCTTTTCGAGGAGGATCTTCCCGAGACGCGCGCGGCCCTGCTTGGCCACGGTCTCCAGCGCCCAGGACAGGTCCTGATCCGTGATCCAGCCGCGCCGTTTGAGGAACGCGCCGATCCGCTGCCCTTCGCGCGAGGACGTCGCGGTGCGCAGCTCCCCTTTCTCGAAAAAGAGGTGTCGGGTTTCATCGCCCCGCACGAGGGTCAGCGTGCCCTTCAGGCCCTCGAGGAAGATGCGTCGCAGGACCTGGGGAAGGGGCGTCTCGCTCAAGACCCCCCGAAACGCGGCGCGCGGATGTGCTGCTCATCGTTGATCCGAGACGTGGCTGTTTCTTAGGGTAGCAGACTTCACCGGACCGAGACGACGGCCGGGTGGTTGCGCGCCGTCACGAAGTACGGCGGGATGCCGGCCTTGGCCTTCTTGGCCGATTCGAGCGTCGGGTAGCGGCCCCAGAAGACCCGGTAGCAGTCACGTCCGCCATGCGTCACCGTGAGCAGCCACATCGCCTGGTTGCGGTCGTGCCGCCACGCCTCTTCGAGCGAAGCGGCCTCGCAGACCAGCTCCAGCTGGATCGAATACTGCGTGCGCCGGTCCCCCTCCAGCCGCCGGCGATCCCTCGCGGCCCGCGCCTGCCAGGTGGTCGGGGGCTCCGCGGCGGCCGGCCCGACGGCCCGGGAGGGCGGGGGGCTCGTTTTGACGGCGGGCGAGCGCCTTCTCCGCGCGCGGCGAGGCCGGAGCGGGGGTGGCGCGGCGCGCGGTCGGGGACGGTGTGGCGGCCGTGGTCGGCGCGGCGGTCGGTCCCGGAGCGGCAGGCGTCGCCTGCGGTGTCACGTTGGAAGCCGCCTCGCCTCGCGACGCCGTGACGGGCGGAGGAAATGTCACGGCCGCGACGGCCGTCGGCCCCGCCGCTGCGATGGTTCCCGACGGAGCCGTGCCGCGGCCTCGAAAGATCACGAGCCCCCCGACGGCGGCCAGCAGAACGAGCGAGCGCCCAGACGAGCGGCGAGACGCCGCCGCCCGAAGGCGCCGGGGGTTCGCCCGAGTCGGGAGGCTGAGGACTCTCCGGCGCGTAGCCCCATGGTCCTTCGGACGGGGGCCGCGGGGCCTCGGCCTCCCATGGGCCGGCCGGCGGCCCCGGCTCGAAGCGGTCCAGCGGCGAGGCCGGCGCGGAGGGCAGGTCGACCATCTCCTGGTCGGCTTCGGGCATCGGCACGTTCTCGACGGCAGGCATTTCGGTCTCGAAGTCCGTCGGCGTGTGCTCCTCCCGCGGCGGCAGATCGAGCGTCGCAGCGAACTCGTCGGTGCTCGCCGGAGGGGGCGGCTCCGCTTCCGAAAACGGCTCGGGCTCGAAGTCGCGCTCCGGCACACGTTCCGCGGGCCGGGGAGGCGCGACGGGCACCGGATGCACGAGCCCGAGCGTCACCAGCGCCGCGAGCAGCTTGCGGACGGCGAACTCCTCCGCGGGCGCCTTCTCGGCGATCTCCGCCGCCGTCGATCGCCCGTCGATCAGGCGCACGACGGATTCCGCGTCCGCGGTCAGACCGAAACTCTGGAACTCGGCGTCGAAGCGCTCCCCCCGCACGAGCGTCTGTTCCGGGGATCCGATCTGGTGGTCGACCAGGTTTCGATCGCGTGACCGCAGGAAGAGCTCGAGCAACAGCCTCGGGACGGGAACCCGAAAGTCTCCCGCCTTTGGGCGGGCGGCGGCGTCGAAGGCATAGCGGCCGTCGTTCCAGGTCAGCAGGTCCGAGAGCACCTCGATGGCGCGGATCTTCTCGCCCCACTTCCACTCGCGCCGCGTCAGCAGCCCCGTCTGGAGGGCGGCCAGCGCCGCGTCGCCGCCTTGCGGCGCCAACCGCTCGACCGCCTCGGTCGAGAGCTTGCCGGCGCGCACGAGGATGGCGGCCGTCTCGAAGCGGGGATCGGAGGAGACGACGGCGACGACCTCGCCCTCGTCCAGGTCGAAGCCGCACTCCGAGGCGCCGCGCGTGAAACGCAGGGCGCCGGTCGTCCTCTCGCGCCAGCACGTGACGAGGGCAGCGAGCGGATCGACCTCCCGGATCTCCCCTTCGGATTCGAACACGTTTTTCATGCGGACCGCGCCCTCCCCTGTTCCAAATAATCGAGGACCGCGCGGGCGGTGGCCGGCCCGACGGCTTCCTCGATCGATTTCGGGTCCGCGGAAGCGAGACCCGAAAGAGAACCGAAACGCGACAGCAGCCGGCGCGCGCGCGTCCGGCCGATTCCCGGAATGTCGGTGAGGCTGGTCTCCCGCATGCGCCGGGCGCGGCGTCCCCGGTGGCTCGTGACGGCGAAGCGGTGCGCTTCGTCCCGCAGCCTCTGGACCAGCTGCAGGGCCGGGTCCTTTCGCGAAAGGCGGATCGGCTCGGGCCGGTCGGGAACCCAGATCTCCTCTTCCCGCTTGGCGAGGCCCGCCGTCGGGACGGCGAGGCCCAGGCGGTCGAGGGCGGTCAGGGCCGCCTGCAGCTGGCCGCGCCCGCCGTCGACGAGGATCAGGTCGGGCATCGCGACGCCTTCGTCGCGCAGCCGCCGGTAGCGCCTCTCGACGGCTTCCCCCATGCTGCGAAAGTCGTCGGGCGCGAGAAGGCTCTGCGAAGCGATCCCGAACAGGCGGTAGTCGGACTTGGAGGGCTTGCCGTCGGCGAACACGACCATCGACGCGACGCTGTCGGTGCCCTGCAGGTGGGAGATGTCGAAGGCTTCGATGCGCCGGGGCGGCGAGGCCAGGTCGAGGACGCGGGCGAGCCGCTCCACGGCGAGCGCTTCGGGGCCGCCCGCCCTCCGGAACCGCGTCCGGTGGCGCTCCTGGGCGTTGGTGCCGGCCAGCGCGACCCGGTCCGCGGCGGCTCCCCGGCGCGGCACGCGGACCTTGACGCGGGCGTTGCGCCGGGCGGCCAGGAACTCTTCGAGCAGATCCGGCTGATCGATCGGGACGGGCAGATGAATCTCTTCGGGCAGGAAGGGGTTGGCGTCGTAGAACTGCGGGAGGAAGGCCTCGAGGAACACCGCGGGGTCGACCTCCTCGGACTTCTCGAAGAAGAACTCCCGGCGATCCTGGACCACGCCCCCCCGCACCACCAGGACGCACAACGAGACGTCGCGGCCGGCCTCGAAGAAGCCGAAGACGTCCACGTTCTCTCCCTTGAGCGATTGAACGAGCTGGCGCTCGGCCACGTCGGCCACGGTCCGCAGGGCGTCGCGGTACGCGGCGGCCATCTCGAAATTCTCCTCCCGCGAGGCGCGCAGCATCTTTTCTTCCAGGCGCGCCGTGAGCTCTCGGTTGCGCCCCTGAAGGAACAGGAGGACGTCCTGCACGGCTTCCTCGTACGCCGCCCGGGTCGTGAGGCCGGCAACGCACGGGCCGAGGCAGGCGTGCAGGTCGTAGTAGAGGCACGGGCGCGGCAGGCGCCCGTCGATCTCGATCGTGCACGTGCGGATCAGGAAGTGGCGGGTGACCAGCCGCATGATCCGCCGCGCCAGGCCGCCCCAGAACGGCCCGAAATAGGTGTGGCCGTCCTCTTCGACGCGGCGCGTGACCAGGGCCCTCGGCCACGGCTCTCCCGTCGTGATCTTGATGTAGGGATAGGTCTTGTCGTCGCGCAGGCAGACGTTGTACCGGGGCCGGTGCTTCTTGATGAGGGTGTTCTCGAGGAGCAGGGCCTCGAGCTCCGTGTTCGTGACGATCGTTTCGATCTCGCGGTAGCCGGCGCGCAAGGCAGCCACCTTCGTGCTATCCGGATCGCCCGAGAAATAGGTGGCCACGCGCTTCTTGAGCGAGCGGGCCTTTCCGACGTAGAGGAGCTTGCCGCGCGGGCCTCGAAACAGGTAGACCCCCGGCGCATCGGGCAGCCCCTCGGGGGGACGGCGATCTTCCGGCACGGATTCAGTGTAGCCGGGAACCCGTCAGCTGTCAGCTGTGGCTCGCGCCGCCGGCGTCTCAAGTATGATTCGCGCGTCGACCACCGACCATGAACGAGTGCCCCTACTGCTACCACCGCGTCAGCGCCACGGACACCGTCTGCCCCAACTGCGGACGGAAGATCGACCACTGGCAGACCGGCTTCTATTCCCGCCAGCCCCTTCCCAAACGCACCCGCACGACGGTGTGGATCGTCGCGGCCGTCGCGCTGATCCTGATCCTGGGCGGATTCGCCCGCTCCTGCCACTGGCTCTGAGCGAACCTTCCCTCTAGCGGAAGATCTGCAGCTCGCGCAGCGATCGCAGCTCGTCGCGCAGGGCCGCGGCCTTCTCGAAGTCGAGGTTCTTGGCGGCGGCCTTCATTTCCTTTTCGAGATCGACGATCCGCCGGCGCAGGCTCTCGGGGTCCGGCAGGCTCTCCCGGGACGCGGGCATCAGCGCGTCGTGGTAGTCGAGGTTGGCGAGGCGGACGAGCGGCGAGTTGATCTGCTTCACGATCGACGCGGGCTCGATCCCGTGCTCCCGGTTGTAGGCCTCCTGGATCAGGCGCCGGCGCGAGGTCTCCTGCATGGCGCGGCGCATCGAGTCGGTGACGGCGTCGGCATAGAACAGGACCCGGCCCTTGAGGTTGCGCGCGGCCCTGCCGGCCGTCTGGATCAGCGAGGTCTCGCTGCGCAGGAATCCCTCCTTGTCGGCGTCGAGGATCGCGACGACGGCGACCTCCGGAAGGTCCAGGCCCTCCCGGAGCAGGTTGATGCCGATCAGGCAGTCGAAGACGCCGCGCCGGAAATCGGCCAGGATCCCGACGCGCTCGAGCGTCTCGATGTCCGAGTGGAGGTACCGGCAGCGCACGCCGATTTCGGAGAAGTAGCTCGTGAGCTCTTCGGCCATTCGCTTGGTCAGCGTCGTCACGAGGACGCGCTCGTTGGCCGCGGCCGCCGCGCGGACCTCCGCCAGCAGGTCGTCGACCTGGCCCTTGACGGGCCGCACCGTGATCACCGGATCGAGCAGGCCCGTGGGTCGGATGACCTGCTCGACGATCTCGCCGCCGACGCGGGCGAGCTCCTCGGCTCCGGGCGTCGCGCTGACGGCGATCGTCTGCCCCCGCCGCGTCTCGAATTCCTCGTAGGTGAGCGGCCGGTTGTCGAGCGCCGACGGGAGCCGGAAGCCGTACTCGACGAGAACGCTCTTGCGGGAGCGGTCTCCGTGAAACATGCCGCGCACCTGCGGCAGCGTCACGTGCGACTCGTCGACGACGAGGAGGAAGTCGCGCGGAAAGTAGTCGAGCAGGGTCGGCGGCGGCTCCCCGGGATTTCGCCCGGAGAGGTGCCGCGAATAGTTCTCGATCCCGTTGCAGTAGCCGAGCTCCTTGATCATCTCCAGATCGAACATCGTCCGCTGGTGGAGCCGCTGCGCCTCGAGCAGCTTGCCGCCCGCGTTGAGCTCCGCCAGGCGCTCCTCGAGCTCGAGCTTGATCGTCTCGACGGCGCGGTCCAGCGTCTCCCGGGGGGTCGCGTAGAAGGTCCGGGGGTACAGGGCGAGCCGATCGACGCGCGCGATCGCGGTGCCCCGGAGGGGATCGATGCGGGTGATCTTTTCGATCTCGTCGCCGAAGAACTCGACGCGCACGGCCACATCCTCGTAGGCGGGATGAACCTCGAGCACGTCGCCGCGTACGCGGAAGGTTCCGCGCGCCAGGTCGAGGCTCGTGCGCTCGTACTGCATCTCGACCAGCTGGGCGAGCAGGTGCGGCATCCCGGACCGGTCGCCCACTTCGAGGTACGCCAGCATGTCGTAGTAGGCCTCGGGCGCCCCGAGCCCGTAGATGCAGGAGACCGAGGCCACGACGAGGACGTCGCGCCGCTCGAAGAGGGCCTTGGAGGCGGAAAGGCGCAGCTTGTCGATCTCCTCGTTGCGCGAGGTCTCCTTCTCGATGTAGGTGTCCGACTGCGGAATGTAGGCCTCGGGCTGGTAGTAGTCGTAGTAGGACACGAAGTACTCGACCGCGTTATCGGGAAAGAAGGCGCGAAACTCCTGGAAGAGCTGCGCGGCGAGCGTCTTGTTGTGCGAGAGCACGAGGGTCGGGCGGTTCAACGCCTCGACCATCTTCGCGATGGTGAAGGTCTTGCCGGACCCCGTGACCCCGAGCAGGACCTGGTCGCGCCGCTGCTGCCGCACGCCTTCCGTGAGCCGCTCGATGGCCTGCGCCTGGTCCCCCTGGGGAGTGAAATCCGAGACGAGGCGGAAGGCGCCGCCGGCACGGGCCTGCGCGTCCAGATAGGAGGGCGGTCGGGATGCGGCGCCGACGGGCGGGGCGGGGCGGGCGTTGCGAGCCCGGGATCCGGGGCGCGGGCTCACGGCGTGCGGCGTCGAGGCCGGCGACGGTGTGCCGCCCGGTTTCGCGGGAGGCGATCCCGCCGCCGGCGGAGCGTCGGACGCCGCTCGGCGGAAGTCTTCGCGTCAGGGCGCGCACCTCCTCGCGGCTGATCGAACCGCTCGTCGCGCCGGAAAGGATCCGCCGGATGCGGTCGAGGGGTGCGGAGCCCGCCTGGTGTTCCTTCAGACGCGCGCGGTACGCGTCGTATGCCGCGCGGAGATCGGTCTTTTCCTGCTCGGTGACGTTCGACGCCAGATTGCGCTCGACCTGTCCCATGAGCAGATCCGTCAGCGCCTCGGGCTTGCGGCGCACGTAGGCCGTGAAGATGCCGAGCAGGATCAGGACGAGGATCGCCGCCGCCCCGCACCCGATCAGCGCGCCGCGCGCGCAGCCTCCCGGGCTCCGGCCCGGCTCGATCGGATGTGGGAGAAAACGGAGCGCCGGGTGAGGGCGGCGGGCTGCTCACGGGACTGTCGCTTATAGCATAGGACGCGCGGATGCCTCAAAATGGCGACGATGCCGCGGCGCGTCCTCCTCGTGGCCATACCGCTCCTCGTGGCGGGAATCCTCGGCGCCGTGGCGGGGTCGCTCGCGAGCGACTTCGTGCGGGTTCCGCGCGTCTCCGAGCTCGAGACGTACCGGCCCGACATCATCACGGAGATCCGCGGCCGTCGACGGTTCGACGATCGCGCGCTACGCCGTCGAGCGGCGCATCCTCGTCGGCGACGCCGACATCCCGCCGATCGTGAAGAAGGCGATCATCGCGACCGAAGACCGGAACTTCTACCGGCACGGCGGGATCGACCTGCGGCGCACGCTCGCCGCGATGGTGTCGAACGTGCGCCAGCAGACCTATTCCCAGGGCGCTTCGACGCTGACCCAGCAGCTCGCCCGCGCGATCTTCCTTTCCCCGCGCAAGACGATGTCGCGGAAGATCAACGAGGCCCTCGTCGCCTTCGAGATCGAGCGCCGGTACTCGAAGGACCAGATCTTCACGATGTACGCCAACAAGATTCCGTTCGGCCACGGCAACTACGGCGTCGAGGCCGCCTCCCGCTACTACTTCGGCAAGGGCGTCAAGGAGCTTCGCCTCCCCGAGGCCGCCCTGCTCGCCGGGATCATCCAGCGCCCCGCCGACCAGTCGCCGTTTCGCAACCCCGAGCTCGCGCGCCGGCGCCGCTCGACCGCCCTGCGCCGGATGGTCGAGGCCGGAGCGATCACGGAGGCGGAGCGGCAGGCCGCCGAGCGGGAGCCGCTCCCGACCGCGCCCTCCCTGAAGGAGACGGTGATCGCTCCCTACTTCTGCGAGGAGATCCGGCAGTACCTCGAAAAGACGTACGGCGCCCGCGACCTCTACCGCCGCGGCCTGCGAGTGGATGCGACGCTCGATCCGGAGCTCCAGGCGATCTCCGAGGAGGCCCTCGGCTGGGGCCTGCGCCGGCTCGCGCGGCGGCGCGGCTTCCCTCGCCCGCGCAACCTGACCGCGGAGGGATACCCGGACCCCTCGACCTACGTCGATCCAAGCTGGGAAGGCGCGCGCTTTCGAGGAAGGGGAAACCCTGCGGGGCGTCGTCACGGAAGTCACGAAGGCGGGCGCACGCGTGCGCCTCGGAGACCAGACCCTGTCCCTCCGGGCCTCGGGGTTCGCCTGGACGGGAGCCGCATCCGCCGCCAAGATCCTTCGCCCGGGCGACCTCGTGACCGTGACGCTCGAGGCCGGCAAGGACGGCGGCGCGTTGACGCTCGAGCAGGAGCCCCGCGAGCAGGGCGCCGTGATCATCCTCGAGAACGCGAGCGGAGCCATCCGCGCCATGGTCGGCGGATACGACTGGACGCGCAGCAAGTTCAATCGGGCGACACAGGCTCTGCGGCAGGCCGGGTCGACCTTCAAGCCGTTCGTCTACCTCGCCGCGCTCGAGCAGGGTTACACGCCCGCAGACACGATCTTCGACGGTCCCGTGTCGATCGTGTACGACCCGCGCCGACCCCCTTACCGGCCCGCCAACTACGACAAGACCTTCCGCGGGATCGTGACGCTGCGGCGCGCGCTCGAGCACTCGATCAACGCGCCCACGGTGCGGCTGGCCGAGCTCGTCGGCCTCGAGAACGTCATCGGCGTGGCCCGGCGGCTCGGCATCCACGAAAAGCTCGAGCCCTACCCGTCGATGGCTCTGGGCGCTTTCGAGGTCTCGCTGCTCGAGATGTCGGCCGCCTACTCCGTCTTCGCCAATCAGGGCCTGGCCTTCACCCCGTACACCTTCGAGCGCATCACCGACGCCAACGGCGATCCGCTCGAGCAGGCGCACGCCGACGCTCGCGAGGTGGAGACGCCGCAGGCCTCGTTCCAGCTGCTGCAGATGCTGCGGGGCGTCACGCAGCGGGGCACGGGCGTGGCCGCCGACAGCCTGCACCTGAACATCGCGGGAAAGACCGGGACCACCAGCGACTACACGGATGCCTGGTTCATCGGCATGACGCCCCGATACACCGTGGGCGTCTGGGTCGGGAACGACCTGAAGACCGTCAGCCTCGGGCAGGGCATGGAGGGAGCGCGCGTAGCGCTGCCGATCTGGATGCGGATCCTGGAGAAGATGAAGACCCGCGGGCGCATCGACCCGAACGCCGACTTCGAGGCGCCGCCCAACGTCGTGTTCACCCCGGTCGACTACGAGACAGGGCTCAAGGCGACGCCGGGTTCTCCCCGGCCGATCCTCGAGACGTTTCTGAGCGGGTCGCAGCCGACCGAGGAATGGAGCCCGCGGTGGGGCGAGATCGCGCGGCTGCCGTGGTCCCTCCAGGAATCCTTCTACGTCCCCAAGAAGGGAGAGCCCGTGAACATTGAGTCATCGAATCATTGAGCCATCGGATCATTGACGGATTGCCGCACTCCTCTCGATCCCCTTTCCAGCCCAATGAATCAATGACTCCATGAAGCAATTCTTCAATGAGTTCTCCTGGTGGGTTCCCGGAGGAGCGCTCTTCCTGGCCCGCGCGAGCGATGCGCTCCTGCGATTCGGTCTCTTCTTCGCGACCGCAAAGCTGCTCGACCCTTCGTCCTTCTCGCTCTACGCGTTGATCACCGCCGCCCTGGCGACCTGCCAGTGGCTGCTCGCGCTCGGGGCGCCCCGCGTCGCCCTCTATTTTCACGTCCGCGGCGAGCGGGGCGCCCTGTACGCCTGGCTCTACGTCCTCGCCGGAACGGCGAGCGGAGCGGTCCTTCTTCTGGTCGCGATGCTCCCGCCCCTGCGAGCCCTCTTCTTCCGCGGGATCCCCGACCGGTTGATCCTGCTCGGTCTGCTGCCCCTCCCCTTCCTCCTCCTCGGCGACTCGCTCGGTGCCGCGCTCGTCGCCGCACGCCGCAATCGGACCTACGGCGCCACGCTCTGGATTCGCAACCTGGCCTCGGCGCTCGTGCTGGCGACGGCGTTCCGGGCGCCCGACCGCCTCGTCTGGGTTCTGTGGGGCCGGCTGATCGTCGTTGCCGCCGTCGCGGCGATCCTCATCGCAGCGTCGCGGGCCGTCCCGAACTGGCGCGCCCTGGCCGATTTCGCTCCTTCGGCCATCCGCTACGGAGGACCCACGGCGCTCTCCTCCGGGTCAGTCGCCCTGCACCGGAGGGCCGACGTCCTCCTTCTTTCGGCCTTCGGGCACACCACCCAGATCGGCGCCTACTCGCTCGCCCAGGCGATTGCCGAGACCTTCTGGCTGATCACCGACTCCCTCGAGAACGCCCTGTTCGTCGACGTCACCCGGAGGGAGAAAGCGCGGGCCCGAACGGAAGCGCGCCGTGCCTTTCGTCTCTATTGCTGGCTCGGGCTGGCCGGGATCGCCGTCGGGATCGTCGGAGGCCAGCTGCTGATCAAGGTCTTCTTTCGCCGCTATCCCGATGCCGGGCCTCTCCTGCCCTGGCTGGTGACCGCCACCGTCGCGTGGGGAATCGCCCGGCCCTTCTACTCCTACCTCACGTCGCAGGCGTTGGTGAGAACCGCGCTCTTCTGCCACGCCGTGGGACTGGCCGTCAATCTCTCGCTGTGCGCCCTCTGGATCCCATCGCAGGGGGCCCTGGGCGCCGCCCGTGCTTGCCTGGTCAGCTATGGAACGCAGTCGCTGATGTTCGCGTTCGCGTTTCGCCGAAGCCGGGAAGAGGGATCTGCTCCCTCTCCCGGCGGGAGAGGGTTGGTGTGACGGGCAGGGCCGCGGCGGTCGCTGCGCGACCGGCGGCCAAATGTCTAAACCGGGCTTCGACCCGGCTCAATCTACTGGTGATCGTCGCGATGGGCTGGCAGGGCCGGCGGTCGCTACGCGACCGGCGGCCAAAGTGTCAAAACCGGGGCTTCCACCCCGGCGCAACCTACTGCGTGATCGTCGCGATCGGCTGCACGTCGATGGTCAGTTCGGAGATGACGTCCCGGTGGAGGCGGACGTGGACGACATGCTGCCCGAGGCGCTTGATCGGCTCCGCGAGCTCGATCTTGCGGCGGTCGACTTCGATGCCCCGCTCCGCCAGTGCGTCGGCGATATCGGAAGGCGTCACCGACCCGTAGAGCACGTCTTCCTCACCCGCCTTCTTGTGGAGAACGATCGCCAGACCCCCGACCTTGCGCGCGACCTGCTCGGCGACATCCTTCTCGCGAAGGGTCTTTTCGTCGTACTTGCGCTTCTCTTCCGCGAGGCGTCGCGTGTTGGCGACGCTCGCCTCGTAGGCGAAACCCTGGGGAAAAAGATAGTTGCGCGCGAAACCGTCCTTGACCGTCACGGTCTCACCGCGATGACCGAGGCCCCGCACGTCGTCCGCCAGAATCACTTTCATTTCGTCATCTACTCTTTCTCGCCCCGCCGGCGAAAGTTGGCATACCAGTCGAACAGCCCGAGAAGCGCCACTCCCAGGTTCATCGGGAAGTACGCGACCAGGACGTAGAGGCCGACCCGGAGGAACCACGCCCGGAACCACCGCCGGGCGAAGTGGCAGATGATAGAGAGGCCGGCCACGAAATACAAGGCCGCCAGCGCCAGAAGGACGTCCCCGGCGACGGTGCGCGCCGCCCCCTGCACCAGGGCGAAAACCGCTCCGGAGGCGACGAAAACGGCGGCAAACCCGGGCGGAACACGCAGCCCCTCGAATCGGATTCGCTCGGCCGAGGGGGCCGGGCGGGCCGCGCGGGCTCCCGCGTAGAAGGCGACCGCGGCCCCGAGAATCCAACCGGCGGCGATCAGACCGGCCCAGTAGCGGACCGTGAAGTCCCGAGCCCCCATCAAAGTGGAGCGGACCCGGTCGACCGTGTCCGTGTCGGCGTTGCTGCGTCGGTAGGACTCGACCGCCGCCGGGATCATCGTGTCAAACGTCGACCGGAGCTCGGTCTCGATCGGAGGCTGGCCGGCGGCCGGAAGGGCAAACAGGCCCGCCGTCAGAAGAACGCTTCCGGCCAGCGCGAGGACGAGAAAGGCCCGCGACGGGTCGTCTCCCGCCCGCACCCGACCCGCCATGAGCACGGGCAGGCCCGCCACGAGCGCCGCGGCGACGCCCGTGCCGACGGCCTCCCGCCAGCCGGCCGAGGCCCACGCGACGCCGCAGAGAATCCCGAGGGAAAGAGCGGTCGCCCCGAGCCCCGCGGCGATTCCCCGCCGGTGCGTCACGCGCGACAGCGGCACCGCCGTCAAGGGAAAGCCGACGGCCCCGAACAAAGGAACCACGAACAGGGCCGCGAAGAAGAGCGCCGACAGCGAGGCTGCGGCCGGGATTTCCCAGCGGTCCAATCGCGATTCGGTGTTCTCGAACGCGGGGCCGGTGAGCGCCGGATCGGATTGCATGGAGCGTCGGGAGAGATCGGAGATCGTGAACCGGCGACCCGGGCGGCGTTGCGGCCGCTCCGGGTCTCCGATCACCGATTCACGCCTGCCGAATCTGGATTCTCAGTCCGTCGCGTAGGGAAGCAAGGCGATCGACCGTGCGCGCTTGATGGCCGTCTGGAGCTTGCGCTGGTGCAGCGCGCAGGTGCCGGAAATGCGGCGCGGAAGGATCTTGCCGCGCTCGGGAATGAAGGACTGGAGAAGCTTGATGTCCTTCCAGTCGACGTACTCGAGCTTCTCCGCGCAGAACTTGCAGACCTTCCGGCGGCGGACGAAGAACTTCTTGCGCGTGGTCGGCTTCCCGTCCCGGGAACCGGAGGCGCCGCGGCCTCCCCGCGAAGGCATGGCGGTCATGCGTCACCCCTCTCGGCCGGCAGTTCGCTGGCCTCCGGGTTCGCCGGCGGTGTCGAGGGCGGACGGGGCGGTCGCTTGATGGCCTTGAGGCGCAGGCGCTCGGCCATCTTCGCCGAACGCTTCAACTCCTCGTCGGCCCGGACCGCCAGGTGGCGCAGCACCTGGTCGGACAGCTTCATGCGGCGCTCGACCTCCGTCACCAGCGCCGGCAGGGCCCGCACCTGGAAGTGGTGGTAGTAGGCCTCGCGCTTGCGCAGGATCGGGAAAGCGAGCCGGCGGCGGCCCCACGGCTCGTCGCGGGCGATCTCCGCGCCTCCGTCCGTCAGCAGCTTGCGGTAGTCGGCGGTGACCTTGGCCGCCTCCTCCTCGGAGATTTCCGGGGTCACCAGGACCACGATGTCGTAAAGCCTCATCAGTTCCTCCTCATGGATGTCAATCCGGACGGGAGGCTCCGTCCGGAGAGGAAGGTTGTCCATTCGCGCTTCTCATTGCGGCGTCGATCCCGTCGGAGATCCAGATGCGGAGCGCCTCGACCGCCCGGGAGACCGCGCCTTCGAAGGGTTCCCTCTCCGCTCGGGAAAAGGGTTCGAGGACGTAGTCGCCGAGGTCCCGCTCCCGGGAGTACCGTTCCCCGCGCACGCCCACTCGCAGGCGCGGGAAATCGGAATGGCCCAGGTGGCGGATGATCGAAAGCATCCCCTTCTGGCCGCCCGCCGAGCCCCGCGGGCGCATCCGCAGGGTTCCCAGCGGGAGATCGATGTCGTCGTACACGACACAGAGGTCCGAAGGTTCGATTCCGTTTTTCTTGCAAAGATCCAGGACCGCCTCACCCGAGGCATTCATGTAAGTCTGCGGAAGAGCCAGGAGGACCGAAGCTCCCGAGACCGAACCGCGCCCGACCCGAGCCCCGCTCTCGCGGGAACGAATCCGAATCCCTTCCTGCGAGGCCAGCGTCTCCAGCACCCGGAAGCCCGCGTTGTGGCGCGTGGCCTCGTATCGGTCGCCCGGGTTGCCCAGGCCGACGATCGCGCGCAGGAGCTACTTCTCCTTCTTCTCCTTCTTTTCCGCCCGCTCCGGCTTCTCCGCCTTCTCCGCCTCGGCCGCTTCCTCCTCGGTCAGGACCTTGCCCTTCTTCAGAACTTCGGGCTCTGTCGGTTCGGCGGCGGCTTCCGCGGCGGCGACCTCCGGCTCCTTCTCCTGGGTCGGGTGCGCCACGTGGACGAGCACCTTCTCCGGGATCGTCCACGACGGTGACGCCCTCCATGGGAGGCAGGCTCGAGATGCGCAGCATCTCTCCGATCGCGAGCTCCGAGACGTCGAGCGGCAGGTGCGCCGGAATGTTGCCCGGGAGGCACTCGATCTCGACCTCGCGGGTCACGAAGTCGAGGATGCCGCCGTCGGCCTTGACGCCGCGAGCGACGCCGACAACTTCGATCGGCACCTTCACCTTGATCTTGGCGTCCATGAGGACACGGACGAAGTCGATGTGAAGCGGCTCCCGGGAAACGGGATCCCGGGCGAACTCCCGGATCATCGCGTGGCGGCTCTGGTCGGATCCGGCGAGCTTGAGCAGGAAGATCGCGTTCTCCCCCGCTCCGGCTCGGAAGGCGTCGGTCAGCGCCCGGCGCTCCAGGTGAATCGGAACGGTCGGCTTTCCCGCCCCGTACACGACGGCCGGAATTCTCCCCTTCGCGCGGGAGCGGCGGGCCTCGTTCTTGCCGGTCTCGGTCCGGCGTTCGACGTTCAACTCGATCGTTTTCATGGCTTTCCCCGCGCGGGAGTCCGCGCAAAGGGCGCGATTCTACACAAAAAGGGAGGAAACGGAAGCCCCTTCGTGGATTCGCTGAATGGCTTCCCCGAGCAGGGGGGCGATCGAGAGCGGCCGGATCCTGGAGCAGCGGGCCACCGCGGCCTCGACGGGGATCGTGTTGGTGACCAGCAGTTTCTCCAGACTGGACGCCTCGATGCGATCGAGGGCCGGGCCCGAGAGAACGGGATGGACACCCGCGGCAAACACGCGTTTGGCTCCCCCGGCCCGAAGCGCCGCCTCCGGCCTGGACGAGCGTCCCGGCGGTGTCGATGATGTCGTCCAGGATCAGCACGTTACGGCCTTCGACCTCGCCGATGACGTTCAGGACCTCGGTCTCGTTCTTGCCCGTCCGCCGCTTGTCGATGATCGCGAGCGCGGCGTCGAGGCGTTTGCCGATGGCCCGCGCCCGTGCGACCCCACCCACGTCCGGCGAAACGATCACGACGTCGTCGATCTCGAGCTTGCGGATCGCCTCGAGCAGGACCGGCGCCGCGAACAGGTGGTCGACCGGGATGTTGAAGAACCCCTGAATCTGCGCCGCGTGCAGGTCCATCGTCAGGATCCGGTCGGCGCCGGAGGCCGTCAGGAGGTCGGCCATCAGCTTGGCGGCGATCGGCACCCGCGGCTTGTCCTTCTTGTCCTGCCGCCCGTAGCCGAAGTACGGCATCACGGCCGTGATGCGCGAGGCCGAGGACCGGCGGAAGGCGTCCAGCAGGATCAGCAGCTCCATGACGTGGTCGTTGACCGGGCTGCAGGTCGGCTGCACGACGAAGACGTCGGCGCCGCGCACGTTCTCGTCGATCTGGCAGTAGTTCTCCCCGTCGGAGAAGTTGTAGAGCGTCAGCTCGCCCAGGGGGATCTGCAGGTAGTCGCAGATTTCCCGCGCGAGGGCAGGATGGGCGCGGCCGGAGAAGATCTTCAGCTCGCCGTAGGAAAAGTGCGCGACCAAGCGGGAGG
Source organism: uncultured Acidobacteriota bacterium (assembly GCA_963725095.1). Taxonomy (GTDB): domain Bacteria; phylum Acidobacteriota; class Thermoanaerobaculia; order UBA5066; family Gp7-AA6; genus DATBFU01. The sequence continues at coordinate 393,500 of CAVRXJ010000025.1, forward strand.
ATCATAAGCCTTCAGCGGTCGGCTGTCAGCTGTCACCCGGCCGAAAGTCGCTGAAAGCCGAAGGCCGATCGTGGAGAGCTCGTCGCGACGCGGCGTCGCTGGGGGGGCGCCCTGGCTATACTTCCTGCCCCGTGAAGACAGTCGCGCGGGTTTCCTTCATGCTCGCGGCCGTAGGCTCTGCGCAACAGCCGGCGCCTCCTCCTCCGACCTCCCCGACTCCTGCGTCCTCAACACCCGTCTCTTCGGTCCGCGGCCCCGCCGGGATGCTCTCCGTGGACGATGGGGGCCAGGGAGGCCTTCCCGTCCTCTTCGTCCACGGAAACGGCGGCAACAAGACACAGTGGTCGGCACAGCTCTCGCACCTGCGCGCGACACGGCGCGCGGTTGCGTTCGACCTGCGCGGGATGGGGCAGTCGGCCCCGGCCTCTGGCGGCGACTACTCGGTTGAGGCCTTCGCCTCCGACGTGGCCGCGGTGGCGGACGCCTTGAAACTCTCCCGCTTCGTGCTCGTCGGCCACAGCTACGGCGGCCCGGTCGCCTGCGCCTATGCGGGACGCCATCCAGACCGCCTGGCCGGCCTCGTCTTCGCCGATTCGGCGGGCGACCTGATGGCGACGCCGGTCGATCAGGTCGGGGCCTTGAAACGGGGTCTCGATCCCACAAGCTACGTCCGGTTCACGGACGCCTGGTTCGACTCGATCCTCGTTCACGCAACCGATACGACGCGCGCGGCTGTCATGGCCTCGCTACACGCGACACCGCGGGAAGTGTTTACCGGCGCCACGCTCGGCCTCTACGCCTTTCCCCTGAAGGCGTCTCTCGCGCACTACAGCGGGCCGCGTTTCGCGATCGCGTCATACCTCGCCGACAATCCCGTCGCGATCCAGCGCTCGATCGCAGGGATCCCCGTGCGGGTCGTCGAGGGCGCCAGCCACTGGCTGATGATGGACAAGCCCACCGAATTCAACCGATACCTCGACGAGTTTCTGGAGACTCTCCCCAATCGAGCAAGAAGGTGAGTGGCTGGGGCGCTAGGACTCGAACCTAGAAATGCCGGCTCCAAAGGCCGGTGCCTTACCAATTTGGCGACGCCCCAATGCGTCGATTCTACGCCGCTGGCGTTTGCGCGGAGCCGATCGTGAGGCGTTCGTATTCCGCTCGGCCGATCGTGCGGGAGGCGATCGCGCGCGCGCCGGGGTGCGCCGCCAGAAACGGCGCGAATCTCGCTCGGCCGCGCGCCGACGAGCACGAGGGCCGACCCGGACCCGGTGATCGCGGCCTCGCGGGCGATCCGTCGCGCGCGCGCTCGAGATACGCGCCCATCTCGGGGCGCACGGCCACGATCGCCGGCTTCGAGCTCGTTCGGGCCGAAGAAGCGGCCGCTCGATGCGATCTCGAGGCGCTCGGGCGGGGGCGAGGCGCCGCCGATGACGTCGAAGGCCGAGTAGACCGCGGCCGTGGAGATCGAGAAGGGAGGCACGATGAGCGGTCAGTGCCTCGCGCCGGTCCGTCTTGCCGGCGCTCCACGCGCTCGCCGCGGCCTCCGACGTCCGCCTCGCCGCCCGCGAGGAAGAAGGGCACGTCGCTGCCGAGACTGGCGGCGATGGCGGAAAGGCGCTCTTCGGAGGGCCTGCGCCCCCAGAGCCGGCAGAGCAGGAGCAACGTCACGGCGGCGTCGGCGCTGCCGCCGCCCAGACCGGCTCCCACGGGGACGCGCTTGGAAAGGCGCAGCCGGACGCGCGGCTCGATCCCCGAGTTCCTGCGGCCAGAGCGCGCGCGGCGCGCACGACGAGGTTCGTCTCGTTGCCGGGCACGCCGGACTGGTCGCAGGAGAACGAGAATCCCTGCGCCTCCTCGGCCTCGATCTCGTCCGCAAGGGCGATCGAGGCGAACCGGGAACGGATGTCATGAAACCCGTCGGGACGTCGCGGCCCGACACGCAGCTCCCGGTTGATCTTCGCGGGTGCCTGCGCCCGCAGACCTCGAACCGCGGTCACGGAGTGGCCTCCCGCGAGACCATTCGGAGCCGCAGCGTGCTGCCCGTCCGCTTTTCCCGGATCTCGATGTTGTCCGGCCAGGGATTCCGCACGCCCGAAAAACGGACGTCGAGGTCTCCGTCCGTCCTTTCGACGCGCAGCGACTCCAGCTCTCCGCGCGCGAGGTCGAAGGCGCCTTCCGCCGCGTCCTCCCCGCTCCAGCGCAGCAGGACCTTTTCGCCCCTCTGCCCCGCCACCTCGAGCGTCGGCCCGGTCCAGACTCCGGCGAGAACGGCCCGGAGTTGCCGCGCCGGCAAGACGACCGGGCGGATCTTCTCTCCGCGCAGCTCGCCGTTCTCGTAGGTCGCGAGCGTCGATCCGAACGGGCCCGCGAGAGTCCCGTCGACGCTGTCCGCGCGAAGTCGCACGGCGAGAGTCCCCTTGGACTTGAGGACGCCCTGGGACAGGGTCGCGTCGTAGAGAACGTTGGCCTCGCCCGAGGCATCGGCCCGAGAAAGCGCCGCTTCCCAGCCCGCGAGGGCCGCCGCAGCCTGCGGCGCGTTGACGGGACCGAACGAGCGGGAGGCGCAGGAGGCGCCAAGCAGGGCCCAGAGGATCAGGATCGATCGAGGGATCACGCCGCCGCGAGCCTCGCGGCGACGGCGCGGGATGGCGGCGCCCGCTCTCAACGGCCGGACCCCGAGGTCAGCGCCCCGAGAGCCGGGCCCGCGACTGCGCGACCTTCTGGCGGATCTTTTCCGGCTCCTCGGGCTTCAGCGCCAGAGCCCGCTCCCAGTGGGCGATCGCCTTTTCCATGTTGCCCTGCCGCGCGTCCAGGTCTCCCAGATGCTCCTCGATGGTCGGATCCTCGGGATCGCGGCGGTGCGCTTCGAGCAGATTCCGTTCCGCGACCTCGAGCTTGCCCAGACGGAAGGCGGCCCATCCGAGCGAGTCGAGGTAAGCCCCGTTGCGCGGTTCCCGCTCCACGGCCCGAAGGATCATCGTGTAGGCCTCGTCTAGGTGCACGCCTTTGTCCGCCCACATGTATCCCAGGTAGTTCTGGGTCGCCGAATCGTTGGGCCACTGGGTCAGCAGCTTGCGGAACGCGTCCTCGGCGCCCGAAAAGTCGCCCGCGCGCTCGAGACTCGAGCCGAGCCGAAAGAGCATGGGCTCGCTCTCCGGGAAACCTCCGAACGCCGTCCTGCGCGATGCGGGCCGACGCGGCGTAGTCCTTGAGCCGACCGTAGGCGTCGGCGGCCGCCAGCACGCGCTCCGGATCCTCCGAGGCGGCGAGGCCCGAGAGGATTTCCTCTCCCTTCTTGCGGTCGCCGGTGAGGATCGCGAACTCGGCCACGTCGGAGGCCCACTCGGGGTTGCGAGGCTGGAGGTTGGCGGCGGCCTGACTCTTCGCCAGACCGGTCGTGAAGTCTTCGGACTCTCGGCAGGCGCCCAGGTAGATCCGCAGCGCCCGCGGCGCGACGTCCGTGGCGGTCACCGCGAACGGCTCGAGGATCTTCTTGGCGCCCGCGTAGTCCTTGCGCACGAAGGCCAGGAATCCGAGTTCGGTCAGCGTGGCCTGCCTCGACTCGGCCTTCTTCGGATCGTCGCCGGCGCGCTTGAGAAGGTCGTCCAGGATCGCCGAGGCTTCGTCGAACCGGCGCTCCCGAACCAGCTCCGCGGCGAGGGCCCGCGCCGTCATCTCGTCCTCCGGATCCGCGTCGCGCAGCGCCCGCAGGATCTTCTCCCCCTCGGGAACGTCCCCCTTCTCGAAGAGGACCTGCGCCAGGAGGCGGCGGATCGCACGATTCTCCGGCCGGCGCGCCGCGAGCTGCCGCGCCATCTTCTCGGAATCACCGAAGCGTCCCGCCCGCGCCAGGTCCAGGGTGATGCGCTCGTCGATGGCGCCGTTGTCGGGATCGCTCTTGCCGAGCGCCTGGAGGATCACGAGTGCTTCATCGAGACGTTCCTGATCCTCGTACAGCTCGATGAGCGCGGCGGCAATCTCGCGGTCTGCCGGGTTGGCTTCGTACAGGCCGCGGTAGATCTGCTCGGCTTCGCGGGTTCGCCCGCTCCTCGCCTTTGCTTCCGCGGACAGCCTCATGAGCGTGGGCTGCCGCCGCGACTGCGGAACGGCGTCGAGGACGAGCGCCGCCTGTCGCGGACTTCCCTGCGCGAGCAGCGCCCGGGCGAGCGTCGCCGCGGTTGCCGGGTCGCCGGGCGCCAGATCGTTGGCCGCCTTCAGTTGGGCGATCGCCGCATCGAGCCGCGCCGGGTCCTGCTCCGCAGCGGAGAACTCCAGGCCGCCGAGCAGCCGGTGCGCCTCCGGCAGGTTCGGGTCCAGACGGACGGCCTCCCGGGCCTGTCGGATCGCCTCGTCGGAGACGTTCAAGTCCCGCAGAAGCTGCGCGTACTCGAGACGCACGATGGCGTCGTCGGGGAGTTTCTGGATGACCTTGCGGTAGAGCTCGAGCGCCTCCTGGAACCGGCCGTCGCCCATCGCTTCGCGGGCGCGCAGAAAGAGGCGGCGGCTCTCGGCGGCGGGATCGGATGCGGGCTCCGCGCCACGGGCGGCTCCGAGAAGGGCGCAGGCAGCCAGGGCCACGAGAAGCTTCTTCACCGTCACAATGTAGCATCCCCGGGCCTCCGCGCGCCCGGGTCCGGCGGCCCCATTTTCCGTCATCGGGACGCCGCGCGGGGTATGCTGCGCGATTCCGAGGATGAAGCGATGACCCGGTCATTCCCGTTTGGCGAACGCGAGGAAATCCAGCGGCTCCGCCTCCGACGCCCCGCCCTTCCCGAGCCCTGCGCCATAATCGGCGGAAGCATGACGAGACTGGGACAGCTGCTCGTGCGAGCCGATCTCGTCTCGGAGAACCACCTCGCCCGCGCGCTCGGCGTCCAGCACTTCGCCGGAGGCCGCATCGGGACGTTGCTGCTCGAGAGGGGCGCGCTGCACGAAGACGACCTCGGCCGTACGCTGGCCGACCAGCACGCCTGCGAGTTCGTGCCCTGGTCGGTGCTCGCCAACGTGTCGCCGGCCGCGATCGCCGCGCTGCCGGCGAAATTCGCGATCCGCCACTGCGCGGTGCCCTACGACCGCGGCGAAGGATTCCTCCGCATCGCGCTGCGAGACCCGTCGGACCTGCGCATTCTCGACGAGCTGTTCTTCGTCACCGGCCGCAAGATCGTCCCGAGCGTCGCGCCGGAGGTGCGGATCTTCCAGGCGCTCGAGAAGTACTACGGCGAACGGCGCACGCCCCGCTACGCGATCCTCGCCGAAAAACTGTCGCGGATCGCCAGCCGTCCCGGGGTGAAGGCCGCCGGCCCGCCGCCGCCGCCGGACTTCTTTCCGGATTCACCGGCGAGGCCTCCAGCTCCCGAGGAGGCGCTGGCCGGCGCCGAGGGCGGCAACGTCGATCTGCCGCCACCCGTCAAGATGCCGGACGCGCCGCTGACGGCCTGGACTCCGGTCGTCGGAGTCCCGCCAAATGCGGAGGAAGAGCACGGAGGAAGAGGTCATCTCCTGGGAAGAGATGTCGCCTCCGTCGCTGTGGATTCCGGCACCGATCGAGGCCGACCGGAGCCAGCCCGGCCCCCCGATCCCCGCTCCTTCGTCCCTTCCAGAGCCGGCGCCGCCAATGCCGCCTCCCCCCGAGGCTCCTCCCGCAGAGGTGCCGTCCGTGCCCGTCGCTGCGGCGCCGCCGCTGGCGGCGGGGCCGGCTCTTCCCGAACCACCCCCTGCGCCGGCGCCGAAAGTTCCGGAGCCCGCCGCTCGCACCGCAGCGCCTCCGCCCCCTCCGCGACCGCTGCCCGTTCCGCCGGGATCTCCGCGCGCTCGCCGTCCCCGCGCCCGAGGGAGCGACACGATTCGCCGCCGAGACGTTCGACTTCCCGGACGTCCTGACCGCTACCGACCGGGGCGCGGTCGTGGCGCAGGCCGCCCTCGCGCTGGCGCGCCGTTTCCCGCGGGTCGCCGTCTTCGGCTCGAAGCCCGACCGCATCCTGGGCCTGGCGGGGGCCGGGAAGGGGATCGAGTCAGCCCGGGTGGCGGCGATCGAGATTCCCTGGAGCGATCCGTCCGTCTTTCTCAACGTCCGCCTCTCGCGGGCCTTCTACCTCGGGGCCCTTGCCGCCCCTTCCCCGGCATCGCCCGATTGCCGAGGTGATGGGACGCTGGGCGGAGGAGTGCGTCGTCCAGCCCGTCTGGATCAAGGACAAGCCGGTCGCCTTCCTCTACGCGGAGTTCGACGCCGATCGGGGTGCGACCCCCATGGACCTGGCCTACCTCCGCGGCCTGGCCTCTGCGTCGGCGACGGCCCTGGCGGCCTCGATCCGGTCCCGGCGGGGGCCGTAATATAATCCGCTATCTCTCGGAGGGACAATGATCAAGGCGGACATCGTCGATCTCGTGGTCGATCGGGCGGCTATTCCGCGGGCCAAGGCGGCCACGGCGGTCGAGACCGTCATCGAGTCGATGCGGTCCGCCCTCGGGGCGGGCGATCGGATCGAGCTGCGCGGCTTCGGCGTCTTCCAGGTCAAACGCCGCAAGCGCGGCATCGGCCGCAACCCGAAAACGGGCGTCGAAGTCACGATCCCTCCGGGAAACACCATCCGCTTCAAGCCGGGCAAGGACCTGCGCGACCTCCAATAGGCGCGCCCGGAAGGATCAGGATCGGCGCATGCCTTTGCCCCGTATCGGGGAGTACCTCGTGGCGGAGGGGTTCCTCACCTCCGCGGCGGTGAGCCGGGCTCTCGGTTTTCAGAAATCGGCGGCGCCGCGAATCAAGCTCGGCAGCATCCTGCTGACCTGGGACCTCATCGACGAGGGAAACCTGCTCAAGGCCCTCGCCGCTCTCCACCGGTGCGACGCCGTGACGGGCGAGATGCTGACGAACGCGCCCGTCGACGTCGTGCGGCTGCTTCCGGCCCCGCAAGCGATCCGGCTGAACGCGGTGCCGTACGCGCTGCAGAAGTCCAGGATCCGCGTGGCGTTCGTGAACCCCTCGGACCTCGAAGCGATCGACGAGGTCGCCGCGGTGACGGGCCACGTCTGCATTCCCGGGGTCGTCACCGAGTTGCGCCTCCTTCAGGCACACCGGCGTTTCTACGGGCGCGCGATTCCCACGGAGCTTCGCTCGATCGTTCCGCGCCCCGAGTCGGGACCGCGAACGCGTCCCGAAGCCGCGAGACCATCCGCCGCAATCCCGGTCCTCCCGATCCCCCTCAGCGGAAAAGCCACGGTCGGCCCTCCCTCCGCAGACCCGCCGTCGATCCGTGTCCCCGACTTGCCGATCCCGCCTCCCCCGGCCTCCGCACGCCGCGAGACGCCCGTGCCGCAGGCCGGTTCGGCGCCGGCGCCCGCCGAGCCTGTCGCGGCGGCGCCCGTGCGCGGCACAGACGCGGAGCAGGCCTCCTCCGCGATGTGGATCGCCAACCTTCCCGAGGCGCCGCAGAGCGAAGCCGTCCGGGGAATGTGGTCGCACGGGGCCGCGCCGACGCCGGCCGAAGAGCTGGGAGATCTGGCGCTCGCAGCCGTGCCGATGGACTTCCCGCGTGCCCTTCTTCTGTTCGACCGCGAGGGCATCCTGGTCGGGTGGCGCGCGCGGGGCATCGACCGCAAGTCCCTCGAGGCGCTGCGCGTCTCCGGGATCGAGCCCTCGATCTTCGCCTCGGTCGTCACGACCGGCGCGCCCCACGTCGGGCGGGTCGATCCGGACCTGTGGCCAAACTCCTTTGCGCGGGTGCTCGACGGTCCGCCTCCCTGCGCGGTCTTCCCCGTCCAATCCGGGCATGGCGTGTCGGCCGTGCTCTACGCGGACCGGCGCGGCGCTCCCATGCGATTCGAGGACACGGCGTCGCTCGCGCGCGCCGCCGCCGACATCGCCTCGCTCTTCGCGCGAGTCCCGCCCGGTTCTGCCCACTGAAGCGGCGTCGCGCGACCGCGCGCCTCGGCGTGAGATAAAGACGGCATGAACGATTCCTGGCCGTGCCGGCCCGCCCCGGCGCGCGCGTTCACGGAGCACCCGCTCTTCCATCTGGGCCTGCTCGTGGCGACCTTCTTCACGACGACCTACTTCGGCGGGAGCGTCTTCCGGCAGGAGGTCGGCGGGGGCTTCTGGGACGGACTCGCGTTCTCCGTTCCGCTGCTGCTCATCCTCGGCGTTCACGAGATGGGCCACTACGTGATGTGCCGGCGCTACGGACTCGACGCGACCTTGCCGTATTTTCTGCCGGCGCCGATCCCCACGCTCGATCGGGACGTTCGGCGCCTTGATCCGGATCAAGGAACCGATCCGCGACAAGCGCGCGCTGATCGACGTCGGCGCCGCCGGGCCGCTGGCGGGTTTTGCGGTGGCGATCCCGTTTCTCCTGTACGGCGTCACCCGGGCCCGGCCGCTGACCGGCGCGAGCGAGCCCGGAACGATCCTGTTTCACTACCCCCTCGCGGTTCGGCTGGCGCAGGATCTGACCGGCACGGCGCACTACACGAGCGCCGCCGTCCGAGAGCATCCGGTGTTCATGGCCGCCTGGTTCGGCTTGCTGGTCACGGCCTTGAACCTGTTGCCGATCGGACAGCTCGACGGAGGGCACGTCCTGCGGGCCGCCGCCGGGCGGCGCCAGCCCTGGATCTCCTACGTCGTGCTCGCCGGCGCGCTCGCCACCGGATTTCGCGGTCCGACGTGGGCCTTCTTCGCGGGGTTCGCCGCGATCTTCGTCGGCGTCGCCCACCCCCCGGTCGAGAACGAGGCGGAGCCGCTCGACTTCGGAAGGCGGATGGTGGCGCTCCTGTGCGTGGCGGTGTTTCTCCTCTGCTTCACGCCCGTGCCGATCGAGTTCACGTAGCCGACGGGGCGGTCGCGTCCTTCGGCGGAAGATCGACCCAGAACGTCGCCGGCCCCGCGTTGACGAGCGAGACGTCCATCATCGCGCCGAAGACTCCCTTTTGCACCGGCAGCCCGAGCAGACCGATGACCTTGACGAAATACTCGTAGAGGGGCTCGGCCTCGGCAGGCGGCAGCGCCCTCTCGAAGCCGGGCCGCCGTCCACGGGAGAGGTCGGCCGCGAGCGTGAACTGCGAGACGACGAGCACCGCGCCCCCCACCTCGCCCACCGCGCGGTTCATCTTCCCGGCCTCGTCTTCGAAAATGCGAAGGCCCGCGATCTTGCGCGCGGCCTCCTCGGCGAGGACGGCATCGTCCCCCTTCTCGAGTCCGAGCAGAACGAGCAGGCCGCGGCCGATGCTCCCCGCCGTCCGTCCGGCCACTTCGACGCGAGCCTGCGAGACCCGCTGGATCAGGATCTTCACGGCGAGCCGTTGCTTCCGGTCCTGGCGTCCTTCGAACCGCGGCGCCGGGCGATCTCCCGAAGCTCGGCCGGCTCGGGCGCGCCGAGCAGATGAGCGCAGCCCCAATACACGCCGGTCGCTCCCAGGATCAGGGCGGCGAGGGCGACGGCGGCCGGCAGGATCCGCATCGACGCCGGATCGATGGCCCGCGCCGCGAGGGCGAGGAGGGCGCCCATCAGGAGCGACGCCAACGCGATGCGGAGCGAGCGAGCGCAGGATCTCGCGGCCTCTGAGCGATCCCTCCCGCCGCCGGAGCGTCGCCAGAAGGATCAGGACGTTGACGGCGGCGGCAATCGACGCCGAGAGCCCGATTCCCGGCAAGCCCATCCGCCCGACGAGCAACGCGCAGCCCGCGAGGAAGACGACGACAGTCGGCGAAGGCTGCCAGCACCGGCAGCCGCGTGTCCTTCAACGCGTAGAACGCGGGGACGACGACGCGCACCACGGCAAAGAAGAAGAGGCCCGCCGAGAGCGTCGCGAGGATGCCCGCCGTGGCGCGGGTGTCCTGAGCCTGGAACTCGCCGCCCTGAAGGAGAACGCGCAGGATGGAGAGGCGCAGGACGATCAGGCCTACGGTCGCGGGAACCGTGACGAACGCGATCAATCGCAGCGCGAAGGCGAGGGTCGCCTTGAACTCCTCGCGGCTCTTCGCCAGGGCCTGTCGCGAGAGCAGCGGCAGGATCGCCGTCGCCAGGGCCACGGCGAAACCGCCGAGCACGAGCTCCTTCAACCGGTTGGCGAAGTAGAGCCGGGAGACGTTCGACGTGCCCAGCTGTGTCGCGAAGCGCGTCGCGAACGTGAGGTTGATGGTGTTGATGCCGTAGGCGAAGAGCCGGGGCGCCATCAGGACGAGCACCCGGCGCACGTCCTCGTCGCGCCAGCCGAGCGCCGGGCGGCCCACCGCCCGCAGCCGCTTGAGCTGCCGGCCACTGCACCGCCATCTGCAGAACGCCCCCGAGAAGGACCCCGGCGGCCAGCGCATACGAAGGCTCTGCGAGCCGCGGGACGAGAGCGAGTGTCGCCGCGATGAACCCCACGTTCATGAACACCGGGGCCGCGGCCGAGACGGCGAACTTCCCGTGGGCGTTCAAGACGCCCTGGAAGAGGGCGGCGATCGAGACGAGAAAGATGTAGGGAAAGATCCAGCGGTTGAGCGAGACCGTCAGGGCGAACTGCCAGGGGTTCGCGCGGAAGTCGTGGGCGAGCAGGTTGACGAGGAGCGGCGAAAGTGCGATTCCCGCGACGGTCAGCCCGGCGAGGAGAAAGGCGAAGGTCCCGAGAACGCGGCCCACGAAGGCGCGCGCCTCCTGCTCGCTGCGGGTCGCCTCCACGTGGGCGTAGACGGGGATGAAGGCCGAGGACATCGCCCCCTCCCCCACGATGTCCCGCAGCATGTTCGGGATGCGCCACGCCACGATGAAGGCGTCCGTCCTCGCGCCGGCTCCAAAGAGGACGGCCACGATCTTTTCCCGCAGGTAGCCCGTCAGGCGCGAGAGCAGTGTCAGCGGAGTGATCGCCGAGGCCGAGCGCACGAGGCGGCCATGGGTCTCTTCGGTCGGACTCGGCGGCATGGGGTCGGAAGGATTCTAATCCGCACCCTCCCGAACCCCGGTCCGATGGGACATCATCTGTCCCCGGCGATTGGGATTATTCTCCCGAGCACCTGAAAGGAGGGTGAACACATGGCCAGCGTCAACAAGGTGATCCTGATCGGCAACCTCGGGAAGGACCCGGAGATCCGAACCACCCCGCAAGGAACGTCGCTCGCGCGTTTTTCGGTCGCCACCACGACGACCTGGAAGGACACGTCCGGCGCGAAGCAGGAGCGGACCGAGTGGCACGACGTCGTCGCCTGGGAGCGCCTCGCCCAGATCTGCGGCGAGTACCTGCACAAGGGAAAGATGGTCTACGTCGAAGGGAGCCTCCAGACCCGGAGCTGGGAGGACCAGAACGGGCAGAAGCGGTACAAGACCGAGATCAAGGCCTCCAACGTGGTGATGCTCTCGCCGCGGGACGCGTCCCGATCCGCCGCCTCGGGCGCGGTCGCCGGGAGCGGGCCCAGGGAAGTCAGCGAGGTCGCCGAGGCCGCGACCTACGACGACGACGTGCCGTTCTAGGGACTGCGCAAGCGCCTCGTCCGGCTTCGGGTTCGGTCAGGCCGTGGCGGCCGGTGTCCGGAGCCTCGCGATCGCCGAGACGAGCTTCGGCAGCGGCCGGGGCGGATGCGCGGCGCGCTCGATCTTCCGCAGGTGCCTCGCGTAGCGTGTCCAGGCGCGCCGCGGCTTCGGCGCGGCGCCGGGCAGTGACCTTCCCGGCCACGGCCTCGGCGCAGTCCGGGTACTCCTCGATGCGGCTGCAGACGAAGAGCAGGTCGCATCCCGCCCGGCTCGCGAGGACGCAGCGCTCGGGAAGATCGCCGAACGCCGAGAGGGCGCCCATTTCCAGATCGTCGGAAAACGCCGCCCCGGCGAAGGAGAGCCCGCCGCGGAGCAACCGGTGGGCCACGCCCGCGCGAGAGCGAGGCCGGGCGGCCGTCGGGCCCGGCCGCGTGGGAAATCATGACCGCGCGGGCCCGGCGATGGGTCTTCCGGAAGGGCTCGAGATCGCGCTCGCGCTCCCTGCGGTCCGCCCGGGATCGAGCGGGAGCGACCGGTGCGTATCGAGCGACGCCCGCCCGAGACCCGGAAAGTGCTTCACGCAGCCCCCGACGCCCCGCGAGTGCAGGCCCGCAAGAAAGTCGTTCGCCGCCCGCGCGATCTCCGCGGGAGTCCCCGGGCAGCATCGGTCCCGAAGGATCTCCGCCGAAGCCCCCTCCACGCGACGGTCCACGACCGGCGCAAGGTCGACCGAGAATCCCAGGTGCGCGCACGCCTCGCCCGCGAGCTCGCCCGCCTTTCGCGCCACGCCCCGCTCGGCCGCCTCCCGAAAGGAAATCGAAGGACCGACGACGTCGCGCAGACGATCCACGGACCCGCCTTCCTGATCGATGAAGACGAGGAGGCCGCGGCCGCGTAACTCGGCGACCAGCGCGGAGGTCTGCTCGGCCGTTTCGATGTTCCGGCGAAAGAGGATGACGCCGCGCGGCGGGTATCGGTCCAGAATCGTCCGCTCGCGGGCCGTCAGCGAGCCCCCGGAGAGGCCGACGCCAAAGAGCGCTCCGGTCACCCGGCCTTGATCCTCTCCTGGAGCGCCGCGAGCAGCGACAGCGCCGCGATCGGCGTCAATCGGTTGACGTCCGCCTCGCGCAGCTTCTCCAGGACGAGCTCCTCCTGAGCGGTGAAGAGGAGCATCTGTCCCTCTCCGGCGCTCTCCCCCTGCCGGCGCGCCAGCACCGGCGCGCCCTTGACGTCGAGCTCCTGCTTCTCGAGGTTGCCGAGAATCTCGCGGGCCCGCACCGTCACGGCCGCCGGCAGCCCCGCGAGCTCCGCCACGTGAATTCCGTAGCTTCGGTCGGCCGCACCCGGCACGACCTTCCGGAGGAAGAGGACCTTCCCGCCGATCTCCTTGACCGCCATCGTCGCGTTGACGACCGACGGCTTGACCAGGGCGATCTCCGTCAGCTCGTGGTAGTGCGTGGCGAAGAGAACGAACCCGCTGCGCTCCGGCGTGTCGTGAAGGTATTCGACGAGCGCCCACGCGATCGACAGACCATCGAACGTCGAAGTCCCCCGCCCGACCTCGTCCAGGATGACCAGGGAGCGGGCGGTTGCCTCGCGCAGGATCGCCGCGGATTCCAGCATCTCGACCATGAACGTGGACTCGCCGCGTGAGAGGTGGTCGGCGGCTCCGACGCGCGTGAAGATCCGATCCACGATCGACATCTCCAGCGCCGTGGCCGGAACGAACGAGCCCGCCTGCGCCAGGAGAACGGCCGTGGCGACCTGGCGCAGATAGGTCGACTTGCCGCCCATGTTGGGGCCCGTCACGAGGAGGATGCGCTTCTCCGGAGCGAGGTCGCAGTCGTTCGGAATGAACGGGTCGTCCCGCCGGAGGGCCTCCACCAGGGGATGGCGCCCGTCGACGATCCGCAGCCGGGGGGTTGCGGACAGCCGCGGACGCACCCATCCGCCCGACGCCGCCGAGTGCGCCAGCGACGCCGCGAGGTCGAGCCCCGCGATCGCCGCTGCCGTCCTCGCCACGCGGTCTGCGCCGGCGGACAAGCGGGCCAGGAGCTCGCGGTAGAGGCGCTCCTCGATCTCGCCGATCTTCTCCTCGGCGCCCAGGATCTTCTCCTCGAGCTCCTTGAGCGCCGGCGTGACGAAGCGCTCGGCGTTGGCGAGCGACTGGCGCCGGATCCACTCGGCCGGCACGCGGTCCCGGTGCGCATGCCCGACCTCGAGCGAATAGCCGAACACGCGGTTGTAGCGCACCCGCAGGCTCGAAATGCCGGAGCGCCGCTTCTCTTCCGCCTCGATCGCCAGCAGCGCCCCCTGGGCGTCGCGCCGCAGGCGCCGCAGCTCCGAGAGCTCCGGGTCCGCCTCGTCGCGGATGACTCCTCCAGCCGAGGAAACCGCCGGCGGATCCGGCGCCAGCGTCTCCTCCACGAGCCGCACCAGATCGCCCGTGTCCGGGATTCCGGCGGCCAGATCGCGCAGCCGGTGCGACCGCAGCGCGGCACAGGCGCCGACGACCCCGGGCACCGCCCCGAGGCCCGCCGCCCATGCGGCGACGTCCCGCGGACCAGCGGTTCCCATCGAGATGCGGCCGAACCGCCGCTCGATGTCTCCCACGGGATCGAGCGCCGCCTGGATGGCCTGGGCGACGGCCGGGGCGGAAGCGAGTTCCTCGACGCCGTCCCACCGCGCTTCGAGCTCCATCGGGTCGGTCGAGGGACTCGCGAGCGCCTCGCGCAGCGCCCGGGCCCCGAGCGGCGTCCGCGTGTGGTCGAGGACCGAGCAGAGGCTGCGCGAGGTCTCACCGTCGGAGGACTCGAAGACCTCGAGCGTCGCCAGCGCCGAGGCGTCGAGGCTCATCCGCTCGCCGAAGCGCAGCGACGACGGCGGGCCGGACGTGAACGAGCGCGTTGGGCCGCAGATCCCGCGCATACGCCAGAGCGGCGCTGGCGGCGGCGCTCCCCGGCGCCTGCCCGTCGCCGGCGGCACCCGGCTCCTGCACCCGGGCGGCCGAGAACCACTCCGCCGGCCGCCGCGTCGCGGCGACTCCGGGCGGCAGCGTGAGCGCCGCGTCCTCCGGAAGAAGGACTTCCCTCGGGCGAAAGAGCGCGAAGAGGTCCGCGATGCGGCCCGTCGGCACTCCCCCCGCCTGAAACGCTCCGGTCGAGAGATCGAGAAAAGCCGCTTCGGCGTCGCGCTCCCCCGGGATCACGACGGCCAGGAAGGACGGAAGGCCGGGAAGCAGCGAGTCCGGATCGAGCACCGTCCCGGGCGTCACGACCCGCGTGATGTCGCGCCGCACCAGGCCCTTGGCGGCTCGGGCCTCCTCCATCTGGTCGCAGACGGCGACTTTCCGGCCGGCGGCCACGAGCCGCGCGATGTGATGATCGGCGCTGTGGTACGGCACGCCGCACATCGGGGCCTCGATGTCGGAATCCTTGTGGCGCGAGGTCAGCGCGATTCCCAGCAGCGGCGCCGCTTCCCGGGCGTCGTCGAAGAACATCTCGTAGAAGTCGCCCATGCGGTAGAAAAGGATCGCGTCGGGCACGCGGCTCTTCATCTCGAAGTACTGCCGGAGCATCGGAGTGGCTCGGGGAGGTAAGGAGCTCACGCGTCTGCTAGCATAAAACAGGAGAAACGTCGTGGCGGACCAGGCGAACGTGCTCGCGATCGATACGGCGAGCCCAGATCCCGCGGTGGCGCTGCTGGCTGGCGGAAAAGTGTTCGAGGAGGCTCTTCCCGCGGACCGAAGGGCCTCCGAGAACCTCCTGCCGGCGTTGCGCCGATGCCTGGAACGCGCGGGAATTTCGCTCGAACGCGTGTCCCGCCTGGCCCTCTGCGCGGGCCCCGGCTCCTTCACCGGCCTCCGCGTCGGACTCGCGACCGCCTGGGGCCTTTCCCGGGCGGGCGTCGCTGCCGGTCGAGACGGTGTCGACGCTGGAAGCGATGGCCGAGGCCTGGCGGGCGCCGGGGAAGACGACCGTTTGGACGGCGCTCGACGCGGGACGGGGCGAGGTCGTTTTTCAGCAGTTCGACCTCGAAGGTCTGCGGGCAGCGCCCCGAGGTCTCCCCGGTCGCGGGACCGTCGGGGAGGCCGCGCGCGCCGCGGGCGCGAGCGACACCGTGGCGCTGCCGAGCACCCTGCTTCGGCCCGATGGACCGCGGCTGCCGCGGTCCCCGGCTCAAGGGCTCGCGCTCGCCGCGGCGCGCTCGCCGCGGCCGCCCGCGGCCGGCCCGTCCCCGGCGATCTACTCGCGTCCGAGCGCCGCGGAGGAGAAGCATGGCGCTGCGTAGGCCGGAGGCGGCCGAATACCGCCTTCTGCAGGCCGAACCGCGCCACCTGGATGAGATCGCCCGGATCGAAGCGGAGTCGTTCCGCGTGCCCTGGAAGCGGGAATTCTTCGAGAGCGAGCTGTCGGAGTCGTTTCGCTATGCGCGGGTCCTCGCCCGGCAGGAAGGACCGCCGCCTCTGGTGGGCGGCTACCTTTTCGCGATCTCCCTGTACGACGAGTTTCACATCAACAAGATCGCTACGGACGCGAGGCTCCGGCAACTCGGCTACGGCCGGATGCTCCTCGAGGACGCGCTCGCCCGAGCCCGGGGGGTGCGGGCGGCGGCGGTCACCCTCGAAGTCCGCGTCTCCAACGCGCCGGCCCGGGAGTTCTACCGATCCTATGGCTTTCGGGAGGCCTACCGCCGCCGGGGCTACTACCAGGACGGCGAAGACGCCTTCGCCATGGTTCTGCCGCTCGACGCCCCGACGGTTGAAACCGACTTCTTCCGCCGTTAGACTCCGGCTGTGACCCGTCCGTCCCCTCCCCGACCCCATCCCACGAAAAACAAAAGGAGGATCGAGCGATGAGCCAGACTCATTCGGAGGACCTCACCGACAGGGATCCGGAATACCGCCGTCTCCTCGAAGAGCACCGTGACCACGAACAGCGGCTGCAGGCCCTCGCGGGCAAGCCCCGCCTTTCGGAAGACGAGGAGATCGAGGAGAAGCGGCTGAAGAAGGAAAAGCTCGCCCTGAAGGACCGCATGGAAGCCATCGCCCGAGGACACGGCGGGGTCACGCACTGAAGATTCCCATCGCGCGGGAGGGCTGGCCCTTTCTCGGCAGCGGCAGCGGCCGCCGCGATCGCCGCCGAGTTGCTGGGCCAGCTTCCTCTGGCTGCGTTCTGCTTTCTCGCGCTGCTGTTTCTGCTCCAGTTCTTTCGGGACCCCGAGCGGTCGCCGGAGGGAGGGGACGAGACGATCATCTCGCCGGCCGACGGCACCGTTCTCTCCATCGAGCCCGCGCCGGAGGCTCCGCCGGGAGCCGCCCGCCGGATTTCGATCTTCATGTCGGTGTTCAACTGCCACGTCAACCGATCTCCCATCACGGGGCGCCTGACGCACTACGCCTACAGCCCCGGCAAGAAGATGGCCGCATTCGACGAGAAGGCGTCGACGGAGAACGAGCAGAACCGCATCACCGTGGCCGGTCCTCGCGGTTCCGTCACCTTCAAGCAGATCGCCGGCGCCCTGGCGAGGCGGATCGTCTTCTATCCCGCTCCCGGGGCGGATCTGACGCGGTCGCAGCGCGTCGGCCTGATCAAGTTCGGGTCGCGCGTCGACCTCTTCGTCCCCGACACCTGCGACGTCCTCGTTCGAAAGGGCGACAAGGTGAGCGCGGGAAAGACCGGCCTCGCGCGTTGGAAGTGAGCGGGGCGTGAAGCTCTCTCCCCGCGAACGGCTGTCCCGGGGCGTCTTCATCCTGCCGACGCTCTTCACCGTCGGCAACCTCTTCTGCGGGTACCTCTCCATCTGGGCCTCGATCCGCGGCACCTTCGAGAGCGCGGCGGCCCTCGTGATCGTCGCGGCCGTGCTCGACGCGCTCGACGGACGCATCGCGCGGCTGACCAATTCGACGTCGGAATTCGGCGAAGAGTACGACTCCCTGGCGGACCTGGTGTCCTTCGGCGTGGCGCCCGCCGTGCTGGCCTATTCCTGGGGCCTTGCCGACTTCAGCCGCCTCGGCTGGATGGCCTCGTTTCTCTTCGTCGTCTGCGGCTCGATGCGCCTGGCGCGCTTCAACATCCAGACCAAGGTCACCGACAAGCGCTACTTCGTCGGTCTTCCGATACCCGGCGGGCGCCGCGACGATCGTGACGCTGGTGCTGGCCACGCCCGACAAGCTCGTCGACCGGGGCTGGATGACCGGGCTGCTCGCCCTGACGATCATCGTCTCCTACCTGATGATCTCGACGATCCGGTACCGCTCGTTCAAGGACCTCGACCTGCGGCGCCGCCGGCCCGCCTGGATCCTTCCGGTGATCGCGGCGATCTTCGTCGTGATCGGATTCGAGCCCCGGATCTCCCTTCTGGCGATCGCGCTGGCCTTTGCGGCGTCCGGCCCCGTGGCCAAGCTCGCATCGCTCCTGCGCCGCAGACCGGCGGAGGGAGCGCCTCCCTAGGCTCCGGCCCTCCGCTCAGCGGCGCTTCGGCCTGGGTCTGACCTTCGCCTTGGGAGACGGCGTCGGCGTGGGCGGAACCGGGGGCTCGCTCCAGTCGCCGACCACCTCCGTGCCCGACGCCGACAAGCGTGTGTTGCCGGTAGCGGCAGCAGCCGGCGGCGGGCCGGCCGTACAGGAGGATGGCCGCCTCTTCGATCTTCTCCTGCGGCCCGACCAGGATCTCGTGAAAGCGGACCCGCGTGGCGCGGCCGGGCGTGACCGGGCGGCCCTCGGCGTCGAAGACCTCGTAGCGGTCGAATCCGCCCGAGCTGCACATCCCGGATGTGCCCGGAGGGGACATCCACGTCGACCCAGTTGACCGTGCGCGAAACGACGGATGCATGGGAGGAGCGATTCTCGGCCGCGATCCGCAGGCCGGAGGCATCCGTGGTGACGGCGACGCGCAGATCCGGGAGGAGGGGCCGCCCGAGGAGGATGTCCGACAGCCCCGTGAGCGTGAGGACGCGCTCGGATTCCGAGGTCCCGTCGAGCACGATCAGGCGGCCCCGCACCAGACGCCTGCCGGCCAGGTCGGATCCAAACCGATAGAGAAGGTCCGAAACGAGCGGCTGCTCGAAGTTGATCTGGTCGCCGGGAGAGAACGAGAGCCCGCCGATCTCGACGGGAGCGGTGGGTCGGAAGACGAATCCCTCCGTTCCCTCGGCCTGCAGGGCGAGGTCGTGCCCAAGGGAAACGCGGGTGTCGTCCGTCAGCGCCAGCAGGTACTTCTCCCTGAGCGTGCCCCGCGCCGTTCCGGCGGCATCGGACCAGGTGCCGCGGGCTGCCGGAACGTACCCCGCCCACCACGGCTTTCCGAGCCCGTCGGCCGCGATGGCGTCGGTATGGGCGCCGTCTCCGAAGACGAATGCCACGTACCCGTCGACCGGCTCCAGGCTCTTCTCGAACGTCTTCCCGCTCCTTTTCCGCGGGGGAAAAGCGCAGGGAGCACGTCAGGAACAGGTCCGCCGGAAGCCTGGACCGCAGCTTCGCCGCGAGGGCGCCGAAGCTCTCGACGGTCGTCTGAGAGAACGGCAGGTCCAGATGAACGCCCTCGACCCTGCCCAGCGCCGACCGGCGCTCCAGCAGGCGCTTGAGAGCGTCCCCGATCGCCGCGGATGGCGCCTCCTCGGCCCCGGGCAGCAGGGCTGCCGCGAAATCGGGGTCGCCTTCCACGACGAGCACGACCGGCAGCGCTGGTCATGGGCGCGGCCGGCAGAGGAAGCTCGGCGGCCGCCCAGGCCCCCGGCACGCGGTTGAGCCGAAGGGCGGGAAGAAACACGTGCGCGAGGCCGCCGCGGCCCAAGACCTCCGTCGACCGACGACGTGTCCGGCCCGATCCCGTCCGCGAACCAGACGGCATCGCCCGCAGGGATCGGCCTGCGCCGCCGCGGCTTTCTCGCGGCGGCAGGCCGCGGCGAGGAGCAGCGCCGCGAGGATCGCGAGCCGTCGCCGGCGGCCCGTCATCGCTGCTGCACCCCCGGCTTCCGTCGCCCTCCGAAAGAGGAAGATCGAACGTCACGCGAAACCCTCCCTCCCGACGATTCTCCGCCGAAATCGTCCCGCCGTGCTCTTCGATAATCTTCTTGACGATGGCGAGGCCGAGACCCGTGCCGCCGCTGCGCGCCGAAAAATACGGCTCGAAGAGCCGGGGAAGGATCTCCGGAGGCACTCCCGGTCCGTCGTCTTCGATCGTCGCCTGGACGCGAGCCCCCTCCCGGCCGACGCGCAGCGCGATTCGCCCGCCGCCCGGTCCCAGCGCTTCGACGGCGTTTCCGATCAGGTTCGAGAAGACGCGCGCGATCAGGCGCGGGTCCGCTTCCGTGCGCACGCCCGGCCGGCGCGTCGACGCTCCACCGGATCTCCGGCGCGCCCGCGAAGGCCGCAGCGGATTCCCGAAGGAGCCTGGAGAGGTCCACGACGCGCTTCTCGGTCCCGGGCAAACGCGAGTAGTCGGAGAACTCCGCCGCCGACCGCCGCAACTCTTCGGTCTGGCGCAGGACGTTGGCGACGCAATCCTCGAGCACCCGCTCGAAGTCGGGTGATCCCCGACGCCAGACCTCCCGAAGGTGCTCGACGGAGAGGCGGATCGGCGTCAGCGGGTTCTTGATCTCGTGCGCGATGATGCGCGCCATTTCGGCCCAGGCCGCCAGACGGTTGGACCGTACGACGTCCGAGACGTCCTCGATCACCGCCATCCGGTCCCCTTCGGCGGCCAGGGGCAGAGGCACCGAGACGATCCGCCAGCGCTCTCCGGGGCGCGGCTCGACTTCGGCGGTGATCGGACGCTCGGGCGACTCCCGGAGGACCGCTCGCACGGCGCGCATCGGCGTCGCCCGGGAACAGGGCCTCCACCGTCGGCGCGTGGCTGTCGCCGCCTCCGAGCGCCACCGCCGCGGGGTTGGCCAGGAGGACCCGGCCGCCTTCGCCGAGCGCCACGACGCCGGCCGTGAGGTTGGAGAGCAGGGTCGCCAGGCGCTCCTTTTCGCGCGAGACGGCCTCGGTCTGGGTCTTGAGGCTGCGCGACATCGACAGGAAGGCGTGCACCAGCTCCTTCAGCTCCTCGTCGGGAGGCTCGGCCAGCCGTGGGGAGAAGTCGCCCGCGGCCACGGCGCGCGTGCCCTCGACGAGGTCGGCCACGGGGCGAGCGACGCGGACGGCCAGACGTCCCGCGACGGCCGCCGAGAGGAGAAAGACGAGGACGCTGAAGGACCAGACGGCGGCGGTCAGCTGGGCCGCCTCGGCGGCGGCCACCTCCTGCTGCGGCAGAAGCAGCAGCGACAGGAGGCCCGGGCTGGTCAGCCCGGGCACTCCCGGAACCGCCGAGAGCGCCGTCGTCACCTCCTCGAACAGGCTTCCGGCCACGCGCCGCGATCCCTCCTGCTGCCGCGCTCCCGACAGCCCGACCGAGACGTAGACCGACGCCGGCGCGCGGTCGGGCACGAGGCCCGCGGCGTAGAGGTCGCGGCGCGACGTCGCCACGAGCCCGCCTTCGGGCCCGTACACCGAGAGGTCGTAACCCACCGCGTTGGCGAGCCACGCGATCAGCGTGTCGTCGAGCAGGCCGAGGCGGCCTCTGCCGGCGCCCGCCGACGGCAGGTAATCGTCGAGCACGCGCCGGGCCGTCGAGAGGGCGGTGCGCGCGTGGTCCACGGTCTCCCGCTGCGAACGCGTCTCGATCTGCGCGCGCAGGAAGAAGGTCACGGCGAAGAGCGGCACGAGGACACCGAGGACGAAGAGCGCGATCAGACGCCCGCGAAACGTTCGGGCCCACCCCGGCAGGAGCCCCCGGCGGGGCCTGTGGGCAATCGGGCGGGCGAGCAGCAGGGCGGTGCCGGCGAAGTACACGAGCACGATGCCCGGGATGAGCAGCGCGGCTGTCAGGAGGCGGCCGAAGAAGTCCGGCAGCGGCAGGGCGACCAGGCGGTACCCGTCGCTTCCGGGCCGGAGCTCGCCGCAGAGGTTCTCGCCGCGAAAGGAAAATCGGGCGCGCACCGGCTGATCCGTTCGACGCAGACGTCCGAGGAGCGCTCCGGACAGCGGCGGGCCTTCGTCCCGCGGCTCTCCGTCCAGTCCGTAGCGCGCGAGGATCGGCCGCGCGGCGGCGCGGCGGAGGCGCCCGTTTCGTCGAGCGCTCCGAGCACCAGCCGGCGGTAGACGCCGATGCGCGGCGGCAGCGGGTCCCAGCTCGGCCAGTCCGCCACGTCGACGCGCACGAACCCCCAGACGCCGCCCCCGGACCACAGAGGCACCCGCCGCCGCACGATGGCCAGCCGGAAGCGGTCGATCCGAACCTCGTCGGCCTGCGCCTCCGCGGAATTCTCGGCTTCTGGAATCAGGGAGAAGCGGCTTCGGGAGCGGCCGCCGGAATCGAAGACTTCGTAGGAGATCAGCGCCTGCCCTTCCGGGCCGTGCGAGCCGTCCCTCCAGATCCGGTAGGCGAGGTCCGAGAGGTCGGTTTCCTCGGGAGGCGCCGGAAGATCCCGGCGCAGGTCGAACTGCGCGATGCGGGTCGCCGCCCTCTGGGCCGCGGCGACCGCGCCCGTCGACGGGCGCTGCGGGTTGGGAAGCCGGATGGCGGCGGCGACGCGGAACGCCTCGGTGACCCGCGCGAACTCCCGCACGGGAGAGACGATCAGCACCAGGAGCAATGCCGCACCCGCCAGCAGGCGCGGGAGGACGAACGGCTCTTCGCCGCGGGGCCCCACCGCCCGTGCCCACAACTCGAAGCCGACGATCGCCAGGAGAAAGACCGCCGCGGGCATCGCCGGGCTCGGTGAAACCAGGGCCAGGCTGATCAGGATGGCCAGCGTCGTGAAGACGACCGCGGCAGTGAGCCAGCGCTGGGCGTCTCGCGGAGGCCGCGTCCCGGCCGCGCGGAACGCGAGCGCCGAAACCACGAGGGCGATCAATCCCGCAAGGTCACAGAGCGTGCTCCAGCCCCGCTGGCCGAGGGCGTTGAGCTCCGGGGGGTCGATCCTCGCCGCCGCGAGGATCGAAACGATCAGGAGGCCGTAGCCGATGGCCGTCCGCGCGGGCGCCATCGCGCCTCCCGCGGCGCGACGCAGCCCCGCGATCGCCATCGGGGCCGTCGCGACTCCGATCGCCAGGGGCCAGACGGTCGGAGAGCCGAGAGAACGTGGAGCCTCGCTCGCCGACACGACGAGGACGAGGTAAAGGAAGGCCAGGAGGATCGAGGCTCCAGCGGAGCTCCGGGAGCGGACGAAGGCGACGGCCGCCAGAAGCACCGCCGCCAGCGCGATTTGGCGCGAAGCCTGAATGGGCGCGATCGCGTCCCCCGCCAGAGCGCCGACAAACGCGTCTCCGTCGCGGAACAACTCCGGGGCGTCCAATCGCCCGACGGGCCTCCAGGCCCCTGCCGGCCCGCCGACTCCGATCGCCGCTCCGAAGTCCGGCGCCCGAGCGGGAAAGACCCGGGCCGCCGAGACCACCCCCGCCTGCGCCCCCTGGCCGACGGATCGCCGGTAGACGAGGGAGATCGTCGTCGCGGACCAGACCGCGGAGAATCCGTCTCCGGCCAGCAGTCTGGGAACCGGGGAGGGGGCCTCGCCCCACCAGGCATGGACGTTGCCGCCGCGGATCCGTCAGGGCGATCCAGCAGCCTGAAGGGGCGCCGTCGAGCGCCCGGCGCGCGGCCGCGAAGAGGGCGGGCCGGTCCACGACGACGCCGCCCCCCTGGAGCGAACGCGAGACCTCGGGCCGTATGGAAAACGCCGCCGCCCGGGCCGACAGGTCCCGCGCCGCGCGCGCGAACGCCTCGGAGAGTTCCGGCGGCACGCGACCCGCCCGGTCTCGGGGGCCGCGGAACGGCGAACCAGCCGTCCAACCACAGGAGGAAGAGGAGGCCGAGCAGCGCCGCGGCGGCTCGCCTGAACCGGTTCACCCGCGGCGCGCGCTCATCGGCCGGCCGGCCCTCACCGCAGGAACGGCAGGTCCACCCCGCGTTCCCGCGCGGCGGCGATCGCCTCCGGGTAGCCGGCGTCCGCGTGGCGCATGACTCCCGTTCCCGGATCCGCTCGGAGCACCCGGTGCGAGGCGCCGGTCGGCCTCCGGCGGTGCCGTCCGCCACGAGCGACCATGCCCGCGTGGATCGAATACCCGATGCCCACGCCGCCGCCGTGGTGCACCGAGACCCACGTGGCTCCGCACGCGGTGTTCAGGAGCGCGTTCAAGATGGGCCAGTCCGCGATCGCGTCGGATCCGTCCCGCATGCCCTCGGTCTCCCGGTTGGGCGAGGCCACGGACCCGGCGTCCAGATGGTCGCGGCCGATGACGATCGGCGCGCGGACCTTGCCCTCGCGCACCATGCGGTTGAACAGGAGCCCGGCGCGGTCGCGCTCTCCATAGCCGAGCCAGCAGATCCGGGCCGGCAGCCCCTGGAAGGCGACACGGTCCTGCGCGAGGGTCAGCCAGCGCGACGAGCTGCCGGTTCTCGGGAAAGAGCTCCATGAGCGCCCGGTCCGTCGCGCGGATGTCCTCGGGATCGCCGGAGAGCGCGGCCCAGCGAAACGGACCCTTCCCTTCGCAGAACAGAGGGCGGATGTAGAGGGGCACGAATCCGCCGATCTTGAAGGCGTCGTCCACGCCCCCCTTCAGGGCCTGGCCGCGCAGGTTGTTGCCGTAGTCGAACACGACCGCGCCGCGGCGCTGCAGCTCGAGAAGCGCGCGGACGTGCGCCGCCATGGTGGCGTAGGAGCGCTTGACGTACGTCTCGGGATCCCGGCGGCGCAGCAGCGCGAGGTCCTCGTCGGGCGCGCCGCGCGGCACGTAGCCGGCCAGTTCGTCGTGGGCCGAGGTCTGGTCGGTGATCAGATCGGGCAGGATGTCGCGGGCGATGAGCCGCTCGAGCAGGTCCACGGCGTTCACGCGCACGCCGATCGAAACGGCCCGGCGGGCGTCGCGCGCTTCGAGGGCCTGGTCGATCGCCCGGTCGAGCCCGTCCTCCCGGCGGTCGAGGTAGCGGGTCTGGATCCGGCGGTCGATCCGCTCGGGATCGACCTCGGCGATCAGGGCGGTCGCGCCGTTCATCGTCGCGGCGAGCGGCTGGGCGCCCCCCATTCCCCCGAGCCCCGCGGTCACGACGAGCCGCCCCTCGAGATGATCCTGGCCGAACTCCCGCTGCGCCGCCGCGGCGAAAGTCTCGAAGGTCCCCTGCACGATTCCCTGCGTCCCGATGTAGATCCACGAACCGGCGGTCATCTGCCCGAACATCGTCAGGCCCATCGCCTCCAGCCGGCGGAACTCCTGGCCCGTCGCCCACGCGGGCACCAGCAGCGAGTTCCCGATCAGGACCCGCGGAGCGTCGGCGTGCGTCGGGAAGACGCCCACGGGCTTGCCGGACTGAACCAGGAGGGTCTCGTCCCCGCGCAGGCGCTTCAGCGTCGCGACGATCGCGTCGAAACACTCCCAGTTGCGCGCGGCCTTGCCCGTACCCCCGTAAACGATCAGCTCTTCGGGCTTTTCGGCCACGTCCGGATCGAGATTGTTCTCGAGCATCCGGAGGGCGGCCTCCTGCGGCCAACCCAGGCACCGCAACTCGGTCCCGCGCGCGGCGCGCACGGAGCGCGTTGCCGAAGACGGTCGTCACGCGCAGAGTATAGCCGGGTCGATCGGCGCTTCGCAGCGCGCTAGACGAGGCCGCCCACCGCGTCGGCGAACGTCGCGCCCGACAGAAACTGGCGCGCTGCCTCCAGGTCGGGCGCGAGGCGGCGGTCCTCTTTCCAGGCCGGCACCACGCGACGGAACGCGCGGCGCACGCGCTCCAGCGGCTCCGAGGAACGGAGCGGGCGCAGGAACTCCATCGCCTGGAATGCCGCCAGAAGTTCGATCGACAGGACCCACTCGAGGTTTCCGACGATCATCGCGAGTTTGCGGGCCGCGATCGGCGACATCGAGACGTGGTCCTCTTTGTCGGCCGAAGTCGGGATCGAATCGACGGAGGCGGGGTGCGCGAGCGCCTTGCATTCCGAAACGAGCGCGGCGGCCGTGACCTGGGCCATCATCAGACCCGAGTTGAGGCCGCCCTTTTCGACGAGGAAGGCCGGAAGCTCCGAGGCGGCCGGGTTCATCAGCTTTTCGATCCGGCGCTCGGAGATCGAGGCCAGGTCCGTGGCCGCGATCGCGGCGTAGTCGAGCACGAGGCCGACCGGGGCGCCGTGGAAATTCCCTCCCGAAACGATGTCGCCCCGGTTGGGGAAGACGAGCGGGTTGTCGGTGGCGCTGTTCATCTCGCGCTCGAGGACCTCTCGCCCGTGCGCGAAGGCGTCGCGGGCGGCTCCGTGTACCTGTGGCATGCACCGCAGCGCGTAGTTGTCCTGCACCCGGCCGCAGCCCCGGTGCGACTCGCGAATGGCGCTTCCCGCGAGCAGCTGCCGCAGGTTTCGCGCCGAGGCGAGCGCCCCCGGATGCGGCCGCGCCTCGACGACGCGCCGGTCGAAGGCGGCGTCCGAGCCGCGGGAGGCGTCGAGGGTCGCCGCGCCGCAGAGATCGGCGGCGGCGGCGAGGAAGATCGCGCGCTCGAGGGCGAGCCCGCCGACCGCCACGCTCATCTGCACCCCGTTGATCAGCGCGAGCCCCTCCTTCGCTCCGAGAACGACCGGGCGCAGGCGTGCGGCCGCGAGCGCGCGGCGAGCCGGCAGGCGGCGGCCGCGGTGCCGAACCTCCCCTTCTCCCATGAGGGCGAGGGCAAGGTGGGCGAGCGGCGCCAGGTCCCCCGATGCTCCGACGCTTCCCTGCTGCGGAACGATCGGAAGCAGGTCCGCGGCGAGCATGGAGAGCAGCGTCTCGACGGTCGCCACGCGAACGCCGGAGAAGCCCCGGGCCAGGGCGTTGGCGCGGAGGACCATCATCGCCCTCACGGCGCGGTCGGGAAGGGGCTCTCCGACGCCCGCCGTGTGGCTGCGGATCAGGTTTCGCTGCAGGAGCTCGATCTCTTCGGTCGAGATCGCGACGTCCGCGAACTTTCCAAATCCCGTCGTGAGGCCATAGACCCGTTCGTGGCGGCGCACGGCCCGTTCGACCACCCGCCGCGAGGCGGCGATCGCTCGCCTCGCGACCGGCGCGAACGTCGGGCGCGCCCGCCGGTCCGCCACGGCGGACAGATCGCGAGAGTCGCAGATCCCGCCCCGTCAGCCGCAGTGTTTGCATCGGCGGATTCTAGCCCGCATTTCCGGCGCGCCCCGGCTGAAAGACCGTCCGTAATCTGTTACGCTGCGGCGTTTTTTTGAGGAGCGAGAAACAGCGTTGCAAGTCGCGGCGGTTCTCGGCGGGCAGTGGGGAGACGAAGGCAAGGGGAAGATCGTCGATCTTCTCGCCGACCGATTCCAGGTGATCGCGCGCTACCACGGCGGCCACAACGCCGGGCACACGGTCAAGTTCGGCGACCGGCATTTCGCGCTCCACCTCCTGCCCGCCGGGATCGTGCGGGGCCAGAAGAGCGTCATCGGTCCCGGCGTGGTCGTCGCCCCCGACGCCCTCCTCGGCGAGATCGGAGCAGCTTCGCCGGGAGGGGATCCAGATCGGCTCAAACCTGCTGCTCTCCGATCGGGCGCAGGTGATCCTCCCCTACCACCGCCTGCTCGACGCGGCCCGGGAGTCGGCGGCCGGCGACGCGAAGATCGGGACGACCCTTCGGGGCATCGGGCCGGCGTACGAGTCCGCCGCCGCCCGCAAGGGGGTGCGGGTCGCCGAGCTCTACCGCCCGGCCACCCTGCGCGAGCGCGTCGCGAGCCTCGAGGCCGAGACCGGGGCGCTCGCGCGCGCGCTCGGAGCCCGCGATGTCCCCGCGGCGGCCGCGGTCGTCGAGGAGCTGGAGCGGGCCGGAGAGAAGCTTCGCCCCCACGTGGCGGACACCGGCCGCTACCTGCGCGATCACTTGAAGGCCGGCGGGACGCTGCTTGCCGAAGGCGCGCATGGCGCCATGCTCGACATCTCGGCCGGAACGTACCCCTTCGTCACGTCCTCGCACTGCACCTCGGCGGCGGTGGCCTCGGGCCTGTCGATTTCGCCGCGCGCGCTCGATTCCGCTCTCGTCGTCCTCAAGGCCTACACGACCCGCGTGGGAGGAGGCCCCTTCCCGACGGAGCTTTCGGACGCCACGGGAGAGCACCTGCGCGCCCGAGGCAACGAGTACGGCACCTCCACCGGTCGTCCGAGGCGCACCGGCTGGTTCGACGCCGTGGTCGGCCGCACCGCCGTCGAGCTCTCGGGCGCCGACGCCATCGCGATCACGAAACTCGACGTGCTCGACGGATTGGAGGAGATCCCGGTGTGTGTCGCGCTACCGGCTCGACGGCCGGGAACTCTCGGATCTCCCCGCCCTCGTCGAAGACACGGCGCGCCTCGAGCCGGTCTATGAGAGGCGTCCGGGCTGGAAGACGAAGACCACGGGCGTGACCCGGTACGAAGATCTCCCCGCCGCCGCACGCGACTACGTTCGGTACGTCGAGGAGCGCGTCGGGGCCCCGGCCGTTTTCCTCTCGACCGGCCCTCGCCGCGAGGAGACCGATCTGGCGGGAGGACTCCGCGTTCGTCCGCGGACTCCCGAAGGCCCCGTAGGCCTCAAGCCCTGCCGGGCCGCGGCGCCGCCGTATACTCCAGATTCCCCGGCGGGCCGTTAGCTCAGCCGGTAGAGCATCGGCCTTTTAAGCCGGTGGTCGTGGGTTCGAGTCCCACACGGCCCACCAAAGTGCCATCTGGCGGCTTCAAACCGCGCGAAAAGCGCCGGCCGGTTTGGTTAGAATTTCCTACGGGTCCTTGCACGTTATCCAGTCACGCTGACAATGGCTCTGGCGGGTTCCGGACGTCCGTTCCCGCATGAAAGGGAAATGACCATTTCGAGACCCTGCCGATCCTTGACAGCGGCAGGCGCCATTGCGCTCGCAGCTCTGCTCGCTGGGGCGTCGGAAGCGCAGGCTCAGGGCTCCGTCTCGACGGACGACGGCCTTTCCGTGTCTCTGTCCGCCTCCGGAGCCGTGACCCGTCTGCTCGTCGACGGTGTCGACCATGCCTCGGCGCGTCTGCCCTCCGGCTTCACGTTTCGAGAGCTTCCCGCCGAAGCCGCTGACGTCGTGCCCAACGGTTCCTTCGAATCGGGCTCGGGATCGCCGGCTGCCTGGTCGTGGACCGATGACGCCGCAGGCACCTGGGTCTGGAATTCCGGCGTCTCGAGTCAAGGCAACCGATCCATGAGGGTCAACGTTCCGGGCCCGAGCGCAAAGCGTAGCCCGCCGCTGATTTCGGCCGATTTTCCGATCCGCCCCAATACACCGTATCGCTTCTCATGCCGCATGCGAACCGAGGGGCTCTCCTCGGCACTTAACTTCTTCGTCTTCGAGAGAGACGCCACTGGGGTTCTCGTGCGTCGCCAGGTTTCGAGCGGTTCCGGAACCAACGACTGGGCGACACGGGAGCTCACATTCACCTCGGGGCCGACGGCCGTCTCGGGGTACTTCCGCGGGGAGATCTTCAGCGGGTCCGGTACGGCCTGGTTGGACCAGGTTGAGATGCTCGATCTCTTCGCGGGCCGGACTCCGTCGTCGTTCGGCGGACAGATCGCACCGACTGCGAATGGAGGCTTCACCCAGACGGCTGCCGCGGAGGGACTCAATCTGACGGCTAGCTTCGTCAATGTCGGCAATGCAATCCAGGTGGACGCGACGCTATCTGACGTGACCGGCAGGGACCGGGCCGTCGAGCTTTCCTTCGGCCTCCCGATCGAGTTGTCCGGCGCTTTCTGGGAGCAGAACCCCGTGACGACGCGAGCGATCTTCGCGGGGACGCGCTACGAGAATCTCGACACGGCCTCCGGGGCCCAGGCGCACTCCCTCTATCCATTCGCGACGATTCGGAATGCGGAAGCGGCCCTGACGCTCGCCACCCCGATGGTTCCGCAGATGAACAGGTTTACGTATGACCTGGAGACAGGATTCCGGCTCACCTGGGATTTGGGCCTCTCAGCGGCCGCCATCCGGACACCCTCCCGGGCTACGATCAGGTTCTGGATTTACAGCCAGGAGACCCGATGGGGCTTTCGATCTGCCGCTCAGAAGTACGGGCTCCTGGCTCCAAACGACTTCGTCTCCGCTTACGGAGGAGCGGACTCGGGGGCCTGGGTGATTCCGGCGGGAGGCGAGAGCATTCAAAGCGTCGCCGGCTTCCGCGACTTCGGATGGCAGTTCTACGAGGGGATCGCAGATGTCGCGTTCGCCAACGCCAACCGAATCTCCGTGATGCACTACGTGGACCCTTCCGGTTACTTCCGTCTGTTTCCCGGCTACACGACACAGCCCGATTACGACGTCCTCGTCTCGTCTCTCGAGGCCGATGCCGCCAAGGGGACCGGGACGCTCCAGGATGGGGTCCCTCGTTCGGAAATGGCTCGCGCGACGATCGCATCTTCGCCCTGGAACGAGGAGGGCCGATATCAGCTGTTCCCGTCGCTCTGGTATGGCGATCGCTTGCAGATCTACCCGGCGTCACCCGATCCCGACATCCCCGCTCCGAGCCTGTGGAACGTCCTGACCCGGTACAACGTCGACGGGCGACTCGAATGGGCCCGGGAGCGCGACTACCAGGTGGACGGCATCTTTCTCGACGACCTGACCTCGACGATGGCGGCGATCGAGAACTACCGCCGCGACCTCTGGGCGTACAGCGACGCCCCCCTCACTTTCTCGTGGAAGACACAGCGCGTCATGCTTCTCGACGGTTTCTCCATGGCCGAGTTCTGCGCGGGCTTTCCGGTCCGAGGTCCACCAAAGATCCCTTCTGCTCATGGGCAGCCTGAATCCCCGCGTCTACGTGTGGTTTGCGCCGCACCTGGACGTCCTCGGGGGCGAGGCGCAGGGAGCGGAGTCGTACGAAAGCGCCTACGTCCGCCGCGTGCTCGGCGCGGGCCGCCCTTGGAGCAATCTCTTTGTTCCAGCCGACAAGACTCGCTCCGGACTGCCGCCGAGGTGCTCGCATACCTGCGCCAGGCGCTCCTGCTCGGGTACTTTCCGGGATTCAACGGCGCCTACTGGACGGAGCCGAGCGCGTACGAGCGCGACCGCCATCTCTTTCGCATGTATATCCCGTTGATTCGCACGGTCGTTGCCGCGGCGGCTGGCGACCGATCAACGGTACGACTCCCTCCGACCCGGCCATCTTCGTTGAACGTTTCGATGACGAGAGAGGAAGGGTGTTCTACCTGACGGCGCAGAATTCCAGCGCCGCGGCGAAGAGCGTCCAGCTCGCGCTCGACAACGGAACCCTCGGCATTCAGGAGGGACCTGTTAGCGTTCGGGAGCTCGTGCGCGGCAAGGAGATTTCACCGACCCTTTCAGCCACGGATGTTCGCTTCGCCGACACGATCGCGCCGGGCGAGACGGTCGTCTATCGCGTCACCGCATCACGGGCATCGGGCCCCGACCGACCGGCGACCCGCCGCATCGCTCCGCGAAACTGACGAGGCGGTAGCCTTCCGCCGACGCAGCTATATAGCGAGTGATATAGTCGGGCCGGTCCATGAAACCCATCGGTTCGGACCGGGTGGAGCGGGCACCCGATGGCACTGGGTTCTGACCTGCTCGACGTCCAAGGGCTGGATCGGCCGTCAGCCGAGGACGCTCGTCTCGCCCGAGTTTCCCGGTACCGCTGTTCGCTGGGAGGGCGCGCTCTTCGAGGTGCTGCGGGTCGAGGCGCACGCCGACGGCGGCGTCCGGTACCGCCTCAGCACCCTGGGAGAGCCGGCACGCGGCGCGGGCGGTCGCGACGCTACGACGACGGCAAACGAAGTCGGCACGACAGGCCGAACAGGCACCGACGTCGGCGCGCCGTTCGGAAGAAACGCTGGAGCCTCGTGCTGGCTCCGCTGGCCGGCCACCTGCCGGCCAGGGTTCAGCGCCGCATGGAAAGCGAGCTCGGCTCCCCGGCCCGATTCCTGACGATCGCCTCCGCCCTTCCCCTGCTCGTTCTCGGCGTGCTCGGCCTCGTGGCCTTTCTCCTCGCCTCCTTCGGCGGCGGGGACGCCGTGTTCTCCGGATGGCCGATCCCTCCGCTCCCGGTCGCCGTCTTCCTCTTTCTCGAGTCCGCGGCGAGGCTCGCCATCGCTTTCGTCCACGGCGAGCCGATGGGCTCGGTCGCCGGCGGCGTCCTCTACGCCGGCTGGCTCGGAACGTGCAAGCTCCTCGCAGCGACGGTCGCGACGGTATGCTTCGCCCCGGACCCCGAAGCTCCCGCGCCCGTGAAGGAGGAACCGATGAGACTCTCCCGATTCGCCTTGCCCGCCACCCTGGCCCTGCTCTCGCCGCGACCGTCGTCGCGCGGGCTCAGGATCCCGCTCCCGCCTCGGAGCCGCGCAAGATCACCGTCACCGCCAAGAAGTACGAGTTCAACCCGTCGAAGATCGAGCTCAAAGTCGGCGAACCCGTGGAGATCACCTTCGTGGCCGAGGACACGACGCATGGCTTCTCCTGCAAGGAGCTCGGCGTCGACAAAGTCGTCTTCGAGAAGGACAAGCCGGCCACTGTGAAGCTGACGCCCGAGAAACCCGGGACCTATGCGTTCAAGTGCGCCAAGTTCTGCGGCTTCGGGCACGGGAAGATGAAGGGCGAAATCGTCGTGACGGCCCCGGAGCCCGCCTCCCCCTAATCAAGCAGGCGCGGAGCCCCGTTCGGGGATCGTCTCCCCGTCCACCGGAGTTCCGGTCGGGCCTCCCGAGGGCAGCAGGCCGATCAAACTCCGGATCGGCTTGGCGAGGATCAACACGACCAGACCGCCGCCGCCGATGACCTTCGCGACCGAGCCGAAGAGAGCCGGCAGCGGCATGGAAGCGAATCCTCCGGCCACGAGCCCGGCGATCAGGTTCCCGAGCGCGGTGCCCATGAACCAGACGCCCATCATCTGGCCGACGAGCCGCCGTGGCGAAAGCTTCGTCACCGCGCTCAGGCCCACGGGGCTCACGCAGAGCTCCCCAACGGCGCTCAAGACGTAGAAGGACACGAGCCAGCCGGGCCCGACCTTGTTGGCTCCTCCGTGCGTCGAGACGGCGCCCCAGGCCATGACCAGGAATCCCATGGCCATCGCGAGGAGTCCGTAGGCGAGCTTGGCGGGAAGCGAAGGCTCGTGCGAGCGCAGACGCACCCAGAGCGCGCCGAACACCGGAGCGAAGAAGATGACGAGGATCGACTCCACGGGAAGGAACCACGAGGCCGGCATCTCCCAGCCCCCGATCATCCGATCCGTGAGGCGGGAGGCGAAGAGATTCATGGAGGAGCCGGCCTGCTCGAAACCCGACCAGAAGAGGGCGGAGGCAGCGAAGAAGACGAAGATGACGGCCACCCGCTTCTTTTCGGACGTCGTCAGGCGTCCGAAAAGCAGCAGGTATGCGAAGTAGAGGAGAACGATCGCGAGGATGATCACGCCCGTCGATTGGGCGACGCCGGGCAGCGTCATGTGGATCAGGCCCGCCCGCTGAAGCAGGGCGAGGAGGACGGCGATTCCCGCCAGGCTCGAAACGGCGACCAGCAAGCTGCCGCACCGCCTTTCGCCGGACGGCGTCTTCCTCGGCCCCGGCTTTCCGCATACCGGCCTGGCCCAGGTACTTGCCGCCGAGCTTGTACTGAACCAGCCCCAGGATCATTCCGACGCCCGCCGCTCCGAAGCCGATGTGCCAGTTGATGCGCTCGCCGAGAAACCCGCAGACGAGCGGGCCGATGAACGCGCCCGTGTTGATGCCGGAATAGAAGACGGAGAAGCCGGCGTCCCGTCGCGCGCCGCCTTCGGGGTAGAGGTCACCCACGATCGCGCTGACATTGGGCTTGAGCAGTCCGGTGCCGCAGACGATCAGGCAGAGGCCCAGGTAGAAGGTCGGCACGGCGGCAATGGCCATCGAGAAGTGACCCGCCGCGATGATGCAGCCGCCCGACGAAGACCGCGTTGCGTTGACCCAGGATCCGGTCGGCGATCCACCCGCCCGGCAGCGCGAAGAGGTAGACGCACGCGACGTACAGCCCGTAGATCGCCGCGGCGGAGCCGTCCGTCATTCCAAACCCGCCGTCGCGCACCGAGGCGACCAGGAACAGGATGAGCAGACCGCGCATCCCGTAGTAGCTGAACCGCTCCCACATCTCGGTGAAGAAGAGCGTCGAGAGGCCTCGCGGATGGCCGAACCACTTCGCGGCCGACGGCAAGTTGCTCATGACGCGCACTCTACACAAGTTCCGCCCGAACGGACGCGCTACAGTGTTGGCGTGCACGCCCCGGACTTTCTCGCACCGCTCGTGCTGGTGCTCGCGGCCGCCCTGGCGTCGGCCTACTCTGCTCACACGCCTGCGCCAGCCGCCCCTGATCGGCTTCCTTCTGGCGGGCGCCCTCCTCGGGCCCTTCGGCCTCGGCCTCGAGACCAACGTCCGCGCCGTCGATAGCCTCGCGGAGGTCGGCGTCATCCTGCTGCTCTTCACGGTCGGCCTCGAGTTCGAGCTGCCCAGCCTGAAGCGCCTCGGGACGGCTCGCCTGGATCGCCGGACCGATCCAGCTCGTCGGCACGATCGCGCTCGTCGCCGCCGTCGGCACGCTCGCCGGCTACGGTCTGCGCCGCAGCGTGTTCTTCGGCTTCCTCGTCGCACTCTCCTCGACGGCGATCGTCCTGACGCTCCTGATGGAGACGGCACGAGATGGACACGCCCCACGGGCGATTGCTGCTCGGCATCCTGATCGTCCAGGATCTCGCGGTCGTGCCGATGATGCTCGCGATCCCGGCGCTGGCGGGGGGCGCCGGCAGGGGGCTGCCCGACGCTCTGGCGGCGCTCGGAAAGACGGCCGCCACGGCGGCGCTGCTGGTCCTGGCGGCGCGCTTCGCCGTGCCGCGCCTGTTGCGCGCCCTGGCCGGCACGCGGCAGAAGGCCATCTTCGTCGTCGCCGTGCTCCTTCTCGTCTTCGGGACGGCGCTCGCCGCCTCCCGGGCGGGACTCTCGGCGGCGCTGGGAGCCTTCCTCGCCGGACTCGTCATCTCCGAATCGGAGTATGGCCACCAGGCGATGGCCGACGTCCTGCCCTTCCGCGACGCCTTCAACGCCCTCTTCTTCGTCTCGATCGGCATGCTGTTCGACCCGCGCATCCTCTCGTCGGAGCCGGTCCTCGTCGGCGTTCTGCTCCTCCTGATCCTCGTCGGCAAGACGGCATTCAGCGCGCTGCCCGTGCGCCTGCTCGGATACGGGCTCGGCGTGGCGACGGTCGTGGGCCTGACGCTCGCGCAGATCGGCGAGTTCTCCTTCATCCTGCTCAAGCAGGGCCAGAGCGCCAACCTGATCTCGCCCGAGCTCTATCAGGCCTTCCTCGGCGCCGCGATCGTCTCGATGGCCGTGACGCCCTGGATCTCCGAGCGCAGCCATGCCTTCGCCGAGCGGATCTCCCGCTCCCACGGCGCCGCGTTCCCACGGCGCCGGCCCGGCGCCGCCCTCGTCCGGCCACGTGATCGTCCTCGGTTTCGGCCACACGGGAGAGACGCTGGCGCGCGTGCTCGAACGGGCCAGGGTCCCCATTCGCGTTCTGGACCTGCACCCCGACCGGGTCGCCCGGGCGAAGGCCCTGGGCACGCCGATCGAGTTCGGCGACGCCGCCAACGACCGCGTCCTGAAGCGCGCCGGCATCGACGGCGCGCGCGCGGTTCTCGTCCTGCTCTCCGATCCCCGCGCGACGCGCCGGGTCGTCCGCCTCTGCCGGAGCCTGAATCCCGGCATCTTCCTTCTGGCGCGCACGAGGTATCTCGACCGAGGTCGCCGAGCTCTCGGCCCTCGGCGCCGACGAGGTCGTTGCGGAGGAGTTCGAGACGTCGCTCGAGATCGCCGGCCGAACGCTGCGCCGCCTCGGTTTCTCCCTGCCGTGGGTCGAGGCGGAGACCGACGAGATCCGCCGCGCCCGGCATGACGCCTTCGGAAGCTTCCGCGCCCCCGAGGCGTCGCCGGAGCAGCTCCGGAGGGCTCTCGGGAAGACGCGCCTCGATCGTCGTCGCCGTCGGGCCCGGGCTGGGGCGCGGTCGGTCGGTCCCTCCAGCAGCTCAGCCTGCGGGCCCGCGCCGGGGCGAGCGTGCTCGCCGTCATCCGGGACGGAGAGCCGACGGTCTCACCGGGCGGCGACTTCGCCCTCCAGGACGGCGACCAGGTGCTTCTCCTCGGCACGGAGGCCGCCGTCGAGAAGGGCCTGGAGCTCCTCCGCGGCTGACCAGCGCTCAGGAGGCCGCAAACGCGGCGCCGAGGCTTTCGCCCGCGACACGCGCCGTGCGGCGCAGGTCGGCGTCCGAATGGGCGGTCGAGACGAACCAGGCCTCGAACTGCGCGGGCGGCAGGAACACGCCTCCTTCGCGCATCGCGTGGAAGAACGCGGCGTAGCGCCTGGTGTCGCTGCGTTTGACCGACGCGAAGTCGACCATCGGACCCGGACCCAGAAAGAGCGTCAGCAGGGAGCCCACGCGGGTCAGGCACACGCGGTCTCCGAGCCCCCGGGACGCGACGTGCTCGAGGATGGCACCTTCCAGAAGAGCCCCCTTCCGCTCGAGCTCGGCGTACGGAGGGTGCCGCGCGATCTCCCGC
The DNA here is from genome assembly GCA_963725095.1 of uncultured Acidobacteriota bacterium. Lineage (GTDB taxonomy): Bacteria > Acidobacteriota > Thermoanaerobaculia > UBA5066 > Gp7-AA6 > DATBFU01. The sequence continues at coordinate 429,515 of CAVRXJ010000025.1, forward strand.
AGCATCGCGATCCCCGCCGACATGGCGAGGGGGTTCCCCGAGAGCGTCCCCGCCTGGTAGACGGGTCCGACCGGCGCCATCCGCTCCATCAGGTCGCGCGAACCTCCGTAGGCGCCGACCGGAAGCCCGCCTCCCACGATCTTGCCGAGCGTCGTCAGGTCCGGCGTCACGCCGTAGAGCGCCTGGGCTCCTCCCGCCGCCACGCGAAAGCCGGAGATCACCTCGTCGAAGATCAGCAGAGCTCCGTGGCGCCGCGTGATCTCCGCCACGGCGGAGAGGTAGCCGGACCGCGGGGGCACGACCCCCATGTTGGCCGCCAGCGGCTCGAGGATGAACGCCGCGACCTCTCCGGGAAACCGGCCGAAGGCGTCGTCGAGCGCCCGGGCGTCGTTGTAGGGCACGACCGACGTCAGGGCGGCGAGCTCCTCGGGCACGCCGGGGCTGCCCGCGATGGAGAGCGTCGCGACGCCCGAGCCCGCGGCCACGAGGAAGCTGTCGGCGTGGCCGTGGTACCCGCCCTCGACCTTGATGACGCGCGGGCGCCCGGTCGCGGCGCGGGCCAGCCGGATCGCCGACATCGTGGCTTCGGTCCCGGAGCTGACGAAACGCACCATCTCCATCGACGGAACCATCCGCGTCACGCGCTCGGCGAGCAGGACCTCGAGCTCGGTCGGAGCGCCGAAGGAAGTCCCGTTCCGCGCGGCGCGCGCGATCGCCCTCTGGACGAAGGCCGGCCCGTGCCCGAAGAGGTGCGGGCCGTAGGACATGACGTAGTCCAGGTACGACCGGCCGTCCGCGTCCCGCAGCCGCGCGCCCCTGCCCGACCGCACGAAGAAGGGTGTTCCTCCCACCGAGGCGAACGACCGCACCGGAGAGCTCACGCCTCCCGGCATCAGCCGACTCGCCTTCTGGAAGAGCGCCGCGGATCGCACACCCTGTCGCCTGCGCGCGCGGCCTCCGTGTCCCGGTCGATGGTTCTTTCGGCGGCGCCCCGCGCGTCACGCCTGCCTCAACCACCGGGCGGCATCCCGCGCGTGGTAGGTGAGGACGAAGTCCGCGCCGGCCCGAACGATGCCGGTCAGGATCTCGAGCACGATCCGCCGCTCGTCGATCCACCCGTTGGCGGCGGCGGCCTTGACCATCGCGTACTCGCCCGACACGTTGTAGGCGGCGATCGGCGCGTCGAAGCGCTCGCGCGCTTCGCGGATGACGTCGAGGTAGGCCAGGGCGGGCTTGACCATGACGGCGTCGGCGCCCTCCTCCAGGTCGAGTGCGATTTCGCGCATGGCCTCGCGCCGGTTGCCGGGGTCCATCTGGTAGCCGAGTCGGTCGCCGGACTTCGGCGCGGAGTCGGCGGCCTCGCGGAACGGGCCGTAGAAGGCCGAGGCGCTCTTGGCGGCATAGGACAGGATCGCGACCTCGGCGAAGCCGTCTTCGTCGAGCGCCCGCCGGATGGCCGCGACGCGGCCGTCCATCATGTCGGAGGGGGCGACGACGTCCGCGCCGGCGCGCGCGTGCGAGAGGCCGACCTGCGCGAGCAGCGGCAGCGTGGCGTCGTTGTCCACCGCGCCGTCGCGCAGCACGCCGCAGTGGCCGTGCGAGGTGTACTCGTCCAGGCAGACGTCCGTCATGACGACGAGGCCGTCGACTTCCTTCTTCAGCCGCCGCACCGCCTCCTGGACGGCTCCCCTGTCGTCGGACGCCTCGCTGCCCGTTTCGTCCTTCTTCTCCGGAATCCCGAACAGGATGACCGCGGGAATGCCGAGCGACCGCAGCTCCTGCGCCTCGGCCACGGCCTCATCCGGCGAAAGGCGGGAGACGCCCGGGAGCGACGCGATCCCTTCCCTCAGTTTCTTCCCATGACGGACGAAGAGCGGCGCGACGAACCGGTCGGCCGACAGCCGCGTCTCGCGCACGAGGTCCCGCAGGCCGGGCAGGCGGCGCAGGCGGCGCAGGCGGGTGGTCGGAAAGCTCGTCACGGAGGGCCGGAAATCTACGCCGCGGCGGGCGCCGTGGCAAGCACTTCGAGCCAGTGGCGCGCCGCCTCAAAGCGCGCCTCCGGCGTGACGAGGATTCGGTCCACGCCCGCGGACTCCAGGGCCCGGCGGGTCGCCGCGCCGAGGGCGACGGCCGAAGTCCCGCGCAGGGCCTTGGCGGCCCCCTCGGAGAGGCCGTCGAACAGCCAGCGAACGGCCGACGGAGACGTGGCGCAGAATGCGGCAAAGGGTCTGCTCAGGATCTCGCCGTCGAGGTCGATCGGAAGTGGCCTGGCGACCTTCCGATAGACCACGACACGGTCGACGGCGGCGCCCCGGCGCGCAAGCCCCTCGGCCAGCTCCGCCCCGGCATCGTCGCCGCACGGCAGAAGCACGCGAACCCCGGCAAGGTCCGCCGGGAGACGCTCGAGGACGTCGTCACCGGATCCGCCCGCGACCGTACCGGGCTCGATCCCGCGGGCGCGGAGGGCCTCGGCGGTCGCCTGCCCGACCGCCACGACGCGGGCTGCGCCGCGGACGGCCTCCCGGATCCAGGAAAGACGCTTGTCCTCCGACACACGCTCGGCCGAAATCTGGCTCGTGAAAATCGCGACGTCCGGCCTCGGAACGGTCCTCTCCGCGGGCTCGACGGTCTCGATCGAGTGACTGACGCACTCGACGATTTCGACCGGCCCCGAGTCTTCCCCCGTTCGGAACGGATGGGCTCCCGAGCGCACCACCAGAACGCGCGGCCGTGTCACCGCGAGGCGACCGCGAGCAGGTCCGCCGCTCCCCGGCGGAGCAGGCGATCCGCGACCAGACGGCCGAGGTTCTCCGGGTCGGCGATCGCCCCGGAAGCCCCTTCGCGAAGCGCCCGCGAGCCGTCCGACGCGAACACTCCCCCTTCCAGCGTGATCCGATCGCCCGAGGCGACCGCTCGCCCGGCGACCGGGGCGTGACATCCGGCCTCGAGGGCCGTCAGCAGGCTGCGCTCGGCGGCGACTTCGGCGTGAGACGCGGCGTCGTCGATGGAGGAAAGGGCCTCGCGCGTCCTGGCGTCGTCTGCGCGGGAGAAGATCGCGAGCGCGCCCTGACCCACGGCGGGCAGCACGATGGCCGGCGAAAAGATGTCGGCAATCTCGGCGAGCTTGTCCAGGCGAGCGAGGCCGGCGCGAGCGAGCACGATCGCGTCCCATTTCCCTTCGGCCAGTCGCCGCAGCCTCGTGTCGACGTTGCCCCGCGCCTCGGAGACGTCCAGATCCGGTCGGGCCGCCAGCAGCTGGGCACGGCGCCGAGGGCTCGACGTGCCGACCCTGGACCCCGGAGGCAGCTCGGCGAAGAGGCGCCGCCCGCGCGACACCAGCGCGTCGCTCGGGTCTTCCCGGGCCGGGACGGCGGCCAGCCGCAAACCCCGGGGAACGGAGGCCGGAACGTCCTTCATGCTGTGAACGGCGAGGTCGATCCGGTTCTCGAGGAGGGCCGCATCGAGCTCGCGCGTGAAGTCCCCCTTCCATTCGATCGGCGAACCGGCGGCCGAGAGCCGGTCGCCGGTCGTGCGGATCGTGACGATCTCGATCTGTGCCAGGGGCGAGAGCGCCTTCGCCACGAGACCGGCCTGCGCGAGCGAAAGCGGGCTGCCGCGGGCGCCCAGCCGCAACTTCATCGAGAAAGGATTCTCGCGCGGGGAGCAGGCCATGCCGAACGGATGGGTCGCATCGGCTAGGCGTCCCGGTCGAGATCGAACAGGTGCCGGATCGCCTCGGCCCGCTCGAGCTTCCTGCCCGCGTCGGGCTCCGACTTGAGGCGGCGCATCGGCTCGTGGAGGAGCCGGGCCGCGAGGCCGTCGGCGAAGGCGCGCAGGCGCTCCCGTTCGGCCGCCGGGGCCCGGGCCAGCTCATGGTCGCGAATCTCTTCGATCTTGCGGCGCAGATCGGTCACGGTCGGAACGACGGACAGGTTCCCGAACCAGGCCAGGAAACCCCGCAGCTCCTCCTCCAGAATGGCCTCGGCCCGCGGGATCTCGCGCGCCCGCCGCCGGCGGTTCTCCTCGGCGGCCTCCTCCAGATCGTTCACGCCGTGCAAGAAGACGTTGTAGACGTCCGACACCGACGCCTCGATGTCGCGCGGTACGGCGAGGTCCAGAAAGAACATCGGCTTTCCTCGCCGACGGCGCATGGCGGCTTCGACGTCGTCGCGCCGGACGACGGGGGCGGGGCTCGACGTCGTGCCCACGACGACGTCGGCGGAGGCGAGCTCCGAGGCCACCGAGTCCCAGGGCACCGCCCGCCCGCCGACCCGCGCCGCGACTTCCGAGGCCCGTTCGGGGGTTCGGTTGGCGATCCTCAGATCCCCGACGCCCGCCTCCGACGCATGGCGCGCGAAGAGCTGTCCCGTTTCCCCCGCACCGAGCACGAGGATCGTTCGGGACCCGAGATCGCCGAACACTTTCGCCGCGAGCTCGAAGCCGATCGCGGGAATCGACAGCGGATGCATCCCGATCTCGGTCTCCGCGCGCACCCTCTTGCCCGTCGCCACGGCCCACTCGAAGAACCGGTGGAGCACGGCGCGCGTCGCCCCGGCTTCCCGCGCCAGACGCAGCGCCTGCCGCACCTGACCCAGCACCTCGCTCTCGCCGACCGACATCGAATCGAGCCCCGACGCGACGCGGAAGAGGTGGCGGGCCGCGTCCTCGCCCACCCGGTGGAATCCCGAGCGCGAAAGCTCGATCGGATCCAAGCCGCGCCACTGCGAAACGAACTGCGTCAGGGCATCGCCGGCCTCCTCGGCCCCCCCGGCCAGCCCGTAGATCTCGCTCCGGTGACACGTCGAGACGATGACGCCCTCGGAGACGACACCGCGGCCCACGAGGTCCTGCAGGCCCTCCTGAATCTCCTCCGCCGTGAAGGCGACGCGCTCCCGAATGGCGCTCGCGGCGGTCCGGAAGTTCCAGCCGAGCACCAGCAGGCGGGCCTGGCTTCCCGCCGTCATCGGAAGGTGTGCGCCCGCGAGAGGTAGATGTTCACGAAGGTGTACGAAAAGATCACGATTCCAAAACCGACGATGGAGAGCAGGGCGACGCGCTGGCCCTTCCAGCCCCGCCGGTCCATCCAGAGGAGAAACCCGTAGAGCAGGAGCGTGAAGAGGGCCCAGACGAGCTTGGCGTCCCCGATCCCGCTCCACACCTGGTGCGCCCAGGCGGCGCCCAGCACGACCGAGATGCAAAGCGAGTAGAGCCCGATCGACACGGCCGTCCGGTTCATGCGGCCGATGACCTCCAGGGCGGGCAGGCGCGCGAACAGCACGCCGGTGCGGGCGCGGCGGATCTGACGGCTCTGGATGAGGTAGAGCAGCGACAGGACGAACGACAGCGTGAAAGCCGCGTAGGCGAGGATCGCCAGCGTCACGTGCAGGGCGAACAGCGGCCCCCGGGTCTCCGGGCGCGCCGTCGAAGCCTGGAAGGGAATGAGGACCCCGATCGCCGAGAAGAGGACGATGAACGGGATCAGGAAGGGCCCGATCGAGCGCTCGCGGTGTCGGATCAGAAGCACCAGGTACGCCACGGCGAGCATCCAGCCGAAGAGGGACATGGAGCCGGCGAGCGTCCGGTAGGGAACCGAGCCGAGCTGCCGGGCCCGCGCGTGCAGGTCCGCGAACTGAACGGCGAGGCCCACGACGAGCACGAACGGAGCCAGCGCGTAGCTCTTCGGGCGCAAGAGGCTCCCGATCGAAAGAACTTCGGCGCCCACGTACAGCAGGACGGCGAGCCAGCCGAGGAAGTGCCAGTCCATCGCGGGAAGTCAGTCTATCAGGGCCCGGCGTCCGCTCCCCTCGCCGCCAGGGCCTGTTCCCCCCGCTATTGACCGCCGCTCTTGGGCGCCTCGGGCTCCTTCTTGTTGGCCTCGACCTGAACGACGATTTCCACGTCGTCGCCCAGCAGCGCCCCTCCCTGGTCGAGGGTCCGGTTCCAGACGATTCCGTAGTCCTTGCGGTTGAGCGTCACGCCGACTTCGAACCCCGCCTTCTCGCCCTTGCCCATCTTCGCGAAGCCGTTGCTCTTCACACCGATCTCGATCGGCCTGGTGACGCCGTGCATCGTGAGGTTGCCGGTCACCACGAAGGCGTCGCTGCCCTTGGGCTCGACCTTCGAGCTCTTGAAGGAGATCGTCGGATACTTCTCGACGTCGAAGAAGTCCGCCGAGCGCAGGTGCTTGTCGCGGTCGGCCGTGCCCGTGTCGATCGAAGCGGCCTGGATGGTCAGCTCGACCTTCGAGGCTGCAGGGTTCTGGCGGTCGATCCAGATCGTCCCGTCGTATTCGCGGAAGCGGCCCTCGACCTTGCTGACCACGTGGCGAATCTTGAAGCCCACCTGGGAATGGTTCTTGTCGAAAGTGAAAGTCTCCTCCGCGCCCGCAACGGTGCCCGCCGCGGCGAGCGCCAGAAGCAAGCCCCCGATCTGAATGGAAGTCCGTGTCGTCATCTCCAACTCCTCTCTCAATCCGTTTGAACAACCATATGCACATCGGTCGGCCGACGATTCGGGTCGGCTTGACCTGCCCGGCGCGGCCCCATAGACTGCCGGCGCCCCATGCTAACGGCGAACGCGCATCGCCTCTTCCCGTGTCCGAATTGACGTCCGACCCGCTGGGCACCCGGCGGACCTTTCCGCTGCCGGGCGGCGGATCGGGCCAGCTGTTCTCACTACCGGAGCTCGAGAAGAAGGGCTTCGGCCGGGTCTCGCGGCTCCCGGTGAGCCTCCGGATCGTTCTGGAGTCCCTGCTCCGCAACCTGGACGGGGTCAAGATCAAGGAAGAGGACGTACGGGCGCTGGCCGGCTGGCAGCCCAGGGCGGAACGAACCGCGGAGATCCCGTTCGTCGTCGCGCGGATCGTGCTGCAGGACTTCACCGGCGTCCCGCTTCTCGTGGACCTGGCGGCCATGCGCTCCGCCGCGAAGCGCTCCCGCAAGGACCCCAGGGTCATCGAGCCCCTCGTGCCGGTCGCCCTCGTCGTCGATCACTCCGTCCAGGTCGATCAATGGTCGACTCCGGACGCCCTCCGCGTGAACATGGAGATCGAGTTCCGGCGCAACCGGGCGCGGTACGAATTCCTGAAATGGGGAATGCAGGCCTTCCACGGCTTCGAAGTGGTGCCGCCGGGGATCGGGATCGTGCACCAGGTCAATCTCGAATACCTGGCGCAGGGCATCCTGACGAAGGACGGCGTGACCTACCCGGATTCGCTCGTCGGAACCGATTCCCACACGACGATGATCAACGGCCTCGGCGTCGTCGGCTGGGGTGTCGGAGGGATCGAGGCGGAGGCGGGAATGCTCGGCCAGCCGGTCTACTTCCTGACGCCCGATGTCGTCGGCGTGCACCTGGCCGGCCGGCTCGCCGATGGGGTCACGGCGACGGATCTCGTTCTGGTCGTGACCGAGATGCTGCGCCGCGCCAAGGTCGTCGGCAAGTTCGTCGAGTTCTTCGGCGAGGGAGCGGCCTCCCTCCCCGTGACCGACCGCGCGACCGTCGCCAACATGGCGCCCGAATACGGCGCCACGATGGGGTTCTTCCCCGTGGACGAGAAGTCGTGCGACTACCTGCGGGCGACCGGGCGCAGCGCCGAGCACGTCGAGACCCTCCGGAATTACTACCGCGCGCAAGGGCTCTTCGGCATCCCGCGGGCCGGCCAATGCGACTACACGCAGGTGCTCGAGCTCGACCTCGACGCCGTTCGGCCGAGTGTCGCGGGGCCGCGCCGGCCGCAGGACCGGATCGACCTGCCGGACCTCAAGTCCCGGTTCCGGGAACTTCTGCTCCGGCCCGCCACCGAGAACGGGTACGGCAAGGACGCGGCCGCGCTGTCCCGGCGTTTCCCCGCGACGCTCGGGCGGGTCGCCAGGCGCGGAGGCGGGAGTCAGGCGCCTGCCAGCATTTCCGGCGCGCAGGCCCGAAACACGAACGTCTGGACCGAGACCGAGATGGCGAACAACCGCCCGACGCCCGATCGGGCCGACGCCGAGCCCGAGACACCCGTGCAGGTCGACGTCGGCCACGGGGACGTGCTGATCGCGGCCATCACGTCGTGCACGAACACGTCCAATCCGAGCGTGATGCTCGCCGCCGGCCTGCTCGCGCAGAAGGCCGTCGCGCGCGGGCTCTCCATCTCGCCGCGGGTGAAGGCCTCGCTGGCGCCCGGCTCCCGCGTGGTCACCGAATACCTGGCGAAGACGGGTCTGCAGGCCTCCCTCGATCGGCTCGGCTTTCACCTGGTCGGCTACGGCTGCACGACCTGCATCGGCAACTCCGGGCCGCTCGACACGGGCATCGAGCAGGCGGTCACGCAGAACGATCTGGTCACGGCGGCGGTGCTGTCGGGCAACCGAAATTTCGAGGCCCGAATCCACCAGAACATCAAGGCCAACTTCCTGATGAGCCCGCCGCTGGTGGTGGCTTTCGCGCTGGCGGGCCGCGCCGACATCGACCTGACCGCCGAGCCGCTCGGGTCACGACCCGAACGGGAATCCCGTCTACCTGCGCGAGATCTGGCCGTCGGCGAAGGAGGTCGAGCGCGCCCTCCTTTCCTCCGTCGACGCCGCGACGTACCGGCGGCTCTACGACGACCTTGCCGAGGCGAACCCGCTCTGGAAGGAGATCCCGAGCGCGACTGGGACCGTCTACCGCTGGGACCCCGCGTCCACGTACATCCAGGAGCCGCCCTTCTTCGACGGCTTCGCGATGACGCCGGCCACGGTCGAAGGAAATCCGGGACGCCCGCGCCCTCGCGATCTTCGGCGATTCGGTCACGACCGACCACATCAGCCCGGCCGGCGCGATCGCCAAGACCTCTCCCGCGGGCCTGTACCTGCAGTCGCTCGGCGTGCCGCCGGAGGACTTCAACAGCTACGGATCGCGCCGCGGCAACGACCGGGTCATGACGCGCGGCACGTTCGCCAACGTCCGCATCAGGAACCGGATGGTGCCCGGGGTGGAAGGCGGGGTCACGCGGCACCAGCCCTCGGGAGAGACCCTGGCCATCTACGACGCGGCGATGCGGTATCAGGCCGAAGGCGTGCCCCTGGTCGTGTTCGCGGGCCAGGAATACGGCACCGGAAGCTCGCGGGATTGGGCCGCCAAGGGAACGAGACTGCTCGGCGTGCGGGCCGTCGTCGCGCAGAGCTACGAACGGATCCACCGATCGAACCTCGTCGGCATGGGTGTCCTCCCGCTCCAGTTTCGCGAAGGGGTCAGCGCCGAAACCCTCGGCCTGGACGGGACGCGAGACCTTCGGCATCTCGCTCGGCGCCGAGCTGAAGGCTCGGATGGATGCGACGCTCTCGGTCCGCCGCGGCGACGGGCGGAAGGACGAGGTCCCCCTGCGCGTGCGGATCGACACGCCGATCGAGGTGGACTACTACCGCCACGGAGGGATCCTGCCCTTCGTCCTCCGCCAGCTGATCCGGTAGAAGCGCCGCGCCGCTCCACGCGGCGAACCCCGGCGTGCCCGGGATCTCCGTCGGCGGTATATTGCCGGAGGATGGACGATCTTTCTCCTCCCTCGGCGCGCCGCCTGCTCGACGCGGCCTTCGGCCGGCCGGTCGACCGGCCTCCCGTCTGGATGATGCGCCAGGCCGGGAGGTACCTGCCCGAGTACCGGGACGTGCGGGCGAAGGTGTCGTTCCTCGACCTCTGCCGCTCCGTCGATCTCGCGGCCGAGGTCTCGCTCCAGCCGTTTCGCCGGTTCTCGCCCGACGGCGTGATCTTTTTCTCCGACATCCTGGTCCCCGTCGAGGCGATGGGGGCGCGGGTCGAGTTCGGCGATGCCGGGCCGCACCTTCCCGAACCGGTCCGCGACGCGCCGGGGGTCGCGGCCCTCGCCCGCTTCGACCCGGAATCGCGGATCGGCTTCACCGGCGACATCCTCGCGCGCCTGCGCCGCGAGGTGGGCGACCGCGCGGCGGTGCTCGGGTTCTGCGGGGCACCGTGGACCCTCGCGTCCTACCTCGTCGAGGGCGGCGGATCGAAGAGTTTTTCCGTCATCAAGGAGATGATGGGCCGCGACCGGGAGACGCTGCGGCGGCTGCTCGCCCTTCTCGCCGACGTCGTCGGCGACGTCCTTTCTTTCCAGATCGCCCGGGGCGCGCAGGCCGTTCAGGTCTTCGACACGTGGGCGGGCGAGCTCGGCGACGGAGGACTACCGCGCGTGGGCGCTCCCGGCCGCCGCCCGCGCGATTGCCGGGATCCGGCGACCCGGCCGGCACGCCGGTGATCCTCTACGTGAACGGGTGCGCCCACCTTCTGGAGTCCATGGCCGACTCGGGAGCGGACGTGCTCTCGATCGACTGGCGCGTCCCGCTCTCGGACGCGCGTCGGCGGCTGCCGAAGGCCACGCTGCAGGGGAACCTCGACCCGGGAGCTCTGCTCGGCACTCCGGAGGAAGTCTCGCGCCGGACCCGGGCGATGATCGCCGCGACAGGCGGACGACGCCACATCGTCAACCTCGGGCACGGGGTGCTGCCCGGAGCGCGGCTGGAATGCGTCGAGGCCTTCTTCGCGGCCGCCCGCCAGACGGTCTCCGTTCCCGACGAGGCGGCGGTGCGCACGTGAGGGCCGCGACCCCGTCGCTCGAGCTCCTCAGCCGCTACAACGTGCAAGGGCCTCGCTACACCTCCTACCCGACGGCGCCCATGTGGAAGGAGAGCTTCTCTGCGTCCGACTACGAGCGCGCCCTCCGGGAGAGCGCAGCGGCCGCGAGCCCGTCGCCGCTTTCCCTCTACGTGCACCTGCCCTTCTGCGAGAAGCTTTGCTTCTTCTGCGGGTGCACCGTCGTCATCACCGGCCGGGCGCACGCACCCGAGAACCCCTATCTCGAGGTCCTCGAGCGCGAAATCGACTGGGTGGCGGAGCGTGCCGGGCCGCGACCCGTCGTGCAGCTCCACTGGGGCGGAGGGACGCCGACGTACTTCGCACCGGCGCTGCTCGAACGGCTCGGCCGCCGCATCTTCGACCGCTTCGCGATGGCACCCGACGCCGAGCTCGGCGTCGAGGTCGATCCCCGGGTCACGACGCGCGAGCACCTGGAGGCGCTCGCGGCCCTCGGCTTCAATCGCCTGAGCATGGGCGTGCAGGATTTCGACCCGCGCGTCCAGGAGGCCATCAACCGGATCCAGCCGGCGCGCGGACACCCGGCGGCTGGTCGAGCATGCGCGCGCGCTGGGGTTCCCCAGCATCAACGTGGACCTGATCTACGGCCTGCCCTTCCAGACGCCCGAGACGTTCTCGCGAACGATCGACCAGGTGCTCGAGATCGGACCGGACCGCCTCGCCGTCTACTCGTACGCCAACGTGCCCTGGATGAAGAAGCACCAGAACGTGCTCGCTGCCGCACCTGCCCGACGAGAAGACCAAGTTCGGTATCTTCCAGATGGCCCTGTCCCGGTTCACGGAGGCTGGCTTCGAGTACATCGGCATGGACCATTTCGCCAGGCCCGACGACGAGCTCGCGCGCGCACGGCGGGATCGCACGCTCCACCGCAATTTCCAGGGATACACGACCAAGGCGGGCACCGATCTGCTCGGCCTCGGGATGAGCGCGATCGGGTCGGTGGGCGACGCCTACGTGCAGAACCGCCGCGAGCTCGCGGAATACCGCCGCGCCGTCGGGGAGGGCGGGTGCGCCACGTTTCGGGGCTGTCGGCTCACGGCCGACGACCGCCTCCGCCGGACGGTGATCGGCAACCTTCTCTGCCACGGAGTCGTCGTCAAGCGCGAGATCGAGGCGTCCTTCGGAGTCGGCTTCGACGCCACTTTCGGCGAGGCGATCGAGAAGCTGCAGCCCTGCGTCGAGGACGGCCTCGTCGAGCTGTCCTCCGACGAGATTCGCGCGACGCCGCTCGGCCGCATCTTTCTCCGCAACCTGGCGATGTGCTTCGACGCGTACCTGGCGGCGCCGGCGGAGAAGCCGGTCTTCTCCCGGACTCTCTAACCGAGGCCGCGCGAGAACTCGTTTGGCAGACGGACACGTGTGGTCGCGCGGCCTCGAAGAGAGTTTCAAAGTTCTATCGGCTTGATGGCAGAAGAACGAGCGATTCTCTTTCTGCAGCTGGGGGGGCCGGAGAACCTCGACGAGGTCCCGGGTTTTCTTTACCGGCTCTTCTCGGACCCGGACGTGATTCGGGTTCGGCCGGCCATTCTGCGCAAGGCCATCGCGGCCGCCATCGCTTTCGGGCGGAAGAAGGCCTCGCGCGAGCTCTACCGCTCGATCGGCGGCGGGTCGCCGATCCGGCGCCTGACGGAGGACCAGGCGCGCGGTGTCGAGGCTCTGCTCGAAGCGCGCGGCCGGCGCGCCACGATCCGAGCGGCGATGAACTGCTCCAAGCCCATGGTCGAGGACGTCGTCCAGGAGCTCGCGGCCAGTGGCGTCCGGCGGTTTCTCTGCCTGCCGCTCTACCCGCAGTACTCCCTGACGACGACCAAGGGCGCCCTCGAGCGCGCGCGGCACGCGATCGCGCGGGAGGCGCCGGGCGCGTCGGTCACCGAAGTGGGCTCATGGCCGACCCATCCGCTCTTCGTCGAGGCTCACGCCGAGCAGATCGAGCGCGAGATCGAGCGGTTCCCCGATCCGCGGCCCGAGGCGGTGCACCTGCTCTTCTCGGCGCACTCGATCCCGAAAAAGCTCGTCACCAGGGAGGGGGATCCCTACGCCTCGGAGGTCGAGACCTCCGTCCGCGCGATCCAGGAGCGGCTGGGCGGCCGATCGCCCTTCACGCTCGCCTACCAGTCCAAGCTCGGGCCCGTCGAGTGGCTCGGCCCTCCGACGCTCGGCGTCATCGGCGAGCTCGCGCGCCGCGGGCAGAAGCAGGTTCTGGTCGTGCCCATCGCCTTCGTCACCGACCACGTCGAGACCCTCTACGAGATCGACCAGCTGTTCGCGGAAGAAGCGCGCAGGGCCGGACTCCCGCATTTCCGGCGCACCTCGGGCTTGAACAACCACCCGACGTTCCTCCGGGCCCTCGAAGACATCATCCTGGCGCAGCGCGGGTTCTGGGAGCCGTGAGCCGAACGGTCGTCATCGGCGGAGGGATCTCCGGCCTCGCGCGCGGGTACGCGCTGGCGCCGCAGGGCGTCGACGTCCGGGTTCTCGAGGCTTCGCCGCGGCCGGGCGGGGTCGTCCGCACGGAAAGGACCGGCGACTACCTCCTGGAGCTCGGGCCCAACACGGTGCGCCCGACGCGGGAGATCTGGGACCTGATCGGCGCTCTCGGCCTTTCCGAAGCGGCGCTCCTGGCACCGCCCGGCCTCCCGCGCTTCATCGAGTTCGAGGGCCGGCTGCACGCGCTGGCTCCCGGACCTCAGACGCTCCTGACGACCCGCCTGCTCTCGATCCCGGGCAAACTGCGCCTGCTGCGGGAGCCCTTCGTTCCGGGCGGGGAACGATCCGCGCGAGAGCGTGGCGGACTTCTTCGGCCGCCGCCTCGGGCGCGAGGTGGCGGAGCGGCTGGTCGCGCCCTTCGTTTCGGGTATCTGGGCGGGAGACGCGCACGCGCTCGCGGCGCGGTCCGCCTTTCCGATGCTCGTCCGCTGGGAACGCGAGCACGGGAGCCTCCTGCGCGGCGCGTTCGCTTCCCGGCCGCCCCGCGACCCCTCCCGTCCGAGGCTCCCGAGGGGGCTGCTCTCGTTCCGGGACGGTCTCGAGACGCTTCCACGGGCTCTCGCCGCGAGCCTCGGGCCGCGCCTCTCACTGAACACTCCCGTGCGCCGACTCAGCCGCCGACGGAGCGCGCTGGCGCGTCGAGACGGAACGGGAGTCGCTCGCGGCCGACCGGGTCGTCGTCGCGACGCCGGCCGCCGAGGCGGCCCGCCTGCTCGAAGACATCGACCCGCAGGCCGCCCGGGCCCTTTCCGAACTTCCTCAACCGCCGCTCGCCGTGCTCCACCTCGCCTGGCCCGCGACGGCCTTCCCGTCTCCGCTGTCGGGCTTCGGGCACCTGGTCGTGCCGACTGCCGACCGCCGCATCCTCGGCGCCGTCTGGAGCTCGTGCCTCTTTGCGGGACGCGCACCGCAGGGCGAGGTGCTGCTCACCGCTTTCGTCGGAGGCTCTCGCGACCCCGCGGCCGCGGCGCTCTCCGACAGCGAGCTGCTGGAGCTCGCCGCCCGGGAGCTTTCCGCTTCTCTCGGAGCCCGCTCCGCGCCGCGGCTCATCCGCGTGACCCGGTATGCCCGTGCGATTCCCCAGTACGACCTGGACCACGAGTCACGTCTGGAGGCACTGACGCAGGCCGAGCGCCGCAACCCCGGTCTGACGTTCATCGGGAACTACCGGGGCGGCATCTCCGTCGGAGACGTCGTTCGCAACGGCCTCGCGGACTCCGAACCCACCTCCTGAGTCTCGAATCGGCCGCGGCGCAGGCGCAGCGCGTTGCCGATGACCGACACCGAGCTGAAGCTCATGGCGGCGGCCGCGATCATCGGGCTCAAGAGCAGCCCGAAGACCGGGTAGAGGACGCCCGCCGCGATCGGCACGCCGAGCGGCGTTGTAGACGAACGCGAAGAAGAGGTTCTGCCGGATGTTGCGCATCGTCGCCGCGGCTAGAGGCGCCGCGCGCGCACGATGCCGCGCAGGTCGCCCTTGACGAGCGTGACGCCGGCGCTCTGCATCGCGACGTCGGTCCCGGTTCCCATGGCGATCCCGACGTCGCGCCTGCGCCAGGGCCGGCGCGTCGTTGATGCCGTCGCCCGCCATGGCCACGACGCGGCCCTCGGCCTGAAGGCGCTTGACGACGTCGACCTTCTCGTCGGGCAGGACCTCGGCCACGACCTCGTCGATGCCGAGCTGCCGCGCGACCGCCTCCGCCGTCGTCCCGATGGTCGCCCGGTCACCATCACGATGCGAAGCCCTTCGCGGCGGAGCTCGCCGAGGGCCTCGCGCGCGTCGTCGCCTTGATCGGATCGGCGACGCCGAGCAGTCCCGCAGCCTGGCCGTCCACCGCGGCGAAGAGGACCGTCGCGCCCCTCGCGCGCGCAGCGCCTCGGCCCTCGCCGCCAGCGGCCCGGCGTCGATCCCGAGCTCCGCGAGGAGCGCCTGGTTTCCCAGCGCGACCCGTCGGCCGCCGACGCTGCCCGTCGACACCCTTGCCGGTCGTCGACCGGAAACCCGCGACGGCCGAGCAGCGCGATCCCGCGCTCTTCGGCCGCCGGCCACGATCGCGGCGGCGAGCGGGTGCTCGCTGCCGCGCTCGAGGCTCGCGGCCAGACCGCAGCAGCTCCGCCTCCGTCAGATCCCGCCGCCGGGACGACCGACGTCAGGCGCGGCTTCCCTTCGGTCAGCGTTCCGGTCTTGTCGACGACGAGCGTGTCGACCTTCTCGAAGCGTCTCGATCGCCTCGGCGTTGCGGAACAGGACGCCGAGCGTCGCCCCCTTGCCGGTCGCCACCATGATGGACATCGGCGTCGCCAGTCCGAGCGCGCACGGGCAGGCGATGATCAGCACCGCGACGGCGTTGACGAGGGCGTGGGCCAGCCGCGGCTCCGGCCCGAGCAGGCCCAGACGACGAACGTGAGCGACGGCGACGGCGATCACCGCCGGAACGAAGTAGCCCGAGACCACGTCGGCCAGCCGCTGGATCGGCGCGCGGCTGCGCTGCGCCTCGGCGACCATGCGCACGATCTGCGCGAGCAGCGTCTCGGCGCCGACCCGCTCGGCCCGCATCACGAAGGAGCCCGTGCCGTTGACCGTGGCGCCGATCACGCGGTCGCCCGGGCGCCTTCTCGACCGGGATCGACTCGCCGGTGACCATCGACTCGTCGACGGCGCTCGCTCCCCTTCGACGACGCCGTCGACCGGCACCTTCTCGCCCGGCCGGACGCGCAGCCGGTCGCCGACCTGCACCTCGGCGAGCGGCACATCCTCCTCCGAGCCGTCCGCGCCGACGCGCCGCGCGGTCTTCGGCGCCAGGTCCGAGCAGCGCGCGGATCGCCGCGCCCGTGCGGCTGCGCGCCTGGAGCTCCAGGACCTGCCCGAGCAGCACGAGCGTGACGATGACCGCGGCGGCCTCGAAGTAGACGCCGACCCGGCCCGCGTGGTCCCGGAAGGATCGGGGAAGAGGCTCGGACAGAACGTGGCGACGAGGCTGTAGAGATAGGCGACCGCCACGCCGAGCCCGATCAGCGTGAACATGTTGAGGCTGCGGTGGACGATCGACCGCCAGGCGCGCATGGAAGAACGGCCAGCCTCCCCAGAGCACGACCGGCGTCGCGAGCGCGGCCTCGACCCAGCGCGACAGGCGGCGATCCGCGCAGGCGCAGCGCCGCCGGGCCCGATCGGCAGCATCTCGCCCATCGCCAGCACGAGGATCGGCGCCGTCAGGACCGCCGACGACCCAGAAGCGCCGGCGCATGTCGCGTCAGTTCCGGGTTCTCCTCCTCGTCCGCCGTCGACGACGCGAGGCTCGAGCGCCATTCCGCAGATCGGACAGTCCCCCGGCCCGTCGCGCACGATCTGCGGGTGCATCGGGCACACCCATGCGTTCCCCGTTCCCGGCGAAGGAGGCGGCCCGCCCCGCGGCGCGCCGGGTATCGCTCCGGGTCCGCTTCGAATTTCGCGCGGCACCCCGGGTGGCAGAAGAAGAACGCGCGCCCGTCCGCGTCGAGAGATCGCCGCCGCCGGATCCACCGACATGCCGCAGACGGGTTTCGTCGCCTCCGGGGTCACATCGAATGCCCGGCGGCCCCCCAGCGCAGGCGCAGGAAGAAGTGGCCCGACAGGGGAAAGTCCCCGTACACCGGCTTCAGGCTCGACGGGAAGGAATAGACGGTGATGTCGCCGGCCAGGCCCGTCTCCAGGCCCTCGACTGCGAAAGTCCGCAGATACCCGGCGGTGAACGCGAAGACGTTGGCAAACCGCGGCAGGCCCGGATCCGGCGGGTGCGGCTCGCCCTTGAACGCGAGCAGGTCGTAGTCCTTCTGAACGTACTCGGCTCGCGCAGTAGACCTGATCGCGCGCCGACATCTGCCAGGCACCCTCGAGCAGCCACGCGAAGCTCGACACCGGCTCCTCGCGTTTCTCCCCCAGAGCAGCATCGCCGCGACCGGACGATCGCCGGCGGCGCCGTATGAGACGGACGCCGTCGGCGGCGCACGTCGCCCGGCTCTTCCGCCTCGGGGTCCTTGAGAAATCCGTAGAAACCTGGCCCGACCAGCCGCCCCCGGGCGGATCCAGAGCCGACCCGACGCCGAGTCGAGCTTGCCGGATTCGATGTCCCAGCGGTCCTCGTCGGGCTCCGCGCCGTGAAAGACGGAGCCCTCGAGCGACAGCGCCTTCCACCCGTACCCGGCCGTGATGACGTCGACGGCGATGTGGGTCGAGTCCTCCCAGTGGTGGCCGAGCGGCGCCGTCGGGTTCTCGCCCGCGGAGGCCCGGTGCATGAAGGCCGTCGGGCCGAGCGCCGGGCTCGCCGACCGGCGCGAGCTGAATCCAGAAGGCCGAGCGCTCTCCGACCTGCTGGCGGTACGTCGCCGAGAGGTTCATGAAGAAGTCGTGCGGGTGCTGCCGGTCGACGATGCGGCTTCCCGTCGAACGTCTCGCCGGTCTGGAAGAGCTCCGGCGAGCCGCCTTCGGGAACGTCCCGGTTTCGAGCGAGTTCATCATCATCAGCGAGATCCGCCCGCCCCAGAGCGTCGTGCTGGACGTGGAGCATGTTCCAGTTGCTCGACTCGACGCCCTTCCTGCCGGACGGTCCGCCCTGCCCGTTGAAGGCGAGCCGCGCGACGCCGAGGTCCATCACGTGCCACTCCGGCATCTCCATCGCCGCCATCGGGGTCGTCCGGAACCATGCCCGTCATCAGCTCCATGTCGGATTGAAAGAGGTTGTGGCCCGAAGGTTCCGCCGGGTGCGAATCGGCCACGGAGTGAGACGGTGCTTCCGGCCAGCGCGGCTCGGCCGCCGGTCCGGCGTCGGCGTGGGCGTCGGGTGGTGCCCCTCATGCTGGGCACGGCCCGCCGCCGCCGCAAGCCAGCCGAGGCTCGCGAGAAACAGATCGCTCTTCCTCAAGGACATTCTCCCCCGTTGCGGCGCAGACCGCCGCCACGGCGCCCGCACCATGCGGAGCGCCCCGACTCCCGGAGGGAACTAGAGCCGACGGACGGAGGAAGGGATGCCGGAGGGAGGGCTCGCAAAAGGACGCGGAACGGGTGCGTAGCCGATCACGGGATCGGGTGTTTCGCCTGAACTCGCGGCTCCGGTCAGGACCGCGACAAGCTCCCGAGCCCGCTCAGTGCCGGCCGGAGCCGCCGCCTCGCGTGAGGCGGACGCCATCGCGCAGGGGTTCTCGTGCCGTTCACACGGTGCTCGATCGGGAGAAACCGGCTCCGGCACGCGCGCGCCCGCATGACAGGCACCCGGCTCGGGAGTCGCGGCCTTTTCCCGCGCCTCGGCCGCGTCGCAGGCGACACGGCAATAGAGACCCGGCGTCGGGGTACGCACGAGAAGAACGGCCAGGGCCGCCGCGACGTTCAGGGTACGGCGCTTCACGCGATGCCGAAACACGTCGAGGCTTCCCCGCATTTCCGACCTAGTTTCCGTTCGCTTTCGCAGAAGTCGCGTTTCCGTGGTGGTCAGCGCCCTCTACAGCCGCCTCGCTCAAGGCCTTCTCCTCTTCGGGCGAGAGCTCGGGAAGGTGCCGCAGGAAGGCGACGATCTTCCACACCTCCTCCTCCCGGTGTGTCGGCGAAAACGCCGGCATGCCGGTCATCCGGATGCCGTTGGCGACGATCCAGTACAGCTCGCCGTCGCTGCCGCTTCTGGACGCGCGGGAAGCGTCAGGTCCGGGGCCGGCGGGTTCAGGCCCTGCCCGTACTCGGCGGCGTCCACGCCCGGGGCGCCATGACAGCCGACGCAGTTCTCGCGGTAGTGCGAGAGGCCCTCGCGCAGGACTCTCCGGCGAAGAAGCCGACCGGGTTCTTCGCCGCCGAGCGCGCGGCGGGCGATCGAGCGATTCACGGCGAATCGCGCGAGCGACTCCTCGAGCTTCCCGGCGGCTGCGATCGCCGCGACGTTGAAGGAGCCGGACCAGAGGAAGAGACCGCCGCGACGAGCGCCAGGAGCAGGCCACCGAGGACGCCGGAGAGCCGCTTCACTCGCGGCTCTTCGCGTCCGACCGGGCCCGCCTCCTCAGGCATGGTTGCGGCTCGAGGCGTGACAGGTCATCTCGGCGCCGCGCTCCACCTGGATCGTCGTGTGGTCGATGCCGGCCTCTTCCTTCAGGAGCCGCTGCACGGCCTGGAGGATCTAGCCGCGCCCGCTCTCGGGCGCGGCCGAGATGTGGACGCTCGCCGAATGCAGCCCCGACGTGAGGGTCCAGAAGTGCAGGTCGTGCAGCGCTTCGACGCCCGGGGATCTCGAGGATCCGGGCGCGCAGCGTGCCGACGTCGATCTCTCCCGGCGTGCCTTCGAGCAGGATGTGCGCCGACTGTTTCAGCAGCGAGACGGCGCGCGGCAGGATGAACACCGCGACACCGATCGACACGGCGGGGTCGAGCCAGGTCCAGCCGGTGCGCGGAATCGCGATGGCCGCCGCGACGACGGCCACCGACCCGACCAGGTCCGTCAGCCACCTCCAGGTGCGCCGCCCGCAGGTTCAGGCTTTCGTTCGCGGCCGCTGCGACAGAAGGCGCATCGCGATGAAGTTCGACGACGAGGCCCGCGACGGCGACGGCCAGCATGACGCCGCTGCGAACGACGACCGGTTCGCCGCAACCGGCCGATCGCTTCGAAGAGCGATCCACCCCGACATGACGAGCAGGAGCTCGGCGTTGACGAATGCCGCGAGGATCTCGGCGCGGTAGAAGCCGAAGCTGTGCCGCCCGGTCGGCGCGCGGTCCGCCAGACCCATGGCCGCGTAGGCGAGGATCAGGGCGGCGATGTCGGCGAACATGTGCGCCGCGTCGGCGAGCAGGGCGAGGCTTCGCGAATAGAGCCCGCCCGCCGACCTCGAGCAGCAGAACGCCGGCCGAGAGCATGAGCGCCGCCCGCAGCCGCTGCCGCCATTGCTTGCGGTCGCCGGCCCCCGGACGGCTCCGCGGGCGATTGGGCGTGCGTGTGCGGGCGCGCGAGCTCCACCGGCATCTAGACCCGCTCGACCTGCGACCCGCGCGTCGTTGAAGCAGGCGCCGCCGCCGAGGTCGGTCAGGGTGTCGGGCGCGAGGGCCGAGGCGGTCGCGCCGTTGTCGGTGTTGTGGCTCCACAGGCCCTTCGGCAGGAAGACGACGCCGGGCCGGATACCCTCGTCCAGGCGGGCGGGGCAACGCACCTCGCCGCTCCCGTTGAAGACGCGCACGGCCGCGCCGTCCGCGATTCCCCGCGGCGCCGCGTCGGAAGGGTGCATCTCCAGGGGGACGCGCGGGGCGTGGAGCTCGCCGAGCGTCGAGCTGATCGTGCGGTCGCTCGCAGGCGAGATCAGGGTGAGGGGGAATGCGTCGCCGGCCGGCTCCTCCCGGAAACCGTAGAGCCCGAGCGGCGCCTCGCGGTCGAGGTTCTCCGGAACGAGGTGGACCTTTCGGTCCGCCGTGCGAGGGAAGGCATCGACAAACTGCACGGGGTTCTTCCCCACCTCCGGGAAGGCGACGCCGTCGCGGGCCAGCGCCTTGCGCAGGGGTGCCCCCACACGGCTCGACCCGAAGACCGCGTCCGTGATCTCCGCGGTCGTCTCGGGATCTCCCGGCCGCGCGACACCGGTCCGCCGGCAGAGGTCCGCGAACACCTCGTGGTTGGGCCGCGATTCCCCGACCGGCGGGATCACCGGAGGAGCCTCCTGGAGGGCGTACGCGCCGTAGCCGCGCGAGAGCTCGGTGCGCTCGAGAAAGGTCGTCGCGGGCAGCACGATGTCGGCGTAGAGCGCCGTGTCGGTCATCACGGGGTCGAACACCACCGTCAGAAGGTCCTCGCGCTCGAGGCCGCGGCGCACCTTTTCCTGCTCCGGCAGGGTCATCAGCGGATTGGCGTTGTAGACGAAGAGCAGCTTCGATCGCGGGCTTGCCGGAGAGCAGCGCCTCGCCCGCCTTGTTCATGTTGATCTCCCGCGTCGGACGCCGGCGCCCTGCGCCGCGGCCGCCCGGGAGTCGAGGTCCCAGATCGAGGAGTTGCTCATCGTGTAGCCGCCTCCCCGCACGCCGAACTTTCCGGCCACCGCCGGCAGCGCCAGGACCGCCGCCACGGCCGACCCGCCGTTGCGGTTGCGCTCGAGGCCCCATCCGCACCGCAGCGCCGCGGGGCTCGATTCGGCG
This sequence comes from uncultured Acidobacteriota bacterium, assembly GCA_963725095.1. Lineage (GTDB taxonomy): Bacteria > Acidobacteriota > Thermoanaerobaculia > UBA5066 > Gp7-AA6 > DATBFU01. The sequence goes on from CAVRXJ010000025.1 coordinate 450,766, forward strand.
TACAGCGACGCGAACCGCTCGATCTGCGAAGCCGCGACGCCCGAGGCCGACGCCGCGCGATCGATCGTCCAGGGCGCCGCCCGGCGGCGCAGCTCCTCGGACCCGGTCGTGTGCTCGGCGAGGAACTTCTCGTCCGCCCCGCCGTTTTCGAAGAGCCAGCGGATGACCGCGAGCGCGAGCGGAAGGTCGCCGCCGGGGCGCACCGCGAGGTGAAGGTCGGCGTGCTCGGCCAGCCGCGTGCGCCGGGGGTCGACGACGACGAGCTTGGCGCCCGCGCGCTGGGCGGCCTGGATGTGCGGCACGATGTGGATGCCGGACACGGAAGGGTTGACTCCCCAGAGGACGATCAGGCGCGCGTGCGCGTAGTCCTGGGGAGCGATCCCCGCCATCTTTCCGTAGAGGCCCGACGCCGCGCTGCTCGAGGGAGCGGCGCAGACCGTGCGGGCCAGCCGCGAAGCGCCCAGGCGCGAAAAGAGTCGGGCGTCCGTCGTGTCCTGCGAGAGGTACCCGTTGGACCCTCCATAGGACAGCGGCAGGATCGCCTCGCCCGCCCCGCGGGAGGCGAGGTCCCGGAGCCTGCCGGCGATCCGATCGAGCGCCTCGTCCCAGCTGCCCCGGCGAAACTCGCCGTCGCCCTTTCGTCCCGTCCGGATCCGCGGGTACCGCACGCGGCGGTCTCCGTGAACGTGTTCCGGGTACCGCCGCACCTTCGAGCAGATGTAACCCTCGGTCAAGGGGTTGACGCGACTGCCTCCCAGGGCGACCACCCGGTCTCCTTCCAGGCGAACCTCCAGGCTGCAGGCGTCGGGGCAGTCGAGCGGGCAGACGCTGGAGACCGTGCGGGAGTCGGGCTGGGTCGGAATGGCTTCCATGAACGTTGGTCCTCCGGCGTCTGATCGACACCGCGATGGTAAGCCCGACCGGGCCTCGGGGCCAACTGGACCCTCGGGGTGGCATTGGGAGGCCGGCGGATGGAGCCCCTTCGGGCCGGAAGCGAACCCCGTCGCCCGGCTGGGATGCTCCGACTCCACCCTCGACGCCGATTGCATCATCCCGGCGGCCGACGCTATCCTCTGTCGCACCATGGGCGTGACGCCGGCCGTTTCGATCCACGTCTTCGGTCCGCTGCGCACGTACTGCGCCGGCGCTTCGAGGCTGTCGGTGTCGGCAGACACCGTGCGGGTTCTGCTGGCGGACCTCGAACAGAGGGAGCCCGACTTGTACCGCAACGTGTGCGACGAAACGGGCACGCTGCGCGGCCACTTGAACGTGTTCGTGAACTCGGACAACGTGCGCGATCTCGGCGGCGTCGACACGGCTCTGACAGCCGGGGGACGTGGTGACATTCCTGCCGGCGGTCTCAGGAGGTTGAAGATGGCGGATCGGGTGGTTCTCACGATCGGGACGAGGAAGGGAGTGTTCGTCGCCGAAGCCGCGAAACCAAGGCGCCGCTTCGAGCTGCGCGGGCCCTTCGGTTCCGGAGTCCCGGTGTACACGACGCTCATCGACACGCGCGGCGCCCCGCGCCTGTACGCCTCGAGCTGCAATCCGTTCTTCGGCATGAAGCTGCTGCGTTCGACCGACCTCGGGAAGTCCTTCAAGGAGACGAAGTCGGCGCCGGCCTTCCCCAAGGACGACGGACGCGCCCTGGCCAACATCTGGTCGCTCGAAGTCGGGGACGGCCGGAAGGAACTGTGGTGCGGGGTCGAACCGGCCTCCCTGTTCCGGAGTCCTGACGGCGGCGATTCGTGGCAGATGGTGCCCGGCATCAGCAATCACGAGCACGCGCGCAAGTGGCAGCCCGGTGCGGGCGGCCTCTGCCTGCACACGATCGTGCGCGACGGCAATCGCGTGCACCTCGGGCATCTCGACCGGCGGCCACTACGTCAGCGAGGACGGCGGCCAGACCTTCCGGGCCTCCAATCAGGGCGTCGGCGCCGGCTTCGCCCCCGATCCCTATCCCGAGTTCGGGCAGTGCGTTCACAAGATCGCGCGGCACGAGGGCGCGCCCGGCCGGCTCTACATGCAGAACCACGGCGGATGGGCCGATTGGACCGGGCCCGGGGGACCGCGGCCGGACATCGGGGTGCTGCGCAGCGACGACTACGGCCGCTCCTGGCGATCGATCGCCAAGGGCCTGCCGTCGGACTTCGGATTCCCCATCGTCGTCCATCCGCACGACGCCGACACCGTCTACGTGCTGCCTCTCGAACCGGCGACGCGATCCTGCCCCGGCGGCGCGCCCGCCGTGTGGCGCAGCGAGAACGGCGGCGGCTCGTGGAGCCGCCTCGCGCGCGGGCTGCCGAAGAGGCAGAGCTACTTCACCGTCCAGCGTGACGCGATGGACATCGACCGGCTCAAGTCACCCGCGCTCTACTTCGGAACGACGACCGGCCAGCTCTGGATCGGGAGGGAGGGCGGTGAAGAGTTCGACTGCCTGTTCGACTCGCTGCCGCCGATCCACAACGTCAAGGTCGCCGTCGTGTGAGCGTCCGGCCTTCTTCGGACAGCCGCCTAGCGGATTTCCTCGAAGTAGCCGTGCAGCTCCCGCAGGGCGGGCCGATCGATCTTCTGGTCCCGCAGCGACTCCCGGAGCAGCTGCAGCGCGGCCATGCCCTCCGGAACCATGTGGAGCTCCTGGATGACCGGCAAGGCCTCGAGCACCGATTGCGTGGCCGCCTGCTCCTGCCCGAGCTCGAGGAGCAGGTCGGCGATCACGAGGTGGAGGGCCGCCACGTCGGCGCGCATTCCGATCTGCTCGAACTCGATCTGCGCGGCGCGGTACGTCTCGATCGACTGCGCGAGGTTACCGGTCTCCCGGAGCAGCGTCGCGAGCCCCCACTGGACCTTGGCGAGGGCGACGCGGTCCTCGATCCGCCTCAAGACGGGGATCGCCTTCCGGGAGGCTTCGATGGCGCGCTCGGCGTCGCCCTGCATTCCGTAGAGGTGCGTGAGGTTGGCGTAGGAGGAAGCCACGAGCTTCTCGCTGCCGAGCGATTCGGCGTCGCTGCAGATCTGCAGGAAGACGTCGGTCGCCTCGGCGAGCTTCTCGCTCTCCAGGAGCGCGAGACCTTCGAGGAAACGCGCCTTCAGCTCTTCCTCGGGCATCGGGAGCTTCCGGAAGCTCTGCACGAGCGACGGCGAGAGCTCGAGCACCGCCTCGAGATTCCTCTCCTCCAGGCGCAGGGCGAGCCTCTGGTAGGCCAGGCGAGACAGGTCCGCCACGGCGTTCATGGTGTGCCGGAAGCCGGCTTCCGACCGATCGAACCAGAGCCGCGCCTCGTCCCGCCGCGAGAGCTGGCGGCAGGCGGTGCCGCAGATCAGGGCGAACTCCCCGAGGAAGTATTCGCGCTCGTCGAACAGCCCGATCGGCCGGTCGGGAGTCAGGAGGAAGCGGTAGGTGAACTCGGCCTCGTCGCGAACGACCGCGGGCGTCGTGTCGAGCCGGTCCCGCAGCCGCGTCGCCAGCGAGAGCAGGACGTCGGGCTCTTCGAGATGGAGCTCTTCGGCCCGCGCCGCGCGCTCGGAGAGGGGCGCGCCGAGGATCCGATCGGCCGAGCCCTCCACTTCCTCGGGCGAGATGCCCGCGGCTGGGAAAGCGGATCACGCGCCCGACCATCAGAGCTCCTCGTCCATGCGGGACTGGAGGTCCATGGCGAGGTCTTCGGGCTCCCGAGAGAGGATGCGGTTCAACCCGTCATCGGGCGAGGGCTGTCCGGCGAGCTTCCAGAGCTGGAGGGATCGTCCGTACTGGCAGGCCGCCGAGAGCAGAGCGAGGCGAAGCGCCTTCGGCGTGCATCTGGGGCCCGCCGCCCCGCTTGGCCAGGCGGAGAAACCAGACGAGCAGATCCTCTTCGGCGCCGGCCGTTTCCTCGACCGTCAGCCGGTAGTGGGAGAGGAGGGTCGTGCGGACCACGACCTGGAGGCGCGCAAATACCTCGCGCGCCTCGTCATCCCGGACTGGAGAAATGCGCTGCACGGCTGGCTTTCTGGAAGTCTGAGCAAGGCTACACGACTCCCCGGAGCCGGTAAAGGCACGAATGTGGCGGTCGCGAAGGCCTGAGGCGCCGAGAGGGTTAGATCAGGTCGGGAATGACTCCGCCGATCTTGATCACGAAGCGCGTCGTCTTCTTCTCGGGACGGGACGCCTTCGGGACCTCGATCGGACGTTCGGGGAGCCGGGCAGGTGTGGTGGAAGAAGCCATCGTCGTCTCCTTTCGCCAAAAACGCTCGGGACCTCCGAGCGGATCACTTCGAATCTGAGGGAATTGGATCACAATTCCGCCCCGCCGGGTATCACCCAATTTGGAGGGGGCTGCAGGCGCCGGTGCCTCGGTCCGCATCTCAACTGCCTGAAAACGCGCGAATTGCGGTAATCTACGCCGGCCTTTGGCAGAGTCCTGCCGCGAGAGGAGTCTTCGATGCTTCGAGTTCCCGCCGCCATGGCGATCCTGGCGCTGCTCGCCCCGCTGGCCGTCGCCCAGAGGAAGGGATCGCCGGCCAAGCCCGCTCAGACTCCCCGACGTCCTCCCCTTCAACGCCTCCGAGAAACTCCTCTCGAACGGCCTGAAGGTCATCGTCGTTCCGACCGGCTTCCCCAACATCGTCTCGCTGCAGATCCCCGTCCAGACCGGATCGCGCAACGAGGTGGAGCCGGGCAAGTCGGGCTTCGCCCACTTCTTCGAGCACATGATGTTCCGGGGCACACCGGACTATCCGCCCGCGAAGTACCAGGGGATCCTGACCCAGGTCGGCGCCCGCCAGAACGCCTACACGACCGACGACTACACCAACTACCACACGACCTTCTCCAAGGAAGACCTCGACCTGATGCTCCGGGTGGAGGCCGACCGGTTCCAGCACCTCTCCTACGACGAGGCCGCGTTCAAGACCGAGTCGCGCGCGGTGCTCGGCGAGTACAACAAGAACAGCGCCAACCCGATCAACAAGCTCGACGAAGCCCAGCGGGAGAAGGCCTTCACCACGCACACGTACAAGCACACGACGATGGGCTTCCTCAAGGACATCGAGGACATGCCCAACCAGTACGCCTACTCGAAGGAGTTCTTCCAACGCTGGTACCGCCCCGAGCACACGACGATCATCGTCGCGGGCGACGTCCAGGCCGAACCCGTCTTCGCCCTCGTCGAGAAGTACTGGGGAGGCTGGAAGCCCGGGACCTACCGCGCCGCGATCCCCCAGGAACCTCCGGCCAAGGGGCCCGTGTCCACGCACGTCAGCTGGCCGAGCCCGACGCTGCCCTGGGTCAGCGTCGGATTCCACTGCCCGGCCTTCTCCGACACCGAGAAGTCCTTCGCGGCGCTCGACATGCTCTTCGACCTCACCTTCGGCGAGACCTCCGACCTCTACAAGAGGCTCGTCGAGACCGAGCAGAAGGTCGACCAGATCTTCGCCGACAGCGGCGGCGCGCAGGATCCGTCGCTCGCGACGGTGTACGCGCGCGTCAAGAAGCTCGAGGACGCGGTCTACGTGCGCGACCAGATTCTCGCCGCCTTCGCCGCCGCGACCGCGACCCCGGTCGACGCCCGGCGCCTCGCCGACGCGAAGAGCAACGCCCGCTACAGCTTCGCGCGGCGCCTCGACAACACGGAGACGATCGCCGCGAGCCTGGCGCGGTTCGTTCGCTACGACCGCTCCTACCAGACGCTCAACCGGCTCTACCGGGTCTACGCCTCGCTCGACGCCGGAAGACCTCCAGGCCGTCGCGAAGACCTACTTCACCGACGCCAACCTCGTCCTCGCGACGCTTTCGAGCTCGCCGATGCCCGAAGCCATGGCGACGCTCCCGGCGCTCGCGACGTTCGCTGCCGAAGGCCGCCGGCCGGCGCGACGGACTCTGAACTTCCTCGTCCAGAAGACCGTGCTCCCGCAGCTGAACGTGAAGCTGCTCTTCACCGTCGGCTCGGCGTACGACCCGAAGGGCAAGGAGGGACTCTCGGCCCTCGCCTCCGCGATGATCGCGCAGGCGGGCTCCCGCGACCTCCGGATCGACGAGATCAACCGCGCGCTGTATCCGATGGCGGGCTCGTTCAACGACCAGGTCGACAAGGAGATGACGACGTTCACCGGCTCGATCCACCGGGACAACTGGAAGGCGTTCTTCGACATCGTCCTCCCGCAGCTTCTCGACCCCGGCTTCCGCGCGGAGGACTTCCAGCGCCTGAAGGACGCCCAGCTGAACGCGCTCACCGAGGATCTGCGCGCCAACAACGAGGAGGAGCTCGGCAAGGAGCAGCTGCAGGCGACCCTCTTCGCCGGAACTCCCTATGGCCATCCCGTCCTCGGCACCGTCGCCGGAATCCAGTCGATCACGCTCCAGGACGTTCAGGACTTCGTCCGCGCGGCGTACACGCGCTCGGCCCTCACGATCGGCGTCGCCGGAGACGCGCCGGAGGAGCTGCTCGCCCGCCTGCGCACGGAGCTCGCGACGGCTCCCGGCCGGGCCCGCCCTGCCCGAAGCCCGAGGGCGTCGTCGCGCGAAAACCCCGAGGCGTGCAGGTCGAGATCATCGAGAAGGACACCCGGGCCACCGCGATCTCGCTCGGGCAGCCGACCGCCGTCGTCCGCTCCTCGCCGGACTTTGCCGCCCTCTGGGTGGCGCGCACCTGGCTCGGCGAGCACCGCTCCTCCGTCTCACACCTGTACCAGCGGATCCGCGAGACGCGCGGCATGAACTACGGGGACTATGCCTACATCGAGGCCTTCCCGCGCGGGATGTTCCAGTTCTTCCCGGACCCGAACCTCGCCCGGCGCGCCCAGATCTTCGAGATCTGGATCCGGCCGGTCATGCCGGACAACGCCCACATGGCGCTGCGCATCGCCGTCGCCGAGCTCGACCGCCTCGTCGCAGAACGGGCTCTCCCAGGAGGACTTCGAGAACGACGCGCGGCTACCTGATGAAGAACGTCTACGTCATGACGGCGACGCAGAACCAGCAGATCGGCTACGCGCTCGACTCGAAGTGGTACGGGATCGGCGAGTTCACGACCTACATGCGGGAGCAGCTCGGCAAGCTCACGCGCGAGGACGTCAACCGCGCCATCCGGAAGCACCTCTCGGCCGGCGACCTCTCGGTGGTCATCATCACCAAGGATGCCAAGGGCCTCAAGGACAAGCTCGTGGCGGACACGTTCTCGCCCATCAAGTACGACGGCGAGAAGCCGCAGGAGCTGCTCGACGAAGACAAGGTCATCGGCGCGCGCAAGCTCGGGATCACCCCGGAGAACGTCAAGATCATCCCCGTCGACGACGTGTTCGCGCGGTGACGCGCCGCGCAGCGGCCGGGCGGCTCAGCCTCGGGGCCGCCGCCCGGTCGTCAGCACCGCGGCGCCCTGCACCTCTCCCCGCTTGATGCGACGGCAGCGCCTGTCCCGCTTCCGCGAGCGGGTGGACCTCGGTCTCGGCCCGCACGGGGATGCGCGCGGCGAGCTCGAGGAACTCCTCGGCGTCGCGCCGCGTGTAGTTCATGACGCTTCGGACCGTGCGCTCGCCGTAGAGCAGCGGATAGTCGAGGGCGGGGATGCGGGCTCATGTGGATCGCGTTGACGGCGACGGTTCCGCCGCGCTCCGAGGCGCGCGAGCGCCGCGCGCACGACCTCGCCGGCGGGCGCGAACGTGACCGCGGCGTCCATCGGCGATTCCCGGGTCGTCGTCCGTCTCGCCGGCCCACTGCGGCCCCCATGCGCAGGGCGAGCGCGCGGTGGTGCGCCTCGCGCGTGAAGGCGTAGACCTCGCAGCCCCAGTCGAGGGCCACCTGGATGGCGAGGTGCGCCGACGCGCCGAATCCGAACAGGCCCAGGCGCCCCCCGGGCCGGACCTCCGCGAGCCGCAGCGCGCGGTAGCCGATGATTCCGGCGCAGAGGAGCGGGGCCGCGTCCACGGCGGAAACGCCCTCCGGCAGGCGGTAGACCCACCGGGCGTCGGCGGTCATGAATTCCGCGTAGCCGCCGTCGCGGTCCTTGCCCGGTGAAGGCCGCGCGCTCGCACAGGTTCTCCCGTTCCGAGAGGCAGAACCGGCATTCGCCGCAGGTCGACGCCACCCAGCCCACGCCGACCGCGTCGCCGATCGAGAAGCCTTCGGCTCCCTGCCCAGCCTCGACCACCCGGCCCGCCGCCTGATGGCCCGGCACCACCGGGAGCCGCGCGGGGACCTCGCCCTCGACGATGTGCAGGTCCGTGCGGCAGACGCCGCACGCCTCGATCTCGAGCAGCGACTTCTCCCGCGCCCGGCGCGGGGCTCGCGGAAGATCGACGCCCTCGAGCGGCATGCTCTCGGCCGGGCCGGCCCGCCGGAGGACCTGTGCTCTCATACGCGAAGGATTCTGACTTATTCTGGATCCGGTCCGATGACCCGGATCGACGCCCTGCTCGCCGACTACGGAGCCCACCACCGCACGCGGGGAAACCTCGTCTGCCACGCTTTCGGAATCACGCTGATCCTCTACGGCAGTCTCGCCATGCTGCTCGACGGTGCCGCTGCCGGTCCCGCCCTGGACCGCGGCCGAGGCGCTCATCGCCGGCGCGACGCTCTACTATTTTCGGCTGAGCGCCGCGCTGGCCCTGATGATGCTCGCCGAAGGCGTCCTCTTCGATCTGCTGGCGCGCGCCGTCGACGACTGGCGCCTGGGCCTGGCCGCCTTCGGCGTGGGCTGGGTCCTCCAGGCGATCGGGCACGCGCGCTTCGAGAAGAATCGCCCGGCGTTCTTCAAGAACCTGGTCCACCTTCTCGTGGGGCCGCTCTACCTCTGGAACGAGCTGCTGCGGGTTCGTCCCGCTCCCCCGGCGTAGGCGGACCCTCAGCAGAACGTCGTGAGCACGGCGTTGGGGTGCTCGAGGCGGTAGCCCTCCCCCGCGGGGTCGGGGTCCACGTCGAGGACGGCTCCGGCGAGACGCGCGTACGCCTCGGGATCCATGACGACGGGAATGCCCGAGGCCTCGAAGCGGTGGCCCTCCTCCGGGGGGATTCTCCTCGACGGAGATTCGAAACCCCGTTCCCCCGCAGCCGAGCAGGTGCCGCACGGTCAGGGCCGAGCGGGTGAAGTCCGACTCGGAGCGCAGGCGCTGCGCCGCGGCCGCCGTGATGATCAGGGCCGCCGGACATAGGATGACGATTCTATGACCCGCCGCCCGCGCGTGACCGCCGTGTCGATCGCGACCTCCGACTCCGGCGGGGGCGCCGGGATCCAGGCCGACCTGCTCACGTTTGCGGCGCACGGCGTCCACGGCGCGACGGTCCTCGCGGCGGCGACGGCTCAAAACACGGTGCGGGTTTCCGCCATCGAGACCCTGTCTGCGGGCTTTCTCCGGGCCCAGCTCGACGCCGTCTTCTCGGACTTTCGAGCCGAAGGCCGTCAAGATCGGGATGCTCTTCGACGCGCCCCGCATCCGCGCGGTGGCGCGCGGCCTGCGGCACTGGAAGGCGCGAAACGTCGTGCTCGACCCGGTCATGGTCGCGAAGTCCCGGGCCCGGCTCCTGTCGCCCGCGGCGCTCCGCAGCCTCAGGAAGGACCTCCTGCCGCTCGCGGATCTGGTGACGCCCAACCTGCCGGAGGCCGAGGCGCTCTCCGGAATCCGCATCCGCAGCGGAGGCCGACCGGCTTCTGGCAGCCGGGATCATCGCCAATTTCGGGGCGCGCGCCGTGCTCATCAAGGGCGGGCACGGCCGGGGCCGCGAAGTCCGGGACCTGCTGTTCGACGGCCAGGCCTTCATGGTGTTCACCGCGGAGCGCCTCGCGACGCGCGCCACGCACGGAACCGGATGCACCCTGTCCGCGGCGATCGCCGCCAATCTCGCGCTCGGCCGCGGCCTGGAGGACGCCGTCGCGCGGTCGATCGCCTACCTGCGCGCCGGCCTCGCGAAGGGCGTACTTCCCGGGCAAGGGCTTCGGCGTTCCCGACCATCTCCCGGGGCGGTTCTAGTCCGGCGTCTCCTCGAAGACGCCCGAGGGCCTTGTTCTTTCGCGCCCGCTCGGCCGGGAGGCACATCCCGTTCATCGCGATGTAGACGCCGGGCGGCAGGACCTGCGCAAACGACAGCGCGCTGCCGAGGTTGAACAATCCGTCGGAGCTTCCGAAGGCGTACGGGACCATGGCGCCGGTCAGGACGATCGTCTTTCCGGTCCGGCCCGCCGCCAGCACGCGGCCCGTTTCGACGATCGTGTCGGTCCCGTGGGTGACGACGACCCGGTCCTCGGGCGCCTGCCGGCAGTTGGCGAGGATCGTCTCGCGGTCGGCATCCGTCATCTCCAGGCTGTCGACCATCATGACGGTCCGGACGGCCACCGCGACCCGGCAGCGGCCCAGGCGCAGCATCTCCGGGACGTGGGTGTCCTTGAAGAAGAGCTTCCCTTCGATCTCGTCGTACTCCTTGTCGAAGGTCCCGCCAGTGATCAGGATCCGAATCGCCATGCGCGCGCCTCCCGCGACGGACCCGTCCCGTCAGGCCCAGAGGTCGAAGGGGTAGCCGAGGCTTCCGTACGTCGCCTCCGAGATCGCCGTCAACTCGGCGTCCCGGTTCTTGTCCATTTCCTTCAGGTGCCCGACCATCCGGTACTTCGCTCCCTGCACGAAGTTCCGGGCGAGCCGGACCTCCTCGGCCGCCTTCTCGCTCCCCTTCCGCGCGACCGCCGCCGTCGCGCGGGAGAGCACGGCGAGGCTCGCGTAGAGGTCGATCGCGACGTTGGCCAGCCGTTCCTGGTGGTACTGCTTGCCGATCACGCCCTTGCCGTACTTGCGCAAGCAGCGTTTCGACCGCTCCCGCCGCGGCCGCGGCGTACTTGCAGACCGCCTCGCCCTCCTTCTGGAGCTCCGGCGCCGCCTTCTCGAGCCGCCCCGGCGACACGTAGCCCCGGATCTTGCGGGCGGCGTAGTCCGAGAGGACGCCGAACGAGGTCAGCGGCGCCTTCATCGCCCGCGCGATCTCCTGGAGATCCTCGCCCGCGTCGCGCATCCCCGACAGCGCCACGAGGGCGCGCAGGATCTCGTTGGTGCCCTCGAAGATCATGTTGATGCGCGAGTCGCGCAGCGCGCGCTCGTACGGGTACTCCTCCATGAAGCCGTTGCCGCCGGCGATCTGCAGCGCGTCGTTGATCGTCCGCCAGGCGCTCTCGGTGCCGAAGACCTTGCAGCAGGCCCCCTCGAGCGAGTAGTCCGGCAGGCCGCGGTCGACGAGACCGGCGGTCAGGTACACCATCGCCTCCAGCGCGTACGTGTTGGCGACCATGCGGGCGAATTTCGCCCGGACCATCTCGAAATCGGCGATGCGCGTCTGGAACTGCCGCCGCTGTGTCGCATGCTGCGCCGCCAGGCGGATCATGGCCTTCGAGCCGCCGATGCAGCCGGCGCCGAGCGAGGTCCGCCCGGTGTTCAAGATCTCGACGGCGATCTTGAAGCCCTGGCCCCGGACGCCGAGGACGTGGAAGGCCGGCACGCGCACGTTGGTGAGCGTGATCGGCACGGTCGACGAACCCTTCAATCCGAGCTTCTGCTCTTCCCGGCCGGGCTCGACGCCCCCGAGGTCCCGGGTGACGGCGAACGCCGTGATCCCGCGGTGGGCGTCCGCCGCGCCGAGCCGGACGTCGCGGGCGAAGACCGTGAAGAACTTCGCGAAGCCGCCGTTGGAGATCCAGTGCTTGGTGCCGTTCAAGACGAACGTGTCCGTCTTTTCGTCGTACTCGGCCGTGCGTCTTGATCGAGGCGGCGTCGGAACCGGCCTCCGGCTCGGTGAGGGCGAAGGCGGCGATCATCTCCCCCGCGGCGAGCGCCGGCAGCCACTTCGCCTTCTGTTCCTCCGTGCCGAAGAGCACGAGCCCCTTCATCCCGATCGATTGATGGCCGCCGATCAGGATCCCGAGGGACGCGTCGGTGGTCCCGATCTCCTCCATGACGCGGCAGTAGGCCGACGTCGAGAACCCGTACCCGCCGTAGGCCTCCGGGACGATCATGCCGAAGGCGCCGAGCTCGGCGAGCCCGCGCATCACGTCCTCGGAGAACCCGTGCTCCTTCTCGACCCGCCGCGAATCGATGTGGGTTCGGGCGAACCCGCGGAAGGAGTCGAGGAAGGTCGAGACGGTCTCGCGCTCTTCGGCGGAGACCTCGGGATAGGGAAAGAGGAGGTCTTCCGGGACCCGCCCGGTGAAGAGGGAGCGGATGGGAGACTGGAGGAGAACTTCCGGGTCGGCCGCGGGGCTGTTCATGGTCGTCCTTCCGGATCGGTCGGGATCCCTCGCCTCAAAACGTCAACTCGGGCCGCTCGGGGTAGAAACGTCCGCCCGATTCGCCGAGCTGCCGAAGCGATTCGGCGGGCAGGAACCGGGACCCGAAGCGGCCGGCGAGCTCCTTGAGAAATGCGAGCACGTGGTCGAGCCCCACGGCGTCGGCATAGCGAAGCAGCCCGCCGCGAAACGGCGGGAATCCCGTCCCGAAGATCATCGCCAGGTCGAGCTTGGCGGGCGACGCCACGACGCCCTCCTCCAGGCAGAACACGGCTTCGTTGACCATCGGCAGCACCAGGCGCGCTTCGATCGTTTCGAGCGAGAACGGAGGCTCGCGGGCCGGCTCGGCGCCCAGCGCCGCGTAGGCCTCGCGGGCGGGACCGCGCCGGCTGCCCCCCGCGTAGTCGTAGAAGCCCTTTCCGGACTTTCGGCCGAGCCGTCCCGCTGCGACGAGCGCCTCGTCGCCCGCCGCCTTCATGCGGTCCGGGAAGGCGGCCTGCAGCGTCTCTCCGGCCTTGACCGCGACGTCGAGGCCGATGTCGTCTAAGAGGGCGATCGGTCCCACCGGCATGCCGAAGTCGGTCATGACGCGGTCCACGTCCTCGATGCGGCAACCTTCCTTCACGAGGCGCACGGCCTCCGACAGGTACGGGGCGAGGACCCGGTTGACGAGGAACCCGGGCGAGTCCTTGACGACGACGGGGGTCTTGCCGAGGGTCTTCGCCAGCGCGAACACCGTCGCGACGGTCTCTTCGGAGGTCCGATCGCCGCGGATCACCTCGACCAGCGGCATCTTGTGGACCGGGTTGAAGAAATGCATCCCGATGACGCGGCCCGCTTCGATCGCCCCGGCCGCGATCTCGCGGATCGGCAGGGTCGACGTGTTCGAGGCGAAGATTTCCTCCCGGGGCACGGCGGCCTCCCAGTCCTTGAGCACCGCCCGCTTGACGGCGAGCTTCTCGACGACGGCCTCGATCGTGACGTCGCACTGAGGGAAGCCGGAGAAGTCGAGAGTCCCCGAGAGGAGGGCCATCTTGCCCTCCATCTCCCTCGGGGTGAGGCGCCGTTTCGCCACCGCTTCCTTCCAGATCGGCGCGGCCGCGGCGAAGCCGTGCGCGAGGGGCTTCGGGTCGATGTCCTTCATCCGGGCCGGGATTCCCCGATCCGCGGCGAGCTGGGCGATGCCGCCGCCCATGAGCCCCGCGCCGAGGACGCCCACGCGGGAAACGGGCCGCGGGAGAACGCCGGCAGCGGCGCCCGTTTCCTTCTTGATGTCCTCGGTCTGAAAGAAGATCCACAGCAGGTTGCGCTGCACCGGGCCGCCGAAGACGTTTCCGATGTGCCGCGCCTCGGCCTCGAGCCCTTCGGCGACCGGTTTCCCGTACGCCTCCTCGACCACGGCGAGGGCCTCGAGCGGCGCGGGGTAGTGGCCGCCGGTCTGCTTGAGGACGCCCTCCCGGGCCTTCGAGAAGATCAGGCCGCGGCCGATCGGGTTGCCCTCCAGGGCGAGGCCGCCCAGGCTCATCGGGCGGCGCCGCGGCCGGGGCTTTCCGGCCTTGAGCCTCGCCTCCGCGAACCGCCGCGCGAACTCCCCGAAGATCGGGCGCCGGCACGGCTTCGTCGACCAGCCCGATCTTCTTCGCGCGGCGCGCGTCGAGCTGCTTGCCGGTCAGGATCAGGTCGAGCGCCGCCTGCAGGCCGACGAGCTTCGGGAGCCGCGTGCATCCGCCCCAGGCGGGAAAAATCCCGAGGCGCACTTCCGGAAGGCCGATCCGCGACTTCGGCGCGTCGGACATCACGCGGAAGTCGCAGGCCAGCGCCAGCTCCGTTCCGCCGCCGAGGCACACGCCGCCGATCGCCGCGACGGTCGGGAACGGCAGCGCGGCCAGCTGCTCGAAAAGCGCCTGCCCGCGCTCCACACCGGCGCGCGCCTCCTCGCGTCCGATCTGCGTGAACTCCTTGACGTCCGCTCCCGGCGATGAAGACGTCCGGCTTGCCGCTCTCGATGAGCAGGCCCCGCAGGCGCGGCTCGCGCGAAAGGCGGACGAGCATCTCCGAGAGCTCCGCGAACACCTCGCGCGAGAACTTGTTGACCTTCTCCCCCTCGAGGTCGAAGGTCAGGATGCCGAGGCCGTCCTCCCGCACCTCGAGCTGGAAGGCCGTCACATCGCCTCCAGGACGATCGCCCCGCCCTGGCCGCCCCCGATGCACATCGTGGCGAGGCCGAGCGGCGTCCCGCGGCGGCGCATCTCCTTCAGCAGCGTCGTCACGAGCCGGTTTCCCGAGGAGCCGACGGGATGACCGAGCGCGATCGCTCCCCCGTTGACGTTCGTCTTCTCCCAGTCGATCTCGCCGACCGGGCCGCGCGTGCCGTACCGCGCGTGCCACGCGGCGGACGGAAAGACGCGCGCGTTGGCCAGGACCTGCGCGGCGAACGCCTCGTTGAACTCCACGAGGCCGATCTCCTTCCACGCGACGCCGGCGCGCTCGAGCGCCAGCGGAACGGCGACCGCCGGCCCGAGGCCCATCCGCTCCGGTTCGAGGGAGGCGAACGCGAAGCCGCGGATCTTCCCGAGGGGCTTGAAGCCCCGCGCCTTCGCCGCCTGGGCGCTCATCACGAGTGTGGCGGCGCCGCCGTCGGTGATCTGGGAAGAGTTGCCGGCCGTCACGGTCCCGAACTTCCGGTCGAAGTACGGCCGGAGCTTGGCCAGGGCCTCCATCGTCTGGTTCTCGCGCACGCCGTTGTCCTGTGTCGCCATGTCCGCGTAGTCGGGCGGGATCGGCACGGGCACGATCTCCTCCGCCAGCCGCCCGCGCGCCGCCGTCGCCCGCTGGTGGGAGCGCAGGGCGAAGGCGTCCTGCTCCTCGCGCGAGATCCCGTGCTCCTTGGCCAGCAGCTCCGCCGTCTCGCCCATGTTCAGCCCGCACACCGGGTCCGTCAGTCCCATCTGGAGGCCCGACCTCCGGCTTGAAGTGCCTGGGGCGGAGCCTCGCGGCCGCGCCGACCCGTCCCGGCAGGTCCCGGGCGGTCAGGACCTCCGCGAAGGCTTCCCGCCCCTCCTTGGGAAAGAACAGCGGGATGTTCGACATCGACTCGACCCCGCCCGCGATGATCGCCTCGGCGTCGCCCGCGGCGATCCGGTAGGCCGCGTCGACGATCGACTCCAGGCCCGAGCCGCAGAGCCGGTTGACCGTGTACGCCGGCACGCGCGCCGGCACTCCCGCCCGCAGCGCCGCCACACGGGACACGTTGACGGCGTCGGGAGGCTCGGCGATGTTCCCGAGGATCACCTGGTCGAGGCCGGCCGGGTCCATGCCCGTCCGCGCCAGGAGCTCGCCGATGACGATGCGCCCGAGCTCCTGGGCCGGAACGTCCTTCAGCAGGGTGCCGGCGCGGGCGTACGGAGTCCTGAGGCCGTCGACGACGACGACCTCACGCGACATGCGACCGGTCCGCCGCCTGGTACATCGCCTCGATCAGGGCCTGGTAGCGGGTCTCCAGGATGCGCCGCTTGACCTTCAGCGTCGGCGTGATGGAGCCGTCCTCGATCGTCAGATCCTGCGGCAGAACGGCGAAGGCGCGGATCTGCTCGTGGTGCGGCTTGTCGGCGTTGTAGGTGTTGATCTCGTGCTGGTACAGCTGCGCGGACCTCCGGGTCCGCGTCGATGTGCGCCCAGTTGATCGAATGATTTCCCGACGCCGCCCACTCCTTCAGCCGGTCGAAGTTGGGAACGATCAGCGTGGCCAGAAACTTCTGCCGGTCGCCGATCACGATCGGCAGGCCGATGAACGGCGATTTCTTCAGCTCGTTTTCGATCGGCTGCGGCGCGGCCTTCTTGCCGCCGGCGAGCACGATCAGGTCCTTCTTGCGGTCCGTGATCGCGAGGAATCCGTCCTTGTCGAGGTGGCCGATGTCCCCGGTGTGGAACCAGCCGTCCGCGTCGATCGCCTCGGCGGTCGCCTGCGGCTTCTGGTAGTAGCCCTTCATGATGTGCGGCCCGCGCGACAGGATCTCGCCGTCCGCGGCGATGGAGACCTCCACGCCCGGGATCGGGCGCCCGACGGTGCCGAGCCGCCAGGCCCGCGGCCCGTTGACGGCGATGACCGGCGAGGTCTCGGTGAGGCCGTAGCCCTCGTAGATCGTCACGCCCGCGCCGAGAAAGAACTCGGCCAGGTCGCGCGAGAGCGGCGCGCCGCCCGAAACGGCGAACCGGAACCGGGACCCGAGCGCATGCCGGATCTTCGCGAAGACGAGCCGGTCGGCCAGCCGCGCCTTGCGGGCGAGGCCCGACGGAACACGCTCGCCGCGCTCTTCGTACGCCAGCCGCTGCCGGCCCACGTTCAGCGCCCACGCGAAGATCTTCTTCTTGATCGCGCTTCCCTTGTCGGCCTTCTCGAGGATGCGGCCGTGGACCTTCTCGTAGACGCGGGGAACCGCGCCGAAGCAGTGCGGGTTGACCTCGAGGAAGTTGTCCCTGAGCTTGTCGATCGACTCCGCGTACGCGATCGAGGAGCCCCGGTAGAGGTACGCGTAGTCGAGCATGCGCTCGAAGACGTGCGAGAGCGGCAGGAACGAGAGCGCGGTCGATTCGCTCGTGAAGGGGACGACGCTGCAGCAGGCGACGACGTTGGACACGAAGTTCCCGTGCGTGAGCATCGCGCCCTTGGGCTCGCCGGTCGTGCCGGACGTGTAGATGATCGTCGCCACGTCGTCGCTCCGGACGCGGGCGGCGCGCTGCTCGAAGATGCCCGGGCTCATCTCGAGCGTCGGGCGACCCTTGTCGACGACCTGGTGGAAGGTCAGGTAGCCGGTCTCCGCGGGCGCCCCGCCCTCGAACGATGAGCGACGTACTCGAGGGCCGGGCAGGAAGCCTTGATCGCCTGGATCTTCGCGAGCTGTTCGGCGCTGGACACGAAGATCGCGCGCGCGGCGCAGTCCTTCAACAGTCCGGCGATCTGGTTCGCGGGCAGCGTCGGGTAGATCGGCACGGACCAGCCGCCGGCGCACTGGACGGCGTAGTCGGCCATCGCCCACTCGGGCCGGTTCTCCGAGAGGATCGCCACGCGGTCGCCCGGCTGCAGGCCGAGGGAATTCAACCCGAGCGAGAGGGCGCGGACCGTGAATCCGAAATCCGAGGCCGCGATGGGCCGCCAGGCTCCGCCCACCTTCGAGATCAGCAGGTCCGGCTTGCCCGAGGCGGCGGCCGACAGGAAAATGTCGCAAAGCGTACGGATCTCGCTCGTCATGCTGACCTCCGCGCCGTGTCGATTCTGTCCCGCCACTCCGGTCGGGTCAAGGTAAAGCGGCGTGATCGCGGATAACATCGCGGCATGGCGGTCGCGCTCCTGCTGACGACGGCCCTGGCCCTGGTGGGATTCCTCTTCACCTCGGTCCAGGGGTTCACCGTGTCGGCAGGGCTCCAGGCGGGATCGGCGGCGGCGAAGACGCTCGTGACCCGGCACGTCGGAGTCGCCATCCCGACCGTGCTGCTCTCGCTCTTCTCGCAGTCGATGGTGATCTTCTACTTCATCGGCACCGGCCGCCTCGTCAAGGACGAGGTCGCCGGCTACGCGGAGGACGACCGGCGGACGGTCCTGCGCGCCCTGTCCGGGTTCAAGAGGCGGACCTCTCCTCCGGCGACCTTCGCACTCCTCTCCGCCATCGGCGTCTTCGTCCTCGGCGGCGCCGCGCACACCCGCTTCGTCGCCCCCTGGGTGCACCTGGCCGCCTCCGCCGCGGCGGTGCTGCTCCACGCCTGGGCGTTTCTCGCCGAGTGGCGCGTCTTCGGCGAGAACACGGTCCTGATGAACGATCCGCGCGCTTTCGCGAGACGCGGGAAGCCCGGAGCGAAAGAGCGTCTAGGCCGGCGCCCGGACCCCGTATCTCTCCTTCAAGACCGCGAGGTGGTGCCGCGGGTGCCCGACCATGAGGACGGCGAGCGCGCGCACCGACGTCGGATGGCCGTTCGCGTCGCCCACCCGCGCGATGGCCTCGGGCGGCAGGTGCCGGAAGAAGAGGCGCATGGCTTGCGCGCAGAGCCGAGAGCTCCGCCCGGAGGGAAGCGAGGTCGCACGCGTCGTGGCCGCCGGTCGCGGCGTAGTCGTTCTCCTCGAACCCCGGGAGGGGCCTCGCATCGCCGCGCGCGATCGCGAGCGCCCGGTACCCGAAGACGCGCTCCACGTCGATCACGTGGCCGAGGACCTGCCGGATGCTCCACTTGTCGGGCGCATAGCGATCACGCGACCGCTCCTCCGAGACGCCGGCCAGCGCCGCGTTCCACTCCGCGGATTGCGCCTCGAGGGCGGTGAGGACGTCCGCCTCCGGGACCCTCGCGACGTACCTTTCGAAGTAGGTCGCGTACTCGCCCGCCGCCGGCCTCCAGGCCGCGGGGTCCTTCGCGGCTTGCGCCATCAACCCGAGCGGCCGAGCGCCCGCCGGATGATCGCCAGGTGATGAAAGCTGTGCCGCACCGCGTGGTCTTCGAGCACGAACTGCGAGGTGAGCGTCGCGTCGGCGTTGAGCGAAACCGCCGCGGCCCGATCGAGCTCCGCGTCGGAAAAGGCGCGCACCCCGTCGGCCGCCCCCCGGGCATTCGCACGCAGGAGGGCCAGCGTTTCCGCCTTCCCCGCCGCCGCGTGATCCCGCGCGTGCTTCGCGTTCATCTCCGCGATCCCCGCCCACGTCACGCCGGTCACCGGCTTGCCCGACGCGACGGTCCGCGCCAGGTCCACCTCGATCGGGTAGACACTCGCCACGTGGTGGACGACCACGCCGACCGTTCGGCCGTCTCCCGGCACGACGGTCTTCCATTCGGCTTCGGAGAGTCCCTCGGCGAAGGCCGCGAGGCCCTCGGCTCCCTGCACGATCCTCGTCGCCAGCATGTCGGCTCTGCTCATGAAGCGAAATATACGTCAACGGGCGCCGTTCGACGAACGTCCGTCAAGGGGCGCGGCGAAGCGTTACGATCTCCACGGCCATGAGTCCCCTTGCGCTCGCCGGAAAGACGGCCCTGGTGACGGGCGCCGGCGTGCGCGTCGGGCAATCCGTGGCCTGGGCCCTCGCCCGGGCCGGCGCCGACGTCGCCGTTCACTACCGCGCGTCCGCCGGGCCTGCGGAGGAGCTGGCGGACCGGATCCGCGCCGAGGGACGGCGAGCGGTGACTGTGGACGGCGACTTGGCCCTGCCTCAGGATTGCCGCCGGGTCGTTCGGGGGTGCCTGGACGGCCTCGGAGCGATCGACCTGCTCATCCACTCCGCCGCGAACTTCCACCGGCGCTCGCTGGCCGAGACCGACGAACTTCTCTGGGACTCGGCCCTGAACGTCAATGCCCGGGCCGGATTCCTCCTGGCGCGGGAAGCCGCGCCCATGCTGCGGGAACGGCGCGGCCGCGTCGTCCTCCTTTCCGACCGCATGGCCACGCATCCGGCCCCCAACTACCTGGCCCATTCCGTCTCAAAGGCCGCGGTCGAGGGGCTCGTCCGCGCGCTCGCCGTGGAGTTGGCTCCCGAGGTCTCGGTCAACGGGATCGCGCCGGGAGCGGTCCTCGTCCCCGAGGGCACCACTCCGGAAGTCGCCGCCCGCTGGGCCAGGAAGGTGCCGCTCGGGCGCCTCGGAGATCCCGACGACGTCGCGAGCGCCGTGCTCTTCTTCTGCGCCGGGCCGGCGTATGTGACGGGGCAGATCCTCGCCGTCGATGGCGGGCAAGGGTTGGGCTAGACCCACCCCCTCAAGCCGGCGCGGCGCGCCCCGGGTTTCCGGCGTCGGGCCGGAAATCCTGCTGCTCTTCGCGAAGCCTTGCCGCAAACCGCCGCATCGTGTCGCGGCGCGCCTCCGCGAGCGCGCGGCCGCTCTCCGTGCGCAGGGGCAGCCGCGCGGACTCCTCGATCGCGTCGGCCATCTCGAGAAAGTCCTGCCGTTCGCGGTATCCCTCGAGCAGGCGCCGGGCGATCCCCGTCGCACCGAGCCCCTCCAGGCGCACGGCGTCGTGCACGACGGCCTCCTCAGGGGTCTGCGGATCCGTGTCGAACCGCGAAAGGCCCCGGAACACGGCCCGGATGCCCGCCGGCGCGAGCGGCAGGGAGGCCAGGAAGAGCTCGGTCAGGCTGCGATGGCCCATCCGCGAAACCCACTTCTCCTGGCCGGAGAACATGGCGAGCAGGTAGAGGAGGTCGCGATCGAGCGTTCCCATCCCCGCCGCGATCCGCTCTGCGGCGCGGACCACGCGCTCGGCATCCCCAAAGTAGGTCACGCCGTCCAGCCCGACGGCGATGGGTCGCACGTACTGCTCGATCTGACGCCGCCGGACCGCGTCCATAGCCGCGATGGTACACGGGCCGCCCTGGCCGGATCTCCTAGCTCGGAGGACCGCCCGGCCGGCCCGCCGGCGTGTCCTGCCCTCGCATCTGGCGCCTCCGCTCGCGGATGTCCTCGCGGATCTGCGAGAGACGCTTCCATTGCTCGGGGCTCAAGACCTGCTTCATGTCCAGGATCATCAGGGCGCGAGCCTTTTGAAGATCCTTGCGCGCGTTCTCGACCTCGTCGATCCGCCTTTCGACCTCCGCGCGGTCGGCGCCCTTGTCGTCCAGAGCGGTCTGCAGGCCAAGCTGCTTCTTCTCGAGGTCGGCCTTCAGGTCGATCAGGCGCGGCCGCGCGCCCCGGAAGATCTTCTCGATCCGGTCGGACTGCTCGGCCGTCAGGCCGATCTGCTCCGCGATCCGGGATCGCTTCCACCACTTGCCGTCGGGCATCTGCGCCCCGAGGACGAGGGGCAGCGCTCCGGCGAGCAGGAGGAAGGAGAGAACCCGCTTCTTCACAGGGACTCCCGCTCGGCTCCGGGCTCCGCCGCGAGGCCGTCCCAGACGCCGCCATCCTCTCCGCGCGAAAGCTGCGCCACCTGCCGAAGCAGCGCGTCGTCGGCCGCATCCTGAGGCGAGAGCTCCGAGGCCTGCGCGGACGAATCCCGCGGCGAGAGCGGCGCGGGGCTCTGCGATTGCCGCGCCGGCAGGAGGAAGACCGCCAGAAGCAGCGAAGCGGCAAGCGCCGCCGCGGCCCAGGGCAAACCCCGAAATCGGCGCCGCATCCCCGAACGCCGCACGGCCTCGAGGGTTCGGTCCTCCGCGGCGCGCCACTCGGCCTCGGACCGGGCCGCGATCGGCTCGACCTCCTCGTCGCCGAGCTGCTGGACGGCGCTCTTCCATTCCTGAAGGGCCTGGCCGCAGCGGGAACATTCCAGCAGGTGCCCGGGAAGCGCCTCGGGCTGCCCCGCCGGAGGCAGCGCGAGCCCGAAGAGCTCTTCGTCGGTCAGATGGCCGGCGATGCCGCCCCGCTTCGTCTGCCTCATTTCGCCTTCCGAAAGTCCGCCAGGTGCGACCGGATCTTGTGCGCCGCCCGGAAGAGGTGCGACTTGACGGTCCCGGAATCGAGACCCGTAATCGCCGCGATCTCCAGGATCGAAAGCTCCTCGAAGTGTTTCAGCTGAAAGATCTCCTTCTGGCGTGCCGAGAGGCCCCCGATCGCCAGCCGGAGGCGCTCCCGGATCTCGCCGGACAGGGCCAGGCGCTCGGGAGAGGGATCCGGGTGCGGCGTGACGTCCCTCGGGCCGGACGGTTCGTCGGGGGCGTCGCTCGGAGCCTGGTGGAAGTAAACGACCAGCCGGCGCCGCTTGAGCCGGTCCTTGCATCGGTTCAGGCAGATCCGGGTCAGCCAGGTTTCGAAGGTCGAGCCCTCACGGAAGTGCCCGAGGCTCTGGAAAGCCCGCAGGAAACTCTCCTGGGCCGCACAATCCGCTTCCCCCTCATCGCGCAACATCCGAAAGGCCACCCGCGTGATCTTGCGCTGGTACTTGCGGACGAAGTACTCGAAGGCCTCGGTGTTGCCGGCGCGCACGTCGGCGAGAAGCCGCGCCTCGTCGACTCCCGGTTCCGTTCGCTTCGGAATCATCGCAAAAGCCAGCACATGACTTAGACGAGTCGACCCCGCTCCGAGTTTACGCCGGAGGCGGCCCCTGCCCGAATTCCAGGTGTCGACCCGAACAGGAAGGTAACATCGCGCCATGCCGCCGCCGGGCCAGGTTGTCCTCGTCACCGGGTCCTCGAGCGGCATCGGCCTGGCAACGGCGCGGGAGGCCGCTCGGCGGGGTCACCGCGTCTACGCCTCGGCCCGCCGCCCCGAGGGTCTCGGAGAGCTGATCGGATTTCCTGGCGCGACGCCGATCGCCCTCGACGTGGCCGAGCCCGGCGCCGCGGCCGCGGCCGTCCGCCGGATCCTCGCCGCGGAGGGCCGGCTCGACGCCCTGGTCAGCAACGCCGGTTACGCGCAGTACGGGGCCGTCGAGGACGTCTCTCCGGATGAATGGCGGCGCCAGTTCGACGTCAACTTCTTCGGCGCGATCGAGACGATCCGCGCGGCGCTCCCCCCGATGCGCGAGGCCCGCCGCGGGACGATCGTCGTCGTCTCGTCCGTCGGCGGCCGGGTGACGATCCCCTTCGCCGCGCCCTACTGCTCCTCCAAGCACGCCCTCGAGTCGCTCTGCGACTCCCTGCGTGTCGAGGTCGCCCCCTTCGGCGTGCGGGTCGCGGTCGTGGAGCCCGGCCCCATCGACACCCGCTTCGACGAGCGCGCGCTCGCCTCGGTCGCAGGGATCCTCCACCGTCCCGGTCCCTACTCCCCCCTCTACGGCGGCGCCGAGCGGGCGATGAAGGGCGACTTCCAAGCGGGGAAGCTCCCTCCCGAGGCCGTGGCCCGCGTCATCGTCGACGCCCTCGAAGCCGCGCGCCCGAAGACGCGGTACCGGCTCACGAGCATGGCGCGGGTTCTGATCCCCCTGCGGCCCCTGCTGCCCGACCGGCTCGCCGACGCCGCGTTCCGGTTCTCCCTGCGCATTCCCAAGCGGCTCCGCTAGGAACGCGGTCGCCGAATCCTTCTGGTGGGGCCGGGCGGACTCGAACCGCCGACCTAAAGTTTAGGAAACTTTTGCTCTATCCACCTGAGCTACGGCCCCTTCGCTTCCATGATTTCACGATTTTCGTTTCTCAGCGGCCTGCCGCCGGTATCGCAAACGGGGCGTCTCCCTACCGAAGGAGCAGGAGACCCAGTCCGCTGCCGAGCGACAGGAGGAGGAAAGAAAGAAGTGTCAGGGCCTGCGCGGGCACGATCCGCGGTGTCTGGTCCGGATGCGCCCGAAGAACGCGCCCGGCCCGAATCGCCGGGAACACGCCGATGATTCCCAGCCAGACGCCGCGCCCGGCGCCGAGAAGGGGCAGGCACAGCAGGAACGCGTACGCGGCGCCTGCAATGACGCCAAAGAGAACGCTCGCGCGCTGTCGGCCCAGCCGAACGACGAGCGTCCGTTTGCCGCACCGCGCGTCCGCCGAGGAATCCGGGAATTCGTTGATCAGCAGGAAGTCCGCGATCAGGATTCCCAGCGGAAGTGAGATCCAGAGCACCTCGCGCGGGATCTCTCCGCGCTGGACGAGGTAGGTCCCGGCGGTGAGCAGCGGGCCGTAGCAGAGGCCCACGGTGATCTCGCCGAGCCCGCGGTACGACAGCCGAAGGGGCGGCGCGTGGTAGAAGAACGCGGCCGCGATTCCGAGCACCCCCAGGGCGAGCACGCGCGGCTCGCGAAAGGCCGCGATCGCGAGGCCGCTGGCGATGCCGAGCACGTAGGCAACGGCGGCGATGCCGGCCGTCTGGCGCCGTGTCAGGAGCCCATCCACCAGGACCCGCTTCCCGCCGGAGAACGGGCTCCGGTCTTCGGGGCTCGACGGCGAGATCGGTCCCCGAGTCGAAGTCGAAGACCTCGCCCGAGGCGTTCTTGGCGACCTCGACCGCGAAGATGGAGAGAACCGTGATCAACAGCCATCGACTCGAGAGTGGGCCGTCACGAGCGGCCAGGCAGGCGCCCAGAAACATCGCCGAAAAGGAGGCCAGCGAAATCTTCGGGTCGGCCAGGCGCCAGAGGCCCGCGGCAAAGGACCTTCTCGGAATTGCACGCTCCACGTCCCGATATATAACCCCCGCGGCGCCCTCCGGCGCCACTGGAGGCTGGATGACACTCGGTTTGCGCGAGTTCCTCGTCGGCGCCCTCGCGATCGCGGCTCTGACCGGTCCCGGGAACGGCGTCAGCCCAGACTGTTGCGGACCCGGAGGCTGGTCGCAGGCCCACAGATCGACGCCCTCTTCGCCGCGTACGACCGGTCGGACTCCCCCGGCTGTACGCTGGGCGTCTTTCGGGACGGGCGGATGGCCTACGCCCGCGGCTACGGAATGGCGAACCTGGAGCTGGGGGTCGCGCTCTCGCCCCAGTCCGTCTTCGACATCGGGTCGCTCGCCAAGCAGGTGACCGCGTTTTCGATCTTCCTGCTCGCGCGCGACGGAAAGCTCTCGATCGACGACGACATCCGCAAGTTCGTTCCCGAGATCCCGAGTTACGGAGCCCCGGTCACCATCCGCCACCTGCTCCATCACACCGGAGGCCTGCGCGACTACATCGGCCTGTTGTCCCTCGGGGGCGCCCGCTACGAAGACGTCACGACGGAGCGGGACGCTCTCGACGCGCTCGCGCGCCAGACGAGGCCGTCCTTCGCTCCGGGCGCGCGATACGAGTACAGCAATTCCGGATATTTCCTGCTGGGGCTCGTCGTCAAACGGGCGAGCGGCCGCAGCCTTCGTGAATTCGCCCGCGAGCGGATCTTCGGTCCGCTCGGCATGACGCACACGCAGTACAACGACGACCACACGCGCGTCATCCCGAACCGCGCCACGAGCTACGAGCCCGAGGATGGCGGCGGATTTGGAATCTCCGTGTCTGACTTCGAGCAGAACGGAGATGGAGGCGTCTTCACCACCG